>NZ_JBVHEG010000010.1:0-2743 GCF_055562975.1 Streptomyces sp. NPDC014907 | reverse complement strand
GGGGCTCGCCGTGGACCGCGCGGGCAACCTCTACGTCGCCGACCACGTCAACCACCGGATCCGGAAGGTCGCGGCAGCGAGGGCGGCCGGGCTGCCCGACTCGGGCACGGTGGCCTCCTGGGCCAACGTCCGCAGCGGGCTGCGCATGGGGGTCCACCGGGAGTCCCTCAAGGACGGGGCCGAGATCCATCAGTCCCTCGCCTCGGCCCGGGACCACCAGCGGTGGCGGCTGGTGGAGGTGGGCCGGGACGGCGGCGAGGTCCTGTACCGGATCGAGAACGTACGCAGCGGCAAGGTCCTGGAAGTCGCCGAAGCACGGGAGACGGCCGGAGCGGTGATCGCGCAACGCGCCTACGAGGGGGACGGCGCCCACCATCAGCAGTGGAGACTGATCCCGGTGGACCCCGAGGGCGACGACCCGCGGGCGTACGAGATCGCGAACCGCAACAGCGGTCTGCTCCTGCGGGTCGACACCAACGCCCGTACGGCCGTCAGGCAGGACGGGGCGGAGGGCGATCCCCGGAGCCGTCAGTGGCGGTTGCTTCCCGCGTAGCAGTACGACGGCGAGGGGGCGGGGACGGTCTCCCGTCCCCGCCCCCTCGCCGTCCGGGGCCCTACGAGGAAGTGGGGGGCTTCTCCGCGGTCGCCTTGGGGGCCTTGGGGGCTTCCGGGGCCTTCGGGGCCTCCGGGGTCTTGGGAGAGGCGAAGTCGCTCTTCTTCGGCATGCTCTTCAGGTCCTCGTCCTTCTTCAGGTCACTGTCCTTCTCCACCGTCGTCCTCGCCTCCTTCATGCCGGCGGACGCGGCTCCGGTCACCGAGCCGGGGTCCTGGGCGTACCGCGCCTGCGCGTCGGCGGTTTCCTGGGTGGTCCGGACGAAGGAACCGAGGAAGCCCAGGACCGCGCGGGCCTCGGGCGAGGTCTCCTGCACGATCTTCGCGCGGGAGGAGGCGCCGTGGATCGCGGTGCTGAACAGGCTGGGGTTCGTGTCGTCGTACGTGCCGTCGTCGGAGTCCTCGAAGTCGACGTTCTCGCCCGGCCGGGGCTTCGTGCCGCCGGTGGTCACGGAGAAGAGCCCCGCGCCCCGACCCGCTGAGTTGAAGATGTTGTCGAACACCATGGTCGTCACCTCTGGTCGTCGTGGTGGCGGTGTCGCCCGGTCAGGGCTGCTTGTAGAGGGTCTGCTGGCTGACGGTCAGGGCCTCGACGTCGAGCAGGGTGTGGTGCACGTTCAGGGCGGAGACGACCTCGGCGAGCCCGTGCATGTGGAAGCCGCCGGGGGTCAGGTCGAGGTCGTTGATGTCGCGGGCGACCGTGTGGTCGAGGCCGGGATAGGTTCCGGGCTGCGGGGGAGCAAGGACCGCCACCGGGACGGCGTACCGCACCGCGATCAGCCCGGAGAAGGTCACTGGGATCTCGTAGGTGTACTGCTTGCGGTTTCGCCGCTGCGTGACGAGGGTCTGCACGCGGGAGTTCGGCGGCACCTTGCCGGAGATCTGCGACTTCGAGGCCCAGCTGGTGGTGAGCGAACCGCCGACGGTGGCCGCGATGCCCAGGGCCAGCTGGGCGTTGAGCGAGGCGTTGCCGGTGGCGCTGCCCGTGGTCGTGAACCCCACCGAGTTGGTCATCGTGTTCGACGAGGAGTTCGTCGCGGAACTGCTCGCGGACGTCTCGGTGGTGTTGGCGTTGTCGACCCCGACGCTGTCCTTGCTGTTCTTGTTGGTCACCGTGTTCGCGCTCTTGTTCGCCGTCCCGTTCTGGCACGACGCCGCGAGCTGCGACTGCAGGTCCAGCCGGAGCTGGTTCTGGAGCTGGAGCTGGAGCGACGCGCCGACGCTGCCGCCGAAGGTGAGCTTCGCGTCCCCGTGGAGCGACCACGTGACCCCGTTGGAGATGGTGAAGTCGACCGAGTCGGTGAAGGTCATCTCATCGCCACTACGGTTGACGTAGGTGCGGGAGGAGAACGTGTCGGGCGGAGGCTGGGCGATGTCACCACGCACCTCGATCAGTGGCTCCCCCAGGTTCATGTAGGCGAGCCAGCCCCGCTGGAACGCGGTGCCGGAGAAGGTGCCGAAGCTCGACTTGTTCACGGAGAACCCGACGGGCTTGTGCTTCACACCGGAGGGGTCGACGTAGACCAGGTTGGGGTGGTTCAAGAGCGCTTGCCAGGTCTGCTCGATGTTGAGTTCCCGCAGGTTCTTCTTCGTCAGCGGCTGACGCCTGGCGTCTACCAGGCTGTATGCGGTGGAAGGCATCTACCCGTCCTCGACTAATTCCGGCCGAACCGCGCTCGGCGAAATGCAGGCAGAAGCCTGCGCACGTTTCGCCACGCGAAATTACCGCGCCGGCCCCCACCCGGGAAGGCTCATTCACACATCGCGCTCAATCGAGTGATCGATTTTCGGAAAATGCTTCCGAAACGCCGGCGAAGTGACCTTTCTTCGCCCCCCACCACTCGATCGATCAGTTTTCACCCCATGCGCCCGCGGGTAGCGTGAGCCCGGTCATTGCCATGGGTGGAATTTTAACTTCCAGCCATCGGCCCGTTTTCGTTCCTTTCTCCGGCGAAGACAACCAGGCCCGGTAGTAAACGCGGCGTGACGGACCGCTGGGCCCAGTGTCCGCAGCATTGTTCTTCCTCGTTCAGGACAGGTGAGGTTTCCGCGATGTACACGCAAGAGCGCACGGCGATGTCCAATTTGGTGGTCGGCGGCCCGGTGGCGGTGAACAGCTACGACAACGCGA
>NZ_JBVHEG010000009.1:237725-249865 GCF_055562975.1 Streptomyces sp. NPDC014907 | reverse complement strand
GACGTGCGGGGTGACGGGGAGGACGTTAGGCGCGCCGACGCACACCACATGGTGCGCATCGGGCCGGGCAGGATGAACGCGTGAGCGACACGGCGGCAGAGGCGGAGGAACGAGGCGTGGACGAGGATCTGGACGGCGAGTACGCCGCGGACTGCCGGGC
This sequence comes from Streptomyces sp. NPDC014907, assembly GCF_055562975.1. Lineage (NCBI taxonomy): Bacteria > Bacillati > Actinomycetota > Actinomycetes > Kitasatosporales > Streptomycetaceae > Streptomyces > Streptomyces sp. NPDC014907. The sequence goes on along the minus strand of NZ_JBVHEG010000009.1, from coordinate 249,705 downwards.
GAGGGTGGCCTTCGAAGTCCTGTCGAACCGCTGGGACAGCGTGATCGTGTACGTCCTCGGCGAGAGCGGGCCCATGAGACCTCGCGCGCTGATCACCCGCATCGGCGGGATCAGCCCCAAGGTCCTCAACGAAGCCCTGCGCCGCCTTGAGTACAACGGCCTGGTCGCACGCCAGGCGTACGCCGAGGCCCCACCACGCGTCGACTACTCGCTCACCGAGGCGGGCCGCGCGCTGCTGGACCCGATCCGTGCGATGGGCGCGTGGGCGGGACGCCACACCGAAGCCGTCCTGGCGGCCCAGGCCCGCTTCGCACCCCGAGAGGACCGCCCGCACAGGAGCTAGCGTTCCCGGAATCCGGCAACAACCGTCCCCGCACGTGGCCTGCGCGGTTCGCCCGCTCCCCGCACCCGTTCCACCCGCACCGCGTCGAGGTGCGGAGACACGATTCCCACGAGGTCGTCACACTCGCCGACGGTCCCGCCGCCCGTGACGGCGCGTCACCGGCCCACGAGGGCACCCCGCGTCGCGAGGATCTTGGAAGTGCGTACCGGGTACGGATGAAGTGCACAGGCGCCGGCGAGTCAACGGAAGGCGTGGGCGTTCTCCGAAGCCCACTGCCGGAACGGGCGGGCTGGAGTTCCGGTGACCTGTGCAACCGTGTCGCGCACCATCAGCAGTTCGTGGTTCACGTCTCCGCCGGTGACGTCGAGCACCGCGTCCGCGACCTCCGGGCCGAAGACGGCGGCCATCCGCGCGCGTGCCTGCCGACGGCTGATCCCGGCGAAGGGAATCTCCCGTTCCAGTGCTGCCGCGATGGCCTCGACCTGCTGTCGGGCGGTGACCGGCTCCGGACCGGTCAACGCGTGGGTGCGGCCGCGATGTCCGGGCTCGGTCAGTGCCACGCGTGCCACCGAGGCGATGTCCGCAGGATGGATGGTCGGCAGCGCGGTATCGGCGTACGGCGCGCGGACGGTCTCCCGCGCGCGGATGGAATCGGCCCACATCAAGGCGTTCGACGCGAACTGGGTCGGCCGCAGGATCGTCCATTCCATGCCGCTGGCTTTGAGCAGTTGCTCCACCGCCAGGTTCTCGCCGGCGGGACCGAGGTGGGGGTGGGTCTGGACGGTGATGGACGACACCAGCACGACGTGCTCCACGCCCGCCCGCCGGGCGGCTTCGAGGACGTCGGCGTCCGGCCCCAGACGCGACACGAGGAACAGCGAGCGCGCCCCCTCCAGTGCGGACCCCAACGAGGCGGGCTCCGCGAAATCGCCCCGCACGGCCTCGACTCCGTCGGGGAAGACGGCTCCCGAGGGATCGCGGGTGAGCCCTCTCAGTGGCCCGACACCGCGTGCGTGCAACTCCTTGAGCAGGGCACTTCCGATGTTTCCAGTGGCTCCGGTCACGAGGATCATCAACGTGTCTTCCCTCCGTCAGAAGATCGAGTAGGCGACACGCTAGAACCTCAACCATGGTTCAGATCAAGGGCGCACTGCCCAGCCTGCGGCCGGGCCCGGTCATCCGTACCGGGCTGGGCACGTCGACGCCGTCGGAGGCGAGGTGGATCTTCGTGGTCAGTCCGCCGCGGGACCGGCCGACGGCATGGTCGTCGGGTTCTCGCGCCGATCACCTCGCGGTGGTCCCGCCGGCGGCCACCCCGCTTCGGCGCCGGTCCGGGGCAACGGCTCGATCCGCGCCCACTGCGCATCAGTCAGCGGCACTCCCGGACCGACGACCGGCTGGCCCAGACGAAACCGGTCGCCGAACGGGTCGGCGGAACCGGCTTCGTTCACGTGAAGTGGTTCTGGCACAGCTTCCGTGCAGTGGCCACGGTGAGCGACGGCCGAGCGTCTCCGGGCGGTATGCGACGTCGCCTGAAAATGGTTGGTGGCCAGCGCCGCTGGGCTGACAGCCCGGACCGTGGAAGACGTTGTACTCCGGCTGAAGACGCTGTCGTTCCCGGCGATCGCGGACATCGCGGTGCGGTCGATGGACATGGGTATCGAGAACGTGCGCCGTGGCGTGCAGTGCACCACGGCTGGTGTCGTCTGCCCGGGATGCGGAGTCTGCTCGACCCGAGTTCGCAGCTCCTACCTGCAGTTTCTCGCTGATGTCCCGAGCGCCGGACGAAGCGTCGTACTCCGGCCGGAGGTCCGGCGATTCCGGTGTGGGAACACCAAGTGTCCACGTCGGACGTTCGTGGAGCAGATATCCGGCCTCACCCGCAGGCACGGCCAGCGCACCGAACGATTGCGTTCCCTCCTGAGCCCAGTCGGCCTCGCCCCGGCCGGCCGGGCTGGCGCTCGCCTGGCGGCCGTGCTCGGCATGTCCATCAGCCGGAGCACGATCTTGCGCCTGGTCGAGGCGCGGCCCGAGCCGGAGGTGCCGACGCCTCGGGTGGTCGGCGTCGACGAGTACGCCACCCGCAAGGGTCGCCGCTACGGCACTGTCCTGGTGGGCGTCGAGACCCGCCGTCCGATCGATCTCCTGCCTGATCGGGAAGCATCGAGCCTGGCCGCCTGGCCGCCTGGCCGCCTGGCCGCCTGGCTCGCCCAGCGGCCGGGGATCGAGGTCGTCTGCCGGGACCGCGCGCCGTTCTTCGCGGAAGGCGCCACGGCCGGGGCACCCCAGGCAACGCAGGTCGCCGACCGCTGGCACGTGTGGCACCGCGGCGAAGCCGGAAGACCCCTTTCGCGGTCAGTGGCAGCACAACCGGACCTCCGTCCTCGACGAGTACAAGCCCCTACCGGGACGAATGCTGGGATGAGGGCTGCACCAACGCCTGAAAGCTCTGGGAGGAGATTGTTCCCTTGGGCTACCGAGGCAGCTACGGCCGGCCACCGCGCAGCCGCCGTCACCCCGCGTGGTGACGAGATGGATTCTCAGCCGACCCGAGACGCTGCCCGAGATCGAACAGCTCCGACCCAATGCCGTCCTGGCCAGCTGCCCCGAACTCGATGCCCTGACCGGTCACGTTCGGTCCTTCGCTCACATGCTCACCGAGCGCCAGGGCGAACGACTCCCGCAGTGGCTCGACGCCTCCGCCAGGACGGCCTTCCCAGCCTTCACGCTCTTGCGGCCGGCATCGACCGAGATCGCGACGCGGTCATCGCAGGCCTGACGCTGCCCGGGAACTCCGGAGTCGTCGAAGGCCACGTCAATCGGATCACGATGCTCAAGCGCCGGATGTCCGGCCGCGCCGGCTTCGACCTCCTGCGCAAGCGTGTTCTGCTCGCGTGACGAAGCCATGCGGCCTTCCACGGCCGAAACGGCTATACCGGCTCCTCAAACAAGTCGATCCCGGCGGGCCTGCGATCAAGGAGCGGTCCGAGACGCTCCTCCATGGCAGCGAACCACCCGTCGAGGTCCGTATCGGTGTCATAAAAGAACCAGGAGTCGAAGCTTCCCAAAGCATCCAGGTCCAGTGCCGGCGTGTAGCGGAGTTCGCAGCGAACTTGCACGTAGCGGTCGTGCTCACTGTCGTCACTGACGTTGAGCTGCCTCGTGAGGTCCACAGTGAACATCGGCCGCCCGCTGGAGACGTGCGTGCCGTACTGGAAGAGCAGGCCGTCAGAGTCGGCTTGGGGCGCTGCGTGAAAGCGCCTCCGTCCGAAACGCATGAAGGCGAGCCACGCACCCCGCGTCGTCCCCTCGGCCGTCGTCGACTGCTCGGCCGTGAGCTCGGCACGCAGACAGGCGAGAGCGTCCTTCGACTGCGACCTGTTGGGCATGCCGGCTCCCCTCGTTCTGTGGAGCAGCACCATAACCTGGCGTGATCGGATCGAATTCAGCTCTGGTCACCGAGGCGTATGCCTCGGTGACTCGCAACGCTCGGTCACTGCTGCACGGAAGCTGTGCCGGGACCCATGAAGCGGCAGCGTTTGATCAGTGGCCACTCTGAAAGAGCTCACTGCGAGGCGTGGGCACTGTCCGGAGCCGAGGAGGCCGTCGGCCGCACCACCGTCATCGCCGACGGCGGCTACCGGGGCACCGGCCTGGTGACCCCGCACCGTCGCGAGCGCGGGCAGAGCGAACTGCCGGTCTGGAAGGAAGAACACAACACTTCTCACCGTCAGGTCCGCGCCCGTGCCGAAACCTCCTTGGTTTTCGGGAAGCAACCTCGGATGGAGTGCGTCGACATGCGCAAAATCACTGGTCGCAACCTGACTGTCGCGGTGATGATCGCAGTGCCGGTGCTTGCCCTCACCGGCACTGCGGGAAACGCGTACGCGCTGGACGGTGAGGCCGGCGAAGACTCGCCCGTCTCCAGTGCGCCCGAGTCCCCCTCGATCCCCGGTGACGAAATCGTCATGCCCGGCAAGACGATCCGCGGCAAGCCGGCGCAGGTCGCCGGGCGCAACTGGTCGCTGACCACGAGTCCCTGCGTCATCCGGGCACAGGAACTCAAGGCGGCCGGCGGGCTTGCTGAGGCGGCATCGGCACCCGTGGAGCCTGTGCTCGACAACTGAGGCCTCCCGACGCGATGGACCCCGCGGGACGGATCTACCGGTCGCTCTGGCGGGACTGGCCATAACGGTCGGGCTGTCACCCCCGCTGGTCCGGGCGTGCCGTTGACCGATGCCCAGTGGGCTCGGATCGAACCGCTGCTCCCGGACCGGACGCCGAAACGCGAGGACCCACCCCGCAGAACGGGGCCGGCCGGGAAGGTTCCGGCGCCGTGATCGCACCAGCCGCATCGAAATCGCTTCATGGATGAGGGGCGGCCCGGCCCGCCTCTCGGCTGCCGCTCAGCGGAGACGCCCACAGGGGGTCGTGTCGGGATCTCCTCGTGAGGTGGGCCAAGAGGTGTTCCGCCGCGACGGAGACGGTGTCTTGAGGCGCGCCGACCGCGGTCAGGGCGGCGACGAGCCTTGCTGACGCTGTTTCCGGCACGTCCGGGTCGGTGAAGAGGGGAAGCAGCAGCAGGAAGCGGGTGTCCGTGTCCTGGACGCCTTCGTCCGCGAGCGACGGATTGTCGGCGAGCCGGATCAGTTCGTGCCAAGCCAGCCCAGGGCCCGAGAAGTCTCCGCCCCAGCCGGCGACCTGCTCGGCGTAGCTTCCGTCCGGACGGGTGATGAGGTGGTCGGTGACGTAGTCGCCATCCGGATTGCGGGAGATCACCACGGCTCCGGGGCCCTCTTCTACCGGCATCCTGAACACCGGCCAGTGCTCAGGGTCGAAAAGGGCCTCGGACGGGGCATCGACATCGGCACCGTCCTCACCGAACCACTCGGGAACCGGGCGCTCGGCACATTCCCCGTCGCCGCACAGCGCCAGGAGGTGGTTCGACCAGAAGCCCGGGTGGAGCAGCAGCGACTCACCCGGCACCAACGGGCCGACGTCGTATCCCTTGATCAGCACCCCACGATCCTGGCACCGGCCACTGACACGATCCGATCCGGGACCGGCAGCGGGGTGCCGTCCGGTTACGGGACAGTTCCTACGCAATGGCGTCGGCATTCACCGGAGGGTTCCTCCTCGGCGTCGTACGAGCAGATCGTTGATCACGACGGCTGTGCTGCGGGGGTCTCCCGCAGAGGGGGCGCCTTCTTGACCTGCCCGTCTGGCCATGTTCGCGCCTCGCCTGCTGCGAGGTGCTGAGCGCCCGGTCTCCAGGATGAGACGACGTGTCCTGAGGGAGACCGCTGAGTGGTTCTTCCCACGACAGGAACCCCTGGGGCGGTGTCAGCGCGAGACCGTCTGCTCGCGGATGCCCGGACCGGCCAGCAGCGCGTACACCACGGCCGAGACGAGCATGCCGACGGGCACGGAGAGGTCCAGGTGACCGAGGGCCGCGCCGAGCGGCCCGGTCCAGACGGTCGTCGAGAGGAACAGGGCGGTGGCGACGGCGCCGGCGACGACGGAGAGGAGGCCGGGGCCGCCGAAGCCGCCGGTGTACCAGAACTTCCCGCCGGGACGTTCGTCGAACAGATCGCGTCCGTCGTAGCGGTTGCGGCGGAGCACGATGTCGGTCACGTACACGGCCATCGTGGGCACGGAGATCACGAGCAGGAACTGAAGCATCAGGTTGATCGCGTCGATCAGGCTCGACGACAGCACGAGGACGATCGTGAAGGCCGTGCCGAGCACGCCGATGAGGATCGCCGACGGGATCCGCCGGATCGGCACGCCGATGGACTGCAGCGCCATGCTGGCGGTGTAGGTGGTCATGCCGTTGAGCGCGATCGTGTTCACGATGACCCCGAGGACGAAGGCCGGGGCGAGCCAGGGCGGCAGCTTCTCCAGCAGGGAGTACTCGATGCCGCTCTCGAGGCTCTCGGCCCCCACGGTGCCGCCGAGCACGATCCCGAAGGCGCTGATGAGCACCCCCGGGAACAGATTGCCCAGGGTCGTGGCTCCGACGATGCGCGACGGCTTCGTGTCACGCGGCAGGTAGCGGGCCATGTCGGCGCTGTTGCTGAACGAGAGCGGGGAGGAGGCGAACAGCGCGAAGGCGACCGTGAGGCCGGACCACAGCGGCAGGCCGCTCAGCGGCTCGGGCTGCGCGAAGCCCCAGTCGATCGAGGGAGCGATGAATCCCAGCACCGCGGCGAAGATCACGGACAGCGCGATCGCGATGCCCATGTAGGCGCGCAGGATCAGGGTGTGTCCGTAGAGGGCGACGAGCACGGTGATCGCGGCGGTGACGACGGCGACGAGGATGAGCGCGGTCGTGCGATCGGGAAACCCCCACCGCATGAGGAGCTCGGCGCCCATGAAGGCGGCGGCGACCCAGTTGAGGGCGAGGAACACTCCGGAGATGAACCACCCGTAGAAGGCGATCACGATCTTGTTGCCGCGGATGCCGTAGATCGCGCGCTGGATCACCGAGCCGGAGGTGCCGGCCGCGGGCCCGGAGATCGCCACGATGCCGGGCAGGACCGACAGGACCGAGGAGGCGAGCAGGACGAGCAGGCCTTGCCAGATCTCGAGACCGAGGACGATCGTCAGCGACGCTCCCACGGTGAGGTTCAGCACGCTGACGTTGGGCGCCGACCAGACGAAGAAGAGGTCGCGCGCCCTGCCGTGACGCTCGTCGTCCCCGATGATCTCGATGCCGCGGGTTTCGGGGGTGGCGACCGAGTCGAGGGACTCGTGTCGGGGCGGGGCGGACTCCCGCTGAGGACGGTCGGAAGCGGCGGATGTCTCGGACATGGTGGGCCTTCCAGCAAGACTCTCCGGCCCGTGCCGACGCGGGCGGGCGGAGGTGAGGTGGACCGGGTGATCGGGATCTCGGATGAGGGCGGGGCGGGGGCAGGGGCCTCAGCGATCGCTCGCCGCGGGCGCGCGGTGGGCGACGTCGCCGTGGACGAGGGTGAGGAGGACGGACGCGGACAGCAGGTCGTCGGCCGGCCGGGAGAGGGGATCGCAGTCGAGCACCGCGGCGTTGGCGTAGAACCCGGGGGCGATGCGTCCGTACGCGTGGTCCATCTTCCCGGCGAACGCCGCTCCGCTGGTGGCGGCGGCGAGCGCCTGCGCCGCGGTGAACGCGCGCTCGGGACGGTACGGCGCCAGCTCGGGGGCGAGCGTCGAGCGGCCGGACATCGCGATGAACAGATTGTGCAGCGCCTCGTGCGGCGCCGTGGGGGCGTCCGTGCCGAGCGCGAGCGGCACCTCGCCCTCGCGGAACCAGTTCCACGGGAATCCGTCCTCGGCACGCCGGTCGCCGAGTACGGCCCTCCAGTTGTCGAGGATCGCCGGATCGCAGTGCACCGGCTGCATCGAGGCGACGACGTTGTGCGCGCGCATGCGGGCGACCGTCTCCGGGGCCACCGACTCGAGGTGCTCGATGCGAGGACGCCGCGACGCGTCCGCTCCGTTCGCCTGTTCGCACGCGACGACGATGTCGACCGCGAGCGCGCTCGCCGCGTCGCCGATCGCGTGCATCGCGAGCTGCAGACCCGCCCGGTCCGCGGCGATCGCGACCGGCATCACCGCTTCGCGGTCCCAGATCGGATCGGCGTTCGTCCCGTCGGCGTAAGGGCGCACCATGGCCGCGGTGCACGCGTCGATCACGCCGTCGAGGATGAGCTTGACGCCGGCGACCCGCAGCCAGGGCGTGCCTTCGGCGGCGAGTTCGTCGCGCACCCGCACGGCCCGCTCCACCTGCGCGAGATCGGCGGCGGCGTCGCCGGTCGCGCCGATCAGCCAATGCGCGGACACGGGGAACGGCAGGCGGCCGTCCCGGCCCAGCAGACGGCGCAGTGTCGTCATGGCGCCCTCGCCCATCCCCATGTCCACGGCCCCGGTCACCCCGGCCCTGAGGTAGGCGTCGAACGCGCGCGCCAGGAACGTGTCCCGCTCCTCGTCCGTGGCGATGCCCTCGAGGTACGGCAGGACGAGGTCCAGCGCGGCCGTCTCGAGGAGGAAGCCGGTCGGCTCACCGCGCTCGTCGCGCACCACCTCGCCGCCGATCGGATCGGCGGTGTCGCGGTCGATGCCGGCGGCTCGCAGCGCCGCCGAGTTCAGCCACGCCGAGTGCAGGTCGTTCGCGTCGAGGAACACCGGGATGTCGTCGATCACCGCGTCGATCATCGCCGCGGTCGGCTGCGAGACGCCCTCGGGCAGTGCGTCGAACAGCCAGCCGACCCCTTCGATCCGCGTGGCGTCCGGGTTCTCGCGACGGGCTTCCAGGAGCCGTTGCCGGATCTGCTCGACGGTCGTGCAATCGCGCAGCTGCACCTTTCCCTGCGCGTGGCCGAACATCGACAGGTGCGCGTGCGCCTCGATCACTCCGGGCATGACGAACGCTCCGCCGAGGTCCACCTCGGTGGCGTCCGCGCCCGCCGCCGCCCGTACCCCGTCCGCGGAGCCGACGGCGAGGAACCGCTCGCCGCGCACCGCGAAGGCCTCGTGGCGTGGACCGTCGGCGAGCCCGTCGAAGACGACGGCGTTGACGTACACGGTGCTCTCGGACATGCGCGGTTCCTCCTTGATCGAATGCGGACGGTTCCGAGGCGGCCGGACGTGCGGAGCATGGGTGTCCGGGCGTGTCCCTCGGGCGTGAAGCGCACGGCTCCTCTTTGCCGAGTCCGATGGCCTCACCGGCACGCAGAACGCGCGCACCGTCGCATTCCGTTGTTCAAGAGCCTTGCGGCTACGAATTCATGCGAGCCGAATCGATTCGGCAACGCAAAGCGTGGACCAGGGTGTGCGATTCGTCAACGCTTCCCGCAGAACACGTCCGCCCGGGCATCCGCCCGTGCACCGTGGTGAGTACCACCGCCGGCAGGAGGCGGTCCGGTGTGCGCCGGGGTCGGTAGGCGGTCCGGTGTGCGCCGGGGTCGGTAGGCGGCTGTCCGGTGTGCGCCGCAGTCGGTAGGTGGCGGTTCGGTGTGCGCCGCGGCCGGGGGCATCGGCACGCCCGGTCCGCACCAGGAGCAAGCGGCACGCGGCTCGGCCGCCACGGCGATCCCGCCCGACGTGCTCCACCGTGACCGGCGGGAAACGACGCCCGGGCGACCCGCCCCGGACGCCTCGGGGATCGCCTGCGGGCGGCCCGCGCCGGTGCGGCGCGCGTGACCGGGGGCATGGAGATCGGGCATGGAGATCGCCGCACGGGAGGGCCGGGGCGGAGGCCCGCGCGCCCCGGCTTCTCCGGACGAGCCGGCGAGCGCCCTGTCCCGCGGGGCTACGTCTGCTTCGCCCACCCCTGTGGTTCGACGATGCGCCCGCCCTCGAACCACACGTGCGCACCGGCCGCAGCCGCAGCCGTGGCCGTGGCCGTGGCCGTGGCCGTGGCCATGATCCCGGACAGCAGGCGCGCCGCGGTGGCGCCGTACTGGCGTGGCGAAAGGTCGATCACCGGGCCCGTGGCGAGGGGCGGATCGGAGGCGAACGACGCGACCGCGAAGCCCGCCCGAGGTGCGGGCCCGGCGACCTGCGTCAGAGCGTGCTCGACCTGAGGCGCGATGCCCTGGACGCCGCACACGACCGCGTCCACCCCCAGGTCGAGGGCTTCGGACAGGGCGCGCCGGATCATCCCGGGCGTGGGGCGCCCGGCGAACAGGCGCGTCGAGCCGGGCACGCCGGGCGACATCGCCGGTCGCGTCCCCGTCGTCGCGGTCCAGGCCTCGAACACCTGCTGGGCGTCGGACACGAAGGCCGGCTTCTTGTCCCCGGACACGCCCCACAGTTCGAACCGGCGGCACCCCCGGCGCAGGAGGCGCTCCAGCAGCCCGGTCTGCAGCTCGGCGTGCCGGGCCTCCAGAGTGACGGCGGCGCCGAGTCCTTCGGAGGACTCGTACCGGCCGACCGCGACGACCGGGACCCGGGCACGGAGCAGAGCCGTGACCACCGGATCGTCGACGACGGGGTCCACGGCTATCACGCCACCGAGTTGCAGCCCGCTCGTGAGCGAGTCCTCACCGACCATCAGGACCGTGTCCATGCCCCACGCCAGCGCCTCACCCGCGACTCCGAACGCGAATCGCATGTAGAACTCGAGATCGCGGGCCTCCAGGGGACCGTGGAACCCGATGGCGCCGACGCTGCGGGTGCGCAGCTGCCGGGCGATCCGGTTGGCGACGTACCCGAGCTCCTCCGCGGCGACCCTCACCCGCTCGCGCGTCTCCTCGGAGACGCGGCCCTTTCCGCTCAGGGCCTCCGAGACCGTCGTCCGGGACAGGCCGACCCGGCGGGCGACGTCGAGGAGCGTCACGGCACGCGGGTTCATGCACCACACCTTAAGCGAGTCTTGGCCGGGCACCGCCCACCGCTGCGCCCGTACGCCCCGGTCACACGCCCGTCCGTCCCCGGAACACCTCGGCCTCGACGGCGAGCGCCCCGGTATCCCGGGCAAGGTCCGGGCCGCGCGCCGGGGCCCGGCGGGGCCCTGGTAGAGGATGACGGCGCCCAGGAGGATGCCTGCCTCGTGAGGCGCGGACCGTCCGTCCGTCCGTCGAGTCATGTGCTTGCGGGCCCTCGAGGGCGTCCACGACCAGGGCGGGGTACGGCCGGCGATGACGGCATCACGGTCACGGTCGATGCCTGCGGCGAGCGTACGGAGGCCGGGGAGATCGTCTCGCCGGACGGCGTCGAGTCCCCGTGGCAGCCGTTCGCCCCGGTGCTCGGTGCGCATCCGGCCGAGGGAGTGGCCGTCGTCGAGGACGAAACGAAGGGCGGTGCTCCGGGTCGCGGGGCATGACCGAGGTGACCGGTCGAACGGGTCTTCTGCCGTGTCTCTGCCGCCACGGAGAAGTTGACCTATCGGAAATGTCCGAACAATCCAGATGATCTGTTATGACCGAGAAACTGGCCGTTGGGAGTCGGGACGAGACCGACCCCCAGGGGATCCTGGGCCTCGCGATCCCCACGGACCGCGCCGTGTGGATCGACCACATGGTCACCTCTTTGCACCTCAACAGTGCGGGCTGGCACGGTGGCCCGGGTGACCACACCATGCTGTTCCACGACCGGGACACCATCGACACCGAAGGCGAGAAGTGGAAGTTCGCGGCGAACGGTGACGGCACCTACGCCATCACCAACGCCGAGTCCGGCCACGAGCTGATCGTCACGGACGGCAAGCCGTGCAAGCGGGTCGTTCTCTCCGGCCCCGGCAGGTCCGGCGGGCAGAAGTGGCGTCTTCGGCGCTCCGGTCTGTTCGACAGCTTCAGCCTGCACCCGGCCGATGACCTCTCGGTCGCGGTCGCTCCGCTGAACAACACGAACCTGCACCTGTACCTGCTCCCCTTCCAGCCGTACCTGACGCAGTTCTTCACGGTGACGGACAGGAACGTCTGACACCTGCGTTTCCGTGCGGCGAAAACCTCGGCTCCGCGGTCGGATTCTGGCTGCGGAGCCGACGGCTGGACGCCGATGTGACCCGGCTGTTCCCACGGAGAGCGTTGGGGCCGACCGGAACGCAGACCTTCGGGCCGCGGTCCGGGGGGCCCCCACCCCCGAAAATCCCATGACATGCGGCCGCGGCCCGGGATGGGAACCGGTGGGGGGTTAGCGCGGTTTTCCCCGATAGGG
>NZ_JBVHEG010000009.1:218929-237715 GCF_055562975.1 Streptomyces sp. NPDC014907 | reverse complement strand
GCTCGGCGCGGGTCGCGGGGGCGCGGCGTCCCCCGTGCTCGGGGCCGCGCGCGGCGCCGGGGGGGGGGGGCGCCCCCCCCCCCCCCCCCGGGGCGGGGGGGGGGCCGGCCCCCCCCCAACGCTCTCAAAGCCATGCACTTCGGCACGGAGCCAGGACTGGACTCCTGTGCGGGTTACGCGAGTTTGCCCCGGCGTGCGCCTCGATCATGCCGGAAGCCGGAGAGCCCGTCGTGACCCTGGCCCGGTGGCTCGGGCACTCCTCCCCGGTGATCACCCTCGGTTACTATGCTCCCTTCATGCCGGAAGCCGGCAGCAAGGGGCGCGGCACCGTCGACGGTCCGCCGGGGGAGCGCGGAGACCGGCCCGCCGACCGGGACTCCCCGGATTCCCCCCGGCGCCGTTGACCGGTGGACCCCGCCTCCGCGCCCCGGAGAAGCTGTCCGCGAAGGGCAAGGCCGAAGAGAATGGGTGGCCCGGAAAGTGTTGGAAGAGGTCGTAGCGACCCGCTATGTCACGCCCCTGCGTGAAGGCGGCTCGCTCCCCGGGATCGTCGAGGCCGACGATCTCGGCACATACGTCGTGAAGTTCACCGGCGCCGGCCAGGGGCGCAAGACCCTGGTCGCCGAGGTCGTCTGCGGACAGCTCGCCCGCCGGCTCGGGCTGCGGGTGCCGGAACTCGTCGGTGTCCGGGTCGACCCGGTCATCGGGCTCTCCGAACCCGACCAGGAGGTGCAGGAACTGCTCAAGTCGAGCGGCGGGCTCAACCTGGGCATGGACTTCCTGCCGGGTTCGCTGGGCTTCGACCCGCTGGCGTACGAGGTGGATCCCGCGGAGGCGGGCCGGGTCGTCTGGTTCGACGCGGTGATCAACAACGTCGACCGGTCCTGGCGGAACCCGAACATGCTCGTCTGGCACGGCGACCTGTGGCTCATCGACCACGGAGCCACCATGATCTGGCACCACAACTGGCCGGGCGCCGCCGCCTCCGCCGCCAAGGCCTACGACGCCTCCGACCACGCGCTCGCCCCCTTCGGCCCGGACGTCGCCACCGCCGCGGCCGAACTCGCGCCGCTCGTCACCCGCGAGCTCCTCGAGGAGGTCACCGCCGACGTGCCCGACGCGTGGCTCGTCGACGAGCCCGGCTTCGCCGGCCCGGACGAGGTGCGCGCCGCCTACGTCGAGGCGCTGCTGCCCCGCGCCGCGACCATCCACGAGCGGATCACCCTCGGGCCGCGCACCGAGAACCGCCCCCAGCAGCCGCCCGGCTGGCTCGCCGAACGCCTGGCGCCCCGGCCCCGCACCACCGAGAAGGACAGCACCACGTGAGCGACCGCGACGTCTTCGAGTACGCGCTGCTGCGCGTGGTGCCGCGGGTCGAGCGCGGCGAGTGCTTCAACGCGGGCGTGGTCGTCTACTGCCGCGCCCGCTCCTTCGTGGCCGCCCGCACCCATCTGGACGAGGCCAAGCTGGCCGTGCTCGACCCGGCGGCCGACGTGGCCGGCGTCCGGGCGGCGCTGCGCGCGGTCGAGGGGGTCTGCCTGGGCGGGGACGCCGCCGGGCAGGCCGCGCGCGACGACGCCGGGCGCCGTTTCCGCTGGCTGATCGCGCCGCGTTCCACGGTCGTGCAGCCGGGTCCCGTGCACACGGGCCTCACCGCCGATCCCGAGGCCGAGGTGGAGCGCCTGCTCGGCCTGCTGGTGCGCTGAGCGCCCGTCCCGGGCCGGGAGCGGCCGGGACCGCCGGGTGCGCCCGGCCGGGAGTGGCCAGGCGCACCCGGTGGGCCGTTGACACCGGGTGCCAGGGCTTCTAGCGTCTCGTCTGCGGACGATACTAAGCGGTCGCTCATGTGCGGGACGCAGGAGCGGACGCCCGGGTCCGGCCGTCACCAGGGACGATCCAAGGGCGAGGAGAACCAAGCATGTCCACCACCGAGCAGCGCGTAGCCGTCGTCACGGGGGCCGCGCGGGGCATCGGCGCGGCCACCGCGCTCCGCCTCGCGGCCGAGGGCCGCGCCGTCGCCGTACTCGACCTCGACGAGGCGGCCTGCAAGGACACCGTCGAGAAGATCACCGCCGCGGGCGGCACCGCCCTCGCGGTCGGCTGCGACGTCTCCGACAGCGCCCGGGTGGAGGCCGCCGTCGCGCGGGTCGCCGCCGAGCTCGGAGCGCCCACGATCCTCGTCAACAACGCGGGCGTGCTCCGCGACAACCTGCTCTTCAAGATGTCCGAGTCGGACTGGGACCTCGTCATGAACGTGCACCTGAAGGGTGCCTTCCTGATGGCGAAGGCCTGCCAGAAGCACATGGTGGACGCGGGCTTCGGCCGGATCGTCTCCCTCTCCTCCTCCTCGGCGCTCGGCAACCGGGGCCAGGCCAACTACTCGGCCGTCAAGGCCGGTCTGCAGGGCTTCACCAAGACCCTCGCCAAGGAGCTCGGCAAGTTCGGCATCACCGCCAACGCCGTCGCCCCGGGCTTCATCGTCACCGAGATGACCGCGCAGACCGCCGAGCGCGTCGGCATGGGATTCGAGGAGTTCCAGGCCGCCGCCGCCACCATGATCCCGGTGCAGCGGGTCGGCCGCCCCGAGGACGTCGCCAACGCCATCGCGTTCTTCACGGGCGACGACGCCGGCTTCGTGTCCGGTCAGGTCATGTACGTGGCCGGCGGCCCGCTCAACTGACGGCCGGCCGGGAACGGGAGGAGGAGAGCGTGAGCGCACAGGAACGGCCGGAGCTGTCCGGCAGGGTCGCCCTGGTCACCGGGGCGAGCCGGGGCATCGGCTACGGCGTCGCCGAGGCGCTGGTCGCCCGCGGCGACCGGGTCGTCATCACCGGGCGCGGCGAGGAGGCCCTCAAGGAGGCCGTCGAGCGGCTCGGTGCGGACCGGGTGATCGGCGTCCCGGGCAAGGCCCACGACGACGCCCACCGGGCCGTCGCGGTCGAGGCGGCGATGGACGGTTTCGGCCGGCTGGACTTCCTCGTCAACAACGCCGGTACGAATCCGGTCTTCGGCCCCCTCGCGGACCTCGATCTCGACGTGGCCCGCAAGGTGTTCGAGATCAACGTGCTCTCGGCGCTCGGTTTCGCGCAGCGGAGCTGGCACGCCTGGCAGAAGGAGAACGGCGGGGCGATCGTGAACATCGCCTCGATCGCCGGCGTCTCCGCCTCGCCCTTCATCGGGGCGTACGGGATGAGCAAGGCCGCGATGGTCAACCTGACCCTCCAGCTCGCGCACGAATTCGCCCCGGTGGTACGGGTCAACGCGATCGCCCCGGCCGTGGTGAAGACGAAGTTCGCGCAGGCGCTCTACGAGGGCCGCGAGGCGGAGGCGGCCGCCTCGTACCCGCTCGGGCGGCTCGGCGTGCCCGAGGACATCGGCGGCGCGGCGGCCTTCCTCACCTCCTCGCAGTCGGAGTGGATCACCGGCCAGACGCTCGTCGTCGACGGCGGGATTTTCCTGAACGCCGGAGTCGGCTGACCGATAATCGGACAATTTCCGGAATTCATGTCCGGATTGGGCCCGATTCCCCATCGAATGACTCAAGTGCCCCGTCGGGCTCGAACATTGACCTGACGGGGCGCTGCGGTATCGTCGGCCGACCCCAGGCTGAACGAGGAGCGTGCACGTGTTCAACCGGACCAGTCTGCAGGCGGCTGCAGCCCTTGTGTCCATATCCCTGATATCCGGATGCGGTGTCTTCTCCGACAGTGAATCCGCCGGGGACCAGAGGATCGTCATCGGTACGACGAGCTCTCCCTCCACGCTTGATCCAGCCGCATCCTGGGACAACGCGTGGGAAATGTTCCGGAACGTTTTCCAGACCCTGGTGAGTTTTCCGACGGGCAGCACCATTCCGCAGGCGGACGCCGCCGACTGCAAATTCACCGACACCTCCAGCCGGGTCTTCGAGTGCAAGCTCCTGGAGGGCCTGACGTTCTCCAACGGGCACAAACTGGACGCCAAGGCCGTGCAGTACTCGATCGAGCGCATCCGCACGATCAACCACAAGGGCGGCCCCAACGGCATGCTCGGCTCCCTCGACAGGATCGAGACCGTCGGCGACCGCACGGTCGTCTTCCGGCTCAACAAGCCGGACGCCACCTTCCCGTTCGTCCTGGCCACCCCCGCGATGTCCATCGTGGACCCGGCCGACTACCCGGCCGACCGGCTCCGCGCCAAGGACGGCAAGGTCACCGGCTCCGGGCCGTACGTCCTCGACTCGTACTCCGAGCGCAAGACGGCGGAACTGACCAGGAACCCGACGTACAAGGGCTTCGCCGACCGCAAGAACGGCGGCGTGACCATCAAGTACTTCGAGGAGTCCGAGGCGATGGTCACCGCGCTCCGGAAGAAGGAGATCGACGCCACCTACCGCGGCCTCACCGCCGAGGAGGTCGTCTCCCTCCAGGAGGACAAGCCCGAGAACAAGGGCCTGCAGATCGTCGAGTCGACCGGCGCCGACATCCGCTACCTGGTCTTCAACGCCCAGGACCCCACGATCGCCAAGCCCGCCGTCCGCAGGGCCGTCGCCCAGCTCGTCGACCGCGACGAACTGATCAACCGGGTCTACCAGGGCACCGCCGAACCCCTGTACTCCATGGTGCCCAAGGGCGTCGCCGCCCACACCACCAAGTTCTTCGACCACTTCGGCGCGCCGAGCGTCGAGAAGGCCACCAAGCTCCTCCGCGACGCCGGCATCACCGAACCCGTCCCGCTCACCCTCTGGTACACCACCGACCGGTACGGCTCCTCCACGGCCGCCGAGTTCGCCGAACTCAAGCGGCAGCTGGAGCGGTCGGGACTCTTCAAGGTCACCCTGCACGGCAAGCCCTGGACGGAGTACCAGGCGGCCTACCAGAAGGGCGAGTACCCCGTCTTCGGCCGCGGCTGGTTCCCCGACTTCCCGGACCCGGACAACTTCGTCGCGCCCTTCGTCGGCAAGGAGAACGCCCTCGGCACGCCCTACCTCAGCCCCCGGATCACCGACGTGCTGCTCCCCAGGTCCCGCCGCGAGAGCGACCGCGCGACCGTCACGGACGAGTTCGTGGCGGCCCAGGAGATCATGGTCCAGGACGTCCGGCTGCTGCCCCTGTGGCAGGGCAAGCTCTACATCGCGGCCGGCGAGGACATCGGCGGCGGCGAGCGCGCCCTCGACCCGCAGACGGTCATGCAGCTCTGGGAACTGAGCCGACGCGCCAGCTGGTAGGAGAGCCCGCGGGGGGTCACTGTCAGTGGCCCCCGGTAGGTTCTGGGACGTAGACAGGAACGTCCACCGGAGGTTGTTGACCGTGACCGACACCAGCATGCTGCCCGAATCCTGGCGCGGTGTCCTCGGCGAGGAACTGCAGAAGCCGTACTTCGCCCGGCTCGCCGAGTTCGTCGAGGAGGAGCGCGCCAAGGGGCCGGTCTACCCCCCGAAGGACGAGGTCTTCGCCGCCCTCGACGCCACCCCGTACGACAAGGTGAAGGTCCTGATCCTCGGTCAGGACCCCTACCACGGCGAGGGCCAGGGGCACGGCCTCTGCTTCTCGGTCCGCCCCGGCGTGAAGACCCCGCCGTCCCTGCGGAACATCTACAAGGAGATGCACGCCGACCTCGGCCTCCCCGTCCCGGACAACGGCTACCTGATGCCGTGGGCCGAACAGGGCGTCCTCCTGCTCAACGCCGTGCTGACCGTCCGCGCCGGCGAGGCGAACTCGCACAAGGGCAAGGGCTGGGAGAAGTTCACGGACGCGGTGATCACCGCCGTCGCCTCGCGCCCCGACCCGGCCGTCTTCGTCCTCTGGGGCAACTACGCGCAGAAGAAGCTCCCCCTCATCGACGAGGAGCGGCACGCGGTGGTGAAGGGCGCCCACCCCTCGCCCCTGTCGGCGAAGAAGTTCTTCGGATCGCGGCCCTTCACGCAGATCAACGAGGCCGTCGCGGCCCAGGGACACGAGCCGATCGACTGGCGCATTCCGGACCTCGGCTGAGCCTCGGTCCGATCCGGACCGGGTGCGGCTAGCGTCGGTCCTTCCAGTGGTGATCTTGTGGAGGTCGCGGTGACCGGGCAGCAGCAGGCGTCGGACGACGGGGTCATGACCAGCATCGGGCAGGCCCTGATGCTGCTCCACGGCGGCGACCGCGAGGAGGCCCGCAACCGCTTCGCGACGCTGTGGCAGCGGATCGGCCCGGACGGGGACCCCCTGCACCGCTGCACCCTCGCGCACTACATGGCGGACGCCCAGGACGACCCGGAGACCGAGCTGGCCTGGGACCTGCGGGCGCTGAGCGCGGCCGAGAACCTCCCGGAGGAACGGCTCGCCGCCCACGATCCGACGGTCGCGCTCCGGGCGCTGTACCCGTCGCTCCACCTCAACCTCGCCGCCGACTACGCCAAGCTCGGCAGGCCCGACGCCGCCCGCGCCCATCTGGACCGGGCGCGGGCGGCGTCGGACCACCTGGACGACGACGGTTACGGGAACGGGGTACGGGCCGCGATCGAGCGCCTGGAGCTGCGCCTGCGGGAGGAGTGAGCCGGCGGAACGGGACCCGGCCGTTCCGGGCCCTTCCCGGGGACGGCCCCCGGCCAGTGCGGTCGCCTTGGAGCCGCGGGGGACCGTTGCCCCGTCTGTGACGGAGTGGGGGCGCGGGCCGGCGGGTCGGGCACGCTCCGTACCATCCACAGGTGATCAACCCGTTCTTCCACACACCCGGACGCCGCTTCCTCACCCTGGCCGTGCTGGCCGGCGTTGTCGCCTTCGGGTGGTACGCCGTTCAGCCGGTCTATCCACGCTGCACGACCTACGCAGTCGGCTCGGGGGGCCTCGTGTCCGCCGGCACCTCGGCGGAAGAGAGGGAAGCCGTAGCCAGGCAGGCTTACGAGGACGCCTTGGCCGACGGCGCGTGCGGACCATCACACGCCCGGTTCCGGGACTGGATCGGCTGACCTGAGCCCACATCTCCGACGCGCTGCGTCCCTTGCCGCCGTTGCGGGGGCCTCGGGCCGCCACTGCCCCCGCCCGGGCCCGAGCCGAGGGACCGATCGTCGTTCTCGGTCCCTCGACATCTGAGCCGTAGGCGGTGACGGGGCAGATCACGTGACGGGGAAGGGCCGGCCTTCCCGCGCCGGACACGAGTCCGTCACAACGACGACCGGTTCACCGGCGCAAGGGCCCGGCTGCCCGGGACGCCGCCGGTCAGCACCCGCAGCACCTCCTCGTACGCCTCCCGGGCGAACAGGCACAGGGCCAGGACGAAGTACACGACCAGCCGAACCGGCAGGAGTCGGCGCCGCTCGGCCCGGTCGTGCTTGGCCATCGCCGCGTCGACCAGCTCGGCCGTGAACACCTTCGCCGGAATCCCGATCCGCACCCGCCGGCCCGCGCCCCACCCCCGTCACACGCGGGGCAACGATCCCCGCACCCCAAAGGCAACCGCATCGGCCGCCTCCGGCCCTCGGGGGACGTGCTCCCGTGCCTCACCGGCCGTGTGACGCCCCGGCTTCACCGGCCCGGCCGTGGACGCCTCCGGCTCACCGGCCGTACCCGCCGGGGCTCACCGGCCGTGGAGGTCCAGGCAGATCCTCGACGGGTCGCCGCCGGGCCTCCGGCCGCCGTACCGGTCGCCCGGTGTACAGAGACCGGGCCGGGCCGTCCGACCCGGGAGGTCCGTCCGTCCCGGGAGGTCCGTCCGTCCCGGGAGGGCGGGCAGCCCCTGGAGGCCCGGAAGGACCGGCCGGTCCGACAGATTCGGCAGGACCGGCAGGTCCGGACGGGGCGCGGGACGCGGGTGCTCGCGCTGTCTCGGTACGACGCCGGGGCGGGACGCCTCCCGGTCCGGCGCGGCCGCCGCACGCCGCCGTTCCCCGGACCCCGGGGCCGGACGGGGCGCGACGGACGGCGGGGGAGCGGGGAGCGCCGCTTCGAGGGCCTCCCGGGCCGGGCCCGCGAGGATCTGCGGGGCCACGGCCCCGCCGGGACGTAAGGTCTCCGCCGGAGCGGTGACGGGGACGGGCGCCGTCGTCGGAGCGGCCACCGAGACGCAGCCCGTCAGTGCGGCCACCGCCGCTCCGGCCAGGATCTTCGCTGTGGTTCGGGTTCCATGCACCCGCGTCACTCTGCTGCTCCGGCGGGGACTTCGCGCCCCTACCGGCGGGGAATGCCCCGCACGGGTGAGCCGCGCGACGTCCGCCTTTGACCCGTCGCCGGACCCGCCGCCCGGCCCCGGGCCCGCCGCCGGCCCCGGACCCGCCGCCCGGCCCCGGACCCGCCGCCCGGCCCCGGGCCCGCCGCCGGGTCCGGGGCCGGGCGGGGCGCCGGTGCGGGCCGGCGCCTCGGCTCAGTCGCCGGTCGCGCCGTCGATCCGCTCCCGGAGCAGGTCCGCGTGGCCGTTGTGACGGGCGTACTCCTCGATCATGTGGAGGTAGATCCACCGGAGGTTGAACTTCTTCCCCGTGCGGTGCTCGCCCGCGCCCAGGTCGTCCAGCTCCCGGTCGGCGGCCAGGGCGCGCGCGCGGGCGATCTCGGCCTGCCAGGCCGCGTGGGCCTCCTCGTAGGTGTCCCCGTCCGTGACGTGGATGTCCCGGTCCTCGTCCTCCTCGGTCATGTAGAGGTCCCCCACGTCCTCGCCGGCCAGGATGCGGCGGAACCAGTGGCGTTCGACCTCGGCCATGTGCCGGGCCAGACCCAGCAGGCTGAGGTCGGAGGGCGGGACGGACGGGGTGCGCAGCCGGACGTCGTCCAGCCCCTCGCACTTCCTCGCGAGGGTCGCGCGATGGAAGTCGAGCCACTGCTCCAGGGCTTCGCGTTCGCCCGTGGTGGTGCCCGGGGAGACGCGCGGGACGGTTTCGGTGTGATCGCTGGTCATGTGCGGCATCGTCCCCCACGGTTCCGGACGGTGCCAGTGATTTCGGCGGCGCCCGGCTCCGGCCCGGCTCCGGTCCCGCCCCGCGTAAGCTGACCGGCGCGAACGGCCCGTACGGCCGGGACCGGCGAACGACGACAAGGGAGAACCAGTGAAGGTTGGCTGCATCGGACTCGGCGACATCGCGCAGAAGGCCTACCTTCCCGTCCTCGCCACCCTCCCCGGCGTCGAACTGCACCTGCAGACCCGCACTCCCGCCACCCTGGAGCGGGTGGCCGACACCCTGCACCTGCCCGCCGGCCGGCGCCACCGGGACCTCGGTTCGCTGCTCTCCGCCGGACTCGACGCGGCCTTCGTGCACGCGTCCACCGCCGCCCACGCCGAGATCGCCGAACGGCTCATCGGGGCCGGAGTCCCCACGTACGTCGACAAGCCCCTCGCGTACGAGTACGCCGACTCCGAGCGGATCGTGGAACTGGCCGAGAAGCGTTCGGTCGCCCTCGCCGTCGGCTTCAACCGGCGCCTCGCCCCCGCCTACGCCCAGTGCCTCGACCACCCGCGCGAACTGATCCTGCTTCAGAAGAACCGGGTCGGCCTGCCCGAGGACCCCCGGACGCTCGTCCTCGACGACTTCATCCACGTCGTCGACACCCTGCGCTTCCTCCTGCCGGGCGAGATCGACCACGTCGACGTGCGGACCCGGGTCCGCGACGGGCTCATGCACCACGTGGTGCTCCAGCTCTCCGGCGACGGCTTCACCGCCATCGGCATGATGAACCGGATGAACGGTTCCACCGAGGAGGTCCTGGAGGTCTCCGGCCAGAACACCAAGCGGCAGGTCCTCAACCTCTCGGACGTCGTCGACCACAAGGGCCAGCCGACGCTGCGCCGGCGCGGGGACTGGGTGCCCGTGGCCCGTCAGCGCGGCATCGAACAGGCGGTGCTCGCCTTCCTCGACGCCGTGCGCGAGGGCCGCGTGCTCAGCGCCCGCGACGCCCTGCTCACCCACGAACTGTGCGAGCGCGTCGTCCGCGAGGCCCTGATCCAGTCGTCCTGATTCAGTCGTCCTGATCCGGTTGTCCTGAGGCGGGCGCCGTTCCGGCCCGGGGTCCTGCCCCGATCGTTCCCACGGGCCTGCCGGCCACGGCTGCGCCCCGGCCCGGCGGGCGGGCCGGGAGCACGGCCGGCGCGACCGGCCGCCGGGGTCAGCTCAGGGAGGTGAAGACCTGCCAGCCGCCCTCGCCCACGGTGACCGGGGCGGTGTCGGTCAGCTGTCCGCTCGGCCTGACCCCGGTCGGGTGGAAGAGGAGGTTCTCCGCGCCGGTCGCCGTCGACGCGGTGGTCCACATGTCGGGGGTGTCGTCACCGCTGGCGTCGGCGGTGCCCGCCGGCAGCCGGCGGTTCGCGGTGCCGTAGCCGTAGTTCAGGGCCTCGTCGAAGGCGTTCGCCTCGTGCTGTGCGCCCGGGGAGACGATCGCGGCGGGCTCGTTGCGGCGGGGGCAGTGGGCGTGGGAGCCCCGTGGGCCGCCCGCTTCACCGCGGACGTTCCAGCTGATGACCCGCAGTTCTTCGATCGCGTTGGTCGTCGTCCGCTCCTCGGCCCGCGTCTGAGGAGCGGAGAGCAGGGCGGCGGCCATCGCCCCCGCGGCGAGGAGTCCGCCGGTGGCCCGGCGGAGTTTCGGGGCAGGGTGTCGCATGAGTGTCCCGGGGGTCGAGTGGGAGTGACGCCCCGGATGCTCTCAGGTGTCTCGAATGGCTGTGCGCACATGCGGGTGGAACGAGACACGGTGCGGTACGCGGACACCCCGCTCCCGGCCGGGAGCGGGGCCCCCGAAGGGCACGGCCCCCAGGGCGCCCCGGCCGCCGCACGCGCGTGGGGGAGTGGGAGAAGAGTGGGAGACGACCATCTCCGCCGGGCTCGCCCGTGCGCTGTTCGGCTCCGGTGACCTCCGGCGGGATGCGCCGGACCGGGACCGTCAGCCCGCGGACTCGCCCGCGTGCGGGCTCAGGACCCCCGCGCCGACCAGGGCGAACAGCAGGATGCCGAGCAGGATGCGGTAGATCACGAAGGGCATGAAGCTCTTGGTGGTGATGAACTTCATGAACCAGGCGATCACGGCGTAGCCGACGACGAAGGCGATGATCGTCGCGAAGATCGTCGGGCCCCAGGAGACGTGCCCCTCGCCGGCGTCCTTCAGTTCGAACACGCCCGAGGCGAGGACCGCCGGGATCGCGAGGAGGAAGGAGTAACGGGCCGCCGCCTCGCGGGTGTAGCCCATGAGGAGGCCGCCGGAGATCGTCGCGCCCGAGCGGGAGACGCCGGGGATCAGGGCCATCGCCTGGCAGACGCCGTAGATCAGGCCGTCCTTCACGCCGAGGTCCTTGAGCGTCTTGCGCTCGCGGGGCACCCGGTGACGGCCGCCGATCTCGTCCCGGGCGGCCAGCCGGTCCGCGACGCCGAGGACGACGCCCATGACGATCAGGGTGGTGGCGATGAGACGCAGGTCGCGGAACGGGCCCTCGATCTGGTCCTTGAGCGTGATGCCGAGGACGCCGATCGGGATCGAGCCGACGATCACCAGCCAGCCCATCTGGGCGTCGTGGTCCGCGCGCATCGACTTGTCGGTGAGGGAACGGAACCAGGCCGAGACGATCCGGGCGATGTCCTCGCGGAAGTAGATGAGGACCGCGGTCTCCGTGCCGATCTGGGTGATCGCGGTGAACGCCGCGCCCGGGTCGTGCCATCCGGCGAACGCCGCGGTGAGGCGGAGGTGCGCGCTGGAGGAGATGGGAAGGAACTCCGTCAACCCCTGGACGAGTCCGAGGATGAACGATTCGAACCAACTCATGGGGCTAGGGCCGTCCCGTTATGTACGTGTGTGGTCAGAAGGTCGTGCGCAGCGTACCTCCCCAAGATGACGGGACACCCTGGAGGACGTGTCCGCGAACCGGCGCCCCGCCGGACGTTCGGGGCCGCCCGCCCGGATGCCGCCCCGTCCTCAGCGGGCGGCGCCCACCGGTTCCGGTTCCGGAGCGGCGTCCGGGACGGGGGCCGGGGCCCGCAGGCCGTGCCGTTTGCGCCAGGCCACCACGGCCGCGGCGAGTCCCGACACGACGATGAAACCGGCCGAGAGGAGGAAGGCCGGAGAACCGGGCGAACCGGCCCGGGCACCCGCCACCACGTACGCCGCCGTGTTCGGGACCGTGCCGAGCGCCGTCGCCACGAGGAACGGCACGTACCCCATCCGGGAGACCGCCGCGCAGTAGTTGGCCGCCGCGAACGGCACCCCGGGGAACAGCCGGATCGCCAGCATCGAACGGAACCCGTGCCGGCTCAGCTGCCCGTCCGCCGCCGTCAGCCAGCGGCCCCGCACCAGCGGCCGCAGCGCGTCCCGCCCCAGGCAGCGGCCGAGGGTGAACGAGATCCCGGCGCCGAGCACCGTCCCCGCGACCGCCCCCGTCAGACCGGCGGCCTGGCCGAAGAGCGCGCCCGCCGCCAGGTTCAGGACCGGACGCGGCACGAAGGCCGCCGTGCACACCCCGTACGCCAGGCCGAAGAGCAGCACCGCGTCCGCGCCGTCCGCGCGCGGTGGCCAGCCCGAGGCCAGCAGGCGCTGCGGCTGGTAGAGCACCACGAGGGTGGCCGCCGTGAGCAGGAGCAGCGCGAGCACCGAGAGGCGCGAACGGGGGGAGAGGAGGGCCCGGGAGCAGCGGAGGGCGAGGGAGCCCGGCGGCCGGGGCGCGGGAGCGAGCATCCGGGGAGGGTAACGGACGTACGCGCAGGAGCGCCGTAACGCGCGTCATGTCCGTCCGGGCCGGAGCCCGGAACGCGCCGGGGCCGAACGCGCGGCGATCGGCCGGAGCCCGCACGCACGCCGGGACGGCCCCGGCCGGGTCCGCGCCTCCGCCGCCTATCACGGGGACCGGCCCTCCCCCTCCCCGTCCGCGAGGTCCCAAGGACCCCACCCCGCCCGCCGGTCTTCCCAACCACCGGGCCACACTGGGGAGATGACGCGGAAGACGGAAAAGCGGACGGCGCTGGTGCTGGGCGCGGGCGGCATGGTCGGGGCCGCCTGGGAGACCGGCGTGCTGCGGGGACTCCTCGACGCCGGTCTCGACGTGACCGGGGCGGACCTCGTCGTCGGCAGTTCCGCCGGCGCGGTCGTCGGGGCGCGGCTCGGCGCGGCCGGCCTCCCCGCCCTGTACGAACGGGAGCTCGGCGACGAGGACGCGGAACCCGCCGCGAGGCTCGGAATCCCCGTGCTCCTCCGGTACGCCGTCGCCGTCCTGCGGTCCCGCACCCCGGAGGAGTTCGGGCGCAGGCTCGGCCGGCTCGCCCTCGGGACCCGCACCGCGGACGGGACGAGCCACCGTGAGACCGTGGTCCGGCGACTCGGACCGGCCACGGACTGGCCCGCCCGCCCGCTGCTCGTCACCGCCGTCGACGCCTCCACCGGCGAACTCGTCACGTACGACGCGGCCAGTGGCGTCCCGCTGGCCGACGCCGTCACCGCGAGCTGCGCCGTCCCCGGCCTCCGGCCCCCGGCCACCGTCGGCGGACGGCGTCTGATCGACGGCGGCATCCACTCCACGGCCAACGCCCACCTCGCCGCCGGGTACGAGAGGGTCCTCGTCGTCGCGCCCGACGGGCGCGGGAGCAAGGCGATCCCCTCGCCGGACCGGCAGGGCGCCGGACTCGCCGCCGCGGGGGCCCGCGTCGAGGTGATCACCCCCGACGCCGGCTCCCGCGCGGCCCTCGGACGCAATCCGCTGGACCCCGCCCACCGAGCCGCCGCGGCCCGCGCCGGACGCGCCCAGGCCGCCCGCCACGCGGAGGACGTCGCCGCCGTCTGGAACGGCTGACCCGGGCCCGCCCGGGCGGGCCTCCGGCGGCCGGCCGGCCCGCCCGCCCGTCACAATGGGAACGTGAACGAGCACATCCCCGTCCTGCGCGAGGTCGACCACGGCACCGCGCGCCTCATGCCCGACGTGGACCGGGAGCGGGCCTGGCTCCTGACGGTCGACGGCGCGCCCCAGTCGTACGTGGACCTGGACGATCCGGCGCACCTGGAGTTCGAGTACGCGCGCCGGCTCGCCCACGTCGTGGACGGCGCGGCGGACGAGGGCGAGCCGCTGGACGTCCTGCACCTGGGCGGCGGGGCGCTCTCCCTGCCCCGGTACGTCGCCGTCACCCGGCCCGGCTCGCGGCAGGACGTGGTCGAGGCGGACCGGGGGCTGCTCGCGCTGGTCGCGGAGCACCTGCCGCTGCCCGGGGGATCGGGGATCACCGTGCACGGCGCGGACGCCCGGCGCTGGCTCGAAGCGGCTCCCGCCGCGTCGGCGGACCTGATCGTGGGGGACGTCTTCGGCGGCTCGCGCGTGCCCGCCCACCTCACCTCCGTCGAGTACGCGCGCGAGGTCGGGCGCGTACTGCGGCCCGGCGGGGTCTACGCCGCCAACCTGGCCGACGGCGCGCCCTTCGCCTTCCTCCGTTCCCAGCTCGCCACCTTCGCCACCGTCCTCCCCCGGCTGGCGCTCGTCGCCGAGCCCGCCGTGCTGCGCGGGCGCCGCTTCGGGAACGCGGTCCTGGTCGCCTCGGCCCGCGAGATCGACACCGCGCGCCTGGCGCGCAGGGCCGCGGCGGACGTCTTTCCCGCGCGGGTGGAGCACGGCGACGCGCTCGACCGGTTCACCGGCGACGCGGAACCGGTCCGGGACGCCGGGGCCGTCCCGTCACCCGTTCCCCCCGAGGGGGCCTTCGGCATCGGCTGAGGCGGGCCGCGAAGCCATGACGGGCCCCGGGGCGGGTACGGAGCCCGGGGCGGGCACGGGGTCGGGGGCGGGCACGGAGCCCTGGACCGCGAGTGCCGGCGCGCCCGGGGCCTTCGCGGCGTGCGGGCGGCGGGTCAGGTTCCGCACGTCCGGCACGAACAGGACGAGGGCGGTGACGAGGACCATCAGCGCCGCCGAGCCCCACAGCGCCCCGCTCCGGCCGAACGCGCCCTCCGCCGGGCCCGCGAGCGCCGTGGTCAGCGGCAGCAGGGCCGTCGAGCCGAACCAGTCGTAGGCGGAGACCCGGGACAGCTTCTCCTCGGGGATCTCCTGGTGCATCGTCGTCATCCACGAGACCCCGAAGACCTCGATCGCCACGCCGCTCACGAACATCGCGGCCGTCAGGCCGGCCGGGGACAGCGGCACCGCGAGCGCCGCCGAGGGCAGCGCGATCGGGAAGACGCAGAGCGTCCCCACGAACAGCATCCGGCGCGGCTTCCACCGGGTCATCAGGACCGCGCCGGCGACCGTCCCCGCTCCGTACGCGGCGAGCGCGAAGCCCCAGGGGCGCGCGCCGCCCAGCTGCTCCCGGGCGACCATCGGCCCGTACACCGACTCGACCGCGCCGATCAGGCCCACCACCACGGAGAACTGGGCGACGATCGACCACAGCCAGGGCCGGCCGGTGAATTCCCGCCATCCCTCCCGCAGATCGGAGAAGAGGCCGCCGCCGGGGGCGCGCTCGGGGACGCCCTTCACGTCGAGGAAGGCGCGCAGTCCGCCCGCGACGGCGAAGGCGACGGCGTCGACCGCGAGGACCCAGCCCGGTCCGACGAAGGCGACGAGCGCGCCGCCGAGCGCGGCGCCGCCGATGGAGGCGCCGTGCATCGCCATCCGGAAGACGGCGAACGCCCGGCTCGCCTGCTCTCCGTCGACGGTGGACATGAGCATGCCCTCGGCCGCCGGGTTGAAGAACGCCTGGCCGGTGCCGCACAGCGCGGTGAGCACCATCATCTGCCAGACGCGGGCCTCGCCGGAGAGGACGAGGACGGCGAAGACGGCCTGCGACACGCAGTTGAGGACGTTGGCGGCGACCATCACCCGGTGCCGGGGCAGCCGGTCGGCGACGGCGCCGCCGACGAGCAGGAAGAGGACGAGCGGCAGGAAGCGCGCCGTCGCCACGAGGCCCACGTCCCCCGCGTCGCCGCCGGAGTCGAAGACCGCCCAGGTGGTGGCGATCAGCGCGCCGTGCGTGCCGAGGTTGGTCACGACCGTGGCGGCGGTCAGCAGGAGGTAGTTGCGGCCGGCCCACTCGGGGCGGCGGGAGCGCAGCGGTGAGGGACCGGGGGAGGGGGTGGATGACGTCACCCCGGGACTATCCCCGGCCCCTCACCGCCGTGCCAAACGGTTATGCGGACGGAACGCCGCCGGGGCGCGGCCCCCGGGAGGGCCGCCCCGGCGGTCGCGGCGGCCGGGAGCGTCCGGCGGTCAGGAGCTCTCGGCGAGCCGGACCGTGGAGAGGATCTTCTGGATCGTGGCGTCCGGCAGCTCGTCGCCGACGCCGTCGGCCGCGTTGAGGACCCAGCTCGAGAAATCGCCCTTGGCGTTCTTGAACGAGAAGGCGATCGCCTTGCCGTCCGACTCGCACTTGTTGCGCTTCTTGACGT
The DNA here is from genome assembly GCF_055562975.1 of Streptomyces sp. NPDC014907. Taxonomy (NCBI): domain Bacteria; kingdom Bacillati; phylum Actinomycetota; class Actinomycetes; order Kitasatosporales; family Streptomycetaceae; genus Streptomyces; species Streptomyces sp. NPDC014907. The sequence goes on along the minus strand of NZ_JBVHEG010000009.1, from coordinate 221,432 downwards.
TCGGTGCCGTCGCCGTCGACAGACTGCCGGTGAGGCCGGAGGCCGTCGTGTACGGAACGGCCTTCGTGATCTTGATGGTGCTCTTCGGCATGTGCTGCGCGTAGCCGCCCCAGACCCACGTGCCGGCCTCGCTGTACGCGGCCTCGCCGGTGTTCTTGGCGCCCTGGCCGCCCTTGGTGCCGGCCGACGCCAGGCTCCAGCTCTCCTCGTGGCCGTCCTTGTTGGTGTCGTAGGTGCACCACTTGTCCTTGAGGTGCGTGGGCCCCGACATGGTGACGAGCGGGCTGCCGTCGCCCTTCGCCTCGTCCTCCAGGAAGCTGATCGTCCCGGGCTTCATGACGTCCCACTCCGGCGGTACGTCGAAGAGGGTCCCGTACTTCGGGTTGTGGACGACCTTCCAGCCGGGGATCGTCGGCTGCCGCGCGGCGCCGTCGCGCGGGTTGTCGAGTTCGGTCGACGGGCTCGGGTCGGCCGACGGGACCGTGGAGGCGGTGGCCGTCGCGGACGGCTTCTTGCCGTCGGCGTGCGGCTTCTCGTCGTCGTTCCCGCCGAGCACGAAGAAGGCGGTGGCGCCGGCCGCGACGACCACGGCGGTCGCGGCGGCGATCACCGCGAGGGTCTTCTTCTTCCCGCCGGGGCCGCCGGGCTGCCCCGGGCCCGGCGCCGCGTACTGCTGCGGCACGGTCGGCTGCTGGTACGGGTTCGGGTACCCCGGCTGCTGGCCGTACCCCTGCTGCGGGTATCCCGGCGGGGCCGGCGGCTGCTGCGCGTAGCCGGGCTGCGCCGGCGGCTGCGGGTACCCGGGCTGGGCCGGCGGCTGCTGGTACGGGTTCGGCTGCTGGTACCCCGGCTGCTGGTAGGGATTCTGACTCTGGTCCTGCGGGTTCTGCTCGCCCCCGGGCGGCTGCTGTCCTGGCCACATGGCCAGTAACCATAGAGGTGCGGCGCCCGTCCGGCCATGTCCGCCCCCGGTCCGGGAGGCGACGGGGGGATGGCCAAGGCTGCTACTCGCGGGTAACATCACGGGCCATGAGCGCAGACCAGAAGTCCGTGGGCGAGATGCTCGCCGCCACGGTCCCCATGGCCGGAACCCTGAACCTGGAGTTCCTGGAGACCACCGCCGAGCGTGCCGTCGTGCGCCTGCCGGACCAGCCCGCCTACCACAACCACGTCGGCGGCCCGCACGCCGGAGCGATGTTCACGCTGGCCGAGTCCGCCAGCGGCGCCATCGTGCTCGCCGCCTTCGGCGACCAGCTGTCCCGCGCGGTCCCGCTCGCCGTCAGGGCCGAGATCGGCTACAAGAAGCTGGCCATGGGCGTCGTCACGGCCACCGCCACCCTGGGCCGCCCCGCCGCCGAGGTCGTCGCCGAGCTGGACGCGGGACAGCGGCCGGAGTTCCCGGTGCGGATCGACATCACCCGCGAGGACGGCGCCGTGACCGGCGAGATGACCGTCGTGTGGACCCTGCGCCCGAACGGCGCCTGACCCGCGTTCCGGCCCGCTGCCCCCGTACCCCTCCGGGCACGGGGGCGGCCGCGTTCCGGGCGGGTCCCGGCGCCAGGACCGGGTCCGGCGGCGAAACCGGGATCGGGGCCGGGTCCGGCGGTGGCCGGGCCGGGGCCCGCGCGGGCCCGACCGGGTAGGCTTCCCCGGCGCGCCCGTCGCGGTGCGCCGGTACCACGGCCCCCGACCACGGGCCGGGTGCGGCAGGCCAGTCGAAACGGGAGGAAGTCGCGGTGCACGTCCAGGAGTGGCTGGAGACGATCCCGCCGATCGCCGTCTACCTCCTCGTGGGGGTGGTGATCGGGCTGGAGAGCCTGGGCATCCCGCTCCCCGGCGAGATCGTCCTCGTCAGCTCGGCGCTGCTCGCCTCGCAGCACGGCGACATCAACCCGTACGTGCTCGGCGCCTGCGCCACCGCCGGCGCGATCGTCGGTGACTCCATCGGCTACGCCATCGGCCGCAAGGGCGGCCGGCCGCTGCTCGCCCGGCTGGAGAAGAAGTTCCCGAAGCACTTCAGCGAGGCCAACGTCGGACTCGCCGAGAAATCCTTCCAGAAGTGGGGCATGTGGGCGGTCTTCTTCGGCCGCTTCATCGCCCTCCTGCGCATCTTCGCCGGACCGCTCGCGGGCGTGCTCCACATGCCGTACTGGAAGTTCCTCGTCGCCAACGTCTTCGGCGGCATCCTGTGGGCCGGCGGCACCACGGCCGTCATCTACTCGGTCGGCGTCGTCGCCGAGGCGTGGCTGAAGCGCTTCTCCTGGCTCGGCCTCGTCCTCGCCGTCCTGATCGGGCTCTCCTCGATGCTGATCATCAAGAACCGCGCCAAGAAGGCGGCCGCGCAGCGGGCCTCCGCCCCCGAGCCGGAGCCGGTCCCGGCGGCGGACTGAACGGCACGGAGCGCCGCACGGGCGGGGGGGCGGGGCGGGGGGGGGGCCCCCCCCCGGCCGCCCCCCCCCCCCCCCCCCCCCCCCCCCGCCCCGGCGCCCCCCCCCCCCCCCCC
>NZ_JBVHEG010000009.1:0-218920 GCF_055562975.1 Streptomyces sp. NPDC014907 | reverse complement strand
GGCGCGGGGGGCAGCGCCCCCCCCGCGGGGGCGGGCCCCGGCGGGGCCTTCACGGCCCGGGCGGCCCGCAGGGGGGGGGCGGGGGCGGGTCGGGCGGCACCCCGGGGTGCCGCCCTCCGCTCCGTCTCCCCGCCCGTGCGCGGCTCAGCCCTCGAAGGCCTTCGCGTGGTCCCCGGCGAGGTGCAGGTACATCTCGGCGTTGAGCCGGATGCCCGCCCGCTCCTCCTCGGTCAGCGGGCGGCGCACCTTCGCGGGGACGCCCGCGACCAGCGAACCCGGCGGGACCTCCATGCCCTGCGGGACGAGCGCCTGGGCGGCGACCAGCGAGCCCGCCCCGATCCGGGCCCCGTTGAGGACCGTGGCGCCCATGCCCACGAGGACGTCGTCCTCGATGACGCAGCCGTGCACGGTGGCGTTGTGGCCGATCGTCACCCGGGCGCCGATCGAGACGGGGAAGCCGGGGTCGACGTGGACCGTGCAGTTGTCCTGGACGTTGGAGTCCTCGCCGATCCCGATCGGGCCGCAGTCCGCCCGCAGCACCGCGTGGTACCAGACGCTCGCGCGCGGGCCGAGGGTGACCTCGCCGAGGACCACCGAGGTCGGGGCGGTGAAGGCGGTCGGGTCGATCCGCGGCTCCTTGCCGCCCACACCCTTGATCAACGCCTCTGTCATCGTTCTTCGCTCCTGATCGTCAGCCGTCGTGTCGCGCCCGGGGCTCCCCCGCCGGCCGCAGCCTATGCCGTGCTCATGACGGACATCACAGCGCACGGCGCCGAACGGGCCGGCGGGGGCCGACTACCGTGGCCGGGTGCCCAGGAACAGAAACACGTTCTCCTCCCTCGCAGCCTGGCGGCGCCGGGCCGTCGCGCACGCCCTCCAGAGCGGCTGGCGCTGGGCGCAGCGGGCCGGAGCCGTCACCGCCGAACACCCCGGGAGGCTGCGCTTCCGCCGGATCGGCGAGGGCACCCGGCTGGCCTTCCCGCAGGGCACGGTCTTCGGCGAACGGTGGATCGAGATCGGCGCCTGCTGCATCATCGCCGAACAGGTCACGCTCACGGCCGGAATGCTGCCCGACCTCGACCTCGGCACGGAGACGGTCCTGACCCTCGGCGACGGGGTCGTCCTCGGCCGGGGCAGCCACGTCATCGCCGACGCGAAGGTGACGATCGGCTCCGACACGTACTGCGGTCCGTACGTCTACATCACCTCGACCAACCACAGCTACGACGACCCGGACGAGCCGATCGGCCGGCAGTGGCCCCGCTCCGCGCCCGTCTCCGTGGGGCCCGGCTGCTGGCTCGGCACGGGAGCGGTGGTCCTCCCCGGCGCGCGCGTCGGCCGGAACGTGGTCGTCGCGGCCGGCGCGGTGGTGCGCGGGGAGGTCCCGGACCACTCGGTCGTGGCCGGCGCCCCGGCGAAGGTGGTCCGCAGGTGGGACCCGGAGAACGGCTGGCAGCCCCCGCTCCGCACCCCCGCTCCCGTACCGATCCCGGAGGACGTCACCCCGGAGCAGCTCGCGGCGCTCGCGGAGTGGGAGATCGAGCAGGCGGGCACGGCGGCGTCCTGACCCGACCCGACCCGACCCGACCCGACCTGACTCGACCGGACGCGACCGCGCCCCGGCGGGGAGGAGCGGGGCGGGGCGGCTTCGGGCGTGGAGCGGGGGACGGAACTTCTCAGGAAGGCCGGGAAGGCCGGGCGGACGCCCTATCCCAGGCGCGGGATCTCGATGGCGGGGCAGCGGTCCATCACCATGTCCAGGCCCGCCCCGCGAACACGGGCGAAGGCGGCCTCGTCGATCACGTCCAGCTGGAACCAGACCGCCTTGGCGCCGATCGCCACCGCCTCGTCGGCGATCCCGCCCGCGAGGTCGCCGTTGACGAAGACGTCGACGACGTCGACCGGGAACGGGACGTCGGCGAGGGACGCGTAGCCCCGCTCGCCGTGGACCGTCTCCGCCTTCGGGTGTACCGGGACGATCCGCTTCCCGAAGCGCTGGAGGACGGCCGCGACCCCGTAGGCCGCCCGGGCCCGGTTGTTCGACAGGCCCACCACCGCCCAGGTGTCGCCCGTGGACGTCAGAATCCGCCGTACCGCCTCCGACGCGGAGTACTCGGCGGGACCGGTGGTCGTGCTGTCGGCGCTCATCGTCTCTGCTGCCTCTCCTCGGCATGATCCGTCTCCCGGGGGAACGAGCCGCGCCGATCGCTGATTCCCGCCGACCCCGACCGGCCGCCCTCCCCGGTCGGCCGCCCTCCCCGGTGGTCCTGCCTCCGGCCGGCCGCCCTCCAGAGGTCATCGCCTCCCATCGGACGCCCCCCGGACCGGCCGCCGGGGAGCACCGGGCCGGCGGAACGTAGGCTGGCCGGATGCAGGAGCAGTACCGCACCCCGGCCCGCGAAGGCGTGCACGAGACCGAGATCAACCGCTCGCGCTTCCTCTGCGCGCTCGCGCCCGTCGCCGACGAGCGGGAGGCGCAGGAGTTCGTCGCGCGCGTCCGGGGGGAACACCCGACCGCCACCCACAACTGCTTCGCCTACGTCCTCGGCGCCGACGCCTCCGTCCAGAAGGCCAGCGACGACGGCGAACCGGGCGGCACGGCGGGCGTCCCCATGCTCCAGATGCTGCTGCGCCGCGACATGCGCTACGTCGCCGCCGTCGTCACCCGCTACTACGGCGGTGTGAAGCTCGGCGCGGGCGGCCTGATCCGCGCGTACGGGGGAGTGGTCGGCGAGGCCATCGACGCGCTCGGCACCGTGACCCGGCAGCGCTTCCGGCTCGCCACCGTCACCGTCGATCACCAGCGGGCGGGCAGACTGGAGAACGACCTGCGGGCGACGGGCCGCGACGTCCGCGACGTGCGGTACGCCGACGCCGTCACGATCGAGATCGGCCTCCCGGACGCGGACGTCCCCGCCTTCCGTGCCTGGCTCGCCGCCGCCACGGCGGGCACGGCCGGGTTCGAACTCGGCGGCGAGGCGTACGGCGACGCGTGAGGCGCGAGGTGTGAGGCGCGAGGTGTGACGCGTGAGGCGTGACGGGCGGTCCCGGGCCGCCGGGCGCCGGGGACGGCCGCGCCCCCGCCCCCGCTCGGGATAGCGTGGTGGACGCACACGACGGGAACCGGCGGCGAGGGGCGGCACACATGCGGGGTGGGACGGCATCGTGAGGCTCCTGCACACCTCGGACTGGCACCTCGGCCGGTCCTTCCACCGCGTCGGACTCCTCGGCGCCCAGGCCGCGTTCCTCGACCACCTCGTGGCCGCCGTCCACGAGCACCGGGTCGACGCCGTCCTCGTCGCCGGGGACGTCTACGACCGGGCCGTGCCCCCGCTGCCCGCCGTCGAACTCTTCGACACCGCCCTGCACCGGCTCGCCGACGCCGGGGTCCCCACCGTCATGATCTCCGGCAACCACGACTCGGCCCGCCGTCTGGGCGTCGGTGCCGGACTCATCGAACGGGCCGGCATCCACCTCCGCACCGACCCCGACGGCGTCGGCACCCCCGTCGTCCTCACCGACGCCCACGGCGACGTCGCCCTCTACGGCCTGCCCTACCTCGAACCCGCCCTGGTCCGCGACCGGCTCGGCGCCGGGAAGGCCGGCCACGAGGCCGTGCTCACCGCCGCCATGGACCGGGTCCGCGCCGATCTCGCCGCCCGGCCCGCCGGCACCCGCTCCGTCGTCGTCGCCCACGCCTTCGTCGCCGGCGGCGCCCCCAGCGACAGCGAACGGGACATCACCGTCGGCGGCGTCGCCGCCGTCCCCGTCGGGGTCTTCGACGGCGTCGACTACGTCGCCCTCGGGCACCTCCACGGCAGCCAGACCCTCACCCCCCGCGTGCGCTACTCCGGCTCCCCCCTCGCGTACTCCTTCTCCGAGGCCGGCCACCGCAAGACCATGTGGCTCGTCGACCTCGGCCCCGCGGCACCCGGCGGCGCGGCCCTCGACGCCGAACGCCTCGACTGCCCCGTCCCGCGCCGCCTCGCCCGGCTCCGGGGCCGTCTGGACGACCTCCTCGCCGACCCCGCGCTCGCCCCCCACGAGGAGTCCTGGGTCGAGGCGACGCTCACCGACCCCGTGCGGCCCGCCGACCCCATGAACCGGCTCGCCGCGCGCTTCCCCCACACCCTCAACCTGGTCTTCGACCCCGAGCGGACCGGCGACGACACCGGCGCCTCCTACGCCCGGCGGCTCCGGGACCGCAGCGACCGGCAGATCGCGGAGGACTTCGTGGCCCACGTACGCGGCGGCGCGGCCCTCGACGGGGCGGAGCGGGCCGTCCTGTACGGCGCCTTCGACGACGTACGGGTCGGCGCGGCCGAACGCGAGGCGGGCCGGTGAGGCTGCACCGCCTGGAGATCACCGCGTTCGGGCCCTTCGGCACCACGCAGACGATCGACTTCGACGCCCTGTCCTCCGCCGGGCTCTTCCTGCTCCACGGACCGACCGGCGCGGGCAAGACCTCCGTCCTCGACGCCGTCTGCTTCGCCCTCTACGGCAGCGTGCCCGGCGTCCGCCAGACCCCCGGCGCCACCCTGCGCAGCGACCACGCCCCCGCCGGCACGCCCACCGAGGTCATCCTCGAACTGACCGTGGGCGAGCGGCGGCTGGAGATCACCCGCCGCCCGGCCCAGCGGCGGCCCAAGAGGCGCGGCACCGGCTTCACCACCGAGAAGGCGCAGACCTGGCTGCGCGCCCACGACCCCGCCACCGGCACCTGGACCGGCCTCAGCCGCTCCCACCAGGAGACGGGCGAGGAGATCACCCAGCTCCTCGGCATGAGCCGCGAGCAGTTCTGCCAGGTCGTCCTCCTCCCGCAGGGCGACTTCGCCCGCTTCCTGCGCGCCGACGCCGAGGCCCGGGGCAAGCTCCTCGGCCGCCTCTTCGACACCCGGCGCTTCGCCGCCGTCGAGGAACGCCTGGCCGACCTGCGGCGCGTGACCGAACAGCGGGTCCGGGAGGGGGACGAGCGGCTCCTCGCCCTCGCCCACCGCATGGCCCAGGCCGCCGGCGGCCCCGGCGCGGTCCACCCCCCGGTCGAGGGACGGCCCGGCGACCCCGGGCTCTCCGCGTCCGTCCTCACCTGGGCCGCCGTCGCCCGCGCCGAGGCGTACGAGGCCCTGGACATCGCGGAGGTGCGGCTCGCCGCCCGCGAGCGCGCCCGGGACGCGGCGCGCGCCGCCCTCGACGCGGAGAACGACCTCGCCGCCCGCCAGGCCCGCCACGCCGACGCCCTCCTGCGCCGCGAACGGCTCGCCGCGCGGGCCCCCGAACGCGACCGCCTCGAAGCCGCACTCGACCGGGCCCTCAGGGCCGACCGGGTCGCCCCCGCCCTGGCGCTGCGCCGGGACGCCGAGCACGAGCACGCCGCCGCGCGGGCCGCCCTCGAACGGGCCCGCGCCCTGCTGCCCGCCGACCTGGCGGACGCCGGGACCGAACAGCTCTCCGCCCTACAGAACAGGCTCCGCGGAGAGCTCGGCGGACTCGAGTCGGCCCGCCGCGCCGAGCGCCGCGCCGCCGCCGTCGCGGAGGAACGGGCCGCGCTGGAACGGGAGGAGCGCGCCGACGAGGACGTCCTGCGGGACGCGGCCGACCGGCTGGCCGGCTGGGAGGGGCGCCGCGCCGGACTCGCCGGACGCGTCGAGGCCGCGCGGGACGCCGCGGCCCGCGCCGAACACCTCGCCGCCCGCCTGGAACCCGCACGCCGCCGCCTCGCCGCGGCCCGCCGCCGCGACGCCCTCGCGCGGGACGCCGAGGCGGCCGAACTCCGCCTCGCGGAGGCCCGCGAGCGGCGGAACGACGCCCACGAGGCCTGGCTCGGCGTCAAGTCCCGCCGCCTGGAGGGCATCGCCGCCGAACTCGCGGCCGCCCTCGTCCCGGGCGACCCCTGCCAGGTCTGCGGCTCCACCGCCCACCCGGCCCCCGCGCGCACCACCGCCGGCCACGTCGACCGCGCCACGGAGGAAGCCGCCTACGCGGCCTACACCGCCGCCGAGGAGGCCCGCGCCTCCGCCGAACGCGAACGGGCCGCCACCCGCGAGGCCTGGGCCGCGGCCCGCGCCGAGGCCCGCGCCGTGCCGGACGGGAACGCGCCCGGCCCCGCCGGTCCGTCCGGCGACCCCGCCGGCCCGGGGACCGGCCCCACCGTCGCGGACCTCTCCCGCGAGGTGGAGGAGGCGGAACGGCGGTACGCCGAGGCGCACGCGCTCGCCGGACGGGAACACGAGGAGCGGGAGGCGCTCGCGCGGGCCGAGCGGGAGCACGAGGAACGGCTGGGCGCGCAGCGGGAGGCCGAGCGGCGGGTCGCCGCGCGGACCGCGCGGCGCGAGGCCCTGGACCGGGAACGGGCCGAACTCGACGAGGAGGTCGCCCGGGGGCGCGGCACGTTCGCCACCGTGACCGAGCACGCCGCCCGCCTGGAGCGCCGGATCGCCCTCCTGGCCGACGCCGCCGACACCGTGGGGGCCGCCGAACTCGCCGCCCGGAGGCTGAAGGAGGCCGACGACCGGCTCGCCGACGCCGCCTACCGGGCCGGCTTCACCACCCCCGACGACGCCGCGGCCGCCTTCCTGCGCGAGGAGGAGCGCCGGGGCCTCCGGCAGCGTCTGGACGCCTGGCGGGCGGAGGAGGCCGTCGTCGCGGACCGGCTCGCCGAACCGGGCACCGCCGCCGCCGCGGCGCTCCCGCCCGCCGACCCCGGGGCCGCCGGAGCCGTCCACGCGGCGGCGGAACGCGCGCTCCGCGAGGCCGACTCGGCCCTGGCCGCCGCCCGCGAGCGGGTCGCCGGCCTGGCCGGGCTGTCCCGGCGGGCCGCCGCCGAGGTCCGGGACCTGGGACCGCTCCGCGAGGAGTACGACCGGGTGGCCCGCCTCGCCGGCCTCACCGCCGGCACGTCCGCGGAGAACGAGCGCCGGATGCGCCTGGAGTCGTACGTCCTGGCCGCCCGGCTCGAACAGGTCGCCGCCGCCGCCACCGCCCGCCTCCTGCGCATGTCCTCGGGCCGCTACACCCTCGTCCACTCCGACGCGCGTTCCGGCACCAGGCGGTCCGGTCTCGGGCTGCACGTGGTGGACGCCTGGACCGGCAGCGAGCGCGACACGGCCACGCTCTCCGGCGGCGAGAGCTTCTTCGTCTCGCTCGCCCTCGCCCTCGGGCTCGCGGACGTCGTCACGGACGAGGCGGGCGGGGTCCGGCTCGACACCCTCTTCATCGACGAGGGCTTCGGAAGCCTCGACGAGCAGACCCTCGACGAGGTCCTCGACGTCCTGGACTCCCTCCGGGAGCGGGACCGCAGCGTCGGCATCGTCAGCCACGTCGGTGACCTGCGGCGGCGCATCCCCGCCCAACTGGAGGTCGTCAAGGCGCGGCACGGGTCGGCGGTGCGGCTGCGGACCGGCGGGGACGCGCTCAGCGGCTGAGGGGGCGCCGGGGCAGCGGCGAGGAGTAGACGACGCTGGTGGTCACCGGGCCGAGCCCGGAGATCCTCCCGGTGATCGCCTCCAGGTCCCGCATGGAGCGCGCGGCGACCTTCAGGACGAAGCAGTCGTCGCCGGTGACGTGATGGGCCTCCAGGACCTCCGGCGTGGTGTCGAGGAGGTCGTGGAACGGCTTGTAGTTGCCGTGCGGGTAGCGCAGCCGCACGAAGGCGAGGACGGGGAGCCCGAGCCGCTCCCGGTCGACGAGCGCCGTGTACCCGGTGATCACCCCGGCCTCCTCCAGGCGCCGCACCCGGTCGGTCACCGCGGACGGCGACATCGACACGGCGCGGGCGAGTTCGGCGAAGCTGGCGCGGCCCTCGGCCTGCAGGGCTTCGAGGATGCGCCAGTCGGTGGCGTCCGGGGAGTACGCGGTGCTCATGGAGGAGGGATAGCAGGGGGGCACCCGGCCGATCAAGCGGACGGCCGGGGACCCGGTCCCGTCCTCAGAGCCGTGAGATCTCGTCCACCAGGTCGTCCAGGCCCAGCGGCCCCTGGGAGAGGGCCGCCATGTGCCAGGCCTTCGCGTCGAACGCCTCGCCGTGCGCCGCCCGCGCGTTGGCGCGGCCGAGGAGCCAGGCGCGCTCGCCCAGCTTGTAGCCGATGGCCTGGCCGGGCACCGAGAGGTAGCGGGTCATCTCGCTCTCCACGAAGGCCGGCGGGCGGCTGCTGTGGAGCTGGAAGAACTCCTGGGCCAGCTCCGGGGTCCACCGTTCGCCCGGACGGAACGGCGAGTCCGCCGGGATCTCCAGGCCCAGGTGCATGCCGATGTCCACGATGACCCGGCACGCGCGCATCATCTGGCCGTCGAGGTATCCCAGGCGCCGTTCCGCGTCGGGAAGGAAGCCGAGTTCGTCCATCAGGCGCTCCGCGTACAGCGCCCAGCCCTCCATGTTGGCGCTGACCTTGCCGATGGTCGCCTGGTAGCGGGAGAGCCGGTCGGCGACGTGCACCCACTGCGCGGACTGGAGGTGGTGTCCGGGCACGCCCTCGTGGTACCAGGTCGACACCAGGTCGTACACCGGGAAGCGGGTCGTGCCGTCCACCGGCAGCCAGGTGCGGCCGGGCCGGGAGAAGTCCTCGGAGGGGCCGGTGTAGTACGGCGCGGCGGCGCCGCCGGGCGGGGCGATGCGGGACTCCACCCGGCGCACCCGTTCGGCGAGTTCGAAGTGGGTGCCGTCGAGCGCCTCGACGGCCTCGTCCATGAGCCGCTGGAGCCAGGCCCGGACCTCGTCGACGCCCTCGATGTGGGCGCCGTGCTCGTCCAGGTGGGCGAGCGCCTCCCACGGGTCCGCGCCGGGCAGGATGCGGCCGGCCTCGGTCCGCATCTCGCCGAGGATGCGGTGGTACTCGGACCATCCGTACGCGTAGGCCTGGTCGAGGTCCAGGTCGGTGCCGTTGAAGAAGCGGGACCAGCGCCGGTAGCGCTCGCGGCCGACCGTGTCCGGCGCGCCGGCGACGGCCGGGGCGTACACGTCCCGCATCCAGTCCCGCAGCGCCGCGACGGCCGCGGTGGCGGCCCCGGCCGCCGCCGCCAGTTCGGCGCGGAGGCCGCCGGGGAGCGTGGCGGGCCCGGCGGCGAACTCCTCGAACCAGCCGGGCCCCCCGCCCTCGCCGCCCGCCCATTCGGTGAGCTGGCCGACGAAGGTGGCGGTGGCGCGCGGTCCCGCGTACAGCCGGCGCTCCAGGCCGAGCGCGAGCGAGGAGCGGTAGCCGTCGAGGGCGGCCGGGACCGCCCGCAGCCGGGCGGCGACCGCCGTCCAGTCCTCCTCGGTCTCCGTCGGCATCACCGTGAAGGCGATGCGGACGCTGTGCGCGGGCGAACGCATGTTGCTGACGGTGCGCAGGTGCTCCTCGCCCTCGTGCACGGCCAGTTCCGCCGTCAGGCGTTCCCGCAGCAGCCGCGCGCACCGCCGCTCGGCGTCACCGTCCGCGCCCGGCGCGCGTTCGGCCCGGTCGAGCCGGGCGAGCGTACGGCGGGCGAGATCGGCCACGGCCTCCCGGCCCGCGGGCGAGAAGTCGGGCAGCAGTCCGGCGCTCTCCCTGACTCCCAGGTACGTACCGGTGATCGGGTCGAGGGCGATGAGTGCGTCGACGTGGTCGTCGGCGACCTGGCGGGGCAGCGGGCTGCTGGAGATCTCTGGCATGGAGGGCATCCTGACGCCTCCGGCGGGCCCGCGTCATCCTCGTCCGGGCTCGGTCGGCCGACAAGGAGGGGCCCCGGAGGGCGGGAGGAGCGGCCCGCACTCCCACTGCTGGAAGATCAGCCGGGTCTCGACCCGGGCCACCTCGCGGCGGGAGGTGAACTCGTCCAGGACGAGTCGTTGCAGGTCGGTGGGGTCCGCCACGGCCACGTGCACCAGGTAGTCGTCGGGCCCGGTGAGGTGGAAGAGCGCCCGGGTCTCCGGGAGCGCCCGGATCCGCTCGACGAACGGACCGATCAGCTCCCGTCGGTGCGGACGGACCTGGACGAGCAGGAGCGCTTCGAGCCCGCGACCGAGTTTGGCCGGATCCAGTCGTAGTTGGTGTCCGAGGATCACGCCCGTGCGCCGCAGGCGGGCCACGCGGTCCAGGCAGGTCGAGGGAGCGACGCCGACCTCGGCGGCGAGGTCGCGGTAGGTGGTCCGGGCGTCGTTCTGCAGGAGGCGAAGAATGTGCAGATCGACCGTGTCCAGTACGACGGAATCGGCCATCGGGCGAACGTAGCACGGCCATTTCGCGCTACTTACCGGTATCCGTTCACAGTGCCGCCATGGACGCCATGGATCTCGGCTCCTCGGTCACCCCGAGGGCCCTTGCCACCGAAGCCGTGCACGCGGGCCGCGAAGACCTCGCCTCGCTCGGGCTGCACGCCCCGCCGCTCGACCTGTCCACCACCTACCCCTCGTACGACGCCCGGGCCGAGGCCGCCCGGATCGACGAGTTCGCCACCACCGGCGCCCGGCTCGACGGACCGCCCGTCTACGCCCGCCTCGACAACCCGACCGTCGCCCGCTTCGAGGAGGCGCTCGCCCGCCTGGAGGGCACCGAGTCGGCCGTCGCCTTCGCCAGCGGCATGGCGGCCCTGACCGCCGTCCTCCTGGCGCGGGCGAGCCAGGGGCTGCGGCACGTCGTCGCGGTCCGCCCCCTGTACGGGTGCAGCGACCACCTCCTCGACGCCGGCCTGCTCGGCACCGAGGTGACCTGGACCGACCCGGCGGGCATCGCGGACGCGATCCGGCCCGACACCGGCCTGGTCATGGTCGAGACGCCCGCCAACCCCACGCTCGCCGAGGCCGACGTCCGGGCCCTCGCCCACTCCTGCGGCACGGTGCCGCTCCTGGTCGACAACACCTTCGCCACGCCCGTCCTCCAGCGGCCGGTCGAACAGGGCGCCCGGATCGTGCTGCACAGCGCGACCAAGTACCTGGGCGGCCACGGCGACGTCATGGGCGGGATCGTGGCCTGCGACGAGGAGTTCGCCCGCACCCTCCGCCAGGTCCGCTTCGCCACCGGCGGGGTGCTCCACCCGCTGGCCGGTTATCTGCTCCTGCGCGGCCTGTCCACCCTGCCGGTACGGGTGCGGGCGGCGTCCGCGACGGCCGCGGAACTGGTGCGGAGGCTCACCGCCGACCCCCGGATCGCCCGGGTCCACTATCCGCGGATCGGCGGCGCGATGATCGCCTTCGAGGTGCACGGGGAGCCGCACGACGTGATCGCCGGGGTGCGGCTGATCACCCCGGCGGTCAGCCTCGGCAGCGTCGACACCCTCATCCAGCACCCGGCCTCCATCAGCCACCGGATCGTGGCCGAGGGGGACCGGCGCTCGGCGGGCGTCAGCGACCGGCTGCTGCGCATGTCGGTCGGCCTGGAGGACGTCGAGGACCTCTGGCGGGACCTGTCGCGGGCGCTCAGCGCTCCGCCGGCCGGATCTCCCCGTGCTGCCGGGTCCGCGCTTCCGGACGCCGTGCCGGGGACAGCCGGGCGGTGATCACCAGCGTGCCCTCCTCGATCTGGTAGTCCAGCGGCAGGTTCAGCGCCCGCATCGCGGCCACCATCCCCGTGTTGGACGACTGGGTCACGGCGTACACGCTGTCGCAGCCGGCCTCCTCGGCCATCGCCACGAGCCGGCCGAGGAGTTCGGAACCGATGCCGCGCCGCTGCCAGTCGTCCTCGACGAGCAGCGCCACCTCCGTCTCGTCCCCGTCCCACAGCAGGTGGCCCAGGGCGACGAGACGGCCGGAGGCGGTCCGCGCGGCGAGGGTGCGCCCGAAGCGGGGGCTGAGCAGGTGGTCGAGGTAGCGGTCGGCGTCGCGGACCGGGCCGTGGTAGCGCAGGCCCAGGGTGCGGGCCGAGCAGCGGTCGTGCATGGCCCGCGCGGCGGCCAGGTCGCGCCGGTCGGCGCGGCGGACGGTGATCTCGTTGCCCTCGGGCAGGGTCAGGACGTCCCGGCCGCGCGGGACGCGCGGACCGAGCCGGGCGTCGAGCTCGACCAGGGCGCGGGCCCGGGCGAACTCGGTCGGGGTGAAGGGCAGGTGGGGACGCTCGACCACGAGCGTGCCGCCGTGCGGGTCGCGCAGCCGCATCACGGTCTCCTCCAGGACCCCTTCGACCGGGGCCCGTTCGCCGGTGGGACGGCCGGCGAGGGAGACGGCCGGCACGGAGTGGAGGGTGCAGCGGCCGAGGAGCCGGCGCAGCGCGAGCGGCAGTTCGGCCGCGTCGAGCGCGGTGCGGGTGGCGAGTTCGAGGACCCGGGTGGGCGTGTCCACCAGGTCGTGGGCGTCGGCCCGTTCGGTCCAGGTGTCCCGCCCCCCGGCGGCCGCGACCTCGTGCGCCAGGGTCCGTGCGGAGAGGTCCGCGGGGGCGCGCAGCAGGAACTCGTCGACCGTGCCGTCGGCCAGCGGGTGCGTCTGGAGGGTGAGGATGTCCACGCCCAGGCGGGCGAGGGCCGTGCACAGGGCGGCGAGGCTGCCCGGGGTGTCCGCGACGGTGGTGCGCATCCGCCACAGCGTGGTCCCGCCCGGTGCCCCCGTCCCCTCCGGTGCCCCGGCCCCCTCCGGGACGCCGGCCTCCGGAGCCGTCCGGGTCGCGGGGGAGGGGCCGGACGGGCCGGTGGCGGGCCCGCCGGTGTCGACGGCGGGTGGGGCGTGACCGCGCCTCCGCGCCCACCAGGTGTGGAAGGCCGCGGTGGCGACCAGCGCGATCGCCGAGAACACCAGCAGGTAGGGGCCGTCGGGCCCCTTGACCACGGTCTTGGCGATCGTGTCGGCCGCCACCACGGCGGTGAACAGGCCGGCCAGCTCGATCAGGTCGTGCCGCCAGTGGTGCGGGCGGCGGATGTTCTTCGAGGACGTCACATCGGTCATGACCTCACTGTGACCCGGCGGTGTTGCGTGATCGCGAACGCCCCGTGACCGATGGGTTAAGCGCCCCTCTGGCGCCTTAAGGGCCGGTTCGGCCCGTTTCCGGCGGCAGTTGACCGGCTTCCCGCCGGAGCGCGTTCAGCAACCTCCTGGCCTGGACCGCCGGGTGGGAGGAACCCCGCTCCGACGCCACCCCGGCGAGCCCGGCGACCTCGCCCCGCGCCCCGCACCGCTCCACGCAGTCGGCCGCGACCGCCAGTACCTCCCCGAGCCCCCGCACCGGCTCCGGCGCGCCGAACAGCTCCGGCAGCATCGCCTCCAGAACCGCCCAGACCGTTCCGTACGCCCCCGTCACGGCCGCCGTCCGGACCGCGTCCGCCACCCGGTTCGGCCTGACCGACCCCTCGGCCACCAGCCGCCCCAGCTCCGTGCCCAGCGCCCGCGCGTTCAGCTCGCCCCCCGACGCCAGGACGAGCAGGGCGTCCACCGCGCGCAGCCGGTCGTCGGGGTCCGGGCAGCCGAGGCCGAACGCCAGGGCCAGACGGACGGCGTGACCGGCCGGCCCCCCGGCCTCGGCCAGCGCGGTCAGGGGCTCGGTCCCCCCGCGCCGGCCGTCGCCGGCGCGGCTCGCCAGGACCGGCAGGACGCAGGCCGCCAGGACCTCGCGATCGGCCGGAAGCACCGGACCCCACTGCGCCTCTCCCCCGATCCGGTGGGAGCAGTGCCGGGGAGCCGCCCGGAGCGCGCCGCCCAGCCAGTGGAAGGCGGCCGGGAAGGACTCCCGGATCACGGCGCGCTCACCGAACTCGACCACGATCCGGCCGGCCGGTCCCCCCTCCTCCGGGGACGGCCGCCCGCCCCGGCGGAAGAGGCGCACGGTCACCCCCGGCGCGTCCTCGTCCCGCAGCCAGGCGGCGAGCCGCAGACCGGCCGCGGTGCCGAGCGCCGCCGCCTCCCCGGCCGCCCGCCCCGCCGACGGCGCGGCCCGCAGGACCCGGAGCAGGGCCTGGGCGAAATCGGCCGGGGCGGGCTCCGCCCCGGCGTCCCGGTAGGCCCGCAGCCGCTCCACGAGGACCGGCGGCTCGATTCCGCCGGTGTGCCGGGTCGGCGTGGCGAGCAGGAACGGCAGCGCGTCCGTGCCCACCAGGGCGGCGGCCTCCCACAGCCGTGCGTCGAGCACCCCCGACAGGGCCTCGTGGACACAGGAGTCCCGGTGGGGCGCCGCCGCCCGGCGCTCCTCGGCCACCGCCCGGTCCACGGAACCGAGCAGCGACGCCAGGACCACCCCGATGCCGTGGGCGGGGTGCGTGACGAGGCGGGGCGCGCCCCGGGACGCCTCCGGGAACGCCTCCCGGAGCGCTTCCGTCACCGCGGCCCGGTCCCGGTGCGCGTGCCGCACCAGACCGTCGAGCGCCCGCTCGAAGGCCACGGGGTCCTCCATGAGCCCCCCGGCGGCCAGCTCTCCCGTCAGGGCCCCGACCGTGGCCGCCGGGGGAGCCACCGGCTCCGGCTCCGGAACGGGCGGCAGGATCTCCTCGTACGGCCCCCGGCCCGCCTCCGCCGGCACGTACCCGAACAGCTCCGCGGCGGCCCGCCGCTGCGCCGGGCCCAGCAGCCCGGCCGCCCCGGCCAGTTCGTCCCGCACCTCCGCGTCCACGCCGGGCAGGTGGCGGCCGACCAGCTTGAGCGCCCGCTCCTGGACGTCGGTGTCCTCGTGCCCGAAGGCCTCCGCCACCGCCGGCAGCAGCTCCCCCGCCGCCTCCGGCTCCCGCGCCAGCACCTTGCCGACCAGCGCCAACTGCGCCCGCACCAGCTTCTTCTCGGTACGGAAGAGCACCGCGGCCGTCATCCCGGCCAGCGCCCCGGCCGGCAGCGTCCCCGCCGCGGCGAGCCCCGCCAGGACCTCCTGCGCGTATCCGGCGGCCGGCGACGGCGCGTCGGCGGCCACCCCGATCCAGTCGGGCACGCGCTCCCGCAGCTCCCCGTCGTCCGGCGCGAGGAGCCGCAGCACCTCCAGCGGGAACCGCAGGTCCCGGGGCCGCCCGCCGCGCAGCAGCCGGGACACGCACAGGTCCAGGACCCCGGCCCGGTCGAGCACCCCTTCCGCCACGAGCGCCGCGAGCGCGGCGGGCCAGCGCGCCGGCGCCTCCGGACCGGCCGGCCGGGTCATCGGGTCGGGGGTCTCGCCCATCGAGAGCGCGTGCGCCACCAGGACCGGGGTCTGCGGGTCCTCGCGCAGCCGCTCCAGGAGCCGCCCGCCGGTGATCCGCCGCGACCAGCCCAGGACGTAGCCGTCGGTCGCCGGCACCGGGCGGCCGGAGCGCACCACGAGCCCGTGGACCAGCGTGTAGCCGTCCTCCGCGACGCTCCGCCGCCGGGCGAGCCGTTCCGCGACCTCCGCCGTCCACGCCGGGTCCCGGCCGGCGAGCACCGAGAGGACCAGGGCGTCGTCCCCGGAGCCCGGGTCCAGCAGGTCGCGCCCGCCGAGCCAGGCGGCGGCCGCCGCGGCGTCCGTGTGGCACCCCGCCCCCGCCACGTACAACCCGCGCCGGACGGCGGCCGTCTCGTGCCGCCGCTTCCGGTCCCAGGAGCGCACCTCGGCGCGCAGCGCCCTCAGCTTCCCGAGGGCCGCCCCGCGCGCGGCGGCGTCCAGCGGCTCCAGGAGCTCCGGCACCCGGTGGACCCGCCCGGCGCGCACCGCGTCGAGCAGCTCCCCGACCGCCGTCCCGGCCCGCGCACCGCCCTTCACCGACACTTCCGCACCGCTCTCCGCAGCGTTTTCCGTCCTGGCTCCCATGGTGTCCCTCCCCGTCCGCTCCCCGCCTCCGGTCACGGGCCCGGTCACGGCACCGGCCCGTACGCCCGCGGCCCCGCGGGGTGCCGGGGCACCCGCTCCGGGGCGGCCGGCCGGCCGGAGCCCGTGGGCTCCGGTACGGACGGACGTGCGCAGGCGAACGCCTGTACGAATCGCGTCATGGGAAAACCGTAGGACCCGCCACTGACAACGCCCCGGCGCGATCACCCCGGGGCCCGAGCGGGCGACCGCCCGGCCCGCGTCACCGCCCGACCCGCCCCGGCCGCGGGACCCCGGTGAAGCACGGGCGGCCCGCCGCCCGCTCAGCCCGGGGAGCCCCCGCCCACCGCCCCCGCCAGCCGGCCGATCCCCTCCGCGACGGCCGCGGGCGACAGGTGCGCGTACCCGATGACGAGCCGTACGGCCCCGTCCGCCGGCCGGGCCGTGCCGTACTCCTCCAGGGTCCGCAGCGCCACCCCCGCCTCCGCCGCCCGCGCGAGGAACCGTTCCGGCGGCCCGAAGCGCGCCGGTACGCGCGCGATGACGTGCAGACCGGCCGCGATGCCGCTCACCCCGGTGCCGGGAAGGTGCTCGGCGAGTGCGGCGAGCAGCGCGTCCCGCCGCTCCCGGTAGGCCCGCTGGCAGCGGCGCAGCTGCCGGTCGTACCCGCCCCGCGTCACGAACTCCGTCAGCACGGCCTGGTCGAGCACCGGGTTGCCCAGGTCCATGGTCCGCTTCCGCTCCACCACCTCGTCCACCAGCTCCTCCGGCACGAGCGTCCAGCCGAGCCGCAGTCCGGGCGCCAGCGACTTGCTGACCGACCCGGCGTAGACGACCCGCTCGGGGTCGAGGCCCTGGAGCGCGCCGACCGGCGCCCGGTCGTACCGGAAGTCGCCGTCGTAGTCGTCCTCGAGGACGTAGCCGTCGACCGTCCGCGCCCAGTCGAGGAGGGCGGCGCGGCGCTCCGCCGACCAGCCGATCCCCGACGGGAACTGGTGCGAGGGCGTCACGACCACGGCCCGTACCCCCGAGGCGGCGAGCGGCCCCGGCCTCAGGCCCTCCCCGTCCAGCGGCAGCCGCACCGTCTCCATGCCGGTCGAGGCGAAGAGACGTCCGTGCTCGGGACTGCCGGGGTCCTCGACGCCGACCGCGCGCAGCCCCCGCGCCCGCAGGACGAAGCCCAGGAGCGTCGAGGCCTGCGCGACGCCGGAGCACACCACCAGCCGCTCCGGATCGGCCACCACGCCCCGGCGCCGCGCCAGCATCCCCGCCAGCGCCTCGCGCAGTCCGGGGAGTCCGCGCGGGTCCGGGTAGCCGAGCGCGGCGTGGGGGAGCCGCGCCAGGACCGACCGCTGCGCCGCCGCCCACGCGCTCCTCGGGAAGAGCGAGAGGTCCGGCGTCCCGGGACGGAAGTCCACCCGGACGCCCGGCGTTCCGGCGGCCGGGTCGCGGGTCCCGCGCACGGCCGCCCTGGCGGCACCGCTCACCCAGGTCCCCGCGCCCCGTTCGCCGCGCAGGTACCCCTCGGCGGTCAGCTGCTCGTACGCCTCGGTGACCAGGCCCCGGGAGACGCCCAGGTCGGCCGCGAGTTCACGGGTGGACGGCAGGCGCGTCCCGGCCGCGAGCCGCCCCGAGCGCACCGCCTCGCGCAGCGCCTCCTGGAGCGCCCTTCCCCGCCGCCGCGCCGGTGCCCCGGCGGCCGGGAGCAGCAGTTCCCACGCGGGCTGCGCCTGGGTCCGCATGTGGAGTGTCCTGTTCTCTCGTCGTGGTCCGGCCCGGAAGCCGATGGTCCGGCCCGGAACCGATGCTCCGGGTCCGCCCGGGAGCCGCGCCCCCTACGGGGAACGGTCCCACCGCGATCGGCGCGGCACCGGATTCTCCCGCAGCCAGTCGAGCCGTTCGGCGGCCTTCCGGGTCAGGGGGTGCCGCGGGCCGAAGACACGGGCGTAGTCGTCGCGGCAGCGGGTGAGGAGCCGCGCGGCCTCGTCGTGCTCGCCGTCGTCGATCAGCACGTTGGCCAGGTTGTCGCGGGTGTGGACGGTCTCCGGATGGTCGTCCCCGTACCTCCCGGACACGGCCGCGAGGACCTCGCGCAGCACCGCCGCCGCCTCCGCGTACCGCTGCCGGGCGTGCAGCACGGCCGCGAGGTTGTTGCGGGAGGCGAGCACCTCCGGGCGGTCCGCGTCCCCGGTCCGGAGCTGGGCGGCGAGCACGTCGCGCATCACCGCCTCCGCCTCGTCGAGGCGGCCCAGCCGGCACAGGGCGGCACCGAGGTTGGCCCGGGCGGAGAGGCCGACGGAGCCGTCCTGTCCGCCGTGGCGCTCCAGACGGGCGACGAGTCCGCGCAGGACCGGTTCGGCCTCGTCGTAGAGGCCGCTCCTGACCAGCGCGGCGGCGTGCAGTCCGGCGTCGGCCAGCACCGCCGGGTCGTCCGGTCCGAGCAGCAGGGTCCTGCGGTCCAGCACGTCCCGGTGGAGCGCGACGGCCTCCGCCTCCCGGCGCAGGTCCTCCAGGACCCTCGCCAGGGCGCTCGCGGCGTCCAGGGTCCGCGGATGACCGGGGCCGAGCAGTTCCGCCCGGCTGGTCCAGACGCTGCGCCAGACCTCCTCCGCCTTGACGAGGTCGCCCATGTCCCCGAGGAGGCCGGCCAGGTCGGCGGCGGTCGTCAGGGTCTCCTCGTGGACGTAACCGAGGGTCTCCGCCTGGAGGCGCACCAGATCCATGAACCGCTCGCGGGCCTCCTCCTGACGGCCCTCCGTCCGCGCCAGCACCCGTGTGTACTCCCGGAAGGCCAGCAGGGTCTCGGGGTGGTCGGGCCCCAGGCGTTCGTAGGCGGCGTTGGCCTTCATCCCGAAGAACTCGTGTGCCGGGATGCCGACCCGGGCGATCTCCTCCTCCCGCCCGTCCTCTCCCGTCAGGGTCACGACCAGGTCCGCCGCCGGGGGCTCCCGCCCGGCCGGGGGCGCGGGCGGTTCGCCCCGCCCCGCGTCGTCGTTCCGCCTCCTGCGCCATCTGGGGGTCATGTCGCGGTCGCTTCCTTCCCTCGGGATCGTCAGGCTCCGGAATGCACATGGGCGGTCCACAGGCTGGGGCTGTCCCGGAAGGCGGCGCGGCACTGCCGGACCGCCCGGTGCAGCGCGAGGGCCGCCCGCCCGGCGTCGAGCCCCCGGGGCCCGCCGTCCCCGTCGTCGAGCAGATGGCGGTAGAGGCTCCGGGTCACCCGCCCCGCCACCGCGTCGTGCACGGGCCACAGGGTGCCGATCACGTGCGGGTAGCCGGCGATCCGGAAGGCGGAGGTGATGTGGAGGGACTCGTCCGCGAGCTGCTCGGAGCCCCGCGCGGTCTCGCAGGCGGACAGCACGGCGAGCGCGGCGTCCGGCAGGTCCAGCCGGGAGACGTCCTGGACCGTCAGGGGGTGTTCCCGGTGGTCGTGCACCAGGAGCCGCGCCCGGGACGGGTCGTCCGGGTCGCTCACCCCGTGGCAGGCGAAATGCACGTACGGGTGCGCGGGCAGCGCCTCCAGGACGGTGGCGAACGTCGCGCCCGGGCCGGAGAGGACCCGGGTGGGCAGCAGCGCGCCCAGCTCCCGCACCTCCCGGCGGACGCCGCCGAGCACGCGCGTTCCGGGGGCGTCCGGCACGGCCACGGCGAGCAGGGCGCCGCCGGGGCGCCGGACCGGTGCGCGCCGCCGCGCGTAGGCCAGGGCGCGGACGGTCGGCGTGTACGAGGAGACCACCAGGTCGAGGACGGCCCGGGGGCGGGGGCCCGGCGGGTCGTCGTGGTGTCCGGCCGCGTGCAGCGGCAGCGCGGCCAGCGCCCCGACCGGCGACCACCACAGCCGGGGCCAGTCGTCGCCGGCCGGCGCGTCGAGCAGGCCGAGCCGGGCGAGGACCGGTTCGGCCACGCGGTCCCAGGTCCAGGCGAGCACCCCCGAGACGGTCTCCTGGGCGCTCCGTTCCCCGGCCGGCGAGGTCGCGGCGGCGAGTGCCCCGTCGAGCCGCGCCACCTGCTCCGCCACCGCGCCGGGACTCACGCGCGGCAGCGGCACCTGCCGCACGCCCCCGGGCAGCAGGACCAGCGCGTCGCTGCGGTAGACGCTGGAGTACGCCATGACCACGGGGCCGTGCCCGGCGCAGGCCAGGACCTCGTCGTGCGTCGGCGGTCCGAGGAAGTTCCCGAAACCCGGCAGTGCGCGGATCTCGCCCACCAGCCGCTCCCACCGGGCCGCGAGGGCGTGCCGCGCGTCGGAGCCGGGGGCGGCGGCCTCCGGGCCGGTGGCCTCGGCCTCCAGCGCGTCGATGCGGTCGCGCACCCGGGCGAGGCGCCCGGCCGCCTCCGGGTGCGCGGCGCGCAGCCGTTCCAGTTCGGCGCGGGCGGCGATCGTCTGGCCGAGCAGGACGCCGCGTCCCTGCTCCAGCAGCAGCGCCGCGTGGTCGGGCCGCCCGAGGTGCACGGCGCACGCGGCGGCGTCGGCGGCCAGCCCCTGGACACCGCTGAGCCGGTGCTCCCGGTCACCGTGCAGCAGCCGTCCGGTGAGGCCGAACGGCAGCAGCGACAGGGCCAGTTCGAATCCGGCGAGGGCCTCCTCCCACCGGCCCGCGTCACCGGCGGCCGCGCCCCAGTCGCGGGCGGCGCGGATGCGGTCGGCGGCCGGGAGGACCTCGTCCGTGGCGACCCGCCGGTAGGCGTCCTCGGCCGCGAGGAGGACCGCGGGGTCCCCGTGCGCCTCGTGCAGCGTGCGGAGCGCGGAGGCGTACGACTGGAGGTGGCCCGCGGTGCGGACGGAGCCGGGGGGCGACGCGTACACCGCGCGGCCGAGCGTGGCCACCGCCCGGTTCAGCAGCGCGTCGTCCCCGGTCGCCCGCGCCCCGGTCAGCTGCGCGAGCCCCAGGTTCTGCAGGTGGCTCGCGTGTTCCGGCCCGCCGTAGGCCGTCTCCGCCACGGCCCGGGTGAGGACGGCGACGGACTCGTCCAGGTCGGCCGGGTCCCCCCGGGCCTGGTAGCGCTTGTGCAGGGCGTTGCCGAGGTGGTTCAGCCGTGCGGCGAAGTGGGCGCTGTCCCCGGGCGTCCGGCCGAGGACCTGCCGGGCGGCCTCCACGGCCTCGGCCGCCGCGGCGGCGTCTCCCGTCCGGTCGTACCAGGTCTGGAGGATGACGCCGAGGCTGGCGAGGGGGACGGCGGGGACCAGGGGCGACCGGGGGGAGCGCAGGGCCGACCGGGCCAGCCCGGTGGCCTCCCGCAGGACCGCCAGGTCGCCGGACCGGTGGTAGAGCTCGCGCAGGACGAGCGCCAGGTTCACGACGCGGCCGAAGCGGTCCGGGTCGCCGGGGGACGACCTCGCGACGGCCTCGCGCAGGTGGCCCACGGCCTCGTCCAGCAGCGTCACGTCGCCGGTGTGCTCGCCGAGCCGGTGCGCGGCGTTGCCGAGGCTGTTCAGGCGGGCGGGGCGCGACCGGTCGGACGGGGCCGTGGCCCGTACGGCCTCGCGCAGGAGCGCGACCGACTCGCGCAGCGGGCCGGTCTCCCCGCCGTGCTCGGCCGACAGCCTCAGCGCGACTCCCAGCACGGCCAGGCCGCGCGCGTGCTCGGGGTGTCCGTCCGGCGTCGCTGCGTGCGCCGCCCGGGCCGCCGCGACCATCGCCCCGACGTCGGCCGCCGACCAGGTCCGTTCGGCCTTCTCGCGCAGGGTCTCGGCGAGCCGGAGCAGTACCGGCGCGTGCCGCGGCGAGCCGGGGGGCGTCGCCGCCAGGGCGGCTCGCAGGAGGCCGGCGGCCTCGTCCGGGGCGGGGGGCGTCCCGGCCGTCCGGGAGGCGCGGTCGAGGGCCACCGCCAGGTTGTACCGGCTGGTGGCGATGTTCTCCGCGTTCCGCGGCTCCTCGGCGGCCAGCAGGTCCAGGGCGCGTCGCAGCAGTTCCACGGCCTCCGCCGCTCCGGCCGCGTCGCCCGTCTCCTCGGCGCGCTCCGACAGGAGGGTGCCGAGCCTGTCGAGCGTCGCCGGCCGCTGTTCCGTACCGTCCGGGGGCATTCCGGCGGCCTTCCGCAGGACGGTGATCGCCGCGTCCCCGTCCGCGCGGTTCCGGCCGAGGTCGAACCGGTCCGCGAGCCCGCACCCCAGGAGGCGCAGGTCCTGCTCGTGGGGGGAGTCGCCGGCCGCCAGCAGGTGGCCCAGGCGGATCGACTCGTCCAGGTCGGGGCGTTCCCGGAAGGACCACCAGCGCTTCATCAGGACGGTGCGCAGGGCCCGGAGCCAGAACACCCGTACGTGCCCGGCGACGGGCTCCCCGTCCAGCGCGGCCCGGCACGTCCCGACGGCGGCGTCCAGCCAGGCGCGCTCGCCCGTGCGGTCGAACCGTCCGACCAGCTCGGCCACCCGGCCGGCGGACCCCCCGGCCGTTCCGTGCGCCTCCGACATCACCGACCCCCCGGTGTCACGTCTCGCCGCGGGCTCCCGGCGACGGGAACTCCACCTCTGCGATCCTACCCAAGTACCTTGTGGGGCAGGCTCGTTATACTGCGAGCGCGGTCGGCCGATCCACGGAGGTGCGGCAGTGAGCGGACCCGGGGACGACACCGCGCGAGACGGCGCCGACGCGGTGGCCGACGGGCCGGGGCACGAACGGCTGGCGGCGCTCTGCCACCGGTTCGCGTCCCCGCCGGGCATGCCGGCGCTCGGCGCGGAGGGAGACCGCCTGGTCGGGCACATCGTCACCCAGGTGCGGAACGGACGTCCCCCCGGAGAACTCGAGGACGCCTTCGACGAACTGGAGGACCGGCTCCTCGCCGCCGGCCACAGCGCGGGCCTCGGCTCCTACCGCACGGACGCCCCGCCCGCCTACCGGAGCTTCCCCGGCACCGGCCACCCCCGGCTCCACGTCCTCGCCTGCCCGCGCGGCCACTGCGCCCGCGTCGAGGCACCGGCGCCCGAGGGCGGGGAGCCGCCGGTCTGCCGCGTCTTCGGCGGACCGCTGCGCGAGGTCGGACTGCGCCCGTGAACGCGTTCCTCGGCGCGCTCGGCGGAAGGCTCGCCGAACGCTGGATGGCGCTCCTGGCGGTTCCCGGCCTGGTGTACCTCGTGACCGCGGCGGCCGCGGTCACCCTGGGCCAGGGCCACTGGCACGACGCCGGGCGGCTGCGGGCGCGGCTCGACTCCCTGGCGGCCGCCCCCGGCGCCCACAGCGCGGGAACCCTCGCGGTGGCCGCGGTCGCCGTGCTGGCCGGGGCGGCGATGACCGGGGCCGTCGCCCAGGCCGGCGGGGCGCTGGTCGAGAAGGTCTGGCTCGTCGACGCGCGCGGACCGCTGACCCGCCGTCTGGCCGGGCGCCGGGCGCGCCGCTGGCGGGAGGCCGACGCCGGGTACCGGGCGGCCCTGGTCGCCGCGGGCCGGGCCCGGATCGGCGGCGCGGCCGACGCCGCCGCCCTCACGGAACGGGCGGAACTGCGCCGCGCCGCCCGTGACCGGATCTCCCCGGTCCCGCCCCGGCACCCGTTCTGGACCGGTGACAGGATCACCGCCCCGGACCGGCGCGTCCGGCGCGCCTACCGCCTGGACCTGACCCTCGCCTGGCCCCACCTGTGGCTCCTCGCCCCCGACCCGGCCCGGGCCGAACTGACCGCCGTGCGCACGGCGCTGAGCGCGGCGGCCCGCCTCACGGCCTGGGGCGCGGCGTACCTCCTGCTGTCCGTCTGGTGGTGGCCGGCCGCCCTGATCGGAGCGGCCGCGGCGGCGACGGGCGTGGCACGCGGCCGCGCGGCGGCCGCCGCGTTCGCGGAGCTGGCCGAGGCGCTGGCCGACCTGCACGGCAGGGACCTGGCGGTGGCGGTGGGCGTGGAGTGCGAGGGGCGCCTCGACCCCGCCGTGGGGGAGAAGGTGACACGGCTGCTGGGCAAGCCGGACTGACGGGGCGCCCGAAGTGGTCCCCGACGGCGGCCCGGAAGTGGACCTCAACCGGGGCCGCGCGGGTTCCTAACGTCGGGTCCATGAACGCGAACTCCCTGCGCGGGGTCCTGGTCGTGACCCTCGCCTACGCCCTCGTCGGCGCCTCCTTCACCGCCAACGGCCTGCTGGGCGCCTACCCGTACGCGGGCGGGCAGGCACTCCGCTACGGCGCCGCCTGCCTGCTCCTGCTCCCGCTGCTCGGCCGGGGCGGACTCCTCCCGCTCCGGCTCCTCGCCCCCCGCCACTGGCTGCGGATCGCCGCCCTCGCGGCCGTCGGCATGATCGGCTTCAACCTCGCGGTCCTGGCCGCCGAGCGGAGCGCCGAACCGGCCGTCCCGGGCGTCCTGGTCGGGTGCGCGCCGGTCGTCGTCGCCGTCCTGGTCCCGCTGGCGGAGGGCCGCAGACCCGCCCGCGCCGTGCTGTACGGGGCGCTGCTCGTCACCGCCGGCGCGTTCACGGTGCAGGGCTGGGGGCGTACGGATCTCGCCGGGATCGGCTGGTCGGTGGCGGCGCTCGCGGGCGAGGTGGGCTTCACGGCGCTCGCCGTCCCGGTGCTGCGGCTGCTCGGTCCGAAGCTGCTCACGGCGACGGTCTGCGGGGTCGGCGCGGTGGAGGCGGCGCTGCTCGGTCTGGCCGTGGACGGCGCGGACTTCGTACGGACGCCGACGGCCGTGGAGGCGGGGGCCCTGGTCTGGCAGGCGGCCCTGGCCACGGTCGTCGGGTTCGTCCTCTTCTACAGGGGCGTCCAGCGGATCGGCATGGAGCGGGCCACCCTCTTCACCGGGGCGATCCCGGTCGCCGCCGCGCTGAGCGCCGCCCTGGTCGCGGACGCCGCCTTCGGCGTCCCGCAGGCGGTCGGCGGTCTGCTGGTGGGGGCCGGCGCCGCCCTGGGCACCGGCCTGTTCACCCGCGCGGGGCGGCCGGTCTCAGCGGCTGCCGTCCAGGATCACGCGCGCGACGAGAGCCGGGTCGTCGTTCATGGGCACGTGGCCGCAGCCGGGCAGCCGGACCAGCCGCGCGGCGGGCAGGACCCGCTTCGCCCGCACGCCCTGACGGCGCAGGAGCAGCCGGTCGCGGCTGCCCCAGGCGACGGTGACGGGCACCGAGGGGAGGTCGTCGCGCCAGAGCACGGTACGGCCCGCCGCCAGGGTCTGGTGGAAACCGGTCGCGCCGCGCAGGGCGAGCGTCTCGGCGACGACCGCCTCGGGTGAACGCCGCGCGGGCCGGGCGTAGATGGTGCTGGTGAGGGCGGTGCGCCCGGCGGGGGTGCGGGAGAGCCGTTCGATCACCGGGACGGGCATCGACAGGGCCGCGCCGCGCATGGCCCGCAGCGTCCCGAAGGCGTACCGCCGCTCGGCCTCCGTCCAGAAGCCGGCGGGGGAGAGGGCGGTGACCGAGCGCACCTGCTTCTCCCGGCCGAGTCCGAGCGCCAGCAGTCCGCCGAGCGAGTTCCCGGCCACGTGCGGGCGTTCGACGCCGAGCGCCTCGCAGAAGGCGTGGAGGACGGGGACGACGGTGGGCAGGTCGTGCGGGGTGCCCTCCGGCAGTCCGTCGGAGGCGCCGAAGCCGGGCAGGTCCACGGCGATCACGTCCCGCTCGGCGGCCAGGACGTCGAGGACGGGTTCCCAGGCCTGCCAGTGGTGCCCGATGCCGTGGAGGAGGAGGAGCGGATCGCCCGCCCCCCTCCTCTCGTACACCAGGGTCGTGCCGCGGGGACCCGTGGGGGTCTCGGTCGTGAACGTGATCCGTGCGGGCATGCGCACTCCCTGTCGTGACACTCCTGGACGACCCGTCAGTAAGGATTACCGGTCGGTAGCCGGGAGTTCAAGGGTCCGGCCGGGAGTTCGGGGTCCGGGCCCGGCCGGGAACGGCCCCCGGGAGCACGGCTCCGGCCGGGCGTTCCGGCGACTGGACAGGCCGGGGGCGGTGAGCTGGGATGGGCGGGTGGCCACCGACATCCCGACCGACACCCTGACCGAACTCTTCGAGGAGCACCGGCCGGTCCTCCTCGGCGTCGCCTACCGGATGCTCGGCCGCGCCGCCGACGCCGAGGACGTCGTCCAGGAGGCGTGGCTGCGCTGGACCGCCGAGGACCGGGCCGCCGTCCGCGAGCCGCGCGCCTTCCTCGTGCGGATCACCACCCGCCTCGCCATCGACCGGCTGCGCCTCGCCCACACCCGCCGCGAGACCTACGTCGGCCCCTGGCTGCCCGAACCCGTCGTCACCGACTTCGGCCCGGCCGCCCCCGACACCGCCGAACGCGCCCTGCTCGCCGACTCCGTCTCGCTCGCCGTCCTGGTCGTCCTCGAATCCCTCTCCCCCCTGGAGCGGGCCGTCTTCGTGCTGCGCGAGGCCTTCGGCTTCCCGTACGGGGAGATCGCCACCGTCCTCGACCGCTCCGAGGCCGCCGTGCGCCAGCTCGCCGGGCGGGCCCGGCGCCACGTCGACGAGGGCAGACCGCGCTACGACGTCGACCCGGCCGAGCGCCGCGACCTCACCGAACGCTTCCTCGCCGCCGCGACCGGGGGCGACCTCGGGGAACTCCTCGCCCTGCTCGCCCCGGACGCGCGCCTCGTCGGCGACAGCGGCGGCAAGGCCAAGGCACCCCTGCGGGTCATCGAGACCGCCGACAAGGTCGGACGCTTCCTCGCCGCCGTGATCGGGGGCGTGGACCTCCGCGGCCACCGTCTCGTCGAGGTCAACGGGGGCCCGGCGCTGGTGGTGTTCGCCGACGGACGACCCGACACGGTGCTCCAGATCGAGGTCGGGGACGGCCTCGTCCGCGCCGTCCACATCATCCGCAACCCCGACAAGTTCCACGGCCTGTCCGGCCTCCGGCCCGCCGGGTCCGGCAAGGACGGGAGGGCCCCCCACCGCGCGGTGTGAGGCCCCCTCGCCCGTCAGCGGGCCGGGAACGGGTGCGGGCGGGCGTCACACACCCGCGACCGACCGGATCCAGGAGCGGTACGCCGTCACGTTGGTGTAGGCCGTGGTGGTCTGGCGGTCGCTGGTGGAGGCGACGCCGACCTGGGCTCCGGCGGCCATCATCGGACCGCCGGAGTCGCCGCCCGCGGTGATGCCGTCGCCCCGGCGGGCGCAGATCGCGGAGCCGCCGTAGGCGTCGGTGCAGCCGCTGGTGACGGTGACGTTGGCGACCTTCAGGTAGCGGGACTGGCAGCTGGCCTCCGAGCCGCACTGGGACGTGGCGCCCCAGCCGTACACCTGGACGTTCTGGCCGACGCGCACGGTGCCCGGCTGGCCGAGCGTGGCGTAGGTCGCCTGCACGGAACGGTCGAGCCGGACGAGGGCCAGGTCCGCGCCGTGCGTGTAGGTCTGGACGCCGTTGGCCGTGGTGCCGCCGCTGTACTGGTCGAGGCTGCCGATCCGGAACGAGAGGCCGCCGCCCGTGACGCAGTGCTTGGCGGTGAGGATCCAGGTCGGGGCGATGATCGTGGCCGAACAGGTCTCCCGGCCGTTCGAGAGCAGCCGGGCCGCCCACGGGGCGTTGGAGGCGTAGCCCCCGCCGATGATGGGCTGCACGGCCTGTACGGCCGGTGCCGCGGGCGCCGGGGCCGCGCTCGCGGTGGGGGAGAGGAGGGCGAGGACGGAGACCGCCGCCGCCGCGAGGGCGGGCAGGAGCCGCGAAGGGCGCATGGTTCCTCTATTCGGAGGGCACGCCGGACGGGCGTGCGGGTGGGGGGCGTGCGGCCCGCGAGGAGCCGCGCGCATGCCGGAACGCCGCCGGCGGGGCGGTGGTTCGGCATGGACATGACCCATGATTCCGAAGGGGAGGACGGACGGGGTAATAGCACTTGGGCATAACGCGGTGCTCTCCCCGGGGGAGGGGGGCGGGGGCGCTCCTCGCGGGCCCGGGGACGTCCCCCGCGCATCCGGGGCCCGGACCCCGGGCCCCGGGCCCCGGCCCCGGATGCGCGGGGGCGCAGGGGCGCGGGAGGCGATCCTCTCCTCCGCCCCCGCGCCTCTCACCCCTCCGAGGGTCCGGAAGGCCCCGGTGAACCGGCCGGCAGCGTGGGCAGGTACCGGGGCGCCCGCCACGCGTCCAGCCGCCGCTCCACCGCGGCCCCCAGCGAGAGCAGTTCCGCGTCCCGGTGGTCACCGGACATCAGGAGCAGGCCGACGGGCAGTTCGCCCACGAAGCCGGCGGGCACCGACAGCGACGGATAGCCCGCGACGGCGGCCGGGGTGGACGACGGGATCACGTCGTTGTCGCCCCGGGCGCAGTCGGTCGTCCAGGCGGGCGGATTCGTCGGGGCCGCGATGGCGTCCAGACGGTACGCGGCGAGCGTCTCGTCGACGGACCGCCGGGAGAGGTCCTTCAGCTCCGCCCGCGCCGCCCGGTACCCCGGGTCCGTCACCGGCGGCGCGGCCAGCGCCTGTTCGAACAGCTCCTGCCCCGCGAAGCAGGACCGCTCGGCGGGGTGGGCACGGTTGAAGGCGATCAGTCCGGCGAGGTCACGGGGTCCCCCGCGCGTGGCGAGATAGGCGTCGATGTCCCGGTGGAACTCGGTCAGGAGCGCCGGGAACTCCAGCTCGGCGAGCCTCTCCTGGTACGGCGGCACCACCTCGACCACCTGCGCCCCCGCCTCCCGCAGCCGCGCCGCCGTCCGGGTCATCAGGGCGTCCACCCCGGGCCCGAGCGAGGGGAGCCGCCACAGCCCGATCCGTTTGCCGCGCAGCCCGGCGGGCCGCGTGGCCGCCTCCGTGAGGCCGGGCGAGCCGGGCCGTACGGTGTCGCGGCCGCTGAGCACCGCCAGGGTGAGCGCCGCGTCGGTCACGTTGCGCGCCATCGGGCCGGCCGTGTCCTGCTCGGCCGAGATCGGCACCACGCCCGCCGGACCGACCAGCCCCAGGCTGGGCTTGTGGCCGACCACCCCGTTCATCCCGGCCGGGCACACCACGGAACCGTCCGTCTCCGTGCCGATCGCCACCTGCGCGAGCGAGGCGGCGACCGCGGCGCCCGACCCCGACGAGGACCCGCAGGGGTTGCGGTCCAGGACGTACGGGTTGTGCGTCTGGCCGCCCACCGCCGACCAGCCGGACGTCGGCCGCGCCGCCCGGAAGTTGGCCCACTCGGACATGTTGGTCTTGCCGAGGATCACCGCGCCCGCCGCCCGCAGCCTCGTCACCAGGGCCGCGTCCCGGCCCGGCGGGCTCCCGGCCAGGGCGAGCGATCCGGCCGTCGTCGACAGGCCGACGGTCTCGATGTTGTCCTTGACGAGGACGGGAATGCCGTCGAGCGGGCCGCGGGCCCTCCCCAGCCGGTGCCGGACGTCGCTGGCGGCCGCCTGCGACAGGGCCGTCGGGTCGGTGCGCAGCACCGCGTGGATCTTCGGGTCGACGGCCTCGATCCGGCGCAGGTACGCCAGGGTCAGTGCCGTCGAGGTCAGCGAACCCCGCGCCATGCGCTCCTGCAGCGCGGGGATCGTCGCCGTGTCGAGGTCGAGCCCGCGGACCGGGGACGGCGCCCGCACCGGGCCGCTCCCCGCCGGACCGGCCGCGAACCCCGCCGGACCGTAGGACTCCGTCCCGGCCCCGGACGGGAACGCGATCCGCGCGGGACCGTACGCCCCGGACCGGGACGCGATCCCCGCCGTGCCCTCCGTCCCGGCCGAGGTCCGCGCCGTTCCGTCCCGTCTGGGCGGTCCGGCCGCCTCCGCGCCCGGGGCGGGCGCGCCCACCGCCAGGGGAGCCGCGACCAGGGCGGCGAGCAGGACCGCCGCGCCCCGCCGCCCCGTGCTCCCCGTGCTCCTCGTGACCGTGCTTCTTCTTCTCGTCATGGCGGGCAAGCCCACTACGGGAGCACCCGCCGCACAAGACCGCCCCACGGGGGACGGCGGCTTTCCACCGCCGCCGCGCGACCGCACGAACCACGGCCTTCCCGCCCCCGAGGAGGGGGTTTTCCGCCACGGGCGCCCCACGGGGGTACGAACGTCCTGTGAACGATCGAGGCCGGAGGGTCACATCCCGGGGTTTTCACCGGAGGATTGGTCTTGACCAAGGGGGTGGCTCGCTTTATGGTCGCAGAGTTAGTGCAGGAACCTTTAATAAACAAGGGCGCGGAAAACGCCGCGGGACACGGCGAATTGCGGAGGATCAGGGTGGGGACCACGCAGCTGGCATCGGTGGCGGAGCCGAAGTACCAGCACCTCAAGACAGTCATCGGCGAAGCGCTCGACTCCGACTTCGCGGTCGGGGAGATCCTGCCCAACGAGCGCGAGCTCGCGGCGCGCTTCGGCGTCGCCCGCGCCACGCTCCGGCAGGCCCTGGAGCAGCTGGAGCTGGAAGGGCGTCTCCAGCGCCGCCGCGGCGTCGGCACCACGGTCGCCCCGCCGCGCGTCGGCGTGGACGTCTCCACCGCCCAGCACGCCTGGCCGGGCGCCGGGGACGAGGCCTGGCAGTCCCTCGACTCCGCCTCCGACGTCGCTCCGCCCGCCGTCGCCCGTCTCCTGGAGACCGGCGACGGAGAGCGGACGCATGTCGTCCGCCGCCTCCGGATCACCCAGGGCCAGCCGGTCGCAGCCGAACTGATCTACGTGCCGACCGCCTCCGTCCCGGGCCTCGGAGCCGTCGACGCCCCCGCCGGCCCGGCCCGCGCCCGCGCCGTGCTCCGTGAGCTCCGGCGCCTCGCCCTCGACGGGCAGGACCGCTCCGTCGAACTCGGCTCCGCCCGCGCCGACGACGCCAAGGAGCTGGACCGGCTGCCGGGCGCACCCGTCCTCGTGGTGACGACCCGCTACCTCTCCGGGGGCCGCACCGCCGCCGTCTCCGTGGCCACCTACCGCGCCGACACCTGCCGCCTCACCTTCGGCGACTCGGGCGACCTGGTCATGGCCTCGTAGGACCCGCCCGCCCGTTCCGCCCCCGGCGACGCCGGGCACCGGCCCGCCCGGGACCGCCCCTCCGGCGGTTCAGCGGCGGGCCGTCACCGTGCCGTCCACCGCGAACAGCTGCTCCTCGACGTGGTCGAGGGCGAGCCGCAGCGCCCCCGTGCCCACCGCGGCCTCGCCCAGCAGGGACAGCACCACCCGGGGCGGCCGCAGACAGAACCGGGCCAGCTCCTCGCGGAGCGGCGGGAGCACCCCGTCGAGACCGGCCGCCCAGCCGCCGACCACCACCAGCTCGGGGTCGATCGCCAGGACGAGCGCCGCCACGTCGTGCACGAGGCGCTGGATGAACCGCTCCACCGCCGCCCCGGCCCGCGCGTCGCCCTCGCGCGCCAGCGCGAAGACCTCGGCGACCGCCTGCTCGTCCAGCGGGTGCAGCGGCTCGTCCGTCGTCGAGAGCAGGTGCTCGGGGGTGACGCCCCGGCCGAGGAGGTGGAGGGCGCCGATCTCCCCGGCCGCCCCGCCGAAGCCCCGGTGCAGCCGGCCGCCGATCAGCGACCCGGCGCCCGGGCTCAGCCCGGCCAGGACGAACACGATGTCGTCGGAGTCGGTCGCGGCACCCTTCCAGTGCTCGGCGACGGCCGCCGCGTTGGCGTCGTTCTCCACGATCACCGGGCAGCGGAAGGAGCGCCGCAGCCGCTCGCCGAGGGCCAGTCCCGTCCACCCGGGCAGCGCCGTGCCGAGCCGTACCGTCCCGTCGGCCTCCACGATGCCGGGCGAACCCACGCCCACGGCCCGCAGACTGGACCGGGCGACCCCGGCCCTGCGCAGCACGTCCGCGACGACCGCGCGGACCCGGTCCAGCCGCTCGTCCGCCGGCGCCGACTCGGACACGTCGCGGGAGCCGGCGCCGATGATCCGCCCGTCCAGGCCGGAGAGCAGGGCCGCGACCCGGTGCGGGCCGATCTCGATGCCGAGGAGGTGACCCGCCTCCGCGCGGAAGCGGAACCTCCGTGCCGGGCGTCCCTGGCGCCGGGCCCCGCCCTCCTCGGGAGCCGACTCGACGACGAGCCCGCCCTCCATGAGGCCTTCGACGACCCCCTCGACGGTGGGCCGCGACAGGCCGGTGACGCGGGTCAGGTCCGTGAGCGTGGGCGCGTCGGCGCCCCGCAGCGCATGGAGTACCACCGCGGAGTTGATCCGCCGCAGCAGAGACGGGTCTCCGCCGGTCAGCCGCCCCACCGTGTCCTCCCAGCTCGCGCACCTGTCAGGCGGATGGTACTCAATGGGTCCGGTCGCGGGGAGGGGCGCCCCGTCACGCTTGGGTGACGTTCCGTGCCCGCTCCCGCCCGGCGCTCGTCCCCGGCGGCGACCGCTCCACCGGCCCGACGGCCACCACCGCGCTCCACGGGGACCACCGCGCTCCACGAGGACCGCGAAGCGGAACGGGGCGCGGCGGACGACGCGGCTCCGTCCGCCGGCGCCCGCCCTACGTCTCCGTCCGCCGCTCGATCCCCGCCGCCTCGCGGAGCCGGGCGAACTCCTCGGCCATCGCCGCCGTCGACCAGTGGGCGTTCAGGCCGCTCGGACTGGGCAGCGCCCAGATCCGGGTGGTCCCGATCGTGCGCTCCTGCGGCCCGACGGCCGCCTTCGGCTCGTCGAAGGCCGCGCGGTACGCCGTGACGCCGGCGATCGCGAGCCAGCGCGGCGCCAGCCGCTCCACCCGTTCGGTCAGCAGCCGCCCGCCCTCCAGGTACTCCTCGCGGGTCAGTTCGTCGGCCCGCGCGGACGGCCGTTCCACCACGTTCGTGATCCCGAGCCCGTACGCGAGGAGTTCTTCCTGCTCGTCCGGCCGCAGCTGCCTCGGGGTGAACCCCGACAGGTGCAGCACCGGCCAGAACCGGTTGCCGGGCCGGGCGAAGTGATGGCCCGACGCCGCCGTCATCAGCCCCGGGTTGATCCCGCAGAAGAGCACCGAGAGGCCGGGCGCGACCACGTCCGGAACGACGCGGTCGCGAGCGGCCTCCAGCTCCTGCCGGGTGAACCGGGGGGACGGGGTCAGAGGATCGCCCCGGGGGTGTAGGCGGCGGCCTCCGGGTGCTGCTTGAGGATCTCCTCGACGCGGGAGACCACGGACGCGACCTGGTCGGCGGCGGCGCCCGTGAAGGACAGCTTGTCCGCCATCAGTTCGTCGAGCCGCGCCCGGTCCAGCGGGATGCGCTCGTCGGCGGCCAGCTTGTCGAGCAGCTCGTTGCGCTCGGCGCCCTGCTCGCGCATCGCGAGGGCGGAGGCGACCGCGTTCTCCTTGATCGCCTCGTGGGCGACCTCGCGGCCGACCCCGGCGCGCACGGCGCCCATGAGGACCTTGGTGGTCGCCAGGAACGGCAGGTAGCGGTCCAGCTCGCGGGCGACGACGGCCGGGAAGGCGCCGAACTCGTCGAGCACGGTCAGGAAGGTCTCCAGGAGGCCGTCCAGGGCGAAGAAGGCGTCCGGCAGCGCGACCCGGCGGACCACGGAGCAGGACACGTCGCCCTCGTTCCACTGGTCGCCGGCCAGCTCGCCGGTCATCGAGGCGTAGCCGCGCAGGATGACCATGAGGCCGTTGACGCGCTCGCAGGAGCGGGTGTTCATCTTGTGCGGCATCGCCGAGGAGCCGACCTGGCCGGGCTTGAAGCCCTCGGTGACCAGTTCGTGGCCCGCCATCAGACGGATCGTCTTGGCGGTCGAGGACGGCGCGGCGGCCAGCTGGACCAGGGTGGTGACCACGTCGTAGTCGAGCGAGCGGGGGTAGACCTGGCCGACCGAGGTGAAGGCGTGCGCGAAGCCGAGGTGCCCGGCGATCCGCCGCTCCAGCTCGGCCAGCTTCCCGGCGTCGCCGCCGAGCAGGTCCAGCATGTCCTGCGCGGTGCCGACCGGACCCTTGATGCCGCGCAGCGGGTAGCGGCCGAGCAGCTCCTCCAGGCGGGCGTACGCCACGAGCAGTTCGTCCGCCGCCGTCGCGAAGCGCTTGCCGAGGGTGGTGGCCTGGGCGGCGACGTTGTGCGAGCGGCCGGCCATCACCAGCTCCGCGTACTCGGCGGAGAGCCTGCCCAGGCGGGCGAGGACGGCGACCGTGCGGTCCCGCATCAGTTCGAGGGAGAGCCGGATCTGCAGCTGCTCGACGTTCTCGGTGAGGTCGCGCGAGGTCATGCCCTTGTGGACGTGCTCGTGGCCGGCGAGGGCGTTGAACTCCTCGATGCGGGCCTTCACGTCGTGCCGGGTGACCTTCTCGCGCTCGGCGATGGAGCCGAGGTCGACCTGGTCGAGGACGCGCTCGTAGTCGGCGAGGGCCTCCTCCGGAACCTCGATCCCGAGGTCCTTCTGCGCGCGCAGCACGGCGAGCCACAGCCGGCGCTCCAGCCTCACCTTCTGCTCGGGGGACCAGAGGACGGCGAGCTCCGCGGAGGCGTAGCGGCCGGCCAGAACGTTGGGGATGCGGGGCTTCGCAGTCACAGCAGTCACGTGGACAGAGTTTACCTGGCGGTTTCTGCAGGTCGGCGCCGCCGTTCGATGTGGAGCTTGCTACGAGACGCGGGTCACGCGGCCCCGCCGCGCCGCACCCCGCGCCGCCCCGGACGGTCCCGTCGTGCCTTCCCCGCGCGGCCTTCCCGCCACCCCGGTCACGGGCCGGCCGGAGGCTCGTACGGGAGGAGTTCCGGGCGCTTGGGCGGGCGGCCGTCGCCGGAGGACCGGCCGGTCAGCCGCCGTCCGATCCAAGGGCCCAGGTGCTGCCTGGCGAAGCGGGCGTCGGCGGCCCGCCGGCTCGCCCAGGGGATCGGCGCGGCCGGCGGCAGCGGCGCCCGCCAGTCCTCCGCGGGCTCCAGGCCGAGCGCCTGCCACACGGCCTCGGCGACCCGCCGGTGCCCCTCGGCCGTCAGATGGAGCCGGTCCACGTCCCACAGCCGGGGGTCGCCGAGGGACGGAGCCCCGTACAGGTCCACGACCAGGGCCCCGTGCCGGGCGGCGAGCGCGTCGATGTGGGCGAACAGCTCCTCCATCCGGGGCCGGAAGCGCTCCATCACGGGGCCGTTCCGGCCGGGGCTGCGCATGAGGACCAGCTGCCCGCAGGCGGGTGTGAGGCGTTCCACTGCCTCGGTGAGGAGGTCCCGCACCCGGACCATGTCGACCTTGGGACGCAGGGTGTCGTTGAGGCCGCCGACGAGGGTCACCACATCGGCCTCCATCGTTGCGGCCGGGCCGACTTGCTCCTCGACGATCTGCCGGATGAGCTTGCCGCGCACGGCGAGGTTCGCGTACCGGAAGCCGGGGGAGCGGGCGGCGAGCCGGCCGGCCAGGACGTCGGCCCAGCCTCCGTAGGAGCCGTCGGGCCTCAGGTCCGACATACCCTCTGTGAAGCTGTCGCCGAGGGCGACGAAACTGTTGTACGTGGCATTGATCTCCATGGCGGAGCGATCATACCGCGCGGTATGCCGCACATGCCGTGGGGAACCCGGGAGGGGAAATCCGATGAGCGACGCGCTGCTGAGCGCCCTGGCCGAGGCCCTGGCCGAGCTGGCGACGGCCGTCGGGACCTGCGACGACGAGGTCCTCGATCCCGGCACGGCGGCGAAGTGGCTGGAGAGCGCGGGCCACCCCCTCGCCGGGCTCACGGCGGCCGACCGGCGGACCCTCGACGGCCTGTTCCGCGCGGCGGCCCCGCGCGTGTCCGAAGGCCCCCGGCGGGACGGACCGCTCT
Source organism: Streptomyces sp. NPDC014907 (assembly GCF_055562975.1). Lineage (NCBI taxonomy): Bacteria > Bacillati > Actinomycetota > Actinomycetes > Kitasatosporales > Streptomycetaceae > Streptomyces > Streptomyces sp. NPDC014907. Next base: position 183,790 of record NZ_JBVHEG010000009.1, on the reverse strand, counting down.
TCTCGGTCTCCGAGGGCCTCGGCCTCACCGGCGACCCCCACGCCGCCGCCTGCGGGGCCGTCCTGGACCACGCCCGGCGCTTCGCCGCCGTCGTCTCCGGCGCCGACCCCGCGCTCCCCGTCCCCGGCTGCCCCGACTGGACCCTCGCGGACCTCACCCGTCACGTCGGCACCTTCCACCGCTGGGCCGAGCACCTCGTACGGACCCGCCCCGCCACCCGCGTCCTCGCCGGGGACGTCCCCCTCGGACTGCCGGACGACCCCGCCGCGTACCCCGGCTGGCTCGTCGAGGGCGCCGCGCGGTTCGCCGCCACCGCGCGCGACGCCGACCCGGACGCCCCGGTCTGGTCCCCGGGCGCGGACCCGCACGTCCGGCACTATCCCCGCCACGTGCTCTCCGAGACCCTCGTCCACCTCGCCGACGCCGAACTCGCCGTCTGCGGCGAGGCGCGGCCCCTCGACCCGGGCACGGCCGCCGCCGCCGTCGACCACTTCCTCGCGGACGCCCCCTACACCCCCCGGATCGCGGAACCCCTCTCCCAGCTCGGCCGGGACGGGGCGGTCCTCCGGCTCACCGCCCGGGACGCCGGCACGGTCTGGACCCTCGTCCTGGGCGGGGGCGGCTTCACCTGGACCCGGGGGAGCGGCGGCGCGGAGCCGACCGCCGCCGTCGAGGCGGACGCCGGGGAACTGCTCCTGCTCCTGCACCGCAGGTACGGGGCCGGCGACCCGTGCTTCGCGCACACCGGCGACCGGGGCCTCCTCGACGACTGGCTGGCCGCCACCGCGCTCTGAACGGAGCCCGGGAAAGCCCCGCTCCCGAAGGGCCCGGTCCCGAAAGCCCCGGCCTCGAAGGCCCCGGTCCCGAAAGGTCCGGTCCCGGACGCGGCACGAGGGGCCCCGGGACGGTTCCCGGGGCCCCTCGTTCCCTTCACGGACCGGTCACGACGCCGCCGGGCGCCCCACCAGCTCGCGCAGCACGTCCTCCATCGCCACGAGACCGGCCGGCCGGCCCTCCTCGTCGAGGACCGCCGCCAGGTGCGTCCGGCTGCGGCGCATCGCCGTCAGGGCGTCGTCCAGCGGGGTCGCCGCCCGGACCCGGGCGATCGGCCGCAGCGCCGACACGGGGAACGGCAGATCGCGCGGAGTGGCGTCCAGGGCGTCCTTGACGTGCAGATAGCCCAGGATGCGCCGTCCGGAGTCGACCACCGGGAAACGGGAGAAACCGGTCCGGGCCGACAGCGCCTCCAGCTCCTCGGGGGTGGTGCCGATCTGCGCGTACACCACCTTCTCCGAGGGCATCACCACGTCCCGCACGGGGCGGCGGCCCAGCTCCAGGGCGTCGTGCAGCCGCTCGGCGGCCCGGTCGTCCAGGAGCCCGGCGTCACCGGCGTCGGTGACCATCCGGGCCAGCTCGTCGTCCGAGAAGGTCGCGGACACCTCGTCCTTCGCCTCCACCCGCAACAGCTTGAGCAGGACGTTCGCGAACGCGTTGATCGCGAAGATCACCGGTCGCAGCGCCCGCGCCAGCGTCACCAGGGGCGGTCCGAGGAGCAGCGCGGAACGCGAGGGCTCGGAGAGCGCGATGTTCTTCGGCACCATCTCGCCGAGCAGCATGTGCAGGTACGTCGCGACCGACAGGGCGATCACGAACGAGATCGGGTGCACCAGGCCGTGCGGGACGCCGACCGCGTCGAAGACCGGTTCGAGCAGGTGCGCGATGGCCGGTTCCGCGACGATGCCGAGGACCAGCGTGCAGAGGGTGATGCCGAGCTGCGCCGCCGCGAGCATCGCGGAGACGTGCTCCAGCCCCCAGATGACGCTGCGCGCCCGCCGGTCCCCCGCTTCGGCGAGGGGTTCGATCTGGCTGCGGCGGACCGAGATCAGGGCGAACTCGGCGCCGACGAAGAAGGCGTTGACGACCAGGGTGAGCAGACCGGTCAACAGCTGGATCACGATCATCGGCCGGCCTCCCCGGTCTCGTCGCCGGCGGCGGGCGCGGGGGCGTGCAGCAGCACGCGGGCCGCGCGCCGGCCCGAGGCGTCCACCACGTCGAGCCGCCAGCCGGCCAGGTCCACGCCGTCACCGGCCGCGGGGATGCGGCCCAGCTCGTGGGCGATGACGCCCGCGAGCGTCTCGTACGGCCCGTCGGGCACCTTGAGTCCGATCGTCCCGAGCTGGTCGGTGCGGGCCGCGCCGTCGGCCGACCAGAGCGCGCGCCCGTCGGCGTCCTCGCCGGCCCGCGCCAGGTCCGGCGTCTCGTGCGGATCGTGCTCGTCGCGCACCTCGCCGACGACCTCCTCGACGATGTCCTCCAGGGTGACGACCCCGGCCGTGCCGCCGTACTCGTCGATGACCACCGCCATCGTCTGCTTCCCGGACAGCCGGTCGAGCAGCCTGTCCACGGTCAGCGTCTCGGGGACGAGCAGCGGCTCGCGCAGTATCTCGCCGATCCGGCGGCGCGGCCTCTCCGAGGCCGGTATCGCGAGCACGTCCTTGATGTGGGCGATGCCGACGACCGCGTCGAGGCTGCCCCGGTAGACGGGGAAGCGGGACAGGCCGGTCGCGCGGGTCGCGTTCGCCACGTCCTCGGCGGTGGCCTGCGCCTCCAGGGCGGTGACCTGCACGCGGGGCGTCATCACGTTCTCGGCGGTCAGCGCCGCCAGGTTGAGGGTGCGGACGAACAGCTCGGCCGTGTCCGCCTCCAGGGCCCCCTCCTTCGCGGAGTGCCGGGCCAGCGCCACCAGCTCCTGCGGGGAGCGCGCGGAGGCCAGCTCCTCGGTCGGCTCCATGCCGAGCCGGCGCAGGATGCGGTTGGCGGTGTTGTTGAGGTGGCTGATCAGCGGCCGGAAGGCGGCCGTGAACACGCGCTGGGGGGTGGCCACCACCTTCGCCACGGCGAGCGGCGAGGAGATGGCCCAGTTCTTGGGGACCAGCTCGCCGACCACCATCAGGACGACGGTCGACAGCGCGGTGCCCAGGACCAGGGCCACCGAGGAGGCCACCGAAGGGGAGAGGCCGACGGCCTCGGCCGGGCCCCGGATCAGCTTGGCGACCGACGGCTCGGCCAGCATGCCGACCACCAGATTGGTGACGGTGATGCCCAGCTGGGCGCCGGAGAGCTGGAACGTCAGCGACTTCACGGCCTTGAGCGCGCCCGCGGCGCCGCGCTCGCCGCGCTTCGCCGCGGCTTCGAGTTCGCCGCGCTCGACCGTGGTCAGCGAGAACTCGGCCGCGACGAAGGCGCCGCACGCGAGGGAGAGCAGGAGCGCGAGGAGGAGCAGGAGCACTTCGGTCATCGGTTCACCTCCGTCCCATGATCGGCCAAGGGGGGAAGGAACGCTCGATGTCGGCCGGCGGGGCCGGGACCGGGGGAACGGTCGGAAGCGGTGCTACTGGGAGGCTCGCCCATGGGCGGACGCTCACACCTTTCGGTCGTCGGGATGAGGGACCATGGTAAAGGACAGGCAAAGCGGGGTGGCGGTCACCCCCTGTGTTCCTCACCGCGCGAGCGGCTTCACCCAGCGGCGCCAGTGGTCCTCGCGCTGATACCCGGCGGCGCCCCAGAGCATCCGTCCCGTCCCGTTCGCCTCCAGGACCATGGCGTCCGCGCGCCGCGCCCCGAGCGCGGCGAACCGTTCCTCGGCCGCCCGCAGGAGCGCCGTGGAGATCCCCCGGCGCCGGTACGGGGGCAGGACGGCGAGCCGGTACAGCGAGGCGCGCCAGCCGTCCCAGCCGGCGATCACGGACCCCACGATCCGCCCGTCGGCCACCGCGAGGAGCAGGGCCTCCGGGTCGCGCTCGACGAGCCGGGTGACCCCCGGCACGTCGTCCGAGACGGACGTCCCCTCGGCGGACTCCCGCCAGAAGGCCAGGACGGCCTCGGCGTCGTCGACGGTGGCGGTGCGTATCTGCGGATCGGTCACGACCGCATCCCATCACGGGGGCCGCCGGCCGCGCCCGGGGGTTCCGGAGAGCGGGACGGCGGCGCCTCACCGTCTCGCCGCGCCCAGGACGCAGGGGGAGGACGGCAGCCGCGGCCCGCCCTCCGGGACGTCGAAGGAGCGGTACGAGACGAGGTCGAACCCGGCCTCCCCGATCGCCGCCAGCGGGGTGCGGGAGGTGTGGCAACCGCCGAAGAGCAGGGGCCACACGGTGCGGTCGAGGCCCCGCTGGACCCGTGCCGGGCCGGCCGTGTCCGCCGCTCCGTGCTCGAAGAAGCGCAGCTCCCCGCCGGGGCGCAGGACCCGGCGCAGCTCCGCGAGGGCCGCCGGCACGTCCCGCACCGTGCACAGGACCAGCGAGACCACGGCGGCGTCGAAGGCGCAGTCCGGCAGCGGCAGCGCCTCGGCCGTGCCCGGCAGCACGCGCACCGGAACGGCGGACCGCCGCGCGGCCTCCTCGGCGAGCGCGCGCAGCCGGGCCTCCGGCTCGACGGCCACGACCTCGGTGACCCCGGCCGGACAGTGCGCGAAGTTCAGGCCGTTCCCGGCCCCGACCTCCACGACCCGGCCGGTGAGCCCGGCGAGCAGCTCCGCGCGCAGGGCGCCCAGTCCGCCCCGCGTCTCGGCGGAGACGCTGAGGCGGGCGTAGAAACGGGCGAAGAGGGGGTGGTGCACCCGGGCCGGGCGGCCGGGCACGGGACGCGGCGGTGTCATCGGGACTCCTCGTCGGCACGGGGGCGGCGGCCCGGCGGCGCGGCGGGCGGTCCGGTCCGGGCGGACGCCCCCGTTCCGGCGGACGACCCGGGCTCGGCGGACGACCCGGGCCCGGCGGGCGGTCCGGTGTACGGCCGGCCCGGGGTGCGGCGGGCGGTCCGGTCCGGGGACGGCCGGTGCGCGGGCCGCGACCGCTCCACGGCTCAGTCCGACACGAAGCAGAACTCGTTCCCCTCCGGGTCCCGCATCACCTGGAAGGTGCCCTGCGCGTCGGTGACCGGATCGCCCACGCGGACCGCGCCCAGGGGAAGCGCCTCCTCGGCGGCCCGGCCCGGCTCCTCCACCCTCAGGTCGAGGTGCAGCCGGTTCTTCACCGCCTTGCCCTCCGGCACCCGCTGGAAGGCGAGCCGGACGGAACCCGGCGGGTCCACGAAGGACCAGTCGCCGCTCCGGTCGACCGGAACACCGCCGAGGAGCCCGGCCCAGAAGCGGACGAGGGCCGCCGGATCGGCGCAGTCGAAGACGATCTCCTGTACGTGGGCGCGCATGCGTCCACCCTAGGCAACCGCCGCCGGTGCCGCGCGGCACGGACCCCCCCGCCCGTACGGCCGGACGGGGCCACCCCCGCGGGCCCCGTCCCTCAGGCCCCGACCGCCGCCGCGAACGCCGTCGCGTCCCACGTTCCTCCCAGGGCGGGCCCCAGCCAGCCCCCCGCCGCCTCGCGGAACTCCGCCGGGGCGAGGCTCCCCGCCCCCTCCGGTACGGCTCCGAGCAGCGGCGCGCCCGCCGCTTCCGGCAGGTCGGCCAGATTGCAGCGCGCCGCGAGGTCCGGCGCGGCCGGCCAGCTGCCGATCACCACGCCCAGGTGCTCGATGCCGCGTGCCCGCAGCGCTTCGGCGGTCAGGGCCGTCGAGTTGAGCGTCCCGAGTCCGGCCGGGGCGACCACCAGGACCGGCGCGCCGAGCAGCGCCGCCGCGTCCGCGAGGGTGCCGCCCTCCTCGTCGAAGCGGACGAGCAGCCCGCCCGCCCCCTCCACGAGGACCAGGTCGTGGCCGCCGGCCAGTTTCCGGGCGGCCTCGGCGATCTCCCGGGGCCCCACCGGCGCGAGCCCGGCCCTCCGCGCGGCCGTGCCGGGGGCCAGCGGCTCCGGGAAGCGGCCCAGTTCGGCCGAGGCGGCGGCCCCCGAGAGCCGCACCACCTCGTCCGCGTCGCCCCGTTCGTCCGGCCCGACGCCGGTCTGGGCCGGCTTCAGGACGGCGACCGAACGCCCGGCCGCGGTCGCGACGGCGGCCACCGCCGCGGTCACGACGGTCTTGCCGATCTCGGTCCCGGTGCCGCTGACGACGACGATTCCCACGGTCGTTCCCCTCCATCTCTTCCCGCCGGTCTTCTTCCGGCCGGCCCGTTCCTCAGCCCGCGGCGGCCGCGGCGCGCACCGCCGCGCAGATCCGGGCCAGGTCCTCGTCACCGGTCACGTACGGCGGCATCGTGTAGACGAGGTCCCGGAACGGGCGCAGCCACACGCCCTCCCGGACCGCCGCGCGCGTCGCCGCCGCCATGTCGACCTCGTGGTCGAGCTGGACGACCCCGATCGCGCCGAGCACCCGCACGTCCCGCACGCCCGGCAGGGCGGCGGCCGGGGCGAGCCCGGCGCGCAGCCCGGCCCCGATCCGCCCGACCTCGGCCCGCCAGTCCCGCGAGAGCAGCAGGTCGATCGAGGCCAGGGCCACCGCCGACGCCAGCGGGTTCCCCATGAAGGTCGGCCCGTGCGCCAGGACCGGCACCTCGCCCCGCGAGATCCCGTCGGCGATCCGGCCCGTGCAGAGCGTGGCGGCCATCGACAGGTAACCGCCCGTCAGCGCCTTGCCCAGGCACATCACATCGGGGGAGACCCCGGCCGCGTCGGCCGCGAACAGGGTGCCCGTCCGCCCGAACCCGGTCGCGATCTCGTCGAACACCAGCAGGACCCCGTGCGCGTCACAGGCCTCGCGGAGCACCCGCAGGTACGCCGGGTCGTGGAAGCGCATCCCGCCCGCGCCCTGCACCACCGGCTCCACGATCACCGCGGCCAGCTCGTGCGCGTGCCGCCCGATCGAGGTCCGCAGCAGTTCCGCGTACGACTCCTCGTACGCGGCCGGCGGGGCGTCCGTGAACACCTGCGGCTGGAGGACCCCCGACCACAGCTCGTGCATCCCGCCCTCGGGGTCGCACACCGACATCGGCTGCCAGGTGTCCCCGTGGTACCCCCCGCGCCAGGTGAAGAGCCTCCGCTTCTCGGGGCGGCCCAGCGAACGCCAGTACTGGAGGCACATCTTGACCGCCACCTCGACGGCGACGGACCCGGAGTCGCTGAGGAAGACGTGCCGCAGCGGCGCGGGGGTGATCTCCACCAGCCGGTGCGCGAGCCGGACGGCCGGCTCGTGGGTGAGGCCGCCGAACATGACGTGGCTCATCCGGTCCAGCTGGTCGCGCACCGCCGCGTCGAGCACGGGATGGCCGTATCCGTGGACCGCGGCCCACCACGAGGACATGCCGTCCACCAACTCGTCCCGCCCCTCGGCGGGTTCGGCGAGCCGGAGGCGCACCCCGGACGCGGACGCGACGACCAGCGGGTCCGTGCGGCCCGGCATGGGGCCGTACGGGTGCCAGACGTGCGCCCGGTCCAGGGCGAGGAGTTCGTCGTCACGCATTCGGCGCGAGGTCCGTCCCGGCCCCCCGGCGGCGCACCGCCACCAGATCGGTCCGGGCGCCGCCCGGCACGGCCCCGGCGGCCGGTTCCCCGGCGGGCTCCGGGGCGTGTCCGCCGCACGGGCCGCAGCCGCCGCCGGAGTGCGCGCCGCACCCGGCACCGCTCTCCGCCGGCGCGTGCGCGCCGCAGCCCGCGCCGCTCTCCGCCGGAGCGCGGGAAGCCCGGTCCCCGGCCGCCGCGAGGGCGTCCGCGCGGTGGGCGGGCAGCGTCGGCGTGCCCGCGCCCTCCACCTCGAAGCCCGCGTCCGCGATCATCTCCAGGTCGGCCTGCCCGGCCTGGCCCTCGCTGGTCAGGTAGTCGCCCAGGAAGATCGAGTTCGCGATGTGCAGCGCGAGCGGCTGCAGCGAACGCAGGTGCACCTCGCGGCCGCCGGCGATCCGCACCTCGACGTCGGGGCAGACGAACCGGACCATCGCCAGGATGCGCAGACAGCGCTGCGGCGTCAGGTTCCACTCCTTGGCGAGCGGGGTGCCCTCGAACGGGATGAGGAAGTTGACCGGCACCGAGTCGGAGCCCAGCTCCCGCAGCGCGTACACGACGTCGACCAGGTCCCCGTCGGTCTCGCCCATGCCCGCGATCAGGCCCGAGCAGGCCGAGAGCCCGGCGGCGTGCGCCTTCCGCACGGTGTCCACCCGGTCCGCGTACGTGTGGGTCCTGGTGATCCCCGCGTACGTCGCCTCGGACGTGTTCAGGTTGTGGTTGTACGCGTCGGCCCCGGCCTCCCGCAGCCGCTCCGCCTGGCCGTCCGAGAGGAGACCGAGACAGGCGCACACCTCGACGCCCTCGTTCTCCTCCTTGATGGCCTCGATGGTCCTGCCGACGCGCTCGACGTCCCGGTCCGTCGGACCCCGCCCGCTCGCCACCAGGCACACCCGCTTGGCGCCGCCCGCGACGCCCGCCGCCGCGGCCCTGGACGCCTCGTCCGGCTTCAGCCAGGTGTACTTGAGGATCTCCGCCGTGGAGCCGAGCCGCTGCGAGCAGTACGAGCAGTCCTCGGGGCACAGGCCGGACTTCAGGTTGACCAGGTAGTTGAGCTTCACCCGCCGCCCGAACCACTGGCGGCGCACCTTGCCGGCCGCCGCCACCACATCGAGCAGTTCGTCGTCGGAGGTCGCCAGGACGGCGAGCGCTTCTTCACGGGTCGGCGGCTCGCGCCGCAACCCCTTCTCCACCAGCGTGTTCAGCAGGTCCATAACCGCTGATCCTGGCCTACCGCCCGCCCCCGGGCCAAGGAGGAACCGAACAATCGCCCCCGAACGAGGTGTGTGGATGACCACACCACGGCCCCGCCGCCCTGCGGCTAGGGTCTGTGCGCTGCCTACAAAAGGCGCCGGCCGGCCGACCGGGGGCGCCGCCGGAGGAACGCCCATGCCACAGGCCGACGACGCGCGGGCCGAGGGCCCGCGCCGCACCGCGTTCGACTGGACCGACGCCGAGGCGCGCCACCGGTCCGAGGCGGGTCTCGTCCGTACGCTGCGCCCCCGGGCCGCCGAGTCGGACCTCCTCGACCTGGCGGGCAACGACTACCTCGGTCTCACCCGCAGGCCCGAGGTCACCGGGGCGGCGGCGGACGCGGCCCGGCGCTGGGGCGCCGGCTCCACCGGTTCCCGGCTCGTCACCGGCACCACCCGGCTGCACACCCGTCTGGAGCGCGAACTGGCCGGCTTCTGCGGTTTCGAGGCGGCCCTCGTCTTCTCCTCCGGCTACACCGCCAACCTCGCCGCGCTCACCGCGCTGACCGGCCGGGGCTCCCTGATCGTCTCGGACGCCTCCAACCACGCCTCCCTGGTGGACGGCTGCCGTCTGGCGCGCGCCGAGACCGCCGTCGTCCCGCACGCCGACCCCGAGGCCGTGCGCAAGACCCTGGAGGCGCACCCGGGGCGCCGGGCCCTCGTCGTCAGCGACTCCGTCTTCTCCGTGGACGGCGACAGGGCCCCGCTGCCGGAACTCGCCGCCGCCTGCCGCGCACACGGCGCCGGACTGGTGGTGGACGACGCCCACGGCTTCGGCGTCCTCGGCGACGGCGGCCGGGGCGCCCTCCACGAGGCCGGGCTCGCGGGGGCGGAGGACGTGGTCGCCACCCTGACCCTCTCCAAGTCCCTGGGCAGCCAGGGCGGCGCCGTCCTCGGGCCGGCCCGCGTGATCGAGCACCTGGTGAACGCGGCCCGCACCTTCATCTTCGACACCGGCCTCGCCCCGGCCGCCACGGGCGCCGCGCTCGCGAGCCTGCGGCTGATCGCGGCCGAACCGGGGCTCGCCGGACGGGTCCGCACCGTCGCCACCACCCTGTACGAACTGCTCACCGGAGCCGGTCTGTCCGTGACGCGGCCCGACGCGGCCGTGGTGTCGGTCCGCGCGCCCTCCCCGGAGGCGGCGCTGCGCTGGGCGGCGGACTGCCGGGAGCGGGGGCTGGCGGTCGGCTGCTTCCGGCCCCCGTCCGTGCCCGACGGCGTCTCGCGCCTGCGCCTGACGGCGCGCGCCGACCTGACGGACGCGCAGATCGGGCGCGCGGTGGAGACGGTCCTGCGGACCGCGCCCGCCGTCTGACGCGCCGGGGAAGCGGTCTTTCCGGCCGGGGGGCGCCCAAGGGCGTTCGGGAACGCCAGAGTTCACCGCTTCGGGCGACAGATGCGCCCTTGCCCCGGGGGAACGCCTCCCGGCGCGGCACCATCGGTGGGAATCTGGCGCGAAGCGCAATCCGGGGCACCGGCCCCGGCGGGAAAGGGACAGCGTCGTCATGGCAGACCATCAGGAAGCATCCGTCACGCTGCCGAGCGAACCCGCTTCGGTCTCCACGGCCCGGCGGTACGTCACGGAGGTGCTCGCCGGGTGGGGTCTGGACGGCGCCGCCGACCGGGCGGACGCGGTCCGGCTGATCGTCTCGGAGCTGGCCACCAACGCCGTCGTGCACACCTTCGGGCAGTCTCCCACCTTCACGGTGGCCCTCTGCCTGGAACGGGGGGAGCGGCTCCACATCGGCGTCACGGACAGCCATCCGCGCCTGCCCCGGCGCCTTCCGGCGGCGGTCCAGCAGGACAACGGCCGGGGCCTGGTCATCATCCGCTCCCTGGCCGCGGAGGCCGGGGGGCGTCTCTCCGTGACCCCCACCGCGGCGGGCGGCAAGACGGTCCGGATCACCCTGCCGTGGACGGCGGCCGCCCCCGTGGCGAGCCGGTGACGGGCGCTCCGCGCGGCGGGGGCGGGCGGGGCCGGTACGGCGGGGGCGGGCGGGGCCCGTACGGCGGGGCGGGCGAACCCCGTACGGAGCGGGACGGCGGAGGCGGGGACGGAGGGGCGGAGCGGGCGGAGGACGGCGGCGCCACCGTTCCTCCGGCCCGTCCTCCGCGCCCGCTCAGCGCCCGGGCGGGGTCACCGGACGCGTCCGTAGAAGACCTTCGACGACCAGATCTTGTCGAGCTTCACCCAGGAACCGGTCTTGGGGGAGTGCCAGATCCGGCCGTTCCCGGCGTAGATGCCCACGTGGTAGACCCGGCCGCCGGAGTGGAAGAAGACCAGGTCGCCCTTCTGCCGGCCGGCGGCGGAGACGTGCCGGGTCTTGTTGTACTGCTGCTGCGCGGTGCGGGGCAGCGACTTGCCCGCCTGCTTGTACGCGTAGAGCGTCAGGCCGGAGCAGTCGAACCGGGAGGGTCCCGCGGCTCCGTACCGGTAGGGGGCCCCCTTCTTGGAGGCGGCGACGTTCAGCGCCTTGCTCGCGTGCGAGGTCGTGGCCTGCGCCTCCGGCGCCGTGCCCGGTGCGAGCAGTGTGCCGCCGACGGCGGCGAGGGTGAGAGCCGAGACGGCTCCGGCCCGGGACAGCAGGGACGGGACGTGCATCTGCGCAGTCATGCGCAACCCTTCGTCAGCCGCCTGTGAAGGATGACCTGTCGGGTTCGGGCAGGCGAAGATGCCCGGCCGCGGTAGCGGCTTCACCCCGAGGGCCGGTCCCGCCGCGGAAACGGCGTGTACGGCCCGTACTGCTCGGGTCCTCCACTCCTGCCGGTCCAATCCTGTCGACCAGACGTCCGGGACGGCGGCAGGACTCGGCGTCCGCCCGGACCGCCCCGCCTCGGATGGCGGGGGCTTGTCGTCGGCAGGGATCTTGCCCCACTTCATGGTCGAAATCCGAGTGGAAGCGACTATTTGTGAGGCTCCTCACGACTGAACCATTCGGGTGGACAGGATGCTTTCGTGATCGTCGGAGGTTTGGGCGGCGACCCTCGCACCAGGCAACGGAACGTCCGATTCCGCCAGATGTGTACCGTCGGCGCGCAACTCGCCCCCTCCGCGCACCGGCTCACCGGCTCCACCGAACGGAGGAGCGTTTCCGCGCCCGGTGTCGGCCGTCCGGCCCTCGACACGACATGCCGGAATGTCAACGCGGCCGCGTCCGGGGAAGCGTGACCCGGGCGGTCCTGCGTTCCCCGTCCAGGGCGCGGAGGGCGCGCGCCAGGGTCTCCGCGTGGACCTCGCTCTCGCCCCGCGCGTGCATGAGCGCCAGCGCCTCGCGCAGCGCCTCGGCCCGCCCCACCAGGGCCTGAGCCGCCCTCAGGGCCCCGTAGGTGTGCGCGTTCCGGGAGGGGTTGATCCGCCCCAGGAGGTCGGCGGCCGCGAGGTACGCGTCGACCAGCTCGCCCTCGGCCCGCGTCAGGGCCGGCAGCGGCGGCGGTTCGGGAACCACGGTCCGCTCACCGCGCCGTGCCGCCGGCGGAGGCGCGCCGGCTCATGATCACATGGTCCACCAGCCCGTACCCGATCGCCGCCGGGGCGTCCAGGACCGTGAGGCGTTCGAGGTCGGCGTCGATCCGCTCCCTGCTCCGTCCGGTGTGCTCGACGAGCAACCCGGCCACGAGGGCGCGTTGGCGGAGCAGTTCGCGGGCCTGGACGTCGAGGTCGCTCGGCTGTCCCCGCAGGGGCTCGTCCAGGGCGGGCTGCCGCAGCGTGACCCGGGCGCCAGGGAGCATCGCGCGCTTGCCCGCCGTGCCGGCGGCGAGCAGCACGGCGGCGGTGGAGGCGGCCTGGCCCAGGCAGGTGGTCGCCACGTCGCAGGCGAGCATCCGGATCGTGTCGTGGATCGCGGTCATGGCGCTGACGGAGCCGCCGGGCGAGTTGATGTAGAGGGCGATGTCCTGGTCGGGCGCCGCGTACTCCAGGTACAGGAGCTGGGAGATCACGTCGTTGGACGAGATCTCGTCCACCCGGGTGCCGAGGAAGACGATCCGGGACTCCAGCAGCTTCGTGTACGGATCGAGGGTCCGGGTCCCGGAGGCGGTCCGCTCCGTGAACTCCGGCAGGACATGACGAGCGTCCATGGCATGTGCCTCCATCGGTAAAAAATGTACAGGACGTACAGGTCGTAAGATGGGGAGCATGACCTACGAGATCCCGGTGACGCAAGCGCGGGCTGAGCTCGCGGACCTCATCAACCGCGTCGTGTACGGCGGCGAACGCGTCGTCGTCACCCGTCACGGCAAGCCCCTCGTGGCCCTGGTCTCCGCCGCCGACCTGGACGTACTCGAAGCGGAGGCGCGGCCGGGCGAGGAGCCGGTGATCCGCTCCGTCTCCGGTTTCCACTCCGTCGACTCCGCTCCCGGCGAACAGGGGCACTTCGGCCTCGCCGCCCGCCACCGCGAGCCCGGCGCTCCCTGAGGGGTGCCGGAGGGACGCCCCGGGGGCATCACCGATCGGATGATCATGAGAACGCAAAGCCGGGGTTAACGAGCCGGAAAAACTTCCGCCCCAACGTGCAATGTCTCGCCGCGGGCCACGTCCGAGCAGTTCAACAGAGTGTTGACGGTCGGTAGGGTCCGCAGCTGTCCGGGTGCCGTCCCGGTCGACGACAGTGAGGTGGAAGAGTGCAACTGAGCCCGCACGAGCAGGAGCGCCTGCTCATCCATGTGGCGGCGGACGTGGCCGAGAAGCGCAGGGCCCGGGGCGTACGGCTCAACCACCCCGAAGCCGTCGCCCTCCTGACCTCCCACATCCTGGAGGGCGCCCGTGACGGCCGGACCGTCGCCGAACTGATGGCCTCCGGCCGCGCGGTGCTCACCCGCGACGACGTCATGGAGGGCATCCCGGAGATGATCCGCGACGTCCAGGTCGAGGCCACCTTCCCGGACGGCACCAAGCTCGTCACCGTCCACGACCCCATCGTCTGAGCGGGCGCCGCCGATGATCCCCGGAGAGATCCTGTACGCGGACGGCCCCGTCGCCCTCAACGAGGGGCGCCCCGTCACCCGCCTCACCGTCCTCAACGCCGCCGACCGGCCCGTCCAGGTCGGCTCCCACTACCACTTCGCCGAGGTCAACCCCGGCCTGGAGTTCGACCGCGCCGCCGCGCACGGACGGCGGCTGCACGTCGCCGCCGGAACCGCCGTCCGCTTCGAGCCCGGCGTCCCCGTCGAGGTCGAACTCGTCCCGATCGCCGGCCGCCGCGTCGTGCCCGGACTGCGCGGCGGGACCGCGGGCCCGCTCGACACGGAGCCGAACGGAGACCCCCGTGCCTGAGCTGCACCGCGCCGTCTACGCCGACCTGTTCGGCCCCACCACCGGCGACCGCGTCCGGCTCGCCGACACCGACCTCTTCGTGGAGATCGAGGAGGACCGCTGCGGCGGCCCCGGCCGCGCCGGCGAGGAGGCCGTCTTCGGCGGCGGCAAGGTCGTCCGCGAGTCCATGGGCCAGGCCCGCACCACCCGCGCCGAGGGCGCCCCCGACACCGTGATCACCGGCGCCGTGGTCATCGACCACTGGGGGATCGTCAAGGCGGACATCGGCATCAGGGACGGGCGGATCACCGCCCTCGGCAAGGCCGGCAATCCCGACACCATGGACGGCGTCCACCCCGCCCTGGTGATCGGCCCCGAGACCGAGATCATCGTCGGCAACGGGCGCGTCGTCACCGCCGGAGCCGTCGACACCCACGTCCACTTCATCTCCCCGACCGTCGTGGAACAGGCCCTGGCCACCGGGGTCACCACCCTCGTCGGCGGCGGCACCGGGCCGGCCGAGGGCACCAAGGCGACCACGATCACCCCCGGCCCCTGGCACATGGCCCGGATGTTCGAGGCCCTGGACACCTTCCCGGTCAACATCGGGCTGCTCGGCAAGGGCAACACCACGTCCCGCGAGGCCATGCGCTCCCAGCTGCGCGGCGGCGCCCTCGGCTTCAAGATCCACGAGGACTGGGGCGCCACCCCGGCCGTCATCGACGCCTGCCTGGACGTCTGCGAGGAGACGGGCGCCCAGCTCGCCATCCACACCGACACCCTGAACGAGGCCGGCTTCGTCGGCGACACCCTCGCGGCCATCGCCGGCCGCACCATCCACGCGTACCACACCGAGGGCGCGGGCGGCGGACACGCCCCCGACATCATCACGGTCGTCTCCGAGCCGCACGTCCTGCCCAGCTCCACCAACCCGACCCGGCCGCACACCGTCAACACCATCGAGGAACACCTCGACATGCTGATGGTCTGCCACCACCTCAACCCGGCCGTCCCCGAGGACCTCGCCTTCGCGGAGTCCCGCATCCGGCCCTCCACCATCGCCGCCGAGGACGTCCTGCACGACCTCGGCGCCATCTCGATCATCTCCTCCGACTCCCAGGCCATGGGCCGGATCGGGGAGGTGATCATGCGGACCTGGCAGACCGCCCACGTCATGAAGAAACGGCGCGGCGCCCTCCCCGGCGACGGACGCGCCGACAACCACCGGGCCCGCCGCTACGTCGCCAAGTACACGATCAACCCGGCCGTCGCCCAGGGCATGGACCACCTCGTCGGCTCCGTCGAACCGGGGAAGCTCGCCGACCTGGTGCTCTGGGAGCCCGCCTTCTTCGGCGTCAAGCCGCTCACCGTCATCAAGGGCGGCCAGATCGCGTACGCGCAGATGGGCGACGCCAACGCCTCCATCCCCACCCCCCAGCCGGTCCTGCCCCGCCCGATGTTCGGCGCGCTCGGCAGGGCCGCCGCGGCCGGTTCGGTCAACTTCGTCGCCCGGGCGGCGATCGAGGACGACCTGCCCCGGCGGCTCGGCCTGCACAAGGAGTTCACCGCCATCGGGAACACCCGGCGGATCACCAAGGCCGACATGCGGGAGAACGACGCGCTGCCCCGGGTCGAGGTCGATGCCGACACCTTCTCGGTGACCATCGACGGCGAACCGGTCGAACCGGCCCCCGCCGCCGAACTGCCCATGGCCCAGCGTTACTTCCTCTTCTGATGACGACGCGACCGGCGGCCCGCGCCGCGCTCCTCGTGCTCGCCGACGGGCGGTTCCCCGCCGGCGGACACGCCCACTCCGGCGGCGCGGAGGCGGCCGTCCGGGCCGGCCGGATCAAGGACGCCGACGACCTGGAGGCCTTCTGCCGGGGACGCCTGCACACCACGGGCCTCACCTCCGCGGGCCTCGCCGCCGGAGCCGCGTACGGGCTCGACCCGTACGCGCTCGACGAGGCCGCCGACGCCCGCACGCCCTCGCCCGCCCTGCGCGCCGCCGCCCGCAGGCTCGGCCGCCAGATGATGCGGGCCGCCCGCGCCGCCTGGCCGGACCCCGGACTCGACGCGCTGGCCGCCGCCTTCCCGCGCGGCGCCCACCAGCCCGTCGTCCTCGGCGCCGCCGCCCGGGCCGCCGGACTCGGCCCCGTGGACGCGGCGCACTGCGTCGCGTACGAGACGGTCGGCGGTCCCGCGACCGCCGTCGTGCGCCTCCTCGGCCTCGACCCCTACCGGGCCACCGCCGTCCTCGCCCGCCTCGCGCCCGAGACCGACCGGGTGGCCGAACGGGCGGCGGCGGCCGCCCGGGAGGGAGTGGACGCCCTGCCGGCCGCCTCCGCGCCCCTGCTCGACCTCACCGCCGAACAGCACGCCGCCTGGCCGGTCCGCCTCTTCGCGTCCTGAGTGCTCCGGCGCCCCGACCGCCCCGCCCCGTGAAACCCGACGTCCCCACCACCCGCCCGACGACCACCCCGGAGCCGCCCCGTGCACCTCGACCACGACCACGCCCCCACCCCTCACGGTGCCGTCTCCGCCGACGCGCGCCGCCCCGACGGCACGCGCCGCGCCCTGCGCGTGGGGCTCGGCGGCCCGGTCGGCTCCGGCAAGACCGCGACCGTCGCCGCCCTCTGCCGGGAACTGCGCGACACGTTCTCCCTCGCGGTCGTCACCAACGACATCTACACCCGTGAGGACGCCGAGTTCCTGCTCCGCGAGGCCGTCCTGCCGCCCGAGCGCATCCGTGCGGTGGAGACCGGCGCCTGCCCGCACACCGCCATCCGGGACGACATCTCCGCCAACCTCGAAGCGGTCGAGGAGCTGGAGGAGGCCGTGGGGCCGCTCGACCTGATCCTCGTGGAGTCCGGCGGCGACAACCTCACCGCCACCTTCTCCAGGGGGCTGGTGGACGTCCAGGTCTTCGTCATCGACGTCGCCGGCGGCGACGACATCCCGCGCAAGGGCGGACCGGGCGTCACCACCGCCGACCTCCTCGTCGTCAACAAGACCGACCTCGCCCCGTACGTCGGCTCCGACCTGGAACGGATGGCCCGCGACGCCGAGGAGCAACGCGGCGACCTGCCCGTCCTCCTCACCTCGCTGCGCTCCGAGGAGGGCGTCGGACCCGTCGCCGACTGGGTCCGGGCACAGCTCGGGGCATGGGCCGCGTGAGCCTGCGCGCCACCGCCCGGATCGCGGCCGACGCCGCCGGCGGACTGCCGCTCCTGGTGAGCGACGGCCCCCTCGCCCTGCGCCGCACCAGGGCGGTGGGTCCGTACACCCGGGTCACCGTCGTCGGGGCGATGAGCGCCCCGCTCGGCGGCGACCGCCTCGCCGTCGAGACCGAGGTGCGGGCCGGGGCGCGGCTCCTCGTCGACTCGGCCGCCGCCACCCTCGCCCTGCCGGGCCGGGGCGCCGACCCCGCCACGTACGACGTCCGGATCGACGTCGCCGACGACGGGGTGCTCCGCTGGCTGCCCGAACAGGTGGTCTCCGCCGCCGGCTCGCACCTGCGGACGCGCACCACCGCCGAACTCGCCCCCACGGCGCGGCTGGTCCTGCGCGAGGAACAGGTCCTCGGACGGCACGGCGAGCCGCCCGGCACCCTCGTCACCCGTCTCACCGTCCGCCGCGCCGGCCGACCCCTGCTCGACCAGGAGCTGGCCTTCGGGCCCGGCGCCCCCGGCGGCTGGGACGGCGGAGCGGTCCTCGGGGGCCACCGGGCCACCGGGCAACTCCTGGTCGTGGATCCGGCGTTCGAGGAGAAGCCGGTGGAGACGCGGCTGCTGGGGGAGCACGCCGTGATCGCCCCGCTCGCCGGCCCGGCCGCTCTGGTCACCGCGGTGGCCCCGGACGCCCTCGCGCTGCGCCGCCTCCTCGACACCGCCCTGGCCGCACTCGCCCCGTTCTGACCGGCTTGGTGGAGGTCACCGCTCAGCGGTACGGCGTTCACCGGTTATGGGTTAGGCAAAGAAACACGCGTTCGCCCTTTCACCCCGGTCGCGGAGGACGGAAGGATCACCCGGACAGCAACAACCGGCGCCACCACGGGGGACGGCGCCCATTCTGGGGGAGGACACGTGAGACGTACGGCAGTGCTCGGCTCGGCCGGCACCCTGATAACCGGCGCGCTCGTCGCGGGCGCGCTCGCGGCTCCGGTGGCGAACGCCGACAGCGACCGGCGGCACCACCGGCCGGACGCCGAGTCGATCGGCGTCGCCGTCGCCGCCGCCAGGGCCGCGCGAGCGGGCGTCGACTGGCAGGACTGCCCGGCCGACTGGGGCCTGGAGAAGCCGATCCAGTGCGGCTGGGTCACCGTTCCCGTCGACTACGCGAAGCCCGACGGCAAGAAGATCAAGCTCGCCGTCGACCGGATCGGGGCCACCGGAACCCCCGGCGAGCGCCAGGGCGCCCTGCTCTACAACCCGGGCGGCCCCGGCGGCTCCGGCCTGCGCTTCCCGCGCCGGGTCACCACCGCCAACGCGATCTGGGCGAACGCCGCCAAGGCCTACGACTTCGTGGGCTTCGACCCGCGCGGCGTGGGCCACTCGGCCCCCATCTCCTGCGTCGACCCGACCGAGTTCGTCAAGGGCCCCAAGGCCGACCCGGTCCCCGACAGCGAGGCCGACAAGCTCGCCCAGCGCAAGCTGGCCGCCGAGTACGCCAAGGGCTGCGCCGAGAAGAGCGGCGACATGCTGCCCTTCATGACCACCCCCAACACCGCCCGCGACCTCGACGTCATCCGCGCCGCCCTCGGCGAGAAGAAGCTCAACTTCGTCGGCGTCTCCTACGGCACCTACCTCGGCGCGGTGTACGGGACCCTCTTCCCCACCCACGTCCGCCGCATGGTCCTCGACAGCGTCGTCAATCCGTCCAGGGACAAGATCTGGTACGAGGTCAACCTCGACCAGGACGTGGCCTTCGAGGGCCGCCTGAAGGACTGGATGACCTGGGTCGCCCGCAACGACTCCGCCTACCACCTCGGCGACACCTACGCCGAGGTCCGCGAACAGTGGGACATCCTGCGCGCCGCCGCCAAGAAGAACCCCCTCGGCGGCAAGGTCGGACCGGCCGAGCTGATCGGCTTCTTCCAGAACGCCCCCTACTACGACTCCATGTGGGCGCCGGTCGCGGAGGCCTGGAGCGCGTACGCCGCCGGCGACCCGCAGCCGCTGATCGACGCGGCCGCCGCCGACCTCACCGACACGGCCGGCAACATCGCCTCGGAGAACGGCAACGCCGTCTACACCGCGGTCGAGTGCGCCGACGCCCCCTGGCCGACCAGCTGGCGCACGTGGGACCGGGACAACACCCGGCTCCACCAGAAGTACCCGTTCATGACCTGGGCCAACGCCTGGATGAACCTGCCCTGCGCCACCTGGTCCGCGCCGCGTCAGCGCCCGGTCGAGGTGAGGACCGGCAAGGGCCTGCCGCCGGTGCTCATCGCCCAGTCCGAGCGCGACGCCGCCACCCCGTACGCCGGCGCCGTCGAGCTGCACAAGCGCTTCAAGGGCTCGCGCCTGATCACGGAGAAGGACGCCGGCTCGCACGGCATCACCAACCTGGTCAACCCCTGCCTCAACACCAAGGTCGAGGCGTACCTGCTGACCGGGAAGCTGGACGCCCGGGACCAGACCTGCGCCCCGCACGCCACCCCGCGGCCGTAACCGCACGCGCGCGCCGGTGAGGGGGCGGGCCGTCCGGCGGCCCGTCCCCTCACTCCGGCGTCACCCCCGGGACGCGAGCCACGCGTCCTCCGCCGCGTGGCCGGACCGGTCCGTCCCGTACGCGGCGAGGGCCGGGAACGCCTCCCGCCGTACGCGAGGACGCGCACCGGCCGTCCGTCGAGCGCCCGCTTCACGAACCACAGCTCGCGCGGACCGGTAGAGCGCGGCCCGTGGATCGCGCCGTGCGCGGACCAGCCCTCAGCGTTCCCCGTCCGGGAGCTTTCCCGGGCCCGCGTCCTCCGCCTCCGCCGCCTTCACCACCGCCGCGTACTCGTCCACGTACTCCTGCCCCGACAGCCGCAGGATCTCGTACATGATCTCGTCCGTGACCGCCCGGACCACCGCCCTCTCGTCCTCCTGCCCGGCGAACCGCGAGAAGTCCAGCGGCGCCCCGAACCGGATGGTGACCCGGCGGATCCGTGGCACGACCCGCCCCGGCGGCTGGATCTCGAAGGTTCCCACCATGGCGCAGGGCACCACCGGCACCCCGGCCCGCAGCGCCATCACCGCCACGCCCACCTTGCCCTTGTAGAGCCGCCCGTCGTGCGAACGGGTCCCCTCGGGGTAGATGCCGAGCAGTTCGCCCCGGTCGAGCACGCACAAGCCCTCGCGGATCGCCGCCCGCCCGGCCTCCTTGCCCGACCGGTCCACCGGGATCTGGCCGGCGGCCCGGAAGAAGGCGGCCGTGAGCCGGCCCTTGAGGCCCGGCCCCGTGAAGTACTCCTGTTTCGCGAGGAAGGTGATCCGCCGCTCCAGGACGGCGGGCATCAGGAAGTGGTCCGAGAAGGACAGGTGGTTGCCCGCGACGATCGCCGCCCCCTCCGCCGGGACGTGCTCGAGGCCTTCGATCCGAGGCCGGAACAGCAGCCTGAGCAGCGGCCCCAGCAGTACGTACTTCATCAGGTGGTAGAACACGCGCGACCCCGTTCGTCCGTCCGACTGCCCGGTTGTCCAACCGTTCGTCTTCCCGTTCCGCCCGTTGTATCCGCACACGGGCCCGTGGTCCACTGGTGGGGGAGGGCCGACCATGACGAAGAAGTACGCGACCGGGCGCCCCGGCCGGATCGTCGCCGCCCTCCTCTGCGCGCTGACGACGGCCGGGCTCTACGGCTGCTCCGGCGCGGTCGCGCCGGACCGGCCCCCCGGCGCCACCGACCGCTCGCCCCTCACCGGGCTCCCGGCCCGGCCCGCCCCGGTCCTCGCCGTCAAGATCGACAACGTGGCGGCGGCCCGCCCCCACACCGGTCTCGGCGCGGCCGACCTCGTCTACGTCGAACAGGTCGAGGGCGGGGCCACCCGGCTCCTGGCCGTCTACTCCTCCCGGCTCCCCGCGCGCGTCGGCCCCGTCCGCAGCGCCCGCGAGTCCGACATCGCCCTGCTCGGCGCCTTCGGCCGGCCGGCCCTCGCCTACTCCGGGGCGCAGTCCGCCCTGAACCCCCTGCTCGCGGCCGCGCCGCTGGACCGCGTCACGGAGGGCACCGCGCCCGGAGCCTTCTCGCGCTCCCCGGACCGGGCCGCCCCGCACAACCTCTACCTGCGCCCCGCCCGCGCCCTCGCGGCCGCCCCGGACGCCGGGAACGCCAAGGACATCGGCTTCCGCTTCGGCCCCGCCCCGTCCGGCGGCACCCCGACCACCACCTCGGCCGTCCGTTATCCCGCGGCCCGCTACGCCTTCACCTGGTCCGCCGCCGACCGCGCCTGGCGGGTCGCCATGGACGGCCGGGAGGCCCGCGCCACCGACACCGGCCCGCTCGCCCCGGCGACGGTCGTCGTCCAGCACGTCACCGTCCGCCCCTCCGCCTTCCACGACCGGAACGGCGCGGCCTCCCCCTACACCGAGACCGTCGGGAGCGGCACCGCGCTCGTCCTGCGCGACGGGCGCGCCCACGACGCCCGCTGGTCCCGTCCCTCCACCGCGTCGGGCACGTCCTTCACCACCCCGGACGGGGCGCCCCTGGCCTTCGCCCCGGGACAGGTCTGGATCGTCCTGGCCCCGCGCGCGTAGCCCGGGAGGCGTCGCGCACGGTGCGGACCGGCCCGGAGCCGTCCCGGTGGCCCCGCGCGCGGCCCCGGAGGGGAGCGGCGGCGGATCAGGACATGGGGTCCGGCCGTCCCGGCGGCCGGCGCTCCCGGCCGGCCGGGGCCGCCGCGCCCTCCGACGCGGCCACCCCGGCCGTCACCACGCACAGCACCACCACGCCGAACCAGAGCCAGCCGCTGCTGCCGAGCGCCACCGTGTACGCCGTCGTCAGCACCAGCGCGGCGCAGGTGAGCGCCGTCATCGTCCTCACGGGACCGGACATCGGTCCGCCCTCCTCCCGACCGGGGCCGCGGAAGCCGTCCCGACCATCGTCACCCGGCGGGGGGCACGCGCGCTACTCCCCGGACGCTCCGGCGCGCGCCGGGAGACCGGGCACCACACGCGGAACGGGCCCGGCGCCGCACCCGGCACCGGACCCGTTCCGCGGACCGCGAGAGGTCAGCGCCGCGCCCGGAGCGACGCCAGGTACGCGTTGTACGCCTCCAGCTCCTTGTCCCCGTTCCGGTCGGCGGCCCGGTCCTTGCGGACCGCCTGCCGCTGCTCGGAGTGGTACCACTGGTAGACCAGCGCGATCAGGACGAGCACGGAGGGGATCTCGCTGAACGCCCAGGCGATGCCGCCCGCCGCGTTCTGGTCGGTGAGCACGTCGATCCCCAGCGAGGCGGGCGGGTTCTCGTACGCCTCGACCATCGGCTCGGTGGCCATCATCAGCGCGATGCCGAAGAAGGCGTGGAACGGCATGCCCGCGAACAGCTCCAGCATCCGCATCACGTACCCCGGCCGGTGCGGACCCGGGTCCACGCCCATGATCGGCCAGAAGAACACCACGCCGACCATCAGGAAGTGCACCATCATCCCGATGTGACCGGGCTTCGACCCCATCAGGAAGTCGAAGAGCGGGGTGAAGTACAGGGCGTACAGGCTCGCGATGAACATCGGGATCGTGAAGCCGGGGTGCGTGATCACCCTCATGTACCGGCTGTGCAGCAGCTTCAGGAGCAGTTCGCGCGGCCCGGTCGAACCGCGCCCCGCCACCGGAAGCGCCCGCAGCGCCAGCGTCACCGGCGCGCCGAGCAGCAGCAGGATCGGCGACAGCATGGAGATCACCATGTGCTGCACCATGTGCACGCTGAACATGACCATGCCGTAGTCGTTGAGCCGGGTGCACGTCACCAGCGCGACGGTCAGCACGCCGACCGCGAAGAACACCGTCCGGCTCACCGGCCACGCGTCCCCGCGCCGCCGCAGCCGCGCCACGCCCCACCCGTACAGGCCGAGCGCCGCCAGGGAGCCGATCAGGAAGAAGAGGTCGGGAGAGAACTCCAGCCCCCGCCCCAGCGTGAACGGCGGCAGGTCCGTGGTCGTGCCGTGCCCGCTGTGATCCATCCGTACGCTCCCGGGGCCCGATTCGTGCTTGTTGTCCGCACCAGACTAGAACCGCCCCCGGCCGCGATCACGACCGGGGGCGGGTGTCACGCGCGGAAGCCGTCAGAGCACGCACTCCGCCTCGGCGTAGCGGTCGGCCGGAACCGTCTTGAGGCTCTCCACGGCCTTGGCCAGCGGGACCATCGTGATGTCCGTGCCGCGCAGCGCGGTCAGCATGCCGAACTCGCCCCGGTGCGCCGCCTCCACCGCGTGCCAGCCGAAGCGGGTGGCCAGGACGCGGTCGTACGCGGTCGGGGTGCCGCCGCGCTGGACGTGGCCGAGGATCACCGGACGGGCCTCCTTGCCGAGCCGGCGCTCCAGCTCCACGGAGAGCTGGTTGGCGACGCCGGTGAAGCGCTCGTGGCCGTAGATGTCGGTTCCGGCGGTCCTGAACTCCATCGAGCCCTCGCGCGGCTTCGCGCCCTCCGCGACCACCACGATCGCGAAGCGCTTGCCCTCCGCGAAGCGGGCGCCGACCCGGGCGGTCAGCTCGTCCATGTCGAAGGGCCGCTCCGGGACGACGACCGCGTGCGCGCCGGCCGCCATGCCGGAGTGCAGCGCTATCCAGCCGGTGTGACGGCCCATGACCTCGACCACCAGGACCCGCTGGTGGGACTCGGCGGTGGTCTTCAGCCGGTCCAGGGCCTCGGTCGCCACGGTGACGGCCGTGTCGAAGCCGAAGGTGACGTCGGTCGAGGCGATGTCGTTGTCGATGGTCTTCGGGACGCCGACGATGGGGAGGCCCGCCTTCGAGAGGAGGTTCGCCGCCTTCAGCGTGCCCTCGCCGCCGATCGGGATGACGGCGTCCAGGCCCAGGTCCGCGAGGTGGCCCCGGGCCCGCTCGACCCCGTCGACCAGGTGCGCGGGCTGGACCCGGGAGGAGCCGAGGACGGTGCCGCCGCGGGCGAGTATGCCGCCCACCGCGTCGAGGTCCAGCTTGCGGTAGTCGCACTCCAGAAGGCCCCTCCACCCGTCGTGGAAGCCGATGACCTCGTCGCCGTGGTCCACCACGGCGCGGTGCACGACGGAGCGGATGACAGCGTTCAGACCGGGGCAGTCTCCGCCGGAGGTGAGCACGCCAATGCGCATAGCCCAAAAACCTTTGCAACGTGGGCCGACTCCCGGACCACGTCGTCCGGCTGGATTCCCGCCACCCTATCGTCGCCGGGTGGCGGGACCGAACCGGACGTCCGCACAGTGGACAGCGGACGCGGGGAGCGCGACGGGATCAGGCGGGCTGCGTGGCCGTCGCGATGCGCTCGGCGCGCAGCGCCTCGTACCAGCGGTCGTCGGTCGGCGGCAGCGCGTTCACGTCGAGCGCCAGCTTCAGGAGCAGGTCCGCGATCTGCGGGTTGCGCGCCATGACGGGGCCGTGCATGTACGTGCCGAAGACCGTCTCGTTGTACGCGCCCTCGGTGCCGTCGCCGGTCCCGTTGCCCTTGCCCATGACGGTCCGGGCGAACGGCCGGGCCGTCGGGCCGAGGTGGGTGATGCCCTGGTGGTTCTCGAACCCGGTGAGCTGGGGCAGGCCCAGACGCGGGTCGATGTCCGCGAGGACGTCACCGACGCACCGTTCCCCCTCGCCGCGGGTCGAGATCACGTCGATCAGGCCGAGACCGGCCTCACGCTCGCCGAGGTCGTTGACGAACTCGTGACCCAGGATCTGGTACCCGGCGCAGACCGAGAAGATGATCGCGCCGTTGGAGGCGGCCCGGCTCAGGCCGCCGTCCCGCCGGAGGCGTTCGGCCGCGAGCCGCTGCGGACGGTCCTCGCCGCCGCCGATCAGGTAGATGTCGCCCGAGGTCGGCACCGGCTGGTCGCTGCGGACGTCGACGCGCTCGACGCTGAGACCGCGCTGGAGGGCGCGGCGCTCGACGACGAGGACGTTGCCCTGGTCGCCGTAGGTGCTGAGCAGGTCCGGGTAGACCCAGACCAGGCGCAGGCTGCTGTCAGTCATGCTGCATGTCCTCTACGGGTCAGTTGCCGACGCGGCGGCGGACGTCCTGGAAGGCGGTGTAGTTGGCGATCAGCTCGATCTGGCCGGGCGGGGCCATCGTGACGGCCTCGTCCAGCGTCTCGCAGACGCGGAAGTCCACGTTCGCGACCTCCAGGCGGACCGCCAGGTCGAGCCGGCGGTCGCCGATCACCATGATCGGGTGGCCGGCGAGCCGGCCGTAGTCCACGTCCCACAGCCAGGAGGTGTCCGTGCCGTCGGCGCCGCGCGCGTTGACGGAGAGGATCACCGGCGCGGGCGGGCCGTCGATGAGGGAGAACGTCTCCAGCCAGCCGGCCGGGTTCTTCGCGAGCAGCAGGCGCAGCTCGCGGCCCTGGAAGGAGACCACGTCGTAGCGGCCGGCCACGGCCTGCACCTGGTACATGCGCTCCAGGGCCACCTGCGGCGGCACTCCGAAGACGGCGGCGACGGCGGCCGAGGTGGTGGCGTTCGCCTTGTTGGCGCGGCCGGGGAGCTGGAGGCGGATCGGCCAGGCCGAGCCGTGCGGGTCGAGCACGTGGTCGCCGCTGAGCGCCCAGCTCGGCGCGGGACGGCGGAAGCCGCACTCGCCGCAGAACCAGTCGTCGCCGGGGCGCTGCATCACGCCGCCGCAGGCGGGGCACGACCAGGCGTCGTCCTTCCACTCCTGGCCGGCGGCGACCCACACCACGTTGGGGGAGGAGGAGGCGGCCCACACGATCAGCGGGTCGTCGGCGTTGGCGATGACCACGGCCTTGGTGCCGTTGAGGCCCTCGCGCCACTTCTCGGCGAGCATCCGGGTCTCGGCGGCGCGGTCGAGCTGGTCGCGGGAGAGGTTGAGCAGCGCGATCGCCTTGGGCGTGGTGTCCCGGGCGACGCCGGCGAGGTACTTCTCGTCGACCTCGATCACGCCGTACTTGGAGTCCGAACCGCCGGCGAGCGCCGAGGTGATGCCGGCGGGCATGTTGGCGCCCAGGGCGTTCGAGACGACGGGGCCCGCGGCCCGGAGCGCCTCCGCGATCAGCCGGGTCGTGGTCGTCTTGCCGTTGGTCGCGGACACCAGGACGACGTCCAGATGCTGGGCGAGCCGCCCGAGGAGGTCGGGGTCGAGCTTCAGCGCCACCCGGCCTCCGATCACCGAGCCGCTGCCGCGCCCCGCCGCCCGCGACACCGCGGCCGCGGCCTTGCCCGCCGTCACGGCCAGCTTGGCGCGCGGCGACAGCGGCTCTGGATTACCGGGGTGTCCTGACATCGTTCTTGTTCCTCCTCGCGTCGGTCCGTGCTCAGCCTATCGAGATCCGGCCAGGAGCCCGAACAGCGGCACCTCCGACCGGCCGTACGAAACGCCGAGGTCACGGCGGACCGTACCCTTACCGCCATGCGAAACCGCCCCATCCCCGGCAGTTCCGGCCTGGTCCGGACGATGACCCTGTTCGGCGATCCCGTCCTGCACGCCCCCTGCGAGCCCGTCACCGATTTCGGTCCCCGGCTGGCCCGGCTGGTCGAGGACATGTTCGCCACGATGTACGCGGCGAACGGGGTGGGCCTGGCGGCGAACCAGGTGGGCGTGGGCCTGCGGGTCTTCGTGTACGACTGCCCCGACGACGAGGAGGAGCGCCATCTGGGCCACGTGGTGAACCCCCGTCTGGTGGCGGCGGACGGCGACGTGGTCCGGGGGCCGGAGGGCTGTCTCTCCCTGCCGGGCCTGGAGGCCCCGACGCCCCGCTTCGACCGCGCGGTGGTGGAGGGCGTGCGTCTCGACAGGTCCCCGGTGCGGATCGAGGGGACGGGTTTCTTCGCCCGCTGCCTCCAGCACGAGAGCGACCACCTGGAGGGCGGGGTCTACGCGGACCGCGTCACGGGGTGGCGCGGATCACGCCTGTCGCGCGCGATCCGGAAGCAGCCGTGGGGCGCGGCGCCGGCGGCCCGGGGGGCGTGACCCCGGAGGACCGGGCCCCGGGGCGTGTCGCGGGCGTCGGGCCCGGCCCGCGGTGTCCGGCACCGTCCGCGCGCCGCTTCCCGGGGCGCGTGCCGGAAGCGGCGTCGTCCGCCCGGAGGGCGGGCGGGACTTCCGGCACGCGCGCTAGAAGCCCGGCCCGCCGGGGCGGTCGTCCGCCTCGGCCAGGCGGCCCCAGAGGAGGTCCGCCAGGCTGCGCACCAGTTCGGCGCGGGAGCAGGGGCGTTCGCCGAGCCACCAGTCCCCGGCCGCGTGCATCATGCCGACGATGCCGTGGCCCCAGATCCGGGCCTGGTTCTGGGCGCCGGGCCCGGGGTCGACGCGCTCGGCGATGACCTGGCCCAGTTCCTCGCCCATGCGGCGGAGCAGCGGGGCCGAGTGGCGGCCGACGTCGAAGCCCTGCTCGGCCTGGTGCGTCTCCTCCGCCGGGTGCATGAGGAAGCGGTAGACCTGGGGCATCGCCTCGATCGAGGCGAGGTACGTGTCGAGGGTGGACTCGACCCGGCGGCGCCGGTCGGAGGGTGCGTCGAGCGCGGCCCGCAGGGCGTCGAGGAGGGCGTCGGTGTGCCGGGTGGCGAGGGCGCGGTAGAGGCCGCCCTTGTCGCCGAAGTGCCGGTAGAGGATCGGTTTGGTGATGCCGGCCTCGGCCGCGATCGCGTTCATGGAGGCCTTGGGGCCCTCCCGGAGCACCACCCGGTCCGCCGCCTCCAGCAGTTCGCGCCGCCGCTGCTCGGCGGGCGTCCGCTGGTCGGTGGTCCGGTGTGCGATGTCCATGTGTGTCTCTCCCCGGCCGTGCGGTTCCGCGGTGGCGCGGCCCTGCCGTTCCGCGCTCCTGCCCTGTGTGGGGCCCTCGCAACGTAACACCCGGCCGGGTTCCGGTGCCGGTCGGGCCGGATCGCGTCCCCGCAGGTTGACAGCCTCTACCCACCGGTAACAGACTGTTGTTACCGCAAGTAACATACTGCCGGGAGGGAAAATGGGCGAGTTCACGTTCGAGCTCAACGAGGACCAGAAGCAGGTGCGCGACTGGCTCCACGGCTTCGCCGCCGATGTGATGCGTCCGGCGGCCGCCGAGTGGGACGAGCGTGAGGAGACGCCCTGGCCGATCATCCAGGAGGCGGCCAAGCTCGGAATCTACTCCCTCGACTTCTACGCCCAGCAGTTCTTCGACCCGACCGGCCTCGGCGTCCCCCTGACGATGGAGGAGCTCTTCTGGGGCGACGCGGGCATCGCCCTCGCCATCGTCGGCACCGGCCTCGCCGCCGTCGGCGTCCTCGCCAACGGCACCGAGGAGCAGATCGGCACCTGGGTCCCGCAGATGTACGGCGACGCGAACGACATCAAGGTCGCCGCCTTCTGCTCCTCCGAGCCCGACGCCGGCTCCGACGTCGCCTCCATGCGCACCCGGGCCGTGTACGACGGGGCCAAGGACGAGTGGGTCCTCAACGGCACCAAGACCTGGGCGACCAACGGCGGCATCGCCAACGTCCACGTCGTCGTCGCCGTCGTCGACCCGGAGCTCGGCTCCAAGGGCCACGCCTCCTTCATCGTGCCGCCCGGGACCCCCGGCCTCTCCCAGGGGCAGAAGTTCCAGAAGCACGGCATCCGCGCCTCCCACACCGCAGAAGTGGTCCTGGAGGACGTCCGCGTCCCCGGCCACTGCCTCCTCGGCGGCAAGGAGAAGCTGGACGAGCGCCTCGCCCGCGCCCGGGAGAAGGCGAAGGCGGGCGGCGAGCGCGTGAAGAACGCCGCCATGGCCACCTTCGAGGCCTCCCGTCCCGCCGTCGGCGCCATGGCCGTCGGCACCGCCCGCGCCGCGTACGAGGTGGCCCTCGACTACGCGAAGACCCGCGTCCAGTTCGGCCGCCCGATCATCGAGAACCAGGGCGTCGCCTTCCAGCTCGCCGACATGGCCACCCAGATCGACGCGGCCCGCCTCCTCGTCTGGCGCGCCTCCTGGATGGCGACCGCCGGCAAGCCCTTCACCTCCGCCGAGGGCTCCATGTCCAAGCTGTACGCCAGCGAGGTCGCCAAGAAGGTCACCGGCCAGGCCATCCAGATCCTCGGCGGCAACGGCTACACCCGCGAGTACCCGGTGGAGCGCATGCACAGGGACGCCGCCATCTACACGATCTTCGAGGGCACCAGCGAGATCCAGCGCCTGGTCATCAGCAGGACGATCGGCAAGTAGGGGGCGTCCGGCCCGCCGGGCCCCGCACCCCGGCCGGGGGTGCGGGGCCTTCGCGCAACCGCTTTCCACGAGGGCCGGAGGAACCCCGGGACCGCGGCCCGTCCCGCCCCCCGGCCGGGGGCGCCGGCACGGCTCAGTCCGCGCGCTTCTTGTCGTACAGGTGCAGCGAGCGCAGGGCCGCTTCGAGGGCGAAGCGGCGGTCGGGGTCCAGCAGGCGGTCCCCGAAGTAGGTGTCCAGGTTCCGCAGCCGGTAACGGACCGTCTGGGCGTGCACGCCCAGCATCTCGCCCACCTGCTCGGCGGGGGCCCGGGTGGAGACGTGGACGCGCAGGGTCTCGACCAGCCGTTCGCGCCGGGAGCCCGACAGCTCGGCCAGCGGCGCGAGTTCGCGCTGGGCGAGCTGGGCCACGAGGGCCGGGTCGGAGAGTAACCACAACGTTGTCAGGTGGTCCTCGCATCGTACGAGGGGGGCGTCCGCCACGACGCCGTCGTCGATGAGCCGCAGGACGCGCCGCGCCCAGCGGATGGAGTGGGCGGCCTCGCCCGGCGGTACGGTCAGGCCGACGACGGCGGGGGTGCCGGCCAGGGCGGAGCCGAGCATCGCGAGGCGCTCGGCGGTGAGCGGGCCGGGGACGAGCAGGTGCGGCTCGGGAAGGGTGAGGTCGGCGAGGACGTCCCGGTCGAGACCCGCCTGGGCCGGCTCGGCGACCGGCGGGCGCAGGGCGACCATGGTGCACTCGGCGGGGAGCTGCCAGGACGCCTCCTGGCACAGCTCGGCGATGGCCGCCCGGGGCAGCGGCGGACCGGCGACGACCAGGTGGAGCAGTTTCCTCCGCAGCGCCGCCACGTCGGACACCGCGCGGGACTGGACCATCGCGTAGCCCTCGCGGGAGAGGGCCGCCAGCTCCTCGACGTACGCGAAGAGGGCGTCCGCGAAGGCCAGGATCAGGGTGGGGGAGAGGTTGTACGTGCGTCCGATGCTCTTGGCCCGGCGCAGCGCGATGCGCGCGCCGAGGCGGTAGGCGCCCTGCAGGGTGTCGAGGTCGCGCCCCTCGTACGCCTCCACCCGGCCGAACTTGCGCAGTAGTTCGTCCCGGAAGGGGGCGTTCGCCCCGGGGTCGGCGACCCGTTCCACGAAGGCCGCCAGGGCCTGCTCCACGCCCTGGCGGATCGCGTCCGAGTGGGGCCCGCTGAAGAGGTGGGCGTACACGGGGTAGGTTCGCTGGACCTCCACGCCGATCTCCTTGATGAGTCCGGGGATCTCCGGCCTCATCAGGGCGGCGAACTCCCTGGGGAGGGGGTCGAGCGGTTCACCGATGTGCGGTGGCGGTGCGATGGAGGGCATGGACCGATCCCTTTGTTCTTCTGCGCGACCGGTGGGGGAACGGCGGTGCGGCGCCCTGCTGTCGCGCGGGGCGCCGCCACGGCCGTCAGTGCGTGCCGACGGGGACTGCCGAAGCTAAATCAACTGCTGTGCGCTGTACACAACTTGCGCAGGAGTTGCCGCGCGGAGAGGCCGTATGTCGCCGACTAGGCCGGGAATCGCCCCTGGTTGGCCGTTATTTGACGGCGGAGTGCCAGTTCTGGGACAGCACCTTTCCGGCGTCGGGGGCGACGAGTCCCGGCGCGTAGAGGCCGGTCAGGTACGTCTGGGTGTTGTTCAGGACGAGGCTGTTCTTCCCGGCGGCGGAGGGCAGCCCCGTCTTGAGGTTGACCGCGCCGTCGATCAGGCCGAGCAGGCCGAGGCCGCAGCCGCTGGCACCGGGGACGGCGAAGGTGTTGTCGTACTGGGTGGCGCCGAGGAGGTTGAGGCGGCTCATGTCGCCCTCCTCGTTCGCGGAGCCGTCGCCGTTGAACCGCTCGAAGCCGAACTCGGGCGCCGTGAGGTTGCGCGGGCGCAGCAGGATCGGCTTCTCCTTCGTCCCGATGTAGCAGTTGCTGCCGAGGAACGGGTTCTGCAGGTGGATGCGGACCGGGATGGTCACGATCGGCTGGTCGGTGAGGACGCCGGCGATCTGGTCGAAGTCGGAGGGGGTGCCGACCGACTCCAGGGTCGCTGTGATCTTGTTGAGGCTGCCGTCGGAGAGCTGCTTGCAGATGCTGGTGATGAACGGGATGTCGCTCGGGCACATCAGGCCGAGCAGGCCTCCGGGGACGGTGGCGGAGTCGGCGATGATCGCGCCGGAGGGCGGGGCGACGACCGTGCTGGTGCCGTCGGAGTTCTGGATGGTGCCGAGCTGGAGGTCCGTCTTCCCGGTGGTCACGGTCGTCTTGCCCAGCTTGATGGAGCCGCTGAGGGAGAAGGAGGCGACGCACTGCGGCGCCCGGTCGAGGCCGTCGGTGGCGAGCATCGCCGGGGCGTCCACGGGACAGCGGGCCGACGGCGCCCAGCCGCCGTTCAGCTGGGGGGCGGCCGCGGTCGCCGTGCCCATGGAGGCGAAGGCACCCAGGGCGGTGAGGGCGGAGACGGTGGCGAGTCTCGTGCGGGAGGAGAGGAGGGGCATGGCGGATGCCTTTCGTCGGGGAAGAGCACGGAGGAAGGAGGAAGGAAGGGGGTGCCGGCTCAGCGCTTCGGCTGGGGAACGATGAACGGCTGGCGGTCCGTGGTGCACTGGTCCGCGGGGGGCGTCGCGACGCCCACCGAGCAGGTCTGGCCCTGCATCTGCCTGATGTAGTTGCCGGGCCCGGAGATGGTGGCGGTGAAGAGCCGGTCGAGGTCCTCCCCGCCGGTGCCGCAGCTCTTGAAGGCGGGGATGGTCACTTCCCCGATGAGCGGGCCACCGCTGGTGAGGAAGTAGCCGGCCGCGCCGTATCTGCTGTCCTGGACGACGTCGCCCGCGAGCACCAGGTGGTTCCCGGGGTAACGGGCGGGGTCGGGCTCGGGGGAGGAGAGCGGCGTCACGGTGCGGCAGGAGGGGCCGACGTCCAGCTTGGTGCCGTTGACCTCGGCGTCGAGGACGCGCAGGACGAGCGGAACGCGGACGTAGCTCCTTCCCTGGCTGATGGGGTCGCCCAGCTTGAGGTCCGATTCGACGGTCACCGGACCCTTCTGCTCCAGGACCATGGTCGCCGTGACCGGCGCGAAGCCGAAGGTGAGGACGGTGGCCCTGAAGGGCGGGGTCCGCTTGCGTCCCTCGTGGAGGAGGTAGCCGTACGACTTCTGGGTGAAGTGGAGGCCGTCCTCCTGGAACGCGACCCCCGTGAAGCCCTGTTCGATCACGGCGCAGGACACCGGGACGAGGGTGGCGGCGTTCAGCTTCCGGATGTTGGAATAGCCGGTCATGTACGCGTTCAGGGTGTTGCTGGTCACCTTCTCGACGCGGCAGGGCGGCGCCGGCGGCCGGTAGACCGGGATCTTGACGGGAGGGAGCGTGCCGGGGGCGGGCGGGCCCGTGATCACCGGGGGCGTGGTCGCGGGACCCTCCTGGGCGGCGCCCGGTCCGCCCGTGGTCTCCCGTTCCGCCGGGAGCGACGGCCGTGACGAGGGGAGCGGAAGGGAGGGGGGGGCCGGGGGAGGGACGGACGGCGGCGGGGAAGGCGTGCCCGGTTCCCCGGTGGCGGCGGGGCGGACCGGGATCGTGGCGAGCGTCCCGCGGTCCTTCTCCTCCTGCGCCGGGACACAGGCCAGGGAGAGGGAGGCGGGGTCGGTGGCCGTGCCCCCGGCCGTGGTCAGGGCGAGGTCGGCGCCCAGCGCCCCGGCGACGAGGGAGAGTTCACCGGCGGTGCCCGTGGACAGGATCGGGACGTCGCCGGTCGTCGTGAGCGCGAGGGACCCTTCGGCGGGGACGGGGACGGGCTGTGCCGTACCGCTCCACGTGGCCTCCGCGCGCTGCTCGTCCTGGGCGACGCCGACCGTGAGCCGCGTCTCCGCCCGTACGGTGGCGGCCTTCAGCGCGGTGAGGTCGGCCACGGCCGCCGCGGGGAGCTCCACCGTCGTGGTGACGTCGGCGGGACGGATCTCCTCGCCCACGGAGGCCCGTTCGGGGAAGGCCGCCGTGATCCGCACCGTCGCGGGCTGCTGTCCCGAGGGCAGGGTGCAGACGTAGGGCAGCGCGGCGTCGACCTTCAGCGTCCCCACCGCGACGGCAGCCGCCGGGAGCAGGGGGGCGAGCGCCACGAACGCGGCGATCGTCGCGCCGCGCGCGCGGACACGGGACGGTCGGGGGGTGGGCCCGGGGCCTCTCATCTGTTGCTCCGCTCGGGTCGTTCGTGTGCCGGCGGGAAGACCGGCGGGAAGAAGGGCGCCGGCGGGGACGCGGCCGTCCGGCGGACGCGGGGGTCGCGTTCCGCGGGGTGGAGCCGACGGCGGCCGGGACGGCGGCGCCCGCCGGGGAGAGGGCGACCGTGACGGGCCGGCGGTCCGGGTGGCCGGGGGTGCGGACAGGCCCGCGTCCGCCCGGCCGGGATCACCGGCCGGACGGACGCGGGGTCCTGATCCCTTACGGGTTGGAGCCGACGATCGTCGGGATGGTGGTGGTGTTGGCCACCTTGACGAGGTAGTCGCCCTTGAAGGTCGGCTTGGCGCCGACCGGGACGGCGGTGCCGCAGTTGGTCGCCGAGACGACGGTCAGCTCGCCGGAGGTGCTGGCGATGGCCAGCTTGCCCGTCGAGTTGGTGTACGTGCCGGAGGCCTTGCCCGTGACGCGGAAGACACAGGCGCCGACGGTCACCTTGGCGTCGACGTTGCCGACGTAGCCCTTGGTGACGCCGGTCGAGGCGGTGTAGTCCTGCGCCACGATGGTCCAGGGCGTGGTCGCGACGGTGGTCACGTTGCCCAGGAGGCTGGTGCAGGGAGCCCCGGTGGCACCGAAGGCGATGGCGCTGATGGAGCCGACGGTCGCCGGGTTGCCGGTGGCGCTCTGGAGCGTGGCCGTGGCGTTCGACTTCGTACACGTCATGGCCAGGCCGTTGACGCTCAGCACGATGTTCCCGCTGTTCACCGCGGTGACGTTGGCCGGCGACGGGGTGACGGTCCAGACGGTCGAGGCGACGGCCGAGGCCGGCGAGACCGCGAGGGCGAAGGCGGACGAGGCCGCTCCGGCGACGACGGCGAGGTTTCTGATCGACTTCTTCATGGCTCTGGGACTCTCCTTGGGGATTGACCAGCAGAGGGTGGCCGCGATGGAGGGGGACGGGCGGCCTGCGGTCCGGTGTTCCCGGGCTACGGAACCAGACGTTACTTGCGGGAAACTTGGCTGAACAATGGCGAAGCACAAGATTCTTTTAAGAGAACTCTTCCCCTGTCAAGCGGGTGAGCGATATAGCCGGGCCTCTTGGTTCCCGAGTGCGTAATGTCGACAATTATGATCGATCGTCCAGGGAGTGCCGATGCACCGGCGTGCGGCGCTCACGGGGGCCGGCCGGGACACTTTTCTGCTCTCCCCGATGACAAGTCGCGCCGTGGAATTGTGTGCCGGATGACAAATGCCCGGAGGTTTGGGGCCGTCTTGCGAAAACTCGGAATCCGGTATTGCTCAGAGAGGTTACTCGGCCGTAACGTTCCCGGGGCGGCGCTCAGTCGCAGGTCGGCGCATTCCCGTGGGCCGGCCCCGGACCGGATCACGCCCGGCCCGGACTCCGTACCGGGGCGGGGCTTCGCAGGCGGGCCCTCACCCCTCAGGCCTTCCGGGGGTACGGCACCCGCTCTGTCTCGGCGGAGACAAAAGTCGCTCCCGGCTTTGTCTCCGCGGTGACAAGAACGGGAGCGGATCAAGGTTTCTGTGCCGCGCCTATTGTTCCGGTGATCCGCACCGACTTACCGTGCGCCCGCGGTGCACGCCCCGACACACGCTTGCTGGAGGTGGTATGGGAATCGAAGTAGTCGTTGAGGGTCTGACCATGTCCTTCGGCAAGCAGAACATCTGGCAGGACGTGACGCTGACATTGCCGGCCGGAGAGGTGAGCGTGATGCTCGGCCCTTCCGGTACCGGTAAGACGGTCTTCCTGAAATCGCTCATCGGGCTGCTGAAGCCCCAGCGCGGCCGTGTCCTCATCAACGGGGTCGACATGGTCAGCAGTCCGGAACGGGACATCTACGAGACCCGGAAGCTCTTCGGCCTCATGTTCCAGGACGGAGCCCTCTTCGGCTCCATGACCCTGTTCGACAACATCGCCTTCCCGCTGCGCGAACACACCCGCAAGCGGGAGTCCGAGATCCGGCGCATCGTGATGGAGCGGATCGAACTCGTCGGCCTGCTGGGCGCGGAGGGCAAACTGCCGGGCGAGATCAGCGGCGGCATGCGCAAGCGCGCCGGCCTCGCCCGCGCGCTCGTGCTCGACCCGCAGATCGTGCTGTGCGACGAACCGGACTCCGGTCTCGACCCCGTCCGCACCGCCTACCTGTCCCAGCTCCTGATCGACCTCAACGCCCGGATCGACGCGACGATGCTGATCGTCACCCACAACCTGGACATCGCCGCCACCGTCCCCGACAACATGGGGATGTTCTTCCGGCGCAACCTCGTCACCTTCGGCCCGCGCGAGGTCCTCCTCACCAGCGACGAACCGGTCGTCACCCAGTTCCTCGCCGGCCGCCGCGAAGGCCCCATCGGCATGTCCGAGGAGAAGGACGCCGCCACGCTCGCCGCCGAGGCGGGCAACGCCGCCAACGCCCGGGCGGACGCGCCCCGCGTCATCGTCCCGCAGCTCGAACCCTCGCCCGGCCTGCCGCCGCGCGCGGCGGTCGCACGACGGCGGGAGCGCGTCCTCGGCATGCTCGACCGGCTGCCGCCCGCCGCCCGCGCCGCCATCGAGGAGACCTACGCGCGGAACGCCGCGACGCCCACCCTCTCCGTGCCGGCCCCCGGGGGCGGCTCGTGATCGCCGGAGCGCTGCGGCAGACCGGCCGTCTCTTCGCCCTCGCCGCCGAGGTGAGCCGGGCCGTCTTCCGGCGGCCCTTCCAGTTCCGGGAGTTCATCGAGCAGTTCTGGTTCGTCGCGAGCGTCACCATCCTGCCCGCCGCGCTCGTCTCCGTCCCGTTCGGCGCCGTGATCGCCCTCCAGGTCGGCTCGCTCACCCAGCAGCTGGGAGCACAGTCGTTCACCGGCGGCGCCAGCGTCCTGGCCGTCATCCAGCAGGCCAGCCCGCTCATCGTCGCCCTCCTGATCGCCGGCGCCGGCGGCTCCGCCATCTGCGCCGACCTCGGCTCCCGCAAGATCCGGGAGGAACTCGACGCGATGGAGGTCATGGGCGTCTCGCCCGTACAGCGCCTGGTCGTCCCCCGGGTCCTCGCCACCATGGCGGTCGCCGTGCTCCTCAACGGCATGGTCTCCGTCGTCGGCACACTGGGCGGCTACTTCTTCAACATCGTCCTCCAGGACGGCACCCCGGGCGCCTACCTCGCCAGCTTCTCCGCCCTCGCCCAGCTCCCCGACCTCTACATCAGCGAGCTGAAGGCCCTGATCTTCGGGTTCATCGCGGGCATCGTCGCCGCCTACCGGGGACTCAACCCCCGGGGCGGCCCCAAGGGGGTCGGCGACGCCGTCAACCAGTCCGTCGTCATCACCTTCCTGCTGCTGTTCTTCGTGAACATGGTGCTGACGGGCATCTACCTGCAGATCGTCCCGCCGAAGGGGGGCTGAGACCGATGGCCTCCCCGTTCGCCTGGCTCGACCGTTCCGGTGACCAGCTCCTGTTCTACGTCAGGGCCCTGCTCTGGATACCCCGGACCCTGCGCCGCTACCTCAAAGAGGTCCAGCGCCTGCTCGCCGAGGTCGCCTTCGGCTCCGGCGGCCTCGGCGTCATCGGCGGCACCATCGGCGTCATGATCGCGATGACGCTGGCCACCGGCACCGTCGTCGGCCTCCAGGGCTACGCGGCCCTCGAACAGATCGGCACCGCGGCCTTCACCGGCTTCGTCTCCGCCTACTTCAACACCCGCGAGATCGCCCCGCTCGTCGCCGGACTCGCGCTCTCCGCGACCGTCGGCGCCGGCTTCACCGCCCAGCTCGGCGCCATGCGCATCAACGAGGAGGTCGACGCCCTGGAGGGCATGGGCATCCGTTCCATGCCGTACCTGGTCACCACCCGCATCATCGCGGGCGTCGTCGCCATCGTCCCCCTGTACGCGATCGGCCTGCTCTCCTCCTACCTGGCCTCCCGTTACGTCACGGTCCTCTTCAACGGCCAGTCCCAGGGGACCTACGACCACTACTTCAACCTCTTCCTGTCGCCGACGGACGTCCTCCTGTCGGTGTTCAAGGTGCTGATCTTCAGCGTGATGGTGATCATCGCCCACTGCTACTACGGCTTCCGCGCCTCCGGCGGCCCCGCCGGCGTCGGCATCGCCGTCGGCCGCTCGGTGCGCAACGCCATCGTGCTGATCAGCGTCACCGACTTCTTCCTGTCGCTGGCCCTCTGGGGCGCGACCACGACCGTGAAGGTGGCGGGGTGAGATGAACGATCCGCGAGGAGAGATCCTGCGCCGCCGGTTCGCCGGCGTCGTCTTCCTGCTGGTGCCCGCCCTGCTCGCCTGGCTGGCGGTCGCCGTCTACGACAAGAAGTTCACCGACTCCGACCCGGTCGTCGTCGAGACCGGCAGCGTCGGCAACGAGATGCACCTCGGCGCCGAGGTGAAACTGCGCGGCGTCGTCGTCGGCGAGGTCCGCGCCATCGACGCCACCGGCGGCGGAGGCGCCCGCCTCACCCTCGCCATGCGGCCCGGCACCCTGGACCACGTCCCGTCCGACGTGCGCGCCCAGATGCTGCCGACGACGCTGTTCGGCGAGCGGTTCGTCGCCCTCGTACCGCCCGGCGGCTCCTCGGCGCGTCCCCTGCGCCCCGGCGCCGTCATCCCGGAGGACCGCTCCAGCAACGCCGTCGAACTCCAGCAGGTCCTCGACAACGTCCTGCCCATGCTCACCGCCGTCCAGCCGCAGAAGCTGTCGGCGACCCTGTCCGCCGTCTCCAGGGCCCTGGAGGGACGCGGTGACCAGCTCGGCGAGACCCTCGTCCAGCTCGACGCACACCTGCGCGAGTTCAACCCCCAGCTGCCCACCCTCACCCGCGACCTGAAAGAACTCGTGAAGGTCAGCCACCTCTACGCGGACGCCGCCCCGGACATCGTCACCGCGCTCACCGACTTCACCACCACCAGCGGCACCCTCGCCGAGAAGGAGACCGCGCTGGCCGGCACCCTCGGCGCCACCACCCGGACGGCCGAGGACCTGACGACCTTCCTGCGGCAGAACAAGGACAACATCATCCGGCTCAGCGCCACCAGCAGGCCCACCCTGGAACGGATCGCGAAGCACTCCCCGTCCTTCCCCTGCACCCTGCGCACCCTCGCCCGGATGGTGCCCGCCATGGACAAGGCGCTCGGCAAGGGCACCAACCAGCCCGGCCTGCACGTCGACGTCACCACCGTGCCCTCGCGCGGCGCCTACGTCCCCGGCCGCGACGCGCCCTCCTACGGTTCCGGCGGCGGCCCGCGCTGCTACCCCGTGCCCTACCTCGGCGTCCCGGTCGCACCCGCCGCGCGGGCGTCCGCCACGACCGCGCAGGACCTCGGCCCCGCCAACTCCCCGCAGGAGAACGACCTCGTCAACGAACTCCTCGCCCCCGCGGCGAAGAAGAGCCCCGGCGACCTGCCGGACTGGAGCAGTCTCCTCGCCGGACCCGCGTTCCGCGGCGCGGAGGTGAACCTCCGATGACGACCCCGCCCGCCCACACCCGCCGCCGGGGCCTGACCGGGACGATCCTGAAGTCCCTCGTCTTCGTCCTCGTCACCGCCCTCGCCACCACCGTCCTCGGCTTCAGCATCGCCAACACCGGCGTCGGCTCCGACACCCGCTCGTACCGGGCCCTCTTCACCGACGTCACCGGACTCGCCGAGGGCGACTCCGTGCGCATCGCCGGGGTGAAGGTGGGGGAGGTGACCGACGTCCGCGTCGTCCAGCGGCGCACCGCCCAGGTCACCTTCACGGTCCGCGAGGACCGCACGCTGCCCCGGTCGGCCACCGCCGCCGTGAAGTACCTCAACATGGTCGGACAGCGGTACGTCTCCCTCGACCGGGGCAGCGGCGACCTCGAAGGCACCCTCCGGCCCGGGGACACCATCCCGCTGGAGCGCACCACGCCCGCGCTCGACCTGACGCTGCTGTTCAACGGGTTCAAGCCGCTGTTCGAGGGCCTCTCGCCCGGCGACGTCAACGACCTCGCCGGATCGCTCGTCCAGGTCCTCCAGGGCGAGAGCGGCACCGTCGACAGCCTGCTGCGCCACATCGGCTCCCTCACCCGGACCGTCGCCGCCAAGGACAAGGTCATCGGTGAGGTCGTCACCCACCTCAACACCGTCCTGGGGACCCTCAACGACCGCGAGGCCGGCTTCAACGACCTCGTCGTCACCCTCCAGAAACTCGTCACCGGCTTCAACGCCGACCGCAAGCCCCTCGGCGAGGCGGTCAAGGCCATCGGCGACCTCAGCACCACGACCGCCGGGCTCTTCCAGGAAGGGCGCGCCCCCCTCAAGAAGGACATCCGCGAACTGGGCCGGCTCTCCGGAACGCTCGGGGACCACACCCCCCACATCGAGCGGTTCCTCGCCAACACCCCCGCGAAGATGACGGCCCTGGCCCGGCTGACCTCGTACGGATCGTGGTTCAACCTCTACCTCTGCGAGGCGCGCGTGAGCGGCGTGGGAACCTCCGACGGCTCGAAGCCGCCGGCCGGCATCGCCGTGACCGAGACGAGGTGCCGCGGATGAGCCCCCGCCCCCTGCTCAAGCCGGTCAAGGAACGCAGCCCCGTCGGCGTCGCCCTCGTCGGCCTGGTCCTCCTCGCCCTGCTGGGAGCCCTGGCGTACAACGTGGAACGCCTCCCCCTGATCGGCGGCGGAACGGCCTACAGCGCCGACTTCACCGAGGCCGCCGGGCTCGACGCCGGCGACGAGGTGCGCATCGCCGGCGTCAAGGTCGGCGAGGTCACCGGCGTCGCCCTCGACGGGCCCAAGGTCAAGGTGACGTTCGAGGTCGGCGACGCCTGGGTCGGCGACCGGTCCACCGCCGCCATCGCCATCAAGACCCTCCTGGGCGAGAAGTACCTGGCGCTCGACCCGCTGGGCGCCGCCCCCCAGGACCCCGGGACCCGCATCCCGCAGACGCGCACCACCTCCCCGTACGACGTCACCCAGGCGTTCCAGGACCTCAGCGGCACCGTCGACGCCATCGACACCAAGAAGCTCGCGAAGAGCTTCGAGACCATCTCCGACACCTTCAAGAACTCGCCGCCGCACGTGCGCAGCGCCGCCGACGGTCTGTCCGAACTGTCGAGGACCGTCTCCAAGCGCGACGCCGAACTCGCCAGGCTCCTGGAGAACAGCAAGAGGTTCACCAAGACCCTGGAGAACAAGAAGTCCAGCTTCGAGACGCTCATCGAGGACGGCGGGTCCCTGCTCGGGGAACTCCAGAAGCGCCGCGACGCCATCCGCGCCCTCCTCAGGGGCAGCAGGGAGCTGGGCACCGAACTCAGCGGCCTCGTCGGGGACAACGACCGGCAGCTCGGCCCCACCCTGAAGGCCCTCAGCCGGGTCACCGGCGTCCTGGAGAAGAACAGCGGCCAGCTCGACAAGACGCTCGCGCTCGTCGGCCCGTACTACCGGCTCGTCGGCAACACCCTCGGCAACGGCCGCTGGTTCGACAGCTATCTGTGCGGCGTGGTGCCGCGCGCCTACCTGCCCGAGACCTCGCAGCCCAAGACCGGATGCCTGCCGCCGAAACAGACGGCGACGGCCAAGGGGAGCGGTGAATGATGACCAGACCCAGAACGCCCCTCGCCGCCGGGCTCGCCCTCGTGGTGCTCGCCGCCGGCGGGATCGCCGTCGCGCAGCAGGTCCTCGACCCCGCCGGGACCCGTGTCACCGCCTGGTTCGACCGGGCGGTCGGCATCTACCCCGGCTCCGACCTGCGCGTCCTCGGCGTACGGGTCGGCGAGGTGGAGTCCGTGGAACCGGAGGGCACCCGGGTGCGCGTCGAGCTCCGTCTCGACGAGGGCGTACGCGTCCCCGCCGAGGCACGGGCCCTGGTCGTCGCCCCGAGCATCGTCGCCGACCGGTACGTCCAGCTCAGCCCCGCCTACAGCTCCGGCCCCGTCCTCACCGACGGAGCCGAGCTGCCCGCCTCCCGCAACCGCGTCCCCGTCGAGATCGACCAGCTCTACGCGTCGATCACCGAACTGGGCGACGCGCTCGGCCCGAACGGGGCCAACTCCGAGGGAGCCCTCTCCGGACTGCTGAACACCGGCGCGAAGAACCTCAAGGGCAACGGCGCGGCCATCGGCACCTCCATCGAGCAGTTCGGCAAGGCCGCCAAGACCCTCAACGGCAGCAGCGACGACCTGTTCACCACCCTCGGCCAGCTCCAGACCTTCACCACCATGCTCAAGAAGAAGGACGGCGACGTCCGCACCGCGCAGGAACGCCTGGACGAAGTCGTCGGCTACTTCGCCGAGAACAAGAACGACCTCGCCGGCGCCCTCAAGGAACTCGGCAAGGCCCTCGCCCAGGTCAAGACGTTCATCAAGGAGAACCGCGGCGAGCTCAAGAAGAACGTCGACCGGCTCGTGCCCCTCACCCAGACCCTCGTCGACCAGCGCGCCTCCCTCGCCGAGGCCCTCGACGTCGCCCCGCTCGCCGCCGGCAACCTCGTCAACGCGTACAACCCGGAGACCCGCACCCTCGACGGGCGCGCCAACCTCAACGAGATCAGCATGGGCGGACCCCTGCTCCCGCTCCCCGTGGCCGGTGCCTCCTCGGCGGGCACCGGAGAGGAGAAGCGATGAAGCGCGCCACCCTCCCCTCCCGGAAGGCGGCCGGAGCCGGCGCCGCCGGCGTGATCGCGGTCGGCCTGGGCCTCGCCGTCGTCCTCGGCGCGGTCCCCGCCGCGCCGTTCCGGTTCGACGGCATCGAGGACCTGCCGCTGCCCGGCGGCGCCGACCTCGGCTCCCACCCCTACACGGTCACCGCCGAGATCGCCGACGTGCTGAGCCTCGTGCCGCAGTCCGCGGTCAAGGTCAACGACGTCGCCGTCGGCCGCGTCACCGCCATCGAACTGGTGCCCGGCACCTGGACCGCCCGCGTCACCCTCAGGATCAACGGTGACGTCGAGCTGCCCGCCGACGCCGGGGCCCGCCTCGAACAGTCCAGCCTCCTGGGCGAGAAGTACATCCAGCTCGTCGCCCCGCAGGGGAACGGCAAGGGCCGGGGCGGCGTCCGGCAGGCCGCCGCCCGTGCGGACGGCGGCGGACGGCTCGCCGACGGCAGCGTCATCCCGCTGGCGCGCACCAGCCGCAACACGGAGGTCGAGGAGGTCTTCGGCGCGCTGTCCCTGCTGCTCAACGGCGGCGGGGTCAACCAGCTCAAGACCATCACCAAGGAGCTGAACACCGCACTCGGCGGACGCGAACCCGAAGTCCGCTCCATGCTGAGGCGGGTGGACACGCTGGTGACGAACCTGGACGCCCACCGCGGCGACATCACCCGCGCCCTCGACGGGGTCAACCGGCTCTCCGCCACCCTGGCCGGCCGCAAGAACGACGTCGACACGGTCCTCACCGGCCTCTCGCCCGGCCTGAAGACACTGGAGAACCAGCGGGGCTCCCTGCTGACCATGCTGCGCGCCCTGGACACGCTGTCCGGCGTCGCCGTCACCACCGTCAACGCGAGCAAGAAGGACATGGTCGCCGACCTCAAGGCCCTCGCCCCGACCCTGACGGCCCTCGCGGACGCCGGCGCCGACCTGCCCGAATCGCTCCAGGTGCTGCTGACGTACCCCTTCACCGACGAGGTGATGCGGGGCATCAAGGGCGACTACCTCAACACCTATCTGCACCTCGCCGCCGCCCCCGGCACCGAGGTGGTCCCGCCGCTGATCCCCCGGGACGAGACCCCGACCGTCCCCACCCCCACCCCGGACCCGACGGACCCGGACCCGACGGACCCGGGCACGGAAGGCCTCCGGAAGCAGGGGAGCGGCGCCACCGCCCCGCGCTCGGGAACGGTCCTGCCGCTGCCGGTCACCACACCGACGAACGGAGGCGGGAACCGGTGATCACCCGTACCGTCCTGCTGAAGAACCTCGCGTTCCTCGTCATCGCCGTCCTCGTCCTCGGCTTCCTGGGCATCCGCTACGCGGACCTCGGGCGCTACGCGGGCGTCGCCGACCACTACGTCGTCAAGGTCCACCTGGCCCGCACGGGAGGACTGTTCACCCACTCCGACGTCACCTACCGCGGTGTCTCCGTGGGACGCGTCGGAGACATCGACCTCACCGCCGACGGGGTCGTGGCCGAGCTGCGCATCAAGAAGTCCGCCCCCCGGATACCCGCCGACGCCCGCGCCGTGGTCGCCGGACTGTCCGCCGTCGGCGAGCAGTACATCGACCTGCGCCCCGAGAGCGACGACGGCCCCTTCCTCGCCGACGGCGCCCGCATCGAAGAGACCGACACCGAGGTGCCGGCACCGGTCACCGACGTGCTCACCAGCATGAACGACCTCACCAATTCCGTTCCCCTGGAGTCCCTGCGCACGGTCGTCGACGAATTCGGCAAGGCCTTCGAGGGCCACGGGGACGACCTCCAGGTCCTCCTCGACAACAGCAGCGGGTTCGTCCGGGCCGCCGACCGGGCGATGCCGTCCACCACCCGGCTCATCCAGGACGGGGAGGTCGTCCTGCGCACCCAGGCCGACGAGAGCCGTGCCATCCGCGGCTTCGCCACCGGCGCGCGCGACCTCGCCGCCACCCTCAAGGGCTCCGACGCCGACCTGCGCCGCCTCCTGACCGTCACGCCCGACGCGGCGGGCCAGGTCAGCGGACTCCTGCGCGACCTCGACCCGAGCCTCGGCGTCGTCTTCGCCAACCTCCTGACCACCTCGGAGGTCGCCGTCACCCGGCAGCGCGGCATCGAGGAACTGCTCGTGAAGCTCCCGGCGGCCGTCTCGGCCGGAGCCACCGCCGTCCACGACGGGAAGGTCGACTTCGGGATGGCCGTCACCTTCTTCAAGCCGCTGCCCTGCACCGCCGGATACGGCGGCACGCGCTACCGCAACGGACTCGACCTGGGGACCGCGCCCGCCCTCAACACCGGTGCCTCCTGCACGGCCCCCGCCTCCTCCGGGGTCAACGTGCGCGGCTCGGCCCGGGCCCCGAAGGGCAGCGGCGTGCCCGCCCCGGCCCGCCCCGGCTCCCTGCTCCCGGGCACGACCGGTACGGCCGGCACCACGGACGCCCGGCAGCCGCTGCCCGGCGCGCTCGCCCTGCCCGGCCAGGGCGCCGGACCCCAGGACATGGCCGGACTGCTCGGCCTCGGCACCGGGAGCGCGCGATGAAGCGGGCCCGGGCGCTCGGCGCCGGCGCCCTCGTGGTCGCCCTGGGCTTCTGCGGGACCGGCGCGTGGACCTACGCGCAGGCCCGCGCCGACGAGGGCCTCGCCTTCGGCCGGGAACGGGACGCCGCGCTCGCCGAGGGCCGGAACCGCGTCACCGTGCTGAACACGCTCGACGCCTCGACCCGCGAGCGCGCCGAGGCCGGCATCCGGGCCTGGCGCGACGCGTCGACCGGGCCGCTCCGCACCGAACTGGGGCGCA
Source organism: Streptomyces sp. NPDC014907 (assembly GCF_055562975.1). Classification (NCBI taxonomy): domain Bacteria; kingdom Bacillati; phylum Actinomycetota; class Actinomycetes; order Kitasatosporales; family Streptomycetaceae; genus Streptomyces; species Streptomyces sp. NPDC014907. Next base: position 139,007 of record NZ_JBVHEG010000009.1, on the reverse strand, counting down.
CCCGGCCCGCGGTGGGCGCCTCGGCGCGCGCCACGGTCACCGAGGCCGCCCTGACCGCCCTGGACACGAGGGCCGGTACGGCGAAGCTCATCGCGACCGTCCGCGTCGACGTCACCCCCCGGGGAGGCAGCGCCGCGACCACCGACCGCAAGCGTCTGGAGGCCGTCCTGACGCGCACCGGCGAGGACACCTGGAAGGTCGCCGCGCTGAGCGCGGTGCCCGTCGCCGGAGCCGAGGGGAGCGAGGACGAGTGACACGACTGCTGCGCGGGACGACGGCCCGGGAACCCGTGGCCGGGGAGACGACGGGAGCGGGGGAGACGACGGAGACGGCCCCGGACACGGCCCGGACGGCGACCGGAGCCGGAGCCGTCGCCGAACAGGACGAGCGGCCCGGGGACCGGACGGAGGACACGGAGGAGAGGGCGGAGAAGACGGAGAGGGCCGGGGAGAGAACGGCGGACGAGGAGCCGACGGGCAAGGGGACGGCGGACGAGGAGCCGAAGGACGAGAAGACGGCGGACAAGGAGCCGGCGGACGGGGAGGAGCCGCCCGGGGACGGGGGCACCACCCGCTCCGCCGCCCCGTGGCGGAGGATCGCCCTGGCCGCGGCCGTCGCCGCCCTGCTCCTCGGCGGAGGCGCGTTCTTCTACGGCGCCCACCAGCTCCGGTCCATCCCGTCCGCGCGCAACCACGCCCTCACCGACACCGCCGCCACCACCCGCGTCGGCGGCGACGTCGGCGAAGGCCTCGCCCGGGTCTTCTCCTACGCCCCCTCCCGGGCCGACGCGGCCGAGCGCTCCGCCCGGACCGTGCTGACCGGGCGCGCCGCCCGCCAGTACGCCGACCTGTTCGCCCAGGTCCGCGCGAAGCTGGCCGAACAGCGCGTCACCCTCACCACCCAGGCCGTCCGCACCGGGGTGATCGAACTCGAGGGGGACGACGCGCGCCTGCTCGTGTTCCTCGACCAGACCTCACGGCGGGACAAGGCCCCCGCCACGACCGCCGCGGCCCAGCTCACCGTCACCGCGAAGTTCCAGGGGGACCGGTGGCTGATCGTCGACATCAAGGCCCGCTGACCATGAGCGGGAGACGGGAGCACCCCATGAAACGCACGGACCGCACCCCGGCGGGCATCCGGCCGGTCCTGGTCGCGGCCCTCGTGCTCACCCTGGTCACGGGGGGCTTCGCGGCCTGGACCGGCCACGGCTGGTACGCGGCGGCCCACGACGACTCCGCCGCGTACGCCGCGCAGCGCGACCGCGCGCTCGCGGCGGGGGAGCAGGCCGTGCAGAACCTCAACACGCTCGACCACCGGCGCGTGGAACAAGGGCTCGACCTCTGGGAGTCGTCCACGACCGGGGAGCTGCACAAGCAGCTCGTGGAGGGACGCGAGGAGTTCACCGGCCAGGTGAGGACCGCGAAGACGGTGACCACGGCCCGGGTGCTGTCTGGCGCCGTCACGGAACTCGACGACCGGGCGGGGCGCGCCCGGCTGCTCGTCGGCCTGCGCGTCACCGTCACGACGCCCGACAACAAGAGCACGGACAAGGACAGCCGCATGCTGGGCGAACTCACCCGCGTCGACGGGCAGTGGAAGCTCAGCGGCCTGGGGCAGGCCCCCGTGGGCGGCACGGCGTCCGGCTGACCGGGCCGTACCGCACGAGCCGCCCGCCCCCGAAAGGACACGCACGATGCCGACGCCCCGTCACCACCTCAACCGCCAGCGCCGCCGCCAGGCCCTGGCCGCCCCGCCGGCGCCCGCCCCCGCGCCCGGGGACACCGCCTCCCGGCCGTCCGGTGACGACCGGTCCCGTACGCCCGTGGGCCTCCTGGCCGGGACCGCCCCGCAGGCCCGGCAACGGACGGCGGCGCGGTCCGGGCGGGGGACGGCGACGGCCGGGGCGCCGGAACGGGACGCCGGCGAGGACACCGCCCGCGCCGGGCACGACGGCCCCGGGGACACGGCGGCGTCCGCCGGGGAGGCCGGGGGCGGGGCGCGGCCGCGCCACCTCGTCCCCCTGGTGGTCCTGTGCGTGCTGACGCTCCTCCTCGGCGGCTTCGCCGGCTGGGCGCACAGCAGGGCGTCGGAGCTCCGCGACGACCCGGCGCGCTCCAACACGGCCCTCACCGACCTCGCCCGCACCAGCGAGATCAAGGGCCAGACCTCCGCGGCCGTCGCCGCGCTCTTCTCCTACGACCACGCCGACCCGTCCCCCTTCGAGCGGGCCGGGAAGACCCTCCTCACGGGCAAGGCCGTCGCCCAGCACCGGACGCTCCTCGGCGGGGTCCTCGCCCAGGCGGCCCGCCAGAAGACGGTGATCACCACGACGGTCACCGACAGCGCGGTCGAGCGGATCGACGGCGACCGGGCCCGGGTCCTGGTCTACGCCGACCAGAGCAGCGTGAGCACGGCCGGGGCCGCCGGCAAACAGCAGCCGAAGGCCCAGGACCGGGGCGTCTACGCGGGGGCCATGTTCGCCGTGGACGTCGTGCGGCGGGAGGGACGCTGGCTCGTGGAGAACATCGACACCTTCGGCCGCTGAGCCCGCCGGGCCGCCGAGTCCACCGGACCGCTGCCCCGCGCCGGGCCGCCGCTGGGTCCACCGGGCCGCCACGACCCCCGCCGGGCCGTCGCCCGGGACGGTCGTACGGAGCCGGAAAGGCCCCGTACGACCGGCGCCGCGGCCGCCCCGCGCACGGGACGCCCGCGACCGCCCCGCTACTTCTCCCGGGTGGCGACGAGCACCGTCGCGTACCGCTCCTCGCACGTGACGATCCGCGCCTCCAGGCCGTACGCGGAGACCGCCTCCACCGCCCGGTCCGCCTGGCCCTCGCTCGTCTCGGTCAGCAGGTGACCGCCGGGCGCCAGCCACTCCGGCGCCCCGGCGGCGACCCGCCGCAGCACGTCGAGGCCGTCCGGGCCGCCGTCCAGCGTGACGAGCGGTTCGTGGTCGCGCGCCTCGGGCGGCAGCAGACCGATCTCCCCGGTCGGCACGTACGGCACGTTGGCGACCAGGATCTCGACCCGGCCCCGCAGTTCCGGCGGCAGCGGCGCGAACAGGTCCCCCTCGTACACCCGGCCGCCGCGCGGTCCGAGGTTCCGCCGGGCGCAGGCCACCGCCGCCGGCTCGATGTCCGAGGCGTGCACCTCCGCGCCCCCGACCCGGTCGAGCAGCACCGCGCCCGCCGCTCCGGAACCGCAGCACAGGTCGACGCAGAGCGCGCCCGGCGCGGCCAGCGCCACGGCCCGCTCGACCAGGAACTCGGTCCGCCGCCGGGGCACGAACACCCCCGGTTCCACGGCGATCCGCAGCCCGGCGAACCCGGCCCAGCCCACCACGTGCTCCAACGGCAGGCCCGACGCCCGCCGTTGGACCATCAGGTCCAGCTCGGCGGGCCCGGCGGCCGTCGAGAGCAGCATCGCCGCCTCCTCCTCGGCGAAGACGCAGCCCGCCGCCCTCAGCCGCCCGACGACCTCCGCGTCAGGCAAGTCGCGCCTCGATGGCCGCCACGAGCTCCGGGGCGTCCGGCTCGGTGCGCGGACGGAAGCGGGTGACCTCGCCGTCACGGCCGATCAGGAACTTCTCGAAGTTCCACTGCACGTCACCGGCCTCGCCCCCGGAGTCCGCGGTCTTCACCAGCTCCGCGTAGAGGGGGTGGCGGTCCTCCCCGTTGACGTCCGTCTTCTCCAGGAGCGGGAAGGTCACCCCGTACGTGGTCGAGCAGAACGTCCGGATCTCCTCCGCGCTGCCCGGCTCCTGGCCGGCGAACTGGTTGCAGGGCACGCCGAGCACGGTGAGGCCGCGCTCCCCGTACTCCTTCTGCAGCCGCTCCAGGCCCGCGTACTGCGGGGTCAGGCCGCACTGGGAGGCGACGTTCACGACCAGGACCGCGCGGTCCCGGTAGTCCGCCAGGGTGACCGGCTCGCCGGTCAGGGTCTTCAGCGGGATGTCGTACAGGCTCATGGCTGCTCCTCGTCCGGATGGGGTTTGATCTCAGCATGCGTGACGAACCACTGGCAATGGCGCTCGGCCCCCTCGTGGAGGAAGCGCCGGGGCGGGTGCGGTGCCGCCTCTGCGGACGCCCCCTGACGGGCGCGGGCTCGCGCCGCACCGGCCTCGGCCCGGCCTGCGACGCCAAGCTCCACCCCCCCGGGCCCGGACATCCGCACCCGCCGCCACGAGGTGGAGCAGGACGCCCTGCCGGGCCTGGACCCGCCGGAACGCCGGGACGGCCCGGAGGAGGACGCCGGCCGGAGACCGTCCCCCGGCCGGTGACCGAACGGCCCGGCCCCGGGCGGCCGGGCCACCGCCGGGACGGGCGGTGCCGGCCCGCCTCCCCACGAAGGGGGACCGGGCCCGGACGGCCGGTGCCGAAGGCCCTACAGCTTGCGGAACAGGCCCTCCTGGACCACGGACACCAGGAGCCTGCCCTCCCGGTCGTAGATCCGGCCCCGGGCGAGCCCCCGGCCGCCCGTGGCGATCGGGGACTCCTGGTCGTACAGGAACCACTCGTCCGCCCGGAACGGCCGGTGGAACCACATCGCGTGGTCCAGCGACGCCATGTCGAAACCGCGCGGCCCCCAGAGGGGCTCGACCGGAATCCGGACGGCGTCCAGCAGGGTCATGTCCGAGGCGTAGGTCAGGGCACAGGTGTGGACCAGCGGGTCGTCGCCCAGCGGCCCCACGGCCCGCATCCACACCGCGCTGCGCGGGTCCGCGCCCTTCACCTCCTCCCCGGTCCAGCGCAGCCGGTCCACGTACCGGATGTCGAAGGGCTGCCGGCGGGCCATCCGCTCCAGCGCCTCCGGCAGCGCGCCGAGGTGGTCGCGGATCTCGTCCGCGAGGTTCGGCAGGCTCTCCGGGTCCGTCATGTGCCGCGGCGGCAGCTGGTGCTCGAACCCGGCCTCCTCCGGCAGGTGGAACGAGGCCGTCAGGTTGAAGATCGTCCGCCCCTCCTGCACCGCCGTCACCCGGCGGGTCGTGAACGAGCGCCCGTCGCGCACCCGCTCCACCTGGTACACGATCGGCACCCCGGGCCGGCCCGGCCGCAGGAAGTAGGCGTGCAGCGAGTGCACCGGCCGGCTCTCCTCCACGGTGCGGCCCGCCGCCACCAGGGCCTGGCCGGCGACCTGCCCGCCGAAGACCCGCTGCAGCGACTCCTGCGGACTGCGCCCGCGGAAGATGTCGACCTCGATCCGCTCCAGGTCGAGCAGGTCGACCAGGCTCTCGGCGGGATTGGTCACCACGGAACTCCTCTACAGCTGTCCGACGGACGTGACGCGGACGACCGCGCGGCCCTCCTCGTCGGAGGCCGCGAGATCCACCTCCGCGCCGATGCCCCAGTCATGGTCGCCGTTGGGGTCGGCGAAGGTCTGCCGGACGCGCCACAGACCGTGCGCCGCGTCCTCCTCGATGGCGAGCAGCTTCGGGCCGCGCGCGTCCGGGCCCGTGCCGAGGTCGTCGTACTCGTCCCAGTACGCGTCCATCGCCTCGCCCCACGCGTCCGCGTCCCAGCCGGACTCCGCGTCCAGCTCGCCGAGCGCGTCCACGTTGTCCAGGGCGGCCAGCTCCACCCGGCGGAACATGGCGTTGCGCACCAGGACCCGGAAGGCACGGGCGTTCGCCGTGACGGGCTTGACCTGGTCGGCCTTCTCCTGGGCCTCCTCGGCCGTCTGCACCTCCGGGTTGGCGAGCTGCTCCCACTCGTCGAGCAGCGAGGAGTCCACCTGCCGCACCATCTCGCCCAGCCAGGCGATCAGGTCCTCCAGGTCCTCGGTCTTCAGGTCGTCCGGGATGGTGTGGTCGAGCGCCTTGTACGCGCTCGCCAGGTACCGCAGGACGATGCCCTCGGTCCGCGCCAGCTCGTACCAGGAGGTGAACTCGGTGAAGGTCAGCGCCCGTTCGTACATGTCGCGGACGACCGACTTCGGCGACACCGGGTGGTCCCCGACCCACGGGTGCGACTTCCGGTAGACCTCGTACCCGTGCCAGAGCAGCTCCTCCAGCGGCTTCGGGTACGAGATCTCCTGGAGCCGCTCCATCCGCTCCTCGTACTCGACGCCGTCCGCCTTCATCCGCCCCACGGCCTCCCCGCGCGCCTTGTTCTGCATGGCGGCGAGGATCTGGCGCGGGTCGTCGAGCGTCGACTCGACGACGGACACCATGTCCAGGGCGTACGAGGGGGATTCGGGGTCGAGCAGGTCGAACGCGGCGAGCGCGAACGTCGACAGCGGCTGGTTGAGCGCGAAGTCCTGCTGGAGGTCGACCGTCAGGCGGATCGTGCGGCCCTCGGCGTCCGGCTCGTCCAGCTGCTCCACCACGCCGCCGTCGAGCAGCGACCGGTAGATCGCGATGGCCCGGCGGATGTGCCGCAGCTGCGCCTTGCGGGGCTCGTGGTTGTCCTCCAGGAGCTTGCGCATCGCCTCGAAGGCGTTGCCCGGCCGGGCGATCACCGAGAGGAGCATGATGTTGGTGACCTTGAAGCGGGACGTCAGCGGCTCCGGCTCGGCCGCGATCAGCTTCTCGAAGGTCGTGTCGCTCCAGGCGACGAAACCCTCCGGGGCCTTCTTGCGGACCACCTTGCGGCGCTTCTTCGGATCGTCGCCGGCCTTCGCGAGCGCCTTCTCGTTCTCGATGACGTGCTCGGGCGCCTGCGCGACGACCAGCCCCGCCGTGTCGAAGCCGGCCCGGCCCGCCCGGCCCGCGATCTGGTGGAACTCACGGGCGCGCAGCGTGCGCACCCGGTTGCCGTCGTACTTCGTCAGGGCCGTGAAGAGCACCGTGCGGATCGGCACGTTCACGCCCACGCCGAGCGTGTCCGTCCCGCAGATCACCTTCAGCAGACCGGCCTGGGCCAGCTTCTCCACGAGCCGCCGGTACTTCGGCAGCATGCCCGCGTGGTGCACGCCGATGCCGTGGCGCACGAACCGCGAGAGGTTCTGGCCGAACTTGGTGGTGAAGCGGAAACTGCCGATCAGCTCGGCGATCCTGTCCTTCTCCTCCCGCGTGCACATGTTGATGCTCATCAGCGACTGCGCGCGCTCGACGGCCTGCGCCTGGGTGAAGTGCACGATGTAGACGGGAGCCTGCTTCGTCTCCAGGAGCTCCGTCAGCGTGTCCGTGATGGGGGTGAGCCGGTACTCGTACGAGAGCGGCACCGGCCGGGTCGCCGAACGGACCACCGAGGTCGGCCGGCCCGTGCGCCGGGTCAGGTCCTTCTCGAACATCGACACGTCGCCGAGCGTCGCCGACATCAGGACGAACTGCGCCTGGGGGAGTTCGAGCAGCGGGATCTGCCAGGCCCAGCCGCGGTCCTGCTCGGCGTAGAAGTGGAACTCGTCCATGACGACCTGGCCGATGTCGGCGTACTTGCCGTCCCGCAGCGCGATCGAGGCGAGGACCTCCGCCGTGCAGCAGATCACCGGGGCGTCCGCGTTCACGGAGGCGTCGCCGGTCAGCATGCCCACGTTCTCGGTGCCGAAGAGCTTGCACAGGTCGAAGAACTTCTCCGACACCAGGGCCTTGATCGGCGCGGTGTAGAAGGTCACCTGGTCGTTCGCCAGCGCCGTGAAGTGCGCGCCCGCCGCGACCAGCGACTTTCCCGACCCGGTGGGGGTGGACAGGATCACGTTGGCCCCGGAGACGACCTCGATCAGCGCCTCTTCCTGGGCCGGGTAGAGCGTGATGCCGCGCTCCTCGGCCCAGGAGGAGAAGGCCTCGAAGAGGGCGTCGGGGTCGGCGGTCGGCGGAAGCTGATCGATAAGGGTCACCCTCCCATCTTGCCTGGATTCCGTCCGGATGAGGGAACCGGCCGTCGGCAGCGGTGATCACCGGCGGTAGGCTCGTCCGTCGACCGGACGTCAACCGAACGATCCGGCAGGGGAGAAACGGGGCGGGTCACTCATGATGGGACCGGCGCACTCACTGTCCGGAGCGGCGGCCTGGCTGGGCGTCGGGGCGGCCGCGGCGGCCTTCGACCGCCCGATGCCCTGGCCGGTCCTCGTCGCCGGCGCGCTCATCTGCGCGGGCGCCGCACTCGCCCCGGACCTGGACCACAAGTCCGCGACCATCTCGCGCTCCTTCGGACCCCTCTCCAAGTGGCTGTGCGAGATCGTCGACAAGCTGTCGTACGCCGTCTACAAGGCCACCCGCTCCAAGGCCGACCCCCGCAGGACCGGCGGCCACCGGACCCTCACCCACACCTGGCTCTGGGCGGTCCTGGTCGGCGCGGGGTGCTCCGCCGCCGCGGTCTCCGGCGGCCGGTGGGCGGTCCTCGCGATCCTCTTCGTCCACCTGGTCCTCGCCGTGGAGGGCCTGCTCTGGCGGGCCGCCCGGGTCTCCAGCGACGTCCTGGTCTGGCTGCTCGGCGCGGCCGGCGCCTGGATCATGGCGGACGTCCTCGACGACCCCGGCAACGGCGCGAACTGGTTCTTCACCGGCCCCGGCCAGGAGTACCTGTGGCTCGGACTGCCGATCGTCCTCGGCGCCCTCGTCCACGACATCGGCGACGCCCTGACGGTCTCCGGCTGCCCGATCCTCTGGCCCATACCCGTCGGCCGCAAGCGCTGGTACCCGGTCGGCCCGCCCAAGGGCATGCGCTTCCGGGCCGGCAGCTGGGTCGAGCTCAAGGTCCTCATGCCCGCCTTCATGCTGCTGGGCGGGATCGGCGGGGCCTCCGCGCTCGGCTACATATAGCCCCGTCCGTACGCGTGGGGGCCGCACCGGATCTTCCGGTGCGGCCCCCACGCGTGCGGACGGGGCCCGGTCCGCCGTGCCGGGACCGCCACGGCGCCGCGTACGCGGCGTCCGCCGCGCACCGCGAAGCTCCGCACGGCCCGGAGCGGCGTTCAACGACGTTGCGGGCCGTGCGGAGCTTCGCGGTCGAAGGCCGGCGGCTTGTCGGCGGGCTCCCGGTGGTGTCGACACGGGGCCGGGGTGGGCCCGCGGGTGGGGCGGGGGCGCACGATGGGCTGGCCCCCGCGCCCCGCCCCCGTCCCCGGGCCGCTCCGGCGCTCATCAGGGTCCGTCCTCTCCCGCTCCGGCGGCCGGGTCCTTTTTGGCGGCCAGGGGGTGGTCGGGGCGGGCGCGGTAGCGGTCGGAGACGGCCCGCAGCCGTTGTTCGGCCTCCCGCGCGGAGATGCCGCCGGGGCAGGCGGGGTCGGGGAGGAGGGGAGGGAGATGCGCATGATGTACACGGCCTCTCCCAGCTCCCCGAGGAGCGCCCCGGCCTGCGCGTCGCCGGCGAGGTACTCCTCCTGCGGGCGGGCACGGCAGAAGGAGTAGATCTCCGGCAGCCGGAGGAGGAACAGGACCCTCTCTTCCACGGGCCCGTCGGGGTACCCGCCCGTCGGCGGCCGGGGAAGGACCGGAAGCGGGGGACAGCCCGGTGGCGGCGCGGGAGGGGTCGCCGGTGGGCGCGGGCGGGCCGGTGGGGGCAGGTAGTGGTCCGCCGGTGGCGGAGGGGGGACCCCCGTCCCGAGGGGGGAAGCCCGGTGGCGGCGGGGGAGAGGGGCCGGTGGCGGCGCGGGGCGGACGGGATCGGGCCCCCGGGACCCCCAGGCCCCCTCAGCCCCCTCGGAGGGCCGGGAACCGTGCCGCTGCCGCCGCCGTCGTCACAGGAGGACGACGAGGCACGGCCCCGGGAGGGCCGTGACGCTCACGCGGCCGAACCCGCCGGGCGGCGGCCGTTCCCGTGGAGGGCAGGGGCGGATGGGCAACTTCTTCGGCGGCGAGGACACGTGGCTGTCGCTGGGCAACGGCAGCACGGCGGCCCTCCTCGACGTGCTCATGCTGGCCGTCTCCGACCTCGCGGCCCGGCCGTGGGACTACCGCTTCGCGGCGCTGCTCGCGCTGCAGGACCAGAACGTCATCGGTCGCGGCGCGGCCGGTTTCGACGTCACCGGCATCGACTGGGGCGCGGACCCCGTGGAAGCGCGGCGGAACAAGGAGTTCGTCCTCGCCGTCGTCGACCTCGCCGCCCGCCGCCACCGCTGGGACGAGCTGGACTACGAGCCCGCCCTCGCCCCGGAGCACCTCCGGAGCCTGCGCGCCCTGATCGCCCCGGTCTCCCCCCGTTCCGTTCCTCGGCCGGCTTCGTCGTTCCCGGCCGAGGAGGAGGCGCTGACGGCCAGTTGCGCCCGGCACCGCGTCCTGACCGCCCTGCCGCACTGGGAGGGATGCGTCCTGTGCACCGCCCGGTGGGCGTGAGCCCGGGGCGTGGCGGTGCTCGTGGCGGTGCTCGTGGACCCGGCGGCCGAAGGCCCGGCGCCCGGCCGCGTCCCACCCGGCCGTCCCACCCGGGAACCTCCCCACGGCCCCGCTCCGCACCCGGGCGGCGGCGTCCTGAGCCGTGGAAGGTTCACCGCCCCCACCGGGAAGAGGAGTCGATTTTCCCTTCCGGGGACAGATCGCGCCATGTCCGCCCATCGCCCTCTGGACCGGCCGCGTCCCCCGCGCTTCACTTCCGCCCCATGAGAACACTCAGGATCACGAGGGCGGTCGGAGCGCTGCTGCTGGCCGCCGGCGCGCTGTTCACCGCCCAGCCGGCGACCGCCGGGGTGCCGGACGGCCCGACGCCCCCGGCCGAGTTCACCACCGACTGGCACGACCCGGTCACCGCCGCCCCGCCCGTCGACACCCCCGGAACCCCCGGCTGCGAGGTCACCCTCGCCGCCGCGCGGTTCCGCGACTTCACCCCGTACCGGGGGAGTTACACCCCGCCGGAGAAGTGCGGCACCCGCTGGAACAAGGTCGTCCTGCGCCTCGAAGGCGCGGTCAAGGGCCGCCAGTACGACCGGCTCGGGTACGTCACCGTCGGCGGCGTCGAGATCCTGCGCACCTCCACGCCCCAGCCCTCGCCCGACGGCATCACCTGGTCGGTCGAGAAGGACGTCACCCGCTACCGCGACACCCTCAGCCGCCCGCAGCCCGTCGAGATGCTGATCGGCAACGTCGTGAACGAGACGTACACCGGTGTCCTCGACGTCCGCGTCACCCTCGCCTTCCACACCGCCGGGGGCCGCGTGAAGCCCGCCGCCGGCACCCCCGACCGGGTGCTCCCGCTCACCGGCTCCACCCTCACCACCCCGCGCAACACCGAACGCGTCCTCGCCGAGGTGTACGCCACCGGTTCGGGCGGCGGCTGCGAGGAGTACTGGTACCTCTCCGTCCCCGACGCCGCGCCCTACTCCTGCCGGACGGCCGGCGGACCGCACCGCGAGGTCCGGGTCTCCGTGGACGGGCGACTCGCCGGCATCGCCGCCCCCTTCCCGACGGTCTGGACCGGCGGCTGGTCCAACCCCTTCCTCTGGTACGTCACCCCAGGACCCCGTGCCTTCGACGTCCAGCCGGTCGTCTACGACCTGACGCCCTTCGCCGCCGTCCTCAACGACGGGCGTCCCCACCGCGTGGAGGTCACCGTCGCCGGCGTTCCGGCCGACCGGCCGGGCTGGTCCACGCCCGCCAACGTCCTCCTCTGGCAGGACGAGGGCAGCCGGGTCGTCACCGGCGGCCTCGACCGCCACGAGGAGACCGCCCCGCGCGACTCCTCCGTGTACACGGCCGGCTCCGGGGACGCCCCGCACCGGCTCGACACCACCGCCGGCCACCGGCTCACCGTCGCCGGCCACCTGAACACCTCGCACGGCCGTGTCTCCACGACCGTCACCCGGGCCGTCGGGCACACCTCCGTCCACCGCTGGGGCGAGGGGGAGAACCCGGACGCGCTCACCGCCCGCTGGACCGACCGGGAGACCGTGACCACCGGACGCACCGTCACCCGTACCGACCGCGTGTACACCATGGACGGGGAGACCACGATCGGGGCCGGCGACCGGCTGCGGACGGTCCTCGCGCTCGGCGACCACGCCGACACCCTCGTCCTGCGCGACGGACGGCACCCGTCCCGGTCCCGCCTGGACCACACGTACACCGGCGACGCGACGTACACCACCGGCGTGCCGCGCGAGGAGCGGCACGCCGTCGGCACCACGACCGAGCGCTACCGGCTGCACGGCTCCGGGGGCTGTTACGACCGGACCCTGACGACGGTCCAGGGCACCGTCACCCGGGACCTGCGCCGCTGCTGAACGGGACCGTGCCCGGCCCCCTCCCGTACGGGGGGCCGGGCACGGCGTCTCAGCGGGGCTTCACCGAGTCCACGCCCGGACGGGCCCCGCGCCACTCGCCCCGGGTGAAGTCGGGGATCTCCTGCGGCGCCCCGCCGGCCCTGATCGAGGCGTGGCTCAGCGGCACCGGGGCCGACCAGGTGGCGGCGTCGTACACGTCGAAGTCCGGCACCAGGCCCTTCTGGAGGCACTGCAGCAGGCGGTAGACCATGATGTAGTCCATTCCGCCGTGTCCGCCCGGCGGGTTGGCGTGCTCCTTCCACAGCCAGTGGTCGAAGTCGGCCGCGTACGCGGAGAAGTCCCCCCACTGGTCGTCCTTGTGGTCCGGCTCCAGGTAGATCCGGGCCGGGTAGTCCTCGAAGACGCCCCGGGTGCCGCCCAGGCTGTTGACCCTGCTGTACGGGTGCGGGGTGGAGACGTCGTGCTCCAGACGGATCACCCGGCCCCTGGCCGTCTGCACCAGGCTGATCGTCCGGTCGCTCCCGACGTACGTCTCCTTCCGGCTCGGATCGCCCGCCGGCACGTGCTCCGCGCGGTACTCGGCCAGTCCGAGGGCCGGGGTGCCGAAGCTGCTGATGCTCACCGCCCGGTCGCCCCGGTTGATGTCCATGTAGTTCGCGACCGGGCCGAAGCCGTGGTTGGGGTAGAGGTCGCCGCGCAGCCGCGTGTGCCACAGCCGGCGCCAGGGCCCCTCGTAGTACGTCGGCGAGAACAGCAGGGCGCGCAGGTCGTGGTTGTACGCCCCCGCCCCGTGCAGGAGGTCGCCGAACTTCCCCGCGTGCGCCATCCGCAGGACCCGCATCTCGTTCCGGCCGTAACAGCAGTTCTCCAGCTGCAGGCAGTGGCGGCGGGTCCGCTCCGACAGGTCGACCAGCTCCCACAGCTGGTCCAGCTCCATCGCGAGCGGGCACTCCACGCCGACGTGCTTGCCGTTCAGGAGCGCGGTCCGGGCGACGGCGTGGTGGCTGTCCCAGGGGGTCGCCACGTACACGAAGTCGAGGTCGGTCCGGGCGCACAGGTTCGCGTAGTCCTCCTCGCCGTTGGCGTACAGCGCGGGGGCCGGCCGGCCGGCGGCGACGACCTGCGCGGCGGCCCGCTCGGCCTTCTCGCGCACCGGGTCGCAGACGGCGACCACCCGCACCCAGGAGTGGGCGAGGAAGTGACCGATCATGGCGGCGCCCCGGTTGCCGAAACCGACGATGCCCACCCGGACCGTGGAACGGCCCTCGAAGGGGACCCCGGCCATGGTGGCGCCCCGCCGCTCCGGCGCGGCGGCGGGGGCGGACGGGGCGGCGGGAGCGGCATGGGCGGTTCCGGCACCGGCGGCGAGACCGAGCCCCGCTCCGGCGGCCCCCGCCGTGGTCCTGAGGACCGTACGGCGGCTCGGAGTGCGCGGTGTCTGCTCGTTCATGGAACCTCCCGGAGCTGTGGGCACGGCCGTTTCATGAATCCCGCACAGGACCCTGGCCCCGGCGGCCCACGGCCCGCAAGGGTGCCGGCAGGACACGGGAGACGGATGACCGGACTGTACTGTTCCGGACCCCGGGCGGAACCGCACCGGACTCCGTGCCTCACCCGAACGGACGAAGGGCCCCTCGCCGCCCGGGCGGGGGGCCCGCGACCGGCGGACGAGGGGCCCGGCGGCGGATCAGGGCCGGGTGGCGCGCTCCAGGGCGAGCAGCACCGACGCGTAGGGCCGGCCCGTCGCCCGCTCCATCCCGATCTCGCACGTCCGATTGGCCGAGAAGTGCGCGTCGAACGGCCGGGCGGTGACCTCGGCCGCCTCGCGGGCCGTCGCCGAGGCCGTCAGTTCCGGGTGCAGCATGCCCCGGTCGCCCGCGAAGGCGCAGCACCCCGCGTCGGCCGGGACCACGACCTCCTCCGCGCAGGCCCGGGCCACCTCGGTCAGCTTCTCCCCGTCGCCCAGGCGCAGCGCCGAACACGTCGGGTGCACCACGGCGGACCCGGCCCGGCGGCGCACCCGGAGCCGGGGGAGGAGTTCGTCCGCCGCCCACACCGGCGAGTCCACCACCGTCAGTTCCGCGTGCAGCGTCCGGTTCTCCTCCGTCAGGTACGGCACCACCTCGCGCGCGATGCCGAGCGCGCACGAGGAGGCGTCCACCACGAGCGGCAGCCTTCCGCCCGCCGTCCATCCCCAGGCCGCCTCGACGATGCGGTTCGCCATCACCTCGTTGCCCCGCCCGTACCCCTTGGAGTGCCAGATCGTCGCGCAGCAGGTGCCGGCCACGTCGTCCGGAATCCACACCGGCCGCCCGGCCCGCGCCGACACCGCGACGACCGCCTCCGGCAGCGAGGGCCCGGGTTCGCCGTCCGGGTTGCCGAGGACGCGGTTCACACAGGCCGGATAGTAGACGGCGGCCGCCGCCGGCCGGTGGGTGCGGGGCAGCCGCCGCGCCGCGGCGCCCGGGATCTCCGGAAGCCACTCCGGTACGAGGCCGGGGCCGACCGCCCTGCGGGCGAGCCCGGTCACCGAGGCCAGGACCCGGTCGCCGATCCGGTCCGCGGCGGCGACGGCGAGCCGTGCCGAGGCCTCCACGAGACGGAAGTCCTTCGCGGCCAGGGCGGCGATCCGCTCCTCGCGCGGGGAGTGCCGCTCGTGCCGGAACTCCCGCATCAGGGCGCCCGTGTCGATGCCCACCGGGCAGGCCGACGCGCACACGGAGTCCCCGGCGCAGGTGTCGACGGCGTCGTACCCGTACGCCTCCAGGAGGCGGGTCTCGACCGGCGAGCCGTCGTTCTGCCGCAGCATCTCCCGGCGCAGCACGATCCGCTGGCGCGGAGTGGTCGTCAGGTCGCGGCTGGGGCACACCGGTTCGCAGAACCCGCACTCGATGCACGGGTCGGCGATCCGCTCCACCGCGGGGATCGTCTTCAGGCCGCGCAGGTGGGCCTGCGGGTCGCGGTCCAGGACGATCCGGGGCGCGAGGATTCCGTCCGGGTCGACGGCCTCCTTGATCCGCCACATCAGCTCGGTCGCCTCCGGCCCCCACTCCAGCTCCAGGAAGGGCGCGATGTTGCGGCCGGTGGCGTGCTCGGCCTTCAGCGAGCCGTCGAAGCGCTCCACGACGAGCCCGCAGAACTCGTCCATGAAGGCGGCGTACCGCTCGACGTCGGAGGGGTCGCCGGCGTCGAAGGCGAGCAGGAAGTGCAGGTTCCCGTGGGCCGCGTGCCCGGCCACGGCCGCGTCGAAGCCGTGCCGGTCCTGGAGGTCGAGCAGCGCGGCGCAGGCCTCCGCGAGCCGGTCCGGCGGCACCGCGAAGTCCTCGGTGATCAGGGTCGTGCCCGAGGGGCGCGAGCCGCCGACCGCCGCCACGAACGCCTTGCGGGCCCGCCAGTACCCGGCGATCCGCTCCGGGTCGCGGGTGAACGCGTTCTCCGCGGACGCCACGGGGGCGACCGTGCCGAGCCCGGCCAGGATCTCCTCCGCCGCCCGCTCGTACGCCTCCAGGGCCGCCGCGTCCGGTGCCCGGAACTCGACCAGGAGCGCCGCCGTCCCCCGTGGCAGTTCCGCCCAGTCGGCGGGTCCGCCCGCCGCGCCGGCCGAGGCCCGCAGGGTGTTGCCGTCCATCAGCTCGACGGCGAGCGCCCCGGCCCCGCCGAACAGGGGCACGGCCGCGGCGGCGGCCGGGAGCGAGGGGAAGAGGAGCAGGGCCGTGGAGACCTCGCGGTCCAGCGGCAGGGTGTCGAGGACGACCTCGGAGATGAAGCCGAAGGTGCCCTCGGAACCGACCATGAGGCCCCGCAGGACCTCGACGGGCGTGTTCCCGTCGAGGAAGGCGTCGAGCCGGTAGCCGTTGGTGTTCTTGAGGGCGTACTTGGCCCGGATGCGCGCGGTCAGCCCGGCGTCCGCCTCGATCTCCGCCTTCAGCGCGAGCAGTTCCGCGCAGAGCTTCGGCTCGGCCCGCGCCAGCTCCTCGTCGGCGCGCGGGTCCCCGGTGTCGACCACGGTGCCGCCCGGCAGGACGACGGTGAGCGAGGCGACGGTCCGGTACGAGTCGCGGGCGGTGCCCGCCGTCATCCCCGAGGCGTTGTTGGCGACCACCCCGCCGACCGTGCAGGCGATCGCGCTGGCGGGGTCGGGTCCGAGGACGCGGCCGTACGGGGCGAGGGCCGCGTTGACCCGCGCGACGGTGGTGCCGGGGCGGACCCGGACCCGGGCGCCGCCGTCCAGGACCTCCACGCCCGCCCAGT
Source organism: Streptomyces sp. NPDC014907 (assembly GCF_055562975.1). Classification (NCBI taxonomy): domain Bacteria; kingdom Bacillati; phylum Actinomycetota; class Actinomycetes; order Kitasatosporales; family Streptomycetaceae; genus Streptomyces; species Streptomyces sp. NPDC014907. The sequence goes on along the minus strand of NZ_JBVHEG010000009.1, from coordinate 122,666 downwards.
GGCGGCGCACGTCCACGAGGACGTCCTCGCCCTGCGCCTGCCCGTTGAGGCTGGTGCCGGCGGCCCGGAAGACCACCGCGCGGCCCTTGCCGCGCGCGTACGACAGGACGGTGGAGACGTCGTCGATGTCCTCGGCGACCACGACGACCTGCGGGACGAAGCGGTAGGGGCTCGCGTCCGAGGCGTAGCGGACCAGGTCGGAGACCTTCGACAGGACCTTCCCGGGGCCGAGCAGCTCGGTCAGCTCCTCGCGCAGCCGCCGGGGCGTCCCCCCGGCCCTGAGTTCCGGCACGCGGTCCGGGGCGGGGGTCCGCTTCCCGCCGGGGCGCAGGGTCCGGGGGTTCGGTTCCAGCAGCGGCATGTCGGGCTCCCCTTCGGCGCGGCCCGTGCCCGGAGGGTCAGCAGCCGCCCTCCGGTCCGGGGGACACCAGGGCGGACAGCAGTCCTCCGAGGACCTCGCGCTGGTCGACGGTCAGTGGATCAAGGATGTCCTCCGCGGCGGCCCGGCGCGCGTTGCGCAGCTCCCGCAGCGTGGCGCGGCCCGCGTCGGTCAGCTCGATCCTGATCACGCGCCGGTTGTCCGGGTCGGGAGCCCGGCGCACCCGGCCGGCCGCCTCCAGACCGTCGACGAGGCTGGTCACCGCCCTGGGGACGACCTCCAGGCGGGCCGCCAGGTCGGCCATCCTGGGCGGCTCCCCGAAGGACGCGACCGTGCGGAGGAGCCGGGACTGCGCGGGGGTGATGCCGACCGGCTCCAGATGACGCTTCTGGATGCGGTGCAGACGGCGGGTGAGCCGCAGCAGCTGTTCGGCGAGGAGGCCGTCGGCGTCGGTCCCGCCCGCCCGGTCCGCGCCCTCCGCGCGGCCCGGTCCGCCGGGACGGCCGCAGCGGTGCGCGGGGCCGGGGCCGGAGTCGCTCGCGGAGCAGGGGTCGCTCGCGGGGCCGGGACCGCTCGTACGGTCGGCGTCACTCGTACGGTCGGGGGTATTCATACGGGAACAATATCAGGACGCAGTTCATTGTGAGGGTAGGTAACAGTGAGCTAAGCTCTGTTCGACACCGAACCCTCCGAAGGAGCCCATGCGCCCCCACGACCGGTCCGAATGGACACCACCGCCCCGTGACCCGGGAGAACCGAAGGAGCCCGCCCAGGTGCGGCGCATCCTGAGGCTCTTCCGCCCCTACCGCGCGCGCCTCGCGCTCGTCGGCCTCCTGGTCGGCGCCTCCTCGCTCGTCTCGGTCGCCTCGCCGTTCCTGCTCAGGGAGATCCTGGACGTCGCCATCCCCCAGGGCCGCACCGGGCTGCTCAGCCTGCTCGCCCTCGGCATGATCGCCACCGCCGTCCTGACCAGCGTCTTCGGCGTGCTCCAGACCCTCGTCTCGACCACCGTCGGCCAGCGCGTCATGCACGACCTGCGCACCGCCGTCTACGAGCGGCTCCAGCGGATGTCGCTCGCCTTCTTCACGCGCACGCGCACCGGCGAGGTCCAGTCCCGCATCGCCAACGACATCGGCGGCATGCAGGCGACCGTGACCTCCACGGCCACCTCCCTCGTCTCCAACCTGACCGCCGTCGTCGCGACCGTCGTCGCCATGCTCGCCCTCGACTGGCGGCTCACCCTCGTCTCCCTGCTCCTCCTGCCGGTCTTCGTCTGGATCAGCCGCCGCGTCGGCCGCGAACGGAAGAAGATCACCACCCAGCGGCAGAAGCAGATGGCCGCCATGGCCGCGACCGTCACCGAGTCCCTCTCGGTCAGCGGAATCCTCCTCGGCCGCACGATGGGCCGCTCCGACTCCCTGACCCGGTCCTTCGCCGAGGAGTCCGAGCGCCTGGTCGACCTGGAGGTGCGCTCCTCCATGGCCGGGCGCTGGCGGATGTCCACCATCGGCATCGTCATGGCCGCCATGCCCGCCCTGATCTACTGGGCCGCGGGCCTGGCGACCGGCCCGGGCGGCACCACGATCTCCCTCGGCACCCTCGTCGCCTTCGTCTCGCTCCAGCAGGGCCTCTTCCGGCCCGCCGTCAGCCTGCTCTCCACCGGTGTGCAGATGCAGACCTCCCTCGCGCTCTTCCAGCGCATCTTCGAGTACCTCGACCTGCCCGTGGACATCACCGAGCCCGCCGAACCGGTCCGGCTGCCCGAGGTCCGCGGCGAGATCTCCTTCGAGAAGGTCGAGTTCCGGTACGACCCCGCAGCGCCCGGCCGCCCGACCCTGGACGCCGTCGACCTGACCGTCCCCGCCGGCGGCAGCCTGGCCGTCGTCGGCCCCACCGGCTCCGGCAAGTCCACCCTCGGCCACCTCGTGCCCCGGTTGTACGACGTCACCGACGGACGCGTCACCCTCGACGGGGTCGACGTGCGCGACCTGGACTTCGACACCCTCGCCCGCGCGGTCGGCGTCGTCTCCCAGGAGACGTACCTCTTCCACGCCTCCGTCGCCGACAACCTCCGCTTCGCCAAACCGGACGCCACCGACGAGGAGATCGAGGCCGCCGCCCGCGCCGCCCACATCCACGACCACATCGCCGCGCTCCCCGACGGCTACGACACCCTGGTCGGCGAGCGCGGCCACCGCTTCTCGGGCGGGGAGAAACAGCGCCTCGCCATCGCCCGCACCATCCTGCGCGATCCGCCCGTACTGATCCTCGACGAGGCCACCAGCGCCCTCGACACCCGTACGGAACACGCCGTGCAGCGGGCCATCGACGCCCTCTCGGCCGGCCGCACCACCCTCACCATCGCCCACCGCCTCTCCACCGTCCGCGACGCCGACCAGATCGTCGTCCTGGAGGAGGGCCGGATCATGGAGCGCGGGACGCACGAGGAACTGCTCGCCCTGGACGGGCGGTACGCCGCCCTGGTCCGCAGGGACGCCCGCACGGCACCGGAGGACGTCCCCCCGGCGGACGCCGTCCGCCGGACCGGGTGATCCTCCGTCCCGGGGGACCGGCGACCGCCGCGTGCACGGGTTCCCCCGATTTTCGTACGGGCCGGGTTAGCGTGCGCCCATGACGTACCGGTCGCCGTCCCCGTACGCGCCCCCGCGCCGTCCCTCCCTTCCCCGGCCGCCCCGCCGCCCCCGTCTCACCCGGCGGGGCCGCGTGGCGCTCCTCCTCGGGGCCGTCCTCGCCGTGGCCGCCGCGGTCGCCGTGCCGCTGCTGCTCGCACGCGGCGGACCGGCCCCCGAACGCCCCCGCCCCCTGCTCGTCCCGGAGGGCTGGCGGTCGGCCCAGGTCTACACGGCCGTCGACCGGGCGCTCGGCCTGCCCCGGGGAACCGCCCGGAAGACCGCGACGGCGGCCGGCGCCGCGCTCCCGCTGCCCGCCGAGGCCCGGGGCAACCCCGAGGGGTACCTCTTCCCGGCGACCTACCCGGTCCTCCGGGCCACCGACCCCCGGGACCTGCTGCGGTCCATGGTGGACACGGCGCGCGCCCGGTTCGGCACCGCGAAGGTCGCCGAGGGCGCCCGCGCCCACGGGCTGAGCGTGTACGAGACGGTCGTCGCGGCCAGCATCGTCCAGGCGGAGGCCGACAACCCGGACGACATGGCCAAGGTCGCCCGGGTCGTCCACAACCGCCTCGCCCGGGGCATGCCCCTCCAGATGGACTCGACCCTCAACTACGCGCTGGGCCGCAGCACCGTGGACACCACGTACCGGGAGACCCGGTCGACCAGCCCGTACAACACCTACGCGCACAAGGGCCTGCCCCCGGCGCCCATCGGCAACCCGGGGGACCAGGCCCTGGACGCGGTGATCCGCCCGGCGGACGGGGACTGGCTCTACTTCGTCACCGTGGCGCCGGGCGACACCCGGTTCACCGCCGACTACGCGTCCCACCGGGTCAACGTGGCCGAGTTCAACGCCAACCGGAGCGCGGAGAAGGGCTGAGGCGGCGGACCGTCCCGCCGGACCGGACCGCCCCACCGCACGGGACCGGACCGTCTTGCCGGACCGGAGCCGGGCGCGCCGACCGGACCGGACCGTCCCGCCGGGGCCGGGCGCACCGGCCGGGAGGGAGCGGGAGGGCCGCTCAGCCCGCCGGGGCGGCGGCCGGTGCGCGCTCCAGGAGCCGGCGGACGCCGGAGACGGCCGCCCGCCCGGCCCGGTTGGCGCCGATCGTCGAGGCCGAGGGGCCGTACCCCACCAGGTGGACGCGCTCGTCCCGCACCGCGCGCGTCCCCTCCAGCCGGACGCCGCCGCCCGGTTCCCGCAGCCGCAGCGGCGCCAGGTGGTCGATCGCGGCCCGGAAGCCGGTCGCCCACAGGATCACGTCCACGTCGACCGTCCGGCCGTCGTCCCAGGCCACCCCGGTCGGGGTGATCCGGTCGAACATCGGGAGCCGGTCCAGGACCCCGCGCTCGCGCGCCGCCCGGACCCTGTCGTCGAGGAGGAGGCCGGTGACCGAGACGACGCTCTCCGGGGGCAGCCCGCGCCGTACCCGCTCCTCCACGAGCGCGACGGCCGCCCGCCCCTCCTCCTCCCCGAACGGGCCCTCGCGGAAGACGGGCTCGCGCCGGGTCACCCAGAACGTCCCGGCCGCGACCTCCGCGATCTCCATCAGGTGCTGGGTGCCGGAGGCGCCGCCGCCCACCACGAGCACCCGCTGCCCGGCGAACTCCCGGGGGCCCGGGTAGCCGGCGGTGTGCAGCTGACGGCCCCGGAAGGTCTCCTGGCCCGGGTAGCGCGGCCAGAAGGGCCGGTCCCAGGTGCCGGTCGCGTTGATCAGGGCGCGGGTCCCGTACACGCCTTCCGAGCTCTCGACCCGGAGCCTGCCGCCCTCGCCCTCCCGGACGGCGGTGACGTCCACGGGCCGGTGGACCCGCAGGCCGAAGTTCCGCTCGTACGCGTCGAAGTAGGCGCCGATCACCTCCGAGGAGGGGCGGTCGGGGTCCGCGCCGGTCAGCTCCATGCCCGGCAGCGCGTACATCCCGTGGACCTTCCCGTACGTGAGGGACGGCCACCGGAACTGCCAGGCGCCGCCCGGGCGCGGCGCGTGGTCGAGGACGACGAAGTCCCGGTCCGGCTCCAGTCCGGCGCGCCGCAGGTGGAAGGCGGCGGAGAGGCCCGCCTGCCCGGCGCCGACCACGACGGCGTCCACCGCGCGGACGCCCGCCGGCGCCGCCGTTCCCGCGGACTTGTCGGCCTCGAAAAAGTTCACGCTTCTACCAACCGTGGCGGGGGCGTGGATCTTCCCGCCGCTCCGCCCGGGAGAGCCCCGCCCCGCCCCGCGCGCCCGGGCTCCGGCGGCCCCTCCGGCCCCGCGCGCCGGTCCCGCACAATACGGGGATGAGCGATGACGACCCGTACCTGTGGCTGGAAGAGGTCTCCGGCGACGCCGCCCTCGCGTGGGTGGCCGAGCGGAACGCCGAGACGGCGGAGGCCCTGACCGCCGATCCGGGCTTCGCCCCGCTGAAGGAGCGCCTGCGGGAGGTCCTCGACGCCTCGGACCGCATCCCGTACACGACCCGCCGGGGCCCGCACCTCTACAACTTCTGGCGGGACGCCGGGCACGTCCGGGGAGTGTGGCGGCGCACGACCCTGGAGGAGTACCGCAAGGACGAGCCCGCGTGGGAGGTCCTCCTCGACGTCGACGCGCTCGCCGCCGAGGAGGACGAGAAGTGGGTGTGGGACGGGGCCGTCGTGCGCCGGCCCGACCGCGACCGGGCCCTGGTGCGCCTCTCCCGGGACGGCGGCGACGCCGTGGTGGTCCGCGAGTTCGACCTCGTCACCCGCCGGTTCGTCCGGGACGGCTTCCACGTGCCGGAGGCGAAGACGGGGATCGGGTGGACCGGCGCCGACACCGTCTTCGTCTGCACGGACACCGGGCCGGGCTCGCTGACCGACTCCGGCTACCCCCGCACGGTCCGCCGGTGGCGGCGCGGCACCCCGCTGGAGGAGTCCGAGCAGGTCTTCGAGGGCGAGGGCGGGGACGTGGCGGTCTGGGGGTACCGCGACACCACGCCCGGCTTCGAGCGGGAGTTCGTCGGCCGCTCGACGGACTTCTTCCGGGGCGAGACGTACCTCCTGGAGCCCGGCGGGGCGCTCGTACGGATCGACGTGCCCGACGACGCCTCCGTCGACGCGCACCGCCGGCACCTCGTCGTCACCCTCAGGTCCGCATGGCTGGGCCGGCGCGCCGGTTCCCTCCTCGCGTTCGGCTTCGACGCCTTCCTGGCGGGCGACCGCACCCACGAGGTCCTGTTCACGCCCGACGGCCGGACCGCCCTCGCCGGGTACTCCTGGACCCGCCACCACCTGATCCTGCGGACGATGCGCGACGTCAGCACCCGCATCGAGGTCCTCACCCCGACCGCGGAGGGCCCCTGGGACCGCGCACCCCTCGCCGGGGTCCCGCCGTTCTCCGAGGCCGACGCCACCGGCACGGACCCGGACGTCTCCGACGAGTACTTCCTCGACGTGTCCGGGTTCCTCCAGCCCTCCACCCTCCACCGGGGGGAGATCGGCGGCGACGCGGAGGTCCTCAAGCAGGCCCCGGGCCGCTTCGACACCACCGGCCTGACGGTCGAGCAGCACTTCGCGACCTCCCCGGACGGCACCCGCGTGCCGTACTTCGTCATCGGCCCCGACCGCACCGCCACCGGACCCGGCCCCACCCTCCTCCACGGCTACGGCGGCTTCGAGGTCTCCCTCACCCCCTCCTACGGCGCCGTGCGGGGCCGGGCCTGGCTGGAGCGCGGCGGCACGTACGCCGTCGCCAACATCCGGGGCGGCGGCGAGTACGGTCCGGACTGGCACCAGGCCGCGCTGCGCGCCGGACGGCCGCGCGCCTTCGAGGACTTCGCGGCCGTCGCCGAGGACCTCGTCGCCCGGGGCGTCACCACCCCGGCCATGCTGGGCGCGACGGGCGGCAGCAACGGCGGCCTGCTCATGGGCGCGATGCTCACCCGGTACCCCCGGCTGTTCGGCGCGATCGCCGCCCAGGTGCCGCTCCTCGACATGCTCCGCTTCCACCGGCTCCTCGCGGGCGCGTCCTGGATCGCCGAGTACGGCGACCCGGACGACGGGGCCGACCTGCCGCACCTGCGCGACCTCTCCCCGTACCACCGGATCGAGGCGGACCGGACCTACCCGCCCGTCCTCCTGACGACCTCGACCCGCGACGACCGCGTCCACCCCGGCCACGCCCGCAAGACGGCCGCGCGGCTCCGGGAGCTCGGCCACCCCGTCCTGTTCCACGAGAACACCGGCGGCGGCCACGCGGGCGCCGGGGACAACGAACAGGCCGCCCACAACAGCGCCCTCCTCCACACCTTCCTGTGGCGGCACCTCGCCGGGCCGGGCCCCTCCCGGTAGGTCACAGCCACCCGGCGCGCTGCGCCTGGAGCGCCATCTGGAACCGGCTCCCGGCACCGAGCCGGGCCATCAGGACCTGGATCCGGCGGAAGAGCGTACGGCGGCTGACCCCGATCTCCCGGGCGATGACGTCGTCGCTCGCCCCGGCCGCGAGCAGCCGCAGCAGCCGGCGGTCGGCGGGCGGCAGTCCGGCCGGCCGCACCGAACGGCCGTGCAGGGGCAGCGCGCTCCGCCAGGCCTGCTCGAAGAGCGCCACGAGCGCCGAGAGGAGGCCGCAGGGCTGCACGACGAGCATGCTGTTGTGGACGTCGGCCTCCTTGATGGAGAGCGAGACCAGCGCGTACGACTCGTCGATGATCACCAGCTTCACCGGCACCGACGGCAGCACCCGCGCCTGCTCGCCCGCCTCCACGCACGGCTCGATCGCCTCCTCCAGCTGCCCCGGGTGCTCCAGGGACGCCTGCGAGTAGACGACGCGCTGCGTCACCCCGCGCGCCAGGGTCGCCAGGGCGTCGTCGGTGGCGCCCGGCAGCGGGAAGTAGGGCGGCGAGTCCAGCTGACGGATCTGCTCGCGCGCGCTGGCCCAGGCGTGCCGCATCCGGGGGCCGACCGCCTCGCCGGTCACCACCTCGACCAGATCGTCGTGGTACGCGGTCAGCCGCTGCCGCCGGAACGACTCGAACGCCCCGCCGACCGTGATCCGGGACTCGTCCAGTTCGGCCGCCCGGTGCCGGCCCAGGATCTCCAGCCCCGCCGCCGGCGGCACGGGCGCCACCGGGTCCCCGGCGTCCGCGCCGGCGCTCGCGAGGCCCGCGTCGACCAGCTCGCCGTAGGCCGCCGCCAGCTCGGCGCCCTCCAGACCGGCCGCCGCGCCGATGGCGGACAGCGGCGCGGGACCGAGTTCCAGAAGGTGCGGATAGACCCGCCGGGCCCGTTCACCGATCCCCAGGAGTCGCAGGGCCTCACCGAGCTTCGCGTTCGCCATGGACCGCATTATCGGCTCCCGCGCCGGCCCGGGTGTCCGATCCGTGCCAGTGGCGGACCCCGGCCACCGGCGGTTCCCGGAGGCAGTACCGTCCGGGAACCGCCGGCGACCGGTGGCCGGGGAACGGCGCCCCGGAAGAAACGCGAGAAGAAACGGAAGAAGGTGCAGGACGTGGCGAAGGGTCGCAAGAACGGCCTCTACGAAGGCGTCTCCGAGGAGCTTTCCGCCCTGATGAGGAAGGGCTGGGCGGACACGGAGCAGCACGGTCTCGAACCCGACGAGCAGGCCCCGTACGCGGCCCGCCGCCGTGCCGCGCTCTCCGCCCGCTTCCCCGGCGAACGCCTGGTGATCCCCTCGGGGAACCTCAAGATCCGCTCCAACGACGACACCTACCCGTTCCGCCCGTACACGGGCTACGTGCACATGACCGGCGACCGGGCCCGCGACGGCGCCCTCGTCCTCGAACCCCGCGCGGACGGCGGCCACGACGCCTACTGCTACCAGCTGCCCCGCGACAGCCGGGAGGACGACGAGTTCTGGACCGGCTACACGGCCGAGCTGTGGACGGGGCGGCGGCGCTCCCTCGCGGAGGCCGAGGCCGTCCTCGGCCTGCCCTGCCGCGACGTCCGCACCGCCGCCGGGGACCTGGCCGCCGGCTCCGGCGCGCCGACCCGGATCGTCCGGGGGGTCGACCCGGGTCTCGAAGCCGCCGTCACCACCGACGAGGAGCGCGACGCGGAACTGGAGGAGGCGCTGAGCGAACTCCGGCTCGTCAAGGACGCCTGGGAGATCGGGGAGATGCGCAAGGCGGTCGACTCCACCGTGCGCGGCTTCACCGACTGCGTCGGGGAGCTCTCGCGGGCGGTCGCCTCGTCCGAACGCTGGATCGAGGGCACCTTCTTCCGCCGGGCCCGCCTGGAGGGCAACTCCGTCGGCTACGGCTCGATCTGCGCCGCGGGCGAGCACGCCACGATCATGCACTGGACGGAGAACGACGGACCGGTGCGGCCCGGGGACCTGCTCCTCCTCGACGCGGGCGTGGAGACCCGCTCCCTCTACACCGCCGACGTGACCCGCACCCTTCCGGTGAGCGGGACCTTCACCCCCGTCCAGCGCCGGGTGTACGAAGCCGTGTACGAGGCCCAGGAGGCCGGGATGGCGGCGGTGCGGCCGGGCGCCCCGTACCGCGTCTTCCACGAGGCGGCGCAGCGCCACCTGGCGGCCCGCCTGGTGGAGTGGGGGTTCGTCGAGGGCCCGGCGGACCGCGCGTACGCCCTCGGTCTCCAGCGCCGCTTCACCATGGCCGGGACCGGCCACATGCTCGGCCTGGACGTCCACGACTGCGCGGCCGCGCGCACCGGGGAGTACGTCGACGGCGTCCTCGTCCCGGGCATGGTCCTGACCGTCGAGCCGGGCCTGTACTTCCAGCCCGACGACCTGACCGTGCCCGAGGAGTGGCGCGGCATCGGCGTGCGGATCGAGGACGACCTGCTCGTCACCGACGACGGCCACGAGAACCTGTCGGCGGGTCTGCCGCGCTCCCCGGACGAGGTCGAGGCCTGGATGGCGAGGGTGGCGGGCTGACCCGCCGCGCCCGTGTGCCCGGCACCCCGCCACGGGGTGCCGGGCACACGGGCCGCCGCCACGGGGTGCCGGGCGCACGGGCCTCCGCCGGGCCCCCGGGGTGTCCGTGTCCGTGTCCGGTGCGACCGTTCGTGCCCGGGCACTGGACGGGCCCCGCGCCATGCGGTTGGCTGAGGGCAGACCTACTCAACTAGTTGTCTATGGAGCCGCCCCGTGCACCCCTTCCGCGCCGCCGTGGAGAACCGCGATTCCGAGGCCGTCGAGGCCCTGCTCGCCGAGGACGTCGTCTTCACCAGCCCGGTCGTCTTCCGGCCCTACTCCGGCAAGGCCGTCACCGCCGCGATCCTGCGCGCCGCCCTCCGCGTCTTCTCCGACTTCCGCTACGTCCGCGAGATCGCGGGCGCGGACGGCCGCGACCACGCCTTCCTCTTCACCGCGAAGGTCGGCGACAAGGAGATCGACGGCTGCGACTTCCTCCACTTCGACGAGGGGGGAAGGATCGACGAGTTCACCGTCATGGTCCGCCCCCTCTCCGCCGCCCAGGCGCTCTCCGCCGCCATGGGCGCCCAGTTCGACCGCGTCCGGGAAGAGGCCGAGGCCGCCGCGGCCCGCTGACCGGCCCGGGGCCGGACGCGCGGGCCGCCGGGGGAGAAGAGCGCGGGGAAGAAGCGGGGGGCGGGGCAGGCGCGGGGAGGGGGAATCGGCGGGTCCGGTTCCCGGGTTGGGCGCCCCCGGCCCGCGCCCGCCCGCGTCCCCCGCCCGCGCCTGCCCCACCCGCACCTGCCCCGCCCGCGTCCGCCCGTCCGCCCGCGTCCCCCGGCACCGCGCCCGTCCACCCGTCCGGTCAGTCCTCGCGGGGATGGGTGGTGATCACCCGGCCCTTGGCGTCGGCCGTCAGATGGGCGGAGCCGTACGCGTCGGACAGGTAGACGCTCAGTCCGGCGTCGCCGCCCGTGAGCGTCGAGGCCGGGGTGACGATCAGATAGCGGCTGGTCGGGCTGGTGATCCCCAGCTCCTTGTCGGCGCGCTTCATGAGCGCCGGCAGGGCGTCCCACGAGAAGGCGTCCAGATCGGCCGGGACCGAGCCCGGGAAGACGGTGCCGCCGGGCCCCTCGCGGACGGCCACGTCCCCGCCCCGGTACGTGTAGCGGTCGTACCGCTTCGTGCTGCCCTTGACCATCGCCTGGGCCACGGCGTACTCCGGGTACACGACGAAGCTGGTGACCTTGGCGCCGCCCGAGGCCGCCTTGACGGCGGCGACGGCGGCCCGTGCCCCGGCGGGCGTCAGGAGGTCGGTCTTCCCGGCCTCCGTGTCCTTCCCGGCCTCCGTGTCCTTCGCGGGCGTCGCCGACGCCGTGGGACGCCGGTCGGCGGGGCCCTGCGCCGAGGGGGCGGCGGCGGTCGGTCCGCCGTCCGGCCCGGTCGCGCCCCAGTCCCGGTTCAGGGCGACGGGCACGCCCACCGCGAGGACCGCCACCACGGCCGCCGCCCCGACGAACCGCCGTCCGTGCCGCTTGGGGGCGACCGCCGCCGGGGCGGGCGCGGGGGAGAAGGGCGGAAAGCCCGCCGGGCCTCCCGGCGGAGCCCCCGCCGGTCCCGTAGGGCCTCCTGCCGGGCCCCCCGCCGGTCCCGTAGGGCCTCCCGCCGAACCTCCTGCCGGTCCCGTAGGACCTCCTACAGGTCCCGCCGGTGCCGGCCGGAGCGCCCTCGTCTCCCCGCCCCCCGACCACCCGTCCCCGGCATCCGGCCACCCGGCCCCGGCGCCCGGCCACCCGGCCCCGGCGCCCGGCGCCCGGTCCCGTACGGCGTCCCCGTCCCGGTGGGTCCCCGCCGCGACGGCGGCCAGCACGCGGTCCAGCTCCTCCGCGTCCGGGCGCGCGGCCGGGTCCCGCACGAGGAGGCGCGTCAGCACGCCGCCCAGCGCACCGGCCCGGACCGGAGGGGGCACGTCGTCGGAGAGGACCGCCGCGAGGGTCGCGAGGGTGTTCTCCCTGCGCAGCGGGTGGTGGCCCTCCACCGCCACGTACAGCAGCATGGCCAGCGACCACAGGTCGGCCGCCGGGCCGCTCGCGCCGCCCCGGATGCGCTCGGGCGCCATGTAGTCGGGCGACCCGATGATCGATCCCGAGGCGGTGAGGGCCGTCGACTCCCGGATCGCCGCGATCCCGAAGTCGGTGAGGACCGGCCGCCCGTCGGGCCGCAGCAGGACGTTGGCGGGCTTCACGTCACGGTGCTCGATGCCCCGCTCGTGGGCGGCGCGCAGGGCCGAGAGCAGCTCGCGCCCGAGCCCGGCGGCCTCGGCGGGGGCCATCGTGCCCCGGTCGAGCCGGTCCTGGAGGGTGCCGCCGGTGACCAGCTCCATCACGAGCCACGGGAAGGTCCCCTCGCCCGCGTCCACGATGTGGTGGATCGTCACCACGTTGGGGTGGGTGATCCGGGCCAGGGCGCGGGCCTCCCGCAGCACCCGGGCGCGCAGGGTCCGGGCGCCCTCGGCGTCGTACTCGGCCATGGCGGGGTCCGGCGGGCGCACCTCCTTGAGCGCCACGTCGCGGTGGAGGGACAGGTCGCGGGCGCGCCACACCGTCCCCATGCCGCCCCCGCCCAGCCGCTCCAGCAGTTCGAAACGGCCGTCGATCACTCTGCTCACGCGCGCACCCCTGTAGTCGGTCTTCCCCGGTCCCCGGACCGGTGCCACCCGGCCGGACGGCCACCCCTCCGCCGTACACGCCGGTCCGCGGACGTCCCGTGAGGGCCGGGGCCCGGAGGCCGGCCCGGAGCCGTCCCGCGTCCGTCCGCGTCCAGATCTTCGCCGCTTCCGGCCGTACTGTCACCTCCCGTCCCCGGCCGGCCGGGGACATCGATCGGCCGTACCGCGCAGCGCCCGCCACCGATGTCTCGGATAGGGTGATTCGGTAGATATCGCGCCCTCTGGGGCGGGGTCGAGGCGTAGGGCGATGCGTTGGAGACACACCGGTCGTCGAGCAGGGTTCCCCCACCGCCCCGGGCGGCCATGGGCGACGCCGGGGTGCTCCGCGAGCTGCTGCCGATCGCCCTGTGGCGCGAGGACGCCGGGGGCCGCATCGTCGAGTGGTCCCTCGCCGCCCAGGACCTCCTCGGCCACCGGCCCGAGCACGTGCTGGGACGCCCCGCCACCCCGCTGCTCGTCCCCGACGCCAACCGCGAACTCGCCGACCGGCTCACCCGCCGCGTCCAGGCGGGCGAGACCATGGTCGGCACGCTGCCCGTCCGCCACCGCGACGGCCACACGGTCGTCATGGAGATGTGGATCGTGCCGGCCGCCGACCCGGAGGGGCTGCCGGGGGCGATGCTCATCGCCGTGGAGACCTCCGAGGTCCTGCGCATGCGGGAGAACCTGGCGGCGATGGAGAGCCTCTTCACCCAGTCGCCCATCGGCCTCGGACTGCTCGGCCCCGACCTGCGCTTCCTGCGCGTCAACGACGCCCTGGCCCGGATGAACGGCGTCCCCGCGGCCGGACACGTGGGCCGCCGCCTCACCGAGGTCGTGCCCGGCGTCAACGCCGTCTCGCTGGAATCCCTCATGCGCCGGGTCCTGCGCACCGGCACCGCCGTCACCGACGCCCGCCGGACGGGCCGCACCCCCGCCGACCCGGACCGGGACCACGTCTGGTCCTGCTCGTACGCCCCGCTCGTCGACCGCGCCGAACACCGCCCCCTGGGGCTCATCGCCTCCGTGGTCGACATCACCGAGAGCCAGGAGGCGCACGGCGAGGTCGAGCGGGCCCGCCGGCGCTTCGCCCTGCTCGCGGAGGCCGGCGCCCGGATCGGCACCACCCTGGACCTGGGGCGGACCGCGGAGGAGACCGTCCGCTTCCTCGTGCCCCAGCTCGCCGACTCGGCCGACGTGCAGATGCTGGAGACGGTCTTCGCGCCGGACGACCCCGCCGCCTCCACCCGGGGCGTGCTGCGTCGGCTCGCGGCCCGTTTCCCCGACCCGGCCGCCCCCGCGTCCCTGCTCGCCCCGGGACGGACCTTCCAGGTCCCGTTCGACTCCGTGTACGAGCAGGTCGTCGTCCGCGGCCGGCCCGTGGACCTGGGCGCGTCCGATCTCCCGCCCCTCCTCGGCGACCCGCACGCGGAGGCGCTCCGCGGCTACTTCGCCGACCGCGTCGGCTCGGTGCGGCTCGTGCCCCTGGTGGCCCGGGGGAAGGTCCTCGGCGCCGTCATGGTGACCCGGCTGCGGTCCCGCGAGCCCTTCGACGCCCAGGACCGGGTCCTCGTCGACGAGGTCGTCGCCCGCGCCGCCCTCAACATCGACAACGCCCGCCTCTACACCACCCAGCGGGATGCCGCCCTCACCCTCCAGCGCTCCCTCACCAACAGCGCGCTCCCCACCGTCGCCGGTCTCGAACTCACCGGCCGCTACCTGCCCGCCAGCGCCCACGACGTCGGGGGCGACTGGTTCGACGCCATCGCCCTGCCGGGCGGCCGGACCGGTCTCGTCATCGGCGACGTCATGGGCCACGGCATCCACGCGGCGGCCGTCATGGGCCAGCTGCGCACCGCCGTGAGGACCCTGGCCCGCCACGACATCCCGCCGGCCCGGATGCTCGGTTCCCTCGACGCCGTCGTGGCCGACCTGGGCGAGGACGAGATGGCGACCTGCGTCTACGCGGTCCACGACCCGGCCACCGGCCGCTGGGTGATCGCCCGCGCGGGGCACCCGCCGCCGGCCGTCGCCACTCCGGACGGGACCGTCACCTTCCTCGACGGCCCGCCGGGGACCCCGCTGGGCACGGGGGCGCGGGACTTCGGCACGGAGGAGGTCGTCCTGCCCGGGGGCGGGCTCCTCGTCCTCTACACCGACGGCCTCGTCGAGGCCCGGGACCGGGACCTCGACGAGGGGCTGGGCCGGCTCGCGCGGGCGCTCGCCCCTCTCGACCGGCCCCTGGACCGGCTGTGCGACGAGGTCCTGGCCCAGCTCCTCGCGGACTCGGCCCAGGACGACGTGGCGATGCTCGTCGCCCGCAGCACCCGCTGACGCCCCGTCCGGTTCCGGCCCCGCCCGGAGCCGGGGGCCGTGGCGGGGCCGGAGGGGAGGGCGGCGGGTCCGGCGTCCCGGGCGCGCCGCCCGGGGGTGCGGTCCGGGAGCGGCGGGCACGCCGCCCGGCGGTACGGCACGCCGCCCGGCGGTACGGCACGCCGCCCGGCGGTACGGCACGCCGCCGGGCGGTACGGTCCGGGGCCGGCGGGCGCGCTACCGGATCAGGTCACGTCGATGTGGACGCTGGTCGACTTCACGCGGGCGGTGGCCCGCATGCCGACCTCGATCCCCAGCTCCTCCACGGCCTCCCGGGTGAGGAGCGAGACGAGGCGGTGCGGTCCCGCCTGGATCTCCACCTGGGCCGCGACGTCACCGAGCTTGACCGCCGTCACGATCCCCGGGAACGCGTTGCGCGCCGAGGTGTACGGCCGGTCGTCGTCGTCCGCGGCGCCCTGCCCGGCCTCGACGGAGAAGGCGGCCAGGTCGCGGCCGTCGACGAGCCGCCGGCCGTTCTCGTCGCGGTGGGTGGCGATCCGGCCCGCATCGGCCCAGCGGCGTGCCGTGTCGGGGCTCACGCCCAGGAGGCGCGCCGCCTGCCCGATGGTGTAGGAGTGCATGCGCGCAAGATTACGGGCCCCGGGTCCGCGTCCGTGCGGCGTGGGCGCCCTCCCGGCCACCCTCGCCGGGGCGCGGGAGGTCAGACGGCGCCCTCTCCCCGTCCCACCGCCTCGACCAGGGGCAGCAGCCGGTGGGGCACCCGCTCGCGCAACGCGATCTCGGTCCGGGTGCGGACCACTCCGGGCAGCCGGATCAGGCGCTGGATGACGTCCTCCAGATGACCGGCGTCCCGCGCCACCACCCGGGTCAGCAGATCGCCGCCGCCGGTGATGGAGAAGGCCTCCACGATCTCCGGGACGGCCGCGAGGGCGTCCCCGACCTCGTCCAGACGGCCCTGGGTCACCTCGACGTGCACGAAGGCGAGGACCGGATGGCCCAGGGCGGCGGGGGAGAGGACCGGTCCGGTGGCCGTGATCACCCCGTCCCGTTCCATCCGGTCGATCCGGGCCTGCACGGTGCCCCGTGCGACCCCCAGGAGGCGCGCGTACTCGCGCACGCTCGTCCTCGGCCGCTCGATCAGCAGCCGCAGAATCCGGGTGTCGAGCCCGTCCACCGCCATGGCCCGCCGGCCTCCTCCGCTCGCTTCCGTGCCCCCGGTGCCGACTCTATCCGGGGTCCGGCGGCCGGGGCCGGGACGGGACGCCGGCCCCGGGGGCGGGGCGCCGGGCCTACGGGCGCTCCGCGCCGCGTGCCGCGTGCGCGGCCCAGAGGATCAGGGGGAGCTGGAGGGGGACGCGGCCGAAGGCGACGGCCCTGGCGACCGCGGGGCGGTGGCGCCAGTCGTACGCCATCTGCACGTTGGCGGGGAGGACGGCGGCGAGGAGGACGGCGGTCGCGCGGGCGGCCGCCGGACGCGTCCCCGGCACCGCGAGACCGGCCGCGAGCGCCAGTTCGGCGGCCCCGCTGATCCGGGTCCACGTCCTCGGGCGCCCCGGCAGGGCGCGCGGCACGATCGCGTCGAACGGCCTCGGGACGAGGAAGTGGGCGGTGCCCGCGGCGGCCATCAGGCCGGCGAGGGCGAGGGCGGAACGTGCGGACCGTGGCATGGCGCTCCTCCGGAGGGCGGCGGTACGGGACGGGCACCGGCCGGCGAGCGCTGTTACCGGCCGGTAGGTACGGAGTGAGGGTGGCACGCGCGGGGGCTGGCCGTCGAGACCCGGGGCCGTTCCCCGGGAAGGCCAGACCGGGGCCGCCGTCCCTCCCGGCGGGAAACGCCCGTCCCGGCCGCGGTGGTCCGTTGGCCCACAGCCGGAGCGCTCACGGCCGCGCGCACCGGGCCAATGGACCAGCGGATCGGCGAAGAGTTGAGCCAATGGAGCGAGGATGCTTTCCTGTGTCCCATCCACGTACTTTCGGCGCCGCGCAGCGCCGGGGCGGCGACGAGGCCGGTCCGGACCGCGGCGCCTTCGTCGTGTCCGCGCGCTCCCACCACCCCCGGGCGCCGCGCGGCCGGCGAGAGGCAAGACAAGGGGGCGGCCGAAGCCGTGAAGAAGATGTTCGTGGCCCCGGACCCGGGGCTCGTCCGACTGCGCGTCTCCCTGCGGGCGGTCCTCGGCATCGGCCTCGCCGTCGCGCTGGCCGAACTCGCCGGGCTCTCCCTCACCGCCTCCGTCACCGCGGGCCTGGCCGCGCTGCTCGCCCTCTTCACCGTGGGGGATCCGACCGTGCGCCGCCAGGCCGTCACCACCGTCCTGCTGCCGGCCGCCGGCTTCCCCGTCCTCGCCCTGGCGACCGCCCTCCACGGCGTCCCCCCGCTCCGCGACGCCGCCTGGCTCCTCGTCGTCTTCGCCGGCGTGTACGCCCGCCGCTGGGGGCCGCGCGGGCACGCCCTCGGCATCTTCGCCTTCATGCAGTTCTTCGTCACCCAGTTCCTGCACGCGCTCCCCGCGCAGCTGCCCGAGCTGTACGCGGCCGTCGCCCTCGCCCTGCTCGCCGCCGGAACGGTCCGCTTCGGCCTCTGGTGCGTCGAGCGGCGCGTCCCGCCGCCCGCCGCCCCCGCCCCGCTGCCGGGCACCGGTCTCGCCCGCCCCACCACCCGCCAGGCCTTCCAGACCACCGCCGCCTGCGCCGTCGCCCTCGCGGCGGGCCAGCTGATCTCCCACGAGCGCTGGTACTGGGCCGTCGGCACCGCCTGGTGGATCTTCGTCAACACCGCCTCGCGCGGCGAGACCCTCGTCCGGGGCTTCCGCCGGGTCCTCGGCACCGTCACCGGCATCGCCGCCGGACTCCTGATCGCCGTCCCCGTGGGCGGCGCGCCCGCCCCGACCGCGTTCCTCGTCGCCGTGTGCGTCTTCGGGATCTTCTACACCGCCCTCCTCTCGTACAGCTGGATGATGTTCTTCGTGACCGTCATGGCCGGACTGCTGTACGGCCTCCTCGGCGTCCTGCACCCCGGCCTGCTGCTCCTGCGCTTCCAGGAGACCGCCGTCGGCGCGGCCGGCGCCGCGATCGGCGTCCTCCTGCTGCCCGTGACCACGCACGCGGCCACCAACGCCTGGATCGAGCGGGCCGTGACCTGCGTGCACACCTGCACCACGGCCGCCGCCCGCCGGCTCGCCGGCGACCCGGACGCCGACCCGGCGCCGCACGCCGCCGAACTGGAGCTCCTGCTCGGCCGGGTCCGGCTCTCCCTCGCGCCGCTCGTGCACCCGCTCAGTCCGCTGCGCGCCCGCAAGGCCCGCGCCCGCCGGGTGCTCGCGCTCCTGGACGACTGCGCCCGCGAGATCAGGGGCCTCGCCGCCGTCGCCGCCGACCCGGACGCCTCGCACGACGCCCGGCTCGCCGCCGCCGCCTGGCGCGTCGAGGCCGCCGTCCACGCCCTCGTGCCCCCGGCGAAGCCCGTGGGGTCCCCGGACGCCGGCGCGGCCGGGGTGCCGCACCACCCCGGCGCCGAGGCGGCCCTCGGCCATCTGTACGGCCTGGAGCAGGCCCTCGTGGAACTCGCGGCGCCGCTGCGCACCTCCCCCCGCGCACCCCTGGTCCCGGCCGCCTGAGAACGGACCCGGACGGCCGCCCCGTCTTCGGCCCCTTTGGTCTAGACCCCTGCTACCGTCGGCGCGAAACGGCCGGCCGACCACGGCCGGCCCCGGGAAGGGGAGACAGCGTGGGTGACACAGGGACGGTCCGGGACGGAAGCGGCCGGAACGGCGGAGGGGACGGGAACGCCGTACGGGCGTACATCGGCTCCTTCACCTCGGAGGGCGGGCGGGGGGTCCTCGCCGCCGAGGTGGACGGGGAGACGGGCGCGCTGACCGTCACCGGTTCCAGCGACGCCGTCGCCGACCCCTCCTTCCTGGCCCTCGCGGGCCCCGTGCTCCACACCGTGTCGGAGACCGACGCCGGCGCCGTGGCCGCCTTCGACGTCACCGGGCCCGTGCCCCGGCCGCTCGGCACGCCCGTCCCCGTCGACGGTGCGGGCCCCACCCACCTCTCCCTGGCCGCCGGCCACGTGCTCACCGCCAACTACACCTCCGGCAGCATCAGCGTCCTGCCCCTGGCCGGGGACGGCACCGCCCGCCCCGTCGCGGCGGTCCTGCGCCACGAGGGGAGCGGCCCCGTCGCCGACCGCCAGAGCGGCCCGCACGCCCACCAGGTGCTCCCCGACCCCAGCGGCCGGTGGGTCGTCGGCGTGGACCTCGGCACCGACTCCGTGTGGATCTACGCCCTCGACCCCGCGACCGGGACGCCCGCCCTCCACGGCGAGACCGCGCTGCGTCCCGGCACCGGCCCCCGCCACCTCGCCTTCCACCCGTCCGGCACGCACGCGTACGTCCTGCACGAGCTGGAACCCGTCCTCACCGTCTGCCGGTGGGACGCGGAGACGGGCACCCTCGAACCGCTCGGCGAGACCCGCGTCGTCCCCGAGGGCGCCCCCGGCCCCAGCTACCCCTCCGAGGTGGTCGTCGCCCCCGACGGACGCTTCCTCTGGGCCGCCGTCCGGGGCGACGACACCCTCGCCGTCCTCGCCCTCGACCCGGACGGCTCCGGGGCCTCGCTGACCGCCACCGTGCCCTGCGGCGGCACCTGGCCGCGCGACCTGACCCTCGCCCCCTCCGGACGGCACCTGTACGCGGCGAACGAGCGCTCCGGCGACGTCACCTGGTTCGCCCTCGACCCCAGGACCGGCGTGCCCTCCCGCGCGGGCGCGATCCAGGCCCCGGCGGCCTCCTGCGTCGTCTTCGGCTGAGCCGCGCCGGGACCGCCCCCGGCCCTGGCGCGGCCCCGGCGGACACGCGAAGGGCCCGCACCGGACGGTGCGGGCCCTTCGGCGCGGGCGGCGGCGTCGCTCAGAGCGAGGGCACGCCCTGCGGCTGCTGCGGCGAGATGCCCAGCGCGGCCGTGTACTGCGAGAGCACCAGCCTGCCGATCGCCGGGTAGGCGCCCAGCGGCTCGGCGGCGGCGCACCCGGCCTCCTTCGCGGCCTCGTCGAGGAGGCCTTCGGCCAGCTCGGGGCCGATCAGGTACGGGGCGAGGGCCAGCTGCCCCGAGCCCGCGGCGCGCAGCTGCTCGGCGACGGAGGCGATCGAGCCCTCCTGGTCGAGCGCGGCGGCGATCACCGGCACGGCGAGGCGCGCGGCGAGCAGCATGCCGGTGATCCCGGCGGCCTGCACGGCCTCCTCGCCGCCGACCGTGGCCAGGATGATGCCGTCGGCGGCCGTGGTGACCGTGAACAGCCGGGCGCGGTCGGCGCGGGCCAGGCCCACCTCCGACAGGCGCACGTGCAGCGCCTCGGCGAGGAGCGGGTGCGGTCCGAGGACATCGGTCAGCTCGGCGGTGTTGCCGCCGTCCATCAGGGCCTGGCGGACCCGGCGCATCTGGGCGCTGTCCGGGCCGGCGAGCAGCGGGACGACGACCGCGGCCGGGCCCGTCGGGGCGGGGACCTCGCGGCCGGCGGCCAGAGCCAGCTCGTACCGGTCGGTGCGCAGCGCGGCGGCGGCCGTGACCACGCTCGCCAGGGAGGGGTACTCGGCGTCGTCGCCCTCCAGGAAGCCGATCACGGCCTCCAGGCCGGGCAGCTCGGAACGGGCGATGCTCAGGACCTCTTCGGCCAGCGAGCGTATGGCGGCGGAAGGCACGCCGGGTACGGCGAGAACCAGCGCGGGAGCGCCCTCGGGCGCCGCCGCGGGTTCGGGGCGACGGTGCCGCCCGGACTGGCGGGGTCGAGGCATTCGTACAGGCAGGCCGGAAGCAGGCCCAGTGGGGGAGCTCATGGCGCCGCATGCTACTGGTTTCGCCCTCGGCGCCGTTCGCTGAGGTGCGACCACGCGCCTTCTGTCCCTCTATGTCCGGCCCGAAACTCCGCTTCCGTTCCGTTTCCGCCCGCCTCTGCCCCTTTCCGGTGCTCTTTTCGCTTCAGGACACCGGCTTCGGCCCGGAGGGGCGTCCCGGTGGCGCGTCCCCGCCGAAGAGCCGCAGCAGCGACGCGTCGGCCGGCAGCCGCAGCGTGCCGGTGGCGAGCGCCGAGGCGAGCACGACCGCCCCCGCCAGCGGATCTCCTTCCGGAGCCGCCGCGCGGGCGTGCGGAAGCAGTTCCCCCAGCGCGGTCCGCAGCGGCGCGAGCAGGACCTCGCCCATCTTGAACAACCCCCCGGTCAGGGCCACCACGGCCCCGGACCCGGCTGGGCACACGGCCTCCGCGGCCTCCGCGACGTGCGCGCCGGCCCGGGCGAGGATGTCCGCCGCCACCGGGTCCTCCGGGGCGCAGCGCCCCACCTCCGGCGCGAAGGAGGCGAGCACCGCGGGCCGGTCCGTGCGCGGGTAGAGCAGGCCCGGCAGCCCCGCCGCCGGCCCGAACAGCTTCTCCGCCCGGTCCAGGAGCGCCGCCGAACCTCCCCGCCGCCCGTCGTGCGCGCGCATCGCCGCCTCCAGGCCGGCCCGGCCGATCCAGGCGCCGCCGCCGCAGTCGCCCAGGAGGTGCCCCCAGCCGTCGGCCCGCCGCCAGGTCACCAGGTCCGTGCCGAGCGCGACCATCCCCGTCCCGCCCGCGACGACCGCGCCCGGCCGCTGCCCGAGCGCTCCCGCGTACGCGGTGACCGCGTCGGCCGCGAGCGCGATCCGGCGCACCCCCCACGCCTCCGCGAACGCGCCCGGCAGTCCGGCCCGCAGCTCGTCCCCGAGGGTCGCCATCCCGGCGGCGCCCACGGCCGCGGCGAGCACCGGCCGCGCCCCGAACGGCTCCCTCAGGGCGCGGACCGTCGGCAGGACCTGCTCCAGGAAGTGGGCGGCGGAGATCCCGCCGGGGCCGGTCCGCACGGGTTCGCGCGACGTGCGGGTGCCGAGGACCGTGCCGGTCGCGGCCTCGGCCAGGGCGATCCGGAGCCCCGAACCGCCGGAGTCGACACCGACGACCAGACCGTCCGGGCCCTCCACCCCGACAGGTCCGGCGGGTCCGGCAGATCCGGCGGGTTCGACGGGTCCGGTGATGGGGCCGTTCACGGAAACCACGGTGCACCGTCCTCACGGGAAGGGGTGGAGTCTGCGGGGGAGGCGCCCCGCCGGGCGGTCGGGGCCGGTTGTCACTGTAGGCCGGTAGAGTGACGGACCGTGACAGCGCGACCTTTGAACGAACTGGTGGAGCCCGGCTGGGCGGAGGCCCTGAGCCCCGTCGCGGGGCGGGTGGCGGCGATGGGCGACTTCCTGCGCGCCGAGATCGCCGCCGGCCGGACCTACCTCCCCTCCGGGCCGAACGTGCTGAGGGCCTTCCAGCAGCCCTTCGACGACGTGAGGGTCCTGATCGTGGGTCAGGACCCCTACCCGACGCCGGGGATGGCGATCGGGCTGAGCTTCGCGGTCGCGCCCGAGGTCCGTTCGCTGCCCGGCAGCCTGGAGAACATCTTCCGGGAGCTGCACACCGACCTGGGCCTGCCCCGCCCGTCGAACGGCGACCTGACCCCCTGGACCCGCCAGGGCGTCCTGCTCCTCAACCGGGCGCTGACCACCGCCCCGCGCAAGCCGGCCGCCCACCGGGGCAAGGGCTGGGAAGAGGTCACCGAACAGGCGATCCGCGCCCTGGCCGCCCGGGGCAAGCCCCTGGTGTCGATCCTGTGGGGCCGCGACGCGCGCAACGCCCGTCCGCTCCTCGGCGACCTGCCCGCGATCGAGTCCGCGCACCCGTCCCCGATGTCGGCGGACCGGGGCTTCTTCGGCTCCCGGCCCTTCAGCCGCGCCAACGAACTCCTGCTCGGCCTGGGCGCGCAGCCGGTGGACTGGCGCCTGCCCTGACCCGGCGCGTGCGGGCGGTGCTCACCGGAGCACCGCGGCCCGCACGCACAGCACGTCCGGCAGGTGCTCGGCGAGGAGTTCCCAGGTGTCCCCGTCGTCGGCGCTCGCGTACACCTCGCCGTTCCGGTTGCCGAAGTAGACGCCCGCCGGGTCCGCGTCGTCCGTGCACAGCGCGTCCCGGAGCACCGTGCCGTAGTGGTCGCCCCCGGGGAGCCCGGCGGTCAGCGGTTCCCAGGTGCTCCCGGCGTCGGTCGTGCGGTAGACGCGGCACCGCCGGCCCGCCGGGACCCGGTCGGAGTCCGCGGTGATGGGGAAGACGTAGGCGGTGCCGGGGCGGTGCGGGTGCGCCGCGACGGCGAAGCCGAAGTCGGAGGGGAGTCCCGCGCCGATGTCGGACCAGTGGGCGCCCGCGTCGTCGCTGCGGAAGACGCCCCAGTGGTTCTGGAGGTAGAGCCGGTCCGGATCGCCCGCGTCCTGGGCGATCTTGTGGACGCACTGCCCGAACTCGGGGTGCGGGTCCGGCAGGAACACCGCCGACACGCCCTCGTTGGAGGGCGCCCAGGCGGCCCCGCCGTCCCGCGACCGGAACACCCCCGCGGTCGACACCGCGACCGTGAGCGCGTCCGGGTCGCGGGGGTCGGTGACCACGGTGTGCACGGCCTCGCCGCCCCCGCCGGGCACCCACCGCGAACGGGTCGGGTGCTCCCACAACGGCCGTACCAGCTCGAAGGACTCGCCGCCGTCCGCCGACCGGAAGAGCGCGGCCGGCTCCGTCCCCGCGTACACCACGCCGGGGGAGTGCTCAGGGGCCGGGTGCAGCTGCCAGACGCGCTCCAGGGAGGCCCCGGTGTCCTCGGGGAACCTCACCGCGGGCCGGGCCGGTTCCGTCCAGCTCCGGCCGAGGTCGTCGGAGTGGAAGACGGACGGCCCCCAGTGGGTGCTGTCCCCGCCGACGAGCAGCCGGGGGGTCGCCCGCCGGGTGTCGACGGCGACCGAGTACACCGCCTGGGCGGGGAACGCCGGATCGCCGAACTCCCACCGCCCCTCGTGCCTGCGGCCGATGAAGAGGCCCTTGCGGGTGCCTACGGTCAGGAGTACGTCGGGCATGGCTGCCACCTCCAGGACGTCCTTGTCACGGATACGGTCAGTCTGCACCCGCGCACCGACAGTGCCCCCCCGGGCGCGCCCCGGAGCCCCTTCCGGAGGGGCCCGGTCCGGTTCAGATCGCCCAGGCGTACGGGGCCGGCGCGTGGATCTCGCCGCCGAGTTCGCGGGCGGCGCGGCGGGGCCAGGAGGCGTCCCGCAGCAGTTCGCGGCCGAGGAGGACCGCGTCCGCCTCGCCGTTGGCGAGGATCTTCTCGGCCTGCCCGCTCTCGGTGATGAGGCCGACGGCGGCCACGGGCAGTCCCGTCTCCGCCTTCACGCGGGCGGCGAAGGGGACCTGGTAGCCGGGCCCCACCGGGATGCGGGCCGGTCCGCCGTTGCCGCCGCTGGAGACGTCGAGCAGGTCCACGCCGTGCTCGCGCAGCAGCGCGGCGAACCGCACGGTCTCGTCCACCGTCCAGCCCCGCTCCTCCAGCCAGTCGGTGGCGGAGATCCGGAAGAAGACCGGCAGGTCCTCGGGCCACACGGCCCGCACCGCGTCCACGACCTCCAGGGCGAAGCGGGTGCGGTTCTCGAAGGAGCCCCCGTACGCGTCCGTGCGGTGGTTGCTGTGCGGGGACAGGAACTGGCCGATGAGGTAGCCGTGGGCGCCGTGCACCTCGACGACCCGGAACCCGGCCTCCAGGGCGCGGCGGGTCGCGTCCGCGAACTGCCCGGTGATCTCCCGGATGCGCTCCGGGGTCAGCTCGTCCGGGACCGGGTGGTGCTCGTCGAACCCGACCGGGCTGGGGCCGACGGGCTGCCAGCCGTCCCCGCCCGGGGCGACGGGACCCCGGCCCTCCCAGGGGCGGTTGGTGGAGGCCTTGCGTCCCGCGTGGCCGAGCTGGATCCCGGGCACGGTGCCCTGCTCCGCGAGGAAGCCGGCGATCCGGCGCAGTCCCTCGGTCTGGGCGTCGTTCCAGAGGCCGAGGTCCGCCGGGCTGATGCGGCCCTCGGGGGAGACGGCGGTCGCCTCGACGAGGATCAGCCCGGCGCCGCCGGTGGCGCGGGCGGCGTAGTGGGCGAAGTGCCAGTCGCGGGCGACGCCCGCGTCCGGGCCGGTCGTCCCGGCCGAGTACTGGCACATGGGGGCCATCCAGACCCGGTTGGGGACGGTCAGGGACCGCAGCGTGAAGGGCTCGAAGAGGGCGACGCTCATGACGGACTCCGTTTCGGGATGCCTCGAAGGACGTTCATACGATAGGCATCGTAGTACGACGCATGTCAAACTACGAGAGGTCTCGTACAATGAGGTCGTCCCGGATGAAGTGGAGCCGCCATGACGACCACCGCCGACCCGCGAGCGCTCGAACACCCCGCGCGCGACCGGATCCGCCTCGAAGACGTGCTGCACGCGCTCGCGGACGCCGTGCGCCTGCGGATCGTGCGGGACCTGGCGCGCGAGGACGCCGAGCTGAGCTGCTCGGACTTCGACCTGCCGGTGACCAAGTCCACGACGACGCACCACTTCCGGGTGCTGCGCGAGAGCGGCGTCGTCCGCCAGACGTACCGGGGGACGGCCAAGCTCAACACCCTGCGCAGGGACGACCTCGACGCCCTCTTCCCCGGCCTCCTCGACGCCGTCCTCGCGGCGGCGGCCCGGGCCGGCGACGGGGACGGCGCCCCGGCCGCCTGACGGCCGTCCGCCCCCGCGCCGGGCGGGGTGCGCGCGCCCGGCGCGGAGACGGACGGGGCGTGCCCGTCCGCCGCCGGCCCCGCGCCGGACGCGCTCCCTACAGCGAGCGCATCCGGGCGATCTCCGAGGTCTGCTGGGCGATCACGTCGTTCGCCATCTCCTCCACCAGGACGTTGTTGCCCGCGCCCAGCAGCTCGGCCGCCATCGTCACGGCGCCCTGGTGGTGGGTGATCATCAGCTTCAGGAACAGCTCGTCGAAGGCCCTGCCCCTGGCCCCCCTCAGCTCCGCGAGCTGGGCCCCGGTCGCCATGCCGGGCATCGCGTGGTGGTCGTGGCCGCCCTCCTCGCGCGGACCGCCGTTGTTCTTCAGCCAGTCCTCCATCGCCCCGATCTCCGGCTTCTGCGCGGCCGCGATCCGCTCGGCGACCTTCTTGACCCCGGCGGACTCCGCCCGCCGCGGCACCAGTTCCGTCATCGTCAGGGCCTGCCGGTGGTGCGCGATCATCATCCGGACGTACCGGAAGTCGGCACCGTTCGGGCTCTCGTCGGGGAGCAGCCGGGCGGCCTCCTCGGGCGACACCCGCCGGGCCGGTTCGCCCGGCCGCCCGGGCGCCACCACCGTGGCCCCCGTCGGGCTCGCGGCCTTCGGCGCCCTCCCGTCCGGCTCCGGGCCACAGGCGCCCAGGGCGAGTACGGCGGCGGCGGACAGGACCGCGGCCACCACGGCACGCTGACGGCGGATCGACAACGCGACCTCCAGTTGCTCCTGCGGGGGACGGGAGCCGTCCCGGCGCTTTCCTCCGGGAGACCGGCCGGAATCCCTCATGACATCCGTGTTGCCATCTGTTGAGATGTGCACGGCAAGGAAGATACTGCCGGGGTCCCACAACCGTTCAAGACCGAACGGACACCAGGGAGAACGGAGTGACTTCGTTGCGTACCCCGCGTACCACGTCCACCGCGCGAGACCCGCGCGGCCGGATCGGACGGCTCGGCGTGGCATCCGCCGCGGCCGGACTGCTGGCCACACTGCTCACCGCCGGACCCGCCGCCGCCACGCCGGACCCCGGAGACGCCCCCGTACGGAGCGGGATCTCCCCGCAGCAGGCGGCCGACACGCGCTCCGCGCTCCGGAGCGGCGAGATACCCGGCGTGGACCGGATCGTCCACAGCCAGAACATCGAGCACCTCGCGAACATCCCCAAGGACGCCCTGCCCGGCCTCAACACCGACCTCGCCTTCCAGGGCAAGTACGCCTTCGCCGGCAACTACGACGGCTTCCGGATCTTCGACATCAGCAGGCCGAACGCCCCCGAGACCGTCGCCCAGGTCCTCTGCCCCGGCTCCCAGAACGACATCTCGGTCTCCGGCGACCTGCTCTTCCTCTCCACGGACTCCTCCCGCAGCGACGACTCCTGCGCGAGCACCACGCAGCCCGCCACGGTCAAGGAATCCTGGGAGGGCATGAAGATCTTCGACATCAGCGACATCCGCAACCCGAAGTACGTCGCCTCCGTCGAGACCGCCTGCGGCTCCCACACCCACACGATCGTGCCGAAGCGCAAGGACGTCTACGTCTACGTCTCGTCGTACAGCCCGAGCGCGGCCTTCCCGGACTGCCGGCCGCCGCACGACGGCATCTCGGTCATCAAGGTGCCGCGCAAGGCGCCCCAGGAGGCCCGGGTCGTCGCCTTCCCGGTCCTCTTCCCGGGCGAGGGCCCGGACGGCGGCGGCAACCCCGGCGCCCCCACCAACCCGGGCGTCTCCAAGACCACCGGCTGCCACGACATCACCGTGCTGCCCGAGAAGGACCTGGCGGCCGGCGCCTGCATGGGCGACGGCATCCTCTTCGACATCTCGGAACCCGAGCGGCCCCGGGTGATCGACCGCGTCCAGGACAACGTCAACTTCGCGTTCTGGCACTCCGCGACCTTCAACCAGAAGGCGGACAAGGTCGTCTTCACCGACGAGCTGGGCGGCGGCGGCGCGGCCACCTGCAACGCCGAGGTCGGCCCGAACCGGGGTGCCAACGGCATCTACGACATCGCCGGCAAGGGGAAGAAGCGCAAGCTCGTCTTCCGCGGCTACTTCAAGATCCCGCGCCATCAGGCCGCCACCGAGAACTGCGTCGCCCACAACGGTTCGCTGATCCCGGTCCACGGCAAGGACATCATGGTCCAGGCCTGGTACCAGGGCGGCGTCTCCGTCTGGGACTTCACCGACTCCGCCCGGCCCCGGGAGATCGCCTACTTCGACCGCGGCCCGCTCTCCGACACCACCCTCTCGGTCGGCGGCTCCTGGTCCGCGTACTACTACAACGGCCACATCTACTCGAACGACATCGCCAAGGGCTTCGACGTCCTCAGGCTCTCCGACCGCCGCACCGACCCCGCGAAGCGGGTCCGGCTCGACGAGCTCAACGTCCAGACCCAGCCGGACTACTTCGACTGACCGCCCGGCCGCCCGGCACCCCGGGCGGCGGGGGGGGGGGGGGGGGGGGGGGGGGGGGGGGGGCCGGCGCCGCCCCCCCCGCCCCCCCCGGGCCCCCCCCGCGCCCCCCCACCCCCCCCCCCCCCCCCCCCCCCCCCCCCCCCCCCGGGGGGGGCGCCCCCCCCCCCCCCCCCCCCCCCCCCCCCCCACGCCCGGCTCCAGGTCCAGGCCGTAGCGGTGGAACAGCTCCGAGCGCAGCCGCGCCCACGGCATCGGCGCCCCCGGCAGCAGCACCGCCACCACCGCGCCCATCAGCAGGGCCCGCAGCAGCGGGTAGTCCGTGTCCACGTCCTCGGAGCCGTACCGTTCGAGCGTGTCGCGCAGCAGGAACGCGAGGCGCCGCTGCTCCTCGCACCGCACGAAGCCCTCGGCCTGCAGGATGCCCGCCATGTGGGTCCGCATCAGGGTGGGGCGCTCCACGGCCAGCCCCAGGATCGCGTCGATCGCGCGGGCCAGCCGCTCCCGGCCGTCCTCCGTGCGCGGCTCGCGCTCCAGGGCCGCCTCCAGCGTGAGGTGCATCAGCCGGTGCACCGCCGCCTGGAGCAACTGCCGCTTCCCCGGGAAGTAGTACGAGATCAGCCCCCGCGCCGTACCGGCCCGCTCCGCGATGTCGCCGAGCGTCGTCGCCTCGTAACCCCGGGTGTCGACCAGCTCCACGGTGGCCCGCAGGATGCGCTCCCGCGACCGGCGCCGAAGCTCTTCATTGACCGATGCGCTACGCGGGGACATGCTGGACTCCTGCGTTGACTGGCTGACGGCCAGTATACTCGGCGCGTCCTGTCGGCACGCCCTCGTGGCGGGCCGCCGGGGACGCCGTCTGTTCTGGGCGACACGGGGGATCGTCCAGAACAGACGGCCTCATCGCGCCCCTCCCGCGCGGCTCTCCCCGCCCACGCCGCCCCCCTCGCCGTTCCCGCCCGCCGGCGCGGCCCGCGCGTCCCTCCTCCGGTACGCGAGCACGGCCACGGCCACGCAGCACCACCCCAGGAGCCATCCCCCGAGGACGTCCGAAGGCCAGTGGACGCCCAGGTGGACGCGCGTCCACCCCACTCCGAGCACCGACACGACGGCGGCGCCCGTGAGCGCGCCCCAGCCCCGCCACCCGTCCCGCCAGTGCAGGGCGAGGACCCACAGCAGCAGCCCGCAGGTGACCACGGCCGTCATCGCGTGCCCGGACGGGAAGGCCGCGTACCGCGCCGAGTCGACCGGATCGGGCCAGTGGGGCCGGTCCCGCCCGACCAGCGCCTTGAGGCCCTGCTGGAGCCCCACGGCCAGCAGGCTCGTCCCGGCCACCCACACGGCGAGCCGCCGCTCCCTCCGCCACCACAGCAGCACCACGGCACCGGCGGCCAGGCAGCGCATGGTCACGGGGTCCCAGACCCAGTCGCTCAGGATGCGGTTGGTCCGGGTGACGCCGGGATGGGCGACGGCGTTGCGGTGCAACTCCTCGGCGACCGACCGGTCGAAGGAGAGCAGCGGCGACCAGCCCGCCGCGACGCAGACGAGCAGGAGGAGGGCCAGGACACCGGAGACCACGGCGGAGGAGCGCATGCGCCGATCCTGCCCGACGGACCGGCCTCCCGCGGCCTTCCACACGCCCCGCGCGGCTCTCCGCGCCCGGCGCCCGCCGCGACGGGGTCGCGCGGCGGATTCCGGGGGCGGGACCGGAGGCGCCCCCGCGCCGGCCCACCGGCGCGGCTCGCCCCGCGCGGCGGTCGGCGTCCGCGACGGCGATCGCGGGGCCGGGCACGTTCCGGCGACGGGCGTCCGGGGCGCGTGCCGAAAGCCCGGCCCGCCCTCCGGGCGGACGACGCCCCTCCCGGCACACGCCTAGCCCAGCGCGCCGAAGGCCGGGAGGAAGGCCACGAGCACCGGGACCGCGGGGACCAGGGAAGCGGCCGCCGTCAGGCGCAGCCGGCGGCCGGCCGTGAGCCGGGGCGTCGCGGCCAGGAGGCGGTCCACCCGCTGCGGCAGGTCCGCGTCCGGCGCCGGGCCGGGCCCGAACACCCCGCGTTCCTCGTTCAGTTCGACCAGGGCGAGCGCGACCGTCAGGTGGCCGAACCGGCGCGAGGCCACGTCGTCGGCGGCCCGTTCCACCAGCCGGTGCATCTCCTCGCGGAAGGCCTCGAAGACGGGGACGCCCGGGAATCCGGAGGCCAGCGCCGCCGAGCAGTGCAGCAGCCAGTCGTGCCGGGCCCGGGCGTGGCCCTGCTCGTGCGCCAGGACCGCGTCCAGCCGGCGTCCCTTCAGGCGGCGCAGCGCCGCCGTGGTGACGACCAGCCGGGGCGTGGGGCCCGGCATCCACCAGGCGCCCGCCCGTTCGCCCTCCAGGACCACCAGGCGCTCGCCGTCCGGTTCCTCCCCGGGCATCAGGGGCGCGCGGACGAGCAGGTCGCGGCGGCGCCGCCGGCGCCGGGCGCGGGCCAGGCCGATCTCCCGGCCCAGCATCGCCCCGGACCACACCCCGCCGGCCGCGAGGGCCACGGCGAGCACCGCGGACCAGGGGCCGGCCGTGCCGAGTCCGTACGCGTCGATCACGGCGCGCGGCGCGGACGCGAAGACCTGCCCCCGCACGGCCTGCCAGGCGGCCGACGCGCTGAACGTCATGGAGAGCGCGAAGCTCAGCAGGACGGCGGCCACCACGCACTGCCACACCCACAGGGCCACCACGGGTTCTCGCTCCGTCCAGTCGGCCCGGGACAGCAGCCGGGGGGCCGTGAGGGCGGTCAGGAGGCCGAGCAGGAACAACGCGAGGGAGACCCACATGGCGGCAGCCTATGAGCGCGGTACCGGCCGGGGGTACGGGCGCGAGCGGCAAGTGACGTACGCCACGGCGCCGTTGGCCGGGGCGCGTCCCGGACGGGCCGGGGAGCGGGGGCGCGTCTCACAGCGTCACGAGCATCGCCACCATGGCCAGTGCCATCGAGACCCGGCACGCGAGCGTCAGCTCCGGCCCGGCCGCGCGGGGCGCCGGCGCGGGGCCGCCCGCGGGCGCCGCCACCGGAACCAGCCGCGCGCCCGCGCGCAGCACGTACACCGCGTAGTAGAGGAGGAGCCCGCCGGTGAGCACGGGTATGCCGCCCGCGCCGGCCGTCGCGTGCCCCGCGTGCGCCCCCGGTGTGCCGGGGGCCGCCATCGCCACCGCCATGTAGACCATGGAGAGGGAGCCCACCAGGTGGTGCGGGTGGTGGCCGCCGTGCCGGACGGTGCGCAGCCCGTGCAGCGCCGTCGCGCCGAACACCGCCGCGCAGACCGCCCAGCTCCACCCCGGCGGGGTGAGGACGGCGGCGGGCAGTGCCATGAACGCCATCCCGAACCCCATCACCGCCTCGCCGCCCGCGGCCCGCCGCTCCTCCCCGGCGCACCCCCGCATCCGCAGCAGGCAGTACGCGCCGGTCGACACGCACAGCGCGACCAGCAGCCATCCGGGCAGAGCCGGTCCGTGCACGGCGCACCCCCCTCGACGCGTTCGTGGTTCCCGGGGAGGGATGCCCGGTTCCCGGGGAGGACACGCGGGCGCACGGTTGCGCAGAGGCGTACGGGGCGTACGAGGGGGAGTGGAAGGCGCGCGTTACGCTCGCCGTGCGGCGCACGCCGATCAACCTACGCCCGAGGGGGAACCCGCAGATGGACACCACCACGACCCGGGAGACCGGACGGATCGGCTACCGCGACGCGGTCCCGGAGGACGTCCCCGTCGTCGTCCCGCTGGTCGAGTCGGCCTACCGGGGCGACGCCAGCCGGGCGGGCTGGACCACGGAGGCCGACATCCTCGGGGGACAGCGGGTCGACGCCGAGGGCGTGACCGCCGTCATCACCGATCCCGGCAGCCGGCTCCTGGTGGTCGAGCGGGACGGGGAGGTCATCGCCTGCTGCCAGCTGGAGCACCGGGGCGAGGCCGCCTACTTCGGCATGTTCGCCGTCCGCCCCGAACTCCAGGGCGCGGGTCTCGGCAAGCGGATCATCGCCGAGGCCGAGCGCCGGGTGCGCGAGCTGTGGGACGTGCGCGAGATGCACATGACGGTGATCTCCGTGCGCGAGGAGCTGATCGCCTGGTACGAGCGGCGCGGTTACCGGCGCACGGGCCGGACGACCCCCTTCCCCTACGGCGACGAGCGCTTCGGCGTGCCCCGGCGGGACGACCTGGAGTTCGAACTCCTGGTCAAGCCGCTGGTGTGACTCCCGGGACCGGAAGGGCGGAAGCGTGGCTTCCCCCCTGGGCGACAGGAAAAACTTCTGTTTCCAGGGGGGTCGCACAGGACGATTTCCCTTGATCCTCTTGTGGAGGAGAAGCGTCGATGGTTACGGTGTCTTGACGCAAGGTTCTCCTGTGGAGGAAGAGGCATGACGGAAATTCTTGTGCAGGACGCGACCGGCGGGGATATATCCACCGACGCCCGGGTGATCGACCACCCGGCCTGGCCCGAGCTCAAGGGTGCCGTGGAGGAGATCCGTGCCTGGCAGAGTCCGGACGGCTCCATCGACTTCGAGGCCGAGGGCGCGCCCTCCCGCTCGCTCGTCGAGCTGACCGTCGACCGCGTCGTCTCCGCCGTCGAGCAGCTCTCCCCCCTCCTGCCGCACGACGCCGCCTACCACCACGCCCTCGTCTCCGACCTGCGCAAGTGGGCCGAGAGCGGCTTCGCGGTCCCGGACTTCCTGGACGCGCTGCTCGCCTTCCAGCCGGCCGCCGACCGGATCGACGGGCTCCAGCACCTCGTCCTCTTCCCCATGTACACGCAGAACGGCAACCCGGACCGCAACCTGGAGGCCGTCGTCCTCCGCATGGTCTGGCCCGAGTGGCTCGCCGAGCTGGAGCGCACCCGCTACGACAACCCGCTCTTCTGCGGCATCACCTTCGAGGACTTCACCGCCGGCTACGACACCAACTCGGCCGTCCTCTTCCCCGAGACCATCGCCGTCCGCGAGGCCCCCGAGCGCTTCACCTGGGGCGGCATCTTCTGCGACCGCGAGGCCGCCCGCTTCCGCAAGGTCACCGAGGCCGCCGTCGACATCCTCGGCATCGAGCTGCCCGCCGACATCGCCGCCATGATCGGCGACCAGGAGCGCTGCGAGCAGGCCTTCGTGCTCTGGGACATGGTCCACGACCGCACCCACAGCCACGGCGACCTGCCCTTCGACCCCTTCATGATCAAGCAGCGCCAGCCCTTCTGGATGTACGGCCTGGAGGAGCTCCGCTGCGACCTCACCGCCTTCAAGGAGGCCGTGCGGCTGGAGGCCGAGGGCAACGCGCACGGCCGTGACGTGCAGTACGCCGTCCTCTTCGACCGCATGTTCCGCTTCCCGCTCACCGGCGACCGGAACCGCAACTACGACGGTCTCGGCGGCCAGCTCCTCTTCGCGTACCTCCACAAGAACGACGTGGTGCGCTGGACCGACAACACGCTGCGGATCGACTGGGAGCGCGCGCCGGAGGTCACCAACCGCCTCTGCGCCGAGATCGAGACCCTCTACCGCGAGGGCATCGACCGCCCCAAGCTCGTCCACTGGTTCAAGGCGTACGAACTGGTCTCCACCTACCTCGCCCCGCACCCGGGATCGAAGTGGGCCAAGGGCCCCGACGCCCTCGACCTCTCCCTGCCGCCGCGCAAGCTCGTCGACGACGTGCTTCCGGACGAGTTTCCGCTCAGCATGTTCTTCGAGGCCCTCGCCAAGAAGCTGAAGGGCGTGATCGCCGACACCAAGGGGATCACCGCCACCGGCGCCCCGCACACCGAGCGGGCCGCCGCGTGAGCGCTCCCGCCGACACACCGGGGAACGCCGAGCACACGGAGGAGACGGTGCCCATGAACGCCGAAGGAAACGGCGGCCCGCTCGACGGCGCCGTCGTCGCGGTCGCCGGCGCGGCCGGACCCGCGGGCCGCGCCGCGCTGCTGCGGCTCGCCGAGGCGGGCGCGACCGTGGTCGCGTCCGACGCCGATCCGGCCCGCCTCGCGGAGGCGGTCGACGCCGCCCGCTACGCGCACGGCGGCGCCACGGTCGTCGGCGACACCGTCGACCTGCTCGACCTCGCCGCCACCCGCGACTGGGCCGCGAAGACCGAGAAGGAGTTCGGCCGGGTCGACGGCCTGGTCCACCTCGTCGGCGGCTGGCGCGGCAGCGGCTCCTTCACGGAGACCGACCCCAAGGACTGGGACTTCCTGGAGAAGCTCCTGATCCGTACCGTCCAGCACACCTCGCTCGCCTTCCACGACCCGCTGCTCCGCGCGGGCGGCCGGGGCCGCTACGCCCTGATCAGCCAGTCCGGCGCCCACAAGCCGGTCGCCGGGAACGCCGCGTACAACGCGGGCAAGGCGGCGGCCGAGGCGTGGACCCTCGCCATGGCGGACTCCTTCCGCAAGCTGGGGGGCGACGACGGCCCGCAGGCGGCGGCCGCGATCCTGGTGATCAAGGCGCTGGTGCACGAGGCCATGCGCGCCGAGCGCCCGAACGCGAAGTTCGCGGGCTTCACCGACGTCGACGACCTGGCCGGAGAGGTCGTCGGCCTGTGGGACAGGCCCGCCCGGGAAGTGAATGGACAGCGCCTGTGGCTGACCCCCGAGCCGTGACCGCGGCCCCCGGCCCCCGGACCGACGCTCGCCGCCACCACGACCCGTCGGTCCGGGGCTTCGCCAGCGACAACTACGCCGGTGCCCACCCCGAGGTCCTCGCGGCCCTCGCCCTCGCCAACGGAGGCCACCAGGTCGCCTACGGCGAGGACGAGTACACCGATCACCTCCGGCGGATCGTGCACAGCCACTTCGGGCCGACCGCCGAGGCCTTCCCCGTCTTCAACGGGACCGGGGCCAACGTGACGGCCCTCCAGGCCCTCACCGACCGCTGGGGCGCCGTCGTCTGCGCCGAGTCCGCCCACATCAACGTGGACGAGGGCGGCGCGCCGGAGCGGATGGGCGGCCTCAAGCTGCTCACCGTGCCCACCCCGGACGGCAAGCTCACCCCCGAGCTGATCGACCGGCAGGCCTGGGGCTGGGAGGACGAGCACCGGGCCATGCCCCAGGTCGTCTCGATCACCCAGAACACCGAACTGGGCACCGTCTACACGGTGGACGAGATCCGCGCGATCGTCGAGCACGCCCACTCCAAGGGCATGAAGGTGCACCTCGACGGGGCCCGGATAGCCAACGCCGCCGCCTCGCTGGACGTGCCCATGCGCGCGTTCACCAACGCGGTGGGCGTGGACGTGCTCTCGTACGGCGGCACCAAGAACGGCATGCTCTTCGGCGAGGCCGTCATCGTGCTGAATCCGGACGCGGTCAGCCACATGAAGCACCTGCGCAAGCTGTCCATGCAGCTCGCGTCGAAGATGCGGTTCGTGTCGGTGCAGCTGGAGGCCCTGCTCGCGAAGGACCTCTGGCTGCGCAACGCCCGCCACGCCAACGCGATGGCCCGGCGCCTCGCGGCCGGCGTCCGCGCCCTCGACGGGGTGGAGATCCTCTACCCGGTCCAGGCCAACGCGGTCTTCGCGCGCCTCCCGCACGAGGTGAGCCGCCGCCTCCAGGAGCGCTTCCGCTTCTACTTCTGGGACGAGGCCGCCGGCGACGTGCGCTGGATGTGCGCCTTCGACACCACGGAGGACGACGTGGACGCCTTCCTCCAGGCGCTGAAGGAAGAGCTGGCCCGCTAGACAGGTATGAATAAGAATGCGGCCGAGTGGAAATCGATTGATTCCGCTCGGCCGTCTTCGTAGGGTCGGCCCGTATGGAACTCATCCAGCGGCATCCGGGCGTCGACGCCTACCTCGCGGCGGGCGAGGCCGTCGACCACGAACATCCGGGCGTGCGGAACGTGGCGGACCGCCTTTCCGCCCTGCACCCCGGTGCGTACGCGTACGCCGAAGCGGCCTTCGCGTACGTGCGCGACACCGTCCCGCACTCCATGGACTCCGGCGACCCCCGCGTCACCTGGCGCGCCTCCGACGTCCTGGAGCTGCGCACCGGCATCTGCCACGCCAAGTCCGTCGCCTACGCGGCGCTCCTGCGGGCCCGGGGCATCCCGGCCGCCCTCTGCTACCAGCGGCTCACCGACGACGACGGCTCCCGCCCCGTGGTCCACGGCCTCACCGCCGTCCTGCTGCCCGGCCGGCGGACCTGGGCGCGCCAGGACCCGCGGGGCAACAAACCGGGCGTGGACGCGCGGTTCTCCCCGGAGGGGGAACGCCTCGCCTTCCCGGTGCGGCCGGAACTCGGCGAGGCCGACCATCCGGTGCTCTACGCCGAGCCCCACCCGGACGTCCTGGCCGCGCTGCGGGCCGCCCCCGACCGGTCGTACCTGGAGCGGACGCTCCCGGCCGACCTCCGGCCGGTCAGGCTTCCTTGACCTGGGCCGGGGTCGGAGCCGTGCCGCCGAGGTGCGCGGGCACCCACCAGGTGTCGCCCGCGTCCCTGGGGCGCACCGGGTAGGCGCGCTGCGCGGCCTCCAGGAGCTCCTGGACCCGCTCGCGCAGCCGCCGGGTGATGGCGCCCGCGTACTGGTCGGCGGGGGCCTCGACCGCCTCGCCGACGCGGATCGTCACCGGGATGTGGCTCCGCCTGAAGTTGCGCGGGCGTCCCTTCGTCCACACCCGCTGGGTGCCCCACAGGGCCATCGGGATCAGCGGGACGCCGGCCTCCTGGGCGAGGCGCGCCGCGCCCGTCTTGAAGCCCTTGAGCGTGAAGGACGGGGAGATGGTCGCCTCGGGGAAGACCCCGACGATCTCCCCGGACCGCAGGGACTCCAGCGCGTGCTTGTAGGCGTGCTCCCCCTGCGACCGGTCCACCGGGATGTGCTTCATGCCGCGCATGAGCGGCCCCGAGACCTTGTGCCGGAAGACCGAGTCCTTCGCCATGAAGCGCACCAGGCGCTTCTGCGGCAGCGCGGCGAGACCGGTGAAGATGAAGTCCAGGTAGCTGATGTGGTTGCTGACGAGGACGGCCCCACCGGTCCGAGGGATGTGCTCCGAACCCTGTGTGTCGATCTTGAGGTCCAGCGCCTTGAACATGGTCAGTGCGGCGCCGATGACCGGCCGATAGACGAGTTCTGCCATCGGAGAGGAACCCCTTCTTCCTGCTGTGTCCGGGGAGGGTTCTCCCGGCGAAGTTACGCAGCCGTAGGTTTTCGGCTTCGGGCAGATCGTGCCCCATGCGGAGCGCCGTGACCAGCCCGGGCGTCTCCGTACGGGGAGATTCTCGTCACTCGCGGTGTCCGCAACGGGAATCGAACGCCCCCTCCGCACGTTCTACCCGGCGAAACCCGTCGCAGACGTGCGCGCGGAAGAAAGGGACGGAAGAGGGATGGACGAGGTCCTCGGGCCGGAGGCGCTGGGCGCCCCACTGGGGGAGCGGGCCACCCTCGTACAGTTCTCGACCGCCTTCTGCCAGCCCTGCCGGGCCACCCGCCGCGTCCTGGCCGAAGTCGCCGCGATGGTGCCCGGAGTGGGCCACGTCGAGATCGACGCCGAGCGGCGGCTCGACCTCGTCCGCGCGCTCGGCGTCGAGCGCACTCCCACCGTGCTCGTCCTCGACCGGACCGGCCGCGTCGTCCGCAGGGCGGCCGGACAGCCCCGCAGGGCGGACGTCATCGCCGCCCTGGGGCGGGCGGTCTGACGCGGTGACACTCCTCCCACATCACGGGACGCACTTGACTGCACCCGCCATCGATCGCCACGCTGGCGGAATGCCCAGAGAACTCCTTCTCCACGGCCGGCCCCACCGGGACCCGGCCCGCAACGCGAGGGCGCGCTGTCCGGGTGTCTGATCGCCCCAGGACCCCCCTCGTGCCGCTCCCGCAGAAGGACAGTTCCATGACGGTTTCGCCCGAACTCCGCGCCGTTCCCACGATCGGCGCGCCCCGGCAGGCCTCTCCCGATCTCCTCCGCTCCGTCTTCCGCCGCCACGCGGCCGGTGTCGCGGTCGTCACCGCCCACGGCGAGCGCCCCGTCGGATTCACCGCGACCTCGCTCACCTCCGTCGCCGCCGACCCGCCGCTGGTCTCCTTCGGCGTGGGCACCGCGTCCTCCTCCTGGCCGGTGCTCTCCGGGGCGGAGTTCGTCGGCGTGCACATACTCGGCGAGCACCAGGAGGAGCTGGCCGCCACGTTCGCGCGCGGCGGCGCCGACCGCTTCGGCGGGGGGACCCGCTGGGGCCTGGGCCCCGAGGGCGTGCCCGTGCTCGACGGGGTCCTCGCCTGGCTGGTGTGCCGCGTGGTGGCCCGGGTGCCCGCCGGGGACCACCGCGTCGTGATCGCGCAGGCGGTCGCCGGCGACCCGGACGGGGCGGGCCGGCCGCTCCTCTATCACCACGGCGGCTTCAACGCGCTGCGCGACTGAGAGTTCCCGTGCGCGCCGCTCTCCGCGCGTTGGGAAGGTCACACGGCTGAGCGCTTGCTCACTGGTGCCGGGCTGGGTGTACTGACGAGTAATATTTCTGGTGGAGGCGTCCGGTGCCCCGACCGGAAACCCGCCCTTCAGGCGCCTATGCTGCGAGCAACAAGGCAGCCCAGTTATGACGATGCAGTAGGAGAGCCGGCGTGAGCTTGAGGATCGTTGTCTGTGTGAAGTACGTGCCCGACGCCACCGGCGACCGGCACTTCGCCGATGACCTGACGGTGGACCGCGACGACGTCGACGGCCTGCTGTCGGAGCTCGACGAGTACGCGGTCGAGCAGGCCCTGCAGATCGCCGAAGAGGCGGACGACGCCGAGGTCACCGTGCTCACGGTCGGTCCCGAGGACGCCAAGGACGCGCTGCGCAAGGCGCTCTCCATGGGCGCCGACAAGGCCGTCCACGTCGAGGACGACGACCTGCACGGCAGCGACGTCATGGGCACCTCGCTGGTGCTCGCCAAGGCCGTCGAGAAGACCGGCTACGACGTCGTCATCACCGGTATGGCCTCCACCGACGGCGTCATGGGCGTCCTGCCCGCGATCCTCGCCGAGCGCCTGGGCGTCCCGCAGGTCACCCTGCTCTCCGAGGTCAAGATCGAGGACGGCAAGGTCACCGGCCGCCGTGACGGCGACGCCGCCTCCGAGCAGCTGGAGGCCTCCCTGCCGGCCGTCGTCTCCGTGACGGACCAGTCGGGCGAGGCGCGCTACCCGTCCTTCAAGGGCATCATGGCCGCCAAGAAGAAGCCGGTGGAGTCCCTGGACCTCTCCGACCTCGGCCTGGAGGCCGAGGAGGTGGGCCTGGAGGGCGCGTGGACCGCGGTCGACTCCGCCACCGAGCGTCCGGCCCGTACCGCCGGCACGATCGTCAAGGACGAGGGCGAGGGCGGCAAGCAGCTGGCCGAGTTCCTCGCGAGCCAGAAGTTCATCTAGTCGGCGGCGGTCCGGGGAGCATCCCGGACCGGACCGGCGACCGAGGCTCGCGCGAGCCACTTGACCAGCCCCTTTTCGTTCGCAGGAGATTGAATCCCCATGGCTGAGATTCTCGTCTACGTCGACCACGTCGACGGTGCCGTACGCAAGCCCACCCTGGAGCTGCTGACGCTCGCCCGCCGCCTCGGCGACCCGGTCGCCGTCGCGCTCGGCAACGGCGCCGCCGACACCGCCCCGGTCCTGGCCGAGCACGGCGCGGTCAAGGTCCTGACCGCCGACGCGCCCGAGTTCGCCGAGTACCTCGTCGTCCCGAAGGTCGACGCGCTCCAGGCCGCCCACGAGGCCGTCTCCCCGGCCGCCGTGCTGGTCCCCTCCTCCGCCGAGGCCAAGGAGATCGCGGCCCGCCTCGCGGTCCGCATCGGCTCCGGCGTCATCACCGACGCCGTGGACCTGGAGGCCGGTGACGAGGGCCCGGTCGCGACGCAGTCCGTGTTCGCCGCCTCCTTCACCACCAAGTCCCGCGTCTCCAAGGGCACTCCGGTCATCACGGTCAAGCCGAACTCGGCTCCCGTGGAGGCCGCCCCCGCCGCCGGCACCGTCGAGGCCCTCACGGTCTCCTTCGGCGCGCTGGCCACCGGCACCAGGATCACCTCGCGCACCCCGCGCGAGTCGACCGGGCGCCCGGAGCTGACCGAGGCCGCGATCGTGGTCTCCGGCGGCCGCGGCGTCAACGGCGCCGAGAACTTCGCGATCATCGAGGCCCTCGCGGACTCCCTCGGCGCGGCCGTGGGCGCCTCGCGCGCCGCGGTGGACGCCGGCTGGTACCCGCACGCCAACCAGGTCGGCCAGACCGGCAAGTCGGTCTCGCCGCAGCTGTACATCGCGTCCGGCATCTCCGGCGCGATCCAGCACCGCGCGGGCATGCAGACCTCGAAGACGATCGTCGCGATCAACAAGGACGCCGAGGCGCCGATCTTCGAGCTCGTCGACTACGGCGTGGTCGGCGACCTCTTCGACGTCGTCCCGCAGCTGACCGACGAGGTCAAGACGCGCAAGGGCTGACCTGCGCTTCTGTCGGCCGGGGGCCGCACGGTGAACTCTCACCGTGCGGCCCCCGGCCGTTTCGGACACCCATTGACGCGGGTCCGCACCGCCCATTAGCTTCACCATACGGATTGCCGATTCCGTGCAGCGGAAAACAGGAGGGTGTGGGATGGGTCAGCAGGAGAAGGTGACGACGAGCCTCGCGGGCGCGGTCGGCGAGGGCATCAACGCCTCCCTCGCCGCAGTGGACGCCGAGCTGGACCGCCGCTACCCGGGAGACCCCGGCACCCGCCAGCCCGTCCACACCGTCTACGTCCCCGGCAACCTCTTCGACGCCGGAACCGTCCGCTCCTGGGGCGACCGGGCCCTCGCCGCCCTCGACGAACACGCGCCCGACGCCGCCTCCTTCGCCGCCGTCCTCGGCCTCGCGGACGACCTCGCCGAGGACGTGTACGGGCGCGTACGGGCGAAGCTGGAGCGCGAGCCGGTCGAGGACCTGCGGATCGACTTCGAGGACGGGTACGGGGGCGACGACGAGGACGCCGACGCGGCCCGCGCCGCCCGGCTGCTCTCCGAGGCCCACCGGGACGGCACCGCCACCCCGTACGCGGGCATCCGGACGAAGTGCATGGAGGCCGCCGTGCGCGACCGGGGCATCCGCACCACCGACGTCTTCCTCACCGGCCTCCTGGAGAACGGCGGCCTCCCCGACGGCCTCGTCCTCACCCTCCCCAAGGTCACCTACCCCGAGCAGGTCTCCGCCTTCGTCCGGCTCCTGGAGGCCTTCGAGAAGACCCACGGCCTCGACGCCGGCCGCCTCGGCTTCGAGATCCAGATCGAGACCAGCCAGGCCATCCTGGCCGCCGACGGCACCGCCACCGTCGCCCGCATGATCGGCGCCGCCGAGGGCCGCGCCACCGGGCTGCACTACGGCACCTTCGACTACAGCGCCTGCCTCGGCGTCTCCGCCGCCCACCAGGCCAGCGACCACCCGGCCGCCGACCACGCCAAGGCGGTCATGCAGGTCGCCGCCGCGGGCACCGGGGTCCGCGTCTCGGACGGCTCCACCAACGTCCTTCCGGTCGGCACGACCCGGAACGTCCACGAGGCCTGGCGCCTGCACTTCGGCCTCACCCGCCGCGCCCTCGCCCGCGCCTACTACCAGGGCTGGGACATGCACCCCGGACACATCCCCACCCGCTACGCCGCCGTCTTCGCCTTCTACCGCGAGGGCTTCGAGGCCGCCGCGAAGCGCCTCTCGGCCTACGCCGGCCGCACGGGCGGCGACGTCATGGACGAGCCCGCCACCGCCAAGGCCCTCAGCTCCTACCTGCTGCGCGGCATCGACTGCGGCGCCCTCGACGCCGCCGAGGTCGACGCCCTCACCGGCATGACCCGCGCCGACCTCGACCGCTTCGCCGCCCCGCGCCGCGGAGACCTCACCGCCTCCGCCGGATAGCCGTACGGGACGGGACCGGGCGGCCCGGACGGGACCGGGCGGGCCCGGTCCCGGGGCCGCCGCTCAGGGCCCCACCGGCCCGGGGTCTCCCGCGAGATCCTCCTCGCCTGCGCCTGCGCCTGCGCCTGCGCCTGTGCCGGTGTCAGTCGGCAGGCGGTGCGATCTCGCCCGTCCCGCGCGTGCGGAGCGTCGTGCCGAGCACCACCCGCTCCGGCGGCCCGTCCGCTCCGTTCAGCCGCCGGAACAACCGCTCCGCGGCCGTCCGGCCGAGCGCGGCGGCGTCCTGGGCGACGACCGTGATGCCGAGCAGATCGGCCAGCTCGATGTCGTCGAAGCCGACCAGGGCCACCGGCCGGGGGTGCCCCGCCAGCGCCCGGACGGCCGTGACGGTGACCCGGTTGTTCCCCGCGAACAGCGCCGTCACCGGTTCCGGCGCGGCCAGCATCCCCCGTACCGCCGAGTCCACCCGCTCCGGGTCGGTCGACCCCAGCGAGACCCACTCGTCCCGCACCGCCAGCCCCGCGTCCTCCATCGCCGCACGGTAGCCGCGCAGCCGCTCGGCCGCCGTGTGGATGTACGGACGGTCGCCGACGAAACCGATCCGGCGGTGGCCGTGCGCGATCAGGTGCGCCACGCCGTCGCGGGCCCCGCCGAAGCTGTCCGAGAGGACCGCGTCGGCGTCGATCCGCCCGGCGGGACGGTCGACGAACACCGTGGCGACGCCCGCCCTCATCTCGGGCTCCAGGTACCGGTGGTCGTCACCCGCCGGGATGATGACGAGCCCGTCGACCCGGCGCGCGCACAGCGCGAGGGCCAGTTCCTGCTCCCGGCCCGGGTCCTCGGCGCTCGACCCGTTGATCAGGAGGGCGCCGTGCGCCCGGGCGACCTCTTCGACCGCCCGGCTCAGCGGCCCGTAGAAGGGGTCGGCGAGATCCTCCAGGACCAGGCCGACGGTCGCGGTCCGGCCCTTGCGCAGGACCCGCGCGCTGTCGTTGCGGCGGAAGCCGAGGACGTCGATGGCCTCCCGCACGCGCCGCTCGGTGTCGGCGGTGACGCCCGGCTCGCCGTTCACGACCCGGGACACCGTCTTCAGGCCGACGCCCGCCCGGGCGGCGACGTCCTTCATGGTGGGCCGATTGCCGTAGCGGTGATCGGGGCGTCGGGCGAGATCGGCCACGTGTCCGGTTCCTCCGTCGTGTCGGGACCCCGCCGGAAGCGGGGCGCGTCGCGGGCTCGGGTCGAGCATAGGACCCGGATAACGTTGTCAAGGCGCGTGATTCCGTACGGGGCGCCTTTTGTTCCCTTCACGCCCCGGCTCCTGCCCCCATGCCCGCGGCTTCCGCCCGCGCACCCCCGGCTTCCGCCCGTGCGGCGGCCGGGCCCCCGCCGGGCGTTGTCCGGTACGGGCGGGGGCCGCCACGGAGCCGGGCCCCGGTCCACGACGGCGCCGGGTCCCGGCGATCGCACGGTCCGCCCTCACTCCCGTCCGGACTCGGCCGTCCCGGCCCCGACCGGTTCCCGGTCGGCGGCCCTCTGCTCCGGCGGCCTCCGTCCGGCCGTCTTCGGGGCCGACGCCCTCTGCCCGGAAGCCGCCCTCTGCTCCGGCGGCTTCTGCTCCACGATCACCAGGAAGGCGTCGGACTCCAGGTCCATCACGACCCTGGCCGGCACCCCCTCGTCGCGCCGCGCGCCGGCGAACTCCTCCGCGGGCCAGCTGCCCCGCGGTCCGCCGGCCGGAAAACGTTCGAGAACCGTACGAATCATCTCCACACCCCTCGTGCTCGCCGTTCTCCACGACGAATTCCCGCAAGTTCCGCGCACATGCCGATACTGACGTCGATCCATACGTTCGTGGTTTCCGTGGCAGGGTGTTGCGGGCAAGCCACAGGGGGCTACCGAAGAGGGGGAATCGTGATCGTCTGGATCAACGGTGCGTACGGCGCGGGAAAGTCCAGCACCGCGCGCGAACTGGTCGATCTGATTCCGCACAGCACGCTGTACGACCCCGAGCTGACCGGCGGGGCGATGGGCGGGCTCCTCCCGGCCAAGCGGCTCGCCGAGGTCGAGGACTACCAGGACCTGCCGATCTGGCGTCGCCTCGTCGTCGACACCGCCGCCGCGCTGCTCGCCGAGGTCGGCGGAGTCCTGGTCGTCCCCATGACCCTGCTCCGCCAGGAGTACCGGGACGAGATCTTCGGCGGCCTCGCCGCCCGCCGCATCGAGGTGCGCCACGTCCTGCTCGCACCGGAGGAAACGATCCTGCGGCAGCGGATCGACGCCCGGGCCGAGTACGGCGACCCCGGGGCCGACGCCCGCGTCCGGGACTGGTGCCACGACCACGTCGCCCCGTACCGCGCCGCCCTCGACTGGCTCGCCCGCGACGCGTACGCCGTCGACAACTCGGCGCTCACCGCGGCGGAGACCGCCGTCGCCGTCGCCGACGCGGTCCGGTCCGGCCTCGCGGCCCCCTGCGGGATCGTCCAGACGCCCGAGCCGACCGGCGAGACCCTCGCCGCCGGAGTGCTCCTCTTCGACGAACAGGACCGCTTCCTGCTCGTGGACCCCACCTACAAGCCCGGCTGGGAGTTCCCCGGCGGCGTGGTCGAACCGGGCGAGCCCCCGGCCCGCGCCGGAATGCGCGAGGTCGCCGAGGAGATAGGCCTCGAACTCGCCACCGTGCCCCGGCTGCTCATCGTCGACTGGGAACGCCCCCAGCCCCCCGGCTACGGCGGACTGCGCCTCCTCTTCGACGGCGGG
This sequence comes from Streptomyces sp. NPDC014907, assembly GCF_055562975.1. Taxonomy (NCBI): domain Bacteria; kingdom Bacillati; phylum Actinomycetota; class Actinomycetes; order Kitasatosporales; family Streptomycetaceae; genus Streptomyces; species Streptomyces sp. NPDC014907. The sequence continues at coordinate 78,081 of NZ_JBVHEG010000009.1, read as the reverse complement.
ACCCTCCGCACCACCGACGCCGCGCGCCTCCGCCTCCCCGGTTCCGAACTGCGCGGCTGGCGCTTCGTCACCGAGGAGGAAGCGGCGGACCTCCTGCCCCCCGTCCGCTACCACCGCCTCCGCTGGGCCCTGCGCGCCCGCGAACGCGGCACGGTGCTCAACCTGGAGGCCGGGGCCCCGGTGGGATGACCGCCGTCCCGGGGCGTGTGCCGGAAGCGGCGTCGTCCGCCCGGAGGGCGGGCGGGACTTCCGGTACACGCTTCAAACCCCGGCCTAGGAGACCGGTCCGGCGCCCTCGGCGTTGGCGATCATCCTGCGCAGCACCTTGAGCGCCACCACGTACTCCTCGTCGCCGATGCCCTCGTGGATCTCCGCGCGCAGCCGGGTCGCCAGCGCGCGGACGCGGACCCGGGCGGCCTCTCCCGCGTCCGTGAGGAGCAGCCGCCCGGTGTCGACGCGCAGCCAGCCGCGACGGACGAGCTGGTCAACGGCGCGCCCGATCTCGTGCGGCCCGTCCGCCAGGGGAGTCAGCCCGTCGACGACCTCCTGGCGGTCCGGGGCCTCGGCCCCGCCGTTCACCCGGTTGAGCACCCAGTACTGCGGTTGCGTGACGTCGATCGCGGCCATGGCGTCCCGCAGGCGCCGGGTCACGGCCGCGTGGGTGCGACCGCTCCAGTGGCCGACGGGCTGTGTCGCGAGCGCTTCGTCGGGGCGGCCGGATCGGCCGGCGCCTGGTCGGCGGGCGGGCCGGCCTCCGGCTCCACGGCCGTTCCTCCGGTCCCCGCGGGTCCCGCGTCGGCTTCCCCGGGCGTCCGGGCCGCCGCCGCGGACAGCCGGGCCGCCGCGTCGGTGACCACCGGGGCCCCGTGGCCGCAGCAGAGGACCGAGGGACGCAGCTCCGCCAGCGCCCGCATCGACTCCCTCGCCAGGTCGCGGTCGACGTGGAACACGCCGAAGGTCACGTCGCCCACCGAGGCCACCGTGTCCCCGGTGAACAGCACACCGTGGCGGGGGAGGTGCACCGCCATCGAACCCGGGGTGTGGCCGGGGGTGTGGACCACCACCGCGCCGTCGCCGAAGCCGAGTTCCTCGCCGTCCTCGACCTCGCGGTCCACCCGGGTCGGCGGTGCCTCCGGCACGGTCAGACCGTGCTCGTACAGCGGGACCTCCCAGTCCAGGAGGTCCGGTTCGGGGACCGGGGCCGCGCCCCGGACCACCGGCGCGTCCAGGCGGTGGGCGACGATCTCGGCCCCGTGACGGTCCGCCAGTTCCCGCGCCGCGCCCACGTGGTCCCGGTGGCAGTGGGTCAGCACGATGCGGCGCAGCCGGTCCGGGTCCAGGCCGGCCGCCCGCACGGCCGCCGCCGTCGCGTCCGCCGTACCCGCCCAGCCGGCGTCGATCAGGGTCAGCTCCCCCTCGTCCTGCCAGAGGTAGGCCTGACCCACGGAGTAGTCGAGCAGATGCAGCCTCGGTGCGATCCCGATGAGTTCCATGCGGCGAACCTACGCACGCGCGTACGTCCGCCGCACGGTTCTACGCCCTCGGCGAGCTTCGCCGAACGCTGAACCCGGGTGCCGAACCCGCACCGGACCGGACCGGACCGCAGCTGATCGGACCGGACCGGGCGGGCGGACGGGCGGTCAGACCCGCTTCGAGCGGGCGTACCCGGCGAGGAAGTGCGCCTCGGCCACCGACAGGCGCTCCAGCTCCTCGGGGGACACGGACTCGTTGGGCGCGTGGATCTGCGCCTCCGGCTCGCTCAGGCCGATCAGCAGGATCTCCGCCTCCGGGTACAGCGAGGCCAGCGTGTTGCACAGCGGGATCGAGCCGCCCATGCCGGCCGTCTGCATCTCCTGGCCGGGGTACGCGACCGCCATGGCCTCGGCCATCGAGGCGTACGCCGGGCTCGACGTGTCCGCCTGGAAGGCCTGCCCCTGCCCGACCTGCTCCAGGGTCACCCGGGCGTTCCACGGCGTGTGGTTCTCGAGGTGCGCGAAGAGCAGCTTCGTCGCCTCGGCCGCGTCCTGGCCCGGCGGCACCCGCAGGCTGATCTGCGCGCGGGCCGTCCTCGGAATGGACGGGGTGGCGCCGGCCACCGGGTGGCAGTCGATGCCCATGACGGTGACGGAGGGCCGCGCCCAGATGCGGTCCGCGATCGTACCGGAGCCCGGGAGGTCCACCCCCGGAAGCACCTTGGCGTCCTTGCGGAAGTCCTCCTCCGGGTACTGCAGGCCCTCCCAGACCCCGCCGCCCGGCAGGCCGTCGATGACGGTCGAACCGTCCGGGCCGCGCAGCGAGTCGAGGACGCGGATCAGCGCGGCCAGCGCGTCCGGGGCGGCGCCGCCGAACTGACCGGAGTGCAGGTTGCCCTCCAGGGTGTCGATCCGCACCCGGACCATCGTCATGCCGCGCAGGGTCGCGGTCACGGTGGGCAGGCCCACCCGGAAGTTGCCCGCGTCGCCGATCACGATCGCGTCGGCGGCCAGCAGCTCGGGGTGCTCCTCGGCGTACCGCTCCAGGCCCCCGGTGCCCTGCTCCTCGGAACCCTCGACGATCACCTTGACCGTCACCGGGACGCCGCCGTTCGCCTTCAGGGCGCGCAGCGCGAGGAGGTGCATGACGACGCCGCCCTTGCAGTCGGCCGCGCCGCGCCCGTACCACCGGCCGTCGCGCTCGGTCAGCTCGAACGGCGGGGAGAGCCACGCGGACTCGTCCAGCTTCGGCTGCACGTCGTAGTGCGCGTAGAGGAGGACGGTCGGCGCCCCGGCCGGGCCCGGCAGCACCCCGTACACCGCCTGGGAGCCGTCCGGGGTGTCGAGCAGCGCCACGTCCCGGAAGTCCTCCGCGCGCAGCGCGTCCGCGACCCAGTTCGCCGCCGCCTCGCACTCGCTGCGCGGCGCCACGTTCTCGTCCGCCACCGACTCGAAGGCCACCAGCTCCGCCAGCTCGGCCTTGGCGCGGGGCATCAGGGACCGTACGGTCTCGGCGATCGGGTTCGGGGTCATGGGCACGCTCCTGATGGGTGCGACGTTACGGCGGGAGTACGGCGTCCCCACGGGTCGTGGCGCGGCGGACGCACCGTCGATCCTACGGGCGGGGCTCCGGCTACCGAGCCGTAGGATGCGTCAGGAGCAGACCCCGGTCGGATCAGGAGCAGAAGCACATCGTGAGCAGCGAGCACGCAGGGAACGCCGGTCCGGAGAACACCGAGCCCGAAGGCGCGGCTCCTGAGGGCAACGGTGCGGAGGCGACGAGGGACGACGGCCCGGACGGAACGGCGGACGGGGGAACGGAGGGCGCCGGGGACGCGGACGCGACGGCGCTCCCGGCGGACACCGGAGCGCCGGACCCGGACGGAGCACCGGACCCGGACGGGACGGCCGACGCGGGTGCGGCGGCGGACGCGGGCGCGGACGGTTCGGCCGACGTCTGGGACGTCGTGGTCGTCGGCGCCGGACCGGCCGGCGCGTCCGCCGCCTACGCGGCGGCGGTGGCCGGGCGCCGGGTGCTCCTCCTGGAGAAGGCCGAGCTGCCCCGGTACAAGACCTGCGGCGGCGGCATCATCGGCCCCTCCCGCGACGCGCTCCCGCCGGGCTTCGAACTGCCCCTCCAGGACCGGGTGCACGCCGTCACCTTCTCCCTCGACGGACGCTTCGCCCGCACCCGCCGCTCGCGCAGGATGCTCTTCGGACTCGTCAACCGCCCCGAGTTCGACGCGCAGCTCGTCGAGCACGCGCAGAAGGCCGGCGCCGAGCTGCGGACCGGGGTCACGGTCTCCCGGGTGGAGCAGCACGGCCCGGCGGTGCCGGACCGGCGGACCGCCGCCGTCGTCCTCGCGGACGGCGAGACGGTCCTGGCGCGCGCGGTCGTCGGGGCCGACGGCAGTGCCGGCCGGATAGGCGCTCACGTCGGGGTGAAGATGGGCCAGGTCGACCTGGGCCTGGAGGCGGAGATCCCCGTGCCGGCGTCCGTGGCCGAGGACTGGAAGGGGCGCGTCCTCATCGACTGGGGACCGATGCCCGGCAGTTACGGCTGGGTGTTCCCCAAGGGCGACACGCTGACCGTCGGCGTCATCTCGGCGCGCGGCGAAGGAGCCGCCACCAAGCGGTACATGGAGGACTTCGTCGCCCGGCTCGGCCTGGCAGGCTTCGAGCCCGCGCTCTCCTCGGGGCACCTCACCCGCTGCCGCACCGACGACTCGCCGCTCTCCCGGGGCCGGGTCCTCGTCTGCGGCGACGCGGCCGGCCTCCTGGAGCCGTGGACCCGCGAGGGGATCTCGTACGCCCTGCGCTCGGGCCGGCTCGCCGGCGAGTGGGCGGTACGGGTCGCCGAGGCGAACGACGCGGTCGACGCCCGCCGCCAGGCCCTGAACTACGCCTTCGCCGTCAAGGCGGGCCTCGGCGTGGAGATGGCCGTCGGCCGGCGGATGCTCGCCGTCTTCGAGCGGCGCCCGGGGCTGCTGCACGCCGCCCTCACGGGGCTGCGGCCGGCCTGGAACGCGTTCGCCGACATCACCCGGGGCTCGGCCACGCTCGGCGGCATGGTCCGTTCGAACGGGCTGGCCCGGCGGGCCCTCGAAGTCCTCGACCGGAAGATGGACACCTCGTCCGGCGTCGGCCCGGCGGGCCGGGGCGTCACGGCGAAGGAGCGGGGCGCGCCGGAAGCGGAGAACGGGGAGAGCGCGGAGAACGCGGGAGGCGCGGGGACGAACGGGGACCGGGGGGAGCAGGAACGGTTCTGATTCCGGTCCCGACGACTCGGAGGGGTTCGGGAGTCGGCGGGTTCAGGAGCCCCGAGGGCTCGGGGGGGCCGGAAGGGGCTGGGAGGGCCGGAAGGGGCTGGGAGGGTCGGAACGGCCCGGAGGATTCACAAGGGCTCGGAGGACCTGAAGGACCCGGAGGACCCGGAGGGCTCGGAGGAACCGGAAGGCTGGGCGTGCGGGCTTCGCCGCCCCGGTCCGCTCACGCGGCCGGGGCCGCGGAGCCCGTCGTCGTGAGGCGGAAGACCGGGTGCTTCGGCGCGACGGCGCGCAGTTCGGCGTCGGAGGAGTCGGGGCCGACCCCGTCGAAGAAGACGCCGACCTCGGCGTTCCAGCGCTTGAGGTAGGCGCGGAGCAGGGCGGGCTTGTCGGCGTCGGTCACCTCGACGGCGGTGAACTCCCGCACGTGCTTGCCGAGGTGCAGCCGTCCGCCGCCGGCGGCCCGCATGTTGTGGGTCCACTGGACGTGGCCGCGTGGAGCCACGAGGTACTGGGCGCCGTCCACCGTCAGGAGGTTGACGGGGGTGCGGCGCCATTCTCCGCTCTTGCGGCCGCGGACGGCGAGCACGCGGGCCCCCCGGAGGCTGACGCCGCGGCGGGCCGCCCAGGCGACCAGGCGGTTGAAGACGTTCACGGTGAACCAGCCGGGCCTGATGACGTGGGCGGCGAGGGAGGGGCCGGCGGTGGAGGCGACGGGGCCGGTGGGACCGGTGGGATGGGTGGGACCGGTGGGGGCAAGGGGGCCGGTGGCGGCGGTGGGCTGGACGGACATGGCTGCCTCCTGGGGTTTCGGGGCGGGGCCTCGGCCCGTGCGGCGCCGAGTAAAGCGTGAGCGGTGCTCTCGATTGAGGTCAGTGTGCACGGTCCAGTGCTCACAATCAAGAGCGGTGCTCTCGTTTCGATGCGGTGCTCCGAAAGTGGCACACTGCTCTCCATGACAGCCGTCCGAGGAGCCCGTGCCCGGGCCCGCATCGAGATCACCGCCGCCATCAAGGACGAGGCCCGCCGCCGGCTCGCGGCCGAGGGGGCCGCCAAGCTGTCCCTGCGGGCCGTCGCCCGCGAGCTGGGCATGGTGTCCTCCGCGCTCTACCGCTACTTCCCCAGCCGCGACGACCTCCTCACCGCCCTGATCGTCGACGCCTACGACGCGGTCGGCGCCGCCGCCGAAGAGGCCGCCGCCGGTTCCGCCGGCCGGCGTCCGCTGGACCGCTGGACCGCCGTCTGCCGGGCGGTCCGCGCCTGGGCGCTCGCCCACCCCCACGAGTACGCCCTCATCTACGGCTCCCCGGTCCCCGGCTACGCCGCGCCCCAGGACACCGTCGCCCCCGCGGCCCGCGTCGGTCTCGTCCTCGTCGACGTGGTCCGCCGGGCCCACACCGGCGAGGGCGTCGCGCTCCCCCCGCTCCCGGAGGCCCTGCGCGCCGAGGCCGCCCGGATCGCCGCCGACGTCGCCCCGGACCTCCCCCCGCCGCTCGCCGTCGCGCTCGTCGCGGCCTGGTCGCAGCTCTTCGGCCTGGTCTCCTTCGAGGTCTTCGGCCAGTTCCACCGCGTCGTCGAGGACCGGGACGCCTTCTTCACCGAGGCCGCCCGCCGGCTGGGCCAGGAGGTGGGCCTGCTGCCGCGCGGCTGAGGAGGACCGCCTCCCGGTGAGGAGGTCCGCCTCCAGGGCCGGTGATTCGCCTCCAGGGCCGGTGGATTCGCCTCCCGGGCCGGTGGTTCGCCCGTGCGGAAGGAACCGCCGGTGGCGGTCTTCGCACGCGGCGCGGTCGGCGCCTACGGCGTGCCGGGGAGCCGGACCGTGCCGGGGAGCCGGACCGTGACGAGGAGTCCGCCGCCGGGGCGGGGAGCGAGGTCGAGGGTCCCGTCGTGGGCGCGGACGACGCTGTGCACGATGGCCAGACCGAGGCCGGCGCCGGCGTGTTCGCCGGTGCGTACGCGCTCCGTCCCGCGCCGGAAGGGTTCGGTGAGGGTCGGCACCAGGTCCGGCGGGAGCGGGTGCCCCGTGTTCTCGACCCGCAGCACGCTCGTGCCGCCGTCCGTCCCGGTGCGGACCGTCACGGTGCCGCCGGCGGGAAGGTTGTGGACGACGGCGTTCTGGACGAGGTTCGTCACCATCCGCAGCAGGAGTTCGGCGGAACCGCCGGTCCGGGCCTCCCCGCCGGTGACGTCGAGCGCGACCCCGTGCCGCTCGGCGAGGGGCAGCAGGGTCTCGGCGGCCTCCTCGGCGACGAGGGAGAGGTCCACGTCCTCACGGACGAAGGACCCGCGGTCGCTCCGGCTGAGCAGCAGAAGGGCCTCGGTGAGGTCGATCGCGCGCGTGTTGACGGCCAGCAGGCGCTCGACGAGTTCGCCCCGGTCCCGGGTGGGGTCCTCGCGGGCGACGTCGAGCAGGGCCCGCGAGACGGCCAGCGGGGTGCGCAGCTCGTGGGAGGCGTTCGCGGCGAACCGCCGCTGCTCGGCCACGTGTGCCTCGAGCTGCCCGAGCATCGAGTCGAACGTGTCGGAGAGTTCGCGGAACTCGTCCCGGCGGCCCTTCATGCGGATGCGGTGGGACAGCGATCCTTCCCCGGCCGTCCGCGCCGCGTCCGTGAGCAGCGTGAGCGGCGCGAGCATCCGGCCGGCGAGGAACCATCCCCCGGCGAGGCCGAACACGAGCAGGAAGGCCATCGCCACGGCCGCGGCGGGAACGAAGGTGCGCACGAGGAGGAAGCGGTTGGGCGCGACCCCGAGGAGCCCCTGTGAGTTGTCGGGTACGTAGCGCAGCAGGAACCCCCACACCACGGCCATCAGGAGGGCGCCCGCGACGGCGAGGAAGCCGGCGTAGCTGAGGGTGAGCTTCAGCCGGACGCTGAGCCCCGGGCGCCTGGGGCACGGGCGCCCGGGGCGCGGGGCGCAAGCGGCCCCGTCCCGCAGGAGGCCGGTGCCGTTCCCGTCCGGCGTCCTAGTCACGGGCGCGACCGGGCCGGTCGGTGTCCTGGTCACGGGTACGACCGGCCCGTCCCGCGTCCTGGTCACGGGCACCATCCGGCCGGCCGGCGTCCGGGCCGGTGCCGGTCCCGATGCGGTAGCCGACCCCCGGCACGGTGGCGATGACCCACGGTTCCCCGAGCCGTTTGCGCAGTGCGGAGACGGTGATGCGGACGGCGTTGGTGAAGGGGTCGGCGTTCTCGTCCCAGGCCCGCGCGAGCAGTTCCTCGGCGCTGACGACCCCGCCCTCGGCGGCGACGAGGACTTCGAGCACGGCGAACTGTTTGCGGGTGAGCGCGACATGGCGCCCGTCGCGGAAGACCTCCCGCCGGAAGGGGTCGAGCCGCAGGCCCGCGATCTCGCGGACCGGGGGCCGGGCGTACGCGCGCCTGCGGTCGAGCGCCCGCAGCCGCAGCATCAGTTCCCGCAGTTCGAACGGCTTGGTGAGGTAGTCGTCGGCGCCGAGCCCGAAGCCGGAGGCCTTGTCGTCGATCCGGTCGGCCGCGGTGAGCATGAGGATCGGCATGCCGCTGCCGGAGGCGACGATCCGCCGGGCGACCTCGTCGCCGGAGGGGCCGGGGATGTCGCGATCGAGGACCGCGAGGTCGTAGGAGTGGACGCCGAGCAGTTCCAGGGCGGAGTCTCCGTCACCGGCGACGTCGGCGGCGATCGCCTCCAGCCGCAGGCCGTCACGGACGGCCTCGGCCAGGTAGGGCTCGTCCTCCACGATCAGTACGCGCATGGGCGAAGCCTAGGGAACCCCGCGTATCGCGGGCGTATGCGGAGGCGGGCGGAAGGGGCGTGCGCCCGGTGCGTCCGAGGGCGCGTGCGCACCGGGCGGGCGGCTCAGCCCGCCACCGCAGCCGCGGGACGGGGCCGCTCCGGCGCCTGCGCCGCGGTGCGCCACCAGCGGCGCGACGCGAGCCCGGCCAGCAGGGCGCCGGCGGCGTTGACCAGGACGTCGTCCACCGACGACACCCGGTCGAGCCGCAGGACGTACTGCGCGGTCTCGACCAGGACCGAGCAGCCCGCCCCGAGCATCAGGACGCGCGGCACGGACGCCAGCGCCGCGAACCGCACGGGGGCGAAGAACCCCAGGGCCGCGAAGACCAGCAGGTTGCCGGCGATCCCGAGCGGTCCCATCACGAGCAGGTCCCGCAGCGGCACCAGGCTCACCCGGCCGGGGACGGTGCCGGCCCCCGACCCCGGCATCATGGTCATCCACACGAACGGCACGGTCCCGTGGACCATGCCCACCTCGGCCAGCGACGTCCGCCACGCCGACGCGGCACCGGAGGCCCGCCGCAGGCGCGCCAGGGCCCACACCACGAGCCCGGACGGCGGCAGCGCGACCAGCGTCATGAGGACCACGCCGTTGAACGTGTCGAAGCAGCCGTGCCACCGTCCGGCCGCGCACATCGGGGCGGACATCATGAGCGGCCGGCGCAGGGCGAACAGCGCGCTCGCCGCACCGAGGACCACCAGGCAGAGGAGCACCGTCCCGCGCGTGCGGCGGGACGGTGCGGACGGGAACGGGTCGTGGTTCATGCCCCCATGGAAGACGGAGGCCTGTTGCGGGGACGTATGCGTTTTCGGATACGTCCGCGACACGCGGGAGATCCGGCACGGGAGATCCCGGGCGGGAGATCCGCGGCGGGACCCCGGCGCGGAGACCCGCCGCGGCGGGGCGGCCTCAGCTCCAGGTGATCGCCGAGTTCTCCCGCCACAGGCGCACGAGCGAGGCGTCCCCGGTGACGGTGACCGCGTCCTCGGGCAACCGGTTCCACAGCGTCAGGTACAGCAGCCCGGCGGGTCCGCTCAGCTCCGTGTCCACGGGGCCGGCGTCCGGCAGACCGGTCGTGCGCTCCGTGCGCGGGGCGTCCGCCGAGAGCCGTACGGTCCAGACGTCCCCGGTGTCCGTCGCCCGCACCCGCAGGGTCCGGGGCCCGGTCGTGCGCACCCGGCTGCGGTCCCTGGCGTGGAAGGCGGCCAGCAGCTCGTCGATCCCGTCGGCGCCGACCTCCGGGGCCACCGGCCCGGGGCCGGACGGGAGCGCCGACTCCGCGTCCGCGCGGTGGACGGCCGTCTCGTGCGCCTGCCGCCGGGCCCAGAAGGCGAGGGGCGACGGCGCGGGGAGGAACGTCCAGCACTCCAGCGTCTCCGGCGCGGCGCGCAGGGCGGCCACCAGGCCCGCGTGGCCCTCGCGGTAGTGGGCGAGCAGCTCGTCGCCGTCGAGCGCCGGTTCGCCGCCGTCCGGGTGGTACGCGGTGTGTCCCTCGGCCACGAAGGCCGTGGCCCAGCGGTGCACCGTCGTCACGTGCCGGAGGAGGTCGCGGACCCGCCACCCCGGGCAGGTCGGCACCTCCGCGCCCGGTCCCGCCGCGGCCGCCGCCTCGGCCAGGCCCCGGCCGGCGGCGTCCAGCGCGTCGACGTACTCCGTGATCTTCATCGTCCCCCCGGTGATCGTGTCCGTGCGACGGATTGTCGCAGAGGCGGGGCGACTTCCCGGCGCCGCCCCGGCTTTCCCTGGCGGGGCGTCAGGCCGCCCGGGCGGTCCCGGCCCGGTGGCCCATCACCGCGGCCCCGGCGGCGAGCACCGCGACCGTGGTGAGCGCGGCCGGCAGGGAGAACCAGTCGGCGAGGAACCCGATCGAGGGCGGGCCGAGCAGCATGCCGCCGTACCCGAGGGTGGACGCGGTCGCCACTCCGCCGGGGCCCGCGAGCGCGCCGGCGCGGGCCACGGCGACGGGGAAGATGTTGGCGAGGCCGAGGCCGGTCACGGCGAAGCCGAGGAGCGTGGCCCAGACGGTCGGCGCGAGCGCGCCGGACAGCATTCCCGCGGCGGCGGTCGCGCCGCCCGCGACCAGGGTGCGGGTCTGGCCGAGGCGTTCGAGCAGCGCGGTGCCGGAGAGCCGGCCGGCGGTCATGGCCAGCGCGAAGACGGAGTACCCGGCCGCGGCCACTCCGGGGTGGGCGTGCAGGTCCTGGGTGAGGTGGAGGGCGCCCCAGTCGGCGAGCGCGCCCTCGCCGTAGGCCGTGCAGAGCGCGATCGCCCCGAAGAGGAGGACCGTGCGGCGCTGGGCGCCCGGCCGCGCCCCGGGGGCGGCGGACGGCGCCGGAAGGGCCTCGGGCGGGGCGGGGGAGGGGTGGCGCAGCAGTACGGGTCCGGCGGCGGCCGTCAGGGCCAGGCCGGCGAGCGTGAGGCCGAGGAGGTGGGCGGTGGGGGAGAGGCTTCCGGCGAGCAGCCCTCCGATCCCGGCCCCCAGCATGCCGCCGAGGCTGAACGCGGCGTGGAAGCCCGGCATCACGGGGCGCCGCAGGGCGGTCACGACGTCCACGGCGGCGCTGTTCATGGCCACGTTGATCCCGCCGTACGCGGCGCCGAAGACGAGCAGGACGAGACCGAGGGCGAGCGGGGAGCGGGTGAGCGGGGGCAGGGCGACGGAGAGGGAGAGGAGCACGGCGGTGGCGACGGTGACGGCGTGGGAGCCGTACCGGCGGCAGAGCCGCCCGGTCAGCGTCATGGTGACCACGGCGCCCGCCGACACCCCGAGGAGCGCGAGGCCGAGGTCCCCGGCGGAGGCGCCGGTCTGTTCCTTGACGGCGGGGATGCGGACCACCCAGCCGGCGAACAGGAAGCCGTCGAGGGCGAAGAAGAGGGTCAGGGCGGAGCGGAGGCGGGACAGGGAGCGGGTGGCGGTGTCTCCGCCCGGACCCCCCGGTATGGCCGTCCGTACTTTGTTTAGTAGCGGCACAAACTCAGGATAGGGGGAGAGGGGAAGGAGAATCAACCGGGCGGAGCCGGTCCGGGCCCGGGGACGCCCGGATGCGCCGGGCGGGCACGGCGCCCGGCCCCGGACGACCGCCCGATGCCGAACGACCCGCCCGATGCCGGACGACCGCCCGCCGCCGAACGCCCCCGCCGCCGAACGCCCCCCGCCGCCGGGCGGCCGTCGCACCCGGCCGCCCGGCCTCCTTCTCGCGCTCCCGCTACGGCAGGCGTCGGGCGAAGAAGGACCCGACCTCGTGCCGCACCTCGGCGAGCGTCACCGCCGGGTCGCCGGTGCCGATGAGCGCGGCCCGCGTCGCCGCCGTCACGAGACCGGCGGAATGGAGCCGCGCGACGAGCGGGCCGTAGTCGGTGAAGGACCAGTGGTTCGCGCCGGCGAGCAGCGCGCGGCGGCCGGGAAGGCCCGCCCAGGAGGACTCGACGCGGGCGGCCTCGCCGAACCCTTCGGTGCGGAACAGCAGCAGCGGCCGGACGGAGCCGGCCGGCACCGGGTACAGGTCGAGATGGCCTTCGAGGTTCGCCACCGCGCCGACCCGGCGGTCGCCGAGGGCCGCGTGGACCGCCGCCGTGCCGCCCGCGGAGTGTCCGTACAGCCCGATCCGGCGCAGGTCCGCGACCGGGGCGGGCGGCAGGTCGCCGAGCCGGTCCAGGACCAGGCGCAGGTCCGCGATCCGGGTGTCCACCATCGTGCGGAAGGTCGCCGGGTCCGGCGGCCCGGCCAGGACGGTCGTCCGCATCCCGGTCGGCAGTTCCACCTGGGAGGCGTCACCGGGGTGGTCGACGAGGACGACCACCCGGCCGTGGCTCGCCAGGTCCTCGGCGAGCGCCGTGCCGAGCGTGCGGGAGTCGCCGCCGCCGGGCGAGTACACCAGCACCGGCCGGCGCCCCGGCAGCGGCGGCGCACCCGCGTACCCGTGGGTGCGGACCGCGCCCCAGTCCACCGTCCCCGGCTCCGGCAGCCCCTGGTGGACGTGCGGCGCGTACGCGGCGAACACCCGGGCCTCCTCCGGGGTGAGCTGCGGGGCCCGGGAGAAGCCGCGTACCGACCGGGCCGGGTACAGGACGGTCAGCATCAGCTCCCGCGCACCGCCCACCCACGGGTCGGTGCGGGCCGGGTCCGTCAGATGGACCGTCCGCAGGCCGACGGGGTGCGGCCCGGTGGGCGCGGGCAGCCGGAGGAACGGGCCGCCGCCGGAGGCGTTCGCGGCCGTGGGCAGCAGGGCGGCGGCACTCCCGAATAGGGTGCCCTTCAGGAGGGTGCGTCGAGACGTCATGCGGACACCCTCGCGGTGGGGCGGCCGAGGCGCGAAGGTTCAGGCCCTGCCCGAAAGGCCGGACCGGAACGGGGAGTTGTGCGGGTGCTGCGAATCCACTTCACGGGGGAGGACGTCACCCGGACCCGCTTCGCACCCCGCCCGGCGCCGCTCCAGGAACTGCACGCCGCCCTGACGACGGTCGTGGCCCGGCACGGCGGTCCGCTGTTCGCGCCGTGGCGCGGACGCGTCCTGCGCTCCCTCCCGGCCGCCGCCGACCCGCTCGCCGGCCTGGCCCCGGCGGGCCGGGCGCCCTCCTTCCTCGACGTCCTCGGCGACACCGTGGCCGACGGCTTCGAGCGGATGCGCGCCATCGGCCCCGGCCTCGTCCGCTCCGAACTGGAGCGGGTCCACGGGGCGATGCCCGTCCCCCGCTGGGTCCACGGCCTGCACGCGGGCGACGAGACGGCCTGGCGCACCCTGCGCCGCGCCCAGCGGGCCGCGTACGAGACGGTCCTGGCCCCGGTCTGGTCCGTCGTGCAGGACCTGCACCGCGAGGAGTTCACCCGTTACGCCCTGGCCGTCGCCGAGCACGGCACGGCCGCCGCCCTGACCGGCCTCGCCCCGGGCAGCCGGTTCCGCGGGGGCGTGTGGGAGTGGCCCGGCGCGGCGCCGGACCGCGACGTCCGCCTCGACGGGCGCGGCCTGGTCCTGCTGCCCACCTTCCACCACCCGGCGGGCCCGCTCCTCCAGGACGTCCCGGGCCGTTCCGCCGTCCTGACGTACCCGGCCGGTCCCGGTCTCCCGCCCACCGGGGAGAGTCCGGTCGCCCGGGCCGAGGCCCTGGCCGCCGTCCTGGGCCGCACCCGGCTCGACGTCCTGCGCCTCCTCGCCGAGCCCCACACCACGACGTCCCTGGCCCGCGCCCTCCGCGTCAGCAACGCGACGGCCTCGTCCCACGCGGCGGCGCTCAGATCGGCGGGCATGGTGACGACGGCCCGCACGGGCCGCTCGGTCACGCACCGGCGCACGGCCCTCGGGGCGCTGGTCGCGGGCGTCTGACCGCCCTGGTCCGCCGCGTAACGGAGCGACCGTCCTGGCCCGTTACGGGACGGAGCGACTGCCCTGGTCCGTCGCGGGACGGAGCCGGACGGCGGCCTCCGGTGTGCCCGGCCGGTGTCCGGCCGTTCCGTCCGGGCCCACGCGGTCGCGGCCCGGCACCCCCACCGCGCCGGCCCTCCCCGGAGTCCCGGAGCCGGGTCCTCCGGGCCGCGGGGCGGAGTTCCCGGGGCCGCGGGGGCGGGTGCGCCGCCCGATCATGGGAGACTCGCCCCCATGAACGGCAAGGCGACGACGAACCGGACACGGCTGGACAGGGGACGCAACGCACTCGGCCCCGCCCTTGAGCTGGTGCACACCGGCAGGGCGCCGACCCGGGCCGTCCTCACCGCCGAACTCGGCGTCACCCGTGCCACGGCCGGCGCCGTCGCCGCCGAACTGGAGGCCCTCGGCCTCATCCGGGTCGACTCCAACCCCACCGCCGCCGGCTCCCAGGGGCGGCCCTCGCACCGGCTCGCCGTCGACGAGAAGGGCCCCGTCGTCCTCGCGGCCCAGGTCCACCCGGACGGCTTCCGGGCCGCGCTCGTCGGCCTCGGCGGCGCGATCGTCGCCACGGACCCCGGCTGCGTCACCGTCTCCGCCGACCCCGCCCAGGTCCTCGGGGCCGTGGTCGACGCCGGAGCCGCGCTGCTCCGGGAGAGCGGCCGCCGCTGCGTCGGCGCCGGCCTCGCCGTGCCCTCCGCCGTGGCCGAGCCCGAGGGCACCGCCCTCAACCCGCTCCACCTCGCCTGGCCCGCCGGCGCCCCGGTCCGGCAGATCTTCGCCGAGCGGGTACGGGAAGCGGGCATCGAGGGACCCGCCTTCACCGGCAACGACGTGAACCTCGCCGCTCTCGCCGAGCACCGTCACGGCGCGGGGCGCGGCGCCCGGGACCTGCTCTGCGTGGCCACCGGCCACCGGGGCGTCGGAGGCGCGCTGGTGCTCGACGGGCGCCTGCACACCGGAAGCGCGGGCCTCGCCCTGGAGGTCGGCCACCTCACGGTGAACCCGGAGGGCCGCCCGTGCCACTGCGGCGGCCGGGGCTGCCTCGACGTCGAGACCGACCCGCTCGCCTTCCTCACGGTCGCGGGCCGCACGCCCGGTCCCGAGGTCTCCCTGCTCCAGCAGTCCCGCGACCTGCTGCGCACCAGCCCCGACGACCCGGGCGTGCGCGTCGCGGTCGGGGAGCTGATCGACCGTCTGGGGCTCGGTCTCGCCGGTCTGGTGAACATCCTCAACCCGGACCGGATCATCCTCGGCGGCCTCCACCGCGAACTCCTCGCGGCCGACCCCGAGCGCCTGCGCGCGGTCGTCGCCGACCGCAGCCTCTGGGGCCGCAGCGGCGGCGTGCCGATCCTTCCCTGCACCCTCGACCACAACAGCCTCGTCGGCGCCGCCGAACTCGCCTGGCAGCCGGTCCTCGACGACCCCCTGGCGGCCCTGTCCCGCGAAACGGTCTGAGCCGGGGCCCGGAGCAGGTCCCCTTGGGCCCCCGGGTGTCCGCCCCGGGCTCCCGGGGCCGGGGCCTCACGGGTCCGGCCCCGGGGCTCCCGGGTCCCGAGGCGTCCGGGTCCCAAGGCGTCCGAGACGTCCGAACCCCAAGGCGCCCGAGGGTGTTCGGGTCCCAAGGCGTCCCAAGGCGTCCCGAGGCGTCCGGGTGCGCCCCCGTCGGGAGCCGGACGGAAAACCGGTGGGCCGTCCGGGCCGCGCGGCATAGCGTTCCCGTCCATGAACCCTTCCGGCTCCGCTCTTCCCCCGCGCCTCGGCAGCCTCACCTTCCACGGCCCCCTCTCCGAGGCCCGCGCCGCCCGCCTCGTCCGGCGGCTCGCCGACGCCGGGCCCGCCGACGTGCTCGACATCGGCTGCGGCTGGGGCGAACTGCTCCTGCGCGTCCTCGACGCCGTCCCCGCCGCCGAGGGGGTCGGGATCGACATCAACGCCGAGGACCTGGCCCGTGCCCGCTCCCTCGCCGGGGAACGCGGACTCTCCGGCCGCGCGTCCTTCGTCGAGGAGTCGGCGCTCGGCACCGGCCGGGGCCCCGTCGACGCGGTTCTCTGCCTCGGGGCCGGCCAGGCGCTCTGCGACCCCGAACGGCCGTACGACCCCGCCGTCGTCCTGCGTGAACTCCGCCGGCTCGTCCGGCCCGGCGGGCGCGTCGTCCTGGGGGAGGGCTTCTGGGAGCGCACCCCCACCGAGGCGGAACTGGCCGGGATGTGGCCCGGCGCGCACGCCGGCGACCACCTCTCCCTCGGCGCCCTCGTCGACCTCGCGGTCCGGGCGGGGTTCCGCCCCGCCCGGATCGAGACGGCGAGTGCTGAGGAGTGGGAGGAGTTCGAGTCGGACTACCGGTACGACACCGAGGTCTGGCTGGCCGCCCACCCCGGCCACCCGCTCGCCGCCGAGACGCGCGAACGCGTCGACCGGCAGCGTTCCAGCTGGCTCAACGGCTACCGGGGCGTCCTCGGCATCGCCTACCTGACCCTCGTGCCCGTGGCGGCCTGACGGCCCCGGACGCCCGGGGCCCGCGGTTCCTCAGCCCGCCCGGCCCGCCAGGACCGGACGGGCCGAGGCCATGGCGGAGGCGGGGCTCAGCACCGGATCGGCCGGGGTGCCCAGGGGGACGGCGGGTACCCGTTCGTACCCGGTGAAGGGGCCCTCGGTCGTGGCGCCGTACACGACCTCCTCGCGCGTCCCGGCGGGGCCGCCCGCGGAGGGCGCCGCGAGGGTGAACCACACGACCTTCCCGTCGTCCCCGCACGGCCGGACGCCCCAGCTCTCGCTGACCGCGCCGACGAGGGCGAGGCCCCGGCCGGACGTGGCCAGCTCGCCGTCCGGGGAGCCGGCCGCCACGGGCGCGCCGGCGCCGTCCGGGGAGGAGACGGAGGGGACCGGTCCGCCGGTGTCCGGCAGACGCGGGTCGTGGTCCCTGACGGAGACCGTGAGGCGGTCGAGCAGCAGCTCGATCTCGACGGTGCACCGCTTGTCCGGCCGGGCGTGCCGGTGGACGTTGGTCAGGAGTTCGGTGACCCCCAGAAGGGCATGATCGACCAGGGCGTCGAGATGCCAGTGGCGCAGATGCGCGGAGACGATCCTGCGGACCTGTCCGATCCGCTGCGGCAGGGCGTGGAGCTCCACCGCGTAGTACCTGCTCGGTTCGCTGATCACGGCTGCGACTCCCCGAAGTAGTCCGGAAGAAGACGAAGATTCGGATCTCTCGTGCGTACAGCAGGATGACGACCACAGCTCAGCGTCACCATCCGTAAACCCTCGGTGAGGTGGTTCCAGCGTGGGCCAGGGGTGACCGTCCCGCAACTCACGGCGAGCCGGGCCGGGCCGGGACCGCTCGCGCGGCCCCGGTCGTCAGCGCCGCCCGGCCGCCCTCCTGAGCGCCGCGAGGAAGCGTCCCGAGTCCTCCGGTCCGCCCTCGCGGCCGCCCTGGTGCAGCGTCAGCCGGTACCGGGTGCCGTTCACGGTCGCCACCGCCTCGTCGGGCCCCGCGAACCACGGCCGTCCCGCCCGCACCGCCGTCACCGGGGCGCTGTCGATCTCGCTGCCGTAACTGGTGAGGAGGGCGAGCCGTCCGTCCTCGATGCGCACCTCGCCCGCGCGCGTCAGCGAACGCAGCCAGCGGGTGATGCCCACGCCCCTCGCGCTGAAGTCCGGTTCCGTCATGTCGTTCCGCCCCTTTCCCCCCGTTTCCCCCGGGGTGCCGCTCATAGTGTGCCGGGCCGTCCGCGACCGCACCAGTGGCCCCTCCGCAAGTCTTCCCTATGGATGGTCAAAGGCAACGTTTGCCCAGGTGGGGGCGGTATTGTCAAGAACGGGGCACTCAGGGGGAACGACCGAGGAGAAGCGCGGATGAACACCGTCGAACGCACTGTCGAGCACCATGTGGACAACCGGCCGGCGGGCGCGGCCGCCGCCGCGGCCACCCTCGACGTCGACCGCAGCGACCCCGCGTACCGGACCTGGCTGAAGGAGGCCGTCCGCAAGGTCCAGGCCGACGCCAACCGCTCCGCCGACACCCACCTGCTGCTCTTCCCGCTCCCCGCGGAGTGGGGGATCGACCTCTACCTCAAGGACGAGTCCACCCACCCCACCGGCAGCCTCAAGCACCGCCTCGCCCGCTCCCTCTTCCTCTACGGCCTCTGCAACGGCTGGATCCGGCCGGACCGGCCCGTCATCGAGGCCTCCAGCGGTTCGACCGCCGTCTCCGAGGCGTACTTCGCGAAGCTCGTCGGCGTCCCCTTCATCGCCGTCATGCCCCGCACGACCAGCCCCGAGAAGTGCCGGCTCATCGAGTTCCACGGCGGGCGGTGCCACTTCGTCGACGACTCGCGCACCATGTACGAGGAGGCCGCCGCCCTCGCCGCGCGCACCGGTGGCCACTACATGGACCAGTTCACCTACGCGGAGCGGGCCACCGACTGGCGCGGCAACAACAACATCGCCGAGTCGATGTACCAGCAGCTCCGGTTCGAGCGGTACCCGGAGCCGGCCTGGATCGTGGCCACGGCCGGCACCGGCGGCACCTCGGCGACCATCGCCCGCTACGTGCACTACATGCAGCACGACACCCGCATCTGCGTCGCCGACCCCGAGAACTCCTGTTTCTTCGACGGCTGGACCCACCACGACCCGCACGCCGTCGCCGACTGCGGCTCCCGCATCGAGGGCATCGGCCGCCCCCGCATGGAGCCGAGCTTCGTGCCCGGCGCCGTCGACCGCATGATGAAGGTGCCCGACGCGGCCAGCGTCGCCGCCGTCCGGGCCCTGGAGACCGTCATCGGCCGCAAGGCCGGCGGCTCCACCGGGACCGGCCTGTGGAGCGCCTTCAAGATCGTGGCGGAGATGGTCGCGCAGGGGCGCACCGGCAGCGTCGTCACCCTGATCTGCGACCCGGGCGACCGCTACCTCGACAAGTACTACTCCGACGACTGGCTGGCCGCCCAGGGGCTCGACATCGCCCCGTACACCGCCACTATCGCGCACTTCCTGGCGACGGGGGCCTGGCCGGAGTGAGCCGCCGGTCGAGCCGGCGCACCGCGCCCCGGAAGGACAGCCCCAGGCCCGGGCCCGACAGACGCAGCGCGAGCCGGAACGGGGCCGGGCCGTCGGCGGCCACGGTCCACCGCAGCAGGGTGCCCCTCCCGGCGGGGGAGAGGACCCACTCCTCCGCCATGGCCGTCACGCCGGGGGCGTTCGTCGTGTCGATCCGGTACGCGTGGAGGACCCCCGGCTCGGAGGCCAGGACCGTCTCCTCGAAGGAGATCCCGCCCCGCAGCCGGACCGTACGGCCCGCTCCGTCGTCCGTGGGGACGGCGGAGGAGACGGCGGGGAACCAGGAGGGCATGCTCCCCACCTCCACGGCCAGCGAACGGTGGACGGCCCGGGGCGGCGCCTCCAGCGTCGCCGTGAAGACCAGGCGTACGGGTGCGGACGCGGTGAAGCCGAGCTCCACCGGCCTCAGTCGGCGTGCCATGGGCCGGACCTCCCGGGGAGTGCGAGCGGAAGACGCACCCTAACCGGCGCGCCGCCGGCGGCACAGGGCGCGGACCGGGATGAGACGCGTCCCTCACTCCCCCCGCAGCAGCCCGTCCAGCGCCCGGCCGAACAGGACCCGCCCCACCCGCGCCAGCACCGGATCGAGGAAACCCGGCACGCCCCGCACCGACAGCTCCTCCGTCCACACCACGCGGCAGCCGCCGGGCGCCTCCGCCACCTCGATCAGCGCCCAGCCCCGTACGACCCGGCCGGACTTCTCCAGGCGGCACGCGCCGGGCCGGCCCGCCGCCGGGGGCTCCCAGCGGACGACCTCCATCGGATCGTCGAAGGACAGCCGCCCGATCCCCGTCCGGGCGGTGAAGCGTGTCCCCGGCCGGTTCGGCCCCGGCGTCAGCACCCTCGTCCGCGTCAGCGGCACCCGACGTCCGTGCGCCGGCCAGTCGGTGACCCGCCGCCACACCTCCTCCGGCGCCGACGGCACCGTCCGCTCGACCCGGAAGGGGCTCACGCCCGCTCCCCGTCCGCCACCACGAGCCCCGGCAGGTGCTCCGTCACCTCGGCCCGCACCTCCTCCGGCAGCCCCCGGTCCGTCACCCAGGTGTCCACCTCGTCCAGCGAGGCGAACGAACTCAGGCCCACCGTCCCCCACTTGGTGTGGTCCGCGACCACCACCACCCGGCGCGCCGCGCGCATCAGACAGGTGTTCGTCTCCGCCTCCGCCAGGTTCGGCGTCGAGAGACCGGCCTCCGCCGAGATCCCGTGCACCCCCAGGAAGAGCAGGTCGAAGTGGAGCGAGCGGACCGTCCGGTCCGCCACCGGCCCCACCAGCGCGTCGGACGGCGTGCGCACCCCGCCCGTCAGGACGACCGTCGCCTCCCCGCGCCGCGGCTCGCCGTCCCCCGCCCGCCGCCCCTCGTGGAACACGTCCGCGACCCGCACCGAGTTGGTCACCACCGTCAGGTCCGGCACGTCCAGCAGGTGCCGGGCCAGCGCGTAGGTCGTCGTCCCCCCGGACAGGGCGAGCGCCGTACCCGGCGTCACCAGGGCCGCCGCCGCGCGGGCGATCTCGTCCTTGGCGCCCGGTTCGAGCACCGACTTGGCCTCGAAGCCCGGCTCGTGCGTGCTCGTCCCGTCCACCGGGACGGCCCCGCCGTGCACCTTCGCCAGCACGCCCTGCCGGGCCAGCGCGTCCAGGTCGCGCCGGATCGTCATGTCCGAGACGCTCAGGCGCCGGGTCAGCTCGTTGACCCGTACACCACCGCGCCGCCGTACCTCGTCGAGGATCAGGGCGCGCCGCTGCTCCGCGAGGAGATTCTGATGGTCAGTCACCGCCGGGGCCGGTCCTTCCGCAGAAGACGAGGGAACGAGAGTGAATTTCGGCGAGAGGCCGTGCGCGGCCGCACGGCCGTCCGCGATCCTGTCCCCGACGTCGCATCTTCCCACCCCGAGAGGAAGTCCCCCCAGTGCCCCCTGCCACACCCGCCCCGGAGAGCGGGGGCGCGGCCACCGCGGAGAGGGGGAGCGCGGGCGTCCCGGAGAGCGGGGACGCGGCGCTCGAACTCCTCGTCCACGGCGTCGGCGGAACCACCCCCCAGGACATGCTCGACGACCCCAGGACCGTACGGGTCACCGGCGACCGGACCGCCGCCGTGTACCGGCGCGCCGAGGACGCCGACGCCGAGGACCACCCCGAGCGGTACCACGGACGTCCGGTCCCGGAGGCGTACTGCTGGTCCAACCTGACCTCCGGCGACGGCACCCGCGCCCTCTGGCTGCTGCTCCTGCCCTTCATGGTCGTCAACCTCGCGCACTGGATGCGCCCGCCCGGCCGGGACGGGTCGGGGCTCGTCCGGCTCTACGGGGTCCTCGTCCGGCTCCTCGCCCTCACCCTCACCGTCCTGCTCACCGCCGCCGCCTGCGAGGTCGCCCTCGACCTGACGGCCTGGCAGTGCGCCGCCGCCCCCGCCTGCACCGACAACGCGGCCTGGCTGGAGTTCCTCTCCGCCGGGCGCGCCGGCTGGTGGTCCCAGCCCGGCCGCCGCCTCGCCCTCGCCGCCCTCGTGCCGACCGCCCTCGTCGGCCTGCTCTGGTACCTGTCCAACCGGACCTGGAGCGCGTACGAGGCCCAGCGCCCGCCCACCGGCCACGACGCCCCGTCGGCGGAGCCGCGGACCGGCGGGGAGGGAACGCCCGCCGGGTCCCGCGCCGCTCTCGGCCGCCCCGGATTCTGGTACGGCCGCCGCCTCGTCGCCCGGCTCAGGGCCGCCCACACCGCCGCCGGCCTCCTCACCGTCGCCGCCGCCCTCGTCACGGCCGCCGTCCGTCACGACGCCGCGGCCCCCGGCCCCGGGGGCGCCCCCGGCCGCGTCCTCCAGGCCTCCGTCGCCGCCCTCGGCGCCGTCGTGCTCTGGGTGGTGTGCCGGCGCGGACGCAGCGAACGCCGCCTCGACCTGCGGCTCGAACGCGCCCTGGTCTCCTGGCTGCCCGCCACCGCCCTCGCCCTGCTCCTGCTCGCCGCCCTGTACGCCGGCTGGTCCCGTCCCGGCTGGACCTCGTCCGGAACCCTCCCCGGCGACACCGTCTTCAGCGCCCTCACCGTCGTCCAGGGCGGCCTCGTCGTCGCCCTCGGCGCGGCCGCCCTCCTCGTCCAGCGGTCCAGCCGGGACCCCCGCACCGTCCTGCGCGGACTCGGCGGGCCCGCCGTCGCCATGCTCGCCTGCGCCCTCGGCGGGATCATGTCCGGGGGCGTCGCCCAGCGCGTGGCCGACTGGCTCGACGGACCGGCCACCCCCGGCATGGGCGAGCCCGGCCCCCGGATAAGCCCGCCCGTCCTGCTCAGCTGGCAGGCGTCGGTCATCCCCGTCCTGCTCCTGCTGCTCGTCGTGCCCACCGCCCTCCTCGCCGCGCGCACCGTGCTCGCCGCCCGGCGCCTGCGCGCCGAGGTCGAGGCCGACTACGGGACCGCCGGCGAGAACGACCCGGTCCGCACGGAACGGATCGCGACGTGCAGGGCGAGGGCGGGGCTCACCGACTCCGCCCCCGTCCTCGTCGGCGTCGTCTCCGGCGCCACCCTGCTCCTCGGGGCCGTCTCCGTCGCCGGTGCCTGGGCCAGCGGCAACGTACCCGGCCGGGCCTTCGACGGCGCCCACCCCGCCCTCGCCTCGCTGGCCTCCGCCACCCAGTCCCTCGGCTCGTGGATGATCGGCTTCGGCTTCCTGCTCTTCGTCACCTGGGGCCGCCGCGCCTACCGGGACCCCTCCGCCCGCCGCACCATCGGCATCCTCTGGGACGTCGGCACCTTCTGGCCCCGCGCCGCCCACCCCTTCGCCCCGCCCTGCTACGCCGAGCGCGCGGTCCCCGACCTCACCTGGCGCATGAGTTCCTGGACCCGGCGCACCGGCGGCCGGCTCGTCATCTCCGGGCACTCCCAGGGCAGCGTCCTCGCCGCGGCCGCCGTCTGGCAGCTCAGGCCCGCCACCCGCCGCCGGGTCGCCCTGCTCACCTACGGCTCACCCCTGGAGCGGCTCTACGGACGCTGGTTCCCGGCCTACTTCGGCCCCGGCGCGCTGCGCTCCCTGAACCGCACGGTGCACTGCTGGAGCAACCTCCACCGCGCCACGGACCCGATCGGCGGGCCCGTCCGGGTCCTCGGCGAGGACGGGCGGCCCGCCGTCGACGCGCCGGTCCTGCTCGACCCGGTCGCCTACGGCCGCACCCGCGACCATCCGCTGCCCGAACCGATCCTGGGCCACTCCGACTACCAGGCCGACCCGGCGTTCGTCCGCTGCCGCTCCGCCCTCCTCGACCGGCTGCCGCCCGCCGTGCCCCACCAGCGCGATCCCGGGGAGCCGGACGGCCGGGCGGACCCGGCGCGGGGAGGCCCGGACGGACCGCCCGCGTAGAGCGCGACCGGGACTCAGGGAAGCTCGGGAAGGTCCTCCGGGTGGAGCAGGGTCAGGTCGTCCGTGCTCGGGTCCTCGAGCGCGGCGACCCGGCCCGCGTGCCGCTCCACCATCGACTCGAACGTCTGCCGCGCCGTACGGCCGTTGCCGAAGGCCGGCCCCTTGGGCAGCTTCGTGAAGTAGACGAGCAGCGCCTCGTCCGTGCCCGGCGCCAGCCGGTACTCGTGCTCGTCCGCCTGCTGCCCGACGATCCGCAGCAGCTCCTCCGGCGCGTAGTCGCCGAAGGTGATGGTCCGGGAGAAGCGCGAGGCCACCCCCGGGTTCACGGTGAGGAAGCGCTCCATCTCCGCCGTGTACCCGGCGACGATGACCACCACCGCGTCCCGGTGGTCCTCCATCAGCTTCACCAGCGTGTCGATCGCCTCGCGGCCGAAGTCGCGTCCCGAGTCCTCCGGCGAGAGCGCGTACGCCTCGTCGACGAACAGCACCCCGCCGCGCGCCCGGTCGAAGGCCTCCTGGGTGCGGATCGCCGTCGAGCCGATGTGCTCGCCCACCAGGTCCACCCGGGACACCTCGACCAGGTGCCCGCGCTCCAGGACCCCGAGCGAGGCGAGGATCTCGCCGTACAGCCGGGCCACCGTCGTCTTGCCCGTGCCCGGGTTCCCGGTGAAGACCAGGTGGCGGCGGACCGAGGCCGCCTTCAGCCCGGCCTCCTGGCGCCTGCGCCCCACCTCGATCATGTTGGTGAGGGTGCGCACCTCGTGCTTGACGCTCTCCAGGCCCACCAGGGCGTCCAGTTCGCCGAGCACGTCCTGCGACGACCGGGCCTCCCGGACGGGGGCCGGCTCCGGTACGGCCGCCGGAGCCCGGGAGGCCGGTACGGAGCCGAGCGGTACGGCCGTCCGCGCGGCCGTCAGGACCGCCCCGCCGGCCGGCGGGGCACCGGCCGCGGAGAAGTCGGGCACGGAGGAGCGGACCGCGCTCTCGTCGCTCGTGCACTCCTCGGCGACCGCGCCCTCCTCGGGGAACTCGTAACCGCCGCGCGCGCACCGCTCCGTGCGGCACTTGCGCAGGGTCGTCCGGCAGCCGTCCGTGACGTGGAAGCCGTACCCGCCGCTGCCGGTCACCCGGCAGCCGTGGAAGGAGCCGCGCCCCTCCGCCGACACGTAGAAACCGGCCTCGGCGGGCGAGGTGACCGTGCAGCGGTCGATCGTGGGGTCGGCGCCCTTGGTGACGATGACGCCGGTCTGCACGGAGTCGATGGCGCAGCCGGCGAGGGTGCCGCCGCTGCCGTGGTCCCGGAACCAGGCGCCCGTGGACGCCTCCCGGATGCGGCAGTCGTCGAGCTGGGCCGTCGCCCCGTCGCTCACCGACACCGCCGTGTTCCGCACCTGCGACAGGTCGCTGTCGACCACGTCCACGCGCGAACCCCGGTCCAGGACGAACAGCGCGTCGGGGACGTCGTGCACCCGGCAGGCGTCGAGGACGGCGGTCGCCCCGTCGCTCACCCACACCGCCGGGTAGTCGCCCGTGCTGTCGTGGATCTCGCACTGGTTGGCGTCCACCCGGGTCCCCGGGTCCCACACCGACAGGCCGTTGCGGCCGAAGCGGCGGACGGTCGACCGGGTGAGCGTCAGGACCGAGCGCGAGCGCAGGTCGACCGCGTTCTCCGGGACGTCGTGGATGTCGCAGTCGGAGAGGGTGAGGACGGCGTCGGTGTCGAGGGTGATGCCGTCCGCCGTCGTGCGGTGCACCGAGGAGTCGGTGAGGTGGGCGGTGGCCCGGGACGCGATCTGGAGACCGGCGCCCTTGATCTCGTACACCTCGCAGCCCACGCCCTCCAGGGCGCTGCCCTCGCCGGTGACGGCGATCCCGGCGCCGGAGGCGTGGTGCACCCGGCAGCGCTCCAGACGCGGGTGCGCCCCGCCCCGCACCGAGACGCCCGCCTGCCCGGCGGCCACCACCTCGCACTCCTCGAACACGCCGCCCGCGCCGTCGAGCACCGCGATGCCGATCCCCGCCGGGTTGTCGACGGTGCAGCGGCGGACGGTGGGCCGGGCGGCGCCCCGCACCTCGATGCCGGCGGCCGAACGGGTCGTGATCCGCAGGTCGAGCAGTTCGGGCGTGCCGTCCTCGACGAGGAGCGCGGGCGCCGCCACGTCCTGGCCCTCCACGTGCAGGTCCTGGAGGGTGACGGAGGCGCGGAGGGTCAGCGGGACCCCGTCCGGGGGAGCGATCCGGACCGGGCCCGCGCCGCCCTCGGGGCCGCGCAGGGTGACGGCCCGCCGCAGCACGAGGTTCTCCCGGTAGGTCCCCGGCGCGACGGTGAGCACGTCCCCGTCGCCCGCCGCCTCCAGGGCGGCGGCGAGGGAGGGGTACTCACCCGTGCGGCGCCGCCACCGCGATGTGCCGGTGTGCGTCACCTGGACCGTGCCCTGTGCCATGGGTGTGTCCTGCCCCCGCCTCATGCCTCGCCGCTGATCCGATGCCCCACCGTAGCGCGCGCGACGCCGCGGGGATGACGGGTCGCGTACCCCCGGCCGTACCGGAAACGCACAGGTGCGCGGGGCGCGTCACCGCCGGTCCGGAGCGGTCGGGGTCGGTCGCACCCGGTCAACTGCCGGTGCCGGTGCGACCCCAGTCGGGACCGGCCCCGGCCCACGCGCGGTCGAGGCGCGCGTACCGCGGCAGCACGAGGCGGCGCACCACGAGCCGGCGGACCGTCTCCACCAGGAGGCCGGTGAGGAGCGCGGCCATGAACCCCGCGGTGATCGCGTGCGCGCGGGCGGTCGCCGGGTGCACCGGCGGCGCCACCGGACGGCCGTCCCGGTCCGTCCACAGCGTGAAGGTGTCGCCCGGCGCCGAGTGGCTCCGGGCCGTCACCACCGTCCCCGTGCGGACCGAACCGTCCGGAGCGGTCCAGCGGGCCGGCACCGGGCGGCTCAGCCGTTCCTCCCCGGCGGCCCCGGGGGTCCGGACCACGCGCGGCGGCCCTCCGGCCGGGCCCGCCACCCGGGCCGTCGTCGGCGTCCGCTGCTCCTGCTGGGCGCGGATCGCCCGCTGGAGCGAGCCGTACGCGGACGCCCCGGCGGTCCAGCCGGCCAGGGGCACCGCGACGCAGAGCAGGACGGCGGCCGTCAGGGCGACCCAGGCCTCGACGAGGTCCGTGGTCCGGCGCAGGGGGTTGCGCCGCCAGCGCCAGAGTCCGGTGGCTGCGCGCACGTCGGGTCCCCTCGTTGTCCGCCGGTTCTCCAACGAGTGTGCCCCGGGGGCGGGTTCCCCGCCCGCCGGACCGGCCGGGCGTGACGGGCGACCCTCGCCGTACGGGCGGCGTTCGGTCCAGGACGGCGGCGTTCAGTCCAGGATCTCGACGGGGTCCCCGACCCGGACCGTGCCGGTGCGCTCGGGGACGAGGTTCTGGCCGAAGAGGACCCGGTTGCCGCTCCTGCGGTGCAGGGCGAGGGTGCGCAGCGGCTCCTTGCCCCGCTCGGCGGTGGACTGGTCCGTCGTGGTGACGACGCACCGCCCGGAGGGCCGGGCGACGCGGAGGACGACCTCCCCGACGGCGATCCGGCGCCAGCCGTCCTCCGCCCAGGGGGCGGTCCCCCCGATCACCAGATTCGGCCGGAACCTGCTCATCGGCAGCGGTCCCTCGCCGGCGTGGTCCCCCCGGGCGATCAGGGAGTTGAGGGCGTCGAGCGAGGCGGTGGTGGTGACGAGCAGCGGATAGCCGTCGGCGAAGCTCACCGTCTCGCCGGGCCGGGCGTACGCCGGGTCCACCGGGCGCCGGCGCTCGGGCGCGTCCATGTGGACGAGCCCGAAGTCGCCTTCCAGGTACGCCGAGAGCCAGGCCGCGGCGGCGGGACCGGCCGGTACCGCCTCCACGGGCGTGTCGAAGACCTCCACCGTGACGGTGGCCGAGGGACGCGGGACCCCGACCGCCAGCGACGGGCGGCCGGGCGCGGACAGGACGATTCCGCCGTCCGGCGCCGACTCGGCCGCGGCCAGCGCCATCCGGGGGTGACGGCGCTGGGTCACGACCCTGCCCGCCGCGTCGACGACGGCCCAGCGGCGGTCCCCGGCGGGCCCCCAGGGCTGCACCTCGGCCTCCGCGCACGCCAGCGCGCGCATGGCCTTCACCGGGTGGATGTGGACGGAGCGGAGCACGGGAGTCGGCATGGAGCCATGTTCCCAGCCGCCCCGGCCCCGGCCCTCCGGGGAGGGCCGGTCAGTAACCCCCGCCCTGGTAGGGACGGTTGTACGGGTCGTCGTACGGCGTGGCGGCGGGGACCGGCGCGGGCCGGGGCGCCGCCGGGCGCATCGCCTCGTAGCCGGCGGGCGCCGGGCGGGGCTGCTGCGGGTACGGGCCGCCCGGGTAGCCGCGCGGGGCGGACTGCTGCTGCGGGATGTACGGGGCCGGGGCCTGCTGGAGGGGGGCCGGGGCCATCTGCGGCGCGGACTGCGGGTAGCCGTACCCGCCGCCGTGGTGGACGGGCGGGTGGTGCGGGGCGGGCGCCGCCGGAAGGGCGGGCAGTGCCGAGGGGAGCGCCGGCAGGTAGGAGCCGTTTCCGCTGCCGGAGAAGCTGCTGCCGGCGTCGTAGGCGGCGGGCACTCGGATCGGGGCGATCTGAGGCGTGCCCCGCTCCGCGACCAGGGAGTCGTAGATCGGGGTGTCCGGGAAGGACGGCGCGGTGTGGTAACCGCCTCCATAAGAGGAGCGGGGGGAGGTCATGGCCATAAGTTAAGCCCACGATGTGCCGGATGGGGAGACCGATTTGAGGGTTGTTTGGCAGACTTCGCGAAGCGGCGTGCCGCCAATCCGAGCGAAGGCGGTAAAAACGGGCGGCGCGATGTCTCAAGATCGCGTAAATGCCGAGCTGGGAGGGGGTTACCGGCGGGTCGGCCCCTCCTGGACCGTCCGGAGTCCCCCACATGAAGAACGCATAAAGAAAAAGCGCCGGGAGGGCGGGAATGTGATCATGAACATGATGGGGTGTCAATCCCGGATACCCGTGGACGCGCACGCGCCGAATGGGTGCTGCTACTCCCTGTAATGGGCGGCGCCGCCGTTCGTATCGGCAATGCCATTTCCCCTTCCGCCCGTGAGGGCGTCCTCACCGCTCCGGCGCCGCCTCCGGCCGCGCGTACGTCCGGCCCTTCCACGCCGCGCCCCGGCCCCGGTGGTGCCGGACCGCCGAGTCCACGGTCATCAGCAGGTAGAGGAACGCGGTGCACGGCAGCAGCGGGGCGAGCCACAACGGCTGCCGGTAGTAGCGCAGCATCGGCGCGTACGTCCCCGCCATCACCGCCCAGGCCGCGCCGCCGGCCAGGGCCGCCGGCACGTCCCCGGCCACCACGCCCGCCACCAGGGCCGCCGGCGGCACCAGATAGACGAGCGCGAGACCCGCCACCACCGCCACGAGCAGCGGCGGGCTGTGCCGCAGCTGCGTGTACGCGCTCCGGGCGACCATCCCCCACAGCCCGCCGAGCCCCGGATACGGGCGGACGCTGTCGACCCGTTCCGCGAGCCCCAGCCAGATCCGCCCGCCGGTCCGCCGCACCGCCCGCGCCAGCGACACGTCGTCGATCACCGCCTGCCGGATCGCCTCCGGCACCCCCGCCGCCACCGCCGTCTCCGTCCGCAGCAGTACGCACCCGCCCGCCGCGGCCGCCGTCCGGAACCGCGCCCGGTTGATCCGGCGGAAGGGGTAGAGCTGCGCGAAGAAGTAGACGAACGCCGGCACGATCAGGCGCTCCCAGACGCTCTCGACCCGCAGCCGGGCCATCTGCGACACCAGGTCGAGATCGCCCTCCACCGCCGCCGACACGAGGAGCCGCAGGCTGTCCGGCCCGTGGGCGATGTCCGCGTCCGTCAGGAGCAGGAACTCCGGCTCCCGCGCGCGGGCAACGGCCATGCCGTGCCGCAGCGCCCACAGCTTCCCCGTCCAGCCCGGCTCCGGCTCGCCCGGCGACACCACGGTCAGCGGCAGCCCGCCGCACCGGCCGGCCAGTTCGGCCGCCAGCCTCCCCGTGCCGTCCGTGCTCCCGTCGTCCACGAGGACGACCTCGGCCGTCCCCGGATACTCCTGGGCGAGCAGCGACGGCAGACTCAGCGGGAGCACCCCGGCCTCGTCCCGCGCCGGCACGACGACGACCACGCGCGGCCACGCGCGCGCGTGGCCCCCACCGGCCTCGGGCGGCTCCACGCGTACGTGCTCCCCACCGGCCTCCGGCGGCTCCACGCGCGCGTGCTCCCCGTCCACCCCCGGCGGCTCCCCGTGCGCGTGCTCCCCGTCCACCCCCGGCGGCTCCCCGTGCGCGTCCTGCCCGCCGGGCCCCGGCGGCCTCCGGCCCGGCTCCGTCCGCGCGGGCCCGGCGCCGGACGCGGACGTCCTCCGGACGCGCGGCAGCCGCTGGTCCGTGCGCCAGAAGAAGCCCTGGCCCAGCAGCAGCCAGATCCAGGCGGCGAGGGAGACGGTCGCGAACCAGGCGAGGGTGCTCATTCGCGGCAGTCTGCCCCAGAACGCGGGGGGTACGGGGCTCATCGGCTAGGGTGACCGGGTGAAGATCGCGCTCATGGACTCCGGAATCGGCCTCCTCCCGGCGGCGGCCGCGGTGCGACGGCTCCGGCCGGACGCGGATCTGCTCCTCTCCAACGACCCCGACGGCATGCCGTGGGGCCCGCGCACCCCCGAGGACCTCACCGGACGTGCCCTCGCCGTCGCCCTCGCCGCCGCCGAGCACCGTCCGGACGCGCTGATCGTGGCCTGCAACACCGCCACCGTCCACGCCCTGCCCGCCCTGCGCGACCTCCTCGAACCGGACATCCCCGTCATCGGCACCGTGCCCGCCGTCAAGCCCGCCGCCGCGGGCGGCGGCAAGATCGCCATCTGGGCCACTCCGGCCACCACCGGCAGCGCCTACCAGCGCGGGCTCATCCGCGACTTCGCCGACGGCGCCGAGGTCACCGAGGTGCCCTGCCCGGGGCTCGCCGACGCCGTGGAACACGCGGACCGGGAGGCCACCGACCGGGCCGTCACCGCCGCCGCGGCACTCACCCCGGCCGACGTCCGCGCCGTCGTCCTCGGCTGCACCCACTACGAACTGGTCGAGCGGCGCATCCTCGCCGCCCTGGAGGCACGCGGCCGGGCGGACCTCCCGCCGCCGGTCTTCCACGGCTCCGCCGACGCCGTCGCCGCACAGGCGTTGCGCCGGATCGGCGCCGAACCCGCCCCCCACGCCGACCCCACCGGCACCCTCTCCGTCCTGCTCGGCGGACGGCCCGGACGGCTCCCCGCCACCGCTCTCGCCTACGCCGAGGGCCGCGGCCTCGCGGAGACCGTCCCCGCTCACTGAGCGTCGGCGGGCGGCTCCGCTCCGGCGCGCCGCTCCGGACCGGCCCGAGTACGCTTCCGGTATGAGGGAGCGTTCCCGTTACCTGCGCGAGGACGAGCGGGCCCCCGCCGTCTGGACCGGCCGCGCCACCAACCGCTTCCAGTGGGTGGCCGCGACGGCCGGTGCCGCCTGCCTGGCCCTGGGCGTCCTCCTCGCCGTCCAGCTGCGGTGGACCTCGGGCGTCGCGGCGCTCCTCATGGCGGTGATCGGCTGCGTCACGGCCGGACTGCTCGTCCTCTTCGGCACCCTCGCCTTCGTCCACGTGGCGGTGAAGGTGGACGACCGCACCATGGAGGTCCGCTGCGGCCACATGGGCCTGCCGCGCCGCCGCATCCCCCTCTCCCACATCGCCGGAGCCGACTTCGCCCCGCGCGTCACCCCGCGCCAGTGGGGCGGCTGGGGCTACCGCTGGCGCCCGGAGAAGGGCACGGCCGTGGTCGTCCGGCAGGGCGAGGGCCTGGTCCTGCGCCTGAACGACGGACACACCTTCACGGTCACCGTCGACGACGCGGAGTCCGCCGTCCGCGCCATCCGCGACCGCCTGCGCCACCCGGCCCCGCCGGGCCCGTCCGCACCGACCGGGGCGTGAACGCCGGGGCCCGGACCCCGGCACCCGAACCCCGGCACCCGGCCCCTGACACCCGACCCCTGACACCCGGACCCCGACACCCGACCCCCGGCACCTGGAGCCCGCCCGGCGTCCCGGCGCGTGTCGCACCGCTCCCGCCTCCGCTCCGCGGGTGGCGGGCGGACGCTCCCGCACTCCGCCGGTCCGTCACCCCGCGCCCCCGTCCCGTCTCCCCGGACGGTCGGCGGGCGCCCCCGCACGCCACCGGTCCGCACCGCCCTCCCTCCACCGCGCGTGCCCGCGTCCGCGTTCGCCGGAGGCCCCCGCACCGGGCCGCACCGGGCGTCCGGGGCACGGGAACGACCCGTAGACTCCGCAAGGTGAGCACCACCACCCCTGCCGGCGCGTCCGGAGCCGACACCGCCCCCGCCGAGGCGTCCGGAACCGACACCGCGCCGCCCGCGCGGGGCTCCCGTTCGCGGCGGTTCGCGCGGCCCGCGGCGGCCCTGCTGTCCGGCTTCCTGCTCTACCTGAGCTTCCCGCCGCGTCCCCTGTGGTGGCTCGCGCTGCCCGCCTTCGCGCTGCTGGGCCAGACCCTGCGGGGCCGCCGGCTCCGCGCCGGATTCGGCCTCGGGTACCTCGCGGGCCTCGGTTTCCTGCTCCCCCTCCTCGTCTGGACCGGCGAGGAGGTCGGCGCCGTCCCCTGGCTCGCGCTCGCGGCCTTCGAGGCGCTCTTCGTGGCCGTCGCGGGGCTCGGCGTCGCGGCCGTCTCCCGGCTCCCGTGGTGGCCCTTCTTCGCCGCGGGCGTGTGGGTCCTCGCGGAAGGGGCACGCGCGCGCGTGCCCTTCGGCGGCTTCCCCTGGGGCAAGGTCGCCTTCGGGCAGGCGGACGGCGTCTTCCTGCCGCTCGCCGCCGTCGGCGGCACCCCCCTGCTCGGCTTCGCCGTCGTCCTCTGCGGCTTCGGCCTGTGCGAGGCGGTCCGCGTGCTCCTGGCCCGGCGTGCCGCCCGCGCCGTGCCGCGCGCCACGGCCGCCGGCGCCGCCCCGCGTCCCGCCGGCGCCATCGCGCGCGGCCCGCTCCTCGCCGCCGCCCTCTCCGTCCTCGTCCCGGTCACCGGCGCCCTCGCCGCCCTGCCCCTCGTCGACGACTCCGCCGAGGACGGCACCGCCACCGTCGCCGCCGTCCAGGGCAACGTCCCCCGCCTCGGCCTCGACTTCAACGCCCAGCGACGGGCCGTCCTCGACAACCACGCGGCCCGCACCCGCGAGCTCGCCCGGGCCGTCAGGGAGAAGCGCGAGCCGCGCCCCGACTTCGTGCTGTGGCCGGAGAACTCCTCGGACATCGACCCGTACGCGAACGCCGACGCCGCCGCCGTCATCGACGAGGCCGTCCGCGAGATCGGCGCGCCCACCGTCGTCGGCGCGGTCGTCGCCCCCGCCACCGGCAAGCTCCGCAACACCCTCATCCAGTGGGAGCCGGGGCGCGGCCCGGTCGCCACGTACGACAAGCGGCACGTCCAGCCCTTCGGCGAGTACATCCCGATGCGGTCCTTCGTGCGGATCTTCAACAGCGACGTCGACCGGGTGAGCCGCGACTTCGGTCCCGGCACGAAGATCGGCGTCTTCGACCTCGCGGGCACGCGGGTCGGCCTCGCCACCTGCTACGAGGCCGCCTTCGACTGGGCCGTGCGCGACACCGTCACCCACGGCGCGCAGCTGATCACCGTCCCCAGCAACAACGCCACCTTCGGCCGCAGCGAGATGACCCACCAGCAGCTCGCGATGTCCCGGGTGCGCGCCGTCGAGCACAGCCGGTCGGTGGTCGTGCCCGTCACCAGCGGGGTCAGCGCGGTCATCCGCCCCGACGGCGAGATCGTCGCGCAGACGAAGATGTTCACCCCGGACGTCCTGGTCGAGCGGGTGCCGCTGCGCTCCTCGCAGACCCCCGCGACCCGCATGGGCACCCTGCCCGAAGCCCTCCTCGCGGCGCTCGCGGCGGCCGGTCTCGGCCTGTCGGCGTTCCGCGCGGCGCGCGCCCGCCGCACGCGGACGGAACGGACCGCGGCCGGCCGGGGGTGACCGCCCATGATCTAGGGTCGCCCCATGGCTACCCCTGACTTCATCCGCACCCTGCGCGAGACGGCCGGTCACCAACTCCTCTTCCTGCCCGGCGTGAGCGCCGTCGTCTTCGACGACCGGGGCAGGGTGCTGCTGGGCAGGCGCTCCGACAACGGGCGCTGGGCGGTCATCGGCGGCATCGTCGAACCCGGGGAGCAGCCCGCCGACTGCGCGGTGCGCGAGGTCCACGAGGAGACCGCCGTGCGCTGCGAGGTCGAGCGGATCGTGCTCGTCGAGACCCTCAGCAAGCCCGTCGTCTACCCCAACGGCGACCGGTGCCAGTTCCTGGACGTGTCCTTCCGCTGCCGCGCCGTCGGCGGGGAGGCCCGGGTCAACGACGACGAGTCCCTCGAGGTCGGCTGGTTCGACGTGGACGACCTGCCGGAGATGAAGCGCTTCTCGCATCTGAGGATCGAGAAGGCGCTCACCGATGAACCCGCATGGTTCCGCACCACAGCGAACAGCTGAACTATGGGTCCGGAGCACATCGGTGGGGGAGGGGACCCTCCATAGGGTGCGGAGCATGAGCGCTTCCCCCGCCCCCTCCGACCCCGCCGCACCCCTGCCCCGCGCGGCCGGACTCGCCCTCGACCTCACCGGCCGCACCGCGCTCGTCACCGGCGCGGCCGGCGGCATCGGGCGCGCCTGCGCGCTGCGGCTCGCCGCCGCGGGCGCCCGGGTCAGAGCCGTCGACCGGGCCGCCGAGGGCCTGGAGACCCTGGCCCGGGAGGCCTCCGCCCTCCCCGGGGAACTCGAACCGCGGCTCCTCGACCTGACCGACCTGGACGCCGCCGAGACGGCCGCCGCCGGCACGGACGTCCTCGTCAACAACGCCGGGCTCCAGCTCGTACGCCCCATCGAGGAGTTCCCCCCGGACGTCTTCCACACCGTCCTCACCGTGATGCTGGAGGCGCCGTTCCGGCTCGTCCGGGGCGCCCTCCCGCACATGTACGGACAGGGCTGGGGGCGGATCGTGAACATCTCCTCCGTCCACGGGCTGCGCGCCTCCGCCTTCAAGTCCGCCTACGTGGCCGCGAAACACGGCCTGGAGGGCCTCTCCAAGACCGCCGCCCTCGAAGGCGCCCCGCACGGGGTCACCTCCAACTGCGTCAACCCCGGCTACGTCCGCACCCCGCTCGTCGAACGCCAGATCGCCGACCAGGCCGCCGCCCACGGCATCCCGCCGGAGCGCGTCCTCTCGGACGTCCTGCTCAAGGACTCGGCGCTCAAGCGGCTCGTCGAACCGGAGGAGGTCGCCGAGGCCGTCCTCTACCTCTGCGCCCCCCAGGCCTCGTTCATCACCGGCACCTCCCTCACCCTCGACGGCGGCTGGACCGCCCACTGAAGGGCACGCCCCGAGGGGCCCCGCGGCTGTCCACAGGGGTGGTGCGACCACACGTACGGCAGGTATCCCTGTGTCCATGTCCCACGAACACGTCTCCTACCTGGAACTCCTCGCCCGGGGAGCCGCCGCGGAGGCCTACGACCGGCCCGTGCTGCTCGCCCGCGCGAGCGGCGCGGGCCCCGAGGCACTGGCCGAACTGGAAGAGGCCAAGCAGCTCGCCCTGCGCGTCCGGGCGGAGCTGGAGGGCCGCCGCCGCCGCGAGGCGGAGCTGTCCGCGCTCTTCGCCACCGCCCACGACCTCGCGGGACTCCGCGACCTCGACGCGGTCCTGCGCGCCATCGTCCAGCGCGCCCGTTCCCTCCTGGGCACCGAGGTCGCCTACCTCAGCCTCAACGACCCGGCCGCCGGCGACACGTACATGCGGGTCACCGAGGGCTCCGTCTCCGCCCGCTTCCAGCAGCTCCGGCTGGGCATGGGCGAAGGGCTCGGCGGCCTCGTCGCGCAGACCGCCCGCCCCTACGTCACCGACGACTACTTCGACGACGCCCGCTTCCAGCACACCCGGACCATCGACACGGCCGTACGGGACGAGGGCCTCGTCGCCATCCTCGGCGTACCGCTCAGCCTCGGCAGCCAGGTCATCGGCGTGCTGTTCGCGGCCGACCGCAGGGCCAGGGTCTTCGAACGCGAACAGGTCGCCCTGCTCGGCTCCTTCGCCGCGCACGCCGCCGTCGCCATCGACACCGCCAACCTCCTCGCCGAGACCCGCTCGGCGCTCGCGGAGCTGGAACGCGCCAACGACATCATCCGCGAGCACAGCGGCGTCATCGAACGGGCCTCCGAGGTCCACGACCGCCTCTCCGAACTGGTCCTGCACGGCGGCGGCGTCCACGACGTGACCCGTGCCGTGTCCGAAGTCCTCGGCGGGACCGTGGAGTTCACCGGAACGGGCGCCGGTTCCGCGCGCCACGCCGACGGCCACGCGGTCCGCGAGGGAGACGACTGGATCGCCTCGGTCTCCGTCGGCGGCGAGACCCTGGGCGCCCTCGTCCTGCGCGGGCGGCCCGACCTCGACCCCGTCGACCAGCGCACCCTGGAACGCGCCGCCCTGGTCACCTCCCTCCTGCTGCTGGCCCGCCGCTCGGCGGGCGAGGCCGAGCAGCGGGTACGGGGCGAACTCCTCGACGACCTCCTCGACGCGCCCGACCGGGACCGCCGCCTGCTGCGCGAACGCGCCGCCCGGCTCCGCGCCGACAGCGAGGCCCCGCACGTCGTGCTCGCCGCCCGCACCGACCGGACCGGCGCCGCCCCCGACGCCGGACGCGAGAGCGCCGACCGCCGGCGCCTGTGGTCGGCCGCCTCCCACCTCGCCGCCACCCGCCGCGGACTGGCCTCCGCGCGCGACGGCGGCACGGTCCTCCTCCTGCCGCTCGGCCCCGGCGAGACCGCCGCCGAACTCGCCCGCCAGACCGCCGGGGACCTCGGAGGAACCCTGCGCGAACCGGTCTCCGTCGGCGCCTCCGCCCCCGTACGGGAGCCCCTCGACCACCCGGACCGGGTGGCCGTCGCGTACGGGGAGGCCCGCCGCTGTCTCGACGCCCTCCGGCTCCTGCACCGCTCGGGCCAGGGCGCCGCCGCCGAGGACCTCGGCTTCCTCGGCCTGCTGCTCGCCGACGGCCGGGACGTCGACGGCTTCGTGGACCGCACCGTCGGCCAGGTCGTCGCGTACGACCGGCGGCGCGGCACCGAACTGGTCCGCACCCTGGACGCCTACTTCGCGAGCGGCATGAGCCCCGCCCGCACCAAGGACGAACTCCACGTCCACGTCAACACCGTGGCCCAGCGCCTGGAACGGGTCGGCCGGCTCCTCGGCCCCGACTGGCAGTCCCCGGAGCGCGCCCTGGAGATCCAGCTCGCGCTGCGGCTGCACGCCCTCTCGGACGCGGTCGCGAGGAGGTGACGCGCACCGGCCCCGGCCGCGCTCGCGGGGAGCACGACCGGGGCCGGTGCGCAGGCGGTGCGCGGTGCGCCGGGGTCAGGCGTCGGCGCCGACGCGGGAGTCCCGGGGAGCCCGCTCGGCGACCTCGCCGAGGTCGCGGTCGCGGGTCTCGCGGGCGCAGACCACGGCGACGACGGTGAGCAGCGCGGCGGCGATCACGTACAGGGCGATCGGGGTCGAACTGCCGTGGTCGGCGAGCAGCGCGGTCGCGATGAGCGGGGCGGGCGCGCCGGCGGCGACGGAGGAGAACTGGGCGCCGATGGAGGCACCGGAGTAACGCATCCGGGTCGCGAACATCTCGGAGAAGAAGGCGGCCTGCGGCGCGTACATCGCCCCGTGCAGGACCAGGCCGACCGTGACGGCGAGCAGCAGGCTGCCGAAGCCCCCCCGGTCGATGAGCGCGAAGAAGGGGAACATCCAGGCCCCGACGCCGACCGCGCCGATCAGGTACACCGGCCGGCGCCCGATCCGGTCGGACAGCGCGCCCCAGAGCGGGATCACGGCGAAGTGGACGGCGGACCCGATGAGGACGGCGTTCAGGGCGGTCTGCTTGGAGAGCCCGACCTGGGTGGTCGCGTAGACGAGGATGAACGCGGTGATCACGTAGTACGAGATGTTCTCCGCCATGCGGGCGCCCATCGCGATCAGCACGTCCCGCCAGTGGTGGCGCAGGACCGCGACGAGCGGCGTCTTCTCGGCCTGCCCGGCGACGGCCTTGCGCTCCTCGGCCGCGGCGAGGGCCGCCTTGAAGACGGGCGACTCGTCGACGGAGAGCCGGATCCACATCCCGACGACCACCAGGACCCCGGAGAGGAGGAACGGCACGCGCCAGCCCCAGGAGGCGAAGGCGGCGTCGGAGAGGAGCGCGGTCAGCGCGGAGAGCACACCGGTGGCGAGCAACTGCCCGGCCGGCGCGCCGGTCTGCGGCCAGGAGGCCCAGAACCCGCGCCGCCGGGCGTCCCCGTGCTCGGAGACGAGCAGGACGGCCCCGCCCCACTCGCCGCCCAGCGCGAAGCCCTGCACCAGCCGCAGCACGGTCAGCAGCACGGGAGCGGCGGACCCGACGGTCGCGTGCGTGGGCAGCAGCCCGATGGCGAACGTCGCCCCGCCCATCAGGAGCAGGCTCAGCACCAGCAGCTTCTTCCGGCCCAGCCGGTCGCCGTAGTGCCCGAACACCAGGGCCCCGAGCGGCCGGGCGGCGAATCCGACGGCGTACGTCAGGAAGGACAGCAGGGTCCCCACCAGCGGGTCGGACTCGGGGAAGAAGAGCTTGTTGAACACGAGCGCCGCGGCGGACCCGTACAGGAAGAAGTCGTACCACTCGATGGTGGTCCCGATGAGGCTGGCGGCGACGATCTTCTTGAGGGAGTTGGGTGGCGTGGGGGAGGGAGCTGCGGCGGCCATGTGCACCACTTCCAGGCGGGTACGGGGACGTTTCGGTGTCGCCACACCGTAGGAAGCGGCAGGTCAGGGGCGTATGTGGTGGGACACCATAGTTCGAGTGGGCCGTGTGCGCCCGACCGCCATGACCTGCTGCGGCGACCCTGTCGAAGGCGTTCGAGGGGCCTGGTGAGGGACTGTCCGGGTTGCGCCGATCGAGCACGTTTTGGTTGTGCGGTGCTGACTCCCGTGCTGGTTTCGTGCTGACTGAAATCCCATGTCAGCACCCGTGCCGACCCCTCCCGTGCTGACTTGGTGCTGACTGCGCAGCGTTGAACTCCGGCATCTGTGACGGACCGGGTTCCGGTGGATGCGCCAAGACCGGTAGTGGATTGCGATCCTCCATGTGTGGCGCTGCTGGTCCCGTGGGCCGGATAGCCGTTCGCGGAGGCTGGTTCGAGTCGTAGCCCTTGTCGCCGAGCAGGGCCTGGGGGCGTCGGCGGGGCCGGCCATGGGGGATTTCGCTGGAGGACCGGGTGCTTCTGGTGGCTGCGTACTGGCGCACCAGCCTGACCCTGTGGCAGCTCGCTCCGCTCTTCGGTGTCTCGAAGTCCGCGGCTGGCCGCATCGTCAGGCACGTGGGGCCTCTTCTCGCGTTCCGGCCCCGGAAACGGTTTCGCAAGGACGCCGTGCTCCTCGTGGACGGCACCCTGGTCCCCACCCGCGACCACGCGGTGGCGGAGCGGTCCAGGGACTACCGGTACTCGACGAATCACCAGGTCGTCATCGACGCAGGCACCCAACTGGTGGTCGTGGTCGGCCGACCAGTGCCAGGCAACCGCAACGACTGCAAGGCATGGGAGCTGTCCGGGGCGAAGGCCGCCGTCGGGAACACCACAGTGATCGCCGGCAGCGGCTATCGGGGTACCGGGCTCGTCATCCCACACCGCCGCGCCCCCGGACAGAGCGAACCGCCCGTCTGGAAGGAAGAGCACAACGCCTCCCACCGCAAGGTCCGTGCTCGGGTCGAGCATGCCTTCGCCCGGATGAAGACCTGGAAGATCCTGCGCGACTGCCGCCTCGAAGGCGATGGCGTGCACCAGGCGATGCCCGGCATCGCCCATCTGCACAACCTCGCGCGCCGCGACTGACTGCACCCGGCCCGAAGGACTGTCCGTTCAGGATGCGGCGGGCAGGAGCTGGACCAGGCCGACCCAGTTCCCCTCGTCCACCTTGGTCTGCGTGGCGCGGACCCTCCAGCGGCCGGCGGGCAGTGGAACCGACGCCTCGGCGGGCATCCCCCATCGGGGTACTCGCTCGTCCGCCAGCACCAGCGCCTGCGCACCGTTCTCGTCGGTGCGGAGCACACCGGCCAGCTCGTCCACCGCGCAGGCCCGGTCGTGGTCGTCTGGGGCGGGTGGCGTCTCCCGCCGGAAGTCCGCTCTCCGTACACCCGCCCCAGGAGGCCAGGACGGAGACGGGGACGACGATCAGAGGGCCGCCCATCGACTCCACCCGGGCAAGGGAGGGATCGGAGGCATCGTCTGCGGTGGATGAAGAGGTGATCATGCACGTCAGTGCGCCCTCGCCCACTGACAACGCTCCCGCCCTCATCGGAACTCAGTGCGAGGAAAGGCGCAGCGCCTGTGGCAAGCAGCAGTTACGGGACAGCCCTTAGGTCTGCACGTCTGTAACGTCCGAACCTGTGTCGACGCGAGGTTAGTGCGACGCTACCGGCGAACGTGACGGCAGCAAGCGCAACGGAGCTTTATGTTGGCGTGATCGCGGTCTTTCGTGCGATCGCGCTCTGTTCCCCGCCCCTTCGTCGGGCCGAGCAGTTGTCGCCGCATGCGCGGGGACGCTCGAGAGGAGGTACTGCCGGTGCATTCATGGCTCTCCGAGCGCCGCCGGTCCGTGGTGAGTACGGTCCTCGGGGCCTGCGTCGCCGTGCTCCTCGGCCTGCTGGGGGTTCTCGCGCCGGGGTCCGTGTCCGCCTCCAGTGCCGATCTGGGCGTGGTGGCACTGTTCGCCTACCTGATCTGCTACCTGGTGGTCACGCTGAGAGCCTTTTCGGCCGCGCCGCCGGAACGGATCCGCTTCTGGGCCAGGAGGGAGGAGCGGGGGACGGTGCTGCAGCGCTACCTTCTGGGGACCGCGCCGGGACCCGGGGTGTCGGTTCTCATCGCGTCGGCGGCGCTGGTGGTGTCGGCGGTGTGGCGTCCCGGGCATCTGGGTTCCGCCCTCCCGGCGGGCGCGCGGGTTCTGATGGCGCTCGGTCTCGTCGCCGTGGCCTGGATCTGCGTTCTGGTCGCCTTCACGGTGGCGTTCTACGCCGACAACCTCGTGGAGGACGAGACGGCGCTGGACTTCCCGGGCGGGGAGACGGCGGCTTGGGACGACTACGTGTATTTCGCCCTTTCGGTCATGACGACGTTCGGGACGACGGACGTCACGGTGCTGTCGAGGGAAATGCGCCGGACGGTGGCGGCCAACGCGACCATCGCGTTCGTCTTCAACACGGTGATCGTGGCCGGCATGGTCGCAGCACTGGACAGCGGGCAGGGCGTCTGACAGGTGCCGTCGGTCCTCGGGCGATGGTGGGGCGGTGGCCGGTTCGTCCGCGCGTGCGGAGTGAGCCGGCCACCGCCCTTCGTGCTCAGGGGGTGAGCACGAGGCGGATCGGGTCTCCGATCTTCTTCTCCAGCCGGGCGACGGCCTCCGCGGCTTCCGCCAGCGGTACGCGGGCGCTGACGGAGGGGCCGAGGTCGATCCGTCCGGCGGCGGCCAGTCCGACGAGCTGTTCCACGTGCTCCGGCTCGGAGCCGTAGTGGCCGCGGACCTGGTTGACGTTGAAGCAGAATCCGATGCTGTCGGCGATCGTGACCGGCTCAGGGGTGAGTCCGGCGAGGACGAGCGAACCGAAGGGACCGAGGACCGACGCGGCCTGGGCGCGGGCGGCGCCCACGCCGGCGAAGTCGAACGCGACATCGAGGCCGCGCCCGGCCGTCGCCTCCCGCACCGCCTCCGCGAAGTCCGGGGCGAGGGGGTCGAGGGCGACGTCGGCGCCGAAGAGGAGGGCCCGCTCGCGGGCCGAGGGCAGCGGGTCGATCGCGAGGATCGGGGCCGCGCCGACCATCCGGGCGAGCCGCACGGCGTGGGCGCCGAGGCCCCCCGCGCCCCAGATGCCGACCGACTGGGCGGGGCGGACCGCGCCGGTTCCCACGATCGCGGCGTACGGGGTGGAGACCGCGTCGGGGATGATCGCGGCCTGGTCGAAGGGCAGGTCGTCCGGGATGGGCAGCAGCGTGCCCTCGCGGGCGATCGCGTACTGCGCCCAGCCGCCGTCGTAGTCGAGGCCGCGGGTGATCGGCCGGTGGCACGTCGTCCGTCGCAGGCAGCCGCCGCAGTCGCCGCACGCCTCGCCGGCCTGGAGGACCACGCGCTGTCCGGGCGTCCAGTCGCCCTTCACGTCCGGGCCGAGGGTGTGGACGACTCCGGCGACCTCGTGGCCGAGGGTGACGGCACCCGCCTTCGTGACGGCGTCGGTGGGGAAGAAGGGGCTCAGGCTGCCGTCGATCAGATGGATGTCGGACAGGCAGACGCCGGCGGCCCGCACCTCCACGAGGACCTCGCCCGGGCCGGGGACCGGGATCGGGACCTCTTCGACGGCGAAGGTACGGGTGTCCAGGCGCAGCCGCCCGGCCAGCATGGTGTTCATGCGGAGACCTCGATGTGCTCGGTGGAAGAAGCGCGTGCATAGCTCAGGCGCTCGACATGGTCGACTGACCTTGTCGCCAAACCCTGTCCATTGACGAGGTCGCCTGTCAAGCCGCTCCCGCCAGACGTTCACGGGGCGCTCCGAGTTCCTCCCCATGGTTGTGTCATTCAATACAGTCAAGCGACATGTTCACTCGACAAAGTCGCATGTATGTTGACTGGTGACTGCTGGAGTGCAACGAAAGGCACGCTCATGACTCAGGTGTCCGTAGGCGCGGCACGGGCGATCCCCGAGCGCCCCCCGCTGCCCCTCGTAGGCCACGCGTTCAACGTTCCGGCGGGCGCGGACTTCCTGGCCTACCTGCTGAAGGAGTTCAGGGAATTCGGGCCCGTGTACCGGCTGCGGCTCTTCGGGAGGGACACCGTCATGGTCGGCGGTCTGGACCTCGTGACCGAGCTGTCGGACGAGACCCGCTTCCGCAAGCACGTGCACGCCGACCTGGTCGAGGTCCGGGCTCTGGCCGGGGACGGTCTGTTCACCGCCTACAACCACGAGCCGAACTGGCGCAAGGCCCACGACATCCTGATGCCCGCCTTCTCGCTCGGCTCGATGCGCAGCTACCACGCCCCCATGCTTCGGGTCGCCCGGTCGCTGATCGGCAAGTGGGACCGGCTGGCTGGGGTGCAGTCGGTGGACGTGCCCGACGAGATGACCCGGCTGACCTTCGACACGATCGGCCTGTGCGGCTTCGGCTACGACTTCCAGTCCTTCCGCCGCGACGACCCGCACCCGTTCGTCGAGGCGATGTCCCGGGCTCTCGTCTTCGCCCAGGAGAAGGGCGAGTCCATCCCGGGCTCCGAACTGTTCAAGAGGAAGAAGGTCGAGCAGTTCCGCGCGGACGTCGACCTGATGACGGAGCTCGTCGACGACGTGATCAGGGAGCGCCGTGCCTCCGGCGACACCGGCACGGACGATCTGATGGGGCTGATGCTGCACACGAAGGACCCCGTCACCGGCGAGCCGCTGGACGACGTCAACATCCGGCACCAGGTGATCACCTTCCTGATCGCCGGCCACGAGACCACCAGCAGCGCGCTCTCCTTCGCCCTCTATTACCTGACCAAGCACCCGGAGGTCCTCGCCCGGGCCCAGGCCGAGGTGGACGCCCTGTGGGGCGACACCGAATCCCCGGACCCCCAGTACGGCGACATCGGCAAGCTCACCTACATCCGCCAGGTGCTCAACGAGAGCCTGCGGCTGTGGCCGACGGCGCCCGCGTACGCCGTCGAGCCGATCGAGGACACCGTCATCGGCGGCAAGTACCCCGTGCGCAAGGGCGAGTCGCTGATGGTGATCGCCTCGGCCCTGCACCGCGACGCGGCCTGGGGGGAGAACGTCGAGCTGTTCGACCCCGAGCGCTTCGCTCCCGAGCGGGAGGCGACCCGCTCGGTCCACGCCTTCAAGCCGTTCGGCAGCGGCGAGCGGGCCTGCATCGGGCGCCAGTTCGCGCTGCACGAGGCCACCCTGCTGCTCGGCCTGCTGGTGCACCGCTACCGGCTGATCGACCACACCGACTACCAGATGAAGATCAAGTCGACGCTGACGATCAAGCCCGACGGGTTCAGCCTGAGGCTCGCCCGCCGCACCAGCGACGAACGGCGCCTGCCCGTCGCCGCGGCGGTGGACACCGCCGCGGGCCGGACCACGGCCGTGACGCGCCGGGCGGGCGGGACCGCGCTGACGCTGCTCCACGGCTCCAACCTCGGCACCTGCGCCGGCATCGCCCGCGACCTCGGCACGGACGGCGAGGAGCACGGCTTCGCCCCGGTCGTCTCCCCCCTCGACGCGTACACGGAGAGGCTGGCCGGCTCCAAGGGACCGGTCGTCATCGTCGCCGCCTCCTACAACGGTCGCCCGACCGACGACGCCGCCGAGTTCGTCGCCTCCCTGGAGAACCTCGCCCCCGGCTCGCTCACCGGGCTGCGCTACGCCGTCCTCGGTGTCGGCGACCGCAACTGGGCCGCCACCTACCAGCGGATCCCCACCCTGATCGACGAGCGCCTGGCCGCCGCCGGCGCCGTCCCGCTCCTGGAGCGCGGCAGCGCCGACGCCTCCGGCGACTTCGGCGGAGCGGTCGACCAGTGGACGGAAGACCTGTGGAAGGCGCTCCTGGAGGAGTACGGCGAGGCGGTCGCCGGTGAAGCGGCCGCCCCCGCACATGAGGTGGAGGGGGAAGGGCTGTACGAGCTGGAGGACACCTCGGAGTCGGTCCTCGGAGGTCTCGCCGAGCGCCACGGCGTCCAGCCGATGGAGGTCCTCGAAGCGTACGAACTCGTCGACACCGACCACGAGCTGGGCCGCTCCAAGCGGTTCCTGCGACTGCGGCTGCCCCAGGGCGTCACCTACCGCACCGCCGACCACCTCGCCGTCCTGCCGAGCAACCCCGAGGACCTCGTCCGGCGCGTCGCCGACCGTTTCGGCCTCGACCTGGACCGCACCGTCCGGCTGCGCGCCCGCCGCCGGAGCCGGGGCGCCCTGCCCGTGGACCGGCCGCTGACCCTGCGCCGCCTGCTCACCGACTTCGTCGAACTCCAGGACGCGGCCACCCGGGAGCAGGTCGCCGTGCTCGCCGAGCACACCGACTGCCCGCCCGAGAAGCAGCCCCTCACCGCGCTCGCCACCGCCGATCCCGAGACCTTCCGGGAGCAGGTGACCGTCGCGGGGCTCAGTGTCCTGGACCTCCTGGAGCGCCACCGCGCGTGCGAGCTGCCCTTCGAGCGCTTCCTGGAGCTGCTGCCGGTCCTGCGTCCCCGGCACTACTCGATCTCGTCGTCCGCCGCGGCCCGGCCCGGCGAGGCCGACCTGATGGTGTCGCTGCTCGCAGCGCCCCACAGGGCGGGCGAGGGCACCTTCCGGGGCATCGCCTCGCACTTCCTGCAGACCGTGAACGCGGGCGACGTGATCCAGGCCCGGGTCCTGCCGTGCAGCGAGTCATTCCGCCTCCCCGAGGACACCTCCGTGCCGGTGATCCTGGTC
Source organism: Streptomyces sp. NPDC014907 (assembly GCF_055562975.1). Lineage (NCBI taxonomy): Bacteria > Bacillati > Actinomycetota > Actinomycetes > Kitasatosporales > Streptomycetaceae > Streptomyces > Streptomyces sp. NPDC014907. The sequence goes on along the minus strand of NZ_JBVHEG010000009.1, from coordinate 33,249 downwards.
AGCGCGGGCACCGGCCTCGCGCCCTTCCGCGGCGCGGTCCTGGACCGCCACCACACGGGCTCGACCGGCACCCTGCTCTGCTACTTCGGCTGCGACCACCCGGACGTGGACTTCCTGCACCGGGAGGAGTTCGAGGCGGCCGAGGCGGACGGCGCCGTCAGCATGCGTCCCACCTTCATGCACGCGCCCGAGAACGGAGCCCGTTTCGTCCAGGACCGCATCGCCCGCGAGAGCGAGGAGGTGTGGTCGGTCCTGGAAGCCGGTGGGCGCGTCTACGTCTGCGGCGACGGTCGTCGCATGGCCCCCGCCGTACGGGAGGCGTTTATGGCGATCTACCGCGAGCGGACCGGTGAGAGTGACGAGCGGGCCGAGGCGTGGCTCGCCGCGCTCGTCGGGTCCGGGCGCTACGTCGAGGACGTCTGGGCCGGCTGATCCTCACGCAGAAACGGTGGTGGGCGCACTTTCCGGGTGCGCCCACCACCGTTTTCGCGTCGCGTCAGGCCATCGGTACGTCAGGGGCCATCGGTACGTCAGGCAGGTCGAGGTCCCCCTTGGCCAGCGCCACGGTCGCGCCCACGAGCGCCCTGAGCCCCGTCCGCTCGGTGGCCTCGTCCGGCAGGCACTGGAGGACCTGCATGGTGAGTCCGTCGAAGCCGGAGAGGAAGAACCGGGCCACCGTCTCCGGGGACTCGGCCAGTTCCTGCCCCGCCCTCTCGGCCGTCTCCGCGATCACCTGCGCGGTCACTTCTATGACCCGCCGGTAGTGGCTCTGCCGGGCCTCGTTGAGACCGGGCACGCGCAGGGCGAACATGGTCAGCTCGCTGAGCAACTGGTGGTGCGACGTCGGCTCGCGCACCGTGCCCCACAGGGCCCCCGCCAGCGCGCTGAAGGTCTCCTCGAAGCCCGCGTCCTCCGGCGCCGCCCGCCGCACCTGCGTCACCAGCTCGTCGGTGATCTGGTCCATGACGGCTCGGTACAGGTCCTCCTTCGTGCCGAAGGTGTAGTGGACGGTGGCCTGCGCGACACCGAGCTCCGCGGCGATGGCGCGGGTACTCCCCGCGGCGACGCCCTCCCGGGTCATGAGGTCGATGGCCGCCTTGATCAACTGAGGGCGGCGCTCCGCCGCGGAAACATGAGCCATAGGCCCACTATATCGACTTAGTCGATCGATCAAGTCGGTTCGGGTCAGGCGTTACGTCACCTCGGCCCCGACGCACCGTCCGCGGGAAGGGCCTGCTCGGCCCAGATGACCTTTCCCTCACGACCGTGCCGCGTCCCCCAGCGCTCCGCACACTGGGCCACGAGGAGCAGGCCGCGGCCGCCTTCGTCGAAGATGCGGGCGCGGCGCAGATGAGGTGCGGTGCTGCTGCCGTCGGAGACCTCGCAGGTGAGCGTCGACTGGAGGATCAGTCGCAGCCGGACGGGGCTCTTGCCGTAGCGGATCGCGTTCGTCACCAGTTCGCTGACGACCAGCTCCGTGGTGAAGGAGAGATCTTCCAGCCCCCAGGTCGCCAGGACGTCGGAGGCGAAGCGGCGGGCCCCGGACACGGCCGCCGGATCGGACGGGAGGTCCATCGTGGCGACGTGGTTCGGGTCGAGGGCATGGGTCCGGGCGACGAGCAGGGCGACATCGTCGGCGGGGCGGCCGGGCAGCAGTGCGGCCAGGAGGCGGTCGCAGGTCTCCTCCAGCGAGTCCGGCGCCGAGGTGAGGACGTCGTGCAGTGTGGCGAGTCCTCGGTCCACGTCATGCGTGCGGCCGGCGATCAGCCCGTCGGTGTGCAGGACCAGCAGGCTGTCCTCCGGCAACTCGAACTCCGAGGTTTCGAAGGGGAGTCCACCCAGGCCGAGAGGCGGTCCGATCGGTACCTCCGGCAAGGCGTCGCTGATCTCCGAGGGGGTCACCACGGTCGGCGGGACGTGGCCGGCACTGGCCAGCGAGCACCTGCGCGAGACGGGGTCGTAGATCGCGTACAGGCAGGTGGCGCTGGTCTCGCCCTCGCCCGGCGACTCCTCGCGCTGCATGCGGATGACCACGTCGTCCAGATGGGTGAGGAGTTCGTCGGGCATGAGGTCGATGTCGGCGAAGGCGCGGACGGCCGTGCGGAGCCGGCCCATGGTGGCGGCGGCGCGCAGGCCGTGACCGACCACGTCGCCGACGACGAGTGCGACGCGGGCCCCCGACAGGGGAATGACGTCGTACCAGTCGCCGCCCACGCCGGCGCGGGATCCGGCGGGCAGGTAACGCGAGGCGGTTTCGACGGCCGCGTGTCGCACCGTGTTCCGCGGCAGCAGGCTCCGCTGGAGGGCGAGCGCGGTGGAACGCTCATGGGTGTACCGGCGGGCGTTGTCGATGGAGACCGCCGCCCTGGAGGCGATCTCCTGCGCCAGCAGGAGATCGTTGTCGTCGAAGGGGGCCGAGATGCGGTGGCGTACGAACTGCACCAGACCGAGGGTGTCCCCACGGGCGTGCAGAGGCACGAGGAGTACGGAGTGAACCCCGAGGTCGCGCAGCACTCGGCCGTGGGACTCCGACGGCGCCACCCACGTGGGCATCCCGGTCCCCGCGATGTGGTGCAGGACGGACCGTCCGGTGGTCAGTGCGCGAACCGGTTCCGAGTCCTCGGGGTAGGTGTGGGTCCCGCCGACGCGGAGCGGGGACTCCGGACAGCCGTCGAGGACGGAGCGCTGGGCGACGCGGCGCTGCGTCAGGGCCTCCGGCGGACCGGTGCCGGTCTCGTCGAGTGCGGAGTCGAAGAGGTCGACGGTGACGAGGTCGGCGAAGTCCTCGGTGCAGACCTCCGTCAGCTCCTCCGCGGTGCGGAAGATGTCGAGCGTGGTCCCGATCCGCTTGCTCGCCCTGTCGGTGAGGGTGAGCCGACGCCGCAGCAGACGGTCGCGTTCCTCCTGGTAGGCGGCGACGACCTCTTCCGAGGAACGGTCCACGTAGTCGAAACCGATCGCGACCAGTCTCACCGTGGCGAGGTTGATCATGTGCCAGTCGCGGGTGAGGCGGGGAGCTTCGGCCTGGAGTTGTTCGAGCAGACTGAGATGGCTGAGGCGGTAGGCACGGAGGAGCCGGCTCACCGGGATTCCCCGCCGGGCGTAGAGGCGGGCGATGTCCAAGGCGGCCGGAGGAGCTTCCGGCATGCTCGCGCCGGGGCGGGCCTCCAGGAGATCCAGTAGTGCGGTGACGTGCTGGGCCGTCTCCTCCAGGGTCAGGACCTCGATGTCCGCGTTCTCCCACAGCTCGGGGAGTTCGCCGTTCAGGCGCTGGAGCAGCAGGCCGGCCAGCTTCTTCACCTGCGGTCTGAGGTGGCGGGCCAGCTGACCAAGGAACGCATCGACCTCGGTTCCCATAGTGCGAATGTACGGGAAAGCCATGGTGTGCGCTCCTCGGACGGCTGTGGCGGCCTCTGATCGACCCGGCTTTCAGAGACCGAGGTAGTCGCCCAGGTCCGCGTAGTCGACCTGCCACAGGCCGGGAGAGCCCGTGGGGTACTGGGAGCGGAAGCCGAGCATGCGCTGGACGCGCGGCGAGAGCGTCTTGGCGAGCTCCCTGTCGACGAGGAAGGGGTACGCCTCCTCGCCGGTGAGGAAGCCCGCGTTGAACGTGAAGGCGAGGCCCCGCCGGTACTCGTCGCCGGTCCGGTTCGCCCCGCCGCCGTGCGCGGTCTTGCCGCTGATGAGGAGGACGTCCCCGGCGTTCATGACGGCGGGAATCGTCTGCTCGGGGGTCCCGCGGTCCTCGAAGTCGCTCCAGTGGTTGCTTCCGGGGATGACGCGGGTGGCGCCGTTCTCCTCCGTGAAGTCGGTCAGGGCGACCAGGAAGTTGATGGTGACTTCCGGCCCGCCGGGCCCCATGCCGATGAACGGGAACCAGTTCTCCAGGTCACGGTGGAGCATCTGCGCCTTGTTGCCGGGGCCGATCTCGATCACCTGGGCGGTGGTCATCCAGTACGTGCCCGACTCCTGGAGGAAGACCAGGTCGCTGACCTCGTGGACCAGGGGGTGGTCGATGACCTCGCCGCGGAACGTGGCGCTGTGCGTCACCAGGTTCGTGAGGCGCTTGGTGTTGCTGCCGTGGAACGCGGCCACGATCTCGTCCTCGTGGGTGGACCCCGGGGCGAGCGCCCGCAGCGGCTGCTCGATCTCGGCGTTGAAGCGGACGATCTGCTCCTGCGTCAGGAAGCCCTTGATGATGACGCCGCCGTCACGGGTCACGATCTCGAGGATCTCCTCCGCCGGCGTGTCGTTCGCCACGGACGTCAGCGACCGGGTCTTCTTCTGTGTCGTCATGCGTGTCCTCTTCCTCGATCCGAAGCACGGTCGACCGGCTGTTCGATCAGCTGCGGACGTGCCGTCGTCGGGGGACTCCCGCGCGGCGTCCTCGCGACGATCAAGTGGGTCCGGTGGTCGGGCGTTTCCGCGGTGTTCCTGTGGTGGTCGTCTCACTGTCGCCAGCCGGTACCGCAGGCGAGAACGACAGCGGGCACCTGCTTCGCCCGGGCCCGGTGCACGATGCACCGTCCGGTCGCGGGCACGGCGGAGCTATCCGCTCACGGCGTCCTTGCCGGAGCCGACGCGAGCCGCGGGGGCGCTACGGGCGGAAGCCGGTCCCGACACCGTGTGCCGGCGGTGTGTGGCCCGCTCCCAGGGACGCGTGCTGCCGAGCCATCCGAGGAGGAAGGCCACCGGTACGGAGACCAGACCGGGGGTGTGGAGCGGGAACAGGTTGAAGTCCTGCTCCGGCAGCAGCGCGTATTTCGTCCCGGACACGGCGGGGGAGGTGAGGGTCAGGAGGGCGCACAGGGACAGCCCTCCGTGGACGAGCCACAGCAGCCCGTGGCGGTTGAATCCGGTCCAGGGGAAGGAATGGACGACCGCGGGGAACACGCACGTGGCCGCGAGGCTCGGCGAGAAGGCGAGGAGGAACTCGATGGGATAGCGGTGTACGGCGGTGGCGAGGAGAAGACTCACGACGCAGAGCACGACGACGGACAGCCGCAGGACCGCCGGCTCTCCGATCCCGATCCGGGCACGGCCCTTCCGCCCGAGCAGGTCGCGGGTCACGGAGACGGCGGCGGCGAAGGTCACGCCCGCCACGGCCGTGAGCACGGCGAGGAAGGCGACACAGGCGTGGTAACTGAGCGTGCCGAGCGGTCCGCCTCCGGCTGAGTGCTTCCACAGTCCAGGGCTGAGGTACTCGTCCGGCGACACGCTCTTGTCCATGGCCGCCGACAGCAGGGATCCGGGACTCCAGTCGAAAAAGCGGAGCGCCGGCAGGGTCACCGCGGCGAGCGTCACCAGGGCCACGGGCACTTTGGCGGCCTGCACGAAACCGGTGCCGCGCAGATCGGCCACCCCTGCGAAGCACGTGACCAGGAAACCCATCAGCACCGTGCACACCACCTGGGCCCGCTCGCTCGGCATGCCGATCAGCAGGGCGGTGGTGATGCCGCCGGCCCGCAGTTGCACCATGAGCAGGGCCACGGCGATGCACAGTGTCACCACGGCGCCGGCGGTCCGTACTCCCGGCCCCCCCGGCGCGCAGGGAGAACAGTTCGCCCAGGGTGTAACGGCGGGTCGCGCGAATCCTGGAGGCGAGGAGCAGGAAGACGCCGAGTGCGAGGGCGCTGTCGACGGAGGCCGGTTCTCGTACCACCAGGTCCCGCCGACGAGGACGACCAGCTGGGTGAACGCCCACGTGATGGCGAGGGTGAGACGGCCGTACACGGAGATCTCTCCGAGAGTCGTGGAGCAGGAGAGCAGGAGAGCGGGAGAGCGGGACGCCGACGGCGAGCGGCAGCGCGTTGACGGTGACCAGCATCCGTGTGTCACGGGGGGGAATGCCGGGAGGAATCGGAGGGCACGGGACCTCTCTCCGGAAGGACAGGGAAGACGGACTCGGTGCGAGGGGGTGCGGGACGGTCGCAGCCGTTGAGGACGGGCGAGGGAGCCGGGCAGCCGTGCTCCGTGCCGGTCGGAAGCCATGCCCGTGGCCGCCGGGGTTCGACGGTGGCGCGGCGCCCGCGGGGAAGGCGCACCAGTTCTACGGCGAACGACGGCCTCGGCGTGACGTCGGAGCAGGACGGCCCGCCCGCGGTGAGGCCGGTGAAGCGCCTCGCACCGCGGACGTCGGGCGTCAGCGGCGGCTGGTCGCGGTCAGGCCGGCGTAGTGCCCGGCCCGCTCCAGGAGCCGGGGGACGCCCGTTTCGAGCGACGGTCCGAAGGTGGTGTCGTGGGGACGCTCGCCGCGCAGCCAGCGGGTGTGGATGGCCTCGCAGAAGATCGCCGCCTTCCACAGGGCGAGGGTCTGGTACCAGGGGAGCGGGGTGAGATCGAGGCCCGTGCGGCGCTGGTAGCGCTCTGCCAGTTGGCGCTGGGTGAGGTAGCCGGGTGAACGGGTCACCTCGGTGAGTTCGAGCGGGGTGGCAGGGCTGCCGGCCTCGGACCAGGTGGCGGTGAGGTACCCCAGGTCCGCGAGCGGGTCGCCGAGCGTGGCCATCTCCCAGTCGAGGATCGCGAGGACCTCGGCCGGGGCCCGCGGGGCGAACATGAGGTTGCCCATGCGGTAGTCGCCGTGCACCACCGAGGCCGCCTGGCTCGTCGGCAGGTTCTGGGCGAGCCAGTCCGCGATGCGCTCCACCGCGGGCAGGCTGCGGGTGGTGTTGACCTCCCAGAGGCCGCGGAACCGCTCGACCTGCCGCCGGAGGTACCCCTCGGGGCGGCCCAGGGAGGCGAGTTCCCCTTCGGTGACATCGATGCCGTGCAGGGCGACCAGGGTGTCGACGACCGCTTCGCTGGTGGCCCGGCGCTGTCCGACGGAGGAGAGGTGGGGCGGGATCGTGTCGGTGATGACCGTGCCGTCGAGCCGGTCCATGAGGTAGAACGGCACGCCCAGGACGTCCTCGTCCTCGCAGACGGCGATGATCTCCGGGACCGGGACTCCGTGCCCGTGAAGCATCCTCTGGATCCGGGCTTCACGAACCATGTCGTGCGTCGACTTCGGCAGCGGCGGGCGGGGCCCACGGCGCAGGACGACGGACTGGTTGCCGCGTTCGATCAGATAGGTGACGTTGGACTGCCCGTCGCCGATGCGCTGCCATGCGATCGGCCCGCTGCCGACGCCGTGCGCGTCGAGGAAGCCGGTGACCGCGTCGACGACGAGCAGGGGAGGGCTGTCGAGACGGCGGGCCTGGTCCCAGCTCGCGACGACCTCGACCCCGTCGGGGACGGAGACCATCACTCGGCCCCGTCCCTGCCGACGACGGCGTCGCCCAGGTATCGCTCTCCGGCCTGGACGGCGGCCCGCCGGCCGGCCGAGGCACGGCGTGCGATGGCCCACCGGTGGGTCTCGTTCGAGCCGTCGTAGATGCGGAACGGACGCACCTCGTTCAGGTACTGGGCCAGCGGGAGTCCGTCGGAGACGCCGTCGCCGCCGCAGATCTGGACGGCACGGTCGATCACCCGGTGGATCGCCTCCGAGCAGTGGACCTTCGCGACCGAGGACATCGCCGAGCCCGCCTTCGGGTCGCCGTGCAGCAGCGCCGCGGTCTTGGTGATGATCGCGTCGGAGGTCTCGATGTCGATGACGGACTCGGCGATCAGGTGCTGCGCCAGGCCGAGCGAGTCGATCGGACCGCCGAACAGCTCCCTCTTCGCGGCCCGGTCCAGCGCGATGTCGTGCGCCCGGCGGGCCAGCCCCAGCCACCGCATGCAGTGCGTGAGCCGCGCGGGCCCGAGCCGTACCTGCGCGTAGCGGAAGCCGAGGCCGACCTCGCCGAGGACCGCGTCGTCGGGGACGAAGCAGCCCTCCAGGTACAGGTGCGGGTGGCCGCCGTCGATGGCGCGGTCCACGGTGTGGATCGCCTCGCCGATCCGGATCCCGGGGTTCGTCAGGTCGACGAGGAACATGGTGGCCCCCTCGGGGGAGCCGTCGACGGCCGGGGTGCGCGCCATGACGATGCAGAACGCGGCACCGGCGGCTCCGCTGGTGAACCGCTTGTGGCCGTCGATGATCCAGCCGCCGTCGGCGCGTACGGCCGTGGTCCGCAGCGCCGCCGGGTCGGATCCCGCTCCGGGGTGGGGCTCGGTCATCCCGAAGCACGACCGGACGTCGCCGGCCGCCAGAGGCGCGAGATAGTGCTTCTTCTGCTCCTCGGTGGCGATGAGGTGGAGCATGTGCATGTTGCCCTCGTCGGGGGCCATGCAGTTGAGCACGCTGGGGCCGATCGGCGAGTACCCGGCCTCCTGGAGTATCGGAGACCAGTGCTCGATGGGCAGGCCCTGCCCGCCGTACTCCTTCGGCACGAGCGGCGCGAAGACACCGGCCTCCTTCGCGGCGGTCTGGAGCCGGTCGCGGGTGGCCCGGTCGAGACGTCCGCCGGGGGCGGGTTCGGCGTCGACGACGGTCTCGCGGATGAACCGGCGCGTGCGCTCACGCAGCTCCGCGAGCTCCGGCGGAAGGTCAGAGGTGGTCATGGCTGTCCTTTGTGGGAGGAGCGAGGTCGTTACGCGGTGCCGCCGGCGACCGTGAGGCCGCCGTCGACGGTGAGGACGTGGCCGGTGACCCAGGAGGAGTCCTCCGAGGCCAGGTACGCCACGGCGGAGGCGATGTCGGACGGCACGCCCAGGCGCCGCAGGGGGTAGTCGGCGGCCACCTCTGCCTCCTTGCCCTCGTACAGGGCCTCGGCGAACCGGGTTTTCACCACGGCGGGGGCCACCGCGTTGACGCGGATCTCCGGGCCGAGTTCGGCGGCCAGGGTCCGGGTCAGATGGGACACCGCCGCCTTGCTCACGCCGTAGAGGCCGATGCCGGGTGACGGGGTGTCGCCGGTGACGGAGGAGAGGTTCACGACGGCGCCCCGACGTTCGGTGAAACCGAGCTTCGGGTGGGCCACGGCGTCCTGCACCCAGGCGAGGGTGGCCAGGACGTTGACCTCCAGCACCTTGCGGGCGACATCGAGGTCCAGGCCGACGACGGGGCCGTAGGCGGGATTGATGCCCGCGTTGTTCACGAGGACGTCGAGCCCGCCGAACTCGCGCGCGACGGTGTCCAGGACCTCGCGGCGGTGGTCGGGATCGTCCGCCCTGCCGGCGACGGTGACGACGCTGCCCGGGGGAAGCGCGGCGGCGGCCTCTTCGAGGGGGCCGGCCTTGCGGGCGGTCAGACATACGCGCGCCCCTTCGGCGACGAGCCGTTCGGCGACGGCGAGACCGATGCCCCGGCTCGCCCCGGTCACGACGGCAATGCGTCCGGAGAAACGATTCTGGCTCATGTATCAGTCCTTCGAGGGGGATATCGCTCCGGTGTCGCGGAGTTCGGCGCGCCGGATCTTGCCGCTCTGGGTCTTGGGCAGGTCGGCGAGGAAAAGGATCGTGCGGGGGCACTTGTAGGCCGCCAGCCGCTCGCGGGAGAAGGCGATCAGCTCCTCCGCGGATGCGGTCAGGCCCGCCTTGAGGGAGACGTAGGCGACGACGGTCTCGCCGCGGTACTCGTCCGGCCGGCCGACGACCGCGGCTTCGAGGACCGAGGGGTGTTCGTACAGGGCGTCCTCGACCTCGCGCGGCCAGACCTTGTACCCGGACACGTTGATCTGGTCCTTGAGCCGGTCCACCAGGTAGACCCAGCCCTCCTCGTCGATCACCGCGACGTCACCGGTACGCAGCCGGCCCTCCGGCATCGCCCGGCGGGTGGCCTCGGGCTTGTCCCAGTAGCCGGGTACCACCTGCGGCCCGCTCAATTCGAGTTCGCCCTGCTCCCCGCTCGGCACCGGATCGCCGTGCGGGTCCACGACGCGCGCGGTGAGACGCGGCAGGGGCTTGCCGATGGACAGCGTCCCGCTCGGAGCGTGCACCGGCGCCCGTTCACCCGGCGGCACGGCGATGACGGCGGACGTCGTCTCGGTCATCCCGTAGCCGTTGTGGAGGTAGACGCCGAACCGTTCCCGGAACCGCTCGACGGTCGCCGGCGGGATCGGAGCGCCCCCGGAGTACAGGGCCTTCACCGACGCGAAGTGCTCCGGTCCGGCCTGCGGCAGCTGGAAGATCGCGTTGTACGCGGTGATGGAGCCGATCGTGTAGGTCACCCCGTACTCGGCGAAGGCGTCCAGGGCGACCTCGGGGTGGAACCGGCCCGCCAGGACGAGCGTGGTGTCGGTGAGCAGGGAGATCGTCGCGTTGACCACCGCGCCGGTGATGTGGAACAGCGGGGCCATGGCGAACACGACGTCCCCGTCGCCCACGCCCATCCACGACGCGCAGGTCGCCACCACGCTCAGGACGTTGCCGTGGGTGTTCATGGCACCCTTCGGCGGCCCCGTCGTCCCCGAGGTGTACGTCAGGAACGCGACGTCGTCACGGACCGGCTCCACGGGCGAGGGGCCGCGGCCCTCGAACTCGCCGATCAGGGCCACCAGGTCGCCGTCCGGCGCGGGGGCCAGGCGTTCCGTCGTCGCGAAGACCCGTGGATCGTTCCGCGACTGGTGGTCCAGCGCCGACGTGCTGACCAGCCACCGCACCGAACTCCCCGCCAGCGTGCCGAGCGTCTCGTGGACGTCCTCGTCCGCGCAGACGACGCCGACCGCCCCGGAGTCGTCGACGATCCGGCGCAGTTCCTGGCGCCGGTACATCGGGTTGAGCCCCAACACCGTGGCGCCCAGCTTCCACAGGGCCAGCAGCACCAGCGCGTACTGCGGAACGTTCTGCAGGTACACCCCGACCCGGTCGCCCCGGCCGGTCCCGCGTGCCTCGAAGGCGGCGGCCAGGGCGTCCGACGCCTCGTCCACCTCCCGCGCGGTCAGGGCACCGTCGAAGTAGCGGAGCGCGGTGCCCTCCGGGTTCTTCGCCACGCGTGCCCTCCAGGCGGCCACGAGCGAGCCGGGTGTCGTGTCCGGCCCCGTACCGGACCCGTCGGGGGACGTGCCCCGCCGCCCGCCGTCATCCACTGTCATCTGCCGTCCTTCCCGTCCGTGTCCACGCGCTCGGCGCGCCGGTCACGTGAGTTCGCGCTTGAGGATCTTTCCGGTGGAGGTCATGGGCAGCGTCCGTACGACCTCGACGATGCGCGGGTACTTGTAGGCGGCCATCTGCTCCCTGCTCCAGGCGACCAGCTCGTCGGGGCGGGCCTCGGCGCCGCGCTCGAGGATGACGAACGCCTTGATCTCCTCGCCGTGACTCTCGTGCGGCACGCCGACGACCGCGGCCAGGCTGATCGCCGGGTGCGTCATCAGGACCTCCTCGATCTCGCGCGGGTAGACGTTGAAGCCACCGCGGATGATCAGGTCCTTCGCCCGGTCGACGATGTAGTAGAAGCCGTCCTTGTCCCTGCGGGCCAGGTCGCCGGTGCGGAACCAGCCGTCCCTGACGGCTTCGGCGGTGGCCTCGGGGCGGCCGTGGTAGCCCTTCATCACGTTGTGGCCCTTGACCGCGATCTCGCCGACGGCGCCGCCCGTGCCGTCGTCCTCGACCTCCGACCAGTCCGCGTCGACGAGCTTGACCTCGACGCCCCAGATCGGCACTCCGATCGACCCGGGACGGGGCTCCCGCGCCGGATCGCTGAAGGTCACCACCGGCGAGGTCTCGGAGAGGCCGTAGCCCTCCAGGACCTGGACGCCCAGTCGCTCCCTGACCTGCTTGATGAGTTCCGCGGGGAGCGCGGCGCCGCCGGAGACTCCGACGCGCAGGTTCCTCGCGATCCTCTCGACGTCGACGTCCTCGGTGAGCGCCTGCAACAGGCCCCACCACATGGTGGGGACACCCGCGAAGACGGTGATGTCCTCCCGCTGCATCAGGGACACCGCCTGCCGGGCGTCGAACCGCGGCAGCAGCACCAGCGTGCTCGCCGTCGAGAAGCCGGCGTTCATCTGGACGGTCGCGCCGAAGGAGTGGAACAGCGGCAGCACGACCAGATGGGTGTCCAGGGCCGGCCGGTTCTCCAAGAGCCGGTTGACCGCGAGGGCGTTGAGCACCAGGTTGGCGTGGCTGAGTTCGGCGCCCTTCGCCTGCCCCGTCGTACCGCTCGTGTAGAGCAGCACGGCCGGTTCGTCCCCCGACGTCCCGATGCCGTCGAACGTCGCCGCGGTGCCCCGCAGCGCGGCGCCCATGGTCTCGACGCCCTCGATCGGGCTCTCCGCCGCGGGATCGGCGGTGATGAGGAAGAAGTGCTCGCAGGCAGGGGTCTCGCTGAACCCGGCGTGCCCCTCCGCCCCCATCGGCAGGCCCTCGCCGCCCTCGAAGCAGAAGTACGCCTTCGCCTCGGAGTCGGCGAGGTGGTAGGCGACCTCCCGGCCCTTGAGCAGGATGTTGAGCGGTACGACGACGGCGCCGGCCTTGAGGATCCCGTAGTAGACGATCGGGAACCAGAGCACGTTCGGACAACTGAGCGCGACCTTGTCGCCGGGCCGGACGCCGCGGTCGACCAGGAGGTTGGCGACCTGATTGGCGGCGGCGTCGATCCGGGCGTAGGTGAGACGCGTCGTGCCGAGGACGACCGCGTCCCGGTCCGGGTGCGTGCGGGCGGAGTCCTCGAGCAGGACCGAGAGGTTCAGCATGGTGCCATTTCCGGAAAGGTGGACCGGGCCGGGCCGCGGAGGAACAGAACACGCGGCCCGGCTCGGAGCGGGTGGGGGTAACGCGTGACTCGATGCGGGCGTCACAACTTCCGCAGGAGCCGGTCGAGGGCCTCGGCCGTCGCCTCGACGTCGGCGGTGGTGTGCGCCGTGCTGAGGAAGACCTTGCCGGACGGCATGAACAGGAAGCCCTGCCGCAGCATCCCTTCGAGGATCACCGCCCAGAGCCCGCTCGTTCCGTGAAGCCCCGTCGTGCCCCCGGCGGGGACGTACTGGAGGAGCGAGCCGACCCGGTTGAGGCCGCCGAAGTCGGGCGACGAACCGAGAACGGCGCCGACGAGGGCTTCGAACTCGGACGAGATCCGTTCGAGTTGCTCGTAGACCTCGGGGTCGGCCAGGACGCGCATCGTCGCCGCGACGGCCGCCAGTGCGACCGGGTTGGCGTTGAAGGTTCCGGCGTGCACGACCCCGGACGTCACCTGGTCGATCAGATCGGACCGGCCTACGACGGCGCTCTGGGTGAAGCCGCCGGCCATCGCCTTCCCGAAGACGGACAGGTCGGGAAGGACGCCGTACTTCTCGGCCGCCCCGCCCCGGGCGATCCGGAATCCGGCTATCACCTCGTCGAAGACGAGGACGACGCCGTGCCGGTCGCAGAGGGCCCGCAGCGTCGACAGGAACTGCGGTGAGGGTGCTTCGACGCCCGCGTTGCTCATCACCGGGTCGACGAGCACGGCCGCGATGTCGCGCTCGACGGCCTCGCTCAGCAAGCGCTCGGCCAGCCGCACGTCGTTGAAGCGCGCCACGACCAGGTCGTCGAGGACGCTGGCCGACTGCCCCGCCCCACCGGGGGTGGCGGGGCGGTCGCAGTCGTCCTCGGACATCCCGGCGTACACGGTGTCGTGCCAGCCGTGGTAGCTCTTGGCGAACTTGAGGACGCGGCGCCGCCCGGTGGCGGCGCGCGCGAGGCGCAGCGCCACCTGCACCGCCTCGGTCCCCGTGTTGCTCCACAGCAGCCGCTCGCCGTGCGGCACGGCCTCGAGGACCGCTTCCGCCGCGAGGTACTCCAGCGGGTGGCCGGTGCCGACGACCTGCATCTTCGTCGCGACCTCGGACACCGCTGACAGCACGCGCGGGTCACCGTGACCGAGGAGGAGCGGCCCCCAGGCCATCACGTAGTCGACGTACCGGTCGCCGTCCAGGTCCCAGACGTGCGCGCCCCGCGCCTCGCGCACGAAGAGCGGATGGGGTGGCATCGCGGCGCGCAGGCCCGACCCCACACCCCCGCCGACGCTGCGGCGGGCTCGCTCGAAGGCCGAGCGGGATGATTCCAGGGCCATGAGATCGCCCCTGCCTTTCAGTACGTGATCACCGAGCGGATGCCGATGCCGCGCTTCATCCGGTCGAACGCCTCGTTGACGTCCTGCAGACCGATCACGCTCGTCACCAGGGAGTCGAGGTCGATGCGGTCGTTCATGTAGTGGTCGATCAGCAGCGGGAAGTCGGAAGCGGGCTTGCTGGAGCCGTAGTTCGAGCCGATGAGCGAGAGCTCCTGATCGGACATGACGAAGGGGTCGATGGAGACCTTCAGGCCGTCCGCCACCTGCCCGGCGACCACCGCCGTGCCGCCCCGGGCCAGGACCTCGTAGGCCGCCTCGATGGTGCGGGGCAGCCCGATGGCCTCGATGGCGATCTCCACACCGCGTCCGTCGGTGAGCTGTCGCACCCGGTCCGCGAAGTCCTCGCGGCCGTTGTTGACCAGGTCGGTCGCGCCGAAGGTGCGCGCCTGCTCCAGCTTCTCGTCGGAGATGTCCGCGGCGATGATCTTCCGTGCGCCGGCGAGCCGGGCCCCCTGGACCGCGTTCAGGCCGACGCCGCCGCAGCCGAGGACCAGTACGGTGTCGCTCGGCCGCACCTTGGCGGTGTTGACGGCCGCGCCGACACCGGTCGTGACGGCGCATCCGACCAGAGCCGCCTGCGGGAACGGGGCGTCGTCCCGGACGGCGATCGCACCCGACTCGGGCACGAGGGCGTATTCGCCGAACGTTCCGAGGCCCGCGAAGCTGAGGACGTCGTCCCCGCCGGCGGACGTGATCCGGGGCCGGCCGTCGAACGACAGGTGGTTCGCCGAGTGCTCGCTCACCATGTCGCAGAGGACGGGCCTGCCGCTGACGCAGTAACGGCAGCGGCGACACGAGGGCGTCCAGGACAGCACGACGTGGTCGCCCTTCTTGAGCGTCGTGACGCCCTCGCCGACGCCCTCGACGATCCCGGCTCCCTCATGGCCGAGGATCATCGGCGTAGGAACCTCCCATTCGCCCAGGAGGACGTGGAAGTCGCTGTGGCACACCCCGCTCGCCCGGAGCCGCACGAGCACCTCGCCGGGCGGAGGCGTCGAGGGGATCGTCACCCGCTCGACGGTCAGCGGTTCGTTCGGCGTCCTGAAGACGGCGGCGTCGAACTCGATCGTCATGAAGGTCTTCCTTCCGTGGTGTGGGGCGGTCACGTCCGAGCGGTGCGGATGAGCTTCTTGTTGGCGAACTCGTCGATGCCCGCCCGCCCCAGCTCGCGGCCGAAACCGGACAACTTGACGCCACCGAAGGGCAGTTCCGCGCCTTCGAGGCCGACGCCGTTGATGAAGACCATGCCGGCCTCGATCCTGTCGGCGACGCGCAGCGCCTGCTCGGCGTCCGTCGTGAACACGTAGGAGCCAAGCCCGTACGGCGTGTCGTTCGCCAGCTCGACGGCCTCGTCCTCGGAACCGACCCGGTAGACGGTCGCGACGGGACCGAAGAGCTCCTCGGCGGCCGACGGCGACGCCGGGGAGAGGCCCGTCAGCACGCCGGGCGGGAAGTACGCCCCCTCGCGCTGCCGTGCGGAGACGAAGGTCGCCCCCTCGTCGACGGCTCGCCCGACCTGCTCCTCGACGTACTCGGCGGCGGCGACCGAGGAGAGCGGCGCCAGTCCGTCGGTCAGCGCGAGCACCTTCTCGGTGAACCTGTCGAGGAAGGCGTCGTAGAGGTCCTCGGCGACGATGAAGCGCTTCCCGGCGTTGCACGCCTGCCCGGCGTTCTCGAACCGCGCCTCGACCGCCGCCCGGACCGTGGCGTCGAGGTCGTCGGTCGACAGCACGATGAACGGGTCCGAGCCGCCCAGTTCGAGCACCACCTTCTTGAGGCTGCGTCCGGCCTTCTCGGCGACCTCCGCGCCGGCCCGCTCCGAACCGGTGAAGGAGACGCCCTGCACGCGGGGGTCCGCGATGGCGCGGCCGATCTGCTCCCCGGTGGCGCGGACGTTGACGTAGCAGCCCTGGGGGAAGCCGGCGTCCGTGAACAGCTCCTGGAGAGCCGCGGACGACTCCGGACACTGCGACGCGTGCTTGAGCACGATGGTGTTGCCCAGCGCGAGGTTGGGCGCGGCGAACCGGGCCACCTGGTAGTACGGGTAGTTCCAGGGCATGATCCCGAGCAGCACGCCGACCGGCCGGCGGCGGACGAAGGCGGTGCCCTCGCCCTCCAGGAGCTCGATCGGCTCGTCAGTGAGGAACTTCTCCGCGTTCTCGGCGTAGTACCGGTAGATCGAGGCACTGAACTCGACCTCCCCGACGGCCTCGTCCACCGGCTTGCCCATCTCCCGGTGGATGATCTCGGCGAGCTCCCGGCTGCGCTCGTCGTGCAGGGTGGCGACGGTGTGCAACAGCCGGGCGCGCTGTGCCACGGAGGTCTGCCTCGACCAGTGCGGGTAGGCGTTCGCCGCCGCGTCGAGCGCCGCGTCGACGGTCTCGTCCGTCGCGGTGGGGTACTCCTTGACCAGCTTGCCGGTGGCGGGGTCCACCACCGCGTACACGTGCCTCTTCGCCATGCTGACTCCTTCGCCGTGATTCGGGTTCATGCGGGGGCCCCGGCCGTGCGGGCCGGGTACGGGTCCAAGGCCGCGTTGCGGTCGTGCAGCGCGCGGTAGGCGCGGAAGTAGACGAATCCCTGGGTGCCCCAGGTCGCCAGCGCGGCGGTGTAGAAGACCGTGCGGTTCGCGTCGTCGAACGGCAGGGGGAAGAAGTCGTACGTGATCGCGATGGTGGTCCCGGCGGCCGTGGCCAGTCCGGTCCAGACCGCCGGCCACCTCGCGCCCGCGCTCCAGAGCCGTTTGACGAAGTAGCAGAGGAACACGGTCGTGAGGAGGTTGACGACGACGTAGAACACGGAGACCCAGAACGCGCCGCGGTCGGTGTGGAGATCCGCGCCGTGGAAGGGGCGGAGGAACAGGGCGGCCACGATCGCGACCCCGAACACGGCGACGTCGACGCCGCGGCTCGGCTTGTAGCGATGGGTGACCTTCATCAGGCCCAGGACCAGGATGAGGGTGATGCCGACCGACCTGGAGAACGCGTCGAAGAAGTACGCCACGTCGTACAGGACGCTGTCGCTCTTGGCCCCGAGCAGCGACCAGAGCAGGAAGTTGGTGCCCGACGTCGCGACGACCATCCACTCGAGACCCAGGAGGTGGTTGCCGTAGCGGCGGATGAATTTCCAGCCGTAGAAGTAACCGGCGAAGATCATCCACAGGTCGGCCAGCAGGAACAGCGTCTCCTTCATCGGGACGCCCCCTCTCGGACGTCGCGAGTCAGCAGGGTGAGGACGCTCTCGGCGGTGCGCTGGCCCGTCAGAACCGCGCCGTTCATGGTTCCGGCCCATTCGCCGGCGGTTTCGGAGCCCGCCCAGTGGACGCGCCCGTGGGGCTCGCCCAGCGCCTTGCCGAAGCTCGTGGTCGCGTAGGGGGCGACGGCGGGGTTGGGGCCTCCCGGGGCGAAGGGCTCCGCTCCCCAGCAGTGGTCCACGTAGTCGATCGGGGTGAGCGCCTGCGGACCGTAGAGGTCGGCGAGCTGCCGGACCACCCGGTCGCGCCGGGCCCCGGGGCCGAAGCCGTCGAAGACGCGCGGATCGCAGAAGGCCATCAGGACGCCCGGCCCGCCGTGAGCGGGGGACACGTCGAAGGTGATGAACACGGTTCCGGTGTCGGTCACCGCCTCGCCGGAGCATCCCTCCGCCCTCCAGAACGGCCTCTCGTAGGCCACGAACGCCTTGCTCAGCACGCCCATGCGCCAGGTCCGCGTGAGCCCTTCGCCCTGCTCGGACAGGGCGGGCTCGAAGGCGATGGCGGCGCGGTGCGCCGGCGAGGCCGTGACGATCGCGTACCGGGCCCGGATCTCGCCGGAGTCGGTGCGGACGGTGACGCCGTCGTCGTCCTGCGCGATGCGGCGCACCGGCGTCTCCAGGCGCACGCGGTCGCCGAGCCGCTCCGCCACCCGCTGGGCGATCTCCTGGGTGGTCTCGACGATCCGGTCCTGCTGCTGGCCGCCCTCGACGTCCAGCATGTGGTCGAGCCCGCCCGCCGAGCGGATGTAGCGCAGTGCGTGCAGCAGGGAGACGTCTCCCGGGGTGCAGCCCCACTGCACCTTGCTGATGACGGTCATCAGCGCACGGGTGCCGGGCAGCGCGTTCTTCCGGTCGAGCCACTCGCCGAACGAGACGGCGTCGAGCCGGCCGGCCCCCGGCGTCTCCCACGCCGCGTCCACGTCGACGGTCGCGACCAGCTTGTTCACCGCCGCCTGCATGCGCGCCATGTCCACCAGGGCCGCGGGGGAGACCTTGGGAATGGTGCCGCTGTAGGTGCGGCGCCGGCCCGCCATCCACAGCACGTTGCGGCCCTGGGCGAACTGGTCGGTGGTGGTGCACCCCACCCGGCTCGCGAGGTCCCGGACGGCGGTGTGGCGCCGGGCCACCCACGTCGCTCCGAGGTCGACCTTCACGCCGGCCACCTCGCCGGAGAGCGAGCGGCCTCCGACGCGGTCGCGGCCTTCCACGACCAGGACGGACCGCCCCGTGCCCACCAGTCGCTCCGCCGCGCTCAGACCGGCGAAACCGGCACCGACGACCACGACGTCGACCGTGGTGCTCCCGGAGCGGGGCTCACGAGATCCGGACATGGCTGCCTCCTTCACCCACGCGGTTCGCGTGCTGCGCGATGTAGGTCGTGACGGGGCCGACGAGGGACTCGGGGAGGTGATGGCCCATGCCGGGAATGACCACGTGCTGTGCCGAGCGGATCGCCTGGACCGTCGCGGCGCCGCCGCTCGGGTTCACCAGTGGATCCCGGTCGCCGTGGATGACCAGCGTCGGGGCGGTGATCCGGCTCAGCTGGGCCGTCCGGTCCCCGGAGCGCTGGATGGCCTGGATCTGGCGTGCCGTGCCGGCCGCCGGGTCGCCGGCGCTGCGGTCCCAGCCGCGCGCCGCGATGGCCGCCTCGGCCGCGTCGTCGATGGGATGGCCCATTCCGGCGACGTGCCGGGTGAGCCTCAGGTGGGCACGGACCGCCGCGGTTCTGTTCCTCGCGGGCGGGGCGGCGAGGAGTCTGATCGTCGACAGAGCGGGCTGACCGACCTTGCGCGCCCCGGTCGTGGAGTAGAGGGAGGTCAGCGACAGGACCCGCTCGGGCGCCGTGGCCGCGATCGTCTGCGCGATCATCCCTCCCATCGACCGCCCGACCAGGTGCACCCGCGCGATCCCGAGATGGTCGAGTACGCCGACGGCGTCCTGGGCCATGTCGGCCAGCGTGTACGCGTCGCCGCGCGGACGCGCGGCGATCTGACGCCAGAGCCCGGGAGGGGGCGCGGCGACGAACGTCGACTGGCCGACGTCACGGTTGTCGATCGCGACGACCCGGAAACCGTGGGCGACGAGGGAACCGACGAACGGGTCGGTCCAGAAGGTGAGGTCTTCGCCCAGTCCCGCGATGAGCAGCATCGCGGGGGCGTTCTTGTCTCCGTGGTCCCGGAAGCAGATCGTCATCCCGGACGGCAGGGTCGCGTACTGGTCGGCGCTCTCGACGGCGCTCGTCTCAGGCACGGGTGGTTCGCCTCCCGTCGGACGCCGGCGCGGCCGCCCGGCGGGTGCCGAACCGGAGGTTCTCGTCGGCCACCGGGCCGCGCAGCGCCCTGGCGTCCTCGGGGTAGGACATCGCCATCCGCCAGGGCTTCTCGGGTCCCTGCTTGGGCAGGAGCTTCTCGCCGCGCTTGGCGTATCCGGCCTGGAGGTCCATGACGGGCCTGCGGTTCGTCCCCGGCGGTGCGACCGGGACCACCGTGTCGTATCCCCGGGCGTCCATGTGCCTGACGAGGTCGATGAAGTAACGGCACATCAGGCTCACCTTGAGCGTCCAGGACGAGGTGGTGTAGCCGATCGCCATCGCCCAGTTCGGCATCCCGCTCAGCAGCATGCCGCGGTAACAGAGCGCGTCCGCGATGTCGACCTGGTGCCCGTCGACCACGAGGGGCATGCCGTCGAAGAGCCGAAGGTTCAGCCCCGTCGCGGTGACGATGATGTCGGCTTCCAGCTCCTCACCCGACGCCAGGACGACTCCGCGCTTGCTGAACCGCGCCACGGCGTCGGTGACGACGGAGGCCCTTCCGTCCTTGATCGCGTCGAAGAAGTCGCCGTTCGGTGCCACGCACACCCGCTGGTCCCACGGGTCGTACGGCGGGTTGAAGTGCTTGTCGACGTCGAACCCCTTGGGAAGGCGCTTGACGTTCTCGCGCCGGATGAAGGCCCGTCCTGCCTTGGGGAAGGTCCGCAGGCCCTTCACGACGGCGTGTTCGGTCCAGATGTTCTTGAACCGCGTCACGGCGTACCCGCGCTCTTCCCCGAGCAGCTTCGTGAGCGCCAGGGCGACCTTGTCGACGCGGGGGAGCGCCATGACGTAGGTGGGGGTGCGCTGCAGCATCGTCACGTGCCGGGCGGCGCCCGCCCCGGTGGTCATGGCCGGCACCAGAGTGATCGCGGTCGCGCCGCTGCCGATGACGACGACCTTCTTGTCGCTGTAGTCGAGTCCCTCGGGCCAGTGCTGCGGATGGACGATCTGGCCCTCGAACTCGTCCCGTCCCTGGAACTCCGGGGAGAACCCCTCGTCGTACCGGTAGTAGCCGGTGGCGGCGAAGACCCATCCCGCGTGGATCGTCCTGGTCCGGGTCGCTCCCGTCGCGGGGTCCGACGTCTGGACGGTGAGGGTCCACCGTGCGTCCGCCGTGGACCACTCCGCGCGGACGACCCGGTGGCCGAGCCTGAGGACGCGCTCCAGGCCGTTCTCCTCGACGGTCTCGTGGAGGTACTCCTTGATGAGGGGGGCGTCGGCGATCGCGGCTTCGTGGCGCCAGGGCTTGAACGCGTATCCGAACGTGTGGAGGTCGGAGTCCGAGCGGATGCCGGGGTAGCGGAACAGGTCCCACGTGCCTCCGATGTCGTCGCGCGCTTCCAGTACGGCGAGCGACTTGTCGGGCAGCTCCCGGCTGAAATAGGTGGCCGCGCCGATCCCGGAGATCCCGGCTCCGATGATCACCACGTCGAACTCCTCGACGGCGTCCAACACCTCAGCTGTCATGGCGTTTCCTCGCTGTTCCTGTGGCGGTTGCCTCACTGTCGCCAGCCAGGACCGCTTGCGAGAACGACAGCGGGCACCTCCTTCGCCGGGGCTCGGTGCACGATGCACAGGCGGGCCGGGCCGCTGCGCCCCTACGGTGTCCGACGTTCGGGCGGGGGCCCCGACCGAGCCCGCGGCCCGGCCCTTCCGGGAGGGCGGCCGGAGACGGCCGTCCAGCGGCGTCTTGCTGGCGCACCATCGCGGGAGCAAGAGCGGGGTGGTAGAGGTTTGCACCCGCTGTTTAGTGGTACTAAACAGCGGGGTCGGGGTCGGGGTCGTGTGCAGAGGTCGAACCCGCTGTCGTCACGACCTCGCCGCGTAGCAGGGCCCACAGGCGTATCGAGCCGCAGAGGGACCGCCGCCGTCACTCCCGCGATCGCCGCCGTCGCTCCCGCGATCGCGGCCGAGCGGAAGCGGCCGGTGACCCGGAACCCGCACGGGGCCACGTCTTCTCGGGCGGGAGGAACCACCTCCTGCCGCTCCGGCCCAGCCACCGCGAGGGACCCGCACCCGTTCGTTCGCGCAGGCGCACCTTCACGCACCCCTTCACCCACCCATGACGAGCCGGTACCGGCCCATGAGCCGAAAGGTGATCGCGATGACCGACCTCTCCAGAACAGGGCACGCCGAAGCACCCGGCGGTGAAGCGGGAGCGGGCAACCCGCTCCACCGTGGGCTCGGCGTGTCGCAGATCGTGTTCATGGTCGTCGCCGCTGCGGCACCGCTCGGCCTCGTGGCCGGCGGGGTGCCGCTCGCCTTCGCCGTGAGCGGCAGCCCGGGGATGCCGCTGTACTTCGCGCTGTCCACCGTGCTGCTGCTGGTCTTCGCGGTCGGCTTCACGCTGATGGCCGGACGGGTACGCGACGCGGGCGCCTTCTACGCCTACGTCCGGGCGGGGCTCGGCCGCATACCCGGCCTCTCGGCCGCGACCCTCGCGCTCTTCTCCTACACGCTGCTTCTCGTCGGGGTGAACGCCTACGTCGGGGTCGCGACGAGCAACGTCATCGAGCGGTACGCCGACGTCGGCTCCCCGTGGTGGGTCTGGGCACTCGTCTCGCTGGGCGTCATCGCCTTCCTCGGCTACCGCGACATCGAGCTGAGCGCCAAGGTGCTCGGTGCCGTGCTGGTGCTGGAATTCCTGCTGCTCCTGGTCCTGGACCTCGGCATCGTGGGCCACGGCGGCGCCCACGGCCTGACGGCCGAGCCGGTGTCACCCTCGATCGTGGGCACCGGCTCCCTGGGCCTCGGCGTCATGTTCGCCCTCTTCGGGTTCATCGGCTTCGAGGCGACGGCCGTGTTCCGCCACGAGGCGAAGGACCCCGACGTCACGGTCCCGCGGGCGACGTACGTCGCGATCCTGGTGATCGGAGCCTTCTACTCGTTCACCGTGTGGGCGATCGTGGTGGGGGCCGGCGTCGACTCGGTGGTCGGAGCCGCGCAGGCCGACCCCGAGGGCCTGGTCCTCACGCTGACGCGGAGCTACGTGGGGTCCGTCTGGGCCGACGCCATGCAGCTCCTGCTGATCACAAGCCAGTTCGCTTGCGTACTGGCCTTCCACAACGTCGTGACGCGCTACCAGTTCGCGCTGTCCCGGGCCGGCGCGCTTCCGGCGCCGCTGAGCGTCGTCCACCCCCGGCACCGCGCGCCGTCGGCGTCCTCGGGCGTCGCCTCGGCGGTCGCGTTCGTCACCACAGTGGTCGTCGCCGTGCTCGACCTCGACCCGATCGGGGACCTCTACACCTGGTTCTCCGGCGCCGCCACGCTCGGCATCGTCCTGCTGATGGCGGCCACCAGCCTCGCCGTCGTCGGCTTCTTCCGGCGCGCCGACGGACGGCAGCCGGTGTGGCGGACGGTCGTGGCCCCGGCCGTCGCCTTCCTCGGCCTGGCCTGCGTGGTCTGCATGATGGTCGCCAACTTCCCGCTCCTCGTCGGCACCACCACGGGTGCCTGGGTGATCGGCGGCCTCGTCGCCCTCTCGGCCGTGGCCGGCGCGGTGCAGGCCCTCGTCCTGCGCGCGCGCCGGCCGGCTGTCTACGAGCGCCTCTGAGCGACGTGCCGGTCAGCTCACGAACGGCAGGGGCGCGGCCGGTCTGTGCACCGTGCACCGTCCCCGGGGGAAGCCGGTGCCCAGTGTCGTTCTCACCACGCCCGTTGCCCGTGACAGTGGAATACCAGGCAACCGCCACCGGCGAAGTCCGGTTCCGCCGAGCACCGTGTCGTGGGCGGGCCGACCGTGGCGCCCAGGGGAGTGACGTTGAAGAATCGGACTGTCGTGGTGGGGCTCGGTGCCACTGGCCGGGCCATCGCCTCTTCCTTGCTGCGACGCGCGGACGTGGAGATCGTGGGAGCGGCGGACCGGGACCCCCGCGTGGTCGGTCACGACCTCGGAGTGCTCCTCGGTGGCGTCGCGAACGGTGTCGTCGTCGTGAGCGACCCGGCCGAGCTGCCCGCCGCCGACCTCGCGATCGTGGCGACCGTCTCGGATCTGCACGGGGCGGCCGACGTCCTGCTGCCGCTGCTGGAACGTTCGTACAACGTCCTGAGCATCTGCGAAGAGCCGGCCCATCCATGGCGGAGCCACCCCGATCCGGCCCGGCGGCTCGACGACACGGCGAAGGCGCACGGCGTGACCGTCCTGGGCAGCGGGGCGAACCCGGGCGTCCTGATGGACACCCTTCCTCTCCTCCTGACCGCACTGACCCAGCGTGTGGAGAGCGTGCGGATCCGCCGGCGGAGGTCGAACCCGCTGTCGTGGCGACTTCGCCGCGCGTCGGGGACCACATGCGCATCGAACCGGGGCGGATCGCGGCGGTCACTCACGCCGCCCGGGGCGTGCTCAAGGGCGAGGTGGTGATCGATCTGGAGATCACGTTCGGGTTCTTCGAGCCGGCCGCGGGCGACGACTACCGGATCGTCGGAGAGGAGCAGATCGTCGACCTCCGTTCCTCCGTGGGCTTCGATTCCTTCCTCAGCACCGTCGCGGCGGCGGTCAACGCCTCCACCGCGGTCGTCGAGGCGCGTCCCGGGTTCCTGACGACGGGGGACCTGTCCGCCCGTTCGGTCGCGGCCAAGGGAGAGCGGCGAGCGGACCGGGCCTCACTCGGGGCCACCACTTCTCAGGACTGAGAGAGCACGAAGTGGGGCGGACGCCCCACCTGGAAGGAGATCGGGACAGCATGAGGACCGACAACACGAAGTACACCAGCTTCACCGGCTGGATCGACCCGCCGGACGACGTGCGGCCCGCGCTGGACGGCGATCTCACCTGCGACATCGCCGTCATCGGCGGCGGCATGGGTGGCATGGCGGCCGCCCTGCGCCTCGCGGAGCGCGACCAGGACGTAGTCCTGCTGGAGGCCGAGTTCTGCGGCTACGGCTCGGCCTCGCGCAACGGCGGTCAGATCGCCGGGGCGCCGGGCGGCGACCTGCGGATGCTCAGCCTCCAGTCGCCGAAGAAGATGCCGGTCATGGCCAAACTGGCGGAGCACGCGGGCCGCTATGTGGAAGACCTCATCAAGAGGCACGACATCGACTGCGACTACGTGGCGAACGGCCTGGTGTGGGGTGCGGTCTCACCCCTCATGATGCTCAGGGTGCGTACCCAGGCGGCGATCCTGCGCGCCTTCGGTGGGGGCGGGACCGTCGGCAGCAGGGAGGAGCTCGGCCTCCCCGCCGGCTTCGTGGGCGGGATGCGGGAATCCATCGGGGGGATGCTGAACCCGGGCAAGCTCGCCCGTGGCGTGCGCCGCGCGCTGCTCGCCTCCTCGGCCAGGGTCTTCGAGCAGTCGCGGGTGAGCGATGTCCGGCGCACGGGCGGCATCGTCGAGATCACGACACCGCACGGCACCGTACGGGCCAACAAGGTGCTGCTCGCGACCAGCGTCTACGGCGGCGAGTGGGACATCACGCCCAAGAACCTCGCGACGCCGCTGTACGTCATCGAGATCGAGTCGGAACCCATCGCGCCGGAGCGGCTCGCCGCACTGGACTGGACCAGTAGGTCCGGCATCATCACCCAGCACCAGCTGATGACCCACTACCGGCTCACCGAGCGCAACACCATCGTCTGCGGGGTCCGCAAAGCGCAGCGAGGCCAGACCTACCCGCTCCCGGACCGGGTCCCGGACCCCGCTGTCGTGCGGGACATGGGAAAGGACCTGGCCAACCGGTTCCCGTCGCTGTCCGACGTGGCCATCGAGCGGGCCTGGGGCGGTTGGATCGGCATCAGCCCGGACTGGCTGTCGGTCGCCGGGAAGGTGGGTGACAACGTCTTCTACGCGATGGCCTGCAACGGTCACGGTCTCTGCCAGGTGCCGTACGTGACCCATCAGCTCGCCGACTACATCGTCGACGGCGAGATGCCGGAGGACCTCGCCGGCATCTGGTCGGACGCCTCGAAGTACTCGCCGTCGATGTCGCTGCTGTTGCAGCCGTTCGTCCTCCGGGCCGTCTGGGGGCTGGACCGGTTCAACGACTTCTTCAACGGCAGCAGGACACGGGCCCGGCGGGCGCTCCGCCGTGGCAGGCGCGGGGGTTCCTGAGGGCGGGCGACGCCTGCTCCGTCACGACGCGGTGTGAGATCGCCACCCGCTACGACAAGACCGCCGGGTCCTGCGCAACAGCCACCGCCCCCCCCGCACCACTCCTGACGCGGGCCCGGGATGCGACGACAGGATCTAGGCGGGCCCTCGCGCGGCGCGCGGCAGGGGAGGCGACAGGACCCAGAGGACCTCGCTCACCGTCGTACCCGGATTGTCGAACTGGTGAAGCGTCTGGCCGGAGAACGACGTGGACGCCCCTTCCGGCAGCATCCGGGTCTCGCCCCCGACGATCAGACGGGTCGAGCCGCTCAGCCCCATCGCGAAGATCGTGGCGGTGTCGAGCCGGTAGGGGCCTCCGGTGCCCCCGCCCGGCTCGATCACGGAACGGAAGACCTGGAACGCCGTGGTGCCGGCGGGCGTGAGCAGGTACTCGGCCACGCCCTCACCGCCCATGCCGATCCGGCTTCCGCCGTCCACGACCTGCTCGTCGGGGTACGCGAACAGCTCCCCGACCCCGATCCGCAGCACTTCGCAGACGCGCAGCAGCGTCGGGACGGACACGCTGGTGAGCCCACGCTCCAACTGGCTCAGAAAGCCCTTGGTGACCTCTGCCCGGTGCGCGACCTCCGTCAACGACAAGCCGCGGTCGAGCCTGATCTTCCGCAGCTGCGCGCCGGTGGACGCTTCGGGGGCGGCGGCGCCCCGTTCCGCTCCGTCTGCTGTCCCGCCGTCACCGATGGACATGGTGTGTTCACCGCCCGTCCCGAGGCCGGGGTCGTGTGCCTGTCAGGTGACGGGCCGACCCGGACGAGTCCTCTCCGTGGCACGAGGCTAAGGCATGCGTACCAGGGGCGGCCGGTGCGCCCCTGCGGAAGGGGAGGGGCGATGGTGTCGAGCTCCTTGTGGTGCCGACGGAAGCATGGTAAATCTGCCGCCGTTTAGTGAGAGTAAACAGTGGCGGAGGGCTGGCGACGCCTTCGCCGTCGGCCAGGCCGCCGACGAGCCCTTCATCGGTCTGGGACACGGCACGTCGGGAGCCTCGGCTCCCCGAGAGCAGAGGGACACTGAGAACATGGAAGAGCTGTGGCCCCCACCCTCGCGTGAGGTCGCCGATGCGATCAGGTCCCTGTGTCAGCGCCTGCTGACGCAAACGGACGCCCTGATCGACGCCTTCGCAAGGCCCTCTCTCGTCGCCCAGAACGATCCCGCTCTCCTCGCGGACGCATCGCTGGTCGAGGAGGATCGCGCGCTCAACCGCTCCGAGGTGGTCCAGTGGTTGACCGCAAACGTTCAGCAACCGGGGCGGAGGGTAGAGCCCTACGTCAGTCCGAGGACCACGGCGTACATCAACGACCTCGTCTCCCGGGGCATCGCGCCCGACTTCGCCGGTGCCTGGCGCGTGGCCCTGGGGATCGGCTGGCGGCGATGGCTGGAGGAATGCGTGGCGGACTGCGCGGACCCCGATCTTCTCGTGGGGATCCTGGACGTGACGGCGCAGTCGCTGGTGCAGTACGCCCTCGACTCCGTCGCGGCCCTGCGGCAAGCCGGCCTCGCCGCGGCGATGGGGAACACGGATGCCGAGGGGATCGCACTGATCCAGCTGATCGCCAGTGGGGCGCCGATGGCGGAGGACCTCGCCGAAGGACGCCTGCGCTACCGGATGGCGCGGTGGCACGTGGGTCTCGTCCTCTGGGTCGACGATCCCCAGCAGGCCGGTGCCCTGGACGAGGCGATCGCCGCCGTCCGCTCCTCCGCCGGCGGCCGGAGCGCCCTGGTGGCGCGCGCCAGCGCCACTTCGCGGTGGATCTGGCTCTCGGGGGAAACCGTCCCGGACCTTCACCACGTGGAGAAGGACCTCGCGGCGACCGACGAGGTCCGCGCGGCGGCGGGGAGGCCGGGACGCGGTCTCGAAGGATTCCGCTCCAGCCACCAGGACGCCCTCGCGGCGCAGGCGCTCGTGATCCGGCTGGGTTCCGACCGGCGGTTCACCGCCTACGCCGACGTCGAGCTGATCGACGCGCTCACGAAGGACCGGTCCGGCGCACGCCGGTTCGTCGTCAACACCCTGGGGCCATTGGCCGAAGCCGACACGGCCCTGCGACAGGCACTGCTCACCTATGTGCAGTGCGGCTTCAGTACGACCCGGGCGGCCGCCGACCTCTACGCGCACCGCAACACCGTCGAACGGCGCGTCTCACGCGCCAACGAGCTCTCGGCCGTCAAGGTGGAGGAGAACCCGACCCATGTGGCGGCGGCGCTCCTGGTGCTGGACATCGCCCCTGACATCGTGACGGTCGTTCCGAGCTGAGCTCACACCACGCATCCGCGGTGCTCGAGCTTCCTTGCTCGGGGAAGAGCCCGGAAGGGCGGGGCGGGGAAAGGCGGGCAGAACCCCGCGGGCGCCCGGACGGCCTGCCTCCGCCAGTGGCATTCCTTCCGGAACGTCTGCGATCCACGGCGGGGGCGACGGTGACACCGCCGCCCAGAGGCCGACGTCGCATGCCGGCATGCGGGCGCAGAGCGCCCCTGAACCCGCCGCGCGACCTTCCCGGCCCGTGATCTCCGGGCCCGGTGAACACACCGCCAGGCGATTCCTTCTCTCGGTGCCTATCGTCAGGCTGGCAGTCAGTCCGGAGTGGGCACACTTTCGTTCGCCACCCGGCACGAGATTTTCCGGTGCTGGTCCGGTGCTGACTTCCGAGGGTGAATGAGGGGAAAGCCGCAGGTCATGGCTCTGAGCGAATGAGTTGTCGTACCACTCGACGGTGGTCCCGATGAGGCTGGCGGCGACGATCTCCTTGAGGGAGTTGGGCGGAGTGGGGAGGGTGTTGCGGCGGCCATGTGCACGACTTCCAGGCAAGTGCGGGGACGTTTCGGTGTCGCCACACCGTAGGAAGCGGCAGGTCAGGGGCGTATGTGGCGGGCCACCACAGTTCACGGCGGACGAGTGCGCCCGGCCGCCATGACGGCCCCTCCCTGCCCCTTCCGGAGGGTCCGGAAGGGCTGGGGGAGCGGCTGTCTTTTTGCCCTGGTCCGGGACGACTTGACGGTGCGGTGCCGACTCCGTGCTGGTTCCGTGCCGACCGAAGACCCGCGCCCCCACGCCCCTTCGCCCCTCCCGTACTGGCGTGGCGCTGACCACCGAGAGCGGAAAGGCCGTGTGGGCGACGGACCGGGCGCGGTGGCGGTCGTGGGGCGCCCCGTGCCCGAGGAGTCGCTCACGGCCCCGGGCCGCGCGGCGCCTGAGCGTCAGCCGGCGGAACGTCCAGCGCGCTGCCAACGACCTCGTGGAGCTCGGGCCGGCCGGCCCCACGGTGAACCCGGACCACCGTCCGTGTCCGCGATTCCACCGTCGGCAGAAGATCCAGAACTCGCCGTCGCAGACCTTCCGCGAGGCCGCGGCGGCGTCCCCGCGGCGGCCCGGCGGTGTTCGGCGCGGTGCTCCCTCTCGTTCTGGTCCGCTCCTGGGGGGACCCGCGTGCCGGGCCGGCTGCTCGCCGCGGGGCGGGTTCCTCCGCGCCGGCCTTCGCCACCGAGGTCCGCGCGTCCGCGGGCCGCTTCACCCGCGCGGGCTCAGATGTCCCAAGTGCGCGAGCACAGCACCGGGCGGTAGCCGTCCGGGTCGGTGATCGTCACCCCGTGTTCGTCCCAGTACGGGTTGTGCGCGTGGCTTCGGGTGCCACCGGCCGCCACGAGACGGCCGATCAGGGTTTCGCCCACCGGCTTGCCGAGGTGGACGACGAAGAGGTCGTCCACCGTCGGGGTCGGCTCCAGCGGGTGGTCCGGATCATGTGTCAGCTCGAAGTGCCAGGTGCCGCCGGTCGGGCCGAGCATCAGGAGGTCGTGCTTGCCCGGCACGCGCTCGGTCGTCCGCCACAGGACCTCCAGGCCCAGGCCCGCCACGTAGAAGCGTTCCGCGGCGGTGAGATCACGCGAGGGCCGGGCCACCCGGACCCGGGTCGTGGAGTCGATCACGCGGAACGCTCCAGGGCGGCGCGCCAGACGGGACTGTCGACGTAGTGGTTGTCGAAGCGCTCCGAGGACTCGGCGATCTCCTTCGGGTCCGCCTCGCCCCGCATCACCCGTCCGAGCAGGCGCAGGTAGTCGAACCTGTCCATGCCGGGGGTGAAGACGAACAGGACGTCCGCCTCGCAGCCCGGGGCAGCGGCGAAGGCGTGCGGGGTGCCGGGCGGCACCGAGAGGAAGTCGCCTTCGTCGAGGACGGTGATCTCGTCGCCCACCAGAACCTGCAGAGACCCGCTGATCACGAAGAACAGTTCCGCTGCTCGGGTGTGGAAGTGGGCCGGCGCCCCTGTCGCGCCCTTTGCGAAGGTGGATCGGTAGCTCGTGCAGCCGCCGGCGGTGCCGTCCGAATCGGCCAGCAGGGTCATCACGCTGCTCGGGTCGGAACAGGTCTCGGCGTCCGCGTGGCGGGTCAGTACCACTGCGGGCGGAGTCGTGGTCGTGGACGCGACGGGGCTTTTCTTGTTCATGGTCGTACTCCTGGGATGGTGAGTGAGGGGCATGCAGGTCGTTGTTGGCCCGCGCTCATGACGAGGGACGTTTCAGTCGCCCGGGGCGATCAGGGCCGCGATCGCCGGCCCGAAGGCGCCGCCGAGCTGGTAGCAGAGGTTGAACAGCCCTAGGTTCGTGGGGCGTTGAGCGGCCGGCGCGGCACGGGTCGCGTACACCGCGAGCGCCGCCTGGCCCGCACTCGCCGTGAAGGTGGCCAGTGCCGCGACCAGCAGGAGCAGCGGCGGCCAGGGACTCAGCGCTGCGGTGAGCGGAGCCAGGGCTCCGGCCGTGAGCAGGACGGCCAGGAGGCACGGGCGTCCCATCCGGGCCGAGGAGGCGGCCAGCGCCATGGAGAGCGCCGAGCCCGCGAGGAGGGCGACGAGCTGACCGGTGCCGATCGTGGCGGTCGACCAGCCGGTACGGTCGCGCAGCAGCTGCGGGACGATGAGGAGCAGCGTGAAGTACGACGTCGCGAAGGTGCAGGCGAGCGCGGCGGAGAGGACGAACGCCCTGGTGCGCAGCAGCGATGCCGGGACGAAGCCCGTGGGGTGGTACCGGATGTGCGCGGCCAGCAGCGCGGCCGTCACCGAGGAGGCGGCCACGGCCGGGAGCGGGTAGCGCGGGACGAGGACCAGGGCCGTCGCCGTCAGGGTCAGCAGGGCGGCGCCCCGGCCGTCGAAGGGGCCGCTCTGCCGCGGTGCGGACAGATCGGCGCGGTGCCCGACGGCCGGCACGGCGAGGAGCGCGACCGTGCCGACGGCGAGGGACGCCCGCCAGGAGGCCGTGTTCGCGATCGCGGAGCCGAGGAGCGGCCCGACCGCGCCCAACGTTCCGAAACCAGCCGTGATCACGCCCATGCGGCGGACCGTGCCCGCCAGGCTCATCGCCGCGGTGACCAGGCCCGCGCCGCCGACCGCCTGGGCCGCCCGGCCCGCCATGACCAGCGGCAGCCAGGGCGCCGCGGCGACGACCGTGGTGCCGGCCACGATCAGGCTCGCGCTCAGCCGGAGCGTGCCGCTCAGCCCGCGGCGGCGCAGCAGGCCCGCCATCAGCGGGGTGCCGACGGCCATGGCCCAGGCGAAGACCGTGACGAGCCAGGTCGCCGTGGCCGTACGGATGCCGAACGACTCGGCCATGTCGGGAAGGATCAGGACAGGGCTGTTGGCGCTCGCGGCGAGCGGAGTGGCCAGCAATGCCAGCCATGCGACCGGGACTCGGTGTGATGCCTGCGTGGTACCGGGGATCGGTGTTCGCCCGGTGCGGTGGGGGCGGGTTCGGTCGAGCAGAGACATGACGGCCCCGGGAGGTGAGGTGGTTGACACGGAAGGCATGGTGAGGAGCGAGGCCGTGGGGACGGTCCGGGGCTCCGGCGTCCGGGCGGCCCGGGGGCTTCGGCGGTCCGGGGCTCTGTGGCTCCGGCGTCCGGGCGGCCGGGGACTTCGGCGGAGCGGGTCGCTCAGGCCGTGGTGACGACCTCGTCGTAGGCGAGCCGCGGCGCGCGCGGGTGGCAGGCACTCACGCCGGGGCGGCCGATGTCCACGACCGTCAGCGGCGTGTGGTCGCCGTCCGGGAACTCCTCGTCGGCGGCAAGGATCGCGACCAGCGGCGCGGCCGGGGTCTTCGACCGGTTGCCCTCGGTCAGGTGCCGCACGAGCCGCTCGCGGACTTCGTCCGAGCGGACCGGGACAACCCTCGGCGGCGACCGATCGCAGGCGGTGGGGGCGTACTCGAGCAGGTCGTAGATCGCCCGGACCTGCCCCTCGGTCACCGGCTCGCTGATGAAGGCGTGCGCAGTACGGACCTCACGGAAGAGGAGGTCCTGGGAGGCGGGATCGAGGGCGAGCGCGGACATCGGGTACTCCTGTCGTTCAGCCTTGATAATCTCAACGTTGAGATAAAAGCAGCTCGACTCTCTCAACGTCAAGCATCTCAACGTTGAGAAGATGTCCATTGAGAGGAGTGCGGCGATGAGCGATGCCGTGGACGTGATCATCGGTCAGTGGACCAAGGAGCGCCCCGATGTGGCGGAGGAGCTCTGGCCGGTGGAACTCCTCGCCCGGATCCAGCGGCTGGCCAGAGTGGTCGACAGGTCCGCCAAAGCCACGGCCGCCGCGCACGGGGTGGAGCACGGCGAGTTCGACGTTCTCACCACGCTGCAGCGCTCCGGGCCGCCGTACGCCCTC
The DNA here is from genome assembly GCF_055562975.1 of Streptomyces sp. NPDC014907. Taxonomy (NCBI): domain Bacteria; kingdom Bacillati; phylum Actinomycetota; class Actinomycetes; order Kitasatosporales; family Streptomycetaceae; genus Streptomyces; species Streptomyces sp. NPDC014907. The sequence goes on along the minus strand of NZ_JBVHEG010000009.1, from coordinate 972 downwards.
ACCGCCGGGGCCTTCCTCAAGGCGTCCATGGTGACCTCCGGCGCGATCACCAACCGCATCGACAAGATGGAGGCCAAGGGCCTGGTCGAGCGGGTGCGCGAAGGCGACGACCGGCGCACCATCAAGATCCGCCTCACCGAGCACGGACACGAGGTCGCCCGGGCCGCCTTCGCCGACCATCTGGCGAATTACGCGCGGCTGCTCGCCGGTGTGGACCGCGGCTTGGTCGAGGAGACCGCCGGGGGCCTCCGGCAGGTGCTCGAGGCTCTGGGCGACACCACCGTCGAATGACGGCCATCCGGTTGTCGCGAGAGGGACGCGACAGAACGCCGCACTCGTCACCCGCTTGCGTCCTGAACCCCGGCCTCGGAGGGATTCCCGCCAAGCGGGGGACCGGACGCCGGCGAGCGGCGTCCGGAGTTACGCGACGACTCCCGGGTGCCCGCGCCGGAACGCGGTTGTGCCCACGTGCGCGACGCGGCGGGCCTGGCAGGACCCCATCGATCACGGCCCCTACGAGATCGGCCGGACAAGTCCTAGTCGTCGATGGCCCCTGGGGCGAGGGCCGGGGTGGGGAACGCGAAGCGGGCTTCGGCGCCCGACCACCAGACGCCGATGGCGAAGACGGCGGTGGCCTCCAGCAGGGCGGCGCGGTCGAGGCCGCCGCAGGGCAGGGGCGTGCAGCCCATGGAGGTGATGATTTCCGTCGTCCGGGTGGCGGCGTCCGGCCGGTCGGTGCAGAAGGGGACCGCCAGGGGGGTTCCTTCGAAGGCGGGCCGGTCCAGGGTCCAGATGCTTTCGTGGCACATTCCGAAGGCCTTCACGACATGGGATCGGGGGGCGGCGTCCGCGATGAGCCGGGCGACGGAGGCGGTGCCGTCCGTGGTCGGGGCCGGGCCGTCCTTGCCGGGCGTCATGGGAACGGTGCAGTCGATCACCGTCCGTCCGGCGAGCAGGGGGGCCAGGTCCCCG
>NZ_JBVHEG010000008.1:209280-261050 GCF_055562975.1 Streptomyces sp. NPDC014907 | reverse complement strand
CGGTCTTGCGTTTCCGACTCTACCAGACCGTTTCCGGCCCGATTTCGGCGGTGCTTTCCGGCCCCGTTTCGCTTTCGCTCCGGGCCCTTCCGGCGTGTTCACTACGTTAGCTGATTTCTCCGGCGGCTCATAATCGAGCCATTCGAAACGAATTTCGGCATACCGAAATACGCCCCCGCCGGGGAGTCATCTTGAGTAGTGGGTGGCCGTCTCGGGGTGCTTGAGCAAGCGGACCCGTCTCCAACGGCTCGGACTACATTACGCACCAGGACGGCGCGAGTCAAGGCGCCTCTTCCGGGGCGCGTGGGCGCGGTACGGGCTGACCGTCGGGTCCCCCTCGATCCAGAAGCGCCAGGGATGGGGGGCGCCGTCACCGCCGACGCCCGTACGGGGTCCGGCGAGGACGCGGTCCGGGGCCGGCGGGGTGCCGGTGAGGACGGTGAGCGGGGCGTCCGGGCCGCCACAGGCGTCCTCCCCGTTCAGGGTGAGGGCGACGTCGAGAGCGGTGGCCAGACGCGCCGGGCCCTTGGCCAGCTCGTTGTCGTTGCGGGCCGAGCGGCGGCGGGGACGGGCCTGCTCGGCACCGCTCACGATCTCCCCCGCGCGCAGCAGGACCCCGCTCGCGGTGCCCTCGGAACCGCACACCAGATTGAGGCAGTGCCACATGCCGTAGGTGAAGTAGACGTACGCGTGTCCGGGCGGGCCGAACATGACGGCGTTGCGTGCCGTCCGCCCCCGGAAGGCGTGCGAACCGGGGTCGATCGCCCCGGCGTACGCCTCCACCTCCGTGAGGCGCAGCTCGATCCGTCCCTCTTCCGTGGTGCGGACCAGGGTGCGGCCCAGGAGGTCGGGCGCGACCTCCAGGACGGGGCGGTCGAAGAAGGAGCGCGGGAGCGGCGTACGGTCGGGGCTTTCGTTCATGCCGTCCGAGCGTAGCGGGGAGCGGCGGGGAACCGGTTACGGTCGTCGCGCGTATGTAGGGGTCAGGAACGACAAGGAGTGAAGACCATGGGATTCAAGAAGCTGCTCGCGAGCCTGGGTGCCGGCGGGGCCACGGTGGAGACGGTGCTCACCGAGGAGAACGTGGTTCCCGGCGGGGTCGTCCAGGGCGAGGTGCGCATTCAGGGCGGCAGCGTCGACCAGCGGATCGAGGGGCTCTCCGTCGGTCTCCAGGCGCGGGTGGAGGTCGAGGGCGGCGACCAGGAGCACAAGCAGGACATCGAGTTCGTGAAGGTGCGCCTGGGCGGGGCCTTCGAGGTGAAGGCCGGCGCGGTGCACGTGGTGCCGTTCGGCCTGGACATCCCGTGGGAGACGCCGGTCACCGCCGTGTCCGGCCAGCAGCTGCGCGGCATGCACATCGGCGTGACGACGGAGCTGGAGATCGCGCGCGCCGTGGACTCCGGTGACCTGGACCCGATCAACGTGCACCCGCTGCCGGCGCAGCAGGCGATCCTGGACGCCTTCCTCCAGCTGGGCTTCCGCTTCAAGAGCGCGGACATGGAGCGCGGGCACATCCGGGGGACGCGGCAGAGGCTGCCCTTCTACCAGGAGATCGAGTTCTTCGCGCCGCAGCAGTACCGCGGCCTGAACCAGGTCGAGGTCAGTTTCGTCGCCGACGACCGCGAGATGGACGTCGTCCTGGAGATGGACAAGAAGCCGGGGCTCTTCAGCGAGGGCAGCGACTCCTTCCGGTCCTTCACCGTGGGGCTGCACGACTTCCACACCACCGACTGGGCGGCTTACCTGAACCAGTGGCTCGCCGAGGTCGGCGGCCGTCGCAACTGGCTCTAGGCTCGCACCCGTAAGGCCGCCGGAGCAGGGCTGCCGAGGCGGCGACGGGCGATACGGAGGGTTTCGACGTGTCCGAGTCCAAGAGGGCGCCGCTCCCCCACGACTTCCATCCGCCGGTGGCGGCGTTCACCGTGGTGAGCGACGACATCGCGCCGGGCGGGGTCCTGAAGGACGCGCAGGTGTACGCGGAGGGGAACACCTCGCCGCAGCTGCGGTGGGAGGGGTTCCCGGCGGAGACCAAGAGCTTCGCCGTCACCTGCTTCGACCCGGACGCCCCGACGGGCAGCGGGTTCTGGCACTGGGTGCTGTTCGACATCCCGGCGTCGGTGACGGAGCTGCCGGCCGGTGCCGGATCGGGTTCGTTCGAGGGGCTGCCGGCCGGTGCCGTGCACGCGCGGAACGACTACGGGTCGAAGGAGTTCGGCGGCGCGGCTCCCCCGGCGGGGGACCCGGCGCACCGCTACGTCTTCACCGTGTACGCGGTGGACAGCGAGAGGCTCGGGCCGGACGCCGACGCCTCGCCGGCGGCCGTCGGGTTCAACCTGCGGTTCCACACGCTGGGCCGCGCGCAGCTGATCGGTGAGTACGCCGCTCCCGCGGCGGGCTGATCGTTCGTTTGTTGTTTGCCCGCTTCTGGTCTTGGAGAGATCAGAAGCGGGCACCTTTTGTTTCGCGAGAAATTGCGTTGTCCGACCCGGCCGGCCCGGCCATCGTTGATCCAAGCCCGCCGGGGAGTGGGCCGGCATACGGGAGGTGGGCAACATGCGGGACACGCTGGTACTCAACGCGAGCTTCGAACCGCTTTCGACGATCACGCTCAACCGTGCGGTGGTGCTCGTCCTGCAGGCCAAGGCCGTCGTCGAGCAGGCCCATCCCGAACTGCGGGTGCGCGGGGCCGCCGTCGATCTGCCGGTGCCGCGGGTGATCAGACTCTGCCGGTACGTCCGGGTGCCCTTCCGAAGACAGGCCCCGTGGTCACGGCGGGGGGTGCTGGTCCGGGACCAGCACCGGTGCGCGTACTGCGGGAGGAGGGCGACGACGGTCGACCACGTCGTACCGAGGGCCCAGGGCGGCGAGGACACCTGGCTGAACACGGTGGCCTCCTGCGCCGAGGACAACCACCGCAAGGCCGACCGGACTCCGGAGCAGGCGGGGATGCCGCTGCTGCACCAGCCCTTCGAGCCGACTCCGGCCGACGCGATGCTGCTCTCGATGCGGGCCAGCGAGCGGTCCTCGCTGCCGGAGTGGCTGGCGGGCTCGGCCGCGTAGACACGTACCCGCGAACGCGGCGCTCATCCGCGGGTGCGGCGGATGGGCGAGGGGCCCGTCTCCCCGGTGGGGGCGGGCCCCTCGCCGTGCCCGTCGTGCGCGCCGCTACGTGAGCGTCAGCTGGAGGATCGCGACGACGCCGACGGCGATGATCACCCCGCGCAGGACGGCGGGCGGCAGTCTGCGGCCGACCTTGGCCCCGAGCTGGCCTCCGAGGGTGGAGCCGACCGCGATGAGCAGGACCGCCGTCCAGTCGAAGTCGGCGACGAAGAGGAAGAAGACGGCTGCGACGCCGTTGACGAGCGCCCCGAGGATGTTCTTGACGGCGTTGATCCGCTGGATGTCGTCGTGGAGCAGCAGGCCCATGAGGGAGAGGTAGAGCACGCCCTGCGCGGCGCCGAAGTACCCGCCGTACGCGCTGGCGAGGAAGAGGCCGGTGAGGAGGGCGGGGCCGCCGTCCGGGTGGGCCTCGGTGCCGGTCCGTTCGCGCCGGCGCTTCACGGCCGCCGCGATGCGGGGCTGGACGAGGACCAGGACCAGCGCGAGTCCGATGAGGACGGGGACGATCGCGTCGAAGGCGTCGGACGGGAGGGCGAGGAGCAGGATCGCGCCGAGGAGACCGCCGAGGAGGGCGGCGGAGCCGAGGCGGAGGACGCGCTTCTTCTGGCCCTTGAGTTCGCGGCGGTAGCCGATGGCTCCGCTGACGGAACCGGGGACGAGCCCGAGGGCGTTGGAGACGTTCGCGGTGATCGGCGGCAGTCCGGTCGCGAGGAGGACCGGGAACGTGATCAGCGTTCCCGATCCCACGATCGTGTTGATGGTGCCGGCGCCGATGCCGGCGGCGAAGACAGCCAGGGCTTCCCAGATGGACAACGCCCTCTCCTTACAGGGTCGGTGAGTCGCCTCCCCGCTCCGGGTCCGCCGGGGTCGAGGGGCTCGTACCGATCATGCACGAGAGTTACGTGTACGTGTCAGTCAACCGGGGGTTCGTCTCGCCGTTCGGTCCCGCCGGACCTGGTGTTGAAGCCGGAGGCGCCGCCGCCGATGTTGCCGAAGGCCCCGGAGAGGCCCTTGAGGGCGTCGCCGATCTCGCTGGGGACGATCCAGAGCTTGTTGGCGTCGCCCTCGGCGATCTTCGGGAGCATCTGGAGGTACTGGTACGAGAGGAGCTTCTGGTCGGGGTCGCCGGCGTGGATGGCCTCGAAGACCGTGCGCACGGCCTGGGCCTCGCCCTCGGCGCGCAGGGCGGCGGCCTTGGCGTCGCCCTCGGCGCGGAGGATCTGCGACTGCTTCTCGCCCTCGGCGGTGAGGATCGCGGACTGGCGGGTTCCCTCGGCGGTGAGGATCGCGGCGCGCTTGTCGCGCTCGGCGCGCATCTGCTTCTCCATCGAGTCCTGGATGGAGGTCGGCGGCTCGATCGCCTTGAGCTCGACGCGGTTGACGCGGATGCCCCACTTGCCGGTGGCCTCGTCCAGGACGCCGCGCAGGGCGGCGTTGATCTCCTCGCGGGAGGTGAGGGTCCGCTCCAGGTCCATGCCGCCGATGATGTTGCGGAGGGTGGTGACGGTGAGCTGCTCGATCGCCTGGATGTAGCTGGCGACCTCGTAGGTCGCGGCCCGGGCGTCGGTGACCTGGTAGTAGATGACCGTGTCGATGTTGACGACCAGGTTGTCCTGGGTGATCACCGGCTGCGGGGGGAACGGGACGACCTGTTCGCGGAGGTCGATCCGGTTGCGGATCGAGTCGATGAACGGGACGACGATGTTCAGCCCGGCGTTGAGCGTGCGGGTGTAGCGGCCGAAGCGCTCCACGATCGCCGCACTCGCCTGCGGGATGACCTGGATCGTCTTGATCAGGGCGATGAAGACGAGCACCACCAGAATGATCAGGACGATGATGACTGCTGACATCGTGTTCCCCGTGCCCTTCGCTGCCGGTTGACTGCCGGGTTGCTATCGGTGATCAAGTCTCGCAGACGTCGGAACGTCATGGGCGGGGTTCGGTCACATGACCACGGCGGTCGCCCCGTCGATCTCGACCACGTCGACCTGTTCGCCCGGTTCGAAGGTCTGCCCGGCGTCGAGCGCGCGGGCGGACCAGACCTCCCCGGCGAGCTTGACGCGGCCTCCTCCGCCGCCGTCGACCCGTTCCAGGACGACGGCCTGACGGCCCCTCAGGGCGTCGATCCCGCTGGAGAGGCCGGGGGCGTCACCGCGGTGGCGGGCGGCGATCGGGCGCACCACCGCGACGAGCGCCACCGAGACGACGACGAAGACGAGCACCTGGGGAACGACGCCGAAGCCGAGGGCGGCGGTCACCGCCCCCGCGACCGCTCCCACGGAGAACATGCCGAACTCCGGCATGGCGGTGAGGACCAGCGGAATGCCGAGTCCCACCGCGCCGATCAGCCACCAGACCCACGCGTCGAAATCCACAGGGCCATGGTAGGGCGGCGGGACCTCCCGGGACAGGGCGCGGGAGCGGCGGGTGAGCCTCCGGGGCGGGCGCGGTGCTGTGCGGTCACGGCGCCCGGCGGGGTCACTTCAGGGGCAGGCCGTGCGCGGTCCAGCGCTCGCCGACGCGCTCGACCACGAGCGGGAGGCCGAAGCAGAGCGAGAGGTTGCGGGAGGAGAGCTCGGTCTCGACGGGGCCGGCGGCGAGCACCCGGCCCTGACGGATCATCAGGACGTGGGTGAAGCCCGGGGCGATCTCCTCGACGTGATGGGTGACCATGATCATCGAGGGGGCGTACGGGTCGCGGGCGAGACGGCCGAGACGACGGACCAGGTCCTCGCGCCCGCCGAGGTCGAGGCCGGCGGCGGGCTCGTCCAGGAGGAGCAGCTCGGGGTCGGTCATCATCGCGCGGGCGATGAGGGTGCGCTTGCGCTCGCCCTCGGAGAGCGTCCCGAACCTGCGGTCCAGGTAGTCGTTCATGCCGAGGCGGTCGAGGAAGGCCTTGGCGCGCTCCTCGTCGACCGGGTCGTAGTCCTCGTTCCAGGTGGCGGTCATGCCGTACGCGGCGGTGAGGACGGTCTGGAGGACGGTCTGGCGCTTGGGGAGCTTCTCCGCCATGGCGATGCCGGCCATGCCGATGCGGGGGCGGAGGTCGAAGACGTCGGTGCCGACGCCGCCGAGCCGCTCGCCCAGGACGCGGGCGCTGCCCCTGGTGGGGAAGAGGTAGCTGGAGGCGATGTTCAGGAGGGTGGTCTTGCCGGCGCCGTTGGGTCCGAGGATCACCCAGCGCTCGCCCTCCTTGACCGACCAGGAGACCTCGTCCACCAGAGCCCGTCCGTCGCGGACCACGGATACGTCCACCAGCTCCAGTACATCGCTCATGAGCGCGTTGTCTCCCCTTGCGGTCGAGTGTCGTCGCCTTGCGCCGGTGGGCGCGGCGTCCAGGGGAAAACCTACGTTATCGGCGGAGCGGGCCGGTCCCTAGGGCTTCCTTCGAGTCCTTAATCTGGGGGGATGCTTTCGGAACCACGCTCAGGACGCCTGGCCGCCTGGGGCAATGCCCTGCTGGCCGGGGCGGTGTCGCCGGACGAGGCGGCGTCGGCCATTGTCGGTGAGGACGCGGTGCACCGCGTGGAGGGGCTGCCGGGTGAGACGGGGCCGGTGGGGCTGACGCTGGCGCTCGGCCGGCTGCGGCGGCTGGGGGTGACCGGATGGCGGGTGGCGCTGCCCGCGCCGGGACACCCGCTGGGCCTGAGCGGGCCGCCGGACTTCAACGCGCGCGCGTTGGAGGCGGAGGAGGCGGCGGTCGGTTTCGGCGCGCCGTACGGCCTGGTGCCGGAGGTCTCGGAGGCGGGGCCGGCGGGCGACGTGCGCGTGGAGGTGGTCTGGCACTGCCTCGGGGTGCGGGAGGCGCCGCCCGCGGACGTGCCGTCGCTCGGCGAGGCGGAGCGGGAGCTGGCGGAGGCGCTGCGGGACGCGACGGCGGCGCTGACCCGGCTCGACGTGGCGGCCTCGGGGCCGGCGGCGGACGCGGCGCGGGAGGCGTACCGGGCGCGGGCGGAGGCGGGGCGCGAGGTCCTGGCGCCGGGCTATCCGCCGCGCGCGGTGCGGGTCCTGGAGCTGGCGCGGCGGATCGGTCTCCTGATGGACCTGGCGCACGGCCACGGTCACGGGGGCGCGGTCAGCGCCTCGGAGATGGCGGCGCGGGGCGAGGCGCTGCGGCCGGTGGAGCGGGTGGCCCGGCGGGCGCGGGTCGCCGCGTACAACGCGTACGTGGAGGAGAGGGAGCGGGAGCGGGGGTTCTGAGGGTCCGCTCCCCCGGTGGCGCCCGGGGCGGGTGTGCCGGCCGGGACCGCCGCGCGGGACCGCGGCCGGGGCGGGCGGCTTCGCGGAGGCCCCGGGCCGCCCGGGTCTCCGGAGGCGGGGCGCGTCAGCGGGTGAGGCCGTGGCGGACCGCCCAGAGTGCGGCCTGGGTGCGGTCCGCGAGGTCGAGCTTCATCAGGATGTTGGAGACGTGCGTCTTGACCGTCTTCTCGGAGAGGACGAGGGCGCGGGCGATCTCGCGGTTGGACCGTCCGTCGGCGATCAGGCCGAGGACCTCGCGCTCGCGTTCCGTGAGGGAGGGACCCCGTCCCGTACCGCCGTGGGAGTCCTCCTGGGAGAGGAGCGCGCCGGCGACCTCGGGCTGGAGGAGGACGTGCCCGGCGTGGACGGAGCGGATGGCGCCGGCCAGGGCGTCGGGGTCGATGTCCTTGTAGACGTATCCGGAGGCCCCGGCGCGGAGGGCGGGGACGACCGTGCGCTGCTCGGTGAAGCTGGTGACGATCAGGACCCTGGCCGGGTTGGCCAGCTCGCGGAGCCGTTTCAGGGCCTCGATCCCGTCCGTTCCGGGCATCTTCACGTCCATGAGGACCACGTCGGGGCGCAGCTCCTCGGCGCGGGCGACGCCCTCGTCGCCGTCGGCGGCCTCCCCCACGACCTCTATGTCGTCCTGCACCTCCAGGAAGGTGCGCAGGCCGCGGCGGACGACCTGGTGGTCGTCCACCAGCAGGACGCGGATCGGTTTCTCAGCCACCGGGAACCTCCATCTCGATCGTGGTGCCCTGGCCCCGGGCCGAGGTCACGGTGAGCCGTCCGCCGACGCCGCCCGCCCGGTCCCGCATGGAGACCAGACCGAGGTGGCGGCCGGCGCTGCGGACCGCGCGCGGGTCGAATCCCCCGCCGTCGTCGGTGACGGTGAGCCGCGCGCCCTGGCCGCTGCGGGTGAGGGAGACGCGGACCAGGCGCGCGTCCGCGTGCCGCAGGGCGTTGTGCAGGGCCTCCTGGGCGACCCGGAGGACGGCCTCCTCCTGGGCGGCCGGCAGGGCGCGGGTGCCGGAGCTCTCGAAGGTGACCCGGGCGGAGTGGGCGCGGTCCAGGACCTGGATCTGGGTGCGGAGGGTGTGGACGAGGCCGTCCTCGTCCAGGGCGGCGGGGCGCAGCTCGACCACGGCGGCGCGCAGCTCGTCGGCGGCCTCCGCGGCGAGCGCGGCGACCTGCTGGAGCTCGCCCTTGGCGCGGACCGGGTCCCGGTCCACCAGGGCCGCGGCGGCCTGGGCGGTGAGCCGGAGCGAGAAGAGCTTCTGGCTGACGGCGTCGTGCAGCTCGTGGGCCAGGCGGGAGCGTTCCTCGGCGATGGTGAGTTCGCGGCTGCGTTCGTACAGGCGCGCGTTGGTGAGGGCGATGGCGGCGTGCTGGGCGAGGATCGAGAGCAGTTCCTCGTCCTCGGCGGTGAAGCCGCAGCCGCCCTCCTCCGCCGGGCAGCGCTTGTTGGCGAGGAAGAGGGCGCCGAGGATCTCGTCGCCGTCCCGGACGGGCAGTCCGAGGAAGTCGGACATCTCGGGGTGGGCGTCGGGCCACCCGCCGAAGCGGGGGTCCTCGCGGACGTCCGCGAGCCGCTCGGGCTCGGCCTTGTGGAGCATCGAGGCGAGGATGCCGTGCTGGCGGGGCAGCGGGCCGATCGCCTTCCACCGCGCGTCGTCGACTCCGTCGACCACGAACTGGGCGAAACCGCCGTGGTCGTCGGGGACGCCCAGGGCCGCGTACTCGGCGTCGAGCAGTTCGCGGGCGGAGGCCACGATCGTCTTGAGGACGTCGCGCACCTCCAGGCGGCGGCTCATCGCCAGGAGTGCGGTGCTCACGGCGGCCAGGCCGGAGCTCGGTCGGTGGCTCATGCGTTCACGGTACCGGCGGGGCGTGACGGTCCGTATCCGTCCGGGGGCGAGACCGGAGCGGGTCTCCGGTCCTAGGCCGTCCGGCGGGGGCCCGGTACCGGCCGTCTCCCCCTTCCCTGGCAGGACCTTCACCGTATGCGTTGCTCCAGCAACGCGAGGTGACCACGGCGCCCCTCCCGTGTGAGGCGGCGCATAGGACCCAGGTCACTTACGAAGCTCCCTAGTGGGACCTCAAGGGCGGATAAGGACGGAGGAAACGGGTCATCACACCCGTCCCGCCCTCCGGGTCCGACCCCCTGATCCACTACCCGGCTTCGTAGGTCACACCTTTGCCAAGGGATTTTGCCGCCGCTAAGAATTGCATCCGTCGCCGCCCAGTGAGGCGCAGTGCCGCCCCGGCCGAGCGACCCCCTGCGATTCGAAGAGGTAGTCCTGCATGTCTGCGAACACCCCTGGTCACAGTCGTCGTGGTCTGAAGAGGACCCACAAGGCCACGATCGCCGGCGTCGCCGCCCTGGGCGCCGCGGCCGTCACGCTCTCCCTGGTCCCCGGCAACGGCTCCACCGAGACCGAGCCCCAGGCCCTCTCCGGCACGCAGCGGGTCGCGTGGTCCTACGACGCGCACAGCCCCCAGGCCAAGGCCCTGGCCGCCAGCCTCAACGAGCAGCAGACCACCATCGGTCTGAAGGCCCGGCAGGAGGCGCGGGCGAAGGCGAACCTCGCCGCGCAGGCGAAGGCCGCCGCCGAGGCGAAGGCCGCCAAGGCCAAGGCCGTCGCCAAGGCCCAGGCCGCCGCCAGGGCCAGGGCGGTCGAGGCGAAGGCCGCCGCGAAGAAGCGCGCCGCGGCGAAGGCGGCCGCCAGCCGCTCCGCCACCCGCACCCCGGTCTTCGCGAACAACCTCGACGGCTGGATCCGCGAGGCGCTGTTCATCATGGACAAGCACGACATTCCCGGCACCTACGCGGGCATCCACCGCAACATCATGCGGGAGTCCAGCGGCAACCCCCGGGCCATCAACAACTGGGACATCAACGCCATCAACGGCATCCCCTCGAAGGGCCTGCTCCAGGTCATCCAGCCGACCTTCGCGCGGTTCCACGTCAAGGGCACCAAGTTCGACCTGTACGACCCGGTCGCCAACATCGTCGCGGCCTGCAACTACGCCGCCCACCGCTACGGCTCGATGGACAACGTCAACAGCGCGTACTGATCGCGCCGGTACGCCGGAGGGCGGCACCCCGTGCGGGGTGCCGCCCTCCGGCGCGTCGGTCACGCGGTCACTTGCGCATGACCTCGGGCTCGTGGCGGCGCAGCAGCCGTGCCACGAAGACGCAGCAGACGACGGCCATCAGGAGCTGGATGCCGAGGTCCATGCCCCACTGGCCGGCCGAGTGCTCCCACAGGGGGTCGGTGTCCGTCGGGTTCTTCGGGTCCCACGGCGGCATGAGGCGCCCCAGGTCGAGGGTGGTGCCCGCGCCGGCGATGCCCCAGCGCGAGGGCATCAGCCAGGCGAACTGCTCCAGGCCGGGCGAGCCGTACACCTGGAACAGGATGCCGGTGAAGACGACCTGGACGATCGCGAACATCACGAGGAGCGGCATGGTCTTCTCGGCGGTCTTCACGAGCGCGGAGATGACCAGGCCGAACATCATCGAGGTGAGGCCCAGGGCGATGACCTGGACGCACAGCTCGACGGCGGGCGGCATGAAGAGGCCCTCGGCCGGCAGCGCCCGGGTGGAGAAGCCGATGCCGCAGATGATCACGCCCTGGAAGGCCGTGATCAGGCCGAGGACGATGACCTTGGACATCAGGTACGCCGAGCGGGAGAGGCCGGTGGCGCGCTCCCGTTCGTAGATGACCCGCTCCTTGATCAGTTCGCGGACCGAGTTGGCGGCGCCGCTGAAGCACATGCCGACCGCGAGGATCAGCATGATCGTTCCGGCGTCGCCGTTGAAGCGGGATGGCGGGGTCGGCGAACCGAGGCCGAAGTCGGCCGGGATGACGACCGAGACCGCGCCGAGGACGGCGGGCAGGATCACCATCAGGCCCATGAAGCCCTTGTCGGAGGCGATGACCGAGACGTAGCGGCGGATCAGGGTCCACAGCTGGGAGCCCCAGCCCTGCGGCTTCGGCGGGCGGGCCATCGCCTGCTGCGGCACCTGGACGGGCTGGGCGGCGACGGCGTCGATGTCCGCGGCGTACATCTGGTAGTGCTGCGAGCCCTTCCAGCGGCCCGCCCAGTCGTAGTCGCGGTAGTTCTCGAAGGCGGAGAAGACGTCGGCCCACGTGGAGTAGCCGAAGAAGTTCAGCGCCTCCTCCGGCGGCCCGAAGTAGGCCACCGAACCACCGGGCGCCATGACGAGCAGCTTGTCGCACAGCCCCAGCTCGGCCACCGAGTGGGTGACGACGAGAACCGTGCGGCCGTCGTCCGCGAGGCCGCGCAGGAGCTGCATGACGTCGCGGTCCATGCCCGGGTCGAGGCCGGAGGTCGGCTCGTCCAGGAAGATCAGCGAGGGCTTGGTGAGGAGCTCCAGGGCGACGGAGACGCGCTTGCGCTGGCCGCCGGAGAGGGAGGTGACCTTCTTCTCCTTGTGGATGTCGAGCTTGAGCTCGCGCAGCACCTCGTCGATGCGGGCCTCGCGCTCGGCGGTGGCGGTGTCGCCGGGGAAGCGGAGCTTGGCCGCGTAGCGCAGCGCCTTCTGGACGGTCAGCTCCTTGTGCAGGATGTCGTCCTGCGGGACCAGGCCGATGCGCTGGCGCAGCTCGGCGAACTGCTTGTAGAGGCTGCGGTTGTCGTAGAGGACGTCGCCCTCGTTGGCCGGGCGGTAGCCGGTCAGCGCCTTGAGGAGCGTGGACTTCCCGGAACCGGACGGGCCGATGACGCCGATCAGCGACTTCTCCGGGACGCCGAAGGTGACGTCCTTGAGGATCTGCTTGCCGCCGTCGACGGTGACGGTGAGGTGGCGGGCCGAGAAGGAGACCGAGCCGGTGTCGACGAACTCTTCCAGCTGGCCGCCGACGATCCGGAAGGTCGAGTGACCGACGCCGACGATGTCCTGCGGGCCCAGGAGGGCCGTGCCGCCCTTGGGGATCGGCTGGCCGTTGACGTACGTGCCGTTGTGCGAGCCGAGGTCGCGGATCTCGAAGCGGCCGTCGGGCGTCGCGTGGAACTCGGCGTGGTGCCGGGAGACCTGGAGGTCGGAGACGACCAGCTCGTTCTCCAGGGCACGGCCGATGCGCATGACGTGGCCGAGGGCCAGCTGGTGGAACGTGGTGGGGCTGCGGTCGGCGTAGGCCGACGACGCCCCCGCGGCGGCGCCGGGGTGACCGTTTCCGGAACCCTGCTGCTGGTGCGGGACCTGCGGCTGCGCGGACTTCTGCACCGGCTGCGGCTGGTGCTGCTGCGGCTGGTGCTGCTGCGGCTGCGGCTGGTGCTGCGGCGGCTGCGGCTGGTGCTGCGGCGGCGGCTGGTGCTGCGGTTGGTGCTGTGCCTGGTGCGTGGCCCACTCGGCCTGTTCCGCGGGCCGGTGGCCCGGGACGGGCTGGGCCGCCGGCGGCTGGTGGTGCGCCGGCGGCAGGTGGGCCTGGTGGGCCGCCTGACCGGCCCGCGCGTCCTGGGCACCGGCGGTGAGGTTCAGCCGCGGACCGTCGGTCGCGTTGCCCAGGTGGACGGCCGAGCCGGGGCCGATCTCCAGCTGGTGGACCCGCTGCCCCCGGACGAACGTGCCGTTGGTGGAGCCGTGGTCCTCGATGACCCAGCTCCGGCCGTCCCAGCTGATCGTGGCGTGGCGCCACGAGACCCTGGCGTCGTCGATGACCAGGTCGCCCTGGGGGTCGCGCCCCAGGGTGTACGACCTGGACGGGTCGAGGACCCAGGTCCTTCCATTCAATTCCAGTACGAGTTCTGGCACTCCACGCCCCACTACTTGTCCCCCGGTGTACCCCCGTCGCTGGGAGTCTGGGGTGGCGAACATCGGGGGGAACTATTTCAGGCCCGGTCCCCTCTCCGAAAGTCGGGCCGCGTGAACACCGGGCGGAAGCCTCCCGCGACCGCCGCGGCGGACCGGGCGGGAGGGCCCCGGGAGCGCCCGGATGTCCGGTACGCGGGACGGGGGGCCGGGCCGCGGGCGGCGCCCGATACGGTGGAACCACCATGAGCGCATCGCAGACCTCAGACGTTCCCACCCTTCTCGTCAAGATCTTCGGGAAGGACCGTCCCGGGATCACCGCGGGACTCTTCGACACCCTCGCCGCCTACTCCGTCGACGTCGTGGACATCGAGCAGGTGGTCTCCCGCGGCCGCCTCGTCCTGTGCGCGCTCGTCACCGAGCCGACCGTCGTGCCGCAGGGCGAACTCCGGGCCACCGTGCACAGCTGGGCCGAGTCGATGGGGCTCCAGGCCGAGATCATCTCGGGTACGGGCGACAACCGTCCCCGGGGCGAGGGACGCTCCCACGTCACCGTGCTCGGCAACCCGCTCACCGCCGAGCAGACGGCGGCCATAGCGGCCAGGATCGCGGGGACCGGCGGCAACATCGACCGGGTCTTCCGCCTCGCGAAGTATCCGGTGACGGCCGTCGAGTTCGCCGTCTCGGGGTGCGGGACCGAACCGCTGCGGACCGCGCTCGCCACCGAGGCGCACACCGTCGGGGTCGACGTGGCCGTCGTCTCCGCCGGTCTGCACCGGCGTGCCCAGCGGCTCGTCGTCATGGACGTCGACTCGACCCTGATCCAGGACGAGGTCATCGAGCTCTTCGCGGCGCACGCGGGCTGCGAGGACAAGGTCGCCGAGGTGACGGAGGCCGCGATGCGCGGCGAGCTGGACTTCGAGCAGTCCCTGCACGCGCGGGTGGCGCTGCTCGCCGGTCTCGACGCCTCGGTGGTGGACAAGGTCCGCACCGAGGTGCGGCTGACTCCGGGGGCCCGGACCCTGATCCGTACGCTCAAGCGGCTCGGCTACCAGGTGGGGGTCGTCTCCGGCGGGTTCACGCAGGTCACCGACGACCTGAAGGAGCGGCTCGGGCTCGACTTCGCCTCCGCCAACACCCTGGAGATCGTGGACGGGAAGCTCACCGGCCGGGTGACCGGGGAGATCGTGGACCGGGCGGGCAAGGCGCGGCTGCTGCGCCGGTTCGCCGCGGAGGCGGGGGTGCCGCTGGCGCAGACCGTGGCCGTCGGGGACGGGGCGAACGACCTGGACATGCTGAACGCGGCCGGGCTCGGGGTGGCGTTCAACGCCAAGCCGGTGGTCCGCAAGGCGGCCGACACGGCGGTGAACGTGCCGTTCCTGGACACCGTCCTCTACCTCCTCGGGATCACGCGCGAAGAGGTCGAGGCGGCGGACGGCGGCGAGGACCTGCTGCACTGAGCCGTCACGACCGGCTCCGGGGCCGGTCGTGACGGCACCGGGGCCCGGCCGTCGGGAACGGCCGGGCCCCGGTGCGTACGGATCGGGACGGGGTCCCGTCAGGTCGTGCACGGGCCGGGACGGGGTCCCGTCGGTCGTGCAGGAGCCGGGACGCAGAACCGTCGGTCGCGCACGGAGCAGGACGCGGAACCGTCGGTCGTGCACGGGCCGGGACGCGGGACCGTCAGTCGTGCGGGGTCCAGAACTCGACGAGGCGGCCCACGCCGTGCTCCACCGACTTCCAGGAGCCGTCGAAGGTGATGACGGCGAAGGCGGAGGTGGGGAAGCCGCTGCGGTTCATCCGGGCCGCGGTGTCGCCCTCGGCCGTGCCCGCCAGGGCGTCGGCGAGGGCGTGCATGCCGGGGTTGTGGCCGATGACCAGGAGGTCGGAGACCTCTTCGGGGACGTCGTTGAGCAGGGCGATGAGCTCGCCGAGCGAAGCCTCGTACAGCCGGTCCTCGTACACGGTCCTGGGGCGCTCCGGCAGTTCCTGCACGGCCAGCTTCCAGGTCTCCCTGGTTCTGACGGCGGTCGAGCAGAGGGCCAGGTCGAAGCCGATGCCGGACTCGGCGAGCCTGCGGCCCGCGACCGGGGCGTCCGAGCGGCCTCGTTCCGCGAGGGGCCGCTCGTGGTCGGACACCTGGGGCCAGTCTGCCTTCGCGTGCCGGAGCAGCACGATCCTGCGGGGTGTGTCGACGCTCATGGTCCACAGCTTCGCATGAAAAGGGGCGCGCCGACTCAGAGAGAGAGCGTTTGCTGGACCCGCTCCAGGAGCCGGCCCACCGCCGCGTCGCTCGCGGGCGCGCCGGTCCCTCCCGGCCCGGTCACGAGGAGCAGCAGGGCGACGAACGCGGCCGCCGGAAGGGCGAGGGCCCACCAGGAGAGACGGTTGTCGACGCCGGCCGTCGTGGTCGTCGGGACGCCGCTGCGCGTACGGGTCGGCATGGCCGCCTCCAGGGGTGTGATCTCGCTTCCGCCGTGATCTCCACCGTACGGAGCGCGGGGGCCGCGGCCCATCCGGTGATCCACCCACATGACCCTGACACCCGCCCCCTAGGGGATACGGGGGCTGTCCCCACCACCGGGGCCCGGACCGGAGCCGGTCCCGCCCGGAGCCGGTCCCGCCCGGGGGCGCACCGGCCGGAGAGACCCGCACCGCCCCGGGGGATCGCATCGGTCTGGAGAGGCTCGCGCCGGCCGGGGGCCGCGCCGCCCCGAGGACCGGGCCGGCGCGCCGCCGGGGCTCACGTCACGGGGAGGCGACCGACGCGATGACGGCGATGACGACCGTGATGGCGAGCATCGCGCCGAGCACGACGAGCAGCTTCTTCTGCCCGTTCGGGGGGTTGGGTTCGAGGACTGGCATGGGGACAGTCTCGCACCCCGGCGCCGGCTCCCGGCCGCCCGGTCCCGTTCAGCATTCGTCCTCGACCGTCCGGTCCCGGCCCGCCAGGGTCCCGACGATCATCTGCGGCACCATCAGTCCGCCCATGAGGGCGACGGGCAGTCCCCAGCCGCCGGTGTGCTGGTAGAGCACGCCGACGAGGAGGGGGCCGGGGATCGAGATGAGGTAGCCGACGCTCTGGGCGAAGGCGGAGAGGCGGGCGACGCCGGCGCCGGTGCGCGAGCGCATGCCGATCATGGTGAGGGCGAGCGGGAAGGCGCAGTTGGAGACGCCGAGCAGCACGGCCCAGGCCCAGGCACCGGCGGCCGGGGCGAGGAGGAGGCCGGTGTAGCCGCCGAGGCCGCACAGGCCGAGGACGACGACGATCGGGCCCTGGTTCCTCATGCGGCTCGCGAGCCGGGGGATGACGAAGGCCAGCGGGACGCCCATGACCATGGTGACGGCGAGGAGCACGCCGGCGGTGGAGGCGGGGACGCCCGCGTCACGGAAGATCTGCGGCATCCAGCCCATGGTGATGTAGGCGCCGGTGGCCTGGAGGCCGAAGAAGACGCCGAGGGCCCAGGCGGTACGGCTGCGGGCGACGCGCGGCGGGGCGGCGGGCCCGGCGGCCGGTGCCGCGGCGGCGGTCCCGGCCGGGGTCCGTGCCGCGGCCGCGCCCCCCTCCTCCGTACGGCGGTCACGGCCGCCGTGGGCCCGGCCGTCGCGGTCACGGCCGTCGCGGTCGCGCACGAGCGGGAGCCAGGGCAGGACGGCGAGCGCGGCGAGGACGGCCCAGACCCCGAGGCCGAGGCGCCAGTCGCCGCCGAGGGCGTCGGTCACCGGGACGGTCGCGGCCGCGGCGACGGAGGTGCCGAGGGCGAGCGCCATGGAGTAGAGGCCGGTCATGGTGCCGACGCGGTCGGGGAAGTACCGCTTGACGACGACGGGCATCAGGACGTTGCTGACGGCGATGCCCATCAGGGCGAGGGCGCTGGCCGCGAGGAAGCCGGCGGTGCCGCCGGCGAAGGGCCGGAGGAGGAGGCCGGTGAAGATCGCGGCCATGCCCGCGCAGACGACGGCGGCGGGGCCGAAGCGGCGGGCGAGGCGCGGGGCGGTGATGCCGAAGACCGCGAAGCAGAGCGGCGGTACGGAGGTGAGGACGCCGGCGACGCTGCCACTCATGCGGAGCCCGTCGCCGACCTCTTCGAGGAGGGCGCCGAGGCTGGTGATGGCGGGGCGCAGGTTGAGCGCGGCCAGGACGAGTCCGACGGCGACCGTGCCGAGGAGCCGGCGGTGCGCCCGGTCCGCCGCGCCGGAGGAGCCCGCGCGGTCCGTCGCGGGAGGACCGCCGGTGGTCTTCCGGACGGCCGTGGCCCCGGTCGCGGTCGCGGTCGGGGCGGCCGTGCGCACGGCGGGTTCGAGGGGATTCGGCTCGTCAGGCATGAGGCCATCATAGAATCATGGGATGATTGGTTGTCCAATCTCGAACGAACGGGAAGGTGTCCCATGGCCCTCGGCCATCCCCGGCGCACGGGTCTCTCCGACCAGGTGATCGCCGAGCTGCGCAACCAGATCACCTCCGGCGAGTGGCCGGTGGGATCGCGCATCCCGACCGAACCCGAGCTGGTCGAACAGCTGGGCGTGGCCCGCAACACCGTGCGCGAGGCGGTCCGCGCCCTCGCGCACAACGGCCTGCTCGACATCCGGCAGGGCTCCGGGACGTACGTCGTCGCCACCAGCGAGCTGGCGGGCGTCATGCACCGGCGCTTCACGGGCTCCGACCCCCGGCACGTCGCCGAGCTGCGCTCGACCCTGGAGGCCGCCGCGGCGCGGTTCGCGGCGGAGCGGCGTTCGGAGCGGGACCTGAAGCAGCTCGAAGCCCTGCTCGTACGGCGCGAGGAGGCGTGGGACTCGGGAGACGCGGAACGGTTCGTGACCGTGGACGCGGCCTTCCACCAGGCGGTCGTCTCCGCCGCCGGCAACGAGGTCCTGACGGAGCTCTACGCGGACCTGGGCGACCTGCTGCGGCAGTGGCTGCGGGACGACGTGGGCCGGGAGCTGCGGCCGGAGAACCGCATGGACCACGCGCGCCTGGTGGACGCGATCCGGGACGGCGACGCCGAGCGCGCCGGCGCGGAGGCGGCCCGCTACCCCTTCCTGTGCCTCAGGAGCCCGGCGCGGGAGGAGCGGCGGGAACGGGACCGCGGTCCGGCCCCGGAGCCGGAGCCGGGTCCGCCGGCTGGTGCGTGAGCCAGGCGGACCGGACCTCCTTCCAGCAGCGGCCGGAGATCCGGGCGTAGCCGGCGGGGGCGACGTCCACGGGGGCGCTGTCGGTGTCCACGTCCCACCAGCGTTCGCACTCGACGTGGAGGCGGACCCGGTCGGTGCGGGGGTACGGGTTCTGGCAGTGGGCGGTGACGCGGGAGCCCTCGACGTCGGTGCGGCAGGAGGCGCCGAAGTCCTCCGGTTCCTCCGCCGCGACGGCCGGGACGGTCGCCGCACGCACTTCGGCGACGGTTCCGGTCAGCAGGACGGCGACCGAGACGAACGCCCCGATTCCGTGGCGCATCACCCGCATGTCCGTACCTCCTCCCCGTCAGCGGCGGACCTTCACGCTCCGCACCAGTCTGGGGCCGTTCGGGCCACTTTTCGAGTCGAGCGGTCCGGGGGCCCGGGAGGCGGGACGGGAAAGGGGCCGTGCGCGCCGCCCCCGGAGGGGGGCGGGCGCACGGCCCCTGGCCGTACGGCGGGCGTCAGGCGCCGATCGCGTGCAGGCCGCCGTCGACGTGGATGATCTCGCCCGTCGTCTTCGGGAACCAGTCGGAGAGCAGCGCCACGATGCCGCGGCCGGCCGGCTCCGGGTCGGTGAGGTCCCACGCCAGCGGGGAGCGGTCGTCCCAGACGGCGGCGAGGTCGCTGAAGCCCGGGATGGACTTGGCGGCCATCGACCCGAGCGGGCCCGCCGAGATCAGGTTGCAGCGGATGTCCCGCTTGCCCAGGTCACGGGCCATGTAGCGGCTGGTGGCCTCCAGTGCGGCCTTGGCCGGGCCCATCCAGTCGTACTGCGGCCAGGCGTACTGCGCGTCGAAGGTGAGGCCGACGACGGAGCCGCCCTCGTTCATCAGCGGCAGCAGCGCCACCGTCAGGGACTTCAGGGAGAAGGCCGAGACGTGCATGGCGGTGGCGACGGACTCGAACGGCGTGTTGAGGAAGTTGCCGCCGAGCGCGTCCTGCGGGGCGAAGCCGATGGAGTGCACGACGCCGTCGAGGCGGTCGCCGAGGTGCTCGCGGACCTGGCCCTCCAGGCGCGCGAGGTGCTCGTCGTTGGAGACGTCGAGCTCCAGGACCTTGACGTCGTCGGGGCGGGGGAGCTTCTTGGCGATGCGCTCGGTGAGCGTGGGCCGGGGCCAGGCGGTGAGGATGATCTCCGCGCCCTGCTCCTGGGCCAGCTTCGCGGCGTGGAAGGCGATGGAGGACTCCATCAGCACACCGGTGATCAGGATGCGCTTGCCCTCGAGAATTCCACTCATGGTGATCAGTGACCCATGCCCAATCCGCCGTCAACCGGGATGACGGCTCCAGTGATGTACGCGGCGTCGTCGGAGGCGAGGAACCTCACCGCGGCGGCGATCTCCTCGGGCTGCGCGTAACGGCCCAGCGGCACCTGGGACACGATGCCCGCGCGCTGCTCGTCGGTGAGCACCGAGGTCATGTCGGTGTCGACGAAGCCGGGGGCGACGACGTTGAAGGTGATGTTGCGGGAGCCCAGCTCGCGCGCGAGCGAGCGGGCGAAGCCGACCAGACCGGCCTTGGAGGCGGCGTAGTTGGCCTGCCCCGCCGAGCCGAGCAGTCCGACGACCGAGGAGATCAGGACGACGCGGCCCTTCTTGGCCCGCAGCATCCCCCGGTTGGCGCGCTTGACGACCCGGAAGGTGCCGGTGAGGTTGGTGTCGACGACGGAGGTGAAGTCCTCCTCGGACATCCGCATGAGGAGCTGGTCCTTCGTCACGCCGGCGTTGGCCACGAGGACCTCCACCGGACCGTGCTTCTCCTCGATCTCCTTGTACGCCCGCTCCACCTGCTCGCCGTCGGTGATGTCGCACCTCACGGCCAGGCAGCCGAGCCCGGCCAGGACGGCCGGCGGCTCGCCGGAACGGTAGGTGTACGCGACCCTGTCGCCGGCCTCGGCGAACGCGCGGGCGATGGCGAGGCCGATGCCCCGGTTTCCTCCGGTGACGAGAACCGAGCGGCTCAACGGATCACCCTTTCGATAGCGGTCTGGTAGCCGAAAACCTATCGGTACCGCTCCCGACATGAGGAATCGACCTCCGACAGTGGCGTACGGGCCGCGCTGTCGGGTCCCTACAGACCACGGGCACCGGGGACGGGTGCCCGGCGGGCCCGGTCCGGCGCCCGGGAGGCGCGGGACGGTCCGCGCCTCCCGGGCGGGCCCGGTGGCCGGGGCGCCGGCGGGGGTGCGCCGGGTACGGCGGCGGACCGGCGCGGGGGCACCGGCGGGCCGCCCCGGGGGAACGGGCGCGGGTTGTGCCGCTCCTCCAATGCCCTTCGCCGAGGGCCCCGTTGGGCGGGGGCCGCCGGAGCCGCCCTTCCAATGCGGCGCCCCGGCCGCCCCTCCCGTGATTGACTTCCCGGACAGTTCCATGCCGTCTTCCGATCACCGAGAGCGAGGCCGCTCGTGGTCCATCAGATCGACCCTTCGTTCGCCGCGCTGCCCCTGCGGGCGCTCGCCGACGCGGCGCTCGCCCGGGCGCGCGCGCTGGGCGCCGAGCACGCGGACTTCCGCCTGGAGCGGGTGCGCAGCGCCTCCTGGCGGTTGCGCGACGCCAGACCGTCCGGTTCCTCGGACACCACGGACCTCGGCTACGCGGTGCGGGTGGTGCACGGCGGGGCCTGGGGGTTCGCCTCCGGCGTCGACCTGACCATGGACGGGGCCGCGCGGGTCGCCTCGCAGGCGGTCGCCATGGCCAGGCTGTCGGCGAAGGTGATCGCGGCGGCCGGCTCGAAGGAGCGCGTGGAGCTGGCGGCGGAGCCGGTGCACGAGGACAAGGTGTGGATCTCCTCGTACGAGATCGACCCCTTCTCGGTGCCCGCCGAGGAAAAGAGCGCGCTGCTCGCCGACTGGAGCGCGCGGCTGCTGCGCGCGGAGGGCGTGGCGCACGTGGACGCCTCGCTGCTCACCGTCCACGAGAACAAGTTCTACGCGGACACGGCCGGCACCGTGACCACCCAGCAGCGCGTGCGGCTGCACCCGCAGCTCACGGCGGTGGCCGTGGACGGGGCGACCGGCGGGTTCGACTCGATGCGGACGATCGCGCCGCCGGCCGGGCGCGGCTGGGAGTACCTGACCGGCACGGGCTGGGACTGGGACGAGGAGCTGGACGGGATTCCGGAGCTGCTCGCCGAGAAGATGCGGGCGCCGAGCGTGGAGGCGGGCCGGTACGACCTGGTCGTGGACCCGTCCAACCTGTGGTTGACCATCCACGAGTCGATCGGGCACGCCACCGAGCTGGACCGGGCCCTCGGCTACGAGGCGGCGTACGCGGGCACGTCCTTCGCCACCTTCGACCGGCTGGGCAAGCTGGCGTACGGCTCCTCGGTCATGAACGTGACGGGTGACCGGACCGTCGAGCACGGGCTCGCGACCGTCGGCTACGACGACGAGGGCGTCGAGGCGCAGTCCTGGGACCTGGTGAAGGACGGCACGCTCGTCGGCTACCAGACGGACCGGCGGATCGCGAAGCTCACCGGCCTCGGCCGGTCGAACGGCTGCGCCTTCGCGGACTCCCCCGCGCACGTGCCGGTGCAGCGGATGGCGAACGTCTCGCTCCGGCCGGACCCGGGCGGTCTGTCGACGGAGGACCTGATCGGGGGCGTGGAGCGGGGCATCTACGTGGTCGGCGACCGGTCCTGGTCGATCGACATGCAGCGGTACAACTTCCAGTTCACCGGCCAGCGCTTCTTCCGCATCGAGAACGGGCGGCTCGCCGGTCAGCTCCGGGACGTCGCGTACCAGGCGACGACCACGGACTTCTGGGGCTCGATGGAGCAGGTCGGCGGTCCGCAGACGTACGTCCTGGGCGGCGCCTTCAACTGCGGCAAGGCCCAGCCCGGCCAGGTCGCGGCGGTGTCCCACGGCTGCCCCTCCGCCCTCTTCCGGGGCGTCAACATTCTGAACACGACGCAGGAGGCCGGTCGATGAGCGCGACCACGGCGCACGGGACCCCCCGCCGGGGGTCCGGGGGTCGCCCCCGGGGTAAGCACAGCCTGAACACGACGCAGGAGGCCGGTCGATGAGCCGCGTCAGCAAGCCGTACGAGATCGTCGAGCGGGCCCTGGAGCTGTCCCGCGCCGACGGGTGTGTCGTCATCGCGGACGAGGAGTCCTCGGCCAACCTGCGCTGGGCGGGGAACTCCCTCACCACGAACGGCGTGACCCGGGGCCGCACGCTCACGGTGATCGCGACCGTCGACGGCGCCCGGGGCACCGCCTCCGGCGTCGTCTCCCGGTCCGCCGTGACCGCGGACGACCTGGAGCCCCTGGTCCGGGCCGCCGAGGAGGCCGCCCGCTCCGCCGGGCCCGCCGAGGACGCGCGGCCGCTGGTGGAGGGCGTGCCCGTCTCCCCCGATTTCACGGACGCCCCGGCCGAGACCTCCTCCGCCGTCTTCGACGACTTCGCGCCCGCGCTCGGCGAGGCCTTCGCCCGGGCCCGGGCCGGCGGCCGGGAGCTGTACGGCTTCGCCCACCACCAGCTGACCTCCACCTACCTGGGCACGTCGACGGGGCTGCGGCTCCGCCACGACCAGCCGAACGGGACGCTGGAGCTGAACGCCAAGTCCCCCGACCTCTCGCGCTCCGCCTGGGCCGGGCGCGCGACGCGGGACTTCGGGGACGTGGACCCGGCGGCGCTCGACGCCGAGCTGGCGGTCCGGCTCGGCTGGGCGGAGCGGCGGATCGAGCTGCCCGCCGGGCGGTACGAGACGCTGCTGCCGCCGACCGCCGTGGCCGACCTGCTGATCTACCAGCAGTGGAACGCCGCGGCCCGGGACGCGGTGGAGGGGCGCACGGTCTTCTCCAAGCCCGGCGGCGGCACCCGGCTCGGCGAGACGCTCTCGCCGCTGCCGCTGACGCTGCGCAGCGACCCGAAGGAGCCGGGCCTGGAGTCCGCTCCGTTCGTGATCGCGCACTCCTCCGGCGACGACTCGTCCGTCTTCGACAACGGCCTGCCGGTGGGTCCGACCGACTGGATGCGGGACGGGAGGCTGGAGCGGCTGGTCACCACCCGGCACTCGGCGGAGCTCACCCGGCTGCCCGTGGCCCCCGGGGCGGGGAACCTGATCCTGGACGGCGGCGGGGAGCGCTCCCTGGAGGAGATGGTGGCCTCCACCGGGCGCGGTCTGCTGCTGACCTGCCTCTGGTACATCCGCGAGGTCGACCCGGCGACGCTGCTGCTCACCGGGCTGACCCGGGACGGCGTCTACCTCGTCGAGGACGGCGAGGTGGTCGGCGAGGTGAACAACTTCCGGTTCAACGAGTCGCCGGTGGACCTGCTGTCGCGGGCCTCCGAGGCGGGCCGTACGGAGAAGACGCTGCCGCGCGAGTGGAGCGACTGGTTCACCCGGGCCGCGATGCCCGCCCTGCGGGTGCCGGACTTCCACATGAGCTCGGTCAGCAAGGGGGTCTGACCCGCCTAGACTGAGACAACCATAACCACTAAGCATCACTAAGGAGACGGACGACGTGACCGACATCGTCGACGAGCTGAAGTGGCGCGGGCTCTTCGCCCAGTCCACCGACGAGGACGCACTGCGCAAGGCTCTCGCGGACGGTCCGGTCACCTTCTATTGCGGTTTCGACCCGACCGCGGCCAGTCTCCACGTCGGCCACCTGGTCCAGGTCCTCACCGTCCGCCGGCTCCAGCGGGCCGGGCACCGGCCGCTGGCGCTGGTCGGCGGGGCCACCGGGCAGATCGGTGACCCGCGGCCGACGGCCGAGCGCACCCTGAACGACCCCGAGACGGTCGCGAACTGGGTGAACCGGCTGCGGACCCAGATCGAGCCGTTCCTCTCCTTCGAGGGGGAGAACGCGGCGGTCATGGTGAACAACCTGGACTGGACCGCCGGGCTCTCCGCGATCGAGTTCCTGCGGGACATCGGCAAGCACTTCCGGGTCAACAAGATGCTGACCAAGGACTCCGTGGCCCGGCGCCTGGAGTCCGAGCAGGGCATCAGCTACACCGAGTTCAGCTACCAGCTCCTCCAGGGCATGGACTTCCTGGAGCTGTACCGCCGCTACGGCTGCACGCTCCAGCAGGGCGGCTCGGACCAGTGGGGCAACCTGGTGGCCGGGCTCGACCTGATCCACCGCCTGGAGCCGGGGGCCGAGGTCCACGCGCTCGCGACCCCGCTGATGGTCAAGGCGGACGGCACCAAGTTCGGCAAGACCGAGAGCGGGGCCGTCTGGCTGGACCCGGAGATGACCACGCCGTACGCGTTCTACCAGTTCTGGCTGAACGTGGACGACCGGGACATCTCGACGTACATGCGCATCCTGTCCTTCAAGTCCCGCGAGGAGCTGGAGGAGCTGGAGGCGCAGACCGCCGAGCGGCCGCAGGCGCGGGCCGCGCAGCGGGCGCTGGCGGAGGAGCTGACCACCCTGGTGCACGGCGCCGGGCAGTGCGCGGCCGTCATCGCCGCCTCCAGGGCGCTGTTCGGCCAGGGCGACCTGGCGGAGCTGGATCCGGCGACCCTGTCCGCGGCCCTGTCCGAGCTGCCGCACGCGCGCGTGTCGGAGCTGGGCCAGGTGGTGGACCTGTTCGCGGAGGTCGGCCTGGTGGCGAGCAAGTCGGCGGCGCGCCGGACGGTGAAGGAGGGCGGGGCGTACGTGAACAACGCGAAGGTCACCGCCGAGGACGCCGAGGTGTCGGCGGACGACCTGCTGCACGGCCGCTGGCTGGTGCTGCGGCGCGGGAAGAAGAACCTGGCGGCGATCGAGTACGCGGGCGCCTGACGGACCCGGCGGGTCCGCGCGGAAACCGGGAGGCCCGGTACGGCACACCACGTGCCGTACCGGGCCTCCCGGTTTTCGTCCGGGTGTTCAGGTCCGCTGCCGGTTGCCCCGGAGCGAGGCCCACAACGTGTCGCCCACGCCGACGACGGCGACCGCGCCGATCAGCTGGAGGAGATGGCGGATCCAGTCGATGCCCTTGGTGTCGTTCACCCCGATCCAGGTCGCGACCGCGTTGCCGAGGACACTGCCGAGGATGCCGAACACGACCGTCAGCCACAGCGGGATCTGCTGCTTGCCCGGCAGGATCGCCTTCGCGATCAGACCGAGGACGAGTCCCACGATGATCGCCCACAACCAACCCATAGTCGCCTCCTTGTACGCATGTGGACCCAGTCTCGGCCTTCCCGGCATCCGGCGCATGTCGGACAGCGCCATACGTGCCCCGGTCTCGTCCGCGCCGGAGGGCGGGCGTACCGTGGAACGAGGACCGGACCGGGGTGGGTCCGGCACGACCGGCGGGTGGTGAACGGCGATGCCGAAGCGTGGCGAAACCGAGGTCTTCCGGATCACCGGGGCCCGGCAGGGGCTCGCCGACGACGTCCGGGGGCGGCAGCGGAGGTACGTCATCTCGATGACGGTCCGGACGCTCTCCGTGATCGCCGCCGCGGCGCTCTGGAACGTCGAACGGCACGTGGCCTTCGTGGCCCTCGCCCTGGGCGCCCTCCTGCCGTACGTCGCCGTGGTGATCGCCAACGCGGGGCGCGAGACGGCGCCCTCCCTCCCGTCCACGTTCATGCCGGCCCCGGTGCGGCCCGCGCTCGGCGCCGGGGGGACGGCGGTGGACGCGGACCCGGACCCGGGCCGCCCGTACGGCCGGAACTGATCACGATTCGTGGCCGGAAACCTCAAGAAAAGCTCAAATCAATCATGAGGTTCCAGTGCACCCGACCCCATGTGCCGTGACATACTTCCTACGCGCTCCGCATCCCCCGTCGGAGCGAGAGACCGATGCCGGGCAGCTCCCCCCGTGGCTGCTCGGCATCGCCTTTGCCGGACAATGGGCCGGGTGAACGAAGAGAAGCCGATCTGCTCCGCCAAGGGCTGCCGCGCCGACGCCGTCTGGGTGCTCGCGTGGAACAACCCCCGGACGCACACGCCCGAGCGCCGCAAGACCTGGATCGCGTGCGACGAGCACCGCGAGGACCTCTCCCGGTTCCTGGACGTACGGGGTTTCCTGAAGGACGTCGTCCCGCTGGCCGACTGGGAGTCCGCGGCCCCGCCGGACGGCGCCTGACCGGCGCGCGCGGGGCGGCCGCCGAGGTTCGGGGCTGGTGCCCGGGGCGGGTCCCCCGGGCCCGTCCGGCTGGCCGGGGCGGGCCTCAGCCGCCGATCGCCGACATCGGGCGGTCGGGCTGGAGGAAGTCCGGGGCGTCGAGGCCGGAGCCGGCCTTCTTGCCCCACATGGCCCTCTTCCAGATCTCCGCGATCTCGGCGTCCTCCGCGCCCGAGCGGAGCGCGGCCCGCAGGTCGGTCTCCTCGGTGGCGAAGAGGCAGGTGCGGACCTGGCCGTCGGCGGTGAGCCGGGTCCGGTCGCAGGCGCGGCAGAACGGGCGGGTGACGGAGGCGATGACGCCGACCGCGTGCGGCCCGCCGTCGACGGTCCAGCGCTCGGCGGGGGCCGAGCCGCGTTCGTCCGCGTCCTCCGGGATCAGGGTGAAGCGGGTGCGCAGGGACTCCAGGATGTCCTCCGCGGTGATCATGCCGTCGCGCTTCCAGCCGTGCTGGGCGTCGAGCGGCATCTGCTCGATGAAGCGGAGCTCGTACCCCTCCGCGATCGCCCAGGCGAGGAGGTCGGGGGCCTCGTCGTCGTTCAGTCCGGGCATCAGGACGGCGTTGACCTTGACCGGGGTGAGGCCGGCGTCGCGGGCGGCGGCCATCCCGTCGAGGACGTCCCGGTGCCGGTCGCGGCGGGTGAGGGTCTTGAAGACGTCGGGGCGCAGGGTGTCGAGGGAGACGTTGACCCGGTCGAGGCCGGCGGCCTTCAGTGCGGCCGCGGTGCGCTTGAGCCCGATGCCGTTGGTGGTGAGGGACATCCGGGGGCGGGGTTCCAGGGCGGCGCAGCGCTCGACGATCCCGGCGAGGCCGGGGCGGAGCAGCGGTTCGCCGCCGGTGAAGCGGACCTCGGTGACGCCGAGGCCGGTGACGGCCACGCGGACCAGCCGGACGATCTCGTCGTCCGTGAGGAGGTCCGGCTTGGCGAGCCACTGGAGGCCCTCTTCCGGCATGCAGTAGGTGCAGCGCAGGTTGCACCGGTCCGTGAGCGAGACGCGCAGGTCGGTGGCGACCCGGCCGAAGGTGTCGATGAGCACGGTGGGCCCCCTCCCCGTTCTGTGGATCGGTTCGTTCCGATCGCCTCTTCCGAGCCTACGCGAGCGGTCCCGCGCCGGTCAGGACCGATTGTCACGAGGAACGGCGAGGCCGCGTCGTAGAACTCTACGACGCGGCCGTCCGTGCGTGGCGGAACGTATACGGTTCAGTGCGCTCCGACGCCGGTGAGGGACTTGACCTCCAGCTCCGCGTACTTGCCCTTGTCCGGCTCCTCCTTGGAGAGGACCGAGCCCAGCCAGCCGAGCAGGAAGCCGAGCGGGATGGAGACGAGCCCGGGGTTCTCCAGCGGGAACCAGTAGAAGTCGGCGCCCTTGAACATCGAGGTCGGCTTGCCGGAGACGACGGGCGAGAACAGGACCAGGACGACGGCGGAGACCAGACCGCCGTAGATCGACCAGAGCGCGCCCCGGGTGGTGAACCGCTTCCAGAAGAGCGAGTAGAGGATCGTCGGCAGGTTGGCGGAGGCGGCGACCGCGAAGGCGAGGGCCACCAGACCGGCGACGTTGAGGTCGCGGGCCAGGGCGCCGAGCGCGATGGAGACGACGCCGATGAGGACCGTCGCCCAGCGGGCGGCCCTCATCTCCTCCTTCTCCGTGGCCTTCCCGCGCCGGATGACGTTGGCGTAGATGTCGTGGGCGAAGGACGACGAGGAGGCCAGGGTCAGTCCGGCGACGACGGCGAGGATGGTGGCGAAGGCGACCGCCGAGATGACGGCGAGGAGGATCGCGCCGCCGGTGGAACCGGCTCCGCCGCCGACCTCCAGGGCCGCGAGCGGGGCGGCCGTGTTGCCGGCCTTGTTGGAGGCGACGATGTCGCCGTTCTTGAGCAGGGCGGCGGCGCCGAAGCCCAGGACGATCGTCATCAGGTAGAAGGCGCCGATGATGCCGATGGCCCAGTTGACCGACTTGCGGGCGGCCTTGGCGGTCGGGACGGTGTAGAAGCGGATCAGGATGTGGGGCAGGCCGGCCGTGCCGAGGACGAGCGCGATGCCGAGCGAGAGGAAGTCGAGCTTCGAGGTCGCGCTGACGCCGTACTTGAGGCCGGGCTCCAGGAACGCCTGCCCCTTGCCGCTGTTGGAGGCGGCCGCGCCGAGCAGTTCCGACAGGTTGAAGTGGAACTTCAGCAGGATGAGGAAGGTGATCAGGAGCGTGCCCGCGATGAGCAGGACGGCCTTGACCATCTGAACCCAGGTGGTGCCCTTCATGCCGCCGACGGTCACGTACACGATCATCAGGACGCCGACGAGGGCGACGATCGCGATCTTGCCGCCGTCGCTGGTGATGCCGAGCAGCAGCGAGACGAGGACGCCCGCTCCGGCCATCTGCGCGAGCAGGTAGAAGATCGAGACGACGATGGTGGAGGTGCCGGCGGCGGTGCGGACCGGGCGCTGGCGCATCCGGTAGGCGAGGACGTCGCCCATGGTGAACCGGCCGGAGTTGCGCAGCGGTTCGGCGACCAGGAGCAGGGCGACGAGCCAGGCGACGAGGAAGCCGATCGAGTAGAGGAAGCCGTCGTAGCCGAAGAGGGCGATGGCTCCGGCGATGCCGAGGAAGGACGCGGCGGACATGTAGTCGCCGGAGATCGCCAGGCCGTTCTGGAAGCCGGTGAACTGGCGTCCGCCGGCGTAGAAGTCGGCGGCGCTGCGGGTCTGCCGGCCGGCCCACACGGTGATGACGAGGGTCGCGATCACGAAGGCGCCGAACAGGGCGATGATCAGGGGCCGGTGCTCGCTGGTGGCGTTGCCCGCCGCGAGCAGGACGGGGGTGCTCATGCGTCGCCCTCCATACGGGACTTGATGGCCTCGGCCCGGGGGTCGAGCTTGTTCGCCGCGTGCCGCGAGTAGAGCCAGGCGATGAGGAACGTGGTGAGGAACTGGCCCAGGCCCAGGACGAGCGCCACGTTGACGTTGCCGAAGAGCTTGGTCCCCATGAAGCCGCCCGCGTAGTTGGAGAGCAGCACGTACAGCAGGTACCAGGCGATGAAGGCGAGGGTGAGGGGGAAGGCGAACGACCGGTACGTGCGGCGCAGTTCGCCGAACTCCGCGCCTTCCTGCACCTCGATGAACTGCTCCGTGGTGGGCGACGCGGGACCCTGCTCGGTCTCCGTGCCGTTGCGGGCTGGCGGCGGTGCTTCGGTAGCCACGGACTCTCCTCGTGACGCGGGGCGGACGGCTTGCTCGGAGGGGGCTCCACCGGGGTGCGGGAGCCGGGGTTCCGGGTGGAGCCCTCCCCTGCACAACGGCACGGAGGAGGAAGCGAAGCGGTTCACCCCGAGGATTTTCTCGGGCAGATCTTCATGAAGTCTTCTCAACTCATTGATCGGGAAGGAAGAACGGCGATAGCTTCACTCGTCATGCACCTGACCGCGCGTAAACCCGCGCGCGGCCAGTACATACGGATGATGTGGAGAACCCATGGCTCATCTGGGATCGAGGCGCGGCCGAGCTCTCGCTCTGCCCGTTGGTCTCGCGCTCACGGCCTCGCTCGGCTTCCTTCCCACCGGCGCCGCCACCGCCGCGGAACTGAGCGACGCCCCGGCGGCCTCCACCCCCGCGGCGAACGGGCCGGTCCTGTCGTACGTCGTGAACGTCGACGGGGGCCGCTCGGCCGCCAGGTCGGTGAAGAAGGCGATAGCCGCCGCGGGCGGCACGATCGTCGTCTCGTACGACCAGATAGGCGTGGTGGTCGTCCACTCGCAGAACCCGGAGTTCGCGCAGACGATACGCAAGGCGCGCGGCGTGGTGTCGGCCGGCGCGACCCGTACCGCTCCGCTCTCCGTACAGACCGACGACTCCGTCGGCGAGGGCGCGCAGACGCTGACCCGCGCCGAGGCCGAGGCCGCCGCGGCCCGGGCGACGGACGAGCAGGACGCGCTCGAGCCCCTCCAGTGGGACCTTCCGGCGATCAAGGCCGACAAGGCCCACCAGCGGACGCTCGGCAGCAAGCGCGTGACCGTCGGCGTCATCGACACGGGCGTGGACGACACCCACCCGGACCTGGCGCCGAACTTCAACGCCGCGAAGTCCGCCAACTGCGTGTCCGGCAAGCCGGACACCACCGCCGGCTCCTGGCGGCCGAACCCGGGCGAGAGCGACCACGGCACGCACGTCGCCGGCACGATCGCCGCCGCCAAGAACGGCACCGGCGTCACCGGTGTCGCGCCGGGCGTGAAGCTCGCCGGCATCAAGGTGTCCACCCCGGACGGCTTCTTCTACACGGAGGCCGTGGTCTGCGGCTTCGTGTGGGCGGCCGAGCACGGCATCGACATCACGAACAACAGCTACTACACCGACCCGTGGATGTTCGCGTGCAAGAACGACGCGGACCAGAAGGCCCTCATCGAGGCCGTCACCCGCGCCACCCGCTACGCGGAGCGCAGGGGCACGGTCAACGTCGCGGCGGCCGGCAACTCCAAGTTCGACCTGGCGGCCGACTCGATCCTCGACAACAGCAGCCCGAACGACTCCACGCCGGGCGACCGGGTCATCGACCCGAAGGAGTGCTTCGACTACCCGGCGATGCTGCCGGGCGTCGTCACCGTCTCCGCGACCGGGGCCAAGGACCTGAAGGCGTCCTACTCCAACTACGGTCTCGGCGTGATCGACGTCGCCGCCCCCGGCGGTGACCGCACCGAGTACCAGACCCCGGACGCCCCGGCGGTCAACGGCCGCATCCTGTCGACGACGGTGAACGGCGGGTACAACTACAAGGCCGGTACGTCGATGGCCTCGCCGCACGCGGCGGGCGTCCTGGCGCTCATCAAGTCGACGCACCCCCACGCGAGCCCGGCGGCGCTCAAGGCGCTGCTGTACGCGCAGGCCGACAAGCGCGCCTGCACCAACCCGTACGACATCGAGGGCGACGGGAAGGTCGACGCCGTCTGCGAGGGCGGCAAGAACAAGAACGGCTTCTACGGGGCCGGTCTGATCGACGCGCTCGACGCCGTCCGCCGGTAAACCGGAACGGCCGGGCCCCGGTGTGGTGTGCCACGCCGGGGCCCTTCGCGTGGCACCGGGTGCCATAGTGCGGGCATGGACACGACGGCGCGCACCGGTACGGATCTGTTGTGGTCGGCGCTCGGCGGCGAACCCGCCCTCGTCGACCGGGTGTCGTTCACGGGACCCCCGGGACTGCTGCCGGCCCGGCTGCCGGTGATGGCCCTGGCACGGGCCTCGGTCGCGGTCGCCGGGCTCGCGGCGATCGAGCGGGCGGGGCTCCCCGGCCCGGTCCGGGTGGACGACGGGGCCGTGGCCACGGCCTTCGTGAGCGAGCGCCACCTGCGGGTCGACGGGCGGGCCCCGGTGAACTTCGCGCCCCTCTCCCGCTTCTGGCGGGCCGCGGACGGCTGGGTCCGCACCCACGCCAACTACCCGCACCACCGGGCGGTGCTGCTCGCCGCCCTCGGCGTGCCGTCCGGGTCGGCCGAGGAGGTGGCGGCGGCGATCGGCGACCGGCGGGCCACCGAGGTCGAGACGGCGGTGTACGGGGCCGGGGGCCTGGCCGTCGCCCTGCGCACGCCCGGGGAGTGGGCGGCGCACCCGCAGGGCCGGGAGGTGGCGTCGCTGCCGCCGCTGACCCGGGAACGCCTCGACGAGACTCCGCCCCGGCGCCGTACGGGGCCGCTCCGGGTCCTGGACCTGACCCGGGTGCTCGCCGGGCCGGTCGCGACCCGGACGCTGGCGCTGCTCGGCGCGGACGTGCTGCGGATCGACCCGCCGGACCGTCCGGAGCTGCCGGACCAGCACGCGGACGCGAACGTCGGCAAGCGGACGGCCGCCCTCGACCTGGACCGTCCTTCGGACCGGCGCGCCTTCGGCGAACTGCTCGACGCGGCCGACGTGCTGGTGACCGGTTACCGGCCGGGCGCGCTCGACCGCTTCGGCCTCCACCGTCCGGGGCTCGTCACGGCCCGGGTCTCGGCCTGGGGCGACCGCGGGCCGTGGGGCGGGCGGCGCGGCTTCGACTCCCTGGTGCAGGCCGCGACCGGGATCGCCGTCGTGGAGGGTTCGGCGGAGGAGCCGGGCGCGCTGCCCGCGCAGGCGCTCGACCACGCCACCGGTTACCTCCTGGCGGCGGCGGTCCTGCGGTCGCTGACCGAGCAGGACCGGGAGGGCGGCACCCGGCTGGTCCGGGTCGCCCTCGCGCGGACGGGCCACTGGCTGACGCACGCGCTGCCGGGGTACGAACCCGGGGACCACCTCACCGAGTCGGAGGGCCCGCTGGGACGGCTGCGGCACGCGCTGTCGCCCGTCGCGTACGAGGGCGGCCCGACGGGCTGGTCGCGTCCGCCGGGCCTGCCCGGGGCGGACGCGCCGGTGTGGCTGTAGGACCTGCCCGGGGCGGTCGCGCCGGTGTGGCTGGAGGACCTGCCCGGGGCGGTCGCGCCGGTGTGGCTGGAGGACGCGTCCCGGGGCGGTCGCCGTCCGCCCGGGAAAGGGGGCGGCGGGCCCGCCCGGGGCCCCCGCCTCTCCCCCCTCCGCCTACCTCCCGCTCCGGGAGGCGCGGAGGACCCCCGCGGTCAGGAGGCACTGGGCGGCGGTGTAGGTCAGCATGATCCAGAAGTCGGGCACCGGCGGCTGCGGCCACGCGGCGACGCCGGTGGCGATGAGGGTGTCCGAGAGCAGGAACAGGGCGCCGCCGGCGCCGGCGAGGAGGCCGAGGGCGCTCGCGCGGTAGGCCGTGGCGGTGAGCAGCAGCGCGTACCCGCAGACGGGAATCCGCAGCTCGGCCGGGAGGCCCGGCCAGAGGAGCACGACGGTGCCGGCGAGGGCGGCCGCGTACAGGGCGCCGAGCGCCGGGGCCGTGCGCCGGCGGCCGAAGAGGGCCAGGTAGCAGACGTGCCCGGCGGCGAAGGAACCCATGCCGGCGAGGAAGGCCCCGTCGGCGTCGGAGAGCAGGAGGACGTCGCCGCCCCAGCCGAACAGGAGCGCGGCGAGCAGGAGCTTCGGGGCGCCCCGGACGGCGGCGTACGCGGCGAGCAGGGGCATCAGGAGCGGCTTGGCGATCTGGTGCCCCTGCTCGGCGCCGGCCAGCAGGGAGATCAGGTCGACGGCGGTCGCGAGCCCGAGGGCGGCGAGCAGCGCGCGGGGGAGGACGCCGGCGCGCGCGGCGGGCGGCGCGGTGACGGGGGCGCTCACGCGGCGGCCTCCGGGGCGGGCTCCCCGGCGGCGGGGCCGGGCTTCGGGGCCGGGGGCGGCCCGGGCTGCCAGCCGGGACCCCGGAAGAGCCTCCCGGCCCGTTCGCGCCAGTCGCTCGCGGCCCGCAGGTCGCGGGCGATCGCCGCGTACTCGTGGGTGGCGACCCGGAGCGGGTTGTAGGTCTCGATGTTCTTGGTGAGGCCGTAGACGGGCCGCTCGGTCTCGCCGACCCAGGAGCCGAACATCCGGTCCCAGACGATCAGGATGCCGCCGAAGTTCCGGTCCAGGTAGCCGCCCTGGGAGGCGTGGTGGACGCGGTGGTGGGAGGGGGTGTTGAAGACGTACTCGAAGGGCCGGGGCAGCGTGCCGACGCGCTCGGTGTGGATCCAGAACTGGTAGACGAGGTTGACCGAGTAGCAGAAGGCGACGGCCGCCGGGTGCACGCCGAGGGCGATCATCGGCAGGTAGAACGGCCAGGAGGTCACGCTGGTCCAGGGCTGGCGCAGGGCGGTGGTGAGGTTGAACCTGCGGCTGCTGTGGTGGACGACGTGGCAGGCCCAGAGGACGCGGACGACGTGGTGTCCACGGTGCTGCCAGTAGTAGAAGAAGTCCTGCGCGAGCAGCATGAGCGGGAGGGTCCACCAGAGGACGGGCACGCGGAGCGGGGTCAGCTCGTAGACGGCGGTGTAGATCGCCACCACGGGGATCTTCCACAGGGCGTCGAAGGCCAGGCTCCCCAGGCCCATGCCGACGCTGGTGGCGGCGTCCTTGGCCTCGTACCCGGCGGCCTCCTCGTCCGGACGGAGGCGGTGACTGATCATCTCCACGACGGTGAGCAGGACGAACGCCGGTATGGACCAGAGCACGACATCGGGCAGGTTCGGCATGCCGTCGACGGTAGAGGCGGGGGCCGGGGCGCGGCTAGACGTTGTTACCAACAAGTATGTGAGACGGGTTGTCAGCGGGCTTTGGCACCTTCCGACAAGGGGAATCCGGGCCACCGCCGCCGGGGGAAGGGGGTGCGCGGGGGCACCGGGGAGAGGAGTGTCGGTCCCGGCCCGTATCCTCAATGACCATGCCCGACGACCTCACGACAGCAGCAGCGTGGCCGGCCGCCTACCCGCAGGGGTACGCGGTCGTCGACGTGGAGACCACCGGCCTCGCCCGCGACGACCGGATAGTGTCGGCTGCCGTCTACCGGCTGGACGCCCGGGGGAACGTCGAGGACCACTGGTACACGCTCGTCAACCCCGAGCGCGACCCCGGCCCGGTGTGGATCCACGGGCTGACCGGCGACGCCCTGGAGGGCGCGCCGCTCTTCGCGGAGATCGCGCCCGAGTTCGCGGCCCGGCTCGACGGGCGGGTGCTCGTCGCGCACAACGCGATCTTCGACTGGCAGATGATCGCCCGGGAGTACGCGCGTGCGCGGTCCACCGCCCCCGTGCGCCAGCGCCTGTGCACGATCGCGCTCGCCAAGGAGCTGTCGCTGCCGCTGCCCAACCACAAGCTGGAGTCGCTCGCCGCGCACTTCGGCGTCGTGCAGCGGCGCGCGCACCACGCCCTCGACGACGCCCGGGTGCTCGCCGAGGCGTTCCGGCCGAGCCTGCACGCGGCGGCGGAGCGGGGCGTGCGGCTGCCGCTCCTGGAGTGCCGTCCGCTGACGGAGTGGAACTCCTCCCCGGCGGTCCCGGCCCCGTACCCCTCCCGGGCGAACAGCTGGCGCCCCTCGCGGAAGCGGCCCGCCTGCCCGTACCCCAACCCCGGCCGGTACGAGGCGGACAAGCCGCTCAAGCAGGGCATGCGGGTGGCGTTCTCCGGGGACACCTCCATCGACCGCGAGCTCCTGGAGGACCGCACCGCGGAGGCCGGCCTCCACGTGTCCGGCAGCGTCTCCCGGCTGACGAGCCTGCTGGTCACCAACGACCCGGACTCCGCCACCTCCAAGACCCTCAAGGCCAGGTCCTTCGGCACGCCCGTCGTGGACGAGGCCGCCTACACCCAGCTCCTGCGGGACGTGGCCCCGGCAGACGGGTGACGTCCGCGCCCGGGCGGGCGCGCCGGACCGCGTCCGCCCGCCGGGGACCCCACCCTGTGGCGCATGGCACGTTGTGAGGTCTGCGGAAACGACTACGGGATGTCCTTCGAGGTCCACGCCCAGGGCGCGGTCCACGTCTTCGACTGCTTCGCCTGCGCCATCCACCGCATGGCGCCGATCTGCGAGCACTGCCGGGTCCAGATCATCGGACAGGGCGTCGAGGTCGGGGGCAACTGGTACTGCGGCGGCCACTGCGCCCGCGCGGAGGGGAAGGTGGGCATCGTCGACAAGGTGTGAGGAAACGTTTCCCGAGACGGCCCCCGACGGGGCCGAACCCCCCGCGCGTACACCCCGTGGGCCGAGTTGTACCGTCATGGGGTGTACCGCTTCCTGTTGTCCCGGCAGTGGGTGATCCTCACCCTCGTGGCTCTGGTCCTCGTCCCGACGATGATCGAGCTGGGTTTCTGGCAGTTCCACCGGCACGAACGCCGGACCGCCCAGAACGCCCTGATCGCGGACAGCATCGCGGCGAAGCCCGTCCCGGTCGAGGAGCTCACCTCTCCCGGCCGCACCGTCCCGCGCGCCGTCTACTGGCGCCCGGTCACCGCCACCGGCACCTTCGACACCGCCCACGAGGTGGTCGTCCGCCGCCGCACCTCCTCCGACGACCGGGTGGGCGTGCACGTCCTGACCCCCCTGGTCCTGCGCGACGGCCGGGTCCTCCTGGTCAACCGCGGCTGGGTGCCGGCCGCCGCCGACCAGCGCTCCTACCCGCCGGTGCCGCCGGCCCCCCGGGGCGAGGTCACGATCACCGGCCGCCTCAAGGCGGACGAGACGACCGGCGCCAGCGGCATCAAGGACCTGAAGGGCCTGCCCGAGCGGCAGGTCATGCTGATCAACAGCCGGCAGCAGGCCGGGCTGATCGGCCGCGAGGTCCTGGGCGGCTACGTCGAGCAGATCGCGCCCGCACCGGCCGGCGGCACCATCGAGCCGGTCCCCGCGCCCGACCACGACTCCATCGGCTCCCACATGGCGTACGCCGTGCAGTGGTGGCTCTTCGCGGCCGGGGTGCCCGTCGGCTGGGTGATCCTGGTGCGCCGGGAGAAGCGCGACCGGGAGGAGGCGGCCGCCCCGGACGCCCCCGGACCGGACCCCTCCGGGGCACCGGAGCCGGACACCGCCGGGGCCGTTCCGTCCCGCTGACCGGACCGGCTCCCCGCCGCCGCCCCACCCGCCGGTCCGTCCGCCGGCCCACCGGTGGGACGCCGCCGCGCCCCCGCTGATTGACCGTCGCCGCATCAGGGAAAAGCCCGAGCGTGACGCAACACATCGACGACTACGCCCTCATCGGCGATCTCCAGACCGCCGCCCTCGTCGGCCGCGACGGATCGATCGACTGGCTGTGTCTGCCCCGGTTCGATTCGGCCGCCTGTTTCGCCGCCGTCCTCGGCGACGAGGAGAACGGCCACTGGCGGATCGCCCCCAAGGGCGCCACCACCTGCGCCTCCCGCCGGTACGCCGGGGACTCCCTCGTCCTGGAGACCTACTGGGAGACCCGCACCGGCACCGTCAAGGTCGTCGACTTCATGCCGCAGCGGGACACGTACCCCGACGTGATGCGGATCGTCGAGGGGATCAGCGGCAGCGTCGAGATGAGCGCCGTCCTGCGGCTCCGCTTCGACTACGGCTCGGTCGTGCCCTGGATGCGCCGGTCCGACGGGCACCGGGTGGCGGTCGCCGGACCGGACGCGGTCTGGCTGCGCAGCGAGCCGCACGTGAAGACCTGGGGCCAGCAGTTCTCCACCTGCTCCGCCTTCACCGTCACCGCCGGCCAGAAGGTGGCGTTCGTCCTGACCTGGCACCCCTCGCACAAGCCGCGCCCCCCTCTGGTCGACCCCTTCGAGGCCCTGGAGCAGTCGCTCGCGGACTGGCGGGAGTGGTCGGCCCGCTGCACCTACCGGGGCCCCCACCGCGAGGCGGTGCTGCGCTCCCTGATCACCCTCAAGGCGCTGACCTACGCCCCCACCGGTGGGATCGTCGCCGCCCCCACCACCTCCCTGCCGGAGGAGATCGGCGGCGTGCGGAACTGGGACTACCGCTCCTGCTGGCTGCGCGACTCCTCCCTCACCCTCGGCGCGCTGCTCGCCGCCGGCTACGTGGAGGAGGCGGCCGCCTGGCGGGACTGGCTGCTGCGCTCGGTCGCCGGCGACCCGGCCGACCTCCAGATCATGTACGGCCCGGCCGGGGAGAGACGGCTGCCCGAGACGACCCTGCCGTGGCTGCGGGGGTACGCCGGCTCGGCGCCGGTGCGGACCGGGAACGCGGCCGTGGACCAGTTCCAGCTCGACGTGTACGGCGAGGTCATGGACTCGCTCAACCGCGCGCGGGAGGCCGGCATCCCGGCGGAGCGGCACGCCTGGAACCTCCAGCTGAGCCTGCTGGGGTTCCTGGAGTCGACCTGGCGGGAGCCCGACGAGGGCCTGTGGGAGGTGCGCGGGCCGCGCCGCCACTTCACCCACTCCAAGGTGATGGCCTGGGTGGCCGCCGACCGGGCCGTGCGCACCCTGGAGGCCGACCCCTCGCTGCCGGGGGACGCGGCGCGGTGGCGGGCCATGCGGGACGACATCCACGCCCAGGTGTGCGACAAGGCGTACGACCCGGTGCGCAACACCTTCACCCAGTCCTACGGTTCGCGGGAGCTGGACGCCGCCACCCTGCTCATCCCCCAGGTCGGCTTCCTGCCGCCGGAGGACCCCCGGGTGGTGGGCACGGTGGACGCGGTCAGGGCGGAGCTGACGCACGACGGCTACGTGCGGCGGTACAGCGCCGACTCGACGGCGGTGGACGGGCTGCCGGGACAGGAGGGCACCTTCCTGGTCTGCTCGTTCTGGCTGGCGGACGCGCTGCGCCTGACCGGGCGGACCGAGGAGGCGCGCGAGCTGTTCGAGCGGCTCGTCGGGCTCGGCAACGACGTGGGTCTCCTCGCGGAGGAGTACGACCCGGCGACCGGGCGCCAGCTCGGCAACTTCCCGCAGGCCTTCAGCCACATCGGCCTGGTGGGCACGGCGTTCGCGCTGGCCGGGGAGGAGGAGGACCCGGCAGGATAGGGCCATGGATCTTGGACTGAAGGACCGTGTGTACGTGGTGACCGGCGCGACGCGGGGGCTCGGCCGGGCCTCGGCGGAAGCGCTGCTCGCGGAGGGCGCCAAGGTGCTGGTGACCGGGCGCGAGGAGGAGACGGTCGCCGGGGCCGTGGAGGCGCTGGGACCGGGCGCGGCCGGGATCGCGGCCGACAACGCCGACCCGGGGACCCCGGCCCGGCTGATCGCGGAGGCGCGGTCCCGGTTCGGCGGCTTCGACGGCGTCCTGATCAGCGTCGGCGGCCCGGCGCCCGGCTTCGCGGCGGACAACACCGACGAGCAGTGGGCCGCCGCCTTCGACACCGTCTTCCTGGGGGCGGTCCGGCTGGCCCGCGCGGCGGCCGAGGCGCTCGGCGAGGGCGGGGTGATCGGCTTCGTCCTGTCCGGCTCGGTCCACGAGCCGATCCCCGGCCTGGCCCTCTCCAACGGGCTGCGCCCGGGGCTCGCCGGCTTCGCCAAGTCCCTGGCCAACGACCTGGGGCCGCGCGGGGTGCGGGTGGTCGGACTGCTGCCGAGCCGGATCGACACGGACCGGGTGCGCTCCCTGGACGCGCTCTCCGGGGACGCGGAGGCGGCCCGCGCGGCGAACGAGGCGGCGATCCCGCTGCGCCGGTACGGCACGCCGGAGGAGTTCGGGCGGACGGCGGCGTTCCTGCTGTCGCCGGCCGCCTCGTACCTGACGGGCCTGATGCTGCCGGTGGACGGCGGGGCCCGCAGCGGCTTCTGAACCGCCCGGTTCTTCCCGGCCCTCTCCGGCTTTTTCGGTCCGTCCCCGCCCGGCCCTTCCCCACCCGGCCCCGGCGGGCCCGGCGGCCGGTCCGCCGCCGGCCTCAGGAGACCCGGCGGGCCCGGTGCTTCACCGCGCGCAGACGCGCCTCGGTGGGCAGGGACGACAGGCCCGTCGCGGTGCGGGCGTGGGCGAGGGCCCGGGTGCTGAGGGTGGTGAGCACGTCGCCCGGCGAGGCGTGCGGTTCGAGCTGGAGCCGTGCCCGGGCGCGCGGGGCGTCCCGGCGGCCGGTGAGGGAGAACCGGGCGCGGGCGACGCCGTCCTGGTCGGCGGTGTCCGCCTCCAGGACGTCCTCCAGGGCCCGGCCGCGCAGGCTCGCCTCCTCGCCGTCGCCGCTGTCGACGACGACCTCGGAGAGCCGGGCCCGGCGGAACTGGGCGATCAGCCACCAGAGGGCGAGCAGGACGATCACGCCGAGGACGGCGATGACCACCGGCCACCACCAGCCCTCGTCCCGCCAGCGCTGCCGGTCGGCGGTGGTGAGCAGCACGTCGGAGGGGCCCGACCAGGGCCACCAGGACGGTACGGACAGCCGGGCGGCGGCCGCGAGGACGGACCCGCCGAGGAGGACGAGGATCAGCCCGGCGAGTCCGAGCAGGACACGGTTGACTCGGCGGAGGACGACGGTCACCTGGCGGTCCTTTCCTGGGGTGTCGGCGTCTTGTCCCGGGGGGTCATCGGCTCATCCCTTCTCGGGCGGCCGGGTCACCCGGACCTTCGGCACGGGCGGGCGGGCGAGGCCGAGGTCGCGGATGCCGGCGCCCACCGCCCGCTCCAGGTCGGCGCGGACCTCGTCGAGGGCCCGGAAGTGCGAGACCGCCCGGACGGTGGCCCGGGAGCGGCGGACGCGCACCCGGGCGGAGCGGACGCCGGAGACCTCCATGGCGCGGTCCCGCAGGGCGAGGGCGGCGGCGTCGCGGTCGAGCCCGGCCCGCACGTCGGTGTGCTCGCGGCGCATCGGGAGGACGGACCGCAGCCCGGGGGTGAGGGCCAGGAGCAGGAGCCAGAGGCCGAGGAGCGCGGCGACGGAGGCGCCCGCGAGGACCCACGCCGAGTCGAGCGGGCGGGTCGCGAGGCCGTCGGCCGTCGCCTTGCGCCAGGCCATGGCGGGGTGGTCGGCCCGTACGGCCGCCACGTCGTAGAGGAGGAGGCCCGCCCCGCCGAGGACGACGGCGGCGAGCAGGGCCGCCGGGACGCGCCGCACCGACCAGAAGCGGCGGGCGCGGGCCGCGGGGGCGGGAGGAGGGGTGCCTGGCTCTTCGGACCCGGCGGGGGAAGGGGCCCGTTCCTGGGTGGTGGTCATGACAGGCGGCCCTTCGGTGAGTCGTCGCGGGTGAGCGCGGAGTGGAGGCGCTCCACGCGGACGGTCACCTCGTGGACCTCCATGCCCGCCAGGTGTTCCACCCGGCTGCGGACCCTGCTCCGGACGGCGCCGCACCGGCGGCCGATGTCGGAGGGGTAGTCGAGTTCGAGGTCGATCGCGATCCGGGCGGCGTTCCGGTGGACGTCGACCGAGGCGTGGGGCTTCGAGCCGCCCCTCGGAACGGCGCCCAGGGCCTCCCGGGCCGCCCTGGCGGCGATCTTCGCGACCACCCGGTCGGCGACGTCGGTCGCTCCCCGGTCACGCACCGGGTCCCGTGCCGCGTCCGCCGCCGGGGTCGCTGCCAGCTCCGTCGACACCCCGAGTCACCGCCGCCGGTCGCCGCGCGCCCGGAACAGATCGCCGGGTTCGAGGTCCCCGTCGAGGAAGCGACCGGCCACGAAGCCGATCGCTCCGAGGGCCGCGATCAGCAGAAACGCTCCGAAGCCGCCGAAGTACCCGGCGAAGCCGAGAGCCATGCCGGCCAGCAGGCCGACCACCGCCATGCTCATGTACGAGTCCCTTTCCTGGCCCTGATCACCGGGTTCCGGCGTTCGCCGGAGGCGCTGTCGGGGGTGTCCGCCGGAGGTTGCCGCTCACTGGAGACGACGCTGGTCCTCGTCGCCGCTGTCGTCGTCATCGTCGTCGTCGGGCAGTTTCACGTCGCTGACGGCGATGTTGACCTCCACGACCTCCAGGCCGGTCATCCGTTCCACGGCGTTGATGACGTTCTCCCGGACACCACCCGCGACGTCGGAGATGGCGTAGCCGTACTGGATCACGATCTCCAGGTCGAGCGCGGTCTGCACCTCGCCGACCTCGGCCTTCACGCCTCGGGTGACGTTCGACTTGCTGCCGCCCCCGGGGACCTTGTCGCGTACGGCGCCGAAGGTGCGGGAGAAGCCGCTGCCCATGTCGTGGACGCCGTCGACGTCCCGGGCCGCGAGGCCGGCGATCTTCTCCACCACCCCGTCGGCGATGGTCGTCTTGCCCCGGGTGGCGGCGGAACCGCTCCGCTTGACCAGGGGAGAGCGGCGCGTCTCGTCGGTCGTGGAGCCGCCGGAGTGCGTGGTGTCCGTCATGGGTTTCGCCCCTTCTGGGTTATTTCGGGGTTCTTCGCTCACATTAAGGCCGGTTTCCCCGATTCGCTCGGGTAATGCGGCAGTCTGGGGGAATGACGACGGCTGAGGGTTGGACGGCGGCGGTCCGGGACCGCCTCGCACC
This sequence comes from Streptomyces sp. NPDC014907, assembly GCF_055562975.1. Classification (NCBI taxonomy): domain Bacteria; kingdom Bacillati; phylum Actinomycetota; class Actinomycetes; order Kitasatosporales; family Streptomycetaceae; genus Streptomyces; species Streptomyces sp. NPDC014907. Next base: position 218,935 of record NZ_JBVHEG010000008.1, on the reverse strand, counting down.
GGGCAGGCTGCTGCCGCTGGGAACGGCGGAGGACGGCGCCTGGATCACGGAACGCGCGGTACGGCAGGTTCTCGACCGGACCGCCGCGACGGTGAGGGGGGTGGTGCCCGGCACGCTCCGGGTCGGCCCCGATCCCGACGGGGAGCGGGGTCCCGAACCGCTTCCGGTGCCACCGGGCGCGGTGCCGCCCGGTGCGCTGCGGATCACCGCGCACTTCGGGGCGGTGTCGGGCCGGCCGCTTCCGGAGCTGACCGAGGAACTGCGGGCGGCCCTGCTCGGGGCGGCGGCGGACGGAATCGGGCTCGCGGTGACCGCCGTGGACCTGCGGGTGACGGACCTGCTCGACGCGCCGCCGGGCGGGGAACCGGCCGCTCCCCCGCCGGGCCGGCCCTCGCCCGCGACGGACGACCCGGTGGCCCTGGCGGTCCTGCGGGTCGAGGGCGTGGCGGGCGTGACGGACGCGCTGGGTCCGCCCGTGCGGCGGAGCGGGGACGGGCTCCGGGTCGAACTGGCCGTGACGGCGGGCCGCCGCCCGCTGGACGTGGCCCGTGCCGCCCGGAACGCCGCGACCGCGGCCGCCGAAGGGGCGGCCGCGGTCACGGTGCTGGTGTCGGAACTGCGCTGAGCGGCGTGCCGGCCGGTGCCGCGCCCCGGCGCGCGGCACCGGCCGCGCGCCGGGCCCGGAGGGTCGTCAGTCGCCGAGGCCCGCGAGGTCGCGCAGACGGCGGGCCTGGGCGGCGCGCTCGGCCGCGCGCTGCTCCTCGTAGGAGCGGCCGGAGACGCCCCGGAGGAGCGCCTTGGTCTCGTTGACCGCGTCACGGGGCGCCGCGAGCAGGGCGGCGGAGAGGTCCCGCACGGCGGCGTCGAGCTCACCGGCGGGCACGGCCAGGTTGGCCAGGCCGATGCGCTCGGCCTCGTCCGCCTCCACGAAGCGGCCGGTGGCGCAGATCTCGAGGGCGCGGGCGTAGCCCACGAGCGAGACGAGCGGGTGCGTGCCGGTGAGGTCCGGGACGAGGCCCAGGCTGGTCTCGCGCATGGCGAACCGCACGTCCTCGGCGACGATCCGCAGGTCGCAGGCGAGGGCGAGCTGGAAGCCCGCGCCGATGGCGTGCCCCTGGACGGCCGCGATCGACACGATGTCGCCGCGGCGCCACCAGGTGAACGCCTCCTGGTACTCGGCGATGACCGCGTCGAGGTCCTCGTCGGAACCGCGGGCCAGGTCGAGGAAGGACGGCTCCCCGTCGAAGCCCTCGGGCGTGAACGCCTGCCGGTCGAGCCCCGCGGAGAAGGACACGCCCTCTCCGCGCAGGACGACGACCCGCACGCTGCCCGGCAGCGACCGTCCGGCTTCCGTCAACGCCCGCCACAGAGCGGGAGACTGGGCGTTGCGCTTCGCCGGGTTGGTCAGGGTCACCGTGGCAACGGCGTCTTCGACGGTGAGCCGCACACCGTCCTTGTCGAGTACGGGCTCAGAGTCGTCGAACGTGGTCATGGAGCGCCTCCGGTTCCGGTGCAGCACTGCGTCAGATGCTAAGTGACTGCACAGTAACCACCTGGCCGGAGGCAGCGCCGACCGGGTGGCCACCGGGGGACCCGGTGGCCCGGTCGGGCCGCCCCGGCGTCAGGCCGAGGCCGCCTTCTTGCCCCGTGTCGCTCCGCCGCGTCCGCGCAGCGTGACTCCGGACTCGCTGAGCATCCGGTGGACGAATCCGTAGGAGCGGCCGGTTTCCTCGGCCAGCGCCCGGATGCTCGCACCGGAGTCGTACTTCTTCTTCAGGTCTGCCGCGAGCTTGTCGCGCGCGGCGCCGGTCACCCGGCTGCCCTTCTTCAGAGTCTCGGCCACCCGTGCCTCCTCATGGGAAGTGCGCTCTGGACTTCTCATGATCACCCCTCGCGTCCGTCCTGGCCACCCATTCGACGAGGTCCGTGCCGCTTCGTCGGCGGACGAGTACGGCATCATCACGACCGGAAGCTCACGTTCCGCATGATCGAGCGGGCCTTCTCGCTCCGGACGCGGGAGGAAGTGCCAGGTCAGCGCGGGGGCGGGGACACACGTACGGCGCGGGCCCGCCGGAAGGATTCGGCAGGGCACCGCGCCGGCGGGTACGAGACGTCCTCACTCAGATGAAGGACCGTCCATGAGCCGAATGATCCAGTCCCCGGTGATCGTTCCGGCTCCGGAGGACCCGGCGGGAGGCCCGTCGAGCCGTCCCCCGGGCCTCCCGGAAAATCAGGCGAGGGCCACCAGGTCCGCGTAGTCCGCGCCCCACAGGTCCTCGACGCCGTCCGGGAGCAGGATGATCCGCTCCGGGTCGAGCGCCTCGACGGCGCCCTCGTCGTGGGTGACGAGGACCACGGCGCCCTTGTACGTGCGCAGCGCGCCGAGGATCTCCTCGCGGCTGGCCGGGTCCAGGTTGTTGGTGGGCTCGTCCAGGAGCAGCACGTTCGCCGAGGAGACGACCAGGGTCGCCAGGGCCAGCCGGGTCTTCTCGCCGCCGGAGAGCACCCCGGCCGGCTTGTCGACGTCGTCGCCCGAGAAGAGGAAGGAGCCGAGCGTCTTGCGCACCTCGACCAGGTCCAGGTCGGGCGCGGCCGAGCGCATGTTCTCCAGGACGGTCCGGTCGGGGTCGAGCGTCTCGTGCTCCTGCGCGTAGTAGCCGAGCTTCAGGCCGTGGCCCGGGGTGACCTCGCCGGTGTCGGGCTGCTCGACGCCCCCGAGGAGGCGCAGCAGGGTCGTCTTGCCGGCACCGTTGAGGCCGAGGATGACGACGCGCGAGCCCTTGTCGATCGCCAGGCTCACGTCGGTGAAGATCTCCAGGGAGCCGTACGACTTGGAGAGCCCCTCGGCCGTCAGCGGGGTCTTGCCGCAGGGCGCCGGCTCGGGGAAGCGGAGCTTGGCGACCTTGTCGGAGGCGCGCACCGCCTCCAGGCCGGAGAGGAGCCGCTCGGCGCGCTTGGCCATGTTCTGCGCGGCGACGGTCTTGGTCGCCTTGGCGCGCATCTTGTCGGCCTGCGAGTTGAGGGCCGCCGCCTTCTTCTCGGCGTTCTGGCGTTCGCGCCTGCGCCGCTTCTCGTCGGCCTCGCGCTGCTGCTGGTAGAGCTTCCAGCCCATGTTGTAGACGTCGATCACGGAGCGGTTGGCGTCCAGGTAGAAGACCTTGTTGACGACGGTCTCGACCAGGTCGACGTCGTGGGAGATGACGATGAAGCCGCCCCGGTAGGTCTTCAGGTAGTCGCGCAGCCAGACGATGGAGTCGGCGTCGAGGTGGTTCGTCGGCTCGTCCAGGAGGAGCGTGTCGGCGTCCGAGAAGAGGATGCGGGCGAGCTCGACGCGGCGGCGCTGACCACCGGAGAGGGTGTGCAGCGGCTGGCCGACGACGCGGTCCGGCAGGCCGAGGGCGGCGGCGATGGTGGAGGCCTCGGCCTCGGCCGCGTACCCGCCCTTGGTCAGGAACTCGGTCTCCTGGCGTTCGTACTGGCGCAGGGCCTTCTCGCGGGTGGCGCCGGAGCCGGTGGCGATGCGCTCCTCGTTCATCCGCATCTTCTTGAGGAGGGTGTCGAGACCCCGGGCGGAGAGGATGCGGTCGCGGGCCAGGACGTCGAGGTCGCCGGTGCGCGGGTCCTGCGGCAGGTAGCCGACCTCACCGGAGCGGGTGATCGTCCCCGCGGCGGGCTGTCCCTCGCCCGCGAGGCACTTGGTGAGGGTGGTCTTGCCCGCTCCGTTGCGGCCGACCAGGCCGATGCGGTCGCCCTTGGCGACGCGGAAGGAAGCGGACTCGATGAGGACACGGGCACCGGCGCGCAGCTCGATGCCGGAAGCGGTGATCACGGACAGACTCCAGAGCGGTGGGGAACGGCGGAAGGACGGGGTGGAGGGCTTCGACGCCGCTAATGCACGGGGAGAATGGCCATACGGCCAGTCTAACGGGCCCATGCAACTGGTTTTCGGCCGCGCGGGCGCGCCCCCCTGGGCCCGGGGGCGCGCCCGGTGTCTTCCGGGGTCCCACCGGCGCATCGCAGAAGGGGCGGGGGGTAGAAGGGCGTCCGATACTCGGCGCGGGGGCGGTCACCGCCCCCGCGGACACGTGGAGGGTGGTGGACCGTGCAGTTCGACGACGACGCCGATCTGGACACCTCGGAGGTCAACGACGTCCGGGGCAGTCGCATCCCGGGCGGCGGGGCGACCATCGGCGGCGGCATCGTCGGCCTCGTCGCGCTGGTCCTGGGGCTGTTCTTCGGCGTGGGCCCGGACCAGCTGGGACTCTCCGACGGGGGCGACCAGCCGGCCGCGACCTCCTCCTCGGCGGCGCAGGTGAGCCGGACCTGCAAGAAGGGCTCCGACGCCAACGCGCGCGAGGACTGCCGGATCGTGGCGGTCGTCAACAGCGTGCAGGACTACTGGCGGGGCGAGTACCCGCGCCGGGGCGGCCGCTACACCACGGCCCCCACCGAACTGTTCACCCAGCGGGTCGGGACCGCGTGCGGCACCGCGACCTCGGCGGTGGGCCCGTTCTACTGCCCCGGCGACCGGCAGGTCTACCTCGACCTGGACTTCTTCGACGAGCTGCGCACCAAGTTCGGGGCGAGCGGCGGCCCCTTCGCCCAGGCGTACGTGGTGGCGCACGAGTACGGCCACCACGTCCAGAACCTGATGGGGACGCTGGACCGGGCCCAGGACGGCCGGACCGGCGAGAACTCCAACTCCGTCCGGGTCGAGCTGCAGGCCGACTGCTACGCGGGCGTGTGGGCGCGGCACGCGACGACCACGCCCGACGAGAAGACGGGCAGGCCCCTGCTGACGAAGCTCACCGACCAGGACATCCAGGACGGCCTGAACGCGGCGGCCGCGGTGGGCGACGACCGCATCCAGGAGAAGTTCCAGGGCCGGGTGACGCCGGAGAGCTGGACCCACGGTTCGGCGGCGCAGCGGCAGCAGTGGTTCTACGAGGGCTACCGGAGCGGCGACATGGCCCGCTGCGACACCTTCCGCTGACCGGACGCGGGGCCCGGCGCGGCGGAGCGGCCGCGCCGGGCCCCTTCCGTCCCCCGGCGGCCGCGCCTCACGCTCCCCCGGTGTGGACCTGGAAGGCGGCCCTGCGGACCGCCTTGGCCAGGGCCGGGTCCGGGTGGGCGGCGGCGAGGGCGACCAGGACCTGGACGGTGCGGGGGTGACCGACCGCCCTGACCTCGTCGAGCAGCGCGGGGACGGTGCCCTGCACGGCGGTGTCGAGGTGGCGGACGAGCAGCGCGCTCTCCCCGTGGTCGGCGACGGCCGCGGCGGTGTCCACCCAGAGCCAGGTCGCCTCCTCGCGGGTCAGCACCTCCTGGGCGTCGTCGGGGTCGGCCCCCTCGTACTCGGCGAGCCAGAGCAGCGCGTACGGGCGCAGCGAGGGCTCGGCGGCGCCGGCCCGCACCTCGGCCTCGGCGGGGGCCCCGACGACCCGGAGTGCCTCGAAGGCGAGGCCGCGCAGCAGGGCGTCCTCGCCCCGGGCGACGGCGAGGAGCTCGCTCACGGCACTGGAGAGGGTGCGGGCCGCGAGCCAGGCGCGGTACTCGTCGCGGGCCGGGCCCGGGGTGAGCCGGGCGCAACCGCGCAGCATGTCCTCGGCGGACCGCTCGATGTTGCCCGCGGGGCTCTGCGCGGCGACGCAGATCTGCTCCAGCTTGACCCACACGGCCCAGTTGCCGAGCGGGGTCAGGGTGGCGTGACGCCCGTCCGCGCCGGAGTCCAGGGTGAGGGCGCCGACGGCGGCCAGGCCCTCCAGGGCCCAGTCGAGGAGGGCGGGAAGTCCGTCGGTGTCCCCCTCGGCGGGGTCCTCCGGCGCCTGTTCGGGCGCCGGGACCTCGCAGCGCTCCCCGCGCAGTTCGACGACCCGCTGGCCGAGGAGGTCGAGGAGGGCCGGGAAGGGGACCGGGCCCTGGGAGAGCTGGAGCAGCGAGAGGACCTGCGGAAGGGCCTCGACGACCTCGGCGACGGAGCCCGGGGCGACCCCCTCGGGGGCCGGGTGCACCAGGGACCAGGCGTCGAAGAGGGCGACCCAGCCGCGCAGGACGGCGGAGTCGTCGCGGTCCCAGGCCCGCAGCCGCCAGCCGGGGCGGGCGGTGTCGCCGTGGAGTTCGACGAGTCCGGCGAGCCGGGCGCGGTCCCAGCCCGCCCGGACCTGTCCGGGCGTCAGGTCCAGTGCGGCGGCGGCCCGTTCCCGGACGGGGACGGCCCCGGGGCCGGCGGCCGGCGCGGTGGCGCACTCGGCGGCGGCCCAGCGGGCGATCCGTACGGCGTCGGCGAGGACGTGCCGGGCCTGGCGGGCGAGTTCCGCGCGGGGCGGGGTGCCCTCGGGCGGCCTCGGCGCCGGCCGGGTGCGCCGGTTCGTCACGGCCCGTCGGGCGGTGGCCAGCGCCCGAGGGCGGACGAGTCGGAGTCTGGAGTTGCGCGCCAATGGTTCATCGGGCTTTCGAGACGTCACGGGGGCAGTCTTCCCGCTGACGGCCCGAAAGCCCAATCGGAATCGTCCGGCCTGCCGGAACCGGGGCGGGGACCCGTCCCGGGGCGGGTCCCGGGCCGGGGCCGCCCCGGGCGGGCCGGCCTCAGAGCAGGGGGGTGAGGAAGCGGCGGAGGGACTCCTCGTAGCGGGACGGGTCGGGGTTCCACATGGCCGCGTGCGGGGCGTCCCGGACGGTCCGGAGGCTGATCGGGCCGGGGTGGCGGGCCGCGAGGTCGACGGACGGCTCCCAGGGGGCGACGGTGTCCCCCGGGCCGTGGAAGAGGAGGACCGGGGCGAGCAGGGCGCCCGGCGCCGAGACGGCGCGGAGGCGGTCGCCGTGCGGGCCGGTCCTGCCCTCGGCGGCCCGGACGGCGAACGGGGCCAGGGGGCCGGGGACGTGGCGGGCCGCCGCGAGGGTGCGGAGGGTGACCTCCCAGTCCAGGACGGGGGAGTCGAGGACGAGGCCGGCGATCCGGTCGCGCACCCCCGACTCGGCGGCGGCGCGCAGGGCCATCCACGCCCCGGTCCCCCAGCCGTGCAGGACGATCTTCTCGGCGCCCCGGCGGACGGCGTACCGGAGGGCGGCGTCGGCGTCGCGCCACTCGGAGTCGCCGAGGTGGCTGAGGCCGCCGGGGGCGGCGGGCGCCCCCGCGTCGCCGCGGTAGGTGGGGACGAGGACGGGGATCTGGCGCCGGTGGTAGAAGGGGACGACGTTCAGCGGGTGCTCGCGGGTGGCGCCGAGGCCGTGCAGGGCGATCACCCAGAAGGAGCGCGGGGCGGGCACGAGCCAGGCGGGCAGGGGGCCGAGTTCGCCCGGGATCTCCACGTCCTCGTGGGCGAGCCCGAGGGCGGTCGTCGGCGTTCCCCGGTGCAGGGCGGGGGTGAGCCGGACGCGGGCGCCGGGGCCGGGGGTGCCCAGCTCGACCCGTTCCAGGCGCCGGACGACGGTGTCGGCGGTGTGCGGGGCGTGGCCGAGGACGGGGCCGAGGACGGCGTGCAGGCCGGGGGCCTCCATGCCGTACGTGCCGGGCCGCAGCGAGGCGAGGCTGCGGGTGAGGGTGATCCGGTCGGGGGCCGTGGCGTGCACGGTCAGTCTCGGATCACCGGGCAGGGGCCGTTCGGACGGCACCTTGAGGGCGAGGTCGCTGGCGTACCGGGCGGCCGCCACCGCGGCCGCGCCGACACCGATGAGGGTGGTGACGGCCGTTGCCGTCGCTGTAACCGGGCGCACGCTCCCAGTGTCCGCAGGGAGGGGGCGGACTGCCACCCGACGGGCGGAGCGGGACGAAAAGGGCGACCCGTACGGACCCGGACGGATCGCCCGGGGCGGGGCGCGGGCCCCGGGGGCGGGACCGCCGCCCCCGGGAGGCGCGGGCGCCCGCGCCGCGGGAGGCGCCCCGGGGGCCCCTCCGGGCCGTAAGCGGAATCTCCCGGCACCGGATAGGGACACCACGCCGCCCGCCCCAGTTCATCTTCCGTTCATCCAGGTTGCTTACGTTCGACGAGCCACTGACGTCAAACGATTGCCTGGGTAAATGGAACACATCACGCTGCTGCTCGCCATTGTGGTCGTGACAGCTCTCGTGTTCGATTTCACGAACGGTTTCCACGACACCGCCAACGCGATGGCCACGACCATCTCGACCGGTGCGCTCAAGCCCAAGACGGCGGTGGCCATGTCCGCCGTGCTGAACCTCGTCGGCGCGTTCCTGTCGGTGGAGGTCGCCAAGACGATCTCCGGCGGGATCATCAACGAAGAGGGCATCCGCACCGAGGTCATCTTCGCCGCGCTGGTCGGCGCCATCCTGTGGAACCTGCTGACCTGGCTGCTCGGACTCCCGTCCAGCTCCTCCCACGCCCTCTTCGGCGGCCTCATCGGCGCCGCGGTCATGTCGGCCGGCTGGTCGGCCGTGAACGGCTCCACCATCGTCACCAAGGTCCTCATCCCCGCCGTCGCCGCGCCCGTCGTCGCCGGTCTCGCCGCGATGCTGGCCACGAGGCTGACGTACAGGATCGGCGCGAAGACCGACGAGAAGCACACCGCCAAGGGCTACCGGGCCGGCCAGATCGCCTCCGCCGGTCTCGTCTCGCTCGCCCACGGCACCAACGACGCCCAGAAGACCATGGGCATCATCACCCTGGCCCTGGTCACCCAGGGCGTCGTCGCCCCCGGCTCCAACCCGCCGTTCTGGGTCGTCGTCTCCGCCGGCGTCGCGATCGCCCTCGGCACCTACCTCGGCGGCTGGCGCATCATCCGCACCATGGGCAAGGGCCTCACCGACCTCCGGCCGCAGCAGGGCTTCGCCGCCCAGACCGGCGCCGCCACGGTCATCCTGGCCTCCTCGCACCTCGGCTTCTCCCTCTCCACCACCCAGTCCTGCTCGGGTGCCGTGATGGGCGCGGGCCTCGGCCGCAAGGGCGGTGTCGTCCGCTGGTCGACCGCGACCCGGATGTTCGTCGCCTGGGGCCTGACCCTGCCCGCCGCGGGCGTGGTCGGCGCCGGCGCCGAGTTCCTCACCCAGCAGGGCCCCTGGGGCATCGCCGCCGTCGCGGTCCTGCTGATCGCCGGATCGGCCGTGATCTGGTCGCTCTCCCGCCGCAAGCCGGTCGACCAGCACAACGTCACGGCCGACGACCTCGACGCCGACGAGCCCGCGGGCGTGGTGACCACCGCCATCGCGGCCGTCGTCCCGCCGCCGGCCGGCTCCGTCGCCGCCGTCACCGACGAGGACCTCAAGGCCACCATCCCCGCCCCGGCCCCCACCGACCCGACCGCTCCCCCGGCCCCGGCCGCGACGGTCTAAGGAACGAACGACATGAAGATCGACTGGGCAGCCCTCGGCTCCGTCTTCGGAGTCAGCCTCGTGGCCACCGTCGCCCTGGTGGGCCTCTTCGCCCTCGGCGTCGTCGGCCTCGCCAAGCAGGAGGAGGCCGCCGCGCGGGGAGGCTCCGGCGTCCTGGCCCGCACCGGCGCCTACGCCTGTTTCGGACTGTGCCTCGCGGCCGTGGCGTACGGCATCCACCTGATCGTCGCCTGACGCTCCCCGCTCCGCCGGCCGGGCGGTCCGCACCTCCGGGTGCGGACCGCCCCGGTTGCGGGGTGGGGGGCGAGCCCCCACAGTGGCCCCCCACGGGGAAGGGGGGGGGGGAGCCCGTGTCGGGGGCGGGGTGGG
>NZ_JBVHEG010000008.1:50921-209270 GCF_055562975.1 Streptomyces sp. NPDC014907 | reverse complement strand
GCCGCGGGCCCCCCCGCCCGGCCCCCCCGCCCCCGCCGCGGGGGCGGGCCCCCCCCGCCCCCCCCCCCCCCGCCGGCGGGGGGGGCCCCCCCCCGGGGGGGGCCCCCCCCGCCCGGTTTCCGTGTCTGTGGCACTCCGCACAGTGCGCCGCCGCAGGTCAAGGGGGAGTTGACGCCCGTTCTCGGGGCGTGGTGGACTGCCGGGGCCATGACGGCGGCAGCAGAGGAAGCCCGGTGCGAATCCGGCGCGGTCCCGCCACTGTGACCGGACCCGAGGGGTCCGGGAGCCAGGAACTCTCGCCGCCGGTCACGTCGATCCAGGGCGCGGACCCTGAGTGAGGACACAGCACCATGCCCGGCCGCACCAGAGCCACCGGCGTCTTCGCGTACGGCGCGGCCGCGGGTCTCGCCCTCGACCTCGTCCTCGGCGACCCCCGCCGCGGCCATCCCGTCGCCGTCTTCGGCCGCGCGGCGGGCGCCGTCGAGCGGCGCCTCCACCACGACCACCGGGGCTGGGGCGCCCTGCACACCGCCGTCTGCGCCGGTTCCGCCGTCGCGCTCGGCGTCCTCGCCACCAGGACCGTGCGCGGCCGGCCGGCCGCCGCCGCGGCGCTGACCGCCGCCTCCGTGTGGGCCGTCGTCGGCGGCACCACCCTGGGGCGGGAGGCCCGCGCGATCGGCGGGGCGCTGGCCGCCGGGGACCTGGAGGCGGCCCGTGAGCGGCTGCCGCACCTGTGCGGGCGCGACCCGCAGTCCCTGGACGGCCCCGCGACGGCCCGCGCGGTCGTCGAGTCGGTCGCCGAGAACACCTCGGACGCCGTGGTCGGCGCCCTCTTCTGGGGCGCGGTCGCGGGCGTGCCGGGGCTCGTGGGCTTCCGGGCCGTCAACACCCTGGACGCGATGGTCGGCCACAAGTCCCCCCGTCACCGCCGTTTCGGCTGGGCCTCGGCCCGGCTCGACGACCTGGCCGGCTGGCCGGGCGCGCGCCTGACGGCCGTGCTCGCGACCGTCGCGGGCGGAGACCCGCGCGGGGCCGCGCGGGCCTGGCGGGCGGACGCGCCGAAGCACCCGAGCCCCAACGCGGGCCCGGTCGAGGCCGCCTTCGCGGGCGCGCTGGGCGTACGGCTCGGCGGCACCCTCTCCTACGGCGGCCGGGTCGAGCACCGGCCGGTGCTGAACGGGGAGGGGCGGGCCGTCGAGGTGGCCGACATCGAACGGGCGGTGGCGCTCTCGCGCCGGGTGACCGCACTGACCCTGGCCGTCTGTGTGGGCGGCCGCCTGATCGCCGACGCCGTGAAGCGCGGGAGCGGAAAGCGGAGGAGCGCATGAGGGGCGGGGGGCTGCTCGTCGCCGGGACCACGTCCGACGCGGGCAAGAGCGTCGTGACGGCCGGGATCTGCCGCTGGCTGGTCCGCAAGGGCCTGAAGGTGGCGCCGTTCAAGGGACAGAACATGTCCCTCAACTCCTTCGTCACCCGCGAGGGCGCCGAGATCGGGCGGGCCCAGGCCATGCAGGCGCGGGCCGCCCGGGTCGAGCCGACCGCCCTGATGAACCCGGTGCTGCTCAAGCCGGGCGGCGACCGGTCCAGCCAGGTCGTCCTGATGGGGAAGCCGGTGGGCGAGCTGAGCGCGCGCGGCTACCACGGGGGACGCCAGAAGGATCTGTTCGAGCCGGTCATGGCCTGCCTGGAGGAGCTGCGGAGCACGTACGACGCGGTGATCTGCGAAGGCGCCGGCAGCCCGGCCGAGATCAACCTGCGGCGCACCGACATCGTGAACATGGGCGTGGCGCGGGCCGCGCGGCTGCCCGTGGTGGTGGTCGGGGACATCGACCGGGGCGGGGTCTTCGCCCAGTTCTTCGGCACGACGGCGCTGCTGTCCCCCGAGGACCAGTCGCTCGTCGCCGGGTACCTGGTGAACAAGTTCCGGGGCGACGTGAGCCTGCTCGAACCGGGTCTCGACATGCTGTACGGCCTGACGGGACGGCGGACCCTCGGCGTCCTGCCGTACGCGCACGGGCTCGGCATCGACGAGGAGGACGGCCTGCGCGTGTCGCTGCGGGGCGCCGTCCGCGAGTCGGTCGTGGCGCCGCCGGTCGGCGCGGACGTGCTGCGGGTCGCCGTGTGCGCCGTACCGCTGATGTCGAACTTCACGGACGTGGACGCGCTCGCGGCCGAGCCGGGCGTGGTCGTCCGGTTCGTGGACCGTCCCGAGGAGCTGGCCGACGCGGACCTCGTGGTCGTGCCCGGCACGCGCGGCACGGTGAGGGCGCTCGCCTGGCTGCGGGAACGCGGCCTCGCGGACGCCCTGGCCCGGCGCGCGGCCGAGGGCCGCCCGGTGCTCGGCGTCTGCGGCGGCTTCCAGGTCCTCGGCGAGCGGATCGAGGACGAGGTCGAGTCGGGGGCCGGTGTGGTCGACGGGCTCGGGCTGCTTCCCGTGCGGGTGCGGTTCGAGACCGGGAAGACCCTGGCCCGGCCGGTCGGCGAGGCGCTCGGCGAACGGGTGGAGGGGTACGAGATCCACCACGGCGTCGCGGACGTACGGGGCGGAGAACCGTTCCTGGACGGCTGCCGGGTCGGCTCCGTGTGGGGCACCCACTGGCACGGCTCGCTGGAGAGCGACGGCTTCCGGCGGGCGTTCCTGCGGGAGGTCGCGGCGGCGGCCGGGCGCCGGTTCGTCCCCGCCCCCGACACGTCGTTCGAGGCGCTGCGCGAGGAACAGCTCGACCGGCTCGGCGACCTGATCGAGGAGCACGCGGACACGGACGCGCTGCTGCGGCTGATCGAGGAGGGCGCCCCCGCGGGGCTGCCGTTCGTGCCGCCGGGAGCACCGTGAGGGCCGGGGGCCTCCACGGGCCCGCCACCGGCGGCCGTACGCCGTCACGCACACATCAGCGATCCGAGGGAGAGACCGTCCGATGAGCATCCGGTATCCGTTCACCGCGGTCGTCGGCATGGACGACCTGCGGCTCGCGCTGCTCCTGAACGCCGTCAGCCCCGCCGTGGGCGGTGTGCTGGTCCGGGGCGAGAAGGGGACCGCGAAGTCCACCGCCGTACGGGCGCTCGCGGAGCTGCTGCCCGCCGTGCCGGTGGTCGCGGGCTGCCGGTTCAGCTGCGACCCGGCCTCGCCGGACCCGGACTGCCCGGACGGGCCGCACGGGGCGGACGCGGGGGCCGAGCGGCCCGCGCGGATGGTCGAACTGCCCGTCGGCGCCTCCGAGGACCGGCTCGTCGGCTCCCTCGACATCGAGAAGGCCCTCGCGGAGGGCGTGAAGGCCTTCGAGCCGGGACTGCTCGCCGACGCCCACCGGGGCATCCTGTACGTCGACGAGGTCAACCTCCTCCACGACCACCTGATCGACCTGCTGCTCGACGCCGCCGCCATGGGCTTCTCGAACGTCGAGCGCGAGGGCGTCTCCGTGCGGCACGCCGCCCGGTTCCTGCTGGTCGGGACCATGAACCCCGAGGAGGGCGAGCTGCGGCCGCAGCTGCTCGACCGGTTCGGGCTCACCGTGGAGGTCGCCGCCTCCCGCGAGCCGGAGCAGCGGGTGGAGGTCGTGCGGCGGCGGCTCGCCTTCGAGGACGACCCGGCCGCGTTCGCCGCGCGCTGGGCCGGCGAGGAGGCCGCGCTGCGCGAACGGGTCGTCGTCGCCCGGGAGTTGCTGCCTCGGGTGGTGCTCGGGGACGCCGTCCTGCTCCAGATCGCCGCGACCTGCGCCGCGTTCGAGGTGGACGGCATGCGCGCCGACATCGTCATGGCCCGCACGGCCACCGCCCTCGCCGCCTGGGCCGGGCGGACCGAGGTGACCTCCGGGGACGTGCGGCAGGCCGCGCTCCTGGCCCTCCCCCACCGCCGCCGGCGCTCGCCCTTCGACGCGCCCGGACTCGACGAGGAGAAGCTCGACGAGACCCTGGAACGGTTCAAGGGCGAGGACCCCGACCCCGAGCCGGACCCGGAGCCGGACGGCCCGGGGGACGGCGGACCGGGTGACGGCGGGGGCGGTCCGGACGGCGGTCCCGGCGGGGGCGGCCCGGACGGCGGCGGGGTCCCGCCGCAGGGCGACGGACCCGCGCCCCAGGACGTACCGGCGCCGGAGGACGCACCGGCCCCGGAGGAGGCGCCCGTACCCGGCTCCGCGCCCGCCTCGCGGGAGGCCGGGGCGGGTGCCGGTTCCGGCGAGCGCGCCGCCGTCGGGGCCGCCGAACCCTTCCGCACCAGGGTCCTGAGCGTGCCCGGTCTCGGCGAGGGCGCGTCCGGGCGCCGCTCCCGGGCCCGGACCGAGCACGGCCGGACGACCGGTTCCACCCGCCCCCGGGGCGCGCTGACCAAGCTGCACCTGGCGGCGACCGTGCAGGCGGCCGCCCCGCACCAGAGGGCGCGCGGGCGGACCGGACCGGGGCTCGTCGTCCGGCGGGACGACCTGCGGCAGGCGACCCGGGAGGGCCGCGAGGGCAACCTCGTGCTCTTCGCGGTCGACGCCTCGGGTTCGATGGCGGCCCGGCAGCGGATGAGCGCCGTCAAGGGAGCGGTGCTCTCGCTGCTCCTCGACGCCTACCAGCGGCGCGACAAGGTCGGCCTGATCACCTTCCGGGGCAAGGACGCCGAGGTGGCGCTGCCGCCGACCTCGTCCGTGGACGCGGCCGCCGCGCGGCTCGAACAGCTTCCGACGGGCGGTCGCACCCCCCTCTCGGCCGGGCTGCTCAAGGCCCACGACGTGCTGCGGGTGGAACGGCTGCGGGACCCCTCGCGCCGCCCCCTGCTCGTCGTGGTCACCGACGGGCGGGCGACCGGGGGGCGCGCGGCCGGCGATCCGGTGGCGCTCGCCGCCCGCGCGGCGCGGCTGCACGCCGCCGAGGGCACGGCGTCGGTCGTCGTGGACTGCGAGTCCGGGCCGGTGCGGCTGGGGCTCGCGGCACAGCTCGCCCGTGAACTCGGCGGCACCGCCGTGACGCTGGACGAGCTGCGCGCCGACTCGATCGCCGGGCTCGTCAGGGACGTACAGGCAGGTCAGGGACACGCAGCGCAGACAACCAGGAGGGCCGCTTAATGCCGCAGGGACAGCCGACCGTCGTTCCCGACGACGGACTGACCACCCGTCAGCGACGCAACCGCGCGCTGGTGATGGTGCACACGGGCGTCGGCAAGGGGAAGTCGACCGCCGCCTTCGGCATGGCGCTGCGCGCCTGGAACCAGGGCTGGCCGATCGGGGTGTTCCAGTTCGTGAAGTCCGCCAAGTGGCGGGTCGGCGAGGAGAACGCCCTCAAGGCGCTCGGCGAGACGGGCAAGGGCGGCACGGTCACCTGGAACAAGATGGGCGAGGGCTGGTCCTGGATCCAGCGCGAGGTCGCCGAGGGCGAGCAGTCGCACGAGGACAAGGCGCGCGAGGGCTGGGAGCAGGTCAAGCGGGACCTCGCGGAGGAGCGCTACAAGTTCTACGTCCTCGACGAGTTCGCCTATCTGCTGCACTGGGGCTGGATCGACGTGAACGAGGTCGTGGAGGTGCTGCGCGACCGTCCCGGGCAGCAGCACGTCGTCATCACCGGCCGCAACGCCCCGGCGGAACTGGTCGACTTCGCGGACCTCGTCACCGACATGTCCAAGGTCAAGCATCCGATGGACGCCGGCCAGAAGGGCCAGCGGGGCATCGAGTGGTAGCGCGCCTCGTCATCGCCGCGCCCTCCTCGGGCGCGGGCAAGACCACGGTCGCGACCGGCCTGATGGCCGCGTTCGCGGGCCGCGGCCTGGCCGTCTCCCCGCACAAGGTCGGCCCGGACTACATCGACCCCGGCTACCACGCGCTCGCGACGGGCCGCCCGGGACGCAACCTCGACGCGTACATGTGCGGCACGGGGCTCGTGGCGCCGCTCTTCCTGCACGGGTCGCGCGGCTGCGACCTGGCCGTCGTCGAGGGCGTCATGGGTCTGTACGACGGGGCCGCCGACCAGGGCGAACTGGCGTCCACCGCACAGGTGGCGAAGCTCCTGAAGGCACCGGTGGTGCTCGTCGTGGACGCGTCGTCGCAGTCGCGTTCGGTGGCGGCGCTCGTGCACGGGTTCGCGTCCTGGGACCCGGAGGTGCGGATCGGGGGCGTGATCCTCAACAAGGTGGCGACCGACCGGCACGAGCACCTGCTGCGGGAGGCGCTCGGGGAGTCCGGGGTGCCGGTCCTCGGCGTGCTGCGGCGGGCGCCCGCCGTGGCGACGCCGTCGCGGCACCTGGGGCTCGTGCCGGTGGCCGAGCGGCGGGCCGCCGCCGTGGAGGCGGTGGGGGCGCAGGCCGGACAGGTCCTGGCCGGGTGCGACATGGAGGCGCTGCTCGCACTCGCGCGGTCGGCTCCGGAACTGTCCGCGGAGGCGTGGTCGCCGGAGGTCGTGGGGCGCGCGGTCGCGGGCCGGCCCCGGATCGCGGTGGCCGGCGGGGCCGCGTTCACCTTCTCGTACGCCGAGCACGCCGAACTCCTGACCGCCGCCGGGGCCGAGGTCGTCCCCTTCGACCCGCTGCGCGACGAGGCGCTGCCCCGGGGGACCTCCGGGCTGGTGATCGGCGGCGGCTTCCCCGAGGTGTACGGGGGCGAGCTGTCCGCCAACGAGCCGCTGCGGAAGGCCGTGGCCGCGCTCGCCGCGTCGGGGGCGCCGGTCGCGGCCGAGTGCGCGGGGCTGCTCTACCTGGCGCGGTCGCTCGACGGCGCGCCCATGTGCGGGGTGCTCGACGCCGACGCGCGCATGTCGGAGCGGCTGACGCTGGGGTACCGGGACGCGGTCGCCGTCAGCGACAGCGTCCTCGCGCCGGCCGGGGCGCGGATGCGGGGGCACGAGTTCCACCGCACGGTGATCGAGCCGGGCGCCGGGGAGCGGGCCGCGTGGGGGTTGCGGCAGCCCGAGCGGCGCGTGGAGGGCTTCGTGCGGGGAGGGGTGCACGCCAGTTACGTGCACACGCACTGGGCGGGCGCGCCCGGGGCGGCGGCGCGGTTCGTGGAGCGGTGCGCGGGCGCCGCCGACGGTGCGGTCGCGGGTGCCACCGGCGGTGGGGTCGCGGGCGGTCCGGTCGCGGGCGGTCCGGTCGCGTGAGATCAGCCGCCGGAGGCCCCCACCACGAGCCAGATGAAGCCGACGCCCGCCACCGTGCACAGCAGGGTGGAGCGGGCGGGGTGGTCGTGGTGGGCCTCCGGCAGGATCTCGGCGGCGGCGAGGTAGAGCAGGGCGCCGCCGAAGAAGCCGAGATAGCCGCCGAGAAGTTCCTCCGGAAGGGTGAACAGCAGGGTGGAGGCGGCGCCGAGGAGCGGGGCGGCGGCGTCCGCGACGAGCATCGCGACGGCCTTGCGGCGCGCGTTCCCGTAGAGGCTCGTGATCGTGTACGTGTTGAAGCCGTCCGCGAAGTCGTGGGTGATGACGGCGAGGGCGACGGTGGCGCCCATGCCGCCGCCGACCTGGAAGGCGGCGCCGAGCGCGACGCCGTCCATGAGGCTGTGGCCGACCATCGCGGCGGCGGCCGTCAGACCGACCTGGGGGACGCGCTCGTCGGCCCCCACGCCGTGCGCGGCCCGGCGCACGGCGAGGAGACGTTCCAGCACGTGGGCGAAGAGGAAGCCGCCGACGAAGAGCAGCAGCGCTTCGGGAACGGCGAAGACCTCGCCGCCCGCGGCCTCCAGGGCCTCGGGCAGGAGGTCGAGCCCGACGACGCCGAGCATGAGGCCGCCGGACAGGCCGAGGACGAGGTGGCGGCGGTCGGTGACGCGTCCGGCGACCCAACCGCCGAAGAGCGTCATGAGGAACGCGCCGAGCGCGACGACTACAGCCATGGGGCTTTGCTACCGGATCGGGAGGCGTCCGCGCACCTCGGTGTGGGGGCCCGGCCGGGCACCCCGGTGGACGACGTGCTGGCGCTGGCCGGGGAGGTCCTGCGGGAGGCGGGGCTGACGCGGGCGGACCTCCGGTCGCTCGCCACGCTGGACGCGCGGGCGGCGGAGCCCGGGATCGCCGGGGCCGCGGCGGCGCTCGGCGTACCGGTGCGGGGTTTCACGGCAGGGGAGCTGGCGGCCGTCCCCGTACCGCATCCGTCGGCGCCGCCCCTGGCCGCGACGGGCACGCCGTCGGTGGCGGAGGCGGCGGCCCTGCTGGCGGCGGGAGCGGGGGCGCGCACGGGGTCTCCGGACGCGGACGCGGGTACGGACGCGGGCGCGGATACGGACCCGGACGCGGAGGCGCGTACGGACGCGGACGCGGACACGGGTACGGGTACGGGTGTCCCGGCCGGCGCCCGGACCGTGCCGCCGGTCCCGTCCGTCCGGCCCGTCCTGCTCGTGCCGAAGCGGAAGACCCGGCGCGTGACGTGCGCCCTCGCCGCGTCCCTCCCGGTCCGGTACGGCGAAGAGGCTCCGGGCGCGCGGTTGTTGCCCCCGGCTCACGGGTACATCGCTGGCGAACCCGGCTCACCCCCCACCATCCCCACACCCCCCACGTGACGGCGGCCATGGACATGCACACGCATACCGACGCCCACGACCTGCGCCACCACGGTGACGCCGAGGTCAGGGACGAGAAACTCATCGATCTGGCGGTCAACGTCCGGACGAACACGCCTCCGGAGTGGCTGCGCAGGCGCATCGCCGACTCCCTGACCGGCCTCGCCGCCTATCCCGACGGCCGGGTCGCGCGGGCGGCGGTCGCCGAGCGGCACGGCCTGCCCCCGGAACGGGTGCTGCTGACGGCCGGCGCGGCGGAGGCCTTCGTCCTGCTCGCGCGGGCGCTGCCGGCGCGGCGTCCTGTGGTGGTGCACCCGCAGTTCACCGAGCCGGAGGCGGCGCTGCGCGACGCCGGGCACGAGGTGGGCCGGGTGCTGCTGCGCGAGCAGGACGGTTTCCGGCTGGACCCGGCGGCGGTCCCGGAGGACGCGGACCTGGTGGTGGTCGGCAACCCCACCAACCCGACCTCCGTGCTGCATCCGGCCGGCTCGATCGCCGCGCTCGCCCGCCCGGGCCGGACCCTGGTGGTGGACGAGGCCTTCATGGACGCGGTGCCGGGCGAGCGGGAGTCGCTGGCCGGGCGGACCGACGTGCCGGGCCTCGTGGTGCTGCGGAGCCTCACCAAGACCTGGGGCCTGGCCGGGCTGCGGATCGGGTACGTGCTCGCCGCGCCGGAGACGGTCGCGGTCCTGGAGCGGGCGCAGCCGCTGTGGCCGGTGTCGACGCCCGCCCTGGTGGCGGCGGAGGCCTGCATGTCGCGGGCGGCGCTCGCGGAGGCCGAGCACGCGGCGCACCGGGTCGGGGTGGAGCGGGCCCATCTGCTGGCGGGACTCGCGGAGTTCGACGAGGTGCGGACCGTGACGGAGTCGGAGGGCCCCTTCGTCCTGGTCCGGATCGACGGGGCGGACGCGGTGCGGGAGCGGTTGCGGTCGCTGGGGTTCGCGGCGCGCCGGGGCGACACGTTTCCGGGTCTGGACCGGAACTGGCTGCGGCTGGCGGTCCGGGACCGGGCGACGACCAACCGCTTCCTCCAGGCCCTCGACCAGGCCCTGTTGATGGGCGGCTGATCCCGCGCGCGGCGGCGCGGAGGGTCCGGGGCCGGCCCGCCGCCGGTGCCCGGGAGCGTCGTCCCGCGAGCGACCGTGCGGAGGGTCCGCTCCGGCGTGCCCGGCCCGCTCGCCTTCGCCGCTCCCGCGCGCGACCGCGCGGTGGGGCCCGGGGAGGGCGGTGGCGCCACCGCCCTCCCCGGGCCCCGTCCGTCTTCCCCGCGGCGCTCCCGCGCCTCCCCCTCGGGCCGTCAGCCGCGCGAGCGGGCGCGCGACCGGGTCAGTACGAGGGCGCCGCCGCCGGCCGCGACGAGGGCGAGCGCTCCGGCCGCGACGTACGGGGTGGCGGAGCCGCTCCCGGTCTCGGCGAGGTGCCCGGCGGGGGCGGCCCCGCCGGTCCCGGTGCCGTCCCCGTCGCCCGGTCCGGGGGCGGGCGGTGTCGCGGGCCGCTCGGAGGGCCGCCCGGTGGGCCGCTCCGCCGGCTTCTCCGTCGGCTTCGCGGTGGGCCGCTCCGTGGGCTTCCCGGTGGGCTTCTCCGTCGGCTTCGCGCCCGCGGGCGTCTCGCAGGTCGCCCCGGCGAGCGTCACGGTGCCCCGGACCCGGGCGACGCCCAGTTCCAGGGGGTCGACGCGCACCGTGAGTTCGAGGGCGGTCGCGGCGGCGGTGCGGGAGGTCGTGGAGGTGCGGGAGAGGTCGAGGGCGACCTCGCCGACGCCCGGCACGGCGACCCGGGTCCGGCCGGTCGAGGAGAGGGTGGTCTTCCTGCCGAGGACGGTCACGTGGCCGAGGACGTTCGCCTCGGCGACCGGCTTCTCGCCCACCGCGCAGAGCGCCCTGGCGGTGACCTTCTCGATCTCGACGAGGGAGAGCAGGGGGAGGCCGGGGACGTGCAGGCGCGCCCTGACGAGGTTCACGCGTCCCTCGGCCCGCTTCTCGTCGGCGGTGGCCCCGGAGGTGGCGACGTCGGCGGCGAGGATGTCGACCGGCCTGTCGCCCTCGGCGCCCCGCACCTTGAGCGAGAGCGCGGTGCGGCTCTCGGTCCCCGGCGCCTCGACCTCGTTGAGGGAGGCCCGCACGGGCACGTTCACCCCCTCGCCGAGGAGGGAGACGTCGAGGCCGGTCCGCAGGACGACGGCGGTGGCGTGTCCTTCGCCGCCCGAGGCGTGCGCCGCCGGGGCCGCGAGGAGGACGGGCCCGGCGGTCAGGGCGGCGACGGCCGCCGCGGCGGCGGTACGGCGTACGGGCATGCGGAAGGTGGTGCTGTTCAAGGCGGTGGAACCCCCACGGAAGGCACGGCGCCGCCGGCCGCTCACCACGGGGACGGTGGTGCGGCGCGGTCCCGGCGGCTCGGGACACCGGAATCCTTACGCACGGAGGGTGAACCCGCGCTCGCCTGAAGTGAGTTCACCCCAAAGGGGGGTTTCCGCGTTCATTTTCGATTCTTTTCCCTACAACCGTCCGCTCCCGCCCCCTCCGTTTCGCACAGGAGACCGAACGCGGTGGGGGCGGGGACGAGCGGGAGAAGGTGTAAACGATCCGTTCCGCTTCCGGTGACGGCCCGGTGACGAGACGTCAACCCGGCGCGTTCAGCTCTCCCGCCAGTACCCGAGGGCGTGGACGCGCTCCTTGGGCAGGCCCAGCTCCTTGCGCGCGTATCCCCCGAGCGCACGGGTCGTCGAGGTGTCGCAGGCGATCCAGACGTACGGGTCGGGGCCGACGAGCGCGGGCAGTTCGGCCTTCACGCGGGCGACGAGCCCGGCGCCGCCCCGCTCGCGCGGCACCCGGCGCAGGTCGTGGCGCGCGGGGTCGGTCCGGAACGGCAGTTCCTCGTCGGAGGCGTGGCGGGTCTCGAACCAGAGGGTGGCCGGGAGGTCCGGGAAGGCGTCGAGCAGGGAGTTGATCGCGGGCAGGGAGGCCGCGTCGCCGACCACCAGCAGCCGCTCCGGAAGCGGGTCGGGGGTCTCGAAGCCGGTGCCCTGGAGGGTGGCCTCCACGGTGTCGCCGACGGCGCAGGTGCGGGCCCAGTCGCTCGCGACCCCGTCGTGGAGGGCGAACTCCAGGCTGAAGGTGCCGGCCTCCACGTCGGGGTCGACGAGGGTGTAGGCGCGCTGGTGCGGCTTGCCGCCGTCGTCGAACCAGACGCGGACCCACATCGTCGGGTGGACCCCGGCGGCGGCGAGCAGGCCGCCGTCCGTGAAGTGCAGCCGCCGGTAGTCGTCGGTGACCCGCTCGGCCCCCGTCACCGTGAACGTGAAGTCCTTGCCGCGCATCAGCTTGAGGACGGCGCCCTGCCAGCCGTGACCCACCGTGATCCCCTCCCCCGTGGTTACCGTGGATTAATTTAGGACAGCCTAACCTGACCTCCACGCCCGGGGAACGGGGGATCTCCGGGACCGCGAACGGGACCGGGGCTCCCGGTGCCTCCCCCTCCTCCGCCCCGCTCCCGCACTTGCCTCCCGTTTCCCGCCTCCCGTTTCCCTTTTCCCGCCTCCGGTCAGCCCACCACGCGGCCGTTGACGACGATCCGGCGCGGCGCGGCGAGGACCCGGACGTCCGCGCGCGGGTCCTCGCCGTAGACCACGAGGTCGGCGGGGGCGCCCTCCTCCAGGGAGGGGCGGCCCAGCCAGGACCTGGCCCCCCAGGCGGTGGCGGAGAGCGCGTCGAGCGGCGGGATGCCGGCCCGGGTCAGTTCCACGACCTCCTCCGCGACCAGGCCGTGGGCGAGGGAGCCGCCCGCGTCGGTGCCGACGAAGACCGGGACGCCCGCGTCGAAGGCGGAGCGGACCGTGTCGTAGCGCCGCTCGTACAGCCGGCGCATGTGGGCCGACCAGCGGGGGAACTTCTCCCGCCCGCCGTCCGCGAGCCGCGGGAAGGTCGCGATGTTGACCAGGGTGGGGACGATGGCGACGCCCCGCTCGGCGAAGAGCGGGACGGTGTCCTCGGTGAGTCCGGTGGCGTGCTCGACGCAGTCGATGCCCGCCTCGACGAGGTCGCGGAGCGAGTCCTCCGCGAAACAGTGGGCGGTGACCCGGGCGCCCAGCCGGTGTGCCTCCGCGATGGCCGCCTCCACCTCGGCGCGCGGCCAGCAGGGCGTCAGGTCGCCGGCCTCGCGGTCGATCCAGTCGCCGACGAGCTTGACCCAGCCGTCGCCCCGGCGGGCCTCCCGGCCGACGTACGCGACGAGGTCGGCGGGCTCGATCTCGTGCGCGTAGTTGCGGATGTAGCGGCGGGTGCGGGCGATGTGCCGTCCCGCGCGGATGACCTTGGGCAGGTCCTCCCGCTCGTCGATCCAGCGGGTGTCGGAGGGCGAACCGGCGTCCCGGATCAGCAGGGTCCCGGCGTCCCGGTCGGTGAGGGCCTGCTTCTCGCTGGTCTCCGCGTCGACGGGACCGTGGCGGTCGAGACCGACGTGGCAGTGGGCGTCGACCAGTCCGGGAAGGACCCAGCCCTCGACGGTCACCGCCTCGGCGGCGGGCCGGTCGAAGGTGATCCGCCCGCCGACGCACCACAGTTCGTCCCGGACGTCCTCGGGGCCGACGAGCACCCGCCCCTTCACGTGCAGTACCGCGTGATCGCTCATGCCCGCACTGTACGAGGGCGGGGCCGGGGGCGGTCCCCGGGGCCGGGCCGGTACCGCTGGGTACCCTGGCCGGAAGTCGTCCCGTACCGGACCCGCGTCCGCCCCGGCACCGGACCCCCGTACCGGCGTCCGCGCCGGACCGAACCGAAGAAGGCACCACCGTGACCGTGACACACCCGCTCCTGGACCTGGCCCCGCTGACCGCCGCGCACTTCGCGTCGATCGAGCGGCGGGTGGCCGCGCTGCTCTCCACGGAGCAGGACGTGGTGATCACCCAGGGCGAGGCGCTGCTGCCGCTCGAAGGGTGCATCCGGAGCGGGGCGCGGGCCGGTTCGACCGCGCTGAACGTCGTCACCGGCCCGTACGGGCAGACCTTCGGCGACTGGCTGCGGGACTGCGGGGCGACCGTGGTGGACCTGGCGGTGCCGTTCCACACGGCGGTGACGGCGGAGCAGGTGGAGCGGGCGCTCGCCGAGCACCCGGAGATCGACTTCGTGTCCCTGGTGCACGCGGAGGCGGCGACGGGCAACACCAACCCGGTCGCGGAGATCGGTGAGGTCGTACGGGCGCACGACGCGCTGTTCTACCTGGACGCGGTGGCGTCGATCGGCGCGGAGCCGGTGCTGCCGGACGCGTGGGGCGTGGACATGTGCATCATCGGCGCGCAGAAGGCGATGGGCGGTCCGGCGGGCGTGTCGGCGGTGTCGGTGAGCGCGCGGGCCTGGGAGCGGTTCGCCGCCAACCCGGCCGCGCCGCGCCGCTCGTACCTCTCCCTCCTGGACTGGAAGGAGCGCTGGATCGACGGCGGCCGGAAGGCGCTCCTCCACGCGCCGGCGCAGCTGGAGATGCTGGCCCTGGAGGCCTGTCTCGAACGGATCGAGGCGGAGGGCCTGGACGCCCTGATGGCGCGGCACGCCTCGGCGGCGGCCGCGACCCGCGCGGGCGCGCTCGCGCTCGGCGGCGGCCTGGAGCCGTACGTGTACGAGGCGGAGGACGCGGCCCCGGTGGCGACGACACTGCGCGCCCCGGCGGGCGTGAACGCCTCGGAGCTGGTGGCGAAGGCGCTCGCGGCCGACCCGTCGCTGCCGCTGATCGCGGGCGGCGGGGCGCTGTCCGGCGAGATGATCCGGGTCAACCACTACGGGGTGGACGCGACGCCGGGCGCCGTGCAGTCCTCGCTCGCCGCCCTGGGCGCGGCGCTCGGCGAGACGGGCCGCTCGGTGGACATGGAGGGCGCGCGCCGGGCGGTCACGGAGTCCTGGAAGCAGTAGTCCGCGCCGCCTCCCGTACGGGTCCGCGCGGGCGGGTTCCCGCCGGGTGGGCGCGCCGTCTCCCGTACGGGTGAGCGCGGACGGGAGGGGCGGGGTTCCGGTGCCGGGGCCCCGCCCCTTCCGCGTACCCGGTCCGGGTTACAGCGCCGGGTAGTCCGTGTAGCCCCGGTGGTCGCCGCCGAAGAAGGTGGCGGGGTCGGGGGTGTTGTAGGGGCCGCCGGCCCTCAGCCGGGCGGGCAGGTCGGGGTTGGCGAGGAAGAGGGCCCCGTAGGCGACGAGGTCGGCGGTGCCGTCCTCGACGAGTCCGAGGGCGTCGGGGCCGGTGGGCCCCTCGGTGGCCGGGTTGAGGACGAGGCTGCCGGAGAACGCCTTGCGCAGGGCGAGGGTGAGTTCGCGGACCCCGGGCGCGGCCTCCATGACGTGCAGGTACGCGATGCCGACCGGATCGATCGCGGCGACGAGGGCCGGGTAGATCTCCTCGGTGTCGGTCTCGGCGATGTCGTTGTAGGTGTTGGCCGGGGAGACGCGCAGGCCGGTGCGCTCGGGGCCGATCGCGGCGGCGACGGCCTCGACGACCTCGACGGCGAAGCGGACGCGGTTCCCGGCCGGTCCGCCCCACGCGTCGGTGCGGCGGTTGGAGCCCGTCGCGAGGAACTGCTGGATCAGGTAGCCGTTGGCCCCGTGGATCTCGACGCCGTCGAAGCCCGCCTCGACGGCGTTGCGGGCGGCGGCGGCGAAGCCGGCGACCGTCTCCCGTATCTCGGCGGCGGTGAGTTCGCGCGGGGCGACGAAGTCGACGAGACCGGAACCGGCGAAGAGCTTTCCCGCCGGGGCGACGGCGGAGGGGGCGACGGGGTGGAGGCCGTCGCCGAGGACCTCGGGGTGGCTGATCCGGCCGGCGTGCATGAGCTGGGCGAAGATCTTTCCGCCCTTCTCGTGGACGGCGTCGGTGACCCGGCGCCAGGCGGCGACCTGCTCGGCGCTGTGCAGCCCGGGGGTGTCGGGGTAGCCCTGGCCGACGGCGGTGGGCTGGATGCCTTCGGTGATGATGAGGCCGGCGGAGGCGCGCTGGGCGTAGTACTCCGCGACGAGCGCGGTGGGGGTGCGGCTCGCGCCCTCGGCGCGGCTGCGGGTCATGGGGGCCATGGCGATGCGGTTGGCGAGCCGGGTGCCGGCGAGGTCGATCGGGTCGAAGGCGGTGGTCATGACGGTCCCTTCGCGCGAGGTGAGCGGCCGACCGGGCGTCGCCCGGCGCGGTCGGCCGGGCGCCGGCCCCGGGTGTCCGCGCGGTTTCCGCACGGACACCCGGGGCCCCGTGGGTCCCGACGCGTCCGGCGGGCCCCGCGGGCCCTGTATGTGGTCGGCCAAGTATCTGGTCCGGGCGTCACTGTAACCCATTGCTTGGCCGGCCAAGGTAATCTTTCGGGACAACGTCCCGAGGAGCCACCGTGTCCGGAACCGACCCCGCCTGTACCGAACCGCCGGCCGTCGCCCTGCGCTGCGGGCCCGTCGGCCACGCCCTGGCACGGGTCTCGCGGATGCACCGGATCGCCATGGGACGGCGCCTGCGCGCACTGGGCCTCTACCCGGGCCAGGAGCTGATGATGATGCGCCTGTGGGACTGCGGCCCGGTGCGCCAGTCCGAACTGATCCGGTCCCTCGGCCTGGACCCTTCGACCGTGACGAAGACGCTCCAGCGCCTCGAACAGTCCGGCCACGTCCGCCGGGGCCCGGACCCGGAGGACCGGCGCGCGGTCCTGGTCGAGGCGACGGAGAAGGGGCGGGCGCTGCGCGCGGGGGTCGAGGGCGCCTGGCGGGACCTGGAGTCGCTCTCGCTGGGCGGTCTCGCCCCGGCCGACCGGGCGGAGCTGGCCCGCCTGCTCGGTCTCGTCGCGGAGAGCCTGCGCGAGGAGGCGGACGAGACGGACGGGGAGGGCGGGACCGGCGCCTGCCCGTCCGCGCCGCCGGGCTGCTGAGACCCGTCGGCGACATCCGGCGGCGACATCCGGCGGCGGGACCCGCCGGCCGGCCCGTCGCCGGGTGCCGCCGGCGGGTCCCGCCGCGACCCGTCCGGTGCCCGCCGCCGGCGCCCGGCCGCGCCGCCGGGAAGGTCCCGGGGCTCAGCCCGCCAGGACGTCCAGGGCGCGGTCCACGTCCGCCGCCGTGTTGTACAGGTGGAAGGAGGCTCGCAGGTTGCCCGCGCGGACCGAGAGCAGGACGCCGGCCTCCCGCAGGGCTTCCGCGCGGGACCCGAGGCCCGGGACGGCGACGACCGTCGAGTCGTCCGCGACCGGCACGTGGCCGAGACCGGCCAGCCCGGAACGGAAGCGGGCCGCGAGCCCCTTGTCGTGGGCCTCGATCCGCTCGACGCCGATCTCTTCGAGGAGGGCGAGCGAACGGGCGGCCCCGTGGTACGGGAGGAAGGCCATGGGCTCGTCGAAACGGCGTGCGGAGCGGGCGAGTTCGCGGACCGGGCCGTAACTGTTCACCCACAGCTCCTCACCGGCGACCCAGTTGGCGTGGATCGGGAGGAGCGAGTCCTGCGCCTCCTCGGTGACGGTGAGGAAGGACGCCCCGCGCGGGCAGAGCAGGTACTTGTAGCCGCCGGCGACCGTGTAGTCCCACTCCCCCGCGCGCAGCGGCAGCCAGCCCGCCGCCTGGGTGGCGTCCAGGAGCGTGCGGGCGCCGTGGGCGGCGGCGGCCGCCCGCACCGCCGCGAGGTCGGCCGTCCGGCCGTCCGCCGACTGCACGGCGGAGAAGGCGACGAGCGCGGTCTCCGGGCGGACGGACTCGGCGAGCCGGTCCAGGGGGACGAACCGGGTCCTGAGGTCGCCCCGGACCGCGAAGGGGGTGATGACGGAGGCGAAGTCCCCCTCGGGGAAGAGGACTTCGGCTCCGGCGGGCAGCGACTGGGCGATCATCCCGCAGTGGACGGCGACCGAACTGCCGAGCGCGACGCGCTCGTGGGAGACCCCCATGAGCCTGCCGTAGGCCGCCCGCGCCTCCTCGACGATCCCGAAGTCGCCGGCGCCGTCGGGGCGCCCGTCGGCGGTCTCCTCGGCGAGGAGGACGACCGCCCCGACGGTGCGGCGGGGCAGCAGCCCGCAGGTGGAGGTGTTGAGGTAGGTCTTCTTGGGCGCGAACTCGGAGCCGCCGAGCGGCCGGTCGAGGGAGGCGTCGGGGGGAGCGGCGAGGGAATCCATGCCCCCACCCTGGTTTCCCCGCGACACCCCGTCAATCCTGCGAGATCACGGCGTTCCTCCAAGGAATCCTTATCTCCGCAGGCCGGGGCGGTGTACGGAGATCCCCCGGGGGGTCAGGCGCGCGGGACCTCGCAGCCGTCCGGGCCGCAGGCTTCGGCGTCCGTGCCGCCGAGCGGCTGGAGGACGCGGCCCTGCCAGGCCTGTTCGAGGGCCCGGGTGAAGACCTCGGCGGGCTGTCCGCCGGAGACGCCGTAGCGGCGGTCCAGGACGAAGAACGGCACGCCCTGGGCGCCGAGTTCGGCGGCCTCGCGCTCGTCCTGCCGCACGTCGTCGGCGTAGGCGGACCCGTCGGCCAGGACGTCCCGGACCTCGGCCTCGTCCAGTCCGGCCTCCACGCCGAGCGCCACCAGCGTCTCCGCGTCGAAGACGGAGCGTTCCTCGGCGAAGTTGGCGCGGTAGGCCAGGTCCAGGAGCTCGCCCTGCCGGCCGCGCGCCTTGGCGAGGTGGAGCAGCCGGTGGATGTCGAAGGTGTTGCCGTGGTCACGGCCCTCGGTACGGTAGTCGAGTCCCTCCGCGTGCGCGTTGGACGCGACGTGCGCCTCCATGGCGCGGGCCTCGTCCAGGGTGCGGCCGTACTTCTGGGCCAGCATCTCCAGGACGGGGGCGGTGTCGCCCTGGGGGCGGTGCGGGTCGAGTTCGAAGGAGCGGTGCACCACCTCGACGTCGTCGCGGTGGGCGAAGGCCGCGAGGCCCTTCTCGAAGCGCGCCTTTCCTATGTAGCACCAGGGGCAGGCGATGTCGCTCCAGATCTCGACGCGCATGGGTTCTCTCTCCGGGGGTGTGGACGGGTGGTTCCGTCCGGAGAACGGCCTCGCCGTCCGGTTTCATTCCGGCTTCGGGCCCGTCGGCGGAAAGGGCGGGGGCGGAGCCGTACGGCGCTCGCGGTGGGGCCTCGCGGAAGCGGTGGGTGCCGGGTGAAGTGGCGGTACCGGGGGAAGACCCACCCCTCGCCACTCTTAACTTATAGCGCACCGGGGGGCTTGCGGCAAGGCCCCCTCCGTACCGCACAATCACCGGTCTGCACCGGGAACGCCCAGGTCAGAAGCTGCGGAAACGGGAGATCCACCACGTGCCTACGTCTTCACCGGTCCACTCGCACCCCACCACCGCGTCCAGCGCGTTCGACCTGCCCGACCGGCTCTCCGCCAAGGCCGATCCGGCCCTGATCGCCGCCGACGAGCGGCACTTCGCGGCCGTCGCGGAGAGTCTGGAGCAGTCCGTCCGCGAGCTGTCCGGGCGGCTCGACGCCCTGCGGAAGGCGCCCGGCGGCATCGGGCGCGAGGCGATGGAGCGGGACGCGGAGATCCACCGGCTGACCGCGCGCCTGCGCACCCTGCGCCGCTTCGGCCTGGACCTGTGCCTCGGCCGGATCGTCGGCGCGGACGGTTCGGAGCCCGTGTACGTCGGACGGCTCGGGCTCACCGACGCCACCGGACGCCGGCTGCTGATCGACTGGCGCTCCCCGGCGGCCGAGCCGTTCTTCGCGGCCACCCACGCCCGCCCGATGGGCCTGGCCAGCCGTCGCCGCTACCGCTGGACCGACGGCCGGATCAACGACTACTGGGACGAGGTGTTCACCACCGAGGGGCTCGAAGGACACGCCGCGCTCGACGACCACTCGGCCTTCATCGTGAGCCTGGGCGGTCACCGGTCGTCCCGGATGCGGGACGTGCTCGGCACCATCCAGGCCGACCAGGACGCCGTCATCCGGGCGGGATCGCGCGGCACCCTGGTGGTCGACGGCGGCCCGGGCACCGGGAAGACCGTCGTCGCCCTGCACCGCTCCGCCTATCTGCTCCACTCCGACCCGCGCCTGGGCCACCGCAGGGGCGGGGTGCTGTTCGTCGGCCCGCACCAGCCCTATCTGAACTACGTCTCCGACGTGCTCCCCGGCCTCGGCGAGGAGGGCGTGCGGACCTGCACGCTGCGGGACCTCGTCCCCGAGGGGGCGGAGGCGGTGCCCGAGAGCGACCCGGAGGCGGCCGCCCTGAAGTCGTCGGCGGACATGGTGCGGGCGGTCGAGACGGCCGTCAGGTTCTACGAGACCCCTCCCGCCGAGGGGATGACGGTCACGACCCCCTGGTCCGAGGTCCGGCTGAGCGCCCGCGACTGGGCGCGGGCGTTCGAGGCGCCGGAGCCGGGGACCCCGCACAACGAGGCCCGTGAGCAGATCTGGGAGGAGCTGGCCGAGATCCTGCGGGACAAGCACGGCGGCGACGCGGACGACGTGCCGGAGGACGAGTTCCTGGCGGCCCTGCGCCGGGACCGGGAGCTGACGGCCGCCCTCCACGGCGCGTGGCCGCTGATCGGGGCCGCCGACCTGGTCGGCGACCTGTGGACGGTCCCCGCCTACCTGCGGCTGTGCGCCCCCTGGCTCGGCCCGGACGAGGTGCGGAGGCTGAGGCGCGCCGACGCGCGCGCGTGGACGGTCTCCGACCTGCCGCTCCTGGACGCGGCCCGGCACCGGCTCGGCGACCCGGAGGCGTCCCTGCGCGAGCGGAGGCGCGGGGCCGCCGTCGCCGCCGAACGCGCGCGCCGGGCCGAGGTCACCGCCGGGCTGCTGCAGAACGTCGTGATCGACGAGAGCGAGGGTGCCCTGGGGATGCTGCGCGGGCGGGACCTCCAGGACAGCCTGATCGACGGGGACGCGCTGCCCGCCGCCGCGTCCGACCCGCTCGCCGGGCCGTTCGCGCACGTCGTCGTGGACGAGGCCCAGGAACTGACCGACGCGGAGTGGCAGATGCTGCTGCTGCGGTGCCCCTCGCGGAGCTTCACGGTCGTCGGGGACCGCGCCCAGGCCCGGCACGGGTTCACCGAGTCGTGGCGGGAGCGCCTGGAGCGGGTCGGGCTCGACCGGATCGAGGTGGCCTCCCTGAGCGTCAACTACCGGACGCCGGAGGAGATCATGACGGAGGCGGAGCCGGTCGTCCGGGCCGCGCTCCCGGACGCCAACGTGCCGGTGTCCGTCCGCCGCACCGGTGTTCCCGTCGCGTACGGCGCCGTCGCGGAGCGGGACGCGGTCCTCGGCGCCTGGCTCTCCGCCCACCCGGAGGGGGTCGCCTGCGTCATCGGCGATCCGTCGTTCCGCGCGACGCCCCGCGTCCGGTCGCTGACCCCGTCCCTCGCGAAGGGGCTGGAGTTCGACCTGGTCGTCCTCGTCGACCCGGAGGCGTTCGGGGAGGGCGTCGAGGGGGCGGTGGACCGTTACGTGGCGATGACGCGGGCGACCCGGGAGCTCGTGGTGCTGAGGAGCGCCTGACGCCCTCGCCACACCCTCCCGGCTCCGATTCCGGCTCCGGCTCCGGCTCCGGCTCCGGCTCCGGCTCCGGCTCCGGCTCCGGCTCCGGCTCCGGCTCCGGCTCCGGCTCCGGCTCCGGGAACGTAACCGTGCCCGGGTCGGTGGCGGTTCCGCCCCGGGCACGGTTGCGGAACCGTCGTCAGCGCCTCGGCAGTCCCAGCGGGTTGCCGTCACGGAGCTCCGGCGGGAGGAGGTGGCCGGGGGTCGACTGGTAGGTGACCGGGCGCAGCCAGCGCTCGATCGCGGTCGCGCCGACCGAGGTGGCGGTGGAGGTCGTGGCCGGGTAGGGGCCGCCGTGGTGCTGGGCGGCGGCGACGGCGACGCCGGTGGGCCAGCCGTTGACGAGGACGCGTCCGGCCAGCGGGACGAGCGCGGCGAGCAGCGGGGCCGCGTCGGGGTCCCCGTCCGTCGCGGTGGTGTGCAGGGTGGCCGTGAGGTTGCCCGGCAGCAGCTCCAGGACGGCGGCGGCCTCCTCCCGGCCCGCGTACCGGGCGACGACGGTGACCGGGCCGAAGCACTCCTCCAGGAGGAGCTGGTGGTCTCCCCCGGTGAGCCGTCCGGCGTCGACGGTGAGGACGCCGGCGCCGGCGGCGTGCTCGCCGGCCGGGCCGGGGACGACGGGGGCGGCGACCCCGTCGAGCGCGGCGCGCTCCGCGACCCCGGTCACGTAGGCGTCCCGTATCCGGTGGTCGAGCATCACGGCGGGCCCGGTCGCGGCGACGCCCTCCGTGAGGGCGTCGAGGAGACGGTCGCCCGCCTCGCCCCGGGGGGCCAGGACGAAGCCGGGCTTGGTGCAGAACTGGCCCGCGCCCAGGGTCATGGACCCGGCGAGCCCGGCGCCGATCTCCGCGGCCCGCTCCTCGGCGGCGGCGGGGGTGACGACGACCGGGTTGAGGGAGCCGAGTTCCCCGTGGAAGGGGATGGGCACGGGCCGGGCGGCGGCCGCGTCGAAGAGCGCCCGTCCGCCGCGCACCGACCCGGTGAAGCCCGCCGCCGCGACGAGCGGGTGGCGGATCAGTCCGACGCCCGCCCCGAAGCCGTGGACGAGGACCACGACGTCCTCGGGGAGGCCGGTGGCGGCGGCGGCCCGGCGCAGCAGGGAGGCGCAGAGTTCGGAGGTGGCGGGGTGGCCGGGGTGGGCCTTGACCACCACGGGGCAGCCGGCCGCGAGGGCGCTGGCGGTGTCGCCGCCGGGGACGGAGAAGGCGAGCGGGAAGTTTCCGGCGGCGTAGACGGCGACGACGCCGAGCGGGACCTTCCAGCGGCGCAGGTCGGGCCGGGGCGGGACCGCCCCGGGGTCGGGGAGGTCGATCCGGACGTCGAGGAAGGAGCCCTCGTCCACGACGTCGGCGAAGGCCCGCAGCTGGGCCGTGGTGCGCACGAGTTCGCCCGTGAGCCGGGCGTCCCCGAGGGCCGTCTCGGCGTCGGCGGTCCCGGTCACCCGGTCCCGTTCCTCCTCCAGGAGGCCGGCCGCCGCGCGGAGGAAGGCGGACCGTGCGGCGCGGTCGGCGAGGGCCTCGCGGCTGCCGTGCGCGGCCCGGACGGCCCGGTCGACCTCCTCCGCCGGGGCCTCCTCCGCCACCCGCTCGCGCGGCTTCCCCGTACGGGGGTCCACACTCCACACTGGTTCCGCCACCGCCACACCCCTGTTCGCTATTCTGAACGCGGTTCTCGTGGATGAACGCGTCTCCGGGACTCTAGGGACGGCCCGCCCGTCTCCAC
Source organism: Streptomyces sp. NPDC014907 (assembly GCF_055562975.1). Taxonomy (NCBI): domain Bacteria; kingdom Bacillati; phylum Actinomycetota; class Actinomycetes; order Kitasatosporales; family Streptomycetaceae; genus Streptomyces; species Streptomyces sp. NPDC014907. Next base: position 186,631 of record NZ_JBVHEG010000008.1, on the reverse strand, counting down.
AAGGGCGCCGTCCGGCCGGTGCGGCGGACGGGCCGGTTCCGGGCGACAGAGGAAGGGCGGAAGGTCATGGCGACTGCCGACGCGGGCGGGGCACAGGTGAAGTCCGCGGTGCGGACCGTGGAACTGCTGGAGTACTTCGCCGGGAGCCCCGGCATGCACTCGCTGGCCGCCGTCCAGGAGGCCGTCGGCTACCCCAAGTCCAGTCTGTACATGCTGCTGCGCACCCTGGTCGAGCTGGGCTGGGTGGAGACGGACGCGACCGGCACCCGGTACGGCATCGGCGTCCGGGCGCTGCTCGTCGGCACCTCGTACATCGACGGCGACGAGGTGGTGGCCGCCTCCCGGCCCGTCCTGGACCGGCTCGCGGACGAGACCACCGAGACCATCCACCTGGCGCGGCTCGACGGCACCAGCGTGGTCTACCTGGCGACCCGCCAGTCCCAGCACTACCTGCGGCCGTTCACCCGGGTCGGGCGGCGGCTGCCCGCGCACTCGACGTCGCTCGGCAAGGCCCTGCTCGCCACCCACACCGACGAGGAGGTGCGCAAGCTCCTCCCGGAGACCCTTCCGGCGCTGACCGAGCACACGGTCACCGACCGCGAGGAGCTGATCGAGGAGCTGCGCGCCGTCCGCGAGCGGGGTTTCGCGGTGGACCGCGAGGAGAACACGCTGGGGCTGCGCTGCTTCGGCGTCGCGATCCCCTACCGGTCCCCGGCGCGGGACGCGATCAGCTGCTCGGTGCCGGTGGCGCGGCTCACCCCGGCCCACGAGCGGTCGATCGGGGAGGCGCTCCTCGACGCGCGGGACCGGCTGACCCTGGCCACCCGCCGCCTCTGATCACACGGTCACGCGCGCCCGGCGAGGGCGGCCTGCCACACCGGGCTGTCGACGTAGCGGTTGTCGTACTTCTCCGAGGACGCCTTGATCTCCTCGAAGCTCGCCTCGCCCCGCATGACCCGGCCGAGCAGGCGCAGGTAGTCGAAGCGGGCCGTGCCCGGCGTGAAGACGAAGAGCACGTCCGCCTCCGCGCCGGGCGCCGCCGCGAAGGCGTGCGGGGTGTGCGGCGGGACGAGGAGGAAGTCGCCCCGCTCCAGGACGGTCAGCTCCTCGCCGACCAGGACCTGGAGGGACCCGCCGAGGACGAAGAACATCTCCGAGGCCCCGGTGTGGAAGTGGGCCGGAGCCCCGACCGCGCCCTTCGCGAAGGAGGAGCGGTAGCTGGTGAGCCGCCCGCCGGTGCCGTCGGAGTCGGCGAGGAGCGTCATCACGCTGCTCGGGTCGGCGGTGGTCTCGGCTCCGGCGGCGCGGGTGAGGAGCGGGGCGAAGGGCGCGGTCTCATGCATGATCGCCACCCCAGGGTGCCGCCGGCCCCTGGCAAGGGCCCCACCGGCCACCGGAAACATGGCGCGATGCGCGCTTCCGGGGCCGGGGCGCGGTGCGCGGCGCGCGGAACCCCGAAGTGGCGTGCGCGGGGGCCCCGTTGGGCCGGTGGCCGATTGGCCGCGGGTCCCCTCCGCGCGATATGCAGGGGCACGCTCGTATCCGAGCACGTTTTCGAACCGAGCCCCGACCCCGCGGAGGACCACCGTGCGCCTGCCCCGTTCCCTGTCCGGCTGGACCATGGCGGTCTTCGGCGTGCTGGCCGCCGCGCTCGGCGCGGTGGGCCTGGTCGACCCGGACGTCCTGCTCACCGTCATGGGCTTCGCACCGGTGCCCGGCGGCGGACGCGCGGACGGCTACCACACCCTGGTCTTCCTGACGGCCTCCTCGATGGCCGCGCTCAACATGGGCGTCTACTACGTCCTGGCCGCACTCGCGGACTGGAAGCCCTTCTTCCGCTGGACGGTCCCCTTCCGCCTGCTCACCTGCGCGGTCTTCACCCTCGCCGTCGTCACCGGCCGCGCCCCGTCCGGCTTCCTGGGCGTGGGCCTGTGGGAGGGGCTGGGCGCGGTCGTGACGGGGGCCGCGCTGCGGTACGAGAAGCGGACGGGGACGGCCTGACGGGCCCCGGGGCGGTGTGACCGGCCCCGCGGGGCCCACCGCCCCTCCCCGCCGCCCCTTCCACCGTCCTTCCCGGCCGCCCCGTCGCCCCTCCCACCGCTCCTCCCGGCCGTCCCGCCGTACGGGCCCCGCCACCGCGCTCGCGGTGCGGGGCGGCCCGGTGGCGGCGAGCATGGAGGAAAGCACGGGCGCGACGGGAGGAGGGCAGGGTGACGGCCGGTTCCTTCCCGGGGACGGCGGGGCGGACCGAAGTGCCCCTGGAGGACGAGGGGCCGCTCGGCGTGCCCGGGGTGGCCGGCGAGGTCGCGGACGTGCGCGACCGGACCGTGCGGCGGAGCCCTCGGACGGAGTCCCCGTCCGGTGGTGACGCCGACGGGGCCCCGGGCCGGTACGCGGCCCGGCCGGTCGCCGGCGGGGCCCACCGGGAGGAGGCGGCGCGCCTCTTCGCCGAGGTGCCGGGCGGCGGCTCGTCCCGGCCGGGCGCCCTCCCCGTACGGCGTAAGGACGGAACCGCCCGGCACACGGACGACACCGTCCGGCCGGTGGGGTTCCGCACCGTGCGGCTCACCGGCGGCCCGGGCGGCCCGTACGCCCCGCCGTGCGCCCCGGGGACCGCCGCCGGACGCCCCACCGCCGGACGGGCCGGGACCGCGCAGGCCGTCGCCGGAAGGGCCGGGACCGGGCCGGCCCCCTCCGGACGACTGGTCTCCCCGCCCCCGGCGGGCCTCGCCGCCGGCTCCGTCCCCGCGCCGCGCGGGCCCGGCGCGCCGGACGGCGTGGCGCTCCCGACCACCCGGAGCACGGGGTGACGGCGCGGCGGCGGGACGGTTCCGGCACCGGTCCCCGCCGGGAGCGGGGGAGGACGCGCGGCACGGGGGTGCGGAGCGTCGCCGGACAGGTGTTCGCCCTGGAGGCGCTGATCGCGCTCCTGGTGATCGTGGTGGCGGCCGCCGTGTCGTTCCAGCAGGAGCAACGGGACGCCGAGCGGGACGCCCGGACGCGTTCGCTCGCGGTCGCGGAGGCGTTCGCGCACGCCCCGGGCACGGACGCGGCACTCACGTCACCCGATCCGACGGCGGAGCTCCAGGGCCGGGCGGAGGCGGTCCGGCGGGCCGCGGGCGTGGACTTCCTCTCGGTCCTGAGCCCCGACGGGCTGCGGTACACCGACTCGCGGCCGGATCTGATCGGCCGGAAGGCGGCCGGCGACCTCTCGCGGGCGGCGGTGCGCGGCGAGTCGTACACGGAACTGTTCGAGGGCGCGCCGAACGACGCGGTGCGGGCCGTGGTCCCCGTCAGGGACGGCCGGGGCCGCGTGGTCGGCCTGGTGACCAGCGGCATCGGGGTGGAGAACATCGCGCACTCCGCGGGGAACCGGCTGCCGCTGCTCGCGGCCGCGACGGGCGGCGCCCTCGTGGTGGCCGTGGGCGGGGCCGCGCTGGTGAGCCGGCGGCTGCGGCGGCAGACGCACGGGCTGGGACCGGCCGAGATGACCCGGATGAAGGAGCACCACGAGGCGGTGCTGCACGCCGTGCGGGAGGGGGTCCTGATCGTGGACGCCGACCACCGGCTGCTGCTCGCCAACGACGAGGCGCGCCGGCTCCTCGGGATCGGCCCGGAGGCCGAGCGGCGGCACGTCTCGGAGCTGGGCCTCGACCCGCGTACGGTCGGGCTCCTGGAGTCGGGGCGGGCGGTGACCGACGAGGTGCACCGGGCGGGCGACCGGCTCCTCGCGGTGAGCGTGCGGCCCACCCTCCCCGGGGCCGGCGGGGCCGGCTGCGTGATGACGATGCGCGACACCACCGAGCTGGCCGCGCTGTCCGGCCGGGCGGCGGTGGCCCGGGGCCGGCTCCAGCTGCTGTACGAGGCGGGGGTCCGGATCGGGACGACGCTGGAGGTCGTGCGGACGGCGGAGGAACTGGCGGAGGTGGCGGTGCCCCGGTTCGCGGACTTCGTCACCGTGGAGCTCCTGGAGCCGGTGCTGCGCGGCGAGGAGCCCCCGGAGACGGCGGTGGCGGCGACGGCCGCGTCCGCGGAGATGCGGCGGACGGCGCTGAGCGGTCTGCGGCGGGACCAGCCGCTCCAGCCGGTCGGGGACACCGTCCGCTTCGACGTCCCCAGCACCCCGATGGCGACGGCGCTCGCGACGGGGCACGCGGTGGTGCAGCCGGAGCTGGTCGCGGCGGAGGGCTGGCGGGCGCAGGACCCGGAGGGGGCGGCGCGGGCCCTCGCGTACGGGATGCACTCGCTGCTCACGGTGCCGCTGCTGGCCCGCGGGGTGGTCCTGGGAATGGCGAACTTCTGGCGGGCGGACACGCCGGAGCCGTTCGGGGAGGAGGACCTGTCGTTCGCGGAGGAGCTGGCGGCGCGGGCGGCGGTCGCGATCGACAACGCGCGCCGGTTCACCCGGGAGCACGCGATGGCGGTGTCGCTCCAGCGGAGCCTGCTGCCCCGGGTGCTGCCGGAGCAGAGCGCGGTGGAGGTCGCGTACCGCTACCTCCCGGCGGAGGCCGGGGTGGGCGGCGACTGGTTCGACGTGATCCCGCTGCCGGGCGCGCGGGTGGCGCTGGTGGTGGGGGACGTGGTGGGGCACGGGCTGCACGCGGCGGCCGCCATGGGGCGGCTGCGCACGGCGGTGCACAACTTCTCGTCCCTGGACGTGCCGCCGGACGAACTGCTCGCGCACCTGGACGAGCTGACGGGCCGGATCGACGTCCGGGAGGAGGGGGCGGACGGCGAGGGGCGGCGGCGCGAGGAGGGGATCACCGGCGCGACCTGCCTGTACGCGATCTACGACCCGGCGTCCGGCCTGTGCACGCTGGCGAGCGCGGGCCATCCCGGGCCCGCCCTCGTGGGCCCCGACGGGCGGGTGGAGTTCCCCGAGCTGTCGCCGGGGCTGCCGCTCGGCCTCGGTCTGGGCGAGACGCCGTTCGCCACCACGGAGCTGCCGCTGCCGGAGGGGAGCAGGCTGGTGCTCTTCACCGACGGGCTCCTGGAGGACGGCGGGCGGGACTTCGACACGGGGCACGGGCTGCTGCGGTCCGCGCTCGCCCACCGGGACCGGAGTCCGGAACAGACCTGCGCGGACGTCCTGACGGCGCTCCTCTCGTCGTCGCCGCGCGACGACATCGCGCTCCTGGTGGCGCGGGCCCGCCGGCTCGATCCGGAGCGGATCGCGGAGTGGGACGTGCCGCGGGACCCGTCGGCGGTGTCCCCGGTGCGGAACGCGGCGGCGGCGAAGCTGGTGGAGTGGGGGCTGGAGGAGGTGGCGTTCACGGCGGAGCTGGTCCTCAGCGAGCTGATCACGAACGCGGTGCGGTACGGGGCCGATCCGGTGCGCGTGCGGCTGCTGTACGACCGGACGCTGATCTGCGAGGTCTCGGACGGCAGCAGCACCTCGCCGCACCTGCGGCACGCGGCGGCGACGGACGAGGGCGGGCGGGGGCTGTACCTGGTGGCGCGGTACACGGAGCGCTGGGGCACGCGGTACGGCCGGCGCGGCAAGACGATCTGGGCCGAGCTGCGGGTGGGCACGGACGACACCGGGCCGGCGGCGGCGGTGCCGGACCTGGACGCGCTGGAGGACCTGGCCTGGTGAGGACCCTCCCGGGGCGACGCCGGGCCGTGGGGCCGGGACGTGTCCGGGCGGCGGTGTCCGGGCGGGCGCGGTCCGCCGCTCACGGCCCCGGGCCGCCCGACACGTCCTTCCGGCCCCCGGGGGCTCCGCCCGCCCGGTCGTTCACGGCGCCGGGGGCGCGCCGTCCGGGCCGGCCCCGCGCAGCGCCCTCCGGACCGCCGCCAGGTCCTCGTCCGAGGCCAGTCCGGCGTGGTAGAGCCGCAGTTCGGTCGCTCCCGCCGCGCGTGCCCGGTCCGCGTCGCGGGCCAGGTTCCCGGGGTCGCCGCCCAGGCCGGTGACGACGGGGAGGTTGGCGGCGAGGACGGTGCCGGGGCGGGCGCGGGCCGCGAAGGCGGCGATCTTCGGCGGGCGGGCGACGACGCCGTCGGCGAGGTCCAGGACGTGGCCGGGGTCGGTACCGGTGTCGGCGCCGCAGCGGTACGGGTCGGGGTCGGCGTGCAGCAGGACGCGGAACCCGGGCGGGGCGGCGGCCCGCACGGCGGCCACCACGGCCTCCTGGAAGGCGCGGGCGGTCCCGGCGCGCCAGGCCAGGGCGGGGGCCTCCAGGGCGCCGAGCCCTCCCGCCGGGCCGGTCCCGGCCCACACGGGTTCCAGGGCGGCGCGCACGGCGGCGGCCAGTTCGCCGGGGTCGGCGCCCCGGGCCCCGTACCCCTCCCGGCAGGAGGGGCAGAAGCAGAGGGACATCAGCAGTTCCGCGCGCTCCCCCGGGGGCGCGCCGCCGGTCTTGTCGTGGGCGTGGAGGTGGGCGAGGCCGTACCAGCCGCAGGACTCCAGTTCGGTGCCGGCGGCGCCGGGGCGCACGGCGGCCTCGGCGGCCAGGCCGACGAGGAGGGCCCGGACGTCGGCGCGGGCGATGCAGGGGGCCCAGGGGTAGCGGTCCCCGTAGGCGTTGACGACGGAGGTCTCCGGGTGTTCGGCGCCGAGGCGGGAGTTGTGCGCGAGGACGACCCAGCTGTGCACCTCCAGGCCGGCGGCGGCCAGGGCTTCGGCGGCGCGCCCGTAGGCGTCGCCGGGGGCCCACTCCCCCGCCGGGTACGGGCGGAGCGCGCGGCCCGCCCAGCGGCCGGGGTCCGGCGGGTGGAGCACGGCGGCGTGCCCGGCGGTGACGATCCGGTGGGCCGGGTGACGGGGGGTCACGGCCCGTACGGAGTGGTAGGCGGCGGCGAGCGTGACCTGGGCGAGCCCCAGTTCCGCGAGGAGGCCGGGCGCGGCGGGGTCGCCGTCGACGTCCCAGGGGTAGACGAAGGCGCCCGCCCGCGGGCCCGTGCTCACGCCCCGGACTCCTTCAGGAGGGCGCGGGTCCGGTCGACCAGCCGCAGCAGTTCCCCGACGTGCGCGGGGTCGGGTTCGCTCAGCGGCGGCCGCACCCCGCCCACGTCCCGGCCTCCCGCGCGGACCGCCGCCTTGACGAGCGAGACGGCGTATCCCCGTCCCAGGGAACGGAGTTCGACGAGCGGCCGGAAGAAGACGTCGACGAGCAGGTCCGTGGTGGCGTCGTCGCCGGCGGCGAGGGCGCGGTGGTGGGCGAGGGCGATGTCGGGGGCGAAGCAGAAGGCGGCGGAGGAGTAGAGGGTGACGCCGATGCCCCGGTAGGCGGCGGCGGTGAGTTCGGCGGTCGGCAGGCCGTTGAAGTAGAGCAGGCCGAGGCCCTCGGCGCGGACGGCGCTGACGATCCGCTGCATCAGGCCGAGGTCGCCGAGCCCGTCCTTGATGCCGATGATCCCGTCGGTGCGGGCGAGGGCGACGGCGGTGGCGGGGGTGAGGACCGCGTTGTCGCGCTGGTAGACGATGACGTCGAGCGCGGTGGCGGCGGCGAGTTCGCCGTAGTGGCGGAGCAGTCCGGCCTGGTCGGCGGCGACGAGGTACGGGGGCAGGGCGAGGAGCCCGTCCGCGCCGGCCTCCTCCGCGAGGCGGGCGTAGTGGATCGCGAGGGCGGTGCCGTAGCCGGTGCCGGCGACGACGGGGACGCGTCCGGCGGCCTCCTCCACGGCGGCGGCGACGCAGTCCCGGAACTCCTCGGGGGCGAGGGCGTGGAACTCGCCGGTGCCGCAGCAGGCGAACACGGCCCCGGCGCCCGCGTCGATCCCGGCGCGGACGTGGGCGCGGAAGGCCGCGAGGTCGGGGGAGCCGTCCGGCGCGAAGGCGGTGACGGGGAAGAAGAGCAGGCCGTCGAGGCGGGCGGCGAGCGGGGCGGTGGTCACGGGCGCTCCCAGCGAAGTCCGTCGTGCGCTGTCACGGGCAGATATATATCCGTGAACCTCGTCCACATGCTTGAACGAGAGTGCCCCGCACGCTAGGGCAGTCCGGAGGCGTCGGTCAAGGCTCCCGACACGGCCCCGCGCCTCTCCTTGACGCCCTCCCGGCGGCTCCCTAGCGTGTCCATGGTTGTGAATGCCGGACGGATGGCCGACCCGCCCGGCCCCGGCCACCGCCCCGGACCCGCGTGCGGCCTGACCGGACCGGACCCGCGTACGGCGGACCGGCCACCGGCGTCCGGCCGGCCCCGCACGCCCGCGCATTCCGCACGCCCCGCACGTCCCGCCCCCCGACGGAGGAGCCGCCCCATGCCCGCACCCCGCACCGTCCTGCTCACCGGCGCCGCCGGGGGCATCGGCACGCTGATGCGGGAGCTGCTGCCCCCGTACGGCTACGCCCTCCGCCTCCTGGACGCCGTCCCCGTCCCCGGGGAGCCGGACGCGATCGTCGCGGACCTCGCGGACCGGGAGGCGCTGCGCGAGGCGGTACGGGGCGTCGACGCGGTCGTGCACCTGGCGGGCATCTCCGTGGAGTCCGACTTCGACAGGATCGTGGCCGCCAACGTCACCGGGGTCCACCACCTCTACGAGGCCGTCCGCGAGGAGGGCGTCCCGCGCGTGGTCTTCGCCTCCAGCAACCACGCGGTCGGCTTCACCCGGCTTCCGCGCGAGGGCGAACCGCTCCTGCCCGTCGGCGTCCCGCACCGGCCCGACACCTTCTACGGCCTCTCCAAGTGCTTCGGCGAGGACCTGGCCCAGCTCTACTGGGACCGGCACGGCGTCGAGACCGTCTCCCTGCGCATCGGCTCCTGCTACCCCGCGCCCACCACGGTGCGGATGCTCTCGCTGTGGCTCAGCCCCGGCGACTGCGCCCGGCTCCTGCACGCCTCGCTCACCGCCGGGTCCGTCGGCCACACCGTGGCGTACGGCTCCTCGGCCAACACCCGTCTGCGGTGGGACCTCTCCACGGCCCGGGCGCTCGGCTACGCGCCGGAGGACGACTCGGAGGCCTTCGCGGCGGACCTCCTCGCGGAACAGGGCCCCCCGCCCGGGGGCAGCCCCGACGACCTCTACCTGGGCGGCCGCTTCTGCGCGGACCCGCCGCACCGGCCGCACCGAGGGCCGGAAGTACGCAGGACCCGGCCGGACTGATACGGGGGAACCGGCCGGGGCCCGGGTCACGGTGCGCGCCTGCGGACCGGACCCGCCCACCGTAGGCCCCGCCGGTGATCGTCGCGAGCCGCGGAACGCGACGCCTGTCCGGAATGCGCGACGGACCGGGGCGGCGGACCGCCCCCGGGGCCCCGGCCGGCATCCCGCCCCCGAGGTCCCGGCCGGCGACCCGCACACGAGGTCCGGGTCAGCCGCCCGTCCTCAGGGTCCGGGACGGCGACTCGCCGAACCTCTCCCGGTAGCGCGCCGCGAACCGGCCCTGGTGTCCGAAGCCCCAGCGCCAGGCCACCTCGCTCACGCTCACCTCGTCCGGGGCGGCGGTCCGCAGCTCCTCGCGGACCCGGTCGAGCCTGACCTCCCGCACGTACGCCATCGGGGACATCCCCACGTCCTCCCGGAAGGACTCCTGGAGGCGGCGCACGCTCACCCGGGCCAGAGCGGCGAGTTCGGTGGTCGTGAACGGATGCTCGGGGCGCTCCCGCACCGCGTCCATCACCCGCTTGACCGGTGCCGGGCGCCGGGCCCCGGCGGGATGGTCGAGCGCGTCGCGCCAGGGGTGATCGGCGGCCAGGAGCAGTCCGTTGAGCAGCGCCTCCTGGAGGGGTCCGGCCACCAGCTCGTGGTGGACGAGGCCCTCCCCGGCCAGCGCCTCGCACGCGACCCGCCGGGCGAAGCGCACCCAGCTCAGACCGGGGCCGCGCGTGATGTCCAGCCGGGGCGCGAGGACGAGCGTGCCGCGCGGCGGCCGGCCCAGCAGCCCTTCGAGGCGGTCGCGGAGCGCGGCCGCCCCGATCTTCACCGACAGGACCCGGCAGTCACCGCTCCAGCGCTCCAGGACGGTGTCCCCCGCCGGGTCGAGCAGCAGCGCCTCGGCGGCCGTGGCGACGAGCGGGGGCCCGCCGCCCTGGCGCACCTCCATCGTGCCGGCCAGCGGGGCGTTGAGGTGGTAGGCGCCCAGCTCCCCGAAGCGCATCCGGACGTCGGCCCCGCAGCTGAGGTCGCCGATGACCAGCGGCCCGAGGGCGACGGTGTCGAACCGCGCCGCGAAGGGACGCGCCCGCCGTTCGACGAGGTTCATGCGGCTCGCGTAGTACCGCGCGTCGAGTTCCTCGCGCGCCGCGTCCACGTCCCCCGTCCGGAACGAACTCCGGTCCACCCGCCCCGCCGCGCCCACCGGACCCGTCGTCACCACCGTGCCCACCGCTCCCCCGGCCCCCACCGCGCTCATGACCGAAAGGATATTCATATGACGGTTCCGGCCGGGAACGGCGGGATGCCCGGCATGCCGGGACCCGCGGACGCGCGTGCGCACGGCGGGCCGGGGAACGCCCCCGTCACCGGGGTGGCCGAACCCGGCGAAGGTAAGGGAACGGCAAAGGGGTCCGGATCGTTACCCCTGGCATGACCGCTATGACCCCCGGCTCGAACATCCCTCTCACCGCCGCGCGCGTGGCGGTGGACGTCGCCGCCCCGGTGCGGCTCGACGTCTCGGGCCTGCTGCTCGGCGCCAACGGCAAGGTCCGCTCGGACGACGACTTCATCTTCTACAACCAGCCGGCCGGACCCGGTGTCACCTACCGCTCCGGCGGCGGGACCGCGCCCGACGCGATCCTGGTCGACACCGGCGCGCTGCCGGCCGGCGTCGAGAGGATCGTCGTCACGGCGAGCCCGGACGCCGCGGGCCAGACCTTCCAGGGCATCGAACCCACGGCGACGATCCGCGACGCGGACGGCGGCGGCGTGCTCGCCACCTTCACCCCGCCCCGGCTGTCGACGGAGACGGCGCTCGTGGTCGTCGAGATCTACCTGCGCAACGGCGCGTGGAAGGCCCGTGCCGTGGGCCAGGGCTACGCGAACGGGCTCGCCGGCATCGCGACCGACTTCGGCGTCTCGGTGGACGAGGAGCCCGCCGCACCGGCCCCCGCCACCGCACCGGCCGCCGCGCCGGCCCCCGTCTCCCCGCCGGTCCCGCCCGCGCCGCCGGCCGCCCCGGTGGACCCCCGGCTCGCGCCCCCGGCGCCGCCCGCCGCCCCCGCGCCCGCTCCCACCGGCAAGATCAACCTCGACAAGGGCCGGGTCAGCCTCCGGAAGAACGAGACGGTGTCCCTGGTCAAGGGCGGCCGTCCGCTGCTCTCCCAGGTCAAGATGGGCCTCGGCTGGGAGCCCGCCCACCGGGGCAAGGACATCGACCTGGACGCGTCCGTCATCGCGTACGGCCCGCAGCGCAACCACCTGGACAGCTGTTACTTCGGCAAGCTGGCCATCCTCAACGGCTCGGTCAAGCACTCCGGCGACAACCTCACCGGCGAGGGCGCGGGCGACGACGAGGTGATCGTCGTGGACCTCGGCCGGCTGCCGGCCGAGGCCACCGGTCTCGTCTTCACGGTCAACTCCTTCTCCGGCCAGAAGTTCACCGAGGTCGCCAAGGCCTACTGCCGGCTGCTCGACGCGGCGACCGGCGAGGAACTGGTCCGCTTCGACCTGACCTCCGCCGAACCGCAGACCGGCGTGATGATGGCGAAGCTGATCAAGCAGTTCTCCGGCGAGTGGGAGATGACGGCGATGGGCGAGTTCGTGAAGTCGCGGACCGTCCGGGGCATGGTGAAGCCGGCCGCCCAGGCGCTCTGACGGCCGGCCCGCCCCCCTCGGCGCGTCCACGGCCCGGCACACCGGGTGCCGGGCCGTGACGCCGGGTTCAGCGGCGGGGCTGGCGGCGCCAGGGTCCGGTGATCGCGACCATGATGCCCGGGGTCTGGATGTTGGCGAACAGCGTGTCGCCGTCCGGCGAGAAGACGACGCCGGTGAACTCGCTGTCGTTGAGGTCGTTGCGGGCGATCGGGTACGTGCGGCCGGAGTCGGTGGCGCCGAAGAGGTGCTGGACCCCCTCGCCGTCCTCGGCGATGACGAGCCCGCCGTACGGGGAGACGGTGATGTTGTCCGGGCCGTCGAAGGCGCCGTCCTCGTCGGGGTTCGCGTTCACGCCGAACAGCACCTTGAGGGTGAGGGTGCGGCGCTTCGGGTCGTAGAACCAGACCTGGCCGTCGTGCGCGGCACCGGGGCTCTCGTCGCGCGCGAAGGAGGAGACGACGTAGGCGCCGCCGTCGGCCCACCACATGCCCTCCAGCTTGCGGCCCCGGGTGACCTGCCCGGCGGCGAACTGCTTGCGGACGGGGGTGGTGCGGGCGTCGCGGTCGGGGACGTCCACCCAGTCCACGCCGTAGACGGTGCCGATCCGGGTGGCGCGGGACAGGTCGTCGACGAAGCGGCCGGAGGAGTCGACGCACTTGGCGGCCTGGAGCTCGCCGGCGTCGTCGGCGAGGGTGCGGAGCTTTCCGCGCCCGTGCTCGAAGCCCTTCGGCGGCACCCAGCGGAAGAGGAGCCCGTTGGGGTTGGAGGCGTCCTCGGTCAGGTAGGCGTGGCCGCGCCGGGGGTCGATGACGACGGCCTCGTGGTCGTACCGCCCGAAGGCCTTGACCGGCTTCGGGGCGCGGTTGGCCCGGCGGTCGCGCGGGTCGACCTCGAAGATGTAACCGTGGTCCCTGGTCATGCCGTTGACGCCGGCGAGGTCGGAGTTCTCCTCGCCGGTCAGCCAGGTGCCCCAGGCGGTGCGGCCGCCCGCGCAGTTGGTGGAGGTGCCGGCGAGACCGACCCACTCGGCCACGGTGCCGTCGCGGTGCACCTCCACGACCGTGCAGCCGCCGGCCGCGGCCGGGTCGTAGACGAGGCCCTCGGCGAGCGGGACCGGGTGCTCCCACTTGGCGCGGGGGCCCTTCAGCTCGTGGTTGTTGACCAGGTACGTGGTGCCGCGCGGACCGGCGAAGGCGGCGGTGCCGTCGTGGTGGGAGGGCGTGAACTCGCCCGATTCGAGGCGGGTCACACCGCTGTGGGTGACGACGCGGTACGAGAACCCGGCCGGCAGGGCGAGGAGCCCCTTCGGGTCGGCGACCAGCGGCCCGTACCCGAGGGCGTGACCGTGGCCGTGGCCGTGACCGTGACCGTGGTCGTGACCGTGCCCATGGCCGATTCCGTACGCCTCCGGCTCGTCGGACGCGAGCGCCTCGGGGGCGGTGGCGAGAGCCCCGACGACACCGGTGAGGGCGAGCCCCGCACCGGTGGCGGCGGACTGCTTGGCGAACTCTCTGCGGTTGAGCGGCATGGTGATGGGTTCTCCCTGTGGTGGCCGGATCTCGCTGGTCACCCTCCCGGGTCCGCGCGAACACCACCTGAACACCACGGGAACACCGGCGGACGCCCTCCCTCCGGCCCGCCCGGCACCCGCCCCGCCGTGCCCCCGGGGAGCCCCCGCCGGGGACCCGCGGAGGTCCCGGGGCGGGAACCTCCGGGAGCTTCCCGGAAACCGGCGGGAGCCGCCCGAGGCCTCCGGAACCCTTCCGGCAACCGGCGAAAGACTCCCGAGGCCTTCGGAAGCCGTCAGGAACCGGATCGCGAGCGGGCCTTGAAGGCGGCCTTGCGGGCCTCCTTCGCCGTGGCCCTGTCCCGGTGCAGACGGCCCATCGCCTCCAGGACCTCGGCCGTCGCCGGGTGCTCCACCCGCCAGGCCGCCTCGAAGAAGCCGCTGTGCCGTCCCGTGAGGCCCTCGATCAGCTCCTGGAGCTCCTCCAGGTCGCCGTCCGCGTCGAGCTGGGCCGCGATGGTGTCGACGGCCAGCCAGAAGATCATCGACTCCGGCGGCGGGGGCACGTCCGCCGCGCCCCGCTCCGCGAGCCAGACCCGCGCCAGACCGCCGAGCTCCGCGTCGTCCAGGACCTCCCGCACCGCGGGCTCCGCCTCCGCTCCCACCAGGGAGAGCGTCTGCTGGCAGTGGAGGCGGCGGAGCGGGGAACCCGCGTCGGAACCGCGGGCCGCGTGCAGCAGTTCCCGGGCCGCGCCGACCGCGTCCCGGCCGGCCAGCCAGGCGGCCGTCTCCTCCCGGGCCGCGGCCTCCGGGTAGCCGGCGATCCCGTCGAGGAGCGCGTCGGCGCCCTTGTCCGCCAGGTCGCCGACGGCGGGCGCGTCGACGCCGGCCTCCAGCATCCGGGCCCGGATGCCGTAGAGGCCGAGCGGGGTGAGCCGGACCATGCCGTACCGGGTGACGTCCTCGTCGTCCACGGGCGGCGCGGGCTCCTCGCCCTCCTCGGCCATCAGGGCCTCGTCCAGGGGCTGGTACTCCACGAGCCCGATCGGTTCGAGGATGCGGAACTGCTCGTCCAGCCGCATCATCGCGTCCGAGACCTGCTCCAGCACGTCGTCGGTGGGTTCGCCCATGTCGTCGGGGACGACCATCGACGCGGCGAGGGCGGGCAGCGGCACCGGCCCCTCGCCGGCCCCGCCCTCACTGACCGTCAGCAGGTAGAGGTTGCCGAGCACGCCCTCCAGGAACTCGGTCTCGGCCTCGGGGTCCCAGTCGAGGGCGTCGACGTCGATCTCGCCGTCCTCCCCGACGAGGTCGTCCAGGTCGTCCAGGACGGGGGCGACGGCCTCCGCGAAGACCGCCTCGAAGCCGTCCAGCCAGAGCGCGAGGACGTCCTGGGGCGAACCGCCGGTGAGGAGGGCCAGGTTCTCGCCGGGCGCGGCCGTTCCGGGGGCGTCCTCGCCCTCGCCGTCCTCGACCTCCACGAGACCGGTGTCGACGGCGAGCCGCCAGGCGTCGCCCGCGCGGAACCCGGCCTCCTCGCCGGCGTCGAGGCCCAGGGCCCCGGCCGCCGCCGGAAGCTGCTCGTCGAGGAGGTCGCCGCCCGCGTCCACCCGGGTGCCGGGCCCCGCCCAGCGGGCGAGCCTCGCCGCGTCGGCGAGGAGGGGCGCGGCCAGGGCGTCCCGCGCCAGCTCCGCGTCCGCACGCAGCCGAACGGGGGGAAGGGTGGGGTGCTCCGCTGACATCTGGTGGGTCTCCTCGGCGCGTACGGGGCGAGCGGGTGGAAGGCTCAGTGAGGTGAAGGGCTCGGAGAGCGGTCTCAGCGTAGACGCATCCGGGAGGCCGTCCGCCGGTTCACGGACCCGTCGGCGCCCGTACACCCGTCGGCCCTTGACAAGGGGGGTGCTCTGCCAAGAGATTGACGCGCGTAGATGCACCTGCCGTTCCTCCAAGCACCCCCGGAGTCCCTGATGTCTTCCTCCATACCGAGATCCGCGGCCGTCGCCGCCGTCGTGTCCGCCGCCCTGGCCGCCGGCCTGCTCGCCGGTTCGGCGAGCGCGTCCGCCGAGGACGGCGCCGGTGTCCGCGTCCACGACATCCAGGGCACGACCCGCGTCTCGCCCCTCGCCGGGAAGCAGGTCACCGGGGTCACGGGCATCGTCACGGGCGTCCGCGCCTACGGCTCGCGCGGCTTCTGGATCCAGGACCCCACCCCGGACGCGGACCCGGCCACCAGCGAGGGCCTCTTCGTCTTCACCGGTTCCGTCCCGGCCGTCGCCGTCGGTGACGCGGTCAGCGTGAACGGCACGGTCACCGAGTACGTCCCCGGCGGCCTGTCCTCCGGCAACCAGTCGCTGACGCAGCTCTCCAAGCCCGTCGTCACCGTCGTCTCGCGGGGCAACCCGGTGCCGGCCCCGGTGACGATCTCGTCCTCGTCCGTTCCCGGCGCGTACGCGCCGGAGGGCGACCCGGCCGCGGGCGGCTCGATCAACGGCCTGACGCTGCGGCCCGGAGAGTACGCCCTGGACTACTACGAGTCCCTGGAGGGCACCAACGTCCGGATCGGCTCCTCGCGGGTCGTCGGTGCCACCGACCCGCACGCCGAACTGTGGGTCACGGTGAAGCCGTGGGAGAACGCCAACCGGCGCGGCGGCACGGTCTACGGCTCCTACGAGGACCAGAACACCGGCCGGCTCCAGGTCCAGTCGCTGGTCCCGCTCGCCCAGCAGCCGTTCCCCCGGGCGAACGTCGGCGACGTGCTGTCCGGCACGACCGAGGGCCCGCTCGACTTCAACCAGTACGGCGGCTACACCCTGACGGCCCGCACCCTCGGCACGGTCGTGGACCGGGGCCTGGAGCGCGAGACCACGGACCCGCAGCACAAGAACGAGCTGGCCGTGGCGACGTACAACGTCGAGAACCTGGACCCGTCCGACCCCCAGGAGAAGTTCGACGCGCTCGCGAAGGCGGTCGTGACGAACCTCGCCTCGCCCGACGTCGTCGCCCTGGAGGAGATCCAGGACAACAACGGCCCCAAGAAGGACGGCACGGTCGCCGCCGACGTGACGGTGAAGAAGTTCACCGACGCGATCGTGGCGGCCGGCGGCCCGGCGTACGACTGGCGCTCGGTCGACCCGGAGGACGGCGAGGACGGCGGCGAGCCCGGCGGCAACATCCGTCAGGTCTTCCTCTTCAACCCGGCGCGGGTCTCCTTCACGGACCGTCCCGGCGGCGACGCCACCACCGCGACCGGTGTCACCGGCCGCAAGGGGCGCGCCGAGCTGACCCTCTCCCCCGGCCGGATCGACCCGTCGAACGCCGCGTGGCAGGACAGCCGCAAGCCGCTCGCGGGCGAGTTCGTCTTCCGGGGCCGCACGGTCTTCGTGATCGCGAACCACTTCGGCTCGAAGGGCGGCGACGAGTCGATCGTCTCGCACCACCAGCCGCCGAACCGTTCCTCCGAGGCGAAGCGTCTGCTCCAGGCCCAGGCCGTCAACGGCTTCGTGAAGCAGCTCCTCGCGGTCGAGAAGCAGGCCGACGTGCTGGTGGTCGGCGACATCAACGACTTCGAGTTCTCCGGCACGACGAAGGCCCTGACGGACGGCGGCGCCCTGTACCCGGCCGTGAAGTCGCTGCCGAGCGGTGAGCGCTACTCGTACGTCTACCAGGGCAACAGCCAGGTCCTCGACCAGATCCTGACCAGCCCGGGCGTCCACCACTTCGCGTACGACAGCGTCCACATCAACGCGGAGTTCGCGGACCAGAACAGCGACCACGACCCGCAGGTGCTGCGCTTCCGCCCGTAACGCCCTCGAAGGAGACCCGTGCCTCCCGGGGGACGCGTCCCCCGGGAGGCGCCGGCGGATCACGTGCCCGCGCCGAGGCTCAGCGCGGGCGTGTACCACCGCACCCGGACGCCGGTGAGCCCGGGGAGTTCGCGCGCCGGCCTCCGGGCCCCGCCGGGCGGGGCGTACTCCGCCCGCCAGTCGGCGAGGGCCCGCTCGCTCTCCCACTCGGTGAGGACGAGGACGCGGGTGCCGTCCGTGGACCGGTGGACGTGCGTGCCGATCCTGCCGGGCGCGAGCCGGGTCGCCGGGTCGCCGGCCAGGACGGCGTCCACGGCCTCCTCCGGAACCTCCCGGCGCCCGGCGCCCGGTCCCCCGAAGTCGGCCTCGACGACCGAGAGCGCCCCGGGCGGCCCGTCCGCGGTTCCGGGGGCGGCGGCCGGGCGGGGCGGCGCGTAGCGGTGCAGGACCACCCGTTCGACGCCGGGCACGGCCGCGTCGATCTCGGCGTTCCGGTCGTCGCGGTGGG
Organism: Streptomyces sp. NPDC014907; assembly: GCF_055562975.1. Classification (NCBI taxonomy): domain Bacteria; kingdom Bacillati; phylum Actinomycetota; class Actinomycetes; order Kitasatosporales; family Streptomycetaceae; genus Streptomyces; species Streptomyces sp. NPDC014907. The sequence continues at coordinate 169,122 of NZ_JBVHEG010000008.1, read as the reverse complement.
TGCGGACGAAGTCCTCGTAGACCTCCTCGCCGGTCCACTGCGAGTAGTGGAGCAGCGTGTCCCCGTCGGCGCCGGTGTGAACGGTGTACGAGAGCAGTCCCGGATCGGGCCACTCCCGGCGCTCCCAGACCGCGCGGACGGCTTCGACGGCGGCCCGCTGCCGTGCGGGGGTGCCGACCCGCCAGGTGCTGACGAGAACGGCGCCGACGCCGGGACGGTGGAGGTCGGGACGGGCGTGCGGGTGCGCGACGGCCTTCATGGGGGTGGTCTCCTGTTCCTGGGACTCCGGGTCGTCCGGACGGCTCCACCGTTCCGCCTCGACCGCGGTTGAGGTCAAGGGACCGCGGCGAGAAGGGCCCCGCCCGCGACTCTTCAGCGTTCCTTGCCCTTCGGGCCAAGGAGATCTAAGTGGACCTTCACCGTCCACCGCGCCCAGACTTCCGGCATGACCACCACGCCTTCCCCCGCCCCGCCCTTCGGCCGCGCGCTCTGCGCGATGATCACCCCGTTCACCCCCGCCGGCGCGCTCGATCCCGGCGCCGCGGGAGCGCTCGCCGCCCGGCTCGTGGCGGAGGGCTGCGACGGACTGGTCCTCAACGGGACCACGGGCGAGTCCCCGACCACCACCGACGCCGAGAAGGCCGCGCTCGTGCGCGCCGTCCGGGAGGCCGTCGGTCCCGGCCCCTCGGTCCTCACGGGCGTCGGCACCGCCGACACCCGGCACACCGCCGAACTGGCCCGCGCGGCCGAGGACGCGGGAGCGGACGGGCTGCTCGTCGTCACCCCCTACTACAGCCGTCCCCCGCAGGCGGCCGTCGAGGCGCACTTCCTGAAGGTCGCGGACGCGACCGGCCTGCCGGTGATGGTGTACGACATCCCCGGCCGCACCGGCACCCGCGTCGAGCCCGCGACGATGCGGCGGCTCGCCGCGCACCCGGGGATCGTCGCGGTGAAGGACTGCGCGTACGACCTGCTGGGTTCGGCGCGGCTGATCGCGGAGACCGGGCTCGCGTACTACTCGGGCTGCGAGGAGCTGAACCTGCCGCTGTACGCGGTGGGAGGAGCCGGCTACGTGAGCACGGTGGCGAACGTGGCGCCCCGTCACCTGCGCGCGGTGCTCGACGCCTTCGACGCGGGCGACACCGCCGGGGCGGCCCGGCTCAACGCCCGGCTGCTGCCGCTCGCCGAGCGGATGATGGCGTCCGGCCTGCCGGGCACGGTGACCGCCAAGGCGCTCCTCGGCGGCCCGGTGCGGGAACCGCTGCTGCCCGCGGACCGGGAGACCGCCGACGGGCTGCGCGCGCTGTACGGGGAACTGCTCCGGCCGGCCCCGGCCGTTTCCGTCACCGTGTGACAGGAGCTTCACGGCATCGTCCCCGTTGCGTCCCGTCCCCCGGAGGGGCGCGGAACCGTGGCTAACCTGGGCCCGCTCCGGGCGCCGCCCGGCAGTGGAACGGAACGGACGACGGGGAGCCGACGGATGCCGATACGCGGAGGAAGCACGACGGGGCCGGTGGACGCCGGGAAGAACGGGCCGTCCCGCAGACGCGTGCTCCGTCTGGCCGGGAGCGGCCTCGGCCTGGCGGCGCTCGGCGCGGGCGCGTGGGGCTGCGGTCCGGCGGAGGAGCCGGTCCCCGGCGCCACCGCTCCCGGGAAGGGCGCGTCCGCCACCCCCGGCGGCACCTTCACCACCCCGCCGCCGGGCACCGCGCCGCGCCCGTTGTGGCAGGCCCCGGCGGCGTCCGGGGCGTTCGGCGCGACGGGCGCGCTGGCCGTCGCCGGCGACGTGGTCCTGGTCTCCGGCGACCCGCTGGTGGGCCGTTCGCTCACCACCGGCGAGGAGCTCTGGTCCCGGAAGGAGGTGGCCGTGCCGGGCGCACACCTGCTCGTCGGCGGCGGCACCCTCTACCTGGCCAGTGCCCAGTACGACGGGGACGTGGTCGGTCTCGACCCGGCGACCGGCAAGGAGACCTGGCGCAGCAGGCTCGGCGGCGAGAAGTACGCCCACCCCCGCACCCTCGCCACCGACGAGCACCGGGTGTACGTCCTCGCCGGCGTCCTGGAGAAGGACTTCAGCGTCAGGAACAACGTGATCGCGGCCCTCGACATCGCCTCCGGCAAGGTGGTGTGGCAGGAGCGGCGCGACACGGGCACCCAGGAGCACGGCATCACCGCCACGCTCGCCGGCCGGTACCTGGCCTACACCGACTACCGGAAGAACCTGACGGTCCGTGACGCGGCCACGGGCCGTCAGGTGTGGACGACGAAGCTGGGCCGTTCCAACAGCGAGCCGCTCGCCGCCCACCAGGACCTGGTGATCGTCGCCGACGGGCAGCGCCTCCGCGCCTTCGCGCTGGCGGACGGGCGGGAACGCTGGTCGCTCGCCTCCGAGGAGTTCACCCGTTTCCACGGCCCCGCCGTCCTGGACGGCGTGCTCCACGTCTCCGACTCCGCCCACGTCCTGCGCGCGGTGGACCCCTCGACGGGCAAGGAACGCTGGCGCAACGAGAAGCTGCTCGGCGTCGCGATCCCCTGGCAGTTCACCGTGGTGGGGGACACCCTCTACGGGGCGACGGAGCTCGACGACAAGGGCGGGGTCGTCGCTTTCGACGCCCGCGACGGCAAGCACCGCTGGACGTACAACGACGGTACGGGCTCGGTCGAGCAGTGGTACGTGGTGGCCTCGGGCAACCGCCTCGCGGCCCTCCACGGAAAGCGGCTGACCGCCCTGCCGGCCGTCTGAGGACGGGGCGGGGCGGTCGGTGTCCGTCTGTCGGCGGGTCAGTTGTGGCTGTGCAGGACCTCGTTGAGGCCGCCCCAGACCGCGTTGTTCGGGCGGGCCTCGACGGCGCCGGTCACCGAGTTGCGGCGGAAGAGGATGTTCGACGCGCCGGACAGCTCGCGGGCCTTCACGATCTGGCCGTCGGGCAGGGTGATCCGGGTGCCGGCGGTGACGTACAGGCCGGCCTCGACCACGCACTCGTCGCCCAGCGCGATGCCGACGCCCGCCTCGGCGCCGATCAGGCAGCGCTCGCCGATCGAGATGACGACGTTGCCGCCGCCGGAGAGGGTGCCCATGGTGGAGGCGCCGCCGCCGATGTCGGAACCGTCGCCGACGACGACGCCGGCGGAGATCCGGCCCTCGACCATCGAGGTGCCGAGGGTGCCGGCGTTGAAGTTGACGAAGCCCTCGTGCATGACGGTGGTGCCGGCGGCGAGGTGCGCGCCGAGGCGGACGCGGTCGGCGTCGGCGATCCGGACCCCGGCGGGCACGACGTAGTCGGTCATGCGGGGGAACTTGTCGATCGAGGTCACCTGGAGGTGCAGGCCCTCGGCGCGCGCGTGGAGGCGGACCTTCTCGACGTCGTCCACGGCGACGGGGCCGAGCGAGGTCCAGGCGACGTTGGCGAGGAGGCCGAAGAGGCCGTCCAGGCTCTGGCCGTGCGGCCTGACGAGCCGGTGGCTGAGCAGGTGCAGGCGCAGGTACGCGTCGTGGGCGTCGAGCGGCTTCTCGTCGAGCGAGGCGATGACGGTGCGGACGGCGACCACCTCGACGCCCCGGCGGGCGTCCACGCCGAGGGCCTTGGCGGCGCCCTCGCCGAGGGCGTTCACGGCCTCGTCGGGGGAGAGTCGTCCGGTGCCGGCGGGGCCGGGCTCGTCGGTCAGCTCGGGGGCGGGGAACCAGGTGTCGAGGACGGTGCCGTCGCCGGCGATGGTGGCGAGGCCGGCGGCGACGGCGCCGGTGGTGCGAGGAGCAGTGGTCATGACGGAAAACCTAACCGGCGGGCCCCCGCCCGGGCCAACCGGTCTCGGCTGCCGGGCGGGCGCGTCGGCGGCCCGGACCGGGCCCGGGGAGGAGTTCCGGCGGCCCGGACCGCCCGCGAAGGCCGGCCCCCGGCCCTCCGGACCACCCCGGGGGGACGGCTCCTGCGGTCCGGGTCACCCCCGGAGAACAGTCCGGCCCTCCGGCCCACCCCCGGGAGGCGAATCCCGCGGCCCGCCCCGCCCCCGGGAGGCGGCTCCTCCCGGCCCGGCCCACCCCGGGGGGCTTCGCCGGTCCGGACGGGCCCCCGCCGGGGGTCACGGCACTCCGTCCGGGGTCCCGGGGCGCAGGACCCGTCCCAGCATCGCGCGCGCGTACTCCTCCTCGTACGCGCCGCCGGTGAGGAGGACGTGCAGGCAGATGCCGTCCATGAGGGCGACCAGGGCGCGGGCGGTCGCGGGGTCGGTGCGGCGGGCCAGGGCCGTGGTGACGGCGGTGGTCCATTCGGCGACGACCGGGCGCAGGGCGGGGCGCCGGAGGGCGGCGAGGCAGAGCTCGTACTCCAGCTCCACGCCGGCGCGTCCGGCATCCAGCCACTCCCCCAGGAGCCGGGCGAGCGCGGTGGCGGGGTCGGCGTCCGGGTCCGCGAGGGCGGGGCTCTCCCGGACCGCCCGGCCGAAGCCCTCGCCCGCCCGGCGCAGGGCCGCGACGAGGAGTTCGTCGAGGGAGGCGAAGTGGTAGGTGGTGGAGCCGAGCGGCACGTCCGCCTCGGCGGCCACCGCGCGGTGACTGAGCCCGGCGATGCCGGCCCGTCCGACGACGCGGAGGGCCGCGTCGACGATGCGTTCACGGCGTCCGGGGTCGTGGCGGCGCGCGCGGGCCATCAGTGGGCGCCGCCCAGGTGGAGGACGGCGACGCCGGCGACGATGAGGACGACGCCGGCGATCTTGGCGGGACCGAGGCCCTCTCCGAGGAAGAGGGCGCCGATGGCGGCGACGGCGGCGGTGCCGACGCCGGACCAGATGGCGTACGCGGTGCCGACCTCGAGGGTCTTGAGCGCCCGTGCCAGGAGGGCGAAGGCGATCAGGTAGCCGGTTCCGGTGACGAGCGAGGGCCAGAGACGGGTGAACCCGTCGCTGTACTTCATCGAGGTGGTGGCGAGGATCTCCGCCGCGATGGCGCCCGCCAGCAGTCCGTAACCCATGTGTACGACCGTACACAAGCCACCGGATACCGTGTCCCGCATGACGACTCCCCCGAACCCCCACGGCTACGGCTACGGCTACCCGCCGCCGCCCCCGCCACCGCCGAAGCCCGGCACGATACCCCTGGCGCCACTGGACCTCGGAGCGGTCCTGAGCGGCGCCTTCGCCACCTTCGGACGCCACTGGAAGCAGCTGCTCGGCGTGACGGGCGCCGCCTACGGCATCGCGCTGCTGCTCTTCGGGGCGGCGCTCGGCATCGCGTACGCGGTCGTGGGCGGCCGGCTCCCCGAGGTGTTCGACCTGCCCGCCGGGCGGGAGCCGGAGTGGGAGGACATCCGCCCGGTGCTGATCGCGTTCGCCTGCGTCTGGCTCTTCGCCCTGATTGTCATGTTCTGTGCGAACGGCTTGGTGGCGGCGGCCTGTCCCGCCGTGGTCCAGGAAGCGGTTCTGGGCCGGTCCACCACCTTCGGCGCGGTCTGGCGCCGGTCCTGGGCCCGGCTGCCGGCCGTCCTCGGCTCGGTGTTCCTGTCGGGCCTGGCGGTCCTGCTCCCGGCCCTCTGCTTCTTCGGGGGCATGGCCGGCATGGTGACGGGGCTGGTCACGGCGGCGCGCGACGGGACGTCCCCCGGTGACGTGCTGGTCCTGCCGCTCCTGGGGGCGCTGGGCGCGCTGCTCACCGCGCCGCTCACGGTCTGGCTCTGGGTGAAGTTCTGCCTGGCCCAGGCGGCCGTGGTGATGGAGGGTCAGGGCGCCGTCGCCTCGCTGCGCCGCTCCTCGCTCCTGGTCCGCGGCTCCTGGTGGCGCGTGTTCGGCTGCACGCTCCTCGCCACCGTCATGGCCGTCGTGGTGAACGGGGCGATCCAGCAGGGGCTCTCGTTCCTCATGATGGTGCCCATGATGGGCATCGCCCCCTCCGCCGACACCCCGGCGTCGATGATCGCCACCTTCGTCGCCCTCTTCGTCCTCATGCTCCTCGGGCAGCTGGTGGGGCAGGCGCTCGTCTCCGTCTTCCCGCCGCTGGTCACCTCCCTGCTCTACGTGGACCAGCGCATCCGCAAGGAGAACCTGGCCCCGGAGCTGGCCCGGGCCGCGGGGGTCCCGCCCGCCGCTCCGTGAGCGGCCGCGGCGCGCGGAACCCGCCGCCCCCGGAGCCGCCCGGACCGTGTCTCCTCCCCGGCGCGGAGGAGGGGACACGCGAACGGCCGTGCTCCCCTGTCCGTCCGGGGAGCACGGCCGTTCGCGCGAAGCGGTCGCTCAGACGTTGAACCCGAGCGCGCGGAGCTGCTCGCGCCCGTCGTCCGTGATCTTGTCCGGACCCCACGGCGGCATCCAGACCCAGTTGATCTTCAGTTCGCTGACGATGCCGTCCGTGGCGGACTTCGCCTGGTCCTCGATCACGTCGGTCAGCGGGCAGGCCGCCGACGTCAGGGTCATGTCCAGCGTCGCGACGTTGGAGTCGTCGATGTGGATGCCGTAGATGAGGCCCAGGTTGACGACGTCGATGCCCAGTTCGGGGTCGACGACGTCGTACAGCGCCTCACGGACTTCTTCCTCGGAGGCCGGCTTCATGGTGGCCCCGGCGTTCTCGGTCATGCCGACTTCCTCACTGCCTTCTCGTCGTCCCCCAGCGCCTGGGCGGTCGCGTCCTTCCACGCCATCCAGCTGAGCAGGGCACACTTCACACGGGCGGGGTACTTGGACACCCCGGCGAACGCGACCGCGTCCTCCAGGATCTCCTCCATCGCGTCGTCCGGCTCGATCCGGCCCTTGGACTGCATCAGCTCCAGGAAGGTGGCCTGGATCTTCTGCGCCTCGGCCAGCTCCTTGCCGACGAGCAGCTCGTTGAGGACGGAGGCCGAGGCCTGGCTGATGGAGCAGCCCTGGCCCTCGTACGACACGTCCTCGACGCGCGAGCCGTCGTACTTCACGCGGAGCGTGATCTCGTCGCCGCACGTGGGGTTCACGTGGTGCACCTCGGCGTCGCCGTCCCGCAGACCGCGCCCGTGCGGGTGCTTGTAGTGGTCCAGGATGACGTCCTGGTACATCGAATCCAGCTTCACGAGCCGTCCCCTAGCCGAAGAAGTTCCGTACGTGCTCCAACCCGTCGACCAGGGCGTCGACCTCGGCCGGAGTGGAGTACAGATAGAACGACGCCCGCGTGGTCGCGGGAATTCCGTAACGGAGGCAGACCGGCCGCGCGCAGTGGTGGCCGACCCGGACCGCGATGCCCTCCTCGTCGAGCACCTGGCCCACGTCGTGCGGGTGGATGTCGCCGAGCGTGAAGGAGATCGCCGCCCCGCGGTCCTCGGCCGTGGTGGGGCCGATGATCCGCAGGTCCGGTACCTCCTGGAGGCGCCGGACGGCGTACTCGGTGATCGCGTGCTCGTGGCGCGCGATGTTCTCCATGCCGATCGCGGACAGGTAGTCCACCGCCGCGCCGAGCCCGACGGCCTGCGCGATCGGGGGCGTGCCCGCCTCGAACTTGTACGGGGCGGGCGCGTACGTCGAGGAGTGCATCGAGACGGTCTCGATCATCTCGCCGCCGCCGAGGAAGGGCGGCAGGTCCTCCAGGAGCTCCTGCCGTCCCCACAGCACGCCGATGCCGGTCGGGCCGCACATCTTGTGGCCGGTGAAGGCCACGAAGTCGGCCTGGAGCGCCTGCACGTCCAGGACCATGTGCGGGGCCGCCTGGGAGGCGTCGATGCAGACCAGCGCGCCGACCTGCTGGGCGCGGCGGATGATCGTCTCGACCGGGTTGACCGTGCCGAGCAGGTTCGAGACCAGGGTGAAGGAGACGATCTTGGTCTTCTCGGTGATGACCTCCTCGATGTTCGAGAGGTCGAGACGCCCGTCGTCGGTGAGGCCGAACCACTTCAGTTTCGCGCCCGTGCGCTGCGAGAGCAGCTGCCACGGCACGATGTTGGAGTGGTGCTCCATCTCCGTGATGGCGATCTCGGTCTCGTGGTCCACGCGGTAGGGCTCGTCGGCCCAGCCCAGCATGTTGGCCACGAGGTTGAGCGACTCGGAGGCGTTCTTGGTGAAGATCACCTCGTCGCGGCTCGGCGCGTTGACGAAGGCCGCGACCTTGTCACGGGCGCCCTCGTAGAGCGCCGTCGCCTCCTCGGCCACCGTGTAGACGCCGCGGTGGACGTTGGCGTTGTGGCGCTCGTAGTACTGGTTGAGCGCGTCGAGGACCTGGCGCGGCTTCTGCGAGGTCGCCGCGGAGTCGAGGTACACGATCTTCTTGCCGTCGTGGACCACGCGGTCCAGGATCGGGAAGTCCTTGCGGATCGCCTCGGTGTCGAGGAGGCCGGAGAGCCCCTGATGGGCAGAAGTCACGCGGACGCGCCACCCTTCACGTACTTGTCGTAGCCCTCGTTCTCCAGCACGTCGGCGAGCTCGGCGCCGCCGGACTCGGCGATGCGGCCGTTCGCGAAGACGTGCACGAAGTCGGGCTTGATGTAGCGCAGGATGCGCGTGTAGTGGGTGATCAGCAGGGTGCCGACCTCACCGGTCTCGCGGACGCGGTTGACGCCCTCGGAGACGATGCGCAGGGCGTCGACGTCGAGGCCGGAGTCGGTCTCGTCGAGGATCGCGATCCTCGGCTTGAGGAGCTCCAGCTGGAGGATCTCGTGGCGCTTCTTCTCGCCGCCGGAGAAGCCCTCGTTGACGTTGCGCTCGGCGAAGGCCGGGTCCATCTGGAGCTGCTCCATCGCGGACTTGACCTCCTTCACCCAGGTGCGCAGCTTGGGCGCCTCGCCGCGGACGGCGGTGGCGGAGGTGCGCAGGAAGTTGGAGACCGAGACGCCGGGGACCTCGACCGGGTACTGCATGGCCAGGAAGACGCCGGCGCGGGCGCGCTCGTCGACCGACATCTCCAGGACGTCCTCGCCGTCGAGGGTGACGGTGCCGCCGGTGACCGTGTACTTCGGGTGGCCGGCCAGCGAGTACGCCAGGGTCGACTTGCCGGAGCCGTTGGGGCCCATGACGGCGTGGGTCTCGCCCTGCTTGATGGTCAGGTCGACGCCCTTGAGGATCTCGCGGGGGCCGTTCTCCGCGTCGACGGAGACGTGCAGGTCGTGGATTTCAAGCGTAGCCATGGGTGACTCAGGACTCCTGGGTGACGGAGACGAGCACATCGTCCCCTTCGATCTTTACGGGGTAAACGGGGACGGGACGCGTCGCGGGAAGGCCGGAGGGCTTGCCGGTGCGCAGGTCGAAGCTGGAGCCGTGCAGCCAGCACTCGATGGCGCAGTCCTCGACCTCGCCCTCCGAGAGGGAGACGTTCGCGTGCGAGCAGATGTCGTTGATCGCGAACACCTCGCCCTCGGTGCGCACGACCGACACCGGCGTGCCGTCGACCTCGACCCGCTTCGGGGCGTCGGCCTCCAGCTCGCTCAGCGCGCAGACTCGGACGAAGGCCATCAGACGGAGGCCTCCAGCTCGGCCTCGATCTTGGCGAGCAGGCGCTCCTGGACGTCGGGCAGGCCGATCTGCTGGACCAGCTCGGCGAAGAAGCCGCGGACGACGAGGCGGCGGGCCTCGATCTCCGGGATGCCGCGGGCCATCAGGTAGAAGAGCTGCTCGTCGTCGAAGCGGCCGGTGGCCGAGGCGTGACCGGCGCCGGCGATCTCGCCGGTCTCGATCTCCAGGTTCGGCACGGAGTCGACCCGGGCGCCGTCCGTGAGGACCAGGTTCCGGTTCAGCTCGTACGTGTCGGTGCCCTCGGCGGCGGCCCGGATGAGCACGTCGCCGATCCAGACGGCGTGCGCGTCCTGGCCCTGCAGCGCGCCCTTGTAGGCCACGTTGGACTTGCAGTGCGGGGCGCTGTGGTCGACCAGGAGGCGGTGCTCCTGGTGCTGGCCGGCGTCGGTGAAGTACAGGCCGAACAGCTCGGCCTCGCCGCCGGGGGCCGCGTACGTCACGCGCGGGTGGAGGCGGACGACGTCGCCGCCGAAGGTGACGACGACCGACTTGAAGGAGGCGTCGCGGCCGACGAGCGCGTTGTGCTGGGCGACGTGGACGGCGTTCTCGTCCCAGTCCTGGACGGAGACGACCGTGAGCTTGGCGCCGTCGCCGAGGACGTAGTCGACGTTGGCGGCCAGGACGGCGTCGCCGGTGTGGTCGATGACCACGACGGCCTCGGCGAAGGCACCGAGCTCGATCACCTGGTGGCCGAAGGCGACCCCGCCGTTGCCGTGGACGGCGACGCGGATCGGCTCGGTCAGGACGGTGTCCTTGGCGACGGTGACGACCGACGCCTTCTCGAACGAGGAGTACGCCTGGGCGGCGACCCGGTCGACGGGCCTGCCGGCCCGGCCGAGGCGCTCGTCGTCACGGCCGACGGTCTCCACGGTGACGCCCTCGGGGGCCTCGATGTCGACCTTGACGCCCTCGCCGGTCGCGACGGCGGTGCCGTCGTGCAGACCGCGCAGGCGCTCCAGCGGGGTGAACCGCCACTCCTCCTCGCGGCCGTGCGGGACGGGGAAGTCCGCGACGTCGAAGGAGGGGGGCGCGCTCATGCGCGTGGCGACGGTGGACTCGGCGGCCACCGCGATCGAGCCGGCAGTGGTCGAACCTGCCGGCGGGGGTCCCCCCGCTCGAGCGGAGCCGAGAGTGGGGGAGTTCTGGGCCTCAGCCATGGCTGTCGTGTTGCTCTCTTCCTGCGTAAGAACGGGGCGGTACGGGGCGGCGGGGCGGCGTCAGCCGACCGCACCCTCCATCTGCAGCTCGATCAGCCGGTTGAGCTCCAGGGCGTACTCCATGGGGAGCTCCTTGGCGATGGGCTCGACGAAGCCGCGGACGATCATCGCCATGGCCTCGAACTCGGTGAGGCCGCGGCTCATCAGGTAGAAGAGCTGGTCCTCGGAGACCTTGGAGACGGTGGCCTCGTGGCCCATGGAGACGTCGTCCTCGCGCACGTCCACGTAGGGGTACGTGTCCGAGCGGGAGATGGTGTCCACGAGCAGCGCGTCGCAGAGCACGTTGGACTTGGAGCCCGGGGCGCCCTCGCCGATCTCGATGAGACCGCGGTAGGAGGTGCGGCCGCCGCCCCGCGCCACCGACTTGGAGACGATGTTGGAGGAGGTGTTCGGGGCCATGTGGACCATCTTGGCGCCCGCGTCCTGGTGCTGGCCCTCGCCCGCGAAGGCGATGGACAGGGTCTCGCCCCTGGCGTGCTCGCCCATGAGGTAGACGGCCGGGTACTTCATGGTGACCTTGGAGCCGATGTTGCCGTCGACCCACTCCATGGTGGCGCCCTCGTAGGCGACGGCGCGCTTGGTCACCAGGTTGTAGACGTTGTTCGACCAGTTCTGGATGGTCGTGTAGCGGCAGCGGCCGCCCTTCTTGACGATGATCTCCACGACGGCGCTGTGCAGCGAGTCCGAGGAGTAGATCGGGGCGGTGCAGCCCTCGACGTAGTGGACGTAGGCGTCCTCGTCCACGACGATCAGCGTCCGCTCGAACTGGCCCATGTTCTCCGTGTTGATGCGGAAGTAGGCCTGGAGCGGGATCTCGACGTGCACGCCCTTCGGCACGTAGATGAAGGAGCCGCCGGACCACACGGCCGTGTTCAGGGAGGCGAACTTGTTGTCGCCGACCGGGATGACGGTGCCGAAGTACTCCTTGAAGAGTTCCTCGTGCTCCTTCAGGGCGGTGTCGGTGTCGACGAAGATGACGCCCTGCTCCTCCAGGTCCTCGCGGATCTGGTGGTAGACGACCTCGGACTCGTACTGGGCGGCGACGCCGGCGACGAGGCGCTGCTTCTCGGCCTCGGGGATGCCGAGCTTGTCGTACGTGTTCTTGATGTCCTCCGGCAGGTCCTCCCAGGACTCGGCCTGCTTCTCGGTGGACCGCACGAAGTACTTGATGTTGTCGAAGTCGATGCCGGAGAGGTCGGAGCCCCAGGTCGGCATGGGCTTCTTGCCGAAGAGGCGCAGACCCTTGAGACGGAGCTTCAGCATCCACTCGGGCTCGTTCTTCTTCGCGGAGATGTCGCGGACGACGTCTTCGTTCAGACCGCGCTTGGCGGTGGCACCGGCGGCGTCGGAGTCGGCCCAGCCGTACTCGTACCGACCCAGGCCCTCAAGCTCGGGGTGGCTGATCTCGGTGGTCATGCGGGGTTCCTCCCGGCCGTGCTGTCGGATGATGCGGTGGTCTGTGGGGCGCCGTGCGGGATGAACGTGGTGCAGACGCCGTCACCATGGGCGATGGTGGCCAGGCGCTGGACGTGCGTTCCCAGGAGACGGGAGAAGAACTCCGTCTCCGCCTCGCACAGCTGGGGGTACTGCTCGGCGACGTGGGCGACCGGGCAGTGGTGCTGGCAGAGCTGTTCGCCGACCGGCGCGTTCCGCGCGGTGGCAGCGTACCCGTCCGCGGTGAGGGCTCTGGCGAGCGCCTCGGTCCGCCGCGCGGGTTCGGCCGCCTCGACGGCCTCGCGGTACGCGCTCCCCTGGCTCTCGATCCGGTCCCGGGCGAAGGCGGCGACGGCCGCCTCTCCTCCGGCGTTGCGTTCGATCCACCGGAGGGCCTCGACGGCGAGCGAGTCGTACGACTGGTCGAAGGCGTCCCGGCCGCAGTCGGTGAGCGCGAAGACCTTCGCGGGGCGGCCGCGGGCGCGGGCGCCGTAGACGCGCTTCTCGCGGGCCTCGACGACGTTCTCCGCGACCAGTGAGTCGAGGTGGCGGCGGACGGCGGCCTGGGTGAGGCCGAGGCGCTCGGCCAGGTCGGCGACGGTCGACGGTCCGTGGTCCAGGATCGACCGCGCCACCCGGTTGCGCGTGGAGCGCTCGCGGGTCGCGAGTTCCTCCACGGGAGCCGCGCCAACGTTTTTCACAACACCATTGTTGCGTAATTAATCGGGGAGTGACAAGCCGGGCCGGAGAAGGCGGCGGTGCCGTGCGTCACTCAGGTAAGGCTTACCTGACCTGCGAAAACGATCATTCGTGGGATGAATCCGGCCGCTCTCCGGGCCCCGGCCCCGGGGCACCCCCGCGCGCTCTCTAGACTTCCCGGCATGCGCGGGAAGTCCAGAACGAGCGAGTCCGTCGTCCAGGTCCGTGGCCTGGTCAAACGGTACGGGTCCAAGACCGCCGTCGACGGCCTCGACCTGGACGTGCGGGCGGGCACCGTCACCGCGGTCCTCGGCCCCAACGGGGCCGGCAAGACCACCACGGTCGAGATCTGCGAGGGCTACCGCCGGGCCGACGCCGGCACCGTCCGCGTCCTCGGCCTCGACCCGGTCGCCGACGCGGCCGCCCTGCGCCCCCGGATCGGCGTCATGCTCCAGTCGGGCGGCGTCTACTCCGGCGCGCGCGCCGACGAGATGCTCCGCCACATGGCGAAGCTGCACGCCCACCCGCTGGACGTGGACGCCCTGATCGAACGCCTCGGCCTCGGCTCCTGCGGCCGCACGTCCTACCGGCGCCTCTCCGGCGGCCAGCAGCAGCGCCTCGCGCTCGCCATGGCCGTCGTCGGCCGCCCCGAGCTGGTCTTCCTCGACGAGCCCACGGCGGGGCTCGACCCGCAGGCCCGCCGGTCCACCTGGGAGCTGGTCCGCGAGCTGCGCGCCGACGGGGTGACCACCGTCCTCACCACCCACTTCATGCAGGAGGCCGAGGAGCTGGCCGACGACGTCGCCATCGTGGACGCCGGCCGGGTCGCCGCCCAGGGCAGCCCCGAGGAGCTGTGCCGGGGCGGGGCCGAGAACACCCTGCGCTTCACCGGCCGCCCCCGTCTCGACCTGGACTCCCTGCTCGAAGCGCTTCCGGACGGCACGGCCGCGGCGGAGGTCCTCCCGGGCACGTACCGCATCACCGGCGACATCGACCCGCGGCTGCTCGCCACGGTGACCGGCTGGTGCGCCCGGCACGGCGTCATGCCCGGCGGGATCTCCGTCGAGCGCCACACCCTGGAAGACGTCTTCCTGGAGCTCACCGGCAAGGAACTGAGGTCATGAGCACGGACACCCCCTCCCCCGGAGCCGGCACGGGCGCCTACGCCCCGAGGCCCGGGGCGGCTCCCGTCGGGCGGATGATCGCCGCGCAGACCGCCCTGGAGACCAGGATGCTGCTGCGCAACGGCGAGCAGCTGCTCCTGACCGTGGTCATCCCCTCGCTGCTCCTGGTGCTGTTCTCCACCGTCGACATCATCGACACCGGGACCGGCCGGGCCGTCGACTTCCTCGCCCCCGGCGTCCTCGCCCTCGCCGTGATGTCCACCGCCTTCACCGGCCAGGCCATCGCGACCGGCTTCGAGCGCCGGTACGGGGTGCTCAAGCGCCTGGGAGCCTCCCCGCTCCCCCGCTGGGCCCTGATGACCGCCAAGACGCTCTCCGTCCTCGTCACCGAGGTCCTCCAGGTGGCGCTCCTGACGGCGATCGCGCTGGCGCTCGGCTGGTCGCCGCACGGGAACCCGTTCGCGGTCCTGCTGCTCCTGGTCCTGGGCACGGCCGCCTTCTCCGGCCTCGGCCTGCTGATGGCCGGCACCCTGAAGGCCGAGGCCACCCTGGCCGCCGCCAACCTGGTCTTCCTGCTGCTCCTGGTCGGCGGCGGGGTGATCGTGCCCCTGGAGAAGTTCCCGGACGCGGCCCGCTCCGTCCTGGAACTGCTCCCGATCTCGGCCCTCTCCGACGGCCTGAGGAGCGTCCTGCGGGACGGCGCGGCCCTGCCCTGGGGCGACGCGCTGATCCTCGCGGTCTGGGCCGTCCTCGGTCTCGGCGCGGCGGCGAGGTTCTTCCGCTGGGAGTAGCCGCAAGGTTCCCTTCGGCCGCATACGCCCCCCTCGTGAAAGCGCGCACAAGCGCCGTCCTACGATAGGGCCCGTGCTGACCCCCCTCGCCTCCATCGCCCAGCGCTGGACCCCGTCCCCCCGGACGCTCCGGCGCGCCGCGCTCTCCGCCGTCGTGATGAGCGTGCTCATCATCGTCACGGGCGGCGCGGTCCGGCTGACCGGTTCCGGTCTCGGCTGCGACACCTGGCCCAAGTGCACGGACGACAGCCTCTTCGCCACGCCCGAGCAGGGCCTCCACGGCGCCATCGAGTTCGGCAACCGGATGCTGACGTACGTCCTGTCGGCGGCCGTCGGCTGGACCATCGTCGCCGCGCGCTCGGCCAAGCCCCGGCGCCGCGGCCTCTCCCGGCTCGCCTGGGCCCAGTTCTGGATCGTGATGAGCAACGCCGTCCTCGGCGGCATCACGGTGTGGATGGGCCTCAACCCGTGGACGGTCGCCGGCCACTTCCTCGCCGCGAACGCCCTGCTCACGGTCGCCGTCGTCACCTGGCACCGGACCGGCGAGGGCGACACCGCCCCCCGCCCGCGCGTGCCGCGCCCGGTCCGGAGGCTGTCCTGGGCGATCACGATCGCCTCGGGCCTGCTGATCGCGCTCGGCACGACGGTCACCGGCTCCGGCAAGCACGCTGGCGACAGCAGCGACGTGCCGCGCATGCCCTGGGACTGGACGAACGCCGCGCACGCGCACGCGATCGCCGCCTGGATCGTCTGCGCGCTCGCGGTCGCGATGTGGCTGGTCCTGCGCGCGGTGGACGCCCCGGACGACACCCGGGCCCGCGCCCGGGACCTGCTGGTCGTCCTGCTCGCGCAGGGCGCGATCGGCTACGTCCAGTACTTCACGGGCGTCCCGGAGCTCCTGGTCGGCGCCCACATGCTCGGCTCCTCGCTGATGTGGATCGCGGTCCTGCGGCTCGCCCTGAGCATGCGCGAGCGCCCGGCGGCCGCGCCGGAGGTCCCGGCCCGGCCGGACCCGGAGCTCGCGAAGGCCTGACGCCGACCCGCGCCGCGCGGACGGCTCGCCACCGGGGCGCCGGAGAACGCGCGCCACGGCCGCCCGGCCCCGCACCGCGCGGACGGCGCCGCACCGCACGACGAAGGGCCCACCGGTTCCCCGCGAGCCGGTGGGCCCTTCGCGCGTGCGCGCCCGCCGCCGCCTCAGCGGTCGGAGGGGCCGCCGATCTGGATGCCGGCCATCCGGGACCACTCGTACGGGCCCGTGACGACCTTGGCGGCGAACTCGCCGTCGAACTCCTCGTGGAGGGTGAGGCCGGCCTTCTCGGCGGCCTGTCGTGCGACCGGGTGGGTCGGTGCCACCAGGTCGCCCCAGCGGCCGTCCGCGCCGACGAGGACGATCCGGGTGCCCGCCCGGCCGATGTGCTCCAGGTGTCCCTCGGAGCCGCCGTGCTCCCGGGAGAAGGCCTGGATCTGCCGGGCGAGCCGGGCCGCCCTGCGCTCGTCCTTCTTCGTGTCTGCGTTCGTGTCTGCCATGAGAAGGATGCTACCGACGGGTAGATCGACTGGCGACGGCCGGGCCGCGTGGTTTTTCCCACGCGACCCGGCCGTTTTCAGTCGATCATATGAGCGCGTTACGGGCGCCCGTCCGAGTGTCCTAACGGAGGAAGGGGTCCACCGCGACGGCCACGAAGAGCAGCGACACATAGGTGATGGACCAGTGGAAGAGGCGCATCTCCTTGAGCTTGGCGCCCGTCGTTCCGTCCTTGGCGCGGCTCAGCAGCCCGTGCGCCTCCCAGAGCCACCAGCCGCCGGTGAGCAGCGCCACGGCCGTGTAGAACCAGCCCGTGTAGCCCATCGGGGTGAGCAGCAGCGAGACGCCGACCATGACCCAGCTGTAGAGCACGATCTGCTTGGCGACGACCTTGTTGGAGGCGATCACCGGGAGCATGGGCACGCCCACGCGGGCGTAGTCGTCCTTGACCTTCATCGACAGCGGCCAGTAGTGCGGCGGCGTCCAGAAGAAGATGACCAGGAAGAGGACGACGGCGGCCCAGGACATCGAGTTCGTGACCGACGACCAGCCGATGAGCACCGGCATGCAGCCGGCGATGCCGCCCCAGACGATGTTCTGCGCGGTGCGCCGCTTGAGGATCATCGTGTAGACGACGACGTAGAAGAGCAGCGCGCCGAGCGACAGCCAGGCGGAGAGCCAGTTGACGAGCAGGCCGAACCAGAGGGTGGAGACCACCGCGAGGGTGAGGCCGAAGACCAGGCCCTCGCGCGGCGAGACCATTCCGGTGACCAGGGGACGCTGGGACGTGCGGTCCATCAGGGCGTCGATGTCACGGTCGATGTACATGTTCAGCGCGTTCGCGCCGCCCGCCGAGAGGTAGCCGCCGAAGCAGGTGGCGAGCACCAGCCAGAGGTTCGGCACGCCCTGCTCGGCGAGGAACATCACCGGAACGGTGGTGATGAGCAGCAGCTCGATGATTCGCGGCTTGGTCAGCGCCACGAATGCCTTGACGCGGACCCCGAACGGCCGGTGGCCCCCCGGGCTGGGAGTCAAGACGACCCCTGCGGGTCGGGACTCGACGGCCGTCACGCACACCCCTGACAGAGAAATTCCCAGCAAGCCCACCCGCGTGGGAACGGGGCGGGGCTTGCGCGTACCACGCCACTGTAGACGTTGCCCAGACGCCGGTCTTCGCGGGGGTGGGGTCGTGTTGAAGGGGTATGTCCGAGGGGTCGGCGCCGCTCGGGAGGCGAAGTCGCACGGTCACCGGCAGTCTTGTCTTATCCGCTCATTTGAGGGGCACGAGCAAGGGAGGCGGGCCGTCCGGCGGGGGTAGGCTCGACACCGCCGGTACACCCTCCGTCACCGGCTTCAGACATGTGGAGAGGAGCCCTGACCCAGGGTGAGCACTAAGCCGACCACCACAGACCTCGAGTGGACCGATTTGGACCAGCGGGCCGTTGACACCGCCCGCGTCCTGGCAGCGGACGCCGTACAGAAGGTCGGCAACGGCCATCCCGGTACGGCGATGAGCCTGGCGCCCGTCGCGTACACCCTCTTCCAGAAGGTGATGCGCCACGACCCGGCCGACCCCTCGTGGGTCGGACGCGACCGCTTCGTGCTCTCCGCCGGCCACTCGTCCCTGACCCTCTACACCCAGCTCTACCTGGGTGGGTTCGGTCTCGAACTGGACGACCTCAAGGCTTTCCGGACCTGGGGCTCGAAGACCCCCGGCCACCCGGAGTACGGCCACACGGCCGGTGTGGAGACGACCACCGGCCCGCTGGGCCAGGGTGTCGCCAACGCCGTGGGCATGGCGATGGCCGCCCGCTTCGAGCGCGGACTGTTCGACCCGGAGGCGCCCGCGGGCACCTCCCCGTTCGACCACCACATCTACGCGATCGCCGGTGACGGCTGCCTCCAGGAGGGCATCTCCGCGGAGGCGTCCTCGCTCGCCGGCCACCAGAAGCTCGGCAACCTGATCCTGCTGTGGGACGACAACCACATCTCGATCGAGGGCGACACCGAGACGGCCGTATCCGAGGAGACGACGAAGCGGTACGAGGCGTACGGCTGGCACGTCCAGCGCGTCGAGCCGCAGGAGAACGGCGACCTGGACCCGGTCGCGCTGTACGCGGCGATCCGCGCGGCCGAGGCCGAGACCGAGCGCCCGTCGTTCATCGCGATGCGTTCGATCATCGCCTGGCCCGCCCCGAACGCGCAGAACACCGAGGCCGCGCACGGCTCGGCGCTCGGCGACGACGAGGTCGCGGCCACCAAGCGCGTCCTGGGCTTCGACCCGGAGAAGACCTTCGAGGTCTCCGACGAGGTCATCGCGCACACCCGCGCGCTCGGCGACCGGGGCCGCGAGGCCCGCGCCGCGTGGGAGAAGTCCTTCGCCGAGTGGCGTACGGCCAACCCGGAGCGGGCGGCGGAGTTCGACCGCATCGAGTCGAACGAGCTGCCGAAGGGCTGGGCGGAGAAGCTCCCGGTCTTCGAGCCGGGCAAGGGCGTCGCCACCCGTGCCGCCTCGGGCCAGGTGCTCAAGGCGCTCGGCGCGGTCATCCCGGAGCTGTGGGGCGGCTCGGCCGACCTGGCCGGCTCGAACAACACGACGATCGACAAGGACTCGTCGTTCCTGCCCGCGGGCAACCCGCTGCCGGAGGCCGACCCGTACGGCCGCACGATCCACTTCGGCATCCGCGAGCACTCGATGGCCGCCGAGATGAACGGCATCGCGCTGCACGGCAACACGCGGATCTACGGCGGCACCTTCCTGGTGTTCTCCGACTACATGCGCAACGCGGTGCGCCTGTCGGCCCTGATGCACCTGCCCGTGACGTACGTCTGGACCCACGACTCGATCGGTCTGGGCGAGGACGGCCCGACGCACCAGCCGGTGGAGCACCTGGCCTCGCTGCGCGCGATCCCGGGCCTGAACGTGGTCCGTCCGGCCGACGCCAACGAGACCGCCCTGGCGTGGCGCGAGATCATGCGGCGCCACACCAAGGTCTTCGGCAAGGGCGCCCCGCACGGTCTGGCGCTCACCCGCCAGGGCGTGCCGACCTACGCGCCGAACGAGGACACGGTCAAGGGCGGCTACGTGCTGTTCGACGCCGAGGGCGGCAGCCCCGAGGTGGTCCTGATCGCGACCGGTTCCGAGGTGCACCTGGCCGTCGAGGCCCGCGAGCAGCTCCAGGCCGCCGGTACGCCCACCCGAGTGGTGTCGATGCCGTCCGTGGAGTGGTTCGAGGAGCAGGACCAGGCGTACCGGGACTCCGTCCTGCCGCCGTCGGTCCGCGCCCGGGTCGCGGTCGAGGCCGGCATCGGCCTGACCTGGCACAAGTACGTCGGTGACGCCGGCCGGATCGTCTCCCTGGAGCACTTCGGCGCCTCGGCGGACGCGAAGGTCCTCTTCCGCGAGTTCGGGTTCACGCCCGAGGCGATCGTCGCCGCCGCCCGGGAATCGATCGACGCCGCCGCGCGCTGACACCGATACGTACGACTTATTGGAGATGCAACTCTCATGACAGACGCTCTCAAGCGCCTCTCCGACGAAGGCGTCGCGATCTGGCTGGACGACCTCTCGCGCCAGCGGATCACCTCCGGCAACCTGGCCGAGCTGATCGACCAGAGCCACGTGGTCGGGGTCACCACCAACCCGTCCATCTTCCAGAAGGCCATCTCCGAGGGCCACGGCTACGACCAGCAGCTCTCCGACCTCGCCGCCCGCCGGGTGACCGTCGAGGAGGCCATCCGCATGATCACGACGGCGGACGTCCGGGACGCCGCCGACATCCTGCGCCCGGTCTTCGACGCGACGGACGGCCAGGACGGCCGGGTCTCCATCGAGGTGGACCCCCGGCTGGCCCACGACACCAAGGCCACCGTCGCCGAGGCCAAGCAGCTCGCCTGGCTGGTCGACCGGCCGAACACGCTGATCAAGATCCCGGCCACCGAGGCGGGTCTCCCGGCGATCACCGAGGTCATCGGCCTGGGCATCAGCGTCAACGTCACGCTGATCTTCTCGCTGGAGCGCTACCGCCTGGTCATGGACGCCTACCTGGCGGGCCTGGAGAAGGCCCGCGAGCGCGGCCTGGACCTCTCCGAGATCCACTCGGTGGCCTCCTTCTTCGTCTCCCGCGTGGACACGGAGATCGACAAGCGCCTGGACGGCGTCGGCACCGACGAGGCCCGGGCGCTCAAGGGCAAGGCCGCCCTGGCCAACGCCCGCCTGGCCTACGAGGCGTACGAGGAGGTCTTCTCCTCGGAGCGCTGGGCCGCCCTCGACAAGGCGCACGCCAACAAGCAGCGCCCGCTGTGGGCCTCGACCGGCGTCAAGGACCCGGCGTACAAGGACACCCTGTACGTGGTGGACCTGGTCGCCCCCGGCACGGTCAACACCATGCCGGAGGCCACCCTGGAGGCCACCGCCGACCACGGCGAGATCTCCGGCGACACGATCCGCGGCACGTACGACGCGTCCCGCGAGGTCCTGGAGGCCGTCGCGAAGCTGGGCATCGGCTACGACGAGGTCGTCCAGCTCCTGGAGGACGAGGGCGTCCAGAAGTTCGAGGCGGCCTGGAACGACCTGCTCAAGTCCACCGAGGCGGAGCTGAAGCGCCTCGCACCTTCGGAGGCGTAAGCACTTTGAGCGCAGTCCACGGAGCCAACCCGCTCCGTGACGCCGCAGACCGACGGCTCCCGCGCATCGCGGGGCCGTCGGGTCTGGTGATCTTCGGCGTCACGGGCGATTTGTCCCGTAAGAAGCTGATGCCTGCCGTCTACGACCTGGCCAACCGCGGTCTGCTGCCGCCGGGCTTCTCGCTCGTCGGCTTCGCCCGCCGCGAGTGGCAGGACGAGGACTTCGCGCAGGAGGTCTACGAAGCCGTCAAGCAGCACTCGCGCACCCCGTTCCGCGAGGAGGTGTGGCAGCAGCTGATCCAGGGGATGCGGTTCGTCCAGGGCGACTTCGACGACGACGAGGCCTTCGAGCAGCTGAAGACCACCGTCGAGGAGCTGGACAAGGCCCAGGGAACCGGCGGCAACTTCGCCTTCTACCTGTCGGTCCCGCCGAAGTTCTTCCCCAAGGTCGTCCAGCAGCTCAAGAAGCACGGGCTCGCCGACCAGCGGAACGGGTCCTGGCGCCGCGCGGTCATCGAGAAGCCCTTCGGGCACGACCTGGCCTCCGCCAAGGAGCTCAACGAGGTCGTCCACGAGGTCTTCCCGCCGCACGAGGTCTTCCGGATCGACCACTACCTCGGCAAGGAGACCGTCCAGAACATCCTGGCGCTCCGCTTCGCCAACACCCTCTTCGAGCCGATCTGGAACCGGTCGTACGTCGACCACGTGCAGATCACCATGGCCGAGGACATCGGCATCGGCGGCCGCGCCGGCTACTACGACGGCATCGGCGCCGCCCGTGACGTCATCCAGAACCACCTGCTCCAGCTGCTCGCGCTGACCGCGATGGAGGAGCCCGCCTCCTTCGACGCCGACGCGCTGGCCGCCGAGAAGACCAAGGTCCTCGGCGCGGTGAGGCTGCCCAGGGACCTGGGCGCGTCCACGGTGCGCGGCCAGTACGCGGCCGGGTGGCAGGGCGGCGAGAAGGCCGTCGGCTACCTCCAGGAAGACGGCATCGACCCGAAGTCGAAGACCGACACCTACGCGGCCGTCAAGCTGGAGATCGACAACCGCCGCTGGGCGGGCGTCCCCTTCTACCTGCGCACCGGCAAGCGCCTGGGCCGCCGCGTCACCGAGATCGCGGTCGTCTTCCAGCGCGCCCCGCACTCCCCCTTCGACCACACCGCGACCGAGGAGCTCGGCCGCAACGCCATCGTCATCCGGGTCCAGCCGGACGAGGGCGTGACGGTGCGGTTCGGCTCCAAGGTGCCCGGCACCCAGATGGAGATCCGGGACGTGTCGATGGACTTCGCGTACGGCGAGTCCTTCACGGAGTCCAGCCCGGAGGCGTACGAGCGGCTCATCCTCGACGTCCTGCTCGGCGACTCGAACCTCTTCCCGAGGGTCGAGGAGGTCGAACTGTCCTGGAAGATCCTCGACCCGATCGAGAAGTTCTGGGACGAGCACGGCACGCCCGCGCAGTACCAGTCCGGGACCTGGGGTCCGGTCGAGGCGGACGAGATGCTCGCACGAGACGGCAGGAGCTGGCGCCGGCCATGAAGACCGACCTGACGGACACCACGTCCTCCAAGATCAACAAGGCGCTGGTGCTCGGGCGGCGGGCGATCGGGGCACCGGCCGTCGGCATGGTGCTCACCCTCGTCATCGTCACCGACGAGGAGAACGCCTACGACGCGCTGAAGGCGGCCAACGAGGCGTCCCGCGAGCACCCCTCGCGGACCCTCGTCGTCATCAAGAGGGTCTCGCGCTCGCCGCGGGACCGCGCCACGGCGCGGCTCGACGCCGAGGTCCGCCTCGGCGCCGACGCCACCACCGGCGAGACGGTGGTGCTCCGGCTGTACGGCGAGGTCGTCGACCACGCCCAGTCGGTGGTGCTGCCGCTGCTCCTCCCCGACGCGCCCGTGGTCGTCTGGTGGCCGGTGGACGCGCCGAGCAACCCGGCGAAGGACCCGCTGGGCGCGCTCGCCCAGCGCCGGGTGACCGACACCTACGCCGCCGTGCAGCCCGTCGAGGCGCTGACGGCGCTGGCGGAGTCGTACACCCCGGGCGACACGGACCTGTCGTGGACCCGGATCACCCCGTGGCGTTCGATGCTCGCCGCCGCGCTCGACCAGGTGGCGTGCGAGGTCACGTCCGCCGAGGTGGAGGGCGAGGAGTTCAACCCGAGCGTCGAACTGCTGGCGATGTGGGTGGCGGACCGGCTGAAGGTGCCGGTGCGGCGCACGAAGTCGGCGGGTCCGGGCCTCACCTCCGTGCGCCTGGAGACCACCTCCGGGCCGATCGTGCTCGACCGGCCGGACGGCTCGCTCGCGACGCTCTGCATCCAGGGACAGCCGGACCGCGGGGTGGCGCTCAAGCGCCGCGACACGGCCGAGCTGATCGCGGAGGAGCTGCGCCGGCTCGACCCGGACGACACCTACGCGGCGGCGCTCAGGTTCGGTGTGGGACGGCTCGACGAGCGGGCGTCCGTCACCGCGCCCCCGCCGGACGGGGAGGGCCCGGCCGCCGGGACCGGCACCGCGGAGGCGGGGGCCGGGACGGCGGAGAGCGGGACCGCTCCCGCCGGCAGGTCCGCCGCGAAGAAGGCCCCGGCCAAGAAGGCGGCGGGCAAGTGAGCACCCCCGAGCTGGTCGTCCACCGCGACAAGGAGCTGATGGCGCAGGCCGCCGCGGCCCGGCTGATCACCCGGATCGTGGACGCCCAGGCCACCCGCGGCTCCGCCTCGGTGGTGCTGACCGGCGGACGCAACGGCAACGGCCTGCTCGCGGCACTGGGGGCGGCACCCGCCCGGGACGCGGTCGACTGGTCGCGCCTCGACCTGTGGTGGGGCGACGAGCGCTTCCTGCCCGAGGGCGACCCCGAGCGGAACGTCACCCAGGCCCGTGAGGCCCTGCTCGACCGGGTGCCGCTGGACCCCGCGCGGGTGCACGCCATGCCGGCCTCCGACGGGCCGTACGACGGCGTCGACGCCGCCGCCGCCGCCTACGCGGAGGAGCTGGCCGCGGCGGCGGGCCCCGGCGGGCACGGCGGGGTGCCGGTCTTCGACGTGCTGATGCTGGGCGTCGGCCCGGACACGCACGTGGCCTCGCTCTTCCCGGAGCTGCCCGGGGTGCGTGAGACGGAACGGACGGTGGTCGGGGTGCACGGCGCGCCGAAGCCGCCGCCGCTCCGGGTCTCGCTGACGCTTCCGGCGATCCGGTCGGCGGCCGAGGTCTGGCTGCTCGCCGCCGGCGAGGACAAGGCGAAGGCCGCGGCCGTCGCGCTGTCCGGCGCGGGCGAGGTGCAGGCCCCGGCGGCCGGCGCCCGCGGCCGGTCGCGCACGCTGTGGCTGCTCGACTCGGCGGCGGCCTCGGAGCTGCCGCGGAGCCTGTACCCGTCGGCCACGGCCTGACCGTACGGCCCGGAGGCCCGGTCCACCCCCCGGTGGACCGGGCCTCCTGCGTGTCCGCCGGCTCCGGGAAGGACGCCGCGAGGAGACCCGGTACGGCTTCGGGCGCGAGGGGACCCGGTACGGCTTCGGCGGCGAACACCGGGCTCCGGCCCTGCCCGGCGCCGGGCAGGGCGTACGCGCCCGCTCCGGCCGCGGCCGTACCGCGTCCTCCCCCGCGCGGTTACCGGCCGCGCAGCGAGCGGTAGGCGGCGACCAGCCCGGCGGTCGAGCTGTCCAGCTTCTCGGCGTCTCCGGCGCCCCCGGCGCCTCCAGCGGCCTTCCCCTCGGTCAGGACCGGCTCGATCCGCTTGGCGAGGACCTTGCCCAGCTCGACGCCCCACTGGTCGAAGGAGTCGATGTTCCAGATCGCGCCCTGGACGAAGACCTTGTGCTCGTAGAGCGCGATCAGCTGCCCGAGGACGGACGGGGTGAGCGCGTCGGCGAGGATCGTGGTGGTGGGGTGGTCGCCCCGGAAGGTCTTGTGCGGGACCAGTTCCTCGGGGACGCCCTCGGCACGGACCTCCTCGGGCGTCTTGCCGAAGGCGAGTGCCTGGGTCTGGGCGAAGAAGTTGGCCATGAGCAGGTCGTGCTGGGCGGCGAGGCCGGGCGCCAGGTCGTCCACGGGACGGGCGAAGCCGATGAAGTCGGCCGGGATCAGCTTGGTCCCCTGGTGGATCAACTGGTAGTACGCGTGCTGGCCGTTGGTCCCGGGGGTGCCCCACACCACGGGTCCGGTCTGCCAGTCGACCCGCTCGCCCCCGCGGTCCACCGACTTGCCGTTGGACTCCATGTCGAGCTGCTGGAGGTAGGCGGTGAACTTCGACAGGTAGTGCGAGTACGGCAGGACGGCGTGCGACTGGGCGTCGAAGAAGTCGCCGTACCAGACGCCGAGGAGGCCGAGCAGGAGCGGGGCGTTCTCCTCGGGCGGGGCGGTGCGGAAGTGCTCGTCGACGAGGTGGAAGCCGTCGAGCATCTGGCGGAACCGCTCCGGGCCGATGGCGATCATCACGGAGAGGCCGATGGCGGAGTCGAAGGAGTAGCGGCCGCCGACCCAGTCCCAGAACTCGAACATGTTCGCGGTGTCGATGCCGAACTCCTCGACCTTCCCCGCGTTGGTCGAGAGGGCCACGAAGTGCTTGGCCACGGCGTCCTGGCCGGCCCGGAGGCCGGTGAGGAGCCAGTCGCGGGCGGAGGTGGCGTTGGTGATCGTCTCGATGGTGGTGAAGGTCTTCGAGGCGACGATGAACAGCGTCTCGGCGGGGTCGAGGTCGCGGACGGCCTCGTGGAGGTCGGCGCCGTCGACGTTGGAGACGAAACGGAACGTCAGGTCCCGCCGCGTGTAGGAGCGCAGGACCTCGTAGGCCATGGCGGGACCGAGGTCGGAACCGCCGATGCCGATGTTCACGATGTTCTTGATCGGCTTGCCGGTGTACCCGGTCCACTCCCCCGAGTGCACCTTGTCGGAGAAGGCGCCCATCCGGTCGAGGACGGCGTGGACGGCGGGGACGACGTTCTCCCCGTCGACCTCGATCACGGCGTCGCGGGGGGCGCGCAGCGCGGTGTGGAGGACCGCCCGGTTCTCGGTGGTGTTGATCTTCTCGCCGCGGAACATGGCGTCGCGCAGCTCGGCCACGCCGGTGGCGGCCGCCAGCTCCCGCAGCAGGGCCAGCGTCTCGCCGGTGACGAGGTGCTTGGAGTAGTCCAGGTAGAGGTCGCCGACCCGCAGGGTGAGGTCGGTGCCGCGCGTCGGGTCGGCGGCGAACAGGTCGCGCAGGTGGAGTTCGCCCAGCTGCTCACGGTGCTTGCCGAGGGCCGCCCACTCGGGCAGCCGGTTGAGCCTGGTACGGCCTTCGTTCTTCATCTCGGACATCGCCCACTTCTTCTCGTACGTGTCTGCCCCGCTGCCCCTCCAACCTAATTGATCAGAGGGGTCAGCGACGCGACGGCGAGCGCGAACAGCGCCGCCGCGACGAGGACGGGCGCGTGCGGTCCCCAGCCGGCGGCCGCGGCGCCGCCGAGGAGGGCGCCGAGCGGCGCGCCCGCGACGGCGAGGGTGCGGAAGGCCGCGGCGACCCGGCCGAGCATCCCCTCCGGGGTCCTCTCCTGCATGAGGGTGGTCTGCTGGACGTTCCACACCGTCCCCATGAAGCCGAACACCGTCATGGCCCCGACGGACACCCCCAGGAGGGGCACCGTGCCCATGAGGACCAGGCAGCCGGTCTGCGCCGCCCCGGCGAGGAACACCGCGCGCGTCCGTCCGGTCCGGGCGCCGATCCGCCGGGCGAGGAAACCGCCCGCGACGCCCCCGGCCGCGTAGGCGGTGATCGTCGCCGCGTACCCCGTCTGTCCGGCGCGCAGGCCGTCGGTGACGTGGACGACCAGGGTGGCGATGAGGGCGCCCATCCCGGTGTTGCAGAGGGTGGTGGCGGCGCAGAGCCACCGCAGGGACCGGTCCGCGCGCAGGACGGCGATCCCCTCGGCCGTCTCGGTCCGCAGGGTGGACCCGGCCGGCCGTGGCGGCCGGGCGGGCGGGGCGGTCCGCAGCGAGGCGACGAGGAGCGCGGCCAGGACGTAGGTGGCGGCGTCGGCCGCGTACGGCACGGCGGGGCCGGCGAGGAGCAGGACGGGCACCAGGGGCGCGGCGAGGAGGCCGCCCGCGAACTGCTGACCGGTCGTCAGGCGCGCGTTGGCCCCGGCCAGGGCGCCGGCCGGGACGAGGGCGGGAAGCAGGGCGGTGGCCGCGTTGTCGAAGAGGGTCTGCAGGGTGGTGAGGGCGAAGGCGAGGACGAGCAGCAGGGCGATGCCGGCGTGGCCCAGCGCGACGGCGGCGGCGAAGGCGGCCATGAGTCCGGCGCGGACGAGGTCGACGGTCCACATGGCCCGCCGCTGGTCGACCCGGTCGGCGACGGCTCCGCCGACGAGCCCGAAGAGCAGCCAGGGCAGGAAGCCGCAGGCGGTGACGGAGGCGATGAGGAGGGGGTCGTCGGTGAGGGAGACGGCGAGCAGCGGCAGCGCGGCGGCGCGCAGGGAGTCGCCGAAGCGGGAGACGACGGCGGCCGTCCACAGGCGTCCGAAGCCGCCCCGCCAGGCGGGCGCGGCCCTGTCGCCCACTGCCGTCGTCGCCGCCATGACGCCCCCTCGGTCCGGTGCCCTCCCGTCCGGCCGACAGTAGGGGACGCCACCGACAACGGCGGTCCGGCGGGGGGCCGGAACGGCGGACGGGCCCGGCCCGCGAACCGAGTTCGCGGGCCGGGCCCGTCCGTCACACCGTCACGCCGTTCAGATCTCGCCGCGCAGCTTGGCGAGGGCCTCGGCGAGGATCGCCTCGCCGTCCGCGTCGCTGCGCCGTTCGCGCACGTACGCGAGATGGGTCTTGTACGGCTCCGTGCGCGGCGGGTCCGGCGGGTTGTCCCGGTCCTGACCGGCCGGGAAGCCGCAGCGCGGGCAGTCCCAGGTCTCCGGGACCTGGGCGTCGCTGGCGAAGCTCGGCTGTGTCTCGTGCCCGTTCGAGCACCAGAAGGAGATGCGGAGGCGCGGCGCCGACTCGCCCCGCTCGGCCTCGCCCATCGGCCCCGCTCCGACCCGGCTTCCCCGGATCGCGTTGCCACTTGCCACGGTCGTAACTCCCTGCGTGATGGTGCTCGAAGATGCCCCAGTCTACGTAAGGCCCAACGCGCGTCCAGTGGTTGGAGTCACCCGTCCAGCTTCATCAGGAGACCGAGCACCACAATGCAGGCGAACCAGAGCAGACCGACCACGACGGTGATCCGGTCCAGGTTGCGCTCGGCGACCGAGGAGCCGCCGACGGAGGACTGCATGCCGCCACCGAACATGTCGGAGAGGCCGCCACCCTTCCCCTTGTGCATCAGCACGAGCAGCATCAGCAGCGCGCTGAAGACGATCAGGGCGATCGAGAACCCCATAACCACGGCTGGACCAACTTCCTCGGACTTATACGGACGGGGGCCGGGCGCCTGCCCGACCCCCGCAAGGGTACGACGTAACTCCGCTACCGCATACTCACTGGTCCCGGAAGCGGACGATCCTGACGAACTCCGCGTCGTCCAGCGCCGCGCCGCCCACCAGGGCGCCGTCGACGTCCGGCTGCGCCATGATGGCCGCGACGTTGCCCGACTTGACCGAGCCGCCGTACTGGATGCGGACCCCGTCGGCCAGCTCCTGGGAGTACAGCTCGGCGAGCCGGCCGCGGATCGCCCCGCAGACCTCCTGCGCGTCCTCGGGGGTGGCGACCTCGCCGGTGCCGATGGCCCACACCGGCTCGTACGCGATCACGATCGTCCCGGCCTGCTCGGCGGGGACGTCCTTCAGGCCGCCGTCGAGCTGGGCGAGGGTGTGCTCGACCTGCCGTCCGGCCTTGCGGACGTCCAGGCCCTCGCCGACGCAGAGGATCGGGGTCACGCCGTGCTTGAAGGCGGCCTTCACCTTGGCGTTGCAGACCTCGTCGTCCTCCGCGTGGTACTGGCGGCGCTCGGAGTGGCCGACCGCCACGTAGGAGCACTTCAGCTTGGACAGCATCGCGCCGGAGACCTCGCCGGTGTAGGCGCCGGAGTCGTGCGCCGAGATGTCCTGGGCGCCGTACTTGATCTTCAGCTTGTCGCCGTCGACCAGGGTCTGGACGGACCGCAGGTCGGTGAAGGGGACCAGGACGGCGACCTCGACGGCGTCGTAGTCCTTGTCGGTCAGGGCGAAGGCGAGCTTCTGGACGTGGGCGATGGCCTCCAGGTGGTTGAGGTTCATCTTCCAGTTGCCCGCCATCAGCGGGGTGCGGGTGCTCACGGGTGTTCAGTCCTCCAGTGCGGCGAGGCCGGGAAGCGTCTTGCCCTCGAGGTACTCGAGGGAGGCGCCGCCGCCGGTCGAAATGTGGCCGAACTTCGTCTCGTCGAAGCCCAGGTTGCGGACGGCCGCGGCGGAGTCGCCACCGCCGACCACGGTGAATCCCTTGCTGTCGATGAGCGCCTGCGCGACCGCGCCGGTGCCCTTCGCGTAGTCGGGGTGCTCGGCGACGCCGACGGGGCCGTTCCAGAAGACGGTCTCCGCGTCGGTGATCTTCGAGGCGAACAGCTCACGGGTCCGGGGGCCGATGTCGAGGCCCTCCTTGTCCGCGGGGATCTTGTCGGCGTCGACCGTCTCGTGGACGGCCGGCGCCTTGGTCTTGAGGTCGGGGAACTCCGTGGAGACCAGCACGTCGACCGGGAGGACCAGCTCGACGCCGTTCTTCTCGGCGCGCTCCATGTACTCGGTGACGACCGGGATCTGGTCCTCCTGGAGGAGGGAGATGCCGACCTCGTACCCCTTGGCCCTGAGGAAGGTGTACGCCATGCCGCCGCCGATCAGGAGGCGGTCGGCCTTGCCGAGCAGCTCGTCGATGACGGCGAGCTTGTCGGAGACCTTGGCGCCGCCGAGGACGACGGTGTAGGGGCGCTTGACGTCGTCGGTCAGCTTCTTCAGGACGCCGACCTCGGTGGCGATGAGGTAACCGGCGGCGTGCGGGAGGCGCGCCGGGAGGTCGTAGACCGAGGCGTGCTTGCGGTGCACGGCGCCGAAGCCGTCGCCGACGTAGAGGTCGGCGAGGGCGGCGAGGCGGTCCGCGAAGGCGCCGCGCTCGGCGTCGTCCTTGGAGGTCTCGCCCGGGTTGAAGCGGAGGTTCTCCAGGACGGCGACCTGCCCGTTCCCGAGGCCCGCGACGGTGGAGGCGGCGGAGTCGCCGACCGTGTCGGTCGCGAACGCCACGCCGGTGCCGAGCAGTTCGCCGAGGCGCGCGGCGGCCGGCGCGAGGGAGAACGCCGGGTCGGGTTCGCCCTTGGGGCGGCCCAGGTGCGAGGCGACCACGACCCGGGCGCCCGCGTTCACGAGCGCCTCGACCGTGGGGACGACGGCGCGGATGCGTCCGTCGTCGGTGATGGTGGTGCCGTCGAGCGGCACGTTGAGGTCGGCGCGGACGAACACCCGCTTGCCTTCGACGCCCTCGTGGAGGAGCTCGTCGATCGTCTTCATCTGTTACCTGACTCCTTGGTACGCGGTGGAGCACACGAACAGGGCTCGCGCAGCGCTTCGTTGCGCTGCCCGAGCCCTGCTCACATCGGAGGCCCGCCCTGAAGCTTAGAGCCGGCCGCCGACGAAGACGGTGAGGTCGACGAGACGGTTGGAGTAGCCCCACTCGTTGTCGTACCAGCCGAGGATCTTGACCGACTTGCCGTCCTGGACCATGGTCAGGGAGGCGTCGAAGGTGCAGGACGCCGGGTCGCCGACGATGTCGGAGGAGACGATCGGGTCCTCGGTGTAGAACAGGAAGCCCTTGAGGTCGCCGTCCTCGGCGGCCTTCTTGAACGCGGCGTTGACCTCGTCCCTGGTGACCTCGCGGTCCAGGGTGACGACCAGGTCGGTGGCGGAGCCGGTCGGGACCGGGACGCGCATCGCGATGCCGTCGAGCTTGCCCTTGAGCTGCGGGAGGACCAGGGCGGTGGCCTTGGCGGCACCGGTCGTGGTCGGGATGATGTTCTCCGCGGCGGCGCGGGCGCGGCGCAGGTCCTTGTGCGGGAAGTCCAGGATGCGCTGGTCGTTGGTGTACGCGTGGACCGTGGTCATCAGGCCCTTGACGATGCCGAAGTTCTCGTCGAGGACCTTGGCCATCGGCGCCACGCAGTTGGTGGTGCAGGACGCGTTGGAGATGACGTGGTGGTTCGCCGGGTCGTACTTGTCCTGGTTGACGCCCATGACGATGGTGATGTCCTCGTCCTTGGCCGGAGCCGAGATGAGGACCTTCTTGGCGCCGCCGGCGATGTGCTTCTCGGCGTCGGCCTTCTTGGTGAAGATGCCGGTCGACTCGATGACGACGTCGACGCCCAGCTCGCCCCAGGGGAGGTCGGCCGGGTCCCGCTCGGACAGCACCTTGATGGTGTGGCCGTCGACGGTGATGGTGTTCTCGGTGTGGGTCACCTCGGCCTTGAGGCGTCCCAGGATGGTGTCGTACTTCAGCAGGTGGGCCGTGGTCGCGGTGTCACCCAGGTCATTGACAGCCACGATCTCGATGTCGGCACCCTGCTCAAGGAGCGCGCGGAAGTAGTTCCGGCCGATGCGGCCAAAGCCGTTGATGCCTACGCGGATCGTCACGAACCGATCTCCTCGTTAGGTACGCCGGTGTGTTCGACGCCGGCGAGATTTTTGTTTTTGGGATGTCCCCGACCACTGACGACCCTACCTCCCCGGGCCCCCGGGAGTGACATCGAGCGCATCCGGGTGAGCCCGGATAGTGAGGAAGAGGGGACGGCGGCCCGTACCTACCGACAGGTAAGGGCCGCCGTGGGACTTTTGTCCCGACTACGCTCCGTGAGCGGCGGAGGGTGGCCGTGCCGGGACGTCAGCGGTGGAGGGCGCGGAGGGCGCGGCCGAGGAGCCGTGCCCGCTCCGCGGTCCCGGGCACGTGCTCCAGGCCGTAGCCGAGGAGGACGGTGTCCCGGGTGGTGACGGCCGCCCGCGAGTGGAAGAGCGCGGCGGAACGCGTCCAGTCGGCGCCGTTGCCGGGGCTGCCGGCCGGGGCGCCCGGCGTGGACCAGGCGCCGAGGGAGGTCTCGAATCCCTCGGCCTCGGTGGTGGTGCCGGTGACGAGCCGGGTGTCGTCGACGAAGGCGCCCGTCTCGCCCGTGCCGGGGTCGGAGATGTAGGCGATCGAGAGCTCGACCTTCCTGCCCGCCCAGGCGCTCAGGTCGACGGAGGCCTGCCGCCAGCCGTTGGAGGGACCGGTGAAGGCGTTCCAGGAACCGGTGGTGCCGGTGGCGGCGCAGCCGTCCTCGCCGACGGTGAGGTAGTGGGCGAGGAAGGGGTGGCCCCGGACGTAGTAGCCCTCGCCGCAGTCGGCCGGCGGCTCGGCGGAGGTGCCGCCGTTGGCGTCGGGCAGGGTCGTCCAGTCGTCCTGGCCGACGGTGTGGGCCTCGACGACGAGGTTGTCGTAGCCGGGTTCGGTGTCGTGGCTGACCTGGAAGTCCAGGCGGGGCTTCGCGTCCGCCCCGACGCCGGTGAGGTCGACGGTCCTGGTGAGCCGGGCCCAGGTGTCGTCGGCGTGCCTGAGCGCGGCGAAGGTGGCGCCCTCGGCGGGTTCGAAGGGGGTGCGGACGCCCGGGTAGTCGCCGGCGGAGGCGCTGCTCGCGAACTGCGGGAAGTCCTTCGGGTTCAGGGTGTCCGAGGTGACGGTGTACGCGCCCGCGTTGTCCAGCGGGTTGCCGGCGGCGCCGGCCAGACCGGCGCGGACGCCCGCGAAGGCGCCGGTGCCGGCGAAGGCGGGCGGGGCCGCGAGGCCGGCGCGGTGGTAGGCGCCGAGGTAGTACTGCGCGAAGTCGTTGGTGTCGGCGAGGCCGACCCGGGTGAGCCCGCCGGACTTCTCGCCGGCGTTGATCAGCTTGCCGCCCTCGTTGAGGTAGGAGCGGACGGCGAGCTGGGCGGCGCCGGAGGGGCTCTCCGCGCCGGTGTACCAGACGACGGCGTCGAAGTGGGAGAGGACGCCGAGGGCGTCCGGCGCGCCCTGGGTGGCGACGTCCCAGACGACGGCCCGGCGGCCGTTGTCGGCGAGCGCCTTCACGTACGCGCCGGCGTGGCGGCCGGCGGTGGTGCCGCCCTCGTCGGCGAGGACGAGGACGTCGCCGCGGGGACGCTCGGCGACCTCGTAGGTGAAGGGGGCGGAGGCGGTGGCGCGTCCCTCGCGGGTGCGGGCGGTGAACCAGACCTGGACGGTGTCGCCGGGCCGGGCGCCCTCGACCTCGCCCCGGTACTCGTCGAAGTAGAGGTTGTCCTCCCCGCCGTAGGTCTCGCCGCCCTTCCAGGGGCGGAGTTCCCCGCTGTGGACGCGGCCGCCGTTGACGCGGTACTTGAGGGTCTTGCCGCGCAGCGACTTGCGGGCGGTGACGGCGACCTCCTGCTCCCCGCCGCGGGCGTAGGAGGTGGTGAAGGCCTTCGGGGTGAAGTCGGGGGCCTCGATGCCGACCGGGGAGACGGGCCGGTCCGGGTGGGCGGCGGTCTCGGCGACGGCGAGCGCGAAGGGCACGTTCTTCTCGAACTCCGCCCGGATCAGCTTCTCGTCGTCCGGGAAGGTGAAGACGGAGGCGCAGTCGGCCGGGTTCCAGGCGTCGTTCGGGTCGACCCGGGAGGCGGTGGCGCAGGTCGACATCTCCGGGGTGAACATTTGCATCCCGTTGACGTTGGCGGCGTGTCCGTCCGCCTCGCCGTTGGTGATGTACAGCTCGGAGGAGACCTGCGGCCGGTAGCCGGGCACGGCGGAGTTCTCGGGGGTGCCGGCGAGGGCCTTGAGGGCGACGTCGTCGGGGGTGCCGGTGGCGACCTGCCAGCCGACGCCGTACAGCAGGAGCTGGGCGGCCGAGTGGTAGTTGACGCCGTACGCGAAGCCGATGCGCTTCTGGAAGGCGTCGAGGGCCCTGGTCTCGGGCTCCGACATGGGTCCCTTGCCGCGGAAGGTCTCGTCGGCCGGGTCGGGGGACGAGCCCTCGTTGTCGTAGCCCCACTTGTAGGCGAAGTTGCGGTTGAGGTCGACGCCGTCGCCGGGCCCGATCCTGCCGTCGCCGTCGTTGTCGCGGAGGTTCTTGCGCCACTGCCGGTTGGCGGGGTCGGCGTGCGTGTGGTCGTACCCGTCGGGGTTGGCGGAGAGCACGAACCACAGTTCGGTGGAGTCGACGATCCGGGTGATCCGCTCGTCCTTGCCGTAGCCGTCGAGGTAGAGGTGCATCAGCCGCCGGGTCATCTCGGGGGTGATCCACTCGCGCGCGTGCTGGTTGGACATGTACAGCGTGGCCGGCTTGGAGCCGTCCCCGGTGCTCCGGGCGCCCTTGCTGATCTTGAGGGCGAGGATGTCCTGGCCCTTGAGGGTCTTGCCGATGGAGACGGCCTTGGTGAGTCCGGGGTGGGTCCGGGCCGTGTCCAGGATCTCCTGCTTGAGGCCGCCGGGGCCGCCGTACGGGCGGAAGACGCCGTCGCCGGCTCCGGCGACCCGCCTCTCGGCCGCGGCCGGCAGCCGGTGCTCGGCGAGTTCGACGCCCTTGCCGCGCAGCTGTCCGGCCTGGGCGCCCGTGAGGAAGAGCTCGACCGTGGCGGCGCCCCGGGCGGGCACCCGTTCGGTCAGTTCGTGCGCGTCGGCGCCGGCCTCGAGGAGGAGCGGGACCTGCTCCTTGGTGACCTCGGCGCGCCACACGGAGAGGGCGTCACCGCCGTGCCGGTCGTTCGGCTGCGCTCCGGCGACGGGTGCCGCCGCCACTCCGGCGATCAGCAGTGAAGCCGCGGCGAGGATCGATCTCGCTCTGCGTCTCATGAGCTCCCCTTGGTGTCGTCTGCCTCGGAAGATGAACGGTCTCTCGGGTGAACAGACGCCAGGCTCATGGGCGCTCATGCCCCTGTCAAGGCCGCCGCGCGGGGTCATGAAGAAGCTGCCGGCGCCTCAGAAAGGCACCGGCAGCGCGGAGTTGAGGATTCCGTACGGGTCAGCCGACCAGGCTGTCGTCCAGCTCCTCGGTCAGGTTGGACTCGGTCCCGGGGATGCCCAGGTCCTGGGCCCGCTTGTCGGCCATGGCGAGCAGCCGGCGGATCCGGCCGGCCACCGCGTCCTTGGTCAGCGGCGGGTCGGCGAGCGCGCCCAGCTCCTCCAGGGAGGCCTGCTTGTGCTCCATGCGGAGCCGGCCGGCCGCGGCGAGGTGCTCGGGCACCTCCTCCCCCAGGATCTCTAGGGCACGCTGCACACGGGCCCCGGCGGCCACCGCGGCGCGGGCCGAGCGGCGCAGGTTGGCGTCGTCGAAGTTGGCCAGGCGGTTGGCGGTGGCACGGACCTCGCGCCGCATCCGGCGCTCCTCCCACGCGAGCACCGACTCGTGCGCGCCGAGCCGGGTGAGGAGGGCGCCGATCGCGTCGCCGTCACGGACGACGACCCGGTCCACGCCCCGCACCTCGCGGGCCTTCGCCGCGATGGAGAGCCGGCGGGCGGCGCCGACGAGGGCGAGGGCGGCCTCGGGGCCCGGGCAGGTGACCTCCAGGGAGGAGGACCGGCCGGGCTCGGTCAGCGAGCCGTGCGCGAGGAAGGCCCCGCGCCAGGCGGCCTCCGCGTCACAGGTGGCCCCGGACACCACCTGCGGGGGCAGACCCCGGATGGGGCGGCCCCGGCCGTCCACGAGACCCGTCTGGCGGGCCAGCTGGTCGCC
Organism: Streptomyces sp. NPDC014907; assembly: GCF_055562975.1. Classification (NCBI taxonomy): domain Bacteria; kingdom Bacillati; phylum Actinomycetota; class Actinomycetes; order Kitasatosporales; family Streptomycetaceae; genus Streptomyces; species Streptomyces sp. NPDC014907. The sequence continues at coordinate 133,610 of NZ_JBVHEG010000008.1, read as the reverse complement.
CCCGGCGACCACCCTCACCACGAAGCGCGAACCGCGCCGCAGTCCGCCGGGGGCCATCACGATCAGTTCGGAACTGTGTCCGAAGATCTCCAGGATGTCCCGCTTCAGGCGGCGCGCCGCCATCGCCGTGTCCAGCTCCGCCTCGATCACGATGCGGCCGCTCACCAGGTGCAGCCCGCCCGCGAACCGCAGGATCGACGAGACCTCTGCCTTCCTGCAGCAGGTCCGGGTGACGGGAAGCCGGGAGATCTCGTCCTTCACCGCTGCCGTCATCGCCATGGGCCGATCCTTCCATGCATCCGAAAAATACGGTCGTACGCGGCGGCCAGCAGCTCCGGATCGTGCTTCGCGGAGCCGTCGGACCCGGCCACCGGCGCCAGCTCGACCGCGGCGCCGAGCCGCTTGGCGGCGTCGGCGAGGGAGTCGCGGTCGGGCACGGCGGCCTCGTCGGCCAGCACCACGTCCAGGGCGAGTTTAGGGGCGTGTCGCCCCAAAACCTCCAAATGACGCTGCGGGGAGAAGCCGTCGGTTTCTCCGGGCTGCGGCGCGAGGTTCAGGGAGAGCACCTTGCGGGCCTTGGTCTCGGCCAGCGCGTCGAGGAGTTCGGGCACCAGGAGGTGCGGGATCACCGAGGAGAACCAGGAGCCGGGGCCCAGGACGACCCAGTCGGCGTCCAGGACGGCCGCGACCGCCTCGGGGACGGCCGGCGGGTCGTTCGGCACGAGGTGCACGGACTGCACCTCACCGGGGGTGAGCGCCACGGTCGCCTGGCCGCACACGGTGTCCACGTCGTCCGGCCGCTCCGGGTCGTGGCCCCTGACCAGGGCCTGGAGCTCCAGCGGCACGGCGGACATGGGGAGCACCCGGCCCTGCGCGCCGAGCAGCAGCCCGACCAGGTCCAGTGCCTGGACGGGGTCGCCGAGCTGTTCCCAGAGGGCGACGATCAGCAGGTTGCCGACGGCGTGGCCGTTGATCTCGCCCTTGGACTGGAAGCGGTGCTGGATCACCCGTGCCCAGGTCTGGCCCCAGTCGTCGTCGCCGCAGAGCGCGGCGAGCGCCTTGCGCAGGTCGCCGGGGGGCAGGACGCCCAGCTCCTCCCGGAGCCGGCCGCTGGAGCCGCCGTCGTCGGCGACGGTGACGACGGCGGTGAGGTCGCCGGTGATCCGGCGGAGGGCGGCGAGGGAGGCCGAGAGGCCCATGCCCCCGCCCAGCGCGACGACCTTCGGCTGGGCGCCGCGTCTGCGGAGCGTGCGCCGCACCGTGAGGGTGGAGGCACGCCGGCGGTACGGCTTCACTCGCGCCCCATGTCCCGGTGCACGACGACGGTCTCGACCCCTTCGGCGGCGAGGCGGGCGGCGAGGCGTTCGGCGGTGGCCACCGAGCGGTGCTTGCCGCCCGTGCAGCCGACCGCGATCGTCACGTACCGCTTGCCCTCGCGGCGGTAGCCCGCGGCGATCAGCTGGAGCAGCTCGGTGTAGCGGTCCAGGAACTCCTTGGCGCCGGGCTGGTTGTAGACGTAGTTCGACACCTCCTCGTTGAGGCCGGTGAAGGGGCGCAGCTCGGGGACCCAGTGCGGGTTCGGCAGGAAGCGCATGTCCACGACCAGGTCGGCGTCGACCGGCAGGCCGTACTTGAAGCCGAAGGACATCACGGTGGCCCGCAGCTCGGGCTCCTCGTCACCGGCGAACTGGGCGTCCATCTTGGCGCGCAGTTCGTGGACGTTGAGGCTGGAGGTGTCGATCACGAGGTCGGCGTCGCCGCGCAGCTCGCGCAGCAGGTCGCGCTCGGCGGCGATGCCGTCGGTGATGCGGCCGTCGCCCTGGAGCGGGTGCGGCCTGCGGACCGACTCGAAGCGCCGGACCAGGGCCTCGTCGGAGGACTCGAGGAAGACGATCCGTCGGGTGACCCCCTTGGCGTCCAGGTCGGCGAGGGACTCCCTCAGGTTGTCGAAGAACTGCCGGCCGCGGACGTCCACGACGACCGCGATCCTGGCGACGTTGCCCTGGGAGCGGGCGCCGAGCTCCACCATGGTGGGGATCAGCGCGGGCGGCAGGTTGTCCACCACGAACCAGCCCAGGTCCTCCAGGCACTTCGCCGCGGTGGACCGGCCGGCCCCGGACATGCCGGAGATGATCACCAGCTCGGGAATGGCCGCCTCGGCGCCGCTGCCGCCGGGGGTCTCCTTGGTGCCCGTACTCACGTGTCCTGCTCCGTCTTCTCGGTGGTGCTCGTGGTGCCGTTCGCGCGCGGTCGTGCCGCGCCGTCCCCGTCGTCCTCCATGATCCCCCCTGCGGCCGCGTGCGCGGCGGACGCGGGCGGGACGGGGGGCCCGTCGCCCTCCGCCGCCGTCCCCGCCGCCGCGTCCGCGGCGGGAGCGCCCGGCACGGGAACGGCCGGGGCGGGGGACACATCGTCCTCCAGGATCTCGCCCGTCGCCATGTTGACGGCGGGGGCGGCCGGGACCGCCCGCGCGAGGGTCGCGACGACGGCCTCCGCCGTCTTCCGCCCCATGCCGGGGACCTCGCAAATCTGTTCGATCGTCGCCTGCCGGAGCCGTTTCACCGAACCGAAGTGCTTGATCAGCGCCTGCTTGCGGGTCTCGCCGAGCCCGGGGACGGCGTCCAGGGGACCGGTCCGGATGCGTTTGGTCCGCTTGGAGCGCTGGTAGCGGATGGCGAAGTCGTGAGCGGTGTCACGCACCCGCTGGAGGAGGTAGAGGCCCTCGCTGGAGCGGGGCAGCACCACCGGGTCGTCGTCGCCGGGCAGCCAGACCTCCTCCAGGCGCTTGGCGAGCCCGCAGACCGCGACGTCGTCGATGCCCAGCTCGTCCAGGGCGCGCCGCGCGGCGGCGACCTGGGGCTGCCCGCCGTCGACCACGACGAGCTGCGGCGGGTACGCGAACCGCTTGGGCCGCCCGTCGTCCTCGGGGTCCTCGGCCGGGACCTCGCCGTCCCCCCACTCCCCCGTCCTCTCCTTCTCGGCGAGGTAGCGCCTGAAGCGGCGGCCGATCACCTCGTGCATGGACCGGACGTCGTCCTGCCCCTCGAAGCCCTTGATCTGGAAGCGGCGGTACTCGCTCTTGCGGGGCAGCCCGTCCTCGAAGACGACCATGGACGCCACCACGTCCTCGCCCTGGAGGTGCGAGATGTCGAAGCACTCGATCCGCAGCGGCGCGGAGTCCAGGTCCAGGGCCTCGGCGATCTCCTCCAGGGCCCGGGAGCGGGTGGTGAGGTCGCTGGCCCGCCTGGTCTTGTGCAGGACGAGGGCCTGCTGCGCGTTGCGGGCGACGGTCTCCATCAGGGACTTCTTGTCGCCGCGCTGCGGCACGCGCAGCGAGACGAGGGAGCCCCGGCGGCCGGAGAGCCACGCGGAGACGGCGTCGGCGTCCTCGGGGAGCGCGGGGACCAGGACCTCCTTGGGGACCGTCTCGCCGGTCTCCTCGCCGTACAGCTGCTGGAGGGCGTGCTCGACGAGACCGGCCGTGTCGACGGCCTCGACCTTGTCGGTGACCCAGCCGCGCTGGCCCCGGACGCGTCCGCCGCGCACGTGGAAGATCTGGACGGCGGCCTCCAGCTCGTCCTCGGCGAGGGCGACGAGGTCGGCGTCGGTGGCGTCGGCGAGGACGACCGCGTTCTTCTCCATGGCCCGGCGCAGGGCTCCCACGTCGTCGCGGAGCCGGGCGGCCTTCTCGTACTCCATGTCCTCGGCCGCGATCATCATCTGCTTCTCGAGGCGGCGGATGTACGTACCGGTGCGGCCGGCCATGAAGTCGCTGAAGTCCTCCGCCAGTTCGCGGTGCTCCTCGGGTGTGACCCGGCCGACGCAGGGCGCCGAGCACTTGCCGATGTAGCCGAGGAGGCAGGGCCGGCCGGCCGAGGCCGCGTTCCGGAAGACGCCGGCCGAGCAGGTGCGGACGGGGAAGACCCGCAGCATGAGGTCGACGGTCTCGCGGATCGCCCACGCGTGCGCGTACGGCCCGAAGTAGCGCACGCCCTTCTTCTTGTGGCCGCGCATGACCTGGACGCGGGGGAACTCCTCGTTCATGGTCACCGCGAGGTACGGGTAGCTCTTGTCGTCCCGGTACTTGACGTTGAACCGGGGGTCGAACTCCTTGATCCAGGAGTACTCCAGCTGGAGCGCCTCGACCTCGGTGGACACGACGGTCCACTCCACGGAGGCGGCCGTGGTCACCATGGTGGCGGTGCGCGGGTGCAGGCTCGTGAGCGGCTGGAAGTAGTTGGCCAGCCGCTGGCGCAGGGACTTCGCCTTCCCGACGTAGATCACCCGGCGGTGCTCGTCGCGGAACTTGTAGACCCCCGGGGAGTCGGGGATCTGACCCGGTTCGGGACGGTAGCTGGAGGGGTCTGCCATGCTTCCCACCCTACTGGCGGGGACCGACACCCCGGCCGTGCGCCCGTCGGCGGGACGGGCCGGGCTCCCGGGGGCCGGCCCGTGCGGGGCGGGCGGTGCCCGGTACCCGGCGCCGGGCTTCCGACGGCTCCGTACCGGGCTTCCGGCGGCTCCGTCAGGCCTTGGGGGCCTCCGGGCCGGCGACCAGGGCGCCGTTCTCGACCCGGACGGGGACCTCGGGGAGCGGGACGGTGGCCGGGCCCCGGAGCACCTTGCCGGTCGTCACGTCGAAGCGGCTTCCGTGGCAGGGGCAGTTGCCCTCGGTGCCCTCGACCTTGTCGAGGACGCAGCCGGCGTGGGTGCACTGGGCGCTGAAGGCCTTGTACCGGCCCTCGGCGGGGCAGCTCACCACGAGGCGCTGCTCGCGGTAGAGCCTGGCGCCGCCGACCGGCACCTCGTCCGGGGCGCCGAGGGAGACCGGGGCGGTCGGGGTCGGCACCTCGGCGTGGCCGAGCTTGGACTCGGTGGAGCAGGCGGCGGCCCCCAGCCCGGCGGCACCGGCGAGGGCGGCGCCTTTCAGTACGGTGCGACGGCTGGACTGGCCGGACATGGGCGCTCCACGGTGAGGTCGGGGACAAGACACCCCAGGGGTGACCGAACCGACGATACCGGCGGACACGGCCCCGTTGTCGCGGGGGCCAGGGGAGGGGCCGGACACGGGGCCCGGGTACGGACACGGCCCGGGTACGGACACGGCGCAGCCCCCGCACCCGGGCGGGGGCTGCGCCGTGGGACGCCGGCGCGGCGGGGCCGGCCGGGCACCCGGCCGTCAGGCCTTGCGGCCGCGGGCCGTCGCCTTCTTCGCCGGAGCCTTCTTGGCGGGGGCCGCGGCCTTGGCGGCGGTGCTCCTGGCGGCGGTCTTCTTCACCGCCGTCTTCTTCGCCACCGTCTTCTTCGTCCCGCGCGCCGCCGGCGCCGTCGCGCCCGCGTCGCTGATCCGGTCGGCGCCGAGGACCTCGCGGAGGAACTTGCCGGTGTGGCTCGCCGGGACCGAGGCGACCTGCTCCGGGGTGCCCTCGGCGACCACCAGGCCGCCGCCGCTGCCGCCTTCGGGGCCCATGTCGATGACCCAGTCCGCCGTCTTGATGACATCGAGGTTGTGCTCGATGACGATCACCGAGTTGCCCTTGTCGACCAGACCGGAGAGGACCTTGATCAGCTTCGAGATGTCCTCGAAGTGCAGACCGGTGGTCGGCTCGTCCAGGACGTAGACCGTGCGGCCCGTCGAACGCTTCTGGAGCTCGGAGGCGAGCTTCACGCGCTGCGCCTCGCCGCCGGAGAGCGTCGGCGCCGACTGGCCGAGGCGGACGTACCCCAGCCCGACCTCGTTGAGGGTGCGCAGGTGACGGGCGATCGTGGGGACGGCCTCGAAGAAGTCGAGGGCCTCCTCGATCGGCATGTTCAGGACCTCGGCGATGGACTTGCCCTTGTAGTGGACCTCCAGGGTCTCCCGGTTGTACCGGTCGCCGTGGCAGACCTCGCACGGGACGTAGACGTCCGGGAGGAAGTTCATCTCGATCTTGATCGTGCCGTCGCCGGAGCAGTTCTCGCACCGGCCGCCCTTGACGTTGAAGGAGAAGCGGCCGGGCAGGTAGCCCCGGACCTTGGCCTCCATCGTCTCGGCGAAGAGCCTGCGGACGTGGTCGAAGACGCCGGTGTAGGTCGCCGGGTTCGACCGGGGGGTGCGGCCGATCGGGGACTGGTCGACGTGCACGACCTTGTCCACGAGGTCGTCGCCCTCCACGCGCGTGTGCCGCCCGGGCACCGACTTGGCGCCGTTCAGCTCGCGCGCCAGGTGGGTGTAGAGGATGTCGTTGACCAGGGTCGACTTGCCGGAGCCGGAGACGCCGGTGACGGCGGTGAGGACGCCCAGCGGGAAGGAGACGTCGATGTCCCGCAGGTTGTTCTCCTTGGCCCCGTGCACGGTGAGGCTGCGCGAGGGGTCCACCGGCCTGCGGACGTCCGGGGTGGTGATCGCCCGGCGGCCGGACAGGTACTGCCCGGTCATCGACTCCTCGTTGTCGAGGAGTTCCTTCAGGGAACCGGAGTGGACGACCTTGCCGCCGTGCTCGCCCGCGCCGGGGCCGATGTCCACGACCCAGTCGGCCACCTTGATGGTGTCCTCGTCGTGCTCGACCACGATGAGCGTGTTGCCCATGTCCCGGAGCCGCACCAGCGTCTCGATCAGCCGGTGGTTGTCGCGCTGGTGGAGGCCGATGGAGGGCTCGTCCAGCACGTACAGCACGCCGACCAGGCCGGAGCCGATCTGGGTGGCGAGCCGGATGCGCTGGGCCTCGCCGCCGGAGAGCGTGCCGGCGGCCCGGTTGAGCGAGAGGTAGTCGAGGCCGACGTCCACGAGGAAGCGCAGCCGCTCGTTGACCTCCTTGAGGACCCGCTCGGCGATCTTCTTGTCGCGGTCGTTGAGGGTGAGGCGGGCCAGGAACTCGGCGCAGTCGCTGATGGACATCGCGGAGACCTCGGCGATGGACCTGTCCATGACCGTGACCGCGAGGACGATCGGCTTCAGCCGGGTGCCCTCGCAGGTGGGACAGGGCACCTCGCGCATGTAGCCCTCGAAGCGCTCGCGGCTGGAGTCGCTCTCGGCCTCGGTGTGGCGCCGCTTGACGAAGGAGACGGCGCCCTCGAAGGCCGGGGTGGTGTACGCCCGCTCCCGCCCGTACCGGTTGCGGTAGCGGACCTCGACCTGGGTCTTGTGGCCGTACATCAGGGCCTTCTTGGCCCGCTGCGGCAGCCCCGCGTAGGGGATGTCCGTCCGGAAGCCGAGGGCCTGGGCGAGTCCGCCGATGAGCCGGCCGAAGTACTCCTTGGTGTGGCCGTGCGACCAGGGGTGGATGGCGCCCTCGTCGAGGGACTTGTCCTCGTCGGGAACGACCAGCTCCGGGTCGACCTCCATGCGGGTGCCGATGCCGGTGCAGTCGGGGCAGGCGCCGAAGGGCGAGTTGAAGGAGAAGGAGCGCGGCTCCAGCTCCTCGAAGGAGAGGTCGTCGTACGGGCAGTAGAGGTGCTCCGAGTACATCCGCTCGCGCTCGGGGTCGTCCTCGGGGAGGTCGACGAAGTCGAGCACGACCATGCCGCCGGAGAGGCCGAGCGCGGTCTCGACGGAGTCGGTGAGCCGCCGCTTGGCGCCGTCCTTCACCGTGAGGCGGTCGACGACCACCTCGATGGTGTGCTTCTCCTGCTTCTTCAGGACCGGCGGCTCGCTCAGCTGCACGATCGCCCCGTCGACCCGGGCACGGCTGTAGCCCTTGGTCTGGAGGTCGGCGAAGAGGTCCACGAACTCGCCCTTGCGCTCGCGCACGAGCGGGGAGAGCACCTGGAAGCGGCTGCCCTCGGGAAGCTCCAGGACCCTGTCCACGATGGCCTGCGGCGACTGGCGCGAGATGGGGCGGCGGCACTCGGGACAGTGCGGTTTGCCGATGCGGGCGAAGAGCAGGCGGAGGTAGTCGTAGACCTCCGTGATGGTGCCGACCGTCGAGCGCGGGTTGCGCGAGGTCGACTTCTGGTCGATGGAGACGGCGGGCGACAGACCTTCGATGAAGTCGACGTCCGGCTTGTCCATCTGGCCGAGGAACTGCCGGGCGTACGAGGAGAGCGACTCGACGTACCGGCGCTGCCCCTCGGCGAAGATCGTGTCGAACGCGAGGGAGGACTTGCCCGACCCCGACAGCCCGGTGAAGACGATGAGGGAGTCACGCGGGAGGTCGAGGGAGACGTTCTTGAGGTTGTGCTCGCGAGCGCCACGGACGATGAGACGGTCGGCCACGCCGGTCCGCACCTTTCTTGAGAGAGCGGATGTGCCTACATGCCAACAACCGAGGAGGACGGATGCTTCCATCGAGCCTATAGCACGTACATTCGATTTCCGGTGTTCCGCCGACCTCTTCACCCGAACGGGTGGCCCGGCCCGGTCGGCGCTAGGGTCGGCGCCATGATCGACCACGAGCGTGACCTTGTTTCCGTACGAGAGGCGACCGACCGCCTCCTGAACGCGGCGGCCTCCTGGGACAACGCCGCGGTGGCCGAGCCGTCACGGCTCCCCGGCTGGACCCGCGGCCATGTCCTCGCCCACCTCGCCCGCAACGCCGACGCCCTGGCGAACGTCCTCCGGGGACGTCCCATGTACCCGGACGCCGCGACCCGCGACGCCGACATCGAGCGCGACGCCGGCCGGCCCCTCGACGTCCAGCTCGCCGACGTGCGCGAGAGCGCCGACCGGCTGCGGGCCGTCTGCGGGGAACCGGCCGACTGGGGCCGGACCGTCGAGCTGCGCAACGGCGTCACCGACGTCGCCGCCCGGGTCCCCTTCCGCCGCTGGGCCGAGGTGGACCTGCACCACGTCGACCTGGGCGCCGGCTACGGCCTCGACGACCTGCCGGAGGAGTTCGTCCTGCGGGAGATCGCGTTCCTGGCCGACCGCTGGTCGGGCCGTCCGGAGGTCCCCCCGGTGACGCTCCGCCTCGGTCACGACGCGGCCGGCGCCACCACCTGGCGGACCGGCGGCGGCGAAGGCACCCCCGTGCTCCTGGCGGGCACCGGCCCCGAGCTGCTCGGCTGGCTGTCCGGCCGCGGCGACAAGGGCGCCCACCTCGCCGTGCTCTCCGGCGACGGACTCCCCGCCCTCCCCCCGCTATAGGCTGAGCTCATGACGTACAGCGGAGCGGTGAGGGTCGGCGGCCCGGCGGACGTGCACGAGCTGACGGACCTGATGATCTCGAAGGTCGCGGTCGGCCCGATGGACAACAACGCGTACCTCCTGCGCTGCCGCGCGACCGGCGAACAGCTGCTGATCGACGCGGCCGCCGACGCCGGGACCCTGCTCACGCTGATCGGGGACGACGGCGTCACCGGCGTCGTCACCACCCACCGGCACGGCGACCACTGGCAGGCCCTGGCCGAGGTGGTCGCCGCGACCGGCGCGCGCACCTACGCGGGCGCGTACGACGCCGAGGGCATCCCGGTCCCGACCGACGTGCCCGTCGAGGACGGCGACACGCTGCGGGTGGGCCGGGTCGAGCTGACCGCGCGCCGGTTCGTCGGGCACACCCCGGGCTCGATCGTCCTCGTCTACGACGACCCGCACGGCCACCCCCACGTCTTCACCGGCGACTGCCTCTTCCCGGGCGGCGTGGGCAACACCCGCGAGGACCCGGAGGCCTTCGCGAGCCTCCTCCACGACGTGGAGACCAAGCTCTTCGCGGTCCTCCCCGACGAGTCGTGGATCTATCCGGGCCACGGCCGGGACACGACGCTCGGTGACGAGCGCCCCCATCTCCCGGAGTGGCGCGAGCGCGGCTGGTGATCCACCGGCGGGCGGAGGGCGCGCGCCCGAGCAGCGGCGCGCTCCCGCACGCCCCCGTGGGCGGGGTGGCCGGCGGGTAGGGCTGCGGCATGCACCGCCGTCACTCTCCGTCCCCTCCCTCCGCCGCCCCGTCGATGGCCCGGCTCGCCGGGGCCTCGCTCGCCGGCACGGCCGTCGAGTTCTTCGACTTCTACGTCTACGGGACCGCCGCCGCCCTCGTCCTGGGCCCGCTCTTCTTCCCCACCTTCTCCCCGCTCGCAGGGACCCTGGCGGCCTTCGGCACCTTCGCCGCCGGATTCGTGGCCCGCCCGCTCGGCTCGGCCCTCTTCGGTCACGTCGGCGACCGGTACGGCAGACGTCCGGTCCTCTTCGCCTCGCTGCTCCTGACCGGCTGCGCCACGGTCGCGGTCGGCTGCGTCCCCACGTACGCCACGCTCGGCATCGCCGCCCCCGTGCTGCTGCTCGTCCTCCGCTTCCTCCAGGGACTCGGCCTGGGCGGCGAGTGGGGCGGGGCGGTGCTGCTCACCGCCGAGCACGCCCCCGCCCACCGGCGCGCGCTGTGGAGCAGCTTTCCGCAGATCGGCCCGGCGGTCGGCTTCCTCCTGGCGAACGGGGTGATGCTGGCGCTCACGACCGGGCTGAGCGACGCGGAGTTCCGTTCCTGGGGATGGCGGGTGCCGTTCTGGGCGGCGGGACTGCTCGCGGCGGGCGGGCTGCTGCTGCGCTCCTCGCTGGCCGAGACGCCGCAGTTCGAGGAGCTGTCCGCGTCCGGGCGGCGGGCGGGCGCCCCGCTGGCCGAGGTCGTCCGGGAGCACTGGCGGCTCGTGCTGCTGACGGCGGGGGCCCTCGCGGTGGGGTACGCCGTCTTCTACACGGTCTCCACCTGGTCCCTGGCCTACGGCACCGAACGGCTCGGGGTGAGCAGCGCGGCGATGCTCGGCTGCGTCATGGCGGCAGTGGCGATCATGGGCGCGGCCACCCCGTTCGTGGCGCTCCTCGCCGACCGCTGGGGCCGCCGGACGCTCTGCCTGGCCGGGTGCGCGGCCTGCGCGCTCTGGATGTTCCCGCTGGTGGCCCTGTTGCACACGGCCCGGCCGCCGCTGATGTTCCTGGGCTTCCTGGGCGCGCTGCTGGCCTTCATCACGGTGTTCGCGGTGGTCGCCGCGTACCTCCCGGAGCTGTACGAACCCCGGGTGCGCTGTACGGGCGCGGCCGTCGGCTACAACCTCGGGGGCGTCCTGGGCGGCGCCCTGACCCCGGTCGTCGCCACCGCGCTCTCCGGAGGCGGTTCGGGTCCGCCGTGGGGCGTGGCGGCCTATCTGACCCTGGTGGCCCTCGTCAGCCTGGGCTGCTTCGCGCTGCTGCCGGAGACCCTGCCGGCGCGGGCCGGGGCGGAGGAGGCCGTCGCGCCCGCCTGACAGGACCCCTCGGGAACGCGCGACGGCCGGCCGGGGAGGGGGTCCCGGGCCGGCCGTCGCCGTGGATGCCGCGTCAGGCGCCGACGCTGTCCTTCTCGGCGCCGTCGGCGTCGGCCACGCCGGGGGCCGCGTCCCGCTCCGCCTGCCGCTTGGAGGCGATCAGGCTGGTGATCGTGGTGATGATCAGAACACCGCAGATGACCGCGAGCGAGACCGGGATGGAGATCTCCGGGACGTGGACCCCGGACTCGTGCAGGGCGTGCAGCACCAGCTTGACGCCGATGAAGCCGAGGATCACCGACAGGCCGTAGCTGAGGTGGACCAGCTTCTTGAGCAGGCCGCCGATCAGGAAGTACAGCTGCCGCAGACCCATGAGGGCGAAGGCGTTGGCGGTGAAGACGATGTACGGGTCCTGGGTGAGGCCGAAGATCGCCGGGATGGAGTCGAGGGCGAAGAGGATGTCGGTGGTGCCGATGGCCAGCATGACCACCATCAGCGGGGTCAGCACCCGCTTGCCGTTGGCACGGATGAAGAGCTTGGTGCCGTGGTACCGGTCGGCGACGCCGAACTTCTTCTCCACGCTCTTGAGGAGCCGGTTCTCCTCGAACTCGTCCTCCTCCTCGTCGGAACGCGCCTCCTGGATGAGCTTCCAGGCGGTGTAGATCAGGAACGCGCCGAAGAGGTAGAAGACCCAGGAGAAGCTCGCGATGATCGCGGCACCGGCCGCGATGAAGATCGCCCGGAGCACCAGGGCGATCAGCACGCCCACGAGCAGGACGCGCTGCTGGAGGTGCGAGGGGACCGAGAACTTCGCCATGATCAGGACGAAGACGAAGAGGTTGTCGACGCTGAGCGACTTCTCGGTGATGTAGCCGGCGAAGAACTCCCCGGAGGCCTGGCTGCTGCCGAAGAGCAGCAGCCCGAGACCGAAGAGCGCGGCCAGCACGATCCAGACGACGGTCCAGACGCCGGCTTCCTTGACCGACACGTCATGGGGCTTGCGCCCGATGAAGAAGTCGGCTCCGATCAGGGCACCCAGACCGAGAATGGTCAGGATCCACAGGGTGGTCGAAACGTCCATTGCGCCTCCGGCGTCGTACGGCCATCGATCAGCGTCGTCGCTGCCGGAGGTCTCTTCCACCCGGGCGGCGGACGGGCCGCCGGGCCGGCGCCCCGGGATCGGATCCATGATGATCCGTCCGTATTGACGGGTACGCCGCGCTTGGGGAGTACTCCCCTCCGCACGAAGAAGACTACCCGAAAACCCAAGAGAAGGTAAAGAGAAAGGTAAAGGACCACCAAGACGCCAGGTCAGGACCGCTTTCCGTGGCGGGCGGCCGCCACCCGGGCGAGGACCTGCCGGAGGACGCCGCTGCCCGGGGGAACGAGCGGCGGCTCGTACGACCAGGCGTGCCCCACCCAGGGGTCGGCGAGGTGGTCGTCGGGGACGGGGGTGAGCCTCAGGAGCGAGCGCCACAGCGGGTCGAGCAGCGGACCGTACGCGGCCGCGTCCTCCCGGTCCGCCACCATCAGCAGATGGACGCCGACCGAGGGGCCCTCGTCGGCGAGGTACCGGAGCCGGGTGACCGCCCGGTCGTCGAAGCCGTGCGGGAAGTCGTGCACGACCAGGAGCTGCCGGGCCGTGTCCAGGCCGGGGGGCAGCGCGTCGGCCATCCCGCTCCGCGACGCCATCTGGAGCAGGTCGACCCGCTCGGTGAGCTGTTCCAGGACCGCGGAGACACCGGCCGCGCCCCGGGCGGGCGGCGCGGCGAGGACACCGGTCTCCGCGAGCGGCGCGAGCGACGCGGCACCCGCCCCGGCCGCGTCGAGGACGTGGACGGCGAAGCCGCCCGCCGGGTGCGCGGCGAGCAGCCGGGCCGCGTGCGCGACCGCGCTGTCGAGGGCGAGCCGGCGCAGTTCGGCCTCGTCGAGGAGACCCGCCGCCGCGGAGTGGCCGCGGCCGCTGTCCACCCACAGCCCGCGCTCCAGGGGGAGCCGGACGAGCATGGGAATCCGCAGGTCGGTCCGCTCGGGCAGGTGGAGGTCGCCGAGACGGACGGCCATCGGCTCCTCGGCCGGAACGCGGTAGGCGTGCCAGACGGGGCTGTCCCAGCGGGCGTAGGCGATCGGCAGGGCCGGTTCGACGACCTCGGCCTCGGCCGCGAGCTGGGCGAGGTCCCGGTCCAGGACCTCCCTGGCCCGCTCCACGAGATCGTCGTGACGGGCGCGGGCGGCCGCCCGGGCGGCGTCGTTCGCGCCCCCGGTCCGGGAGCGGTAGTCGGAGAGCGTCCGGTCGAGCTCACCGTCGAGCCGGGACTCCGCGAAGTCGCAGGCGCCGCGGTAGGCGGCGGCCGCGCGGGCCAGGTCCTCGAACATCCCCCACACCTGGTTGTACAGGCGTTCGTCCATGGACCAGCCGGAGGCGTCCCCGGCGACCGGGACGGGCGGGGCCTGCGGCGGCGGCTCCGGCGCGGCGGCGGGTTTGCGGCGGGGATGGGAGTAGTCGACGGGGCCGCCGGCGGTCCGCGCGTCCGGGGCGGGTCCGGCCGGGGCGGGCGGGGGCGCGGACTCCGGGGCTGAGGGGAGCGCGGGAGGCGGCGCGGCCGGGCCGGCCGGGGGCGCCGAACGGGACACCCGCTCCGGCTCCGGGACGCGCGGCTGCGGGGCGGCCGCCGGGAGGGCCGCTCCCGGAACGACCGGCTCCGGAACGGCCGCGAGGACGGCCGCCGCCGCGTCGGCGGGGCGGTCCAGGCCTTGGTCGCCGAGGAGGGCGGCGAGACCGCCCGCGTACCCCTGGCCCATGGCCCGGACCTTCCACGCGCCCTGGCGGCGGTACAGCTCCAGGGCGACGACGGCGGTCTCGCTGGTGAGTCCGGTGAGGGTGTAGCCGGCGATCCCGGCGCCGTCGGGGCCGGTGACGGCGACGAAGGGGGCGGCGACGGCTCCGAAGCGGGCCGCGCCGTGCCCGGTCAGCGCCAGGACGACCGAGACGCGGTGGACGGTCGCGGGGACCGCGTCCAGGGCGACGGCGAGCCGGTGCTCAGCGGCGGCCGTCCCGGGGACGTCGACCCCGGGGAGGGAGGGCGCACCGGGGTGGGCGATCCACTCCGGGCCGGGGAGCCTGCCCTCCTCGTCGCCGAGGGTGGCCACGGCGAGGACCGGATGACCGGCCGACACCAGGATCTCCAGTCGGGTGTCGGGCAGGGGGTGGTTCTGCCCCCGGACCAGCTCGGCCGTCATCGACTCTGTCCCCTCAGCGTTCCCCGGTGCGGAGCTTCCCGGTGCGGATCAACGGATCGTGCGCGTCCGCCCCGGTCGCGGGGCCGGACTGGCCGCGCGGCGTCGCGCGGTGGTTCATGCGGGACAGCTCCCGGCGGCCGCTGCCGCCGGGAGCTGTGGGTGCGTGGTGCGCGGACCGCCCGGGGCGCGTGCCGAAAGCGGCGTCGTCCGCCCGGAGGGCGGGCGGGGCTTCCGGCACACGCCCTCCAACGTCCTAGAGGTGCGGCAGGATCGCCGGCATCAGGTCCTGGAAGGTACGGCCGTTGGCCGGGTTGCCCAGGGCGGTCATCTGCCAGCCGGAGCCGGAGCGGTGCACCTTCGCCATGATCTGCGCGGTGTAGTTGCCGCCGCCGTCGAGGGTGTAGCGGGCGAGCTCCTGCCCGTTCGTCTCGTCGACGATCCGGCAGAAGGCGTTCTGCACCTCCTGGAACGTCTGGCCGGTGAAGGAGTTCACCGTGAAGACGATCTGGTCGATGTGGACCGGCACCCGCTCCAGGTCCACGAGGATCGCCTCGTCGTCGCCGCCCTGCCCGGCACCGCCCACCAGGTTGTCGCCGGTGTGCTTGACCGAACCGTCGTCGCTGACCAGGTGCCGGAAGAAGACCACGTCGACCGGCTGCTTGTCGGCGAAGAGGACGGCCGAGGCGTCCAGGTCGATCTCGCGGGTGCGCGAGCCGAACAGACCGCGACGCGGCGCCGCCTGCCAGCCGAGGCCCATCCGCACCTGGGTGAGGCTGCCCCCGCCCTTCTTCTCCAGGCTGATGGCCTGACCCTTGGTCATGTTCACGGTCACGCGCTTGCCCCTCTCGTTGCGTTCCCCCGCGTCCGCTGTCCGGCCCGTGCGGTTGGTCAGCACCCTACGCAGGGCCACCGACAGCGCGGAGGGGCGGTCCGGATTTGTGTCGGTCTTGCAACACACCGGACCGCCCCTCCGGTCAGGCGAGGCCCGCCTCCTTCATCTGGCGCAGCTCCTTCTTCAGCTCCCCCACCTCGTCGCGGAGCCGGGCCGCCACCTCGAACTGCAGCTCGGCGGCGGCGGCGCGCATCCGGTCGGTCATCTCCTCGATGATCGCGGCCAGTTCGGTGGCGGGCCGGTCTCCGAGCTCGACCGTCGAGCCCGCCCTGCCCCTGCCCTTGGGGCCGTGCGCGGCGAGCGCCGGGACGGGGGCCTTGGCGCCCTTGCCCTCCTTGGCCTGCCGGTAGCCGGTGCCGAGCAGTTCCTCGGTGTCGATCTCCTCGCGCGCGATGGTCGCGACGATGTCGTTGATCTTCTTGCGGAGCGGCTGCGGGTCGATGCCGCGCTCCGTGTTGTACGCGATCTGCTTCTCGCGGCGCCGGTTGGTCTCGTCGATGGCCTGCTCCATCGCCGGGGTGATCCGGTCCGCGTACATGTGGACCTGGCCCGAGACGTTGCGGGCGGCACGGCCGATCGTCTGGATCAGGGAGGTCCCGGAGCGCAGGAAGCCCTGCTTGTCGGCGTCGAGGATGGCGACCAGGGACACCTCGGGAAGGTCCAGGCCCTCCCGGAGGAGGTTGATGCCGACCAGGACGTCGTACTCGCCGGCGCGCAGCTCGCGCAGCAGCTCGATGCGGCGCAGGGTGTCGACGTCGCTGTGCAGGTAGCGCACCTGGATGCCGAGCTCCAGGAAGTAGTCCGTGAGGTCCTCGGCCATCTTCTTGGTGAGGGTGGTGACGAGGACCCGCTCGTCCCGCTCGGTGCGCAGCCGGATCTCGTGCACCAGGTCGTCGATCTGGCCCTCGGTGGGCTTGACGACGACCTCGGGGTCGACCAGGCCGGTGGGGCGGATGATCTGCTCGACGAAGCCGTCGCCGCGCGAGAGTTCGTACGCCCCGGGGGTCGCGGAGAGGTAGACGGTCTGGCCGATCCGCTCCTGGAACTCCTCCCACTTCAGCGGACGGTTGTCGAGGGCGGACGGGAGCCGGAAGCCGTGGTCGACCAGGGTCCGCTTGCGGGAGGCGTCGCCCTCGTACATGGCGCCGATCTGCGGCACGGTGACGTGCGACTCGTCGATGACGAGCAGGAAGTCCTCGGGGAAGTAGTCGAGGAGGGTGTTGGGCGCGGAGCCCGGCTCGCGTCCGTCGAAGTGCATCGAGTAGTTCTCGATGCCGGAGCAGGAGCCGATCTGGCGCATCATCTCGATGTCGTACGTGGTGCGCATGCGCAGGCGCTGGGACTCCAGGTGCTTGCCCTGCCTGTCCAGCTCGGCGAGACGGCCCTCCAGCTCCCGCTCGATGTCGTTGACCGCCCGCTCCATGCGCTCGGGACCGGCGACGTAGTGGCTGGCGGGGAAGACGTACAGGTGGTCGTCCTCGCTGATGACCTCGCCGGTGAGCGGGTGGAGGGTGGAGAGGGCCTCGATCTCGTCGCCGAACATCTCGATGCGGACGGCCAGCTCCTCGTACACCGGGAAGATCTCGATGGTGTCGCCCCGGACCCGGAAGGTGCCCCGGGTGAACGCCAGGTCGTTCCGGGTGTACTGGATGTCCACGAAACGGCGGAGGAGCCGGTCCCTGTCGATCTCCTCGCCGACCTTGAGCGGGACCATCCGGTCCACGTACTCCTGGGGCGTGCCGAGGCCGTAGATGCAGGAGACGGAGGCGACGACGATGACGTCCCTGCGGGTGAGCAGGGAGTTCGTCGCGGAGTGGCGGAGCCGCTCCACCTCCTCGTTGATGGAGGAGTCCTTCTCGATGTAGGTGTCCGACTGCGGGACGTACGCCTCGGGCTGGTAGTAGTCGTAGTACGAGACGAAGTACTCGACGGCGTTGTGGGGCAGGAGCTCGCGGAACTCGTTGGCCAGCTGGGCGGCCAGCGTCTTGTTCGGCGCCATCACCAGGGTGGGGCGCTGGAGCTTCTCGATCATCCAGGCGGTGGTCGCCGACTTGCCGGTGCCGGTGGCGCCGAGGAGCACGACGTCCTTCTCGCCCGCGCGGATGCGCCGCTCGAGGTCGGCGATGGCCGCCGGCTGGTCACCGCTGGGCTGGTAGGAGCTGACGACCTCGAAGGGCGCCACCGTACGTTCGATCTTGGAAACGGGCCGCATGCAACCACCGTACGACCCGGCACCGACACTCGGGCGGTGACCGGCCCCCCGCCCGGTCGCCGGGCGCCCCGTCACCAGTCCTGGGAGCGGTGCCCGGCCCGGGCCGCGGCCCTGCGCGCGGTGCGGACGGAGGCGCGGCGCCCGGGGCGGCGTTCCCGGGGACCGGCCGTCCAGCCGGCGGGGTCGCCGTAGTGGGTCGGCACGTGGCGCGGGGCGGGCACGCCGGGACGGTGCACGGCCCGGGCCGGGCGCCCCTCGGGGCCGCCCGTCACGAGCAGCGGGTCGAACATGACGACGACGGCGGCGAGGACCAGGAAGACCGCCGGACCGATCAGCATCGGCAGGAGGGACGAGGCGTCGGTGCCGGTGGCGGCGGCCACGGGGCTCCCGGCACCGTGCAGGTGGACGGTGACGGCGGCCATGGCGGTGTAGTGCATGCCGGTGACGGCTCCGCCCATCACCAGGCTCGCGCCGAGGCCCGCCAGGAAGCCGTGCGCGGAGACGGCCGCCCAGAGGGCACCGGTGGCGGCCAGGACGGCGATGACCACGGAGAGGGCGACGGTCGCCGTGTCGTACTCGACCCGGCCGGGGATGCGCATTCCGGCCATGCCGAGGTAGTGCATGGTGGCGATGCCGAGGCCGGTGATGGTGCCACCGGTGACCAGGGAGAGGACGGTCGCGCCCCGGTGCCCGACGATGTGGATGCCGATGCCGACCATGAGGACGGCGACGCCCAGGCTGGCGAACGCGAGGGTGCGGTCGTAGCCGACCGGTGCCTGCCGGACCGAGAAGCCCGTCATGGCGATGAAGTGCATGGTCCAGATGCCGGTGCCCGTCGAGATGGCGCCGAGGACGAGCCAGCCCGCCCTGAAGGCGTCGCGGCGGCGGAGGGATCTGGCGGTGCACCTCAGGCCGAGGGCGCCGCCCAGGCAGGCCATGAGAAAGGCGGCCACCGGTGTGACGAGCCCGTGGCTGAATCCGTCGACCGTGCCCTGCATGAGCGTGTGCCCTCCACCCCTGGTGCGACGCCGCCCGAAAGTCGTCCGAAAACAGTCGGTGCCGTCGGCTAGTACTACCGGGCCGTGATTATGGCGCGCGGGGAGCCCGGCGACCATGTGACCGGGGAATTTCCTTGCGCGGGACCGGAGCGGGACCGGCTCGCCGGCTCCCGGACGGCCGGACGCTCCCGGGGGCGGCCCGGAGGCGTCCGTGGCGCGTCCGCGTCCCTGCGGGCCGTTCCGGACCGGGCTGTCGGTGGCGGGTCGTACCGTGGGCGGCATGGACATCGAAGCGGTGCCGGGGACGGCTCCGGCAGGCGGACCGGCGGACGGGGGGCCGGCGGACAGGGGGTTGGTCGACGAGGAGCCGGCGGACGGGGAGCGGGCCGTCCCGGTGGAGTGGACGGTCGTCCGGAGCGCCGTCGGGCCGCTCTTCCTCGCCGCGACCGGGCGGGGGCTCGTGCGGGTCGGTTTCCACGCCGACGCGGCACAGCGGGAGCGGATGCTCGACCGGCTGGCGGGGCGGTTCGGCGCACGGCCGGTGGAGCGCGCCTCGGGGCTGCTCGCGGAGGCGGTGCGCCGGCTCGACCGGTACTTCGCGGGCGATCCGGCCGCGCTGCCGGACCTGCCCCTGGACTGGAGCCTGACGGCCGGGTTCAACCGGCGGGTGCTGCGCGAGCTGGCGTCCGGCGTCCCGTACGGCGCGGTCGTCGGGTACGGGGAGCTGGCGAGGCGCGTGGGGCGGCCGGGCGCGGCGCAGGCGGTGGGGACGGCGATGGGCTCCAACCCGCTGCCGGTGGTGGTGCCGTGCCACCGGGTGGTGGAGAGCGGGGGCGGGCTCGGCGGTTTCGGGGGCGGTGCGGAGACGAAGCGGCGGCTGCTGGAGCTGGAGGGGGTGCTGCCGGCGCCGTTGTTCTGAGGGCCGGGCCACGGAACGGAGCGGTGTGCGGTGTCCGGGACTCCGGGTCCCGGGGTTTCCGGGTCCCGGGACGAGGGAGGAGGCGTCGCGCCGGAGGGCCGAGGGGGACACGCCCCGCAGGCGGCGCCGCCGACCGGCGGGCGGGGCCACACGGGCGTTCCCATCGGGTGGGACCGCTGGCACACTCACGTAAGTGATCCAGACCCCTGACGCCCCTGACTCCCCCGGCGCCCCCGGTGCCGTCTCGTCCGGCCGCGCATCCGTCTCCGCTCCCGTCTCGGCCCCCGTCACGGCCGCCGGACTGCCCGCACTGCGCCGGCGCGTCCAGGCCGTCCTGGTCGCCACCCAGATCCTCGGGGGTCTCGGCATCGCCATCGGGGTCGCGCTCGCCGCCGTCCTGGCCACGGAGGTCGGTGGCACCGAGGCGCTGGCCGGCCTGGCGTCGACGGCGACGGTGGCCGGTCCCGCGCTCCTCGCCATGCCGCTGGCGAGCCTGATGAGCGCGCGGGGACGCCGGGCGGGACTCGTCCTCGCGTACCTGCTGGGGGCGGTGGGCGCCGGGGTCGTGGTGCTCGGCGCGGTCACCGGCAGCTTCGTCCTGCTGCTCGCCGGTCTCGTGGGCTTCGGCGCGGGGTCCTCGGCCAACCTGGCGGCCCGGTTCGCCGCCGCCGACCTGGCCGAGCCCGACCACCGGGCCCGTGCCATCTCCACGGTGGTGTGGGCGACCACCGTGGGGGCGGTGCTCGGCCCGAACATCGCCGCGCCCGCCGGCAGGAGCGTCGCGGGCCTGGGCGTACCGACCGCGGCGGGTCCCTTCGTCTGGGCAGTCGGCGTCTTCGTGGTCGCGGCGGTCGTGGTGGCCCTGGCGCTGCGCCCCGATCCGCTCCTCACCGCCCGCGCGCTGGCCGACGCGGAGCCGGGCGGGACGGCGGAGGGCCGTTCCCTGCGGGACGGGATGCGGGCGGTGCGCGAGTCCCCGCGGGCCCGCCTCGCCCTGGTCACCGTCGCGGGCTCGCACACCGCCATGGTGTCGATCATGTCGATGACGCCGGTGGCGCTCACCCACCACGGCGCGGACATACGGCTGATCGGGCTCGTCATCAGCGGGCACATCGCGGGCATGTACGCCTTCTCCCCGCTGATGGGCCGGCTCTCCGACCGGCTGGGCCGGCTGTCGGTGATCGGGCTCGCGGTCGGGCTCATCGGGACGGCGGCACTGATCGCGGGCACGGCGGGACCGAGCCGCGGCCGGATCGCCCTGGGCCTCTTCGTCCTGGGCCTGGGCTGGTCGGCGGGGCTGGTGTCCGGTTCGGCCCTCCTCACGGACTCGGTGCCGCAGGCCGCGCGGGCCGCCGCCCAGGGCCTCTCCGACTTCGTCATGAACACGGCCGCCGGGGTGGGCGGGCTGGCGGCCGGCCTGATCGTCTCGCAGGCGGGCTACGGGCCGCTGAACGCGATCACCGCGTGCCTGCTGCTGCCGGTGGCGGCGCTGGCCCTGCGGGGGACCCTCCGGAAGGCCTGAGGCCGCCGCCTCCCCCCGTCAGCGCGGTGCCGCCGGGGAGGAGGCTCCGGCGATCAGCTGCCGCGGGGCGCCCGTGCCGTCGGCGGGCACGGACCAGACCGCTCCCCCGTACCCGTACGCGAGGGTCCGCGGGTCCGTCCAGAGCGCCTGGTCGTCGATGCCGCGCCGCTCGGCGACGGCGTGCTCGCGACCGGTGCGCAGGTCGTACACGTACAGCCGCCACGGGTCGTCCGTCCCGGCGGAGACCCGCTTCTTGAAGGCGAGCCGGGTTCCGTCCGGGGAGAGCGAGGGGCATTCGACGTTCTCCCGCAGGGCCTTGGCCGACCAGTTCCTCATGTCCCCCTCGACGAGGTGGGTGCGGCCGCCCGTGGAGACGGTGGCGTAGAAGCGGTTGTCGTCGGCGGCGAAGCTGACGCCCCAGTAGTTGACGTCGGGGGCGTGGTGGCGGCGTCCTCCGAGGGTCAGCGGGATCAGCTCCATGTTCTTCACCAGGTAGCCGGTGCGCAGGTCGAGGATCGAGGTGCGGGTGGAGAACGACGAGCGGGCGTACGAGTCGCCGGTCGCGAACATGGTCCAGGAGAGCATGTTCCCCGAGGCGGAGACGCGGGCCCTGCTGGGGATGCCGGGCAGCGCGATGCGGCGGATCTCGCGCAGCTGCCGGTCGAGGACGATGACGTACGAGCGGGCCGGTACGCCCGGCCGCCGCTGGAGACAGAGGGCGGTGGGCCCGGCCGCGTGGAAGCGGTCGCAGGACGGGCCGCCGGCCACCCGGCCGCCGGGCGCGGACGGGGTCACGCGCGCGACGCGCCCGGTCGCGGTGTCCCGGGCGTAGAGCGCTCCGGCGCCGCCGGTGAGGACGAAGCCGGGGTCGGCGGCCCCGGTGGCCCCGGCCCGGCCGGAGGCGGCCCGCAGCGTGTAGGCGGTGGCTCCGCCGCCGAGCAGGACGAGGGCGAGCACGATGATCCACACACGCGCGCGCGTGGACGGGCGGCCGTCGGTCGGGGCGCTCATGGGTCGGTCCTTCCGGAGGGCGTGGGGGCGGCCTGGGGGCCGGGCAGCAGGCGGGCGGCGCAGCACAGGGCGGCCGCGAGGGCGACGAGCGCCGCCACGAGCGCCGTCTCCTGTCCGCTCGCCGTCCACACGGCGCCGAACGCGACGGCGGCGCCGACGCGGGCGAGGGCCTGCACGGTCTGGACGAGGGCGAGGCCGCCGGCCTGCCGGCCCTCGGTGAGGAACGGCCCGGTGAGGGCCATCAGGACGCCGTCGGTGGCGGCGTAGAAGATCCCGAGCAGTCCGAGGACCCCGGCCAGGGCCACCGTGTCGGGTACGGGGGCCAGGAGCAGTCCGTAGGCCAGGAGCAGGGCCCCGTGGCCGTACAGGAGCGGTCCGCGGCGCCCGAGGCGGTCGGCGAGGCGTCCGGCCGGGACGGCGAGCAGCAGGTAGACGGCGGCGGCGCCGAGCGGCAGGAAGGGGAACCAGGTCGCGTCGAGGTCGAGGCGCTGCTGGAGCAGCAGGTAGAGGAAGGCGTCGCCGATGGTGGCGGCACCGAGGAGACCGGCGCAGAGCACGATCCGGCGGTACGCGGGCGAGCCGAGGGCGGCGAAGAGCCCGCCACGCGCGCGTGGCGCCGCCGGGGCGGCGGCCGGCGTGCCCGGCGCGTCCCGTGTCTTCCGCGCGCGCCGGGGACCCGGCACCCCCGGGGCTCCCGGGAGGCCTCCGGGTCCCGGTGTGCTCCGCCGGCCGGGGACGAGGAGCACCCACAGCAGGACGCCGAACGCCCCGACGCAGAAGCTGACGGCGAAGACCGCCTCGTACGCCTCGGCCGTCGCCCACAGCAGGGCGATGGCGGCCAGCGGCCCCAGGAGGGCGCCGGCGGTGTCCATGGCGCGGTGCGTGCCGAAGGCGCGGCCCAGGTCCTCGGGCGCGCTGTTCAGGGTGATGAGCGCGTCCCGGGGGGCGGTGCGCACGCCCTTGCCGAGCCGGTCGGCGGCGATCGAGGTGGCGATCCACCCGGCCGCGCCGCCCGCGAGGAGGAGACCGAGCCGGGAGCAGGCGGAGAGGGCGTAGCCGAGTCCGGCGATCTGTTTGTGGCGGCCGCCCCGGTCGGCGGTGGCGCCGCCGAGGAGCCGAACGAGCGCGGTGGCCCCGGTGGACAGCCCGTCGAGCAGGCCGAACTGGAGGGGGGAGAGGCCGAGTCCGAGGATCAGGTAGAGCGGCAGGACGGCCGTCACCATCTCCGAGGAGACGTCGGTGACCAGGCTGACCGCGCCCAGGGCGATGACGGTGCCGGAGACGCGCCGCCGGGCCCCGGAGGGCCGGGACGGCGCGTCGCGGCGACCTGTGGTCGCGAGGTACATCAGTGGCAGGTGTAGGTCGGGCCGGAGTCCTTCACCTGGTTGTCGGTGCCGACGTACTGCCAGGTGTAGGTGGTGTCGGTGAGGTCCAGCTTCAGGACGCCGTACTGGCCGCTGATCCGCTTCTGGCTGTTCGGCTGGACCGTCTCGATGTCGTACGGTTCCGCGCCGCCCATGCCGCCGACGATCTCGACGATGCCGTCCGCGGTGGCCTTCCCGCTGGGGTCCTGCGGGGCGAAGCGCTCGTAGTGGTGGTCGTGCCCGTTGAGCACCAGGTCGGCCTTGGCGCCGTAGAGGATCTGCCACACGGGCTTGGAGACGGGGTCGTTGCCGTGTCCGCCGGAGGAGTACAGCGGGTGGTGGAAGTAGGCGGCGACGCAGCCCTTGGTGTTCCGCGCGAGGTCGTCCTTGAGCCACTGGATCTGCGCGGCGTCGTCGAAGGTGTTGGAGTCGAGGGCGACGAAGTGCCAGTTGCCCTGGTCGTAGCTGTAGTAGGGCTTGCCCTGCGGGTAGGCGATGGCGCCGAAGTACGACTTGTAGCCGGCGAAGGGGCCGGCCGGGTCGTAGGACTCGTGGTTGCCGGGGACGGGCCGGGTCTGCGCCTTGAAGACCCCCCACGTCTTGTCGTAGTAGTTGCGGAAGTCCGAGAGCCGGGCGTCGTCGTACTGGCTGTCGCCCATGGTCAGGTAGAACGACGGTGCGATCCGCTGGGCGAGCGCGGCGGTCTTGGGGTGGGCGCAGGAGCTGCTGGAGGCCGTGCACTGGGCGGCGATGTCACCGGCCGCGACGACCGTGAAGGCTCCGGCGGGCGGGGTCGTGGTGCCGGTGGTGCCGTAGACCTCGACCGTGTAGAGGGAGTAGCCGTACGAGGTGCCGCGGGCGGTCCCGTAGATCCGGAGGTGGCGGCCGTTGCCGGTGAGGCCGGTCCAGTCGTCCGTGCCGCCGTTGCCCGCGGTCTCGGCGGCGAGGGGGGTCCAGGTGGTGCCGTCCGCGGAGATCTCGACGCGGTAGGCCTTGGCGTAGGCGGCCTCCCAGACGAGTTTGACGCGGGAGACGGTGGCCGAGGGGCCGAGGTCGACCCGGATCCACTGGGGGTCGGAACCCTCGGCGCTGGCCCAGCGGGTGGTGGAGACGCCGTCGAAGGCCTTCTCCGGGCCGAAGGTGCTGTCCTCGACGGAGGACGAGGTGGCCGGCCGGCCCTGGGAGATCACCGCGTCGGCGGCGGCTCCGGCCCGGTCGGGGAGGACGAGGAGGAGTCCGCCGACGAGCATCAGCACGGCGGTGAGGACGAGGGCGGACCGTTGGGGGGTGCGACGAGGTGGGACGGAGGCGTACAGGCGCATACCTGGGCTCCCTGACCTGAGGGGGTGACGAGAGCTGGACACGGGTACGAGGAGCACCACGACCGTGTCGCGCGGCGCCGTCCGGCCGTCCGTGCCGTGTGCCGCGGGCACGGGCGGCCGTCCGGGTGGCGGTGCGGAGTGCCACGCGGCGGTGGTGCCCGGCGGCCGGGTCAGAGCTCTCGCTGAGCGCGTCACTCCCCGGGGGCGGGGCGCCGCGCCAGGCCGCCGTCCGGGATGCTAGCGGACAGGAAGGTTTCCTACCAGACTCTCGGCGAGGTCTCGCCACGCCGGGAAACGAGCGGACGGTGCGCATTCGGATACGTTCCGTCATGAACCGGACGCAGGTCGGAGAGGGACCGGTCGGGGGCCGGACGCCGGTCGGGCAGGTGCCGGACGCAGGCCGGACGCCGGTCGGACAGGTGCCGGACGCGGGCCGGGAGACGCCGGACGCCGAGCGGGGAGGCGTCAACCGCAGCCCTTCGCACCCCGGGGCCGACCGGGCGGGCGTCCGGTCACTCCCCTCGCGCCCCGGGCTCCGGCGGGCCGTCTCCGGGGCCGGTGGCTTCCGCGCGGCGGCCCCGCCCGGCCTCAGAGACTGATGTGGTACGCCTTGCGCAGGGTCTCGTGGACGGTCCAGGTGGTCCGGTCGCCCTCGCGCAGCACGCAGGCGTCGCCGGGACCGATCTCCAGGGTCTCGCCGCCCTCGACGGCGACGGTCGCCCGCCCGGAGACCACCACGAACAGCTCGTCGGCCTCGGTGTCGGTGACGACACCGGGCGTGATCTGCCAGATGCCGCGGATCTGCTTCCCGTCGGCGGACTCCCACAGCACCTTGCCCGTCACCTCGGGCGTGCCGGAGAGGATGTCGGCGGGGTCGAGGGGCTCCGGGGCGAGTTCCGCGTCGGGGATGTGCACGGCGAAGGAGGGCTGTCCGTGTGTCGTCATGGGCGGCGACTGTAGCGGGGGTCCGCGCGCCCTCCGGGACCGGGACCACTCGGAAGACACAGCTCCGGTTCGGCTCTCACCAGCCGCGACGCAGGTACCGGCGAGGACGACCGAATCCGCACCGCCGCTCCGGCCGGGCGTCCGGCGGGTGTCGCTCCAGCTCCGGCGGCCTCCGCCCGGCACCGGACGGAGGCCGCGCCGGCACTCCGGGAAGGGTTCCGGCACGGATTCCGCGGAACGCGCCGGCCGGGCGGCGGGAGGTCGCCACCGAGGTTTGCGGGGCCGGCGGCCACGCCAAGGAATGGAACATGTCCCCACACGTGTCCGAAGAGGTACGGGAGGCGCTCCACGAGGGCCGTCCCGTCGTCGCGCTGGAGTCCACGCTCGTCGCCCACGGCCTGCCGCGCCCGCGCAACCTCGCGGTGGCCCGCGAGCTGGAGCAGCTGGTGCGGGACGAGGGCGCCGTCCCCGCCACGATCGCGGTGGTGGACGGCACGGCCCGGGTCGGCCTGGACGGGGCCGCGCTGACACGGATCGCCGAGGACCCGACGGTGCGGAAACTGGGCCACCGCGACCTGGCCCCGGCCCTGGCGACGGGTGCGACCGGCGCCACGACGGTCTCGGCGACGGCCTGGCTGGCGGACGCGGCGGGCATACCGGTGTTCGCGACCGGCGGTCTCGGCGGAGTGCACCGCGAGTGGGCCGTGACGCAGGACGAGTCCGCCGATCTGCGGCTGCTCGCCCGGGTCGGCGTCACCGTCGTCTGCGCGGGGGTCAAGTCGATCCTCGACGTGCCCGCGACGCTCCAGCGCCTGGAGACGCTGGGGGTGACGGTCGTCGGATACGGCACGGAGCACTTCCCCGGCTTCTACCTCTCCTCCTCGGGCGAGCCCGTGGACTGGACCCTGCGGTCTCCGCGGGAGGTGGCGGAGGTGATGCGCGCGCAGGACCGCCTGGAGGGCCTCGGGGGCGCGCTCGTCGTGGCCAACCCGGTGCCGGAGAGCGAGCAGTTGGACCCCGCGCTGCACGACCGGGTGCTCGCGGAGGGCCTGGCGGCGGCGAAGGAGAAGCGGATCACCGGGCAGGCGGTGACGCCGTTCCTCCTCGCCCACCTGGCGGCCCGCACGGAGGGGGCGTCCCTGGAGGCCAACCTGGCGGCGGTACGGGGGAACGTACGGCTCGCGGCGAGGATCGCGAAGGCGTACGGGGCGGGAGCGGAAGGCCGGGAAGCGTACGGAACCGGGCCGTACGAGGCAGGAGCCGAAGGCCCGGAAGCACGCGGAACCGGACCGTACAAGACGGGAGTCGAAGGCCCGGAAGCACGCGGAACCGGGCCGTACGGTGCGGGAGGCGCGGAGGGGCACGGACCGGGAAGGGCCGGCGCCGGGGGGACGGACGGTGCGGGAGCGCGCGGCGCGGACGGCCGGTGACCCGCCCCGGGGGTGCGCTGCTGGTCGTGGGGGACGTGGTCACGGACGTCGTGGCCCGGTACCGGACCCCGCTCGCACCCGCCACGGACACCGCGGCGGAGATCCGGACCCTTCCCGGTGGGGCCGGGGCCAACGCGGCCTGCTGGGCGGCGCGTTCCGGCCACGCCGAGGTGCGGCTGCTCGGCCGGGTGGGGACGGACGCGGCCGGCTGGCACGAGCGGGCGCTGCGGGCGGCGGGCGTACGCCCGCTGCTCGTCCCGGACGCGGAGGCGGCGACGGCCACCGTCGTCGCGCTCGTGGACGCCTCGGCCGAGCGCACCTTCCTGACCGACAGCGGTGCCGCGCTGCGCCTCTCCCCCGGCGACTGGTCCCCGGAACTGCTCGACGGGGTGGCCCGGCTGCACCTCTCGGGGTACCTGTTCTTCGCCGCGCCGAGCCGGACGGCGGTCCTGCGGGCGCTGCGGGACGCGCGGGAGGCGGGGGTCCCGGTGAGCGTGGACCCGGCGTCGGCGGGGTTCCTGGCGGCTCTGGGCGCGGACCGGTTCCTGGCGGCCGCGGAGGGCGCCGAGACGCTGCTGCCCAACGCCGACGAGGCCCGGGTGCTCACCGGGCGTGCCGGGCCGGAGGAGGCGGCGGCGGAGCTGAGCCGGCGCTTCCCGCTGGTCGTGGTCACCCTGGGGGCGGCGGGCGCGCTGGTGGCCGAGGGCGGTGCGGTCACCGCGCGGGTGACGGCGCCCCCGGTGCGGCCGGTGGACTCGACGGGGGCGGGCGACGCGTTCGCCGGCGCGTTCCTGGCGGCCCGGCTCGCGGGCGCCGGCCCGGTGGAGGCGGCCGAGGCGGGGTGCGGGGCGGGCGCGGAGGCGGTCGCCGTCGTGGGCGGCAGACCCCCGGCCCGGACGACGGACGGCTGAGCGTACTCCCGGAGCCCGGGACGAGGACCGGGAATCCGGGACGAGGACCGGAGGTTCCGGAGGCCAGAGGCCTCGCGGTCCGGAAGCCCCGGGTCCCGTCAGCCGCCGTCCTCCCGGCCGAACCCCGTCCAGGCCGGATGGCGGGGGTCGTCGGCGCGCACGACGACGTCCGCCGTCCCCTCCGGATCGACCTCCGCCGCGTACCGGGCGAAGGCGGGCAGGGTCCAGGGCTCCCCGGTGCGCCGGGCGAGGGCGGCCGGAGAGAGCCGCAGGTGCACGGTGAGGTCGAAGGGGAACCAGTGCCCGAGCAGGAAGGGGCCGTGCAGGACGAGGACCCCGCCGGGCGGCAGCGTGACGTACGGGCTGCGGGTCGCCCGGTCCGTGACCGGGTCCCACAGGTCGGGCAGCACCCGGCCGGTGCCGCCGGGCTCCAGAGGGCCGAAGACCTCCCGCCACAGGGCCCCGGTGTCGGTCCACCCGCCGTAGTACGCGTCGGGGTCCCGCTTGCCGTACTCGTACCGGAGGGAGGCGGGCCGCAGGAAGCCGTCCGTGCCCACCAGGTGGACGGGGCGTCCGCGCGCCCGCAACGCCCCCGCCAGCGCGGCGGCCAGTTCCCCGCCGGGCGCGGCGGGCGGCCCGTCGACGCCCACCTTGAGCCATGCGCCGCCGTCGCCGGGGGCGGCCGCGTCGACGTGCCCGGCGAGCGCTTCCGCCAGCCGGTCCCAGGTGATCGCCTCGTACCTCATCCCCCTCATCCTGCCCGTCGCCGGCCCCGGCGTAGAACAAGGGCTTGCTCTTGCCCCTGGTGTCGGGGTCCGACCACCGGTTCCATGAACACCACCACACCCACCAGGGCCGTCGTCGTCACCGGGGCGGGCACCGGGACCGGCCGGGCCACCGCGCGCGCCTTCGCCGGGCAGGGGGCGGCGGTCCTCGCCGTCGGCCGCCGGGACCGGCCGGGCCACCGCGCGCGCCTTCGCCGGGCAGGGGGCGGCGGTCCTCGCCGTCGGCCGCCGGGAGGAGCCGTCGCGGGAGACCGCCGAGGGGCACGCGGGACGACGTGTCCGCCTTCCGCGCCCGCCGGCTCAGGCCCACCCGGCGGCCTCCGTGGAGCGTTCGAGTGCCGCGCGTCCCGACGCGAGCGCCCCGGCGAGCGTCAGTTCCCCGTTCGCGAGCGCCCGGCACGTCGCCGCGTCGGTCCGCAGCCGGGCGTCCGGCGTCTGCGCCGCGCCGTCCCCGTACGCGACGGAACCGTCGGCCCCGACCCGTACGTGGAACTCCCCCTCGTCCAGGGTGACCTGGACGGTCCCCGGGCCCAGTTCCGCGAGGGTTCCGAGGAGCGGGACGGCGTACCAGTGGGCGCGCACGGCGTCGGTCGGCCTCGGTTCCCCCAGTTCGGGCGCTCCCCAGGCGGCGAGGGCGCGCAGCACGGGCAGCAGGTCCCGGCCGCGCGGGGTGAGTTCGTACACGGAGGCCGGGGCGGGCGGGGGCAGCCGGCGCCGGGTGACGAGTCCGGTGCCCTCCATGTCCTTGAGGCGGCCGGCCAGCACGTCCGTGCTGACGCCGGGCAGGTCGGCGTGGAGGTCGGTGTAGCGGCGCGGTCCGGCGAGGAGTTCGCGGACGACGAGCAGGGTCCAGCGGTCGCCGACGAGGTCGAGGGCGCGCGCGGCGGCGCAGTGCTGGTCGTAGCTGCGGCGGCGTGGCTGACGTGGCATGCGACGCAGTCTAGACATGTTGTTGGACTTTCCAAGCTCGAACTTGGTAAAACCAAGCAACACTCATTCCGGGATCTGGGAGGTCGGACATGGAGTTCCGGCAGTCGAGCAAGCTGAACGAGGTCTGTTACGAGATCCGCGGCCCGGTCATCGAGCACGCCAACGCCCTGGAGGAGGCGGGCCACAGCGTCCTGCGCCTCAACACGGGCAACCCGGCGCTCTTCGGCTTCGAGGCACCCGAGGAGATCGTCCAGGACATGATCCGGATGCTTCCCAGGGCCCACGGCTACACCGATTCCCGCGGCATCCTCTCCGCCCGCCGCGCGGTGGCCCAGCGCTACCAGGCCATGGGCCTGCCGGAGGTGGACGTGGACGACGTCTTCCTCGGCAACGGCGTCTCCGAACTGGTCTCCATGGCCGTGCAGGCCCTCCTGGAGGACGGCGACGAGGTCCTGGTCCCGGCCCCCGACTTCCCGCTCTGGACGGCCGCCACCACCCTCGCGGGCGGCAGGGCCGTGCACTACCTCTGCGACGAGTCCGCCGACTGGTACCCGGACCTGGACGACATGGCCTCGAAGATCACCGACCGCACCCGGGCCGTCGTCGTCATCAACCCCAACAACCCCACCGGCGCGGTCTATCCGAAGGAGATCGTCGAGGGAATCCTCGACCTGGCCCGCCGCCACGGCCTGATGGTCCT
Organism: Streptomyces sp. NPDC014907; assembly: GCF_055562975.1. Classification (NCBI taxonomy): domain Bacteria; kingdom Bacillati; phylum Actinomycetota; class Actinomycetes; order Kitasatosporales; family Streptomycetaceae; genus Streptomyces; species Streptomyces sp. NPDC014907. The sequence goes on along the minus strand of NZ_JBVHEG010000008.1, from coordinate 103,281 downwards.
CGCCGACGAGATCTACGACCGGATCGTCTACGACGACGCCGTCCACCACCCGGCCGCCTCCCTCGCCGACGACCTGGTGGTCCTCACCTTCGGCGGGCTCTCCAAGACGTACCGGGTCGCCGGCTTCCGTTCCGGCTGGCTGGTCGTCACCGGACCGAAGCAGCACGCCAGGAACTACCTGGAGGGCCTCACCATGCTGGCCTCCATGCGCCTCTGCCCCAACGCCCCCGCCCAGTACGCCATCCAGGCCGCGCTCGGCGGCCGCCAGTCGATCCACGAACTGACCGCCCCGGGCGGCAGGCTCCGGGAACAGCGCGATCGCGCCTGGGAGAAGCTCAACGAGATCCCGGGCGTCTCCTGCGTGAAGCCGAAGGGGGCCCTGTACGCCTTCCCGCGCCTCGACCCGGCCGTGCACAGGATTCACGACGACGAGAAGTTCGTCCTCGACCTGCTGCTCCGGGAGAAGATCCAGGTCGTGCAGGGCACCGGCTTCAACTGGCCGCGCCCGGACCACTTCCGCATCCTGACCCTGCCGTACGCCGACGACCTGGACGCCGCGATCAGCCGCATCGGGCGCTTCCTGAGCGGATACCGGCAATAGCGGCGGGACGGTGACGCCCGCCCCCCTCCGCTGCCATGATCAAGGGGTTCGGGAGGCCGAGGGGAACGGGAGGGCGGCCGGTCATGGATGCGGCGCTGATAGCCGTGGCGGGAACCCTGCTGGGAGCCGTCTTCACGCACTGGTTCCAGGGGCGGGCGGCCGAGCGCGCGGCCGTGCTCGCCCGGACCGAACAGCTCCGGCAGGAGAGGATCGTGACCTACAGCGCCTTCGCCGGCGCGGTGGTCGACTACCGGCACAGTCAGAACGACCGCTGGTTCAGCGCGTTCCGGGAGCCCGGTTCGGAACGGGCCGAGGAGTCCCGTCACGCTTCCTACCGGCAGCGCACCGCCGCCCGGCAGGCCCTGTTCCGCGTCCAGCTGGTGTGCGACGACCCCGAGACGCGGCGGTTGGCCGAGGCGGCCTTCCAGGAGACCCACTGCATGCACGAGGCGGTGGACGAGGAGGAGCGCGTCCGGCTCTCCGACCGGGCGAAGGAGGCACTCGCCCTGTTCGTGGCCGCCGCCGCGCCCGGCGTCCGCTGACGGAGGCCGACGTGGACCTCGTCGCGCCGGTCGTCGTGGAACCGCTCCGGCGGCGCCGCTGCTCGGAGTGTCACCGGGGGCCGCTGGAGCGGATGACCGTGGAGTCCGGCTCACCGGTCTGCCTGGACTGCGCCGGCCTCGGGCACCTGGTCTTCCTGCCCCGGGGCGACACGGCCCTGACCCGGCGGGCCCGTGAGAACAGCGCCCTCTGGGCCGTGGTGGTGCGGCACGACCGGCGCCGTACCCGGTACGAGCGCCGGGGCCTCCTGGTCGAGGAGGAGGCGCTGGCCCGGGCCGAACGGGCCTGCCTGGCGGACGCGGAGGCACGGGCCGGGCGGCGGGCCCGGGACGCGGCGCGGCGCGCGGTCCTCGACGCCCGGGTCACCGAAGCCCTGCGGGCGGAGATCCTGCGGCTCTTCCCGTCCTGCCCGGCGGACCGGGCCGACGAGATCGCCGCCCACGCCTCGGTGAAGGGCAGCGGACGGGTGGGGCGCACGGCCGCCGGCCGTTCGCTCGACCGCGACGCGGTGACCGCCGCGGTACGAGCCTCCGTACGGCACGTCGACACGCCGTACGACACCCTGCTGGCGCAGGGCGTGCCCCGGCACCTGGCCCGGGCGAGGGTCGCTCCCGCCATCGAGGCGGTGCTCCGGTCCTGGCGCCACGGCGGCGGAGACGCGCGCGGCTGACGGCCCGTGCCGGCCGCGCGTCGGTCCGGCCGCCGGGACGGCGGTCCCTCAGCCCCGGTCGCCGGCCCGGCGCGCGCGGCGGTACAGCAGGGCGCCGCCGAGGAGCAGCGCGGCGCTCGCCGGGGCGGCGTAGCCGATGACGTCCGAACCGGTGGAGGCCAGCGAGGGCTGCTCCGTCCCGCCCTGCGGCGCGGGGGCCGGGGCGGGCACCGCGGTCTGCGTCTGCGTCTGCGGGGCCGGGAGGGTGCGCACGGGGGTCTGCGGGCGCGGCGTCGGCTTCTCGATCGGCTGCGCCGGCTTCGAGGGACCGTTGACCGCGGTGTTGCCGAAGGCCGGGTTGCCGACGCCGACCACGTTGACCGAGTTCCCGCTGACGTTCAGGGGCAGGTCGACGGGCAGCTGGAGGCCGTTCCCCGAGATCACGCCGGGCGATCCCTGGGTGTGGCTCTCGGCGGTGGAACCGCCGCCGTGGGAGGAGCCGCCGCCGTGGGAGCCGCCGGCCTGCTCTCCGCCGCGCGGGGTGGCGGGCTCGTCCTTGTGGGAGTGGGGGTGGTCGTGGGAGCGGCCGCCGCCGTCCTCGTCCGCACCGTGACCGGCGGGACCGGTGGAGAGGTTGGCGCAGCCGTTGCCGAAGGCCGGGTTGAGCAGTCCGACGACGTCGACCGTGTTGCCGCAGACGTTGACCGGAACGTGCACCGGCAGCTGAAGCGTGTTGCCGGAACCGACTCCCGGCGAACCGACCGCGGCGCCCTGGGCGCCGGCGTCGGCGTGCGCGGCGCCCGCCGAGAGGGCGAGCGCTCCACCCGTGACCAACAGTGTGGCCAGACCACTTCGGCGAATCTGCCTCATGGCTTCCTGCCTTCCGGAGGTGTGCACGGGCAAGTGCCCGTACCGGAATCAACGCGGTACACGCACGTGCCGGATTCGACATCCGGAGGGTTTCACTCCAACGAGTGGGGGGCGTTCGAGTGTGGACTCACCGCCCCAGGAGAGCGGAGAGGGCCCCGACCGGGTCGGGGTCGGGGTCCCCGCGCGGCCACCAGTCCTCGCGGTCGAGGTCCGACTCGTAGCCGTACCAGAGGCCGTCCCGGCCGAGACGGAGCTGAAGGGACCGGCCGGAGAGGCGGTTCCGCCAGGGCCGGAGGGCGGGGAACCCGGAGGCGAGCAGCGCGGGCCGCGCCCGGTCGAAGGGCCCCGCCGGCGGGTCCCACGGCTCCTCCAGGACCGCGAGGCCCTCGGCGCCCCCCTGCCGCCAGGCCGCGACGGCGCGGGCGAGGTCCGTGGGGGTGCGGTCGAGCGCGTGGGCGAGGTCGCGGTAGAGCGCGCGGGTGGAGGCGGTGAGGCCGGAGCCGGGGTGCGCGGCGGCCAGCCGGACCGCGTCCTGCCAGGGCGTGAGCACGGCGACCGGATCGAGTCCGGTCGTGAGGAACGCGTGGGCGCGGGCGGCCGCCTCGGTGGCGAGGAGGTCGAGCGCGAGCGGGTCGGGCGCGGCGGGGTCGGGCGGGAAGACGGCCGGACGGCCGGGCCGGTCCGGGGGCGGGAGGGGGGCGGGCAGCAGCGGGAGCGCCGCCCCGGCGGTCGCGTCGAGCGCGGCGCGGGCGGGGACGGTGGGCATCGGCGGGGCGGCGGCGCCCGTCTCGGCGGCGGACCGGACCGCGTTGCGCCGAGTGAGTTCGGCGAGGAGTTCCTGCTCGCCCCGGCCGCGCATCAGGAAGAGGACGAACGGGTCCTCGTCGAGGAGCCGCGCGGCCTGGTAGCAGAGGGCGGCGGCGTGCTTGCAGGGGTAGCCGTCGTCCGGGCAGGAGCAGTCGGGGACGAGGTCGCCGGGCGCGGGCAGCAGCCCGGTGACGGCCTCCAGGGCGTGCGGCACGTCCTTGTCGAGGAGTGCGGCGATGTGGTCGGGCCGCGCGGCGGCCCCGTCGAGGAACCGCTCCCAGCCGTCGTCGCCGAGGGTCCGCATCCTGATCTCGGTGCGGTACGGGCGGGGCCGGGTGCCGTGGACGTAGGCGACGACCCGGCCGGGGGTGACCGTGATCGCGTCGACGTGGCCGCGCCTCGCGTACGCCTTGCCGCGGGCGAGACGGGCCGGGTCGAGGGCGGTTTCCTCCAGGGCGTCGACCCAGGCGTTCCCCCACCAGGTGGCGGCGAACCGGCCGTCGGGGGCCTCCCGGGGGGCGACCTGCGGGAAGGAGCGGCGGCGGTCGTCGTGGCGGGGGGCGGTCGCGCGCGCGGCGCGGGCGCGGTTCACGAGGGCCTCCTCAGGGACACCAGATCGGCGAGCTCACGGTCGGTGAGTTCGGTGAGGGCGGCCTCGCCGGAGCCGAGGACGGCATCGGCCAGGGCCCGTTTCGCGCGGAGCATCTCGGCGATGCGGTCCTCGACCGTGCCCTCGGCGACGAGCCGGTGGACCTGCACCGGCTGGGTCTGCCCGATGCGGTAGGCGCGGTCGGTGGCCTGCTCCTCGACGGCCGGGTTCCACCAGCGGTCGTAGTGGACGACGTGGCCGGCCCGGGTGAGGTTGAGGCCGGTGCCCGCCGCCTTGAGGGAGAGCAGGAAGACGGGGACCTCCCCGGCCTGGAAGCGGTCGACCATCCGTTCCCGCTCGGCCACGGGGGTTCCGCCGTGGAGGAGCTGGGCCGGGATGCCGCGCGCCGCCAGGTGCTCGGCGAGGAGCCGCGCCATCGACACGTACTGGGTGAAGACGAGCACGGCCCCGTCCTCGGCGAGGATCGTGTCGAGGAGTTCGTCGAGCAGGGCGAGCTTCCCGGAACGGCCCGCCAGCCGGGTGGCGCCGCCCGGGGTCTGTTCCCCGAGGTACTGGGCGGGGTGGTTGCAGATCTGCTTGAGGGAGGTCAGCAGCTTCATGACGAGGCCCCGGCGGGCCATTCCCTCGGCCTCCTCGATCCGCGCCATGGTCTCGCGGACGACCGCCTCGTAGAGGGAGGCCTGCTCCCGGGTGAGGGGGACGGGGTGGTCGGACTCCGTCTTGGGCGGCAGTTCGGGGACGATGCCGGGGTCGGACTTGCGGCGGCGCAGCAGGAAGGGGCGCACGAGCCGGGCGAGCCGTTCCACGGCCTCGTCGTGCTCGATCTCGTCGTGGTTCTCCACGGCCCGGGCGTGCCGGGAGCGGAAGGCCTTGAGCGGACCGAGGAGCCCGGGGGTGGTCCAGTCGAGGAGCGCCCAGAGTTCGGAGAGGTTGTTCTCCACGGGGGTGCCGGTCAGCGCGACCCTGGCGGGCGCGGGGATCTCGCGCAGGGCCCTGGCGGTCGCGGAGAACGGGTTCTTGACGTGCTGCGCCTCGTCGGCGACGACCATCCCCCACTCGTGCGCGGCCAGCCGGGCGGCGCTGGTGCGCAGGGTGCCGTAGGTGGTGAGGACGAAGCCGCCCCCGGCGTCGTCCAGGTCCCGGTCGGCCCCGTGGAAGCGCCGTACGGGCACGCCGGGGGCGAACTTCCCCACCTCGCGCTGCCAGTTGCCGAGCAGGGAGGCCGGACAGACCACGAGGGTGGGGGCGCGGCGGGCGCGGCGCAGGTGCAGGGCGATGAGGGTGACGGTCTTGCCCAGGCCCATGTCGTCGGCGAGGCACCCGCCGAGGCCGAGCGAGGTCATCAGGTCCAGCCAGGCGAGTCCGCGGAGCTGGTAGTCGCGCAGGGTGGCGGTGAGCCCGGGCGGGGGCTGCACCTCCTCGGGGCCGGCCAGGAGCCGGTCCCGGAGCGCGGCGAGCGCTCCGACGGGGACGGCGGGGACGGTCTCGCCGTCCACCTCCACGGTGCCGGTGAGGGCGGCGCCGAGGGCGTCGACCGGTTCGAGCAGGCCCAGCTCCCGTTTGCGGGCCTTGCGGACCAGGCCGGGATCGACGACGACCCACTGGTCGCGGAGGCGCACGACGGGCCGGTGGGCCTCGGCCAGGAGGTCCATCTCGCCCTCGGTGAGCGGATCGCCGTCGAGGGCGAGCTGCCAGTCGAACCGCAGCAGTTCCTCGCTGTCGAAGAAGGAGGTGCCGTCGGTCGCCGAACCGGGCGCGGGGCGGACGACGGCGGAGGCGCCGAGCGAGCGGACGAGCTCGCGCGGCCAGTGGACGGCGACCCCGGCGTCGGCGAGCCGTGCGGCGGCGGGGCCGAGGAGCTCGTACAGCTCGTCCTCGGTGACGGCGAGGACGTCGGGCACGTCCCGCTCCAGGAGCCGGGCCAGCGGGGGCCAGACGCGCGCGGCCCTGCGCAGGGCGAGGACGGCGTCGACCCGGGCCCGGGGCCCGAAGTGCTCGCCCTCCCCCGCCCAGAGGGCCGCGGCGTCGATGACGAGGGCGGGGTCGGAGAGGCTGTGGACCTGGAGGAGCGCGGCGGCCGCGTGGCGCTCGCCGGGGTTCTGCCCGGCCGCTTCCGCGGCGCCCGTCGTTCCCCCGGTGTCCGTGGCGTCCGCGGGGCCCGTGCCCTCCGCGGTGCCCGTCGCGGTGTCCGTGGCGTCCGCGGGGCCCGTGCCCTCCGCGGTGCCCGTCGCGGTGTCCGTGACGTCCGCCGTGTCCGCCGTGTCCGCGCTGTCGAAGAGCTCGTAGGCCGACAGGTCGAGGCGGAGGGAGACGCGGACCCCGGCGTCCATCCCCGCCGCGGCCTCGGCGGCCCAGGCGCGTGCCCGGGGCAGGTGCTGGGGGTCGCGGGCCGCGAACGGCGCCCCGACCGCGTGGGCGGCGGCCGGGGTACGGGGCAGCACGTCGGCGACGGCGTCGAGGAAGGCGCGGACCAGGGCTTCGGGCTCGGGCAGCCGCAGCGGCCCCCGGCCGGGCACGGGCACGGCGTACGCCTCGGCCGGCAGGGCGGCGGCGACGGCCCGCAGATGGGCGATGTCGTCGGCGTCCAGGGGCCCGGCCCGCCAGGCGTCCAGGTCGTCGGCGGTCAGTCCCGGCAGCAGCCGGCCCCGGGCGGCCAGATGCAGGGCGTGCAGGGCGGCGGCGCCCCAGCCGGCGGTGGCCGGATGGGCGGCCGGGTGGTGGCGGGCCTCGACCAGACGGGGCAGGGCGGCCTCGACGGGGAGGGTGACGGCGGGGACCTCACGGCCCCGGGCGCCGCCGCCGTGCCGCCGGGCCACGGTCAGCCCGACGCGCTCCGCGCCGGTCACCGCCGCCGGATCGGGCAGCTCGCCGCCGTCGGGCGCCCAGAAGGCGATCCGGCCCTCGCGGGGAAGGGCGGCCGGCAGGAAGACGGCCGCACCGGTGATCCACGTGTGTGTCACGGCCGCTCCCCTCCCCCGTTCCCGTCGCGCGACGGATCTCCGACTGGATCTCCGACCTTACGGGGAAGGTCTGACAACGGTCCGCCGGGCGGTTCCCCCGGGCGGCCCAGCAGCGGATGACACGAGGCCCGCCGGGCGGGAGGGTGGGCCTGGACCGGGGCCGGACCCGCGGAACCGCCGTCCGCCGCCGCCCGCCGTCTCCGTCCGACAGAAGAGGATTCGACATGTCCGTTCGCCGGCGTCTCACGACCGCCACCGGGGCCGTGCTGCTCACCCTCGCCGTCGCCGGCTGCTCGGGCCTCGGCCGCAGCGCCGTGGGCACGATCTCGTACGAGACGGAAAGCGAGGTGGGGGTGGTGGTGACGAGCCCCTCGGTGAAGGGCTGCCACCGCCTGGCGCCGTCCGGCGCGACCGGGATCGAGAACGGCACCCTGGTCGACATCGTGCTGTACAAGACCCGGGACTGCCGGGGCGAGGACTCGACCTATCTGCCGGCCAACAGCGGTGACCGGATCGTGCCGGACACCCTCCCCTGGCGCAGCTACACCGTCGTCCACTGAGGCGCCCGCCGGGCACGTCCGCCCCTTTCCCCTTTCGCCCGCGGCGGGTCCATCCTGGAGGTGACCGGAGAGACCGGGCCGCCGGAAGGACCGGGGCGGGGAGGTGACCGTCATGCGGACCGGGAACGAGCCGGTGACCGCGCGCAGTCCTCTGCGGATGCGGTTCTGGCTGAGCGTGTGGGGGCTGCTGTGGGCGGCCTTCGGCACGGCCGCGTTCGCCCTGCTGGGACGTCCGGGCTGGGCCGCCGCCTGCGGGGCGCTGCTCCTGGTGGTCCTGGCCGATCTGGTCCTCGTGGTGCACCGCGTGCACCAGGGCCCGCACTGGCAGCCGGGAAGGGACGTCCCCCCGTACGCCCCCGATGGCGGTGGGACCGGCACGGAGCGGAAGGGGCGCTGAGCAGCGCGCACGCCCGCGTCCTCCGGCGCCCGGCGGCTCTCAGTCCTCCGGGCCCTCCGACCCGAACCCCGCGGCCCGGAGGTACTCCGGCTTCGGGTCGAGCGCGGCGGCGAGCCGGAAGTGCCGGGTGGCCTGGGCGGTACGTCCCGAACGCTCGAAGGTGCGGCCGAGGGCGAAGTGCGCGAACGCGTTGTCCGGCTCGCGCTCCAGGACCAGCTCGAACTCCAGCTGCGCGGGACGCAGCTGGGCGGCGGCGAAGAACGCCCGGGCGCGCAGCAGGCGCGCGGCCGTGTTCTCGGGGTGGGCGGCGATCACCGAGTCCAGCAGCTTCACGGCCCCCCGGGGGTCCCGCGCGGCCAGCAACTGCTCGGCGGCGCGGAAGTCGATGACGTGCGTTTCCGGGGTGCTGTCGGCCACGATGGCATCCTTCCCTCGTTCCCGGGGTTGAACACCGGTCCCGGCCTCGGCATTCCCCGGGCGCCCCCGGACGGAGGCCACGGCCCCGCCCGCGCGGGGACCGCCGGCCCTGACGGGACGGGGGCCGTCCCGACGGGACGCCGTGAGGGGCGCCGGTCAGGCGGAGGGGTCGGTCCGGGCGGCGGACGCGGCCCGTCGCTCCAGTTCTTCCCAGACCTTCCCGACCTGCGGCGCCAGAGCGTCGAGCGGCCCGTCGTTGTCGATCACGAGGTCCGCGACGGCCAGCCGCTCCGCGCGCGTGGCCTGGGCCGCCATCCGGGCCCGGGCCTCGGACTCGGTCATGCCGCGGAGCCGTACGAGCCGGTCGAGCCGGGTCTCCGGGGACGCGTCCACGACCACGACCAGGTCGTAGAGCGGCGCGAGCCCGTTCTCCGTGAGCAGGGGGACGTCGTGGACCACGACGTCTCCGGCGCCCGCCCCGCTCTCCAGCTCCGCCGACCGGGCCCCGACCAGGGGGTGGACGATGGCGTTGAGAACGGCCAGCCGGTCGGGGTCGGCGAACACGAGGGAACCGAGCTTCGGCCGGTCGAGCGTCCCCGCCTCCGTGAGGACGTCGTCGCCGAAGGCCTCCACGACGGCCGCGAGCCCCGGGGTTCCGGGCTCGACGACCTCGCGGGCGATCCGGTCCGCGTCGATCAGTACGGCTCCGTGCGAGACGAGCAGCCGTGACACTTCGCTCTTGCCGGCGCCGATCCCGCCGGTCAGGCCCACCTTCAGCATGGGCGGCAGCTTAGGGCCTGCCTCCGCGGGGCTACGCCTCGCCCTCCCGCTCCGCGAGGAAGCGCTCGAACTCGCGGCCGAGTTCGTCCGCCGAGGGAAGGTCGACGGGCTCGGCGACGAGACTGCCGCGGCTCTCGGCCCCGGCCACCGCGTCGTACTGGTGCTCCAGGCCCCGCACGAGCGTCACCAGCTCCTCGTCGCCCTCGCCGATCTGGCGGTCGATCTCGGTCTGGGTGCGGCGGGCCTCCGTCCGCAGGGAGTGGGCGACGCCCGGAAGGACCAGGCCGGTGGCGGCCGTGACGGCTTCGAGCACCGTCAGGGACGCGTCCGGGTACGGCGAGCGGGCCACGTAGTGCGGGACGTGGGCCGCGACCCCGAGGGTGTCGTGGCCGGCCTCGGTGAGCCGGTACTCGACGAGGGACTCGGCGCTGCCGGGAACCTGCGCCTCGTCGAAGGGGCTGGAGTGCCCGGGCATGAGGTCGGTGCGGCTGCCGTGCGGGGTGAGTCCGACCGGGCGGGTGTGCGGCACGCCCATGGGGATGCCGTGGAAGTTGACGGCGAGGCGCACGCCGAGGCGCTCGACGATCTGCTGGACGGCGACGGCGAACCGCTCCCACTCCACGTCCGGTTCCGGACCGGAGAGGAGGAGGAAGGGGGCGCCGGTGGCGTCCTGCACGAGGCGGACCTCGATGGACGGCGTCTCGTACGCGGTCCAGCGGTCGCGCCGGAAGGTCAGCAGGGGGCGGCGCGCGCGGTAGTCCACGAGCCGGTCGTGGTCGAAACGGGCGACCGGCTGGTGGGGAAGGGTGTCGAGCAGCCGCTCGACGATCTGCCCACCGGTCTCGCCCGCGTCGATGTAGCCGTCGAAGTGGTACAGCATGACCAGTCCGGCCGACTCCTGTGCCAGGGCCAGGTCCACGACGGCCAGGCCCTTCGGGTCCCATTCGTACAAATCCTGGGGATCAAGCACGGTTACCGCTCCTCCTCGTGTTCTCTCTGGCAACGTGCCGCGCGGCGCCGCCATTCCCGGTGCGCGCGATCTTCCGGGGAGCGGACACGAACTCCGGCCACTGGTACAGACCTTGACACGGACAGGGCGCCTCCCTACCGTCTCGGGACAGCTGCGCGTTCAGCATCCCGATCCTTGTGCACATACGGGAACCTCCCCTCATTCCTGCACCGGAAGGCATCCCATGCGCGTCCGAACGCTGCTCCTCCCCCTCCTCCCGGCCCTCCTCGCCGTTCCGCTCGTGCCCGCCCCGGCCGCCGCGGCCACCGTCGAGGTGAAGACGGCCGCCCAGCTCAAGACGGCCCTCGCCGGCGCCCGCCCCGGCGACACGATCCACCTCGCGGACGGCACCTACACGGGGAACTTCAAGGCCACCGTCCCCGGCACCTCCTCCGCCCGCGTCACCCTGACCGGCTCCCCGCGCGCCGTGCTGACCGCCGGGGGCGGCTACGGGCTCCACCTCGACGGCGCCTCGTACTGGACGGTGGAGGGGATCACCGTGACCGGCGGCCAGAAGGGGATCATGACCGATGCCGCGAGTTACGTGGTGATCGACGGGGTGACCGTGCACGGCCTGGACATGGAGGGGGTGCACTTCCGCAACTCCAGCAGGAACGGCGTCCTCAGGAACTCGCGGATCTACGACACCGGGAACGACGGACGGGGCATGGGCGAGGGGGTGTACGTCGGGACCGCCAACGCGCTCACCGACAGGAGCGACAACGCGCAGATCCTGAACAACGTCATCGGGCCGGACGTCGGCGGCGAGAGCGTCGACATCAAGGAGGGCACGACGGGGGCGAAGATCGTCGGCAACACCTTCGACGGACGCGGGCTGACCGGCGTCCACTACGACGACTCCTGGGTCGACGTGAAGGGCAACAACGTCCTCGTGGCGGACAACACCGGGGTGAACACGACGAACAACGGCTTCGAGACCCACAGCCAGCAGAGCGGCTGGGGCTGCGGGACGGTCTTCCGGGGCAACCGCTCGGACCTCACGGGCGCGACCGGGCCGCAGCGGCTCGCGATCAACGTCACCCACCGGAGCAGTTCGTGCGTGACCACGGTCTACGCCTCGAACACGGTGACCGGCGGCAACGGCCTGACGAACATCCCCGTCACGCCCTGAGGCGCCCGCGCCGGTGGCGGACGCTCCGGACGGAGAACGACGAGGCCCGCTCCCCCGGAGGGGAACGGGCCTCGTTTCGCTAGCGGCTAGCGTTCAGCGGAGAGCTTGTTCAGCTCTGGCCGCCGGCCAGCTTCTCGCGCAGGGCGGCGAGCGCCTCGTCCGACGCCAGGGCGCCGGAGTTGTCGTCCGACTCCGAGGAGTACGAACCACCCGAGATGCCCGCACCGGCGTTGCCGGCGGCCGGGGCGGCAGCGCCCTCGGCAGCGGCGGCCTCGTCGGCCTCGCGGGACTTGATGACCTGGGCCTGGTGCTGCTCGAAGCGGGACTGCGCCTCGGCGTACTGGGTCTCCCAGGCCTCGCGCTGGGTCTCGAAGCCCTCGAGCCAGTCGTTGGTCTCGGGGTCGAAGCCCTCGGGGTAGATGTAGTTGCCCTGGTCGTCGTAGGACGCGGCCATGCCGTACAGGGTCGGGTCGAACTCGACCGAGGCCGGGTCGGCACCGAAGGACTCGTTGGCCTGCTTCAGCGAGAGGCTGATGCGACGGCGCTCGAGGTCGATGTCGATGACCTTGACGAAGATCTCGTCGTTGACCTGGACGACCTGCTCCGGGATCTCCACGTGGCGCTCGGCCAGCTCGGAGATGTGGACCAGACCCTCGATGCCCTCGTCCACGCGGACGAACGCGCCGAACGGAACCAGCTTGGTGACCTTGCCGGGAACGACCTGGCCGATCTGGTGGGTCCGGGCGAACTGCTGCCACGGGTCCTCCTGCGTCGCCTTCAGCGACAGGGAGACACGCTCGCGGTCCATGTCCACGTCGAGAACCTCGACGGTGACCTCCTGGCCGACCTCGACGACCTCGGACGGGTGGTCGATGTGCTTCCAGGACAGCTCGGAGACGTGCACGAGACCGTCGACGCCACCCAGGTCCACGAAGGCACCGAAGTTGACGATCGAGGAGACGACGCCGGAGCGGACCTGACCCTTCTGGAGGGTCGTGAGGAAGGTCTGGCGGACCTCGGACTGGGTCTGCTCCAGCCAGGCACGGCGGGACAGGACCACGTTGTTGCGGTTCTTGTCCAGCTCGATGATCTTGGCCTCGAGCTCCTTGCCCACGTAGGGCTGGAGGTCGCGGACACGGCGCATCTCGACCAGGGAGGCCGGAAGGAAGCCGCGGAGGCCGATGTCGAGGATGAGACCACCCTTGACGACCTCGATGACGGTACCGGTGACGATCCCGTCCTCTTCCTTGATCTTCTCGATGGTGCCCCAGGCGCGCTCGTACTGGGCACGCTTCTTCGAGAGGATCAGGCGGCCTTCCTTGTCCTCCTTCTGAAGGACCAGGGCCTCGATCTCGTCGCCGACCTTGACGACCTCGTTCGGGTCGACGTCGTGCTTGATCGAGAGCTCGCGGCTCGGGATGACACCTTCGGTCTTGTAACCGATGTCGAGCAGGACCTCGTCCCGGTCGACCTTCACGATGACGCCGTCGACGATGTCGCCGTCGTTGAAGTACTTGATCGTCTCGTCGATCGCGGCGAGGAAGGCTTCCTCGTTACCGATGTCGTTGACCGCAACCTGCGGGGTGGTGGCGGTGGTCTCGGTGCTGCTCGTCATGTGGGAAAGGGCTCCGGTTACGGACAGAAAGTCGTAGGTACTGCTACGCCGAGAGCCCGTATCGCACCAAGAAGCCGGACAGCCAATGAGGCGGACCCCCCGCGAACGGGAAGAAGCCTCGAAAACCGAGGGGACATATACCAGGTACGAGCGCGGCCTGCTCCGTCTGAGGCACGCAGACCCGCAGCGCAACCTTTAGCATACGGAAGCGGCCGGACAGGGTCAATGCGCGAAGCGCGCACCCGGGGCAGATCCGCTCAACTCCGGCACTATTCACGGCTTCCCACGCCGTGTCGGCGGGGTCCGCCGCACGGCGGCACTGAGCGCAAACTACATCGGCGGGCGAGATGAACCAAGAGCACGGACACGAGGACGAGACCGGGAACGAGGCCGACGGGGCGGAGGCCACCCGGCGTGACGCGGGGGACGCGGAGAGCAGCCGGGCGAGCCGCGGATGGTGGGACCGCAACGCCGACGAGTACCAGAACGAGCACGGCTCCTTCCTGGGGGACGACCGGTTCGTGTGGGGACCCGAGGGTCTCGACGAGGCCGAGGCCGGGCTGCTCGGCCCGGCCTCCTCCCTGAAGGGCCTGGACGTCCTGGAGATCGGAGCGGGCGCGGCGCAGTGCTCGCGGTGGCTGGCGGCCCGGGGGGCGCGGCCGGTGGCGCTCGACCTCTCGCACCGGCAGCTCCAGCACGCGCTGCGGATCGGCGGGGACGTGCCGCTGGTGGAGGCCGACGCGGGGGCGCTGCCGTTCCGGGACGGCTCCTTCGACCTGGCCTGCTCGGCGTACGGGGCGGTGCCGTTCGTCGCCGATCCGGTGCGGGTGTTCCGCGAGGTGCGCCGGGTCCTGAGGCCGGGCGGCCGCTGGGTGTTCTCGGTGACGCACCCGATCCGCTGGGCGTTCCCGGACGAGCCGGGACCGGAGGGGCTCTCCGTCGCGGCCTCCTACTTCGACCGCACACCGTACGTCGAGCAGGACGAGCGGGGGCGGGCGGTGTACGTGGAGCACCACCGGACGATCGGGGACCGGGTGCGGGACGTGGTGGCCGGCGGGTTCCGGCTGCTGGACCTGGTCGAGCCGGAGTGGCCCGCCTGGAACAGCCAGGAGTGGGGCGGCTGGTCCCCGCTGCGGGGGAACCTGATCCCGGGCACGGCGATCTTCGTGTGCGAACGGGCGGAGTGACGGGACGGGCGGGGCGGGCCGGCGACCGGGCGGACAGGAGGCGGGCGGACGGGGGCGGACGGGGAGGCGAACGGCCGGGCGGCGGCGTCATCGCGGGCCCGCAGAACGACCGGACCGGTCATACCTGTCGTACTTACAGGTGGGCCCTGTGGACAACGGGACCCGTCTCTTTCCCGGGCGTACGAGACTGAGTGCGTGATCCGAAACGACGTACTCGACCGCCTCCCCGTCCGCCACGCCGTCCCCGAACTGCTCGCAGCGCTCGCGGAGCGCGGCACGGCGGTGCTGTCCGCTCCTCCCGGCACCGGCAAGACGACGCTGGTGCCGCTGGTGCTGGCGGGGCTCGTGGGGGACGCGCCGGCACGCCGGGTGCTGGTGGCCGAGCCGCGCCGGATGGCGGTGCGGGCGGCGGCGCGGCGGATGGCGTGGCTGCTGGGCGAGGAGGTCGGCGGCGCGGTGGGTTTCTCCGTGCGCGGTGAGCGGCGGACCGGCCCCGCGACCCGGGTGGAGGTGGTGACCACGGGTGTTCTGCTCCAGCGGTTGCAGCGGAACCCTGAGCTGGCGGGCGTCGACGCGGTCCTGCTCGACGAGTGCCACGAGCGGCATCTGGACGCCGACACGGCCATGGCCTTCCTGGTGGACGTGCGGGCGACCCTGCGGCCGGAGCTGGAACTGGTCGCGGCCTCGGCGACGAGCGACGCCGAGGCGTGGTCCCGGTTGCTGACGGTCCTCGACGGCGGCGGGCCCGCCCCGATCGTGCGGAGCGAGGGCGAGGGGCACGGGTACACGGTCCTGTACGCCGCGCCGCCCGCCGGGATCAGGCCCGCGCACGGCACCTGGGTGGACCCGGCGCTGCTGCGTCACGTGGCGGCGACGGTCCGGCTCGCCCTGGAGCGGCAGGAGGGCGACGTCCTCTGTTTCCTGCCGGGCACCGGGGAGATCGCGCGGACGGCGGGGCTGCTCGCCGACCTGGACGCCGAGGTGCTCCAGCTGCACGGACGGGCCCCCGCGGCGGTGCAGGACGCGGTCCTGCGGGGCACCGGCCCGGGCGGACGGCGCCGGGTGGTGCTCTCGACGTCGGTGGCGGAGTCGAGCCTGACGGTTCCGGGGGTGCGGGTCGTGGTGGACTCGGGGCTCGCGCGGGAGCCCCGGACGGACCACGCCCGGGGGCTCGGATCGCTGGCCACGGTGCCGGTGTCGACGGCCGCGGCGACCCAGCGGGCCGGCCGTTCGGGACGCGAGGCCCCCGGTGTGGTCTACCGCTGCTGGGCGGAGGCGGAGGACGGCGGCCGGGCCCGTTTCCCCTCCCCCGAGATCAGGATCGCGGACCTGGCGGACTTCGCCCTGCGGGTCGCCTGCTGGGGCGATCCGACGGCCGGGGGGCTCGCGCTCCTCGACGCGCCGCCGGCCGGGGCGATGGAGGCGGCCCGTGCGGTCCTCGGGTCGGTCGGGGCCGTGGACCCGGCGGGCCGGGCCACGGACCGGGGGATGCGGTTGTCCCGGCTCGGGCTCCATCCCCGGCTGGGCCGTGCCCTCCTCGACGGCGCGGCGGAGGTCGGGGCGCGGCGGGCCGCCGAGGTCGTCGCGCTGCTCAGCGAGGAGCCGCCGCGCGCGTACGGGGACGATCTGGCGGCGGTCTGGCGGGCGGCCCGCCGGGGCGCGGACGGGTACGGCGCGCGCTGGAGGGCGGAGGCCCGCCGCCTGGAGAGGGCGGCGGGCGCGGCCGGGGACGCGGCGACCGGGGAGGGCTCCGCGAGCGCGGCCGGAACGAGCGACGACGCCGTGGCCGGTCTGGTGACGGCGCTGGCCTTTCCGGAACGGGTCGCCAGGGCCCGGGAGCAGGGCGGCCATCTGATGGTGTCGGGGAGCGGGGCGCGGCTCGCCGAGGGTTCCGGCCTGGCGTCCGCGCCGTGGCTGGCCGTGGCGGTGGCGGACCGTACGGCACGGGACGCCACGGCACGGGTACGGCTGGCGGCGGTGGTGGACGAGGCCGTGGCCCGGCGTGCGGCCGGGCACCTGCGGTCCGCCGGGGAGGAGGTGCGCTGGGAGGACGGGGACGTGGTCGCGCGGTCGGTGGACCGGCTGGGCGCGATCGAGTTGACGGTCCGGCCCCTGGGCACCGGGGCCGACCCCGCGCTCGTCCGGAAGGCGCTGCTCGACGGCCTGCGGCGCGAGGGGCCCGGGCTGCTGCGGTGGAGCCGGGAGGCCGTGGAGTTGCGCGAGCGACTGGCCTTCCTTCACCGGGAGGTGGGAGAGCCGTGGCCGGACGTGGCGGACGGGGCGCTGGTCGACCGGGCCGGGGAGTGGCTGGAGCCCGAGCTGTCACGGGCGGGGCGGCGCGCCGATCTGGGGAGGATCGACGCGGGTGAGGCCCTGCGGCGGCTGCTGCCGTGGGCGTCGGGCGAGGCGGGGCGGCTGGACGAGCTGGCCCCGGAGCGGATCGAGGTGCCGAGCGGATCGCGGATACGGGTCGCGTACGGGGGCGACCGGCCGGTGCTGGCGGTGAAGCTCCAGGAGATGTTCGGGCTGGCGGAGACGCCCCGGGTGGCGGGGGTCCCGGTGCTGGTCCACCTCCTCTCCCCCGCCGGGCGGCCCGCGGCGGTCACCGCCGACCTGGCGTCCTTCTGGCGGGACGGGTACCGGGCGGTGCGGGCGGAGTTGAGGGGGCGCTACCCGAAGCATCCGTGGCCGGAGGACCCGTCCGCCGCGACGGCGACCCGGCACACGCGTGCGCGGATGGGGGGAGCGCGGTGACGGGTGACGGGAGGGGGTGCGGCGGCGCCGGGAACGCGGACGCCGCCCCGTCCGGGGAGGACGGGGCGGCGCGCAGGGGACACGGCGTGGAGGCGCGGGTGTCAGCCCGAGGAGGAGGGGGTGGAGCTGGGCGAGGAGGTGGCTCCCGACGAGGGGGTGCCCCCGGGCGCGGGGGTGGCCTCGGGCGACGCGGGGGCCGAGGGCGTCGGTTCCGGGGTCGGCGTGGGCGTGGGTGTGGGGGTAGGCGTGGGCGTGGTGGCCGGCGCGGTGACCTTCAGCTCGACGAAGGTGGTGCCGCCGCCGGGCGCGACCAGCCGGAGGTAGAACGTGCCCGCCTTGTCGCCCGCGAGGAGCGATCCCTTCGCGAGGGTGAGGAGGCCGTCCTTGCCGGTCGAGAGGGTGAGGGTGCGGGAGGAGGTGCTCCTGAAGAGCGGCCCGTCGGTGCTGGTCTTCGGGTCCGTCCTGGAGTCGACGACATCCGCGGTGACGAGCACCCCCGGGGCGAGGGCCTTGTTGTGGGTGGCCTTCACCTGCACCTGCTGGTCGAAGGCGCCGCCGGTGGTGGCCGACAGGGAGCCGTCGCCGACGCGGACGAGGGTGTCCGCCTGCCGTTCCGTGACGGTCGCGGCGAAGTCGGCGACCAGGTTCCGGCCCACGACGGTGGCCCGGACCGTGAACGATCCCGTCTTCCCGCCGGCCCGCAGCGCGGGAGAGGTGGCGTTGCCGGCCGAGGTGGTGGTGACGGTGGCGGTGGTCGCGCCGCCGGAGAAGCGGGAGTCGGTGCTTCCGACGATCTCGAAGCGGATCCTCACCCCGGCCATCGGCTTGCCCAGGGCGTCGAGTGCCGTGACCCGGGGGGCTCCCGTGAAGTCGCTGTCCGTGGTCGTGGTCAGCCGGCCGTTGGCCACGATCACGAGCCGCGTCACCTTGGCGGCGGGCAGGACGACCGGCGGCTTCGCCGGCGGGTTGGCCGAGGGCTTGGCGGGACTCGTCGGCGACGGAGCGGCCGGCCCGGAGCCGCCCGGCGCGGACGGCTTCGGCGTCCCGGTGCCCGGCCGGGGCGCGGGGGTCGTCGGGGCGGGCGAGAACGGCGTGGTGAGGGGGGGACGGCTGCCGCCGTTGTCGCTGCGGTCGATCGGCAGCACTCCCGTGCCGTCCGGAACCTGGTGGGTGCCGCGCTTGTAGTACTCGACCCAGGACAGGACCGTGTTCAGGTACTCCGTCGAGCGGTTGTAGCTGAGGATCGCCCGGTCGAGGTCGGCCCTGAGCGCGAGGTTGCGGTCGTTGGCGCACAGGTAGAGGCCGGCGGCCTGTGCCGCGTCGTAGATGTTGTTCGGGTCCTTCTTCCCGTCGCCGTTGGCGTCCTGGCCCCATGTGGCCCAGGTGGACGGGATGAACTGCATCGGGCCGACGGCGCGGTCGTGGACGGGGTCGCCGTCGTAGGCGCCCCGGTCGGTGTCGGAGATGTTGGCGAATCCGACGCCGTTGAGGACGGGACCGAGGATCGGCGAGAGGGTCGTGCCGTTGGGGTCGACCCGGCCGCCGCCCGCCTGCCCGGACTCGACCTTGCCGATGCCGGCGAGCAGCTGCCACGGCAGGTTGCAGCCGGGGTCGGTCGAGCGGATGGACTGCTCGGCCCGCTTGTAGGCGGAGAGGACGGTCGCGGGTATGCCGGCCTCGGCCGGGCCGGTGATCACCGGCAGGACGGTGCCCGCCCCGGGGGTCGCCCCGGGCTTGTTCGGCGTGTTCAGCGGCGGCAGGTCCGTGTAGTACGGCGAGTCGCCGGTCGCGGAGCCGCCGGTCGCGGTGCCGTCGCCGGACGGCTGGACGGAGTCGCCGGCGCCGATGGCCCGGTCACCGCTCGCGTTGTCCGTGGCCGGCGGGGTCGCCTCCGGTGCCTGCGAGGCGGCGAGTGCGGCGACCGCCGCGGCCACCACCGCCCCGCTGGTGGCCCCCCTGCGCAGCCGGCGTCCGATGCGCTCCGTCATGTTCTTCGTCCCCTCCCCGTCGACTACGGTTCCGCGCTCCCCGCGCGTGGCCTCCGGCGACCTTATGCCAAGTCCGGATCGCCGCCTACCGGTGCGTAACCTTGTTTCACGCTTTCGTCACCTCCTGGCCGCCGCCCGCCCGGACGGGTACGGGAACCGGCAGGAGGGTCCGGCTCCTCTTGTACTGCAAGCGATCACTCGCCGACAACTTCCAACCAAAGACCGACAATCAACGACCGGCCATCAGCGATCGGTCCTCGACGGTTGTCGTCCGACGCGGCCGTCACCGCCGGAACTCCGGGAGCCCGCCTTGCCTTTCACGCTGAGCCACGCCGCCGCCGTACTGCCCGGCCTGCGCCGGAACGGGACGGCGCGCGGGCCGCTGGTCGCGTCCGCTCTCGTCGCGGGTTCCTTCGCGCCCGACATGACCTACTTCGCCGCCACGGCGCTCCCCGGGGCGATGGCCTTCGGGGACGTCACGCACTCCCCCGCCGGGATCGTCACGGCCGACGTCCTGATCGCCGCCGTGCTCCTCGCCCTGTGGCTGACCGTGCGCGAACCGCTCGCGGCGCTGCTGCCCGCCCGGTGCCGGGGCAGGGTGTACGGGCTCGCCGTGGGCCGTCCCTGGCGGGGCGCGCGCCCGGCCGCGTTCGCGGGACGGTTCTTCCTGTCGGCCGTCCTCGGCGCCACGACCCACGTGCTGTGGGACTCGTTCACCCATCTCGACCGCTGGGGCACCCGGGCGGTCCCCCTCCTCGGCGAGATCGTGGCCGGCTTCCCGTTCTACCTCTACGTCCAGTACGGCAGTTCGGCGCTGGCCCTGGGGCTGCTCGGCTGGTTCGCGGTCCGGGCGCTGCGCTCCGCCGCGCCGGTGGAGCTGCCGCCCGGGGTACCGGTCCCGGGCCGCCGCGGACGGTTCGTCGCGGCCGGCCTCATCGGCGGCTGCGTCCTCGCCGGGATCGCCCACCGGGTGCTGCGCTGGGCCGCGTACTGGGGCTGGGACCGGATCGAGACGCCCCTGGACGTCATTCCGACGGCGTGTTTCGGGGCGGGCGCCGGGCTCGCCGCCGGACTCGTGCTGTACGGGGCGGGCGCGCGGCTGCTGGGACCGTCGCCCGCGGCGGGGGAGGAAGCCCCCGGCCCGGAGGGAGAGGACCGGGCGTCCCGCTCCGGGCGCTCCCGTCAGGGGGCGCGCTGACCCCGCCGGGGCGGGCGGAGCCGCAGCCCGCTCCGGGCCGGGTCCGTCCGTCCCGGGCCCGCCCCGCGTCCGGCGCGAGGAGCGGAGCGGGCCCGTGGGGCGGCGTCAGTGCGCGGCGGACTCCCAGTCCGGGCCGACGCCGACGGAGACGTCGAGCGGGGCGCGCAGGTCGGCCGCGCCGGACATCTGCTCGCGGACCAGGGCCTCGACCCGCTCGCGCTCGCCGGGAGCGAGTTCGAGCACGATCTCGTCGTGGACCTGGAGGAGCATCCGGGAGGCGAGGCCCGCCTCCGTCAGCGCCCGGTCCACGTTCAGCATGGCGACCTTCACGATGTCGGCGGCCGTGCCCTGGATGGGGGCGTTGAGCGCCATCCGCTCGGCGGCCTCGCGGCGCTGCCGGTTGTCGCTGTTGAGGTCGGGCAGGTAGCGGCGGCGGCCCAGCATCGTCTCGGTGTACCCGGTGGCGCGGGCCTCGTCGACGACCCGGCGCAGATAGTCCCGCACCCCGCCGAAGCGCTCGAAGTAGGTCTCCATCAGGACGCGGGCCTCGGCCGGGTCGATGGTCAGCTGCTGCGCGAGGCCGAAGGCGGAGAGGCCGTAGGCCAGACCGTACGACATGGCCTTGATCTTGCGGCGCATCTCGGCGTCCACGGCGGACCGCTCGACTCCGAAGACCTGGGAGGCGACGGTGGTGTGCAGGTCCTCGCCCGAGGTGAAGGCCTCCAGGAGGCCCTCGTCCTCGGAGAGGTGGGCCATGACCCGCAGCTCGATCTGGCTGTAGTCGGCGGTCATCAGCGCCTCGAAGCCCTCGCCGACGACGAAGCCGTGCCGGATGGCCCGGCCCTCGTCGGTGCGCACCGGTACGTTCTGCAGGTTCGGGTCGGTGGAGGAGAGACGGCCGGTGGCGGCGACGGTCTGGCTGAAGGTGGTGTGGATGCGGCCGTCGGCGGCGACGGCCTTGATCAGGCCCTCGACGGTGGAGCGGAGCCGGGCCTGCTCGCGGTGGCGGAGCATGATCACGGGCAGTTCGTGCTCGGTCTGGCCGGCCAGCCAGGCGAGCGCGTCGGCGTCGGTCGTGTACCCGGTCTTGGTCTTCTTGGTCTTCGGGAGGTTCAGCTCGCCGAAGAAGACCTCCTGGAGCTGCTTGGGCGAGCCGAGGTTGAACTCGTGGCCGACGGAGGCGTGGGCCTCCTTCACGGCCTGCTGGACGGCGCCGGCGAACTGCTGCTCCATGGCCTCCAGGTGCTCGCGGTCGGCGGCGATGCCGTGCCGCTCCAGCCGGGCGAGGAGGGCGGAGGTGGGCAGCTCGACCTCGTGGAGCAGTTCCCCGGCGCCGACCTCGCCGAGCCGCGCGTCGAAGGCGTCGCCGAGGTCGAGGACGGCGCGGGCCTGGGACATGAGGGCCTCGGCCTCCGCGGTGTCCTCGGCGCCGAAGGCGAGCTGTCCGTCCGCGGCGGCGGCCGGGGCCAGCTCGCGGCCGAGGTACTCGACGGAGAGCGCGTCGAGGGCGAAGGAGCGCCGGCCGGGCTTGACGAGGTAGGCGGCGAGGGCGGTGTCCATGGTGACGCCCGCGACGGACCAGCCGTGCTCGGGGAAGACCCGCATGGCGGCCTTGGCGTTGTGCATGACCTTGGGGCGGTCGGGGTCGGAGATCCACGCCGCCCAGGCCCGCTCGTCGGCCTCGTCGATCTCGCCGGGGTCGAACCAGGCGGCGGCTCCCCCGGCGGCGGCGAGGGCGATCTCGCTGACGTTGCCGGTGCCCAGGGCCCAGCTGTCGACCGTGGCGACGCCGAGGGGGCCGGTGCCGTGCTCGGCGAGCCAGGGGGCCAGTTCACCGGCGGAGAGGACGGAGGCGTCGAGCTCGACGCCCGCCGCCGGGGCCGGCGCGGCCTCCTCGCCCGCGCCCGGGTCGACCGCGAGGAGCCGCTCGCGCAGCGAGGGGTTGCGGATCTCCAGGGTGTCGAGGACGAGGGCGACGGCCGCGCGGTCGTACGGCTCGCGGGCGAGGTCGGCCACGGTCTTCGGCAGCTCGACGTCGCGGACCATCTCGGTCAGGCGGCGGTTGAGCTTGACCGACTCCAGGTGGTCGCGGAAGTTCTGCCCGGCCTTGCCCTTGACCTCGTCGGCGCGCTCCACCAGCTCGGCGAAGGAGCCGAACTGGGTGATCCACTTGGCGGCGGTCTTCTCGCCGACGCCGGGGATGCCGGGCAGGTTGTCGGACGGGTCGCCGCGCAGGGCCGCGAAGTCGGGGTACTGCGCGGGCGACAGGCCGTACTTCTCCTGGACCTTCTCCGGCGTGAAGCGGGTCAGCTCGGAGACGCCCTTGGTCGGGTAGAGCACGGTGACGTGGTCGCTGACCAGCTGGAAGGAGTCCCGGTCGCCGGTGACGACGAGGACGTCGAAACCCTCGGCCTCGGCCTGCGTGGCGAGGGTGGCGATGACGTCGTCGGCCTCGAAGCCGTCGACGGCGAAGCGCGGCGCGTTCATCGCGTCGAGCAACTCGCCGATCAGCTCGACCTGCCCCTTGAACTCGTCGGGCGTCTTCGAACGGTTCGCCTTGTACTCCGGGAACTCCTCGGACCGCCAGGTCTGCCGGGACACGTCGAACGCGACCGCGAAGTGCGTGGGCGCCTCGTCGCGGAGCGTGTTCGCCAGCATCGAGGCGAACCCGTAGATCGCGTTCGTCGGCTGTCCGGTCGCGGTGGTGAAGTTCTCCACGGGCAGCGCGAAGAACGCCCGGTACGCGAGCGAGTGCCCGTCCATGAGGAGCAGGCGGGGGCGGGTGTCTGCGGTCTTCTTCGATGCTGTCTGGGCCACGGGACGATCCTGCCACGGCCCACCGACAATCCCGTCCTCACCGGTCGGGGTGCCGGGCCGCCGGTGCCCCGTGACAGGATCGGGGCGTACGCCGCAGGATGGATCGCTCAAGGGAGAGCGCGATGGTCAGCAAGCCGCCGGCCGGTGACCCGGTCCAGGACGCACCGCAGGTCACGCCGCCGCAGCACGCCGCCGCCGGCCTGCCCGCCGTCGGGCACACCCTGCGGATCGCCCGGAAGCAGATGGG
The DNA here is from genome assembly GCF_055562975.1 of Streptomyces sp. NPDC014907. Lineage (NCBI taxonomy): Bacteria > Bacillati > Actinomycetota > Actinomycetes > Kitasatosporales > Streptomycetaceae > Streptomyces > Streptomyces sp. NPDC014907. Next base: position 80,122 of record NZ_JBVHEG010000008.1, on the reverse strand, counting down.
GTCCCTGCGCACCGCGCGGACCCTCCTCGGGATCAACCAGAAGGACGGCTTCGACTGCCCGGGCTGCGCCTGGCCCGAGGGGGACGAGCGGCACGTCGCGGAGTTCTGCGAGAACGGCGCGAAGGCGGTCGCCGAGGAGGCGACGCTGCGCCGGGTCACCCCGGAGTTCTTCGCCGCGCACCCGGTGGCGGACCTGGCGGAGCGCAGCGGGTACTGGCTGGGGCAGCAGGGCCGCATCACGCAGCCGATGCTCCTGCCCGAGGGCGGCGACCGGTACGAACCGGTGACCTGGGAGCGGGCCTTCGGGATCGTCGCGGAGGAACTGCGGGCCCTGGACTCCCCGGACGAGGCCCTCTTCTACACCTCCGGCCGGACCAGCAACGAGGCCGCGTTCCTGCTCCAGCTCTTCGCCCGCGAGTTCGGCACGAACAACCTGCCGGACTGCTCCAACATGTGCCACGAGTCGTCGGGGTCGGCGCTGACGGAGACCCTCGGCGTCGGCAAGGGCAGCGTCTCCCTGGAGGACCTGCACCGGGCGGACCTGATCGTCGTGGCCGGACAGAACCCGGGGACCAACCACCCCCGGATGCTGTCGGCCCTGGAGAAGGCGAAGGCCGCGGGCGCCCGGATCATCTCGGTGAACCCCCTGCCCGAAGCCGGCCTGGAACGGTTCAGGAACCCGCAGACCCCCCGGGGGATGCTCCGGGGCACCGCGCTCACCGACCTCTTCCTCCAGATCCGCATCGGCGGCGACCAGGCCCTCTTCCGCCTCCTCAACAAGCTGCTCCTGGAGACGCCCGGGGCGGTCGACGAGGAGTTCGTACGCGAACACACCCACGGGTACGAGGAGTTCGCGGCGGCGGCCCGGGAGGCCGACTGGGACGAGACGCTGGCCGCGACCGGACTCCACCGCTCCGAAATCGAACGGGCCCTGGAGATGGTGCTCGCCTCCGAGCGCACCGTCGTCTGCTGGGCGATGGGCCTCACCCAGCACAAGCACTCCGTCGCGACCATCCGCGAAGTGGTCAACCTCCTGCTGCTGCGCGGCGCCGTCGGCCGGCCGGGCGCGGGCGTGTGCCCGGTGCGCGGCCATTCGAACGTGCAGGGCGACCGCACGATGGGCATCTTCGAGCGCCCCTCGCCCGCCTTCCTCGACGCCCTGGACAAGGAGTTCGGGATCGTCTCGCCGCGCCACCACGGCTTCGACGTGGTCCGCTCGATCCGGGCCCTGCGCGACGGCGAGGCGAAGGTGTTCTTCGCGATGGGCGGCAACTTCGTGGCGGCGGCGCCCGACACGGAGGTGACCGAGGCGGCGATGCGCCGGGCCCGGCTGACCGTCCACGTCTCCACGAAGCTGAACCGTTCGCACGCGGTGACGGGCACGCGCGCGCTGATCCTGCCCACGCTCGGCCGCACCGACAAGGACGTCCAGAAGAGCGGCCGGCAGTTCGTCACGGTCGAGGACTCGATGGGTCTGGTGCACGCCTCCCGGGGGAACCTGCCCCCGGCGAGCCCGCACCTGCTGTCGGAGCCGGCGATCGTGGCCCGGATGGCGCGGGCGGTCCTCGGCGACCGGTCGGCCACGCCCTGGGAGGAGTTCGAGGCCGACTACGCCCGCATCCGGGACCGCGTCGCGCGCGTCGTGCCCGGCTTCGAGGACTTCAACGCGCGGCTCGCGGCGAACCCGGGCGGCTTCGCGCTGCCGCACGCCCCGCGCGACGAGCGCCGCTTCCCGACGAAGACCGGCAGGGCGAACTTCACGGCCGCGCCCGTCGAGTACCCGAGGGTGCCCGAGGGCCGGCTGCTCCTCCAGACGCTGCGCTCCCACGACCAGTACAACACCACGATCTACGGCCTGGACGACCGCTACCGGGGCATCAAGGGGGGCCGCAGGGTCGTCCTCGTGCACCCCGAGGACGCGGCGGCGGCCGGTCTGTCCGACGGGGCGTACGCGGACCTGGTGAGCGAGTGGACGGACGGCAGCGAGCGGCGGGCGCCCGGGTTCCGGGTGGTGCACTACCCGACGCCCCGGGGCTGCGCGGCCGCCTACTACCCGGAGACGAACGTCCTGGTGCCGCTGGAGTCGACGGCGGACGTCAGCAACACCCCCGCGAGCAAGTCCGTGATCGTCCGTCTGGAACAATCCCCTTCCACCTGAGCGAGCGCTTAGGTGGAACCGCGTGATCAACAGTCGCACAAGGACGAACGGAGCCGGGCCATGGGTGAACAGCAGCACGTGAAGTTCCCGCAGGAGGTCATCGACGAGTACGCGGCACTGGGCGTCGACCTCCCCGCCCTCTTCTCCGCCGGGCACCTCGGCAACCGGATGGGCGTGCGAATCCTGGAGGCCTCGGCCGAACGGGTCGTGGGCACCATGCCCGTCGAGGGCAACACCCAGCCGTACGGACTGCTGCACGGCGGCGCGTCGGCGGTGCTCGCCGAGACGCTGGGCTCCGTCGGATCGATGCTGCACGGCGGAACCTCCCGGATCGCGGTCGGCGTCGACCTCAACTGCACCCACCACCGCGGCGTCCGCGGCGGCCTGGTGACCGGCGTGGCCACCCCCCTGCACCGCGGGCGCTCCACCGCCACCTACGAGATCGTGATCACCGACGAGCAGGACCGGCGGGTCTGCTCGGCACGGCTGACCTGCATGCTCCGCAAGGCCACCCCCAAGGACGCGGAGGCCCTTCCCGGGACGGACCGGCCGGCCGCCTCCTGAGCGAGGAGCGCGGAACGGGACCGACGGGGGCGGCGCGAGGGCGCACCGCCCCCGTCGGCGCGTCCGCCACCGGCCCCCGCCCCCTTGCCCGCCACCGCCGCGGGCGCTTCACTGACGGACCTCCCGCCGGGGAAACCGGCCCCGCTCCCACCGAGGAGTCCGACATGACCACCGCGCACCCCGCCCACGCCCCAACTCCCGCACCGGTCACCCCGGTCACCCCGGTCACGGGCGACACGCCCTGTCACACCGCCGGCGTCGCATACCGGCCGCTCCCGGCCGGCACCCGCCGCCTCCCCGCCCCGCACCTCCGGCTCCCGTGAACCGCGGGCGACCCCGCCCCGCCGGGACCGCGATCGCCGCCCTCCTGACCCTCTGCGTCCTCGTCCCGGCCGGCGGCTGCGGCACGCCGGAGCGGTCCGCGCCTCCCGCCAGGACCCCCGAGGACATCTGCGCGGACCTCGTCTCGTACTGGGTCAAGGAGGCGCTGAAGGGCAGTTCGTGGGCGGGTCTCGACTGGGAGCAGAAGGGCCTCTCCAACGAGCAGTACGAGATCCACGACGACGTGCTCGCCGCCGCCCGGGCCGAGGAGCGGAGGGCGGGACGCGAAGCGGCCTCCGCCTTCGCCGACCGCGCGTCGCGGCGGCGCTGCGAGGAGACGAAGGGCGCGACGAGGAGTTCGGAGAACTGGCGGCCGTGACCGGACGGGCGGACCGGGCGAACGATCTCGGCCACCACCGGCATCACTCTGCGTGACGGCGGCGCGCCGTCCGGACGGCGCGCCCCGGCCACCCCCTCCGTCCGCTCACGGAAAGCGCGGTGTCCGATATCCGGAGACCCCTCCCGGCGGGCCGACAGGAGCAAGATCCTCTCAAGCCCCTTAGCGGAACTGGGGATTCTCACTATGTGAACACCGCCCTACCGACCACTGTGCCCGGGTTTGCCCACCCGTCGCGCACGGCATCCGCCCATCGGCATAACAAGACAGTCACATCCTGACCCCTGCGCTCCCCGACCCTCCCCACCTGCGCCTAGAGTCACGGCCAGTCACCGCGCCGCCGGGCGCCCCCACTGCACGGCCCCGCTCGATCCAGTACGGCCCGGCACTGAAAACGGCACCTCCAGCTCCACAGCTTCACGGCACCGCCTCAGCTCGAGGGGGCCGCGCCAGGGAAAGGATTCTTCGTGCGACACCGTTCACTGCTCATCCTCACCAGTGTGCTCACCACCGGAGCGCTCACCCTCACCGCCTGTGGTTCGCGCGACGACAAGGGCGGCTCCGGCGGCGGAAACGGTGGCGGTGGCAGCACCACGACCGTCGTCATCGGCGTCGACGCCCCCCTGACCGGCTCCCTCTCCGCCCTCGGCCAGGGCATCAAGAACTCCGTGGACCTCGCGGTCAAGACCGCCAACAAGAACAACGAAGTCCCCGGCGTCACCTTCAAGATCGAAGCCCTCGACGACCAGGCCGTCCCCGCCTCCGGCCAGGCCAACGCCACCAAACTGGTCGGCAACAAGGACGTCCTCGGCGTCGTCGGCCCCCTGAACTCCGGCGTCTCCCAGCAGATGCAGGGCGTCTTCGCCGCCGCCAACCTCGCCCAGGTCTCCCCCGCCAACACCAACCCCGCGCTCAGCCAGGGCGACAACTGGGGCAAGGGCGAGAAGAAGCGCCCCTTCAAGACCTACTTCCGCACCGCCGCCACCGACGTGGTCCAGGGCAAGTTCGCCGCCCAGTACCTCTTCAAGGACGCCGGCAAGAAGAAGGTCTACGTCGTCGACGACAAGCAGACCTACGGCGCCGGCCTCGCCGCGATCTTCAGCGACGAGTTCAAGCGCCTCGGCGGCCAGGTCGTCGGCACCGACCACGTCACCGTCAAGGAGACCGACTTCTCCGCGACCGCCGACAAGGTCAAGACCTCCGGCGCCGACTCCGTCTACTTCGGCGGCCAGTACCCCGAGGGCGGCCTGCTCTCCGACCAGATCAAGAAGACCGGCGCCAAGATCCCCGTCATGGGCGGCGACGGCCTCTACGACCCCGCCTTCATCAGCGCCTCCGCCGAGGCCAACGACGGCGACCTCGCCACCTCCATCGGCTACCCCGTCGAAAAGCTCGACACCGCCAAGAAGTTCATAGCCGACTACAACGCCGGCGGCTACAAGGACCCCTACGCGGCCTACGGCGGCTACTCCTACGACGCCGGCTGGGCCATCGTCCAGGCCGTCAAGGCCGTCGTCGCCGCCAACGGCGGCAAGGTCCCGTCCGACGCCCGCGCCAAGGTCACCGAAGCCCTCGGCAAGGTCGCCTTCGACGGCGTGACCGGCAAGGTCGCCTTCGACGAGTACGGCGACACCACCAACAAGCAGCTCACGGTCTACAAGGTCGAGGGCGGCAAGTGGATCGACGTCAAGAGCGACACGTTCAACCAGTAAGTCACCACCCGGCACCCCGCCGGAAACCCCGCACCACCTGACCCGAACCGCGCGAGGGCGCAAACAGCGCCCTCGCGCGGAGTCATATCCGACAAGCTCATCGGAGGCCTGCGGTGAACGAACTGCCGCAACAGCTGGCCAACGGCCTGGCCCTCGGTGCCCTCTATGGCCTCATCGCCATCGGGTACACCATGGTCTACGGCATCGTCCAGCTCATCAACTTCGCCCACGGCGAGATCTTCATGATCGGGGGCTTCGGCGCCCTCACCACCTACACCGCTCTGCCGAGCGGAACGTCCCTGCTGGTGGCGATACCGCTCATGATCGTCGGTGGCGCGATAGCCTCCGTGGCCGTCGCCACCGCCGCCGAACGGTTCGCCTACCGCCCGCTGCGCGGCGCACCCCGGCTGGCACCCCTCATCACCGCGATCGGCCTGTCCATCGCCCTCCAGCAACTGGTCTGGCAGTTCTACCCGGACGCCAAGAAGGCCGTCAGCTTCCCCGAATTCAAGGGCGACTCCTTCCAGATCGCCGGCAACCTGTCCATCCAGCGCGCCGACGCCTTCGTCCTCGTCCTCGCCCCCCTCTGCATGCTCGCCCTCGGCGTCTTCGTCTCCAAGAGCCGCAGCGGCCGCGCCATGCAGGCCACCGCCCAGGACCCCGACACCGCCAAGCTCATGGGCATCAACACCGACCGCATCATCGTCATGGCCTTCGCCATCGGTGCCGCGTTCGCCGCCGTCGCCGCCGTCGCCTACGGCGTCGACAAGGGCCAGATCAACTTCGAGATGGGCTTCATCCTCGGACTCAAGGCCTTCACCGCCGCCGTCCTCGGCGGCATCGGCAACATCTATGGCGCCATGGTCGGCGGCGTCGTCCTCGGCATCGCCGAATCCCTCTCGATCGCCTACATCGAGGACGTCCCCGGCATGCAGCAGCTCGGCGGCGGCGCCTGGGCCAACGTCTGGGCCTTCGTCCTCCTCATCCTCGTACTCCTCGTGCGGCCCCAGGGCCTGCTCGGCGAACGCGTCGCGGACAGGGCGTGAGCACCATGACCGAAAACCAGCCCAAGAACCCCACCGCGCCCAAGCCCGCGGCCCTCCTGTGGACCGTCGTCGGCGGCAGCCTCGTCACCGTCGTCAGCACCTTCCTCGCCTGGACGTGGACCACCGCCTTCCCCGGCAACCTCACGATCTACGGCAACCCCGCCCCCCTCCAGCTCCTCACCCTCGCCGGAGCCGCCCTCACCGCCCTCCACGCGCTCTCCGCGCTCGGCGTCAAGGGCCTCGGCTGGCTCACCCCCGCCGGCTCCCGCAAGGCCGTGTGGATCCTGGCCCTCGGCACCTTCGCCACCACCCTCTTCACCGCACTCGCCATCGTCGTCGAGCTCGGGGCCCTGGTGGACCTGGAGCCCGGCGCCGGCGTCGCCGTCCTCGCCTCCCTCGTCCCCGCGGCCGCCGCCTTCCGGCTCCCCGACGACACCCGCAAGGCCGCACCCGCGAAGACCCTGCCCTCCTGGGCCGAGATCCTGATCATCGCCGCCGTCTTCGCCCTCGGCCTCTTCGTCGTCACCTTCGGCATCGACACCGACGACTCCGAACCGCAGCTCTTCGTCGCGTTCCTGATCATCGTCGGCTTCGCCGCCACCGCCCTCATCAAGTCCGGCCTCTTCGCCCGGATCTCCGCGATCACCGCACGGAACCGACAGGTCACCGTCACCGCCAGCCTCGCCGCGGCGATCGCCTTCCCCTTCATCCAGCAGAGCGGCGACACCTACACGCTGATCGCGGTCAACATCCTCATCTTCGCGACCGTCGCCCTCGGCCTGAACATCGTCGTCGGCCTCGCCGGCCTGCTCGACCTCGGCTACGTCGCCTTCCTCGGCGTCGGCGCCTACACCGCCGCCCTGGTCTCCGGCGCCACCTCCTCCGCCTTCGGCGTCCAGTTCCCCTTCTGGGCCGCCGCACTCACCGGCATGGCCGCCTCCCTGGTCTTCGGCGTCGTCATCGGCGCCCCGACCCTGCGCCTGCGCGGCGACTACCTCGCCATCGTCACCCTCGGCTTCGGAGAGATCTTCCGCATCGCCATGGGCAACCTCGACGGCACCTCGGGACCCCAGATCACCAACGGCCCCAACGGCATCCCGAACATCCCCCAGCTCGAGTTCTTCGGATACAACTTCGGCGAGTCGCACACCGTCCTCGGCATCGAACTCGGCGCCTACGCCAACTACTACCTGCTGATGATCCTGGTCATGGCCCTGGTCGTCATCGTCTTCTCCCGCGCCGCCAACAGCCGCATCGGCCGCGCCTGGGTCGCCATCCGCGAGGACGAGACCGCCGCCACCGCCATGGGCATCAACGGCTTCCGCGTCAAACTGGTCGCCTTCGCCCTCGGCGCGGCCCTCGCCGGCCTCGCCGGCACCGTCCAGGCCCACGTCAACACCACGGTCGTCCCCGAGAACTACGTCTTCGCCGGCCCCGTACCGCCGAACTCCGCGTTCCTCCTCGCCGCCGTCATCCTCGGCGGCATGGGCACCATCAGCGGACCCATCCTCGGCTCCGCACTCCTCTTCCTGATCCCGGCCAAGCTGCAGTTCCTCCAGGACTACCAGCTCCTCGGCTTCGGCATCGCACTCATCCTCCTCATGCGCTTCCGCCCCGAAGGCCTCATCGCCAACAAGCGCGCGAAGCTCGAATTCCACGAGAACGACGAACAGCCCGCCGTACCCGAACCACGACCCTCCCAGGAGTCGGGCATCGGCACGGCGAAGGCGGGGGCGTGACGCCATGACCACCACCACCCAGGACACCGCCACGGCCGCCACCGTCCTCGACGCGAGCGGGGTCACCATGCGCTTCGGCGGCCTCACCGCCGTCCGCGACGTCGACCTCACCGTCCGCGAGGGCGAGATCGTCGGCCTCATCGGCCCCAACGGCGCCGGCAAGACCACCTTCTTCAACTGCCTGACCGGCCTGTACGTCCCCACCGAGGGCCAGGTCAGCTACAAGGGCACGGTCCTGCCCCCCAAGCCCCACCTCGTCACCCAGGCCGGCATCGCCCGCACCTTCCAGAACATCCGCCTCTTCTCCAACATGACCGTCCTGGAGAACGTCCTCGTCGGACGCCACACCCGCACCAAGGAAGGCCTCTGGTCCGCCCTCCTGCGCGGCCCCGGCTTCAAGAAGGCCGAAGCCGCCTCCCGCGAACGGGCCATGGAACTCCTCGACTTCGTCGGCCTCGCCCACAAGTCCGAGCACCTCGCGCGGAACCTGCCCTACGGCGAACAGCGCAAGCTGGAGATCGCCCGCGCCCTCGCCAGCGACCCCGGCCTCCTCCTGCTCGACGAGCCGACCGCCGGCATGAACCAGAGCGAGACCCGCACCACCGAAGAACTCGTCTTCTCCATCCGGGACCTCGGCATCGCCGTCCTCGTCATCGAGCACGACATGAAGTTCATCTTCAACCTGTGCGACCGCGTCGCGGTCCTCGTCCAGGGCGAGAAGCTCGTCGAAGGCACCTCCGAGGTCGTCCAGGGCGACGAACGCGTCGTCGCCGCCTACCTGGGCACCCCGTACGAAGGAGCGCCCGGCGCCGAGGAGGCCGCCGAGGTCCAGGCCGCCGAGGACCACTCCCACGGGACGACGGCCCCGGACGGGACGGACACCGCGACCGCCCCGGACACCGGGCCCGGAGCCACCGCGAAGCCCGGGGCCACGGAGACCGGCACCGGCACCGGCACCGGCGACGCGCACAGCACCACCGAAGGAGACTCCAAGTGACCGCGCTTCTGGAGGTCGAGGACCTCAGGGTCGCCTACGGCAAGATCGAGGCCGTCAAGGGCATCTCCTTCTCCGTCGAGGCGGGCCAGGTCGTCGCCCTGATCGGCACCAACGGCGCCGGCAAGACCACCACCCTCCGCACCCTCTCCGGCCTCATCAAGCCCACCACGGGCAGGATCGCCTTCGACGGCCGGGAACTCAGCGGCATCCCCGCCCACAAGGTCGTCTCCCTGGGCCTCGCCCACTCCCCCGAGGGACGCCACATCTTCCCCCGGCTCTCCATCGAGGAGAACCTCCGCCTCGGCGCCTTCCTCCTCAAGGACAAGGACGGCATCGAACAGGACATCCGGAAGTCCTACGACCTCTTCCCCATCCTGGGCGAACGCCGCAAGCAGGCCGCGGGCACCCTCTCCGGCGGAGAACAGCAGATGCTGGCGATGGGCAGGGCCCTGATGTCCCGGCCCAAACTGCTCATGCTGGACGAACCCTCCATGGGCCTCTCCCCGATCATGATGCAGAAGATCATGGAGACGATCGCCACCCTGAAGGCCGAGGGCATGACGATCCTGCTCATCGAGCAGAACGCCCAGGCCGCCCTCTCCCTGGCGGATCACGGCTACGTGCTGGAGGTCGGCACGATCAAGCTGTCCGGCACCGGACAGGACCTCCTCGTCAACGACGACGTCCGCAAGACGTACCTCGGCGAGGACTGACCCGCCCGGCGCGAGCCGCCCACACGGAAGGCCCGTCCCACCACTCCGGGGGACGGGCCTTCCGCAGTACGTCACGTACGGACCGGGCTACTGCTGCTGCCCCCTGGCCGCCTTCTTCTCCTCCGCGTCCTCGATGACCGCCTCCGCCACCTGCTGCATCGACATGCGGCGGTCCATCGACGTCTTCTGGATCCAGCGGAACGCGGCCGGCTCCGTCAGCCCGTACTGCGTCTGCAGGACCGACTTGGCACGGTCCACCAGCTTCCGGGTCTCCAGACGCTGCGAGAGGTCCGCGACCTCCTTCTCCAGCGCCCGCAGCTCCGCGAACCGGGAAACCGCCATCTCGATGGCCGGCACCACGTCGCTCTTGCTGAAGGGCTTCACCAGATACGCCATGGCACCGGCGTCCCGCGCCCGCTCGACCAGCTCGCGCTGCGAGAAGGCGGTGAGCATGAGGACCGGGGCGATGGACTCGCCTGCGATCTTCTCGGCGGCCGAGATGCCGTCCAGGACGGGCATCTTCACGTCCAGGATGACGAGGTCGGGCCGGTGCTCACGGGCCAGCTCGACGGCCCTGGCCCCGTCCCCGGCCTCGCCGACGACCGTGTAGCCCTCTTCCTCGAGCATCTCTTTGAGGTCGAGGCGGATCAGTGCCTCGTCCTCGGCGATGACGACGCGGGTCGTCAGCGGCGGGACGTGCGACGCGTCGGCGTCGTCGACGGGCTGGGGCGACTCGGGGGCGGTCACGGGAACTCCTCGTTCAATGGCCTCGTTCCGAGGCGGATACAGCTCCCCATGAGCGTACCCACCTCCTGTAAGGTAGTGGTCCGCAGGGCCCGTAGAGTCCTGCCTTTCGAAGGCCCCAGTACTCCAACTGGTCAGAGAGGCCGCTCTCAAACAGCGGACAGTGTGGGTTCGAATCCCACCTGGGGCACTTTTCCTGCGATTCCAAGATTCCGCCGCGCTCGACTGTCGATCACTCACACGGGTGAACGTGATTTCGAGTCCGGCGTGCTTTCCGCGAGGCTCCGCAAGGCTTCCCTTCATGTACGACCTCGCAACGCGTTCGCACGCCCTTTCCCTTCTCCGCGATGGACGCAGTCTCCACTCGGTGAGCAGACAGACCGGTATTTCCCGATCAGCCCTGCGGGACTGGCAGACACGTCTGGAGCCGCTTCCTCGTATCGGCGGGCAATCCACACCGTGTCCACGATGTCGTGCGTTGCCGGGCCTACCGGACGACATCGCCGCGTACGCCTATCTGCTCGGGCTCTACCTGGGTGACGGTTGCATCAACGACCACCCCCGAGGCGGTCACCATCTCCGCATCGCCTGTACGGATGCATGGCCCGGACTGATCGAGATGTGCCGATCGGCCGTACTGGCCGTGCGTCCCGAAGGAAGTGTCTGCCTGCTGCAGAAACAGGGGTGCGTCATGGTCACGAGTTACGGACGTCACTGGAAATGTCTCTTCCCCCAGCACGGCCCCGGAAAGAAGCACGAGCGCTCCATCCGGCTCGAAGCGTGGCAACAAGAGATCGTGAGCGAACAGCCCTGGCAATTGGTGCGCGGCCTCATCCACTCCGACGGCTGCCGGATCACCAACTGGACCACCCGCCTCGTCGGCGGCGAGCGGAAACGGTACGAGTACCCCCGGTACTTCTTCACCAACAAGTCCGACGACATCCGGAAGCTGCTCGGCGACGCCCTCGACAGGGTCGGTGTCGCATGGACGACCACCCGTCGCGGCACCGACCCGTACAACATCTCCGTCGCCCGCAAAGCCTCCGTCGCACTCATGGATCTGCACGTGGGGCCCAAGCACTGAGACCGGCCGGGCCGCGTGCCGAGGGCCTCGGGCCTTGTCGCAGTCCGGCGAGGCGTTCGGGGAGCGCGCCCCGGGGAGGCCGTCCCGCCCTGCGGCGGCCGCGCAACCTTCTGATCCGTAGCGGGGTCTGAGGGGGAAACGCGGTTGTCGGTCGAAAGAGGGATGCCGGTGGACGAGGTCGTGGTGAAGGCGGTGCAGTGGGCTGCTCGCGGTGCGGCGCTCGCCCTTGACTACCTCAACCTGCGCGCCGGCTTCGAGCAGCTCCGGCGCGACGTTCGAAGGAGCCGTCGCTAGCGTCCGGGGTGGGCAACCCGGTCGGAGTCGCTCGTCGGGGGCTGTGATCGGCACCGTCGTTTCGGGGCGGGCGGGGAGTTTGCCGTGTGGCGATCGCGCCCTGCGCGCCGGCCAGGGACTGGAGCCGGGTGAGGATCGGGTGCCGGGTTCCGTTCCGTCGCCGGCGGCGGCGGAAGAGGGCTCCCCGGCCCGTGAACCCCGGTCGTTCACGGCCCGGGTTCCCCTGTCGACGCACGGCCTAGGACAGGGCCTCGCCGATGTGGTGCACGCGGACCAGGTTGGTGGAGCCCGCGACGCCCGGCGGGGAGCCGGCCGTGATGACGACGATGTCGCCCTTCGCGCAGCGGCCGATCCGCAGCAGTTCCTCGTCCACCTGGGCGACCATCGCGTCCGTGGAGTCGACGTGCGGGCCGAGGAAGGTCTCGACGCCCCAGGTGAGGTTGAGCTGGGAGCGGGTGGCGGGGTCGGGGGTGAAGGCGAGGAGGGGGATCGGGGAGCGGTAGCGGGAGAGGCGTTTGACGGTGTCGCCGGACTGGGTGAAGGCGACGAGGTACTTGGCGCCGAGGAAGTCGCCCATCTCGGCGGCGGCGCGGGCGACGGCGCCGCCCTGGGTGCGGGGTTTGCTGCGTTCGGTGAGCGGGGGGAGGCCCTTGGCGAGGACGTCCTCCTCGGCGGCTTCGACGATGCGGCTCATGGTGCGGACGGTTTCGACGGGGTGGCGGCCGACGCTGGTTTCGCCGGAGAGCATGACGGCGTCGGTGCCGTCGATGACGGCGTTGGCGACGTCGGAGGCTTCGGCGCGGGTGGGGCGGGAGTTGTCGATCATGGAGTCGAGCATCTGGGTGGCGACGATGACCGGTTTGGCGTTGCGTTTGGCGAGTTTGATGGCGCGTTTCTGGACGATCGGGACTTGTTCGAGGGGCATTTCGACGCCGAGGTCGCCGCGGGCGACCATGATGCCGTCGAAGGCGGCGACGATCTCCTCGATGTTCTCGACGGCCTGGGGCTTCTCGATCTTGGCGATGACGGGGAGGCGGCGGCCTTCCTCGTCCATGACGCGGTGGACGTCCTCGATGTCGCGGGCGCCGCGGACGAAGGAGAGGGCGATGACGTCGGCGCCGGTGCGCAGGGCCCAGCGGAGGTCGTCGATGTCCTTCTCGGAGAGGGCGGGTACGGAGACGGCGACGCCGGGGAGGTTGAGGCCCTTGTGGTCGGAGACCATGCCTCCTTCGACGACGCGGGTGTGGACGCGGGGGCCGTCGACGGAGGTGACTTCGAGGGTGACGCGGCCGTCGTCGACGAGGATGCGTTCGCCGGCGGTGACGTCTTCGGCGAGGCCGGCGTAGGTGGTTCCGCAGGTGTGGCGGTCGCCTTCGACGGGTTCGACGGTGATGGTGAAGGTGTCGCCGCGTTCAAGGAGTACGGGGCCTTCGCGGAAGCGGCCGAGGCGGATCTTCGGGCCTTGAAGGTCGGCGAGGATTCCGACGCTGTGGCCGGTTTCGTCGGAGGCCTTGCGGACGCGTCGGTAGCGTTCTTCGTGTTCGGCGTGCCCGCCGTGGCTGAGGTTGAGGCGGGCGACGTCCATTCCGGCCTCGATCAGGGCTTTGATCTGGTCGTACGTTTCGGTGGCGGGCCCAAGGGTGCAGACGATTTTGGCTCGGCGCATGGGTCGAGCCTAGGGCTTACCGGCGGGTAGTGAATCCGTGTGGCGTGGCTGCCCAACCACCTTTTGGTGAAGGGTGGTTGACAAGTATTGAATCTGTGCGGGGGGTCGCTCCGATGAGCGGTTTCCGTGCCTTTCGGCCGGTGTCTCCGGCGGGTGGGCGGTCGTCGCGTTCCGGATGCTTTTCCACTCCGTAACCTGCGGGATCTGTTGCGGGAGTGCCCGCCGGGTCAGAATCTACGCGCGTTGTGCACCTGAGACGACGCCTTCGAACCGAGGAGAAGCACATGCCGTTGAACCGCCGGACGTTCCTGGAGGGCTCCGTGGCCGTCGGGGCCGGGGCCGCCCTCACCGCCGGGGCCGCCGCCCCCGCGGAGGCCCGTGGAGACGGGCACCGCCCCAAGCCGGCCAAGCGGTACTCCTTCACCGTGATGGGGACCACCGACCTGCACGGGAACGTCTTCAACTGGGACTACTTCACGGACCGGGAGTTCGACGACAAGGCGCACAACGACGTGGGGCTCGCCAAGATCTCCACCCTGGTCGACCGGGTGCGCGAGGAGAAGGGGCGGGGCAACACCCTTCTGATCGACGCCGGTGACACCATTCAGGGCACCCAGCTGTCGTACTACTACGCCAAGGTCGATCCGATCACCGCGCGCCGGGGTCCGGTCCATCCGATGGCGCAGGCGATGAACGCGATCGGCTACGACGCGGCCGCCCTGGGCAACCACGAGTTCAACTACGGCATTCCGGTGCTGCGGAAGTTCGAGGAGCAGTGCGACTTCCCGCTGCTCGGGGCCAACGCGCTCGACGCGAAGACGCTGCGGCCGGCGTTCGCCCCGTACAGCATGCACCGGCTGCGCACGCCGCACGGCCGGGACGTGCGGGTGGCCGTGCTGGGGCTGACCAATCCGGGCATCGCGATCTGGGACAAGGCGAACGTCGGCGGGAAGATGGTGTTCCCGGGTCTGGAGGAGCAGGCGGCGAAGTGGGTGCCGAAGCTGCGTTCGATGGGTGCGGACGTGGTGGTCGTCTCGGCGCACTCCGGTTCGAGCGGTACGTCCTCGTACGGTGACCAGCTTCCGTACGTGGAGAACGCGGCCGGGCTCGTGGCCGAGCAGGTGCCGGGCATCGACGCGATCCTCGTCGGGCACGCGCACACCGAGATCCCCGAGTACCGGGTGAGGAACAAGGAGACCGGCAAGGACGTGGTGCTGTCCGAGCCGTTGAAGTGGGGGCAGCGGCTCACGCTGTTCGACTTCGACCTGGTGTGGGAGAGGGGTCGCTGGACCGTCGAGAAGGCCGGTGCGCGGGTCCTCAACTCCAACACGGTGGAGGAGGACGGGAAGATCACGGGGCTGCTGGCGGACGAGCACCGGAAGGTGGTCGCGTACGTCAACCAGGTGATCGGGACGTCGACGGCGGCCATGACCACGGCGGACGCGCCGTGGAAGGACGAGCCGATCATCGATCTGATCAACGTGGTGCAGACGGAGACGGTGAGGGCGGCTCTGGCGGGTGGCGCGTACGCGGGGCTGCCGGTGCTGTCGCAGGCTTCCTGTTTCTCGCGCACGGCCCGGATTCCGGCGGGTGAGATCACGATCAAGGACGCGGCGGGGCTGTATCCCTTCGAGAACACGCTGGAGGCGCGTCTGCTGACGGGGGCGCAGCTGAAGGACTACCTGGAGTTCTCGGCGAAGTACTACGTCCTGACTCCGGCGGGCGTTCCGGTGGACACGGCGAAGCTGACGAACGCGGAGGGCACGCCGGATTACAACTACGACGCGGTGTCGGGTCTGACGTACGAGATCGACATCGCGAAGCCGGTGGGTTCGCGGATCGTGGACCTGGCGTTCGAGGGGAGGCCGCTCGACCCGGCGGCGCGGTTCGTCCTGGCGGTGAACAACTACCGGGCGAGCGGTGGCGGGGCGTTTCCGCACGTGGCGGGTGCGCCGCAGGTGTGGGCGGATTCGGACGAGATCCGCAACACGATCATCCAGTGGGTGCGGGCGAGGGGGACGGTCGATCCGGGTCTGTTCGCGTCGGTGGGCTGGAAGCTGACGCGGGAGGGCGTGCCGGTGTTCTGAGGGGTTCAGGTGTGGTGACCGAGGGGCGTCGGCTTCCGGCTCTGGGCCGGGATGTCCGGCGTCCTTCGTTCGTCGAGGCCGAAGGTGGTGAAGGCGGTGCGGCGGGGCAGGGGGTAGGGGTTCTTGCCGGTGAGGGCGTTGAGGATGGTGGCGCTGCGCCAGGCGGCCAGGCCGAGGTCGGGGGCGCCGACGCCGTGGGTGTGGAGTTCGGCGTTCTGGACGTGGACGGAGCCGGTGACGGAGGGGTCGAGGACGAGCCGGTAGTCCTGGTCGATGCGGGGGCGGCCGGCGGAGTCGCGTCGCAGGTGGGGGTCGAGGCCGGCGAGCAGCTGGTCGGTGGGGCGCTGCCGGTAGCCGGTGGCGAGGACGACGGCGTCGGTGGTGAGCCGGGTGCGGGTGGCCTGCTGGACGTGTTCGAGGTGGAGTTCGACGCGGGTGGTGGCGACGCGGCCGGCGGTGCGGACGCGGACGCCGGGGGTGAGGACGGCGTCGGGCCAGCCACCGTGGAGGGTGCGGCGGTAGAGCTCGTCGTGGATGGCGCTGATGGTGTCGGTGTCGATGCCTTTGTGGAGTTGCCACTGGCGGGGCAGGAGGTCGTCGCGCACGGCTTCGGGGAGGTGGTGGAAGTAGCGGGTGTAGTCGGGGGTGAAGTGTTCCAGGCCGAGTTTGGAGTACTCCATGGGGGCGAAGGCCTCGGTGCGGGTGAGCCAGTGGATTCCTTCCGTTCCGGCGGGGCGGGCGCGGAGGAGGTCGAGGAAGACTTCGGCGCCGGACTGTCCTGAGCCGATGACGGTGACGTGGCCGGCGGCGAGGAGGGTGTCGCGGTGGGTGAGGTAGTCGGCGGAGTGGACGACGGGGACGCCGGGGGCTTCGGCGAGGGGGCGGAGGGGTTCGGGGACGTAGGGTTCGGTGCCGATGCCGAGGACGACGTTGCGGGTGCGGGTGCGGCCGAGGGCTTCGGCTTCGCCGTCGGGGCCGAGTTGGGTGTAGTCGACTTCGAAGAGGTGGCGTTCGGGGTTCCAGCGGACCGAGTCGACCTGGTGGCCGAAGTGGAGGCCGGGGACGCGTTCACTGGCCCAGCGGCAGTAGGCGTCGTATTCGGCGCGCTGGATGTGGAACTTCTCGGCGAAGTAGAAGGGGAAGAGGCGTTCGCGGCTCTTGAGGTAGTTGAGGAAGGTCCAGGGGCTGGTGGGGTCGGCGAGGGTGACGAGGTCGGCGAGGAAGGGGACTTGGAGGGTGGCTCCGTCGAGGAGGAGTCCGGGGTGCCAGTGGAAGGCGGGGCGCTGTTCGTAGAAGGCGGTGGCGAGGCCGCCGGGGACGCCGTGGGCGAGGGCGGCGAGGGAGAGGTTGAAGGGGCCGATGCCGATGCCGACGAGGTCGTGGGGGCGGTCGGGGTCGTGGGGCCGGCCGGTGGGCTGCTGGGGGGTGGTGCCGGTCATCGGTGGGTGTCGCCTTCCACGAGGGTGATGAGCTGGTCCAGGTCGTCGGGGGTGGTGTGGGGGTTGAGGAGGGTGGCCTTGAGCCAGAGGCGGCCGTCCGCCCGGGCCCGGCCGAGGACCGCCCGGCCTTCGGTGAGGAGGGTGCGGCGGATCGTGGCGACGGTGGCGTCGTCGGCTCCGCGGGGGCGGAGGAGGACGGTGGTGAGGGTGGGCCGGGCGCGCAGGTCGAGGCCGGGGGCCTTCTCGACCCGGTCGGCGAGGTCCTGGGCGAGGTCCAGGCAGGTGTCGACGAGGGTGCCGAGTCCGGTGCGGCCGAGGGCGCGGAGGGTGACGGCGGTCTTGAGGACGTCGGGGCGGCGGGTGGTGCGCGGGGAACGGCCGAGGAGGTCGGGGAGGCCGGCGTCGGTGTCGTCGTCGGCGTTGAGGTAGTCGGCGGTGTGGGCGAGTGCGGTGAGGTCGGTCGTGTCGCGGACGGCGAGGAGTCCGGCGGCGGCGGGTTGCCAGCCGAGTTTGTGCAGGTCGAGGGTGACGGTGCGGGCCCGGTCGAGGCCGTCGAGGAGCCGGCGGTGGGTGCGGCTGAAGAGGACGGGGCCGCCGTAGGCGGCGTCGACGTGGAGGTCGGCGCCGTGGGCGGCGCAGACGTCGGCGAGTTGGGGCAGGGGGTCGATGAGGCCTTCGTCGGTGGTGCCGGCGGTGGCGGCGACGAGGAGCGGGCCGGTGGTGGCGGTCAGGGCCGTGTGCAGGGCGGTGGGGTCGAGGGTGCCGCGCGGGGTGGGGACGACGACGGGGGCGGGCAGGCCGAGGAGCCAGGCGGCGCGGCGGAAGGAGTGGTGGGCGTTGGCGCCGACGACGGTGCGGAGGGGGCCTCTTCCGGCGTGCCGTTCTCTGGCGAGGAGGAGGGCGAGTTGGTTGGACTCGGTGCCGCCGGTGGTGACGAGGGCGTCGGGGTGGTCGGCGGTGGGGTGGATCTCGGCGGCGAGGGCGGCGGTGACGAGGGTTTCGAGGGCGGAGGCGGCGGGTGCCTGGTCCCAGGAGTCCATGGAGGGGTTGAGGGCGGAGGCGGCCAGGTCGGCGGCGGCGGCGAGGGCGAGGGGCGGGGTGTGGAGGTGGGCGGCGCAGAGGGGGTGGGCGGGGTCGGCGGCGCCGGCGGCGAGGGTGTGGACGAGGGTGTGGAGGGCCTCGTGGGGGCCGGTGCCGGTCTCGGGGAGGACGGTTCCGAGTCGTTCCGTCCGGCGGGTCACCGTTTCCGGTCCTCCGGCGGGCAGGGGTCCGTTCCGTTCCTCGGCTCCGGTGCGCAGGGCGTCGAGGACGGCGGCCAGGAGGGGCCGCAGGGCGTCGGCGCCGGAGGCGCCTCCGGCGAGGGGTGGGGGTGCGGCACGCATGGACGACAGCGTGGCGGGGGGTGCGGGGGTTTGTCCGGCGGGTGGGGGTGGTGTGACCCGAACGGGGGATGCGGGGTGGTGGCCGAGGGGAAGGTCCGTCCCCCTCGGCCGCCGTTTCCGGTTCAGCCGTTCCTGGCGCGCAGGGCCCGGCGGAGGTCGTCGAGCTGGTCGACGAGCCTGCGGTGGAGGGCGGGGATCATGGGGGTGTCGGCCAGGTGGTGTTCGCCGAGGGCCAGGGTTTCGGCGTCGACCGCGTGGGCGGGGAAGGCGTGGCGGCCGGCGGCTTCGGCCATGGCGGGGCCGCGGCGGTTCCCGAGGGCGACGGCGGCTTCGTAGAAGCGGGGGACGTACGCGCTGACGAGGTCGGCCTGTTCGGGTTGCCAGAAGCCCTGGGCGGTGGCGGTGAAGAGGTAGTTGGAGAGGTCGTCGGAGTCGAAGAGCGCGGACCAGGCGGCCGCCTTCGTCTCCGGGTCGGGGAGGGCGGCGCGGCAGCGGGCGGCGCCTTCCCGGCCGGTGGCGCTGGGGTCGCGTTCCAGTTCGGCGGCGATGGCGGTCTCGTCGGTGGCGCCGAGGACGGCGAGCCGGGCGAGGATGCGCCAGCGCAGTTCGGGGTCGAGTTCGGGGCCGCCGTGGACGGTGCCCTCGTCGAGCCAGGTGGCGATCTTGTCGGGGGTGGTGGCGCTGTCGACGAAGGCGCGGACGGCGGTGAGGCGCAGGCCGGGGGCTTCGCCGTCCTCGGTGCGGCGGAGGAGGGCGCGGGCGATCTCGCAGATGGCGGCGAGGGCGGCGGGGCGTTCGGCGGCGGGGACGTACTGGTCGGCGATCTGGGTGCGGGCGAAGGCGAGGACGCCCTGGACGAGGGCGAGTTCGGTCTCCTCGGTGAGGTGGGCGAGGGCGACGGCGAGGTATTCGGCGGGGGCGAGGTCGCCGTCGCGGACCATGTCGCGCAGGGCGTTCCAGACGACGGCGCGGGTGAGGGGGTCGGGGATGCGGGAGAGGCCGCGCAGGGCGGATTCCTGGGAGGCCTCGTCGAAGCGGAGTTTGGTGTAGGTGAGGTCTTCGTCGTTGAGGACGACGAGGGCGGGGCGGGGGCCGGTGAGTCCGGCGGGCGTGTCCTGGGGGACGTCGAGTGCGCGGCGTTCGCGCAGGACGAGGTCGCCGGAGGGGTCGCGGTCGTAGAGGCCGGCGGAGATGCGGTGGGGGCGGGTGCCGTCGTGGTCGACGGTGAGGTTCCAGCGGAGGCCTTCGCCGTCGAGGCGGGGGGTGAGGGTGTCGGCGCCGGTGGTGCGGAGCCACTGCTCGGCCCAGCCGTGGACGTCGCGGTCGGTGGCGGCGGCGAGGTTGTCGATGAAGTCGGCGAGGGTGGCGTTGCCGAACCGGTGGCGTTTGAAGTGGATGTTGATGCCGGCGAGGAAGTCCTTCTCGCCGAGCCAGGTGACGAGCTGGCGGAGGGCGGAGGCGCCCTTGGCGTAGGAGATGCCGTCGAAGTTGAGGAGGGCGGAGGCGGTGTCGGGGACGGCTTCGGGGTCGGGGGCGACGGGGTGGGTGGAGGGGCGCTGGTCGGCTTCGTATCCCCAGGCCTTGCGGGTGACGCCGAAGTCGATCCAGGTGTCGGGGAAGAGGTCGGAGCAGGCTTCGTTGACGGTCTGGTAGCCCATGTACTCGGCGAAGGACTCGTTCAGCCAGATGTCGTCCCACCAGCGCAGGGTGACGAGGTCGCCGAACCACATGTGGGCCATCTCGTGGGCGATGACCATGGCGCGGGTCTGGCGTTCGGTGACGGTGACGGCGGAGCGGAAGACGAATTCGTCGCGGAAGGTGACGAGGCCGGGGTTCTCCATGGCGCCGGCGTTGAATTCGGGGACGAAGGCCTGGTCGTAGGAGTCGAAGGGGTACGGCTCGTCGAACTTCTCGTGGTAGCGGTCGTAGCAGGCCCTGGTGACGGCGAGGATCTCGTCGGCGTCGGCGTCGAGGTGGGGGGCGAGGGAGCGGCGGCAGTGGATGCCGAAGGGGAGGCCGGCGTGTTCGGTGCGGACCGAGTGCCAGGGGCCGGCGGCGACGCAGACGAAGTAGGTGGAGAGGAGGGGGGTGGGGGCGGCCTTCCAGGTGCCGTCGGGCTGTTGTGCGGTGATGCCGTTGGAGAGGACGGTCCAGTGGTCGGGGGCGGTGACGGTGATCTCGAAGACGGCCTTGAGGTCGGGCTGGTCGAAGGCGGCGAAGACGCGCTGGACGTCTTCCATGAAGAGCTGGGTGTAGACGTAGGACTCGCCGTCGGTGGGGTCCGTGAAGCGGTGCATGCCCTCGCCCGTGCGGGAGTAGCGCATGGTGGCGGTGAGGCGCAGTTCGTGTTCGCCCTCGGTGAGGGTGAGGGGGAGCCGGTTGTCGTCGAGGGCGGCGGGGTCGAGGGGGTGTCCGTCGAGGGTGGCGGAGTGGAGGGTGACGGGCTTGAGCTCGACGAAGGTGTCCCCGGCGGCGCGGGCGGTGAATCGGACGGTGCTGGTGGACTCGAAGGTCTCGGCGCCGGTGGTGAGGTCGAGGTCCACGAGGTAGTGGTGGACGTCGAGGAGCTGGGCACGGGTCTGCGCTTCGTCGCGCGTCAGTACGGACATGGGCCCTATGCTGCCCGATGCCCGGGGCGTCGGGCAGGGGTGGCGGGGAGAACCTTGCGGGGGTTCAGAGGGGTCCCGGGCCGTCGAGTCGGGTGAAGGCGGCGGTGATGCGGGGGCGGTCGTAGCCGGCCGGGCCGGTGGCTCCGTCGGAGATCAGGGCGTGGAGCAGGATGCGTGCCTTGGCGGGGTCGAGCGGGCCGGCCGGGATCAGTCCGCGGCGCAGCAGGTCGTGTTCGGAGCCGGGGCCCCGGTAGGTGTGGGTGAGGGTCGTTCCGCCTCCGGTGCGGGAGGCGAGGACGACGGGGACGCGCGCGGCGATCCGGGCGAGGGGTTCGGCGAGGGGGGCGGGGACGTGTCCGGCGCCGAGGGCGGCGACGACGAGGCCCTGGAAGCGGTGGTCGACGGCTTCGAGGAGTTCGCCGCGGTCGCCCAGGGAGAGGGTCACCAGGGCCACCCGCACCTCGGGGTCGAGCGTCAGGGGGCGGGGGGTGGCGGGGGCGGTGGGGCGGAGCAGTATCCGGGGCCGGCCCTCGACGACGGTGCCGAGGGGGCCTGCGCCGGGTGAGGCGAAGGTGGTGACCGAGGTGGTGTGGGTCTTGCGGGCGTGGCGGGCGGCGTGGATCTCGTCGGCGAGGACGACGAGGACGCCGAGGTTCCGGCAGGCGGGGTCGGTGGCGACGGCGAGGGCGGCGGCGAGGTTGGCGGGGCCGTCGGCTCCCGGCAGGTCGGGGCGGCGCATGGCGCCGGTGACGGCGATCGGCCGTTCGGTGGTGCAGAGCAGGTCGAGGAGGAAGGCGGTCTCCTCCAGGGTGTCGGTGCCCTGGACGACGACGGCGCCGGAGCCGGCGGCGACGGTGGCGCGGACCTCGGCGGCGAGGTCCGCGAGGTCGGCGTGGGTGAGGGAGGAGCTGGGGACGCGGCGGAAGTCGCGGAGGGCGGTGTCTTCGGGGGCGCCGAGGGCGGCCAGGACTTCCCGGCCGGTCATGCGGGCCGCGTCTCCGCCGCGTGCGGAGATGGTGCCGCCGAGGGTGAAGACGGTGACGCGGGGCATCAGGGGGCTTCGTTCGTGGTCGCGGTGGGGGTCACCGGGTTCCGTCCGCGATCGTCTCGTGGTGGCGGATGACCTCGGCGATGATGAAGTTGAGGAGCTTCTCCGCGAAGGCGGGGTCCAGTTTCGCGTTCTCGGCGAGTTGCCGCAGCCGGGCGATCTGGCGGGCCTCGCGGGCGGGGTCGGCGGGCGGCAGGTGGTGCTCGGCCTTGAGGACGCCGACCTGCTGGGTGCACTTGAAGCGCTCGGCGAGCATGTGCACGACCGCCGCGTCGATGTTGTCGATGCTCTCGCGCAGCCGGGTCAGTTCGGCGCGTACGGCCTCGTCGGTCCGCGCGGACGGGCCGCCGGGCGCGGCCGTGGTCCCGGCGGTCCGTGCGGTCTCGTCGGCGGGTGCGGTCTCGTCGGTGGCCGGGGCCGGGGTGGAGTCGCTCATGACCTGCGAGCTTAGACGGATCGCGGAAGGATCGTCGGCGGGTGTTCGGAATCCGGAACGCTGGTGCTCCAGCCGCCGGGCACGGACCGTCCCTGCTGTTCGCGGAAGCGGATCGGGGCGGTGCCGACCCGGCGGGTGAAGAGCCGGGAGAAGTAGGCGGCGTCGTCGTAGCCGACGCGCCGGGCGACGGCGGCGACGGGCAGTTCGGTGGCGGCGAGGAGTTCCTTGGCGCGGCCGAGGCGGACGGTGAGCAGGTAGTCCTTGGGGCTGCAGCCGGCGGCGCGGCGGACGGCGGTGCGCAGTTCGGCGGGGGTCATGCCGTGCCGGGCGGCGTGCTCGGCGACGGAGAGGGGCTGGAAGGCGTCGCGGGCGAGGGCGGTGAGGACGGGGTCGCCGTCGGCGTTGGTGTCGGCGCGGGCGCGGCGCAGGGCGACGAGGAGTTCGTGGACGGCTGCGCCGGTCTCCACCTCCAGGAGGGGGTTGCCGGGGCGGGCGGCGCGGGCGATGCGGCCGATGGCGGCGCGGGCGGGGGCGGCGTCGGAGAGGGGGACGACGGGCCGGTCGGGTTCGATGTAGCCGAGTTCGGTGTACGTGGCGGTGGCGGGGCCGGAGAAGTCGACGAAGGCCTCGTCCCAGCCGGTGCCGGGGTCGGCGCCGTAGTGGTGGGGGGTGTGGGGGGTGAGCCAGATGAGGGCCGGTGCGGTGACGGTGGTGCGCCGTCCGTCGGGGCCCCGGTACCAGCCGCCGCCGGCGGAGACGACGACGGCGACGTGGTGGTCGAGGGTGCGGGGTCCGACGGTGGGCAGGGTGCCGTGCTGGAGGCCGACGCCGAGGCAGACGAGGCCCAGGCGGTGGTGGACGGGGCTGGGCGTGAAGTAGCGCATCCAGGTGTGGTACATGCCGGGTGGTTCCTTCCGTGGCCCGTCGGTCCGGCTCCGTTCCGCCGGTGGGCCGTTTCCCTCGGCCCGTCCGGTTCCGATGCGCCGTCCGGGCCTAACGTCCAAACCGCGACGATCTTTGTCCATGGACCGATTCGCCGCCAGGGAGTGAGGGTAAGGCCATGAGCGCGTTCGCTGTGGGTGACGAGGACTTTCTGCTCGACGGGCGGCCGGTGCGGCTGCTCTCGGGGGCGTTGCACTACTTCCGGGTGCACGAGGGGCAGTGGGAGCACCGGCTCGGGATGCTGCGCGCGATGGGGCTCAACTGCGTGGAGACGTACGTCCCGTGGAACCTGTACGCGCCGGAGCCCGGCCGGTACGGGGACGTGGAGGAGCTCGGCCGGTTCCTGGACGCGGTGGGGCGGGCCGGGATGTGGGCGGTCGTGCGTCCCGGCCCGTACATCTGCGCCGAGTGGGAGAACGGCGGTCTGCCGCACTGGCTGACGGGTCCGCTCGGGCGGCGGGTGCGGACCCGGGACCCGGAGTTCCTGGCTCCGGTGGAGTCCTGGTTCCGGCGGCTGCTGCCGCAGGTGGTGGAGCGGCAGATCGACCGGGGCGGGCCGGTGGTCCTGGTGCAGGTGGAGAACGAGTACGGGAGCTACGGCAGCGACCGGAGTTATCTGGAGTGGCTGGCGGGGCTGCTGCGGGAGTGCGGGGTGAGCGTGCCGCTGTTCACCTCGGACGGCCCGGAGGACCACATGCTGACGGGCGGTTCGGTGCCGGGGACGCTCGCGACGGTGAACTTCGGTTCGGGCGCGCGCGAGGGGTTCGGGGTGCTGCGGCGGCACCAGCCGCGCGGGCCGCTGATGTGCATGGAGTTCTGGTGCGGCTGGTTCGACCACTGGGGCACGAAGCACGCGGTGCGGGACGCGGGGGACGCGGCGGCGGCGCTGCGGGAGATCCTGGAGTGCGGTGGTTCGGTCAACGTGTACATGGCGCACGGGGGGACGAACTTCGCGGGCTGGGCGGGGGCGAACCGGGACGGTTTCCTGCACGACGGGCCGTTGCGGCCGACCGTGACCTCGTACGACTACGACGCGCCGGTGGACGAGGCGGGGCGGCCCACGGAGAAGTACTGGCGTTTCCGCGAGGTGTTCGCGGAGTACGCGGAGGGGCCGCTGCCGGAGGTGCCGGAGCCGCCGGCCCGGCTGGCGGGGCCGGTGCGGGGCCGTTTCGACGGGTGGGCCCCGCTCGACGGGGTGCTGGAGGCGCTCGGTGACGCGGAGACGGTGGCGCCCGTGCCGCCGACCTTCGAGGAGCTGGGCGTGGACCGGGGCCTGGTCCGCTACCGGGTGGCGGTGCCGGGGCCCCGGCAGCCGTACCCGCTGGGGGTGACGGGGTTGCGGGACCGGGCGGTGGTGTACGTCGACGGGGTCCTCGCGGGGGTCCTGGACACGGGTGACGGGGAGGACGTGGTGCTGGCGGAGCCGGTGGCGGGTCCGGCGGTCGTGGACCTGTGGGTGGAGTCGCTGGGCCGGGTGAACTACGGGCCCCGGCTCGGGGAGCCGAAGGGGATCACCGGGGGCGTGCGGCACGAGCGGCAGTACCTGCACGGGGTGCGGGCGCGGGGGCTGCGTCTGGACGCCTTCGGGGCGGGGGTCGGCGGGGTGCCGTTCGAGCGGGGCACGGACCACGGCGGCCCGGGGCTGCACCGGGGGACGCTGGAGGTGTCGGGCGCGGGGGACGCGGTGCTGCGGCTGCCGGGGGCGGTCCGGGGCTTCGTGTGGGTGAACGGTTTCTGCCTGGGACGCTACTGGTCGGCCGGTCCGCAGGAGGCGCTGTTCGTGCCGGGCCCGATGCTGCGGGAGGGGACGAACGAGGTGTGGGTCCTGGCCCTCGAGGGCGGGGTGGGGGCGGGGGTCTGGCTGGAACCGGCGTGACCGGGGCCGGTGCCGGGATGCCGTCCCGCGCGCCGGGGCCCGGGGCCGTACACACCCGGGGCTGTACGCGCTCGGGGCCGGTTCCGGGATGCCGCCCCGCGCGCCGGGGCCCGGGGCCGTACGCGCGCCGGGGTCCGGGTCCGCGCCCGCCCGGGTTCCCGCCGTCCGTACGTGCCCGGGTCCCCGCGTGCCCGGGTCCCCGTGTGCGCCGGGCCGGCCCACACCGGCCCGGCGCACGGGAGGGGTGCTCCGGAGCCGGGGGGTTCCGGAGCGCCTGTTCGCGGGGGGCCGCTACAGCGTGGCGGCGGCGGACTTGATCGCGGAGGCGAAGGTCGAGACCTCCGTGTAGACGCCGGGGTAGCCGGCCCGGGCGCAGCCCTCGCCCCAGCTCACGATGCCGACCTGGATCCAGGCCCCGGTGTTGTCCTTGCGGAACATGGGGCCGCCGGAGTCGCCCTGGCAGGTGTCGGTGCCGCCCTGGCTGTAGCCGGCGCAGATCTCCTCGGCGGGGACGAGGTCGCTGCCGTAGGAGGCCTGGCAGGAGGCGTCGGAGACGAACGGGACGGTCGCCTTGAGGAGGTAGCGCTGCTGCGCCCCGCCCTCGCGGGCGGCGCCCCAGCCGGCGATGGTGAAGGTGCCGGAGTTGTAGGCGGTGGTCTCGGCGATCTTCAGGTTGGGCAGCGAGGTGATCGGGCTCGCGAGCTTGATCAGGGCCCAGTCCTTGCCCTTGCCGTCGTAGCCGGGGGCCTGGAGGACCTTGGTGGACCTGACCTTGATGGCGCTGCTGCTCTGGAGGTCCACGACTCCGGCGGTGGCGGTGATGCCGGTGTTGTTGCCGGAGCCGCTGACGCAGTGGGCGGCGGTGAGGACGATCTGCGGGCTGATCAGCGAGCCGCCGCAGCCCATGGAGAGCCTGACCATCCAGGGGAACTCGCCCTGGGCGGCGCGGGTGCCGCCGACGACGGGGGTGGGGGCGGCGGAGGCGGTGGTGGGCTGGAGGCTGACGGCGGCGAGGACGACGGCGCCGGCCGCGGCGAGCTTCTGGAGCGTGCGGACCATTCTGTTCTGCTTCACGTGTCTGCCTTCTCTCGTGGGGGGTCGACCCTGACGGCTCATGACATGCGCCCGTCAAGGCGTGGTCCGCATTATGAACAGCGGTCAACTGACGTCACAAGGAAGCCTTTTCGGCCAGTCCCGATGAGGGGACCGTACAGTGGACGGGAGGGGAGAACCGGCATGCCGCACCGTCACGAGGCCGACCGTGTCGCCCACGGCTTCCCGCACCGGGCCGTGATCGGGGCCTCGCTCACCGCGCTCTACCGCCGCCTCTCCCCCGACGGCGTGCACCGCTACCCGGTGAGCGTCCCGGCCTCCGACGTGGCCCTCGACGCCGGCGAGGACCTGCACCTGGGCACCCGGCGGGTGGCCCGTGCCCTCGTCCGGCACCTGCGGCTCCCCGAGGCCCGCGTCGTGGCCTCCTTCCGGCCGATGGAGCACGCCGGCGCCGTCGAACTGACGGCCGGGCCCGAGTACTCCGTGGAGATACACGACCGCTTCCGGACCCGCCGCGGGGACGTCGGCGCGGTCCTCGCCCACGAGATCACCCACGTGCTGCTGCACCGGCTCCGGCTCCGCTTCCCCTCCACCGCCGAGAACGAGATCCTCACCGACGTGACCGCCGCCTACCTGGGCGCGGGATGGCTGCTGCTCGACGCCTACCGCGAGGACGGCGTCGAGTTCCAGAAGCTCGGCTACCTCACCCCGGAGGAGTTCGGCTACGTCCTGGCCAAGCGGGCCGAGGTGTTCGGCGAGGACCCGTCGCCGTGGTTCACCAGCGCGGTGGCGTACGAGGCGTGGCTGCGGGGCCGGGCCGAGGCCGCCCGGGAGCGGACGGCGCCGCCGCTCGCCGGGGCGGGCTGGGCCGAGCGCCGCCGGTACGGCCGGGAACGGCGCCGGGGCCGGGCCGGCGAGGGCGCCCCGTACGCCTTCGACGGCGGGGCCCCGGCGGCCGGCGTCTCCTTCCGCTGCCCCGTCTGCCGGCAGCGCCTGCGGGTCCCGGCCGGCCGCGCGCTGCGGGCCCGGTGCGGAGCGTGCGGCACGGTCCTGGACTGCGCGGCCTGAACCCGGCGCCGCGCGCGGGCCACCCTCCGATTTGCGCCATGTGCCGACGGAGGGTCAGGGTCGGCCCATGAGCACGTTGTTCGACGCGATCCGGGCCGGGGACGAGGACGGGGCCGTACGGGCCCTGCGGGAGGGGGCCGACCCCGAGGAACGGGAGGACGGGGAGAGCGCCCTGTACCGGGCGGCCGTCGGGGGCGAGACCGGGATCGTGCGCGTGCTGCTCGCCGCCGGGGCGGACCCCGGCCGGTACAGCGGGGAGGAGGACGGCGACCTGCCGCTGGGCGGCGCGGCCTGCGGCGGGCACACCGGGACGGTGCGGGCACTGCTCGCGGCGGGCGCGGAGGCGGACCAGGAGGAGGGGTACGGCTTCACGGCCCTCGCCTGGGCCCTGCGGCTCGGATACGCCGACACCGCGCGGCTCCTCCTGGAGCACGGAGCCGACCCCGACCGGCGCGGTCCCGACGGCCTCCCCCCGCTCCCGGCCGCCGCCCGGCGCGGCTCCACCGGCTGCGTGCGGGCGCTCCTCGACCACGGGGCCGGGTTCAGGGAGGCCGCGCTGCGGGAGGCACGGCGGTGGATCGGCGCCGACATCGCGGCCGAACTGCGGCGCGGGCTCGTCGCGGGGAACGAGGGCGGGCAGACGTACGAGGCGGTCGTCCGCCGGGTCCGGGAGGACGGCGGGATCACGGTCGTCGTGGAACTGCTGCGGGAGGACGGCGCTCCCGGGCGCGGCGACGACCGCCAGACCGGCCACGCGGCGATCGCCACGCTCCTGGAGGCCTCGCTCGGCCTGCGCGCCACCGCCGAGGAGCTGGCCGCGCGAGCACTGCGCGGCGGCGACCCCGAACTCGACGACTGGACGACGGCCGTGGCCGAACTGGCGGGCCGGGCCGACGAGGAGACCTTCGTGGCGGCGGCCGGCTGGTGCGCCTACCGCGATCCGCTGCGGCAGGCGCTCGGCGCGCGGGTCCTGGGCGCCCTGCCGGGGTTCGCGCCGAGTGCCCTGCCGGTCCTCCGGCGCCTGGCGGCGGAACCGGCGGGCCCGGGCCGGGAACCCGTCCTCTCGGTGGTGACGGCGCTCGGGGAGTGCGCGGACCCCGCGGCCGTGCCCGATCTGCTCGCGGCCGCCGGGCACCCCGACGCGGCGGTGCGGCGGGCCGTCGCGAGCGCCCTCGCCGGGATCGTGCCGGCCGGGCACGTCGAGGCCCTGGGGGTGCTGCTCGCGCTGAGCCGGGACGGCGACGCCCGGGTGCGGGACTGGGCCACGCTCGCCCTCGCCGAACTGCCCGACGACACCCCGCTCGTGCGGGAGGGGCTGGCGGAACGGCTCGCCGATCCCGACCCTGAGACGGTGGCGGAGGCGGCGCGCGGGCTCGCGATCCGCCAGGACCCGCGCGCCGTCGACGCGCTCGCGTCGATCCTCGCGGACGGGGAGGCGGACGGCGCGCCGCGCGAGACGGCGCTCGCCGCCCTCGAACACGTCCGGGACCCCCGGGTCAGGACCCGCCTGGAGTGGACGACCCCGCGCCGCGGCTGACGGGGCTGACGGGCGGGGCCGGGCGCACGGGCCGGGCGGCGGAGAGCGTACGGGCCGGGCGGGGGAATCCGTACGACGGGGAGCGGGCCGCGCGAGGGGCCCGTACGGCGGGGAACGACGCCGGGGAACGGACGCCGAGGGCCGCGTGAGGGGCCCGGGAACGGGTCGCGGGAACGGGTCGCGGGAACGGGTCGCGGGAACGGGTCGCGGGAACGGGTCGCGGGGGGGGGCGGGGGGCCCCGCCCCCCCCCCCCGGGGGCCCCCGGCCCCGGGCCCCCCGCTCCCCCCC
>NZ_JBVHEG010000008.1:0-50911 GCF_055562975.1 Streptomyces sp. NPDC014907 | reverse complement strand
TGGGGGGGGCGGGGGGGGGGGGGGGGGGGGGGGGGGGGGGGGGGGGGGGGGGGGGGGGGGGGGGGGGGGGGGGGGGGGGGGGGCCCGGCCCCCCCCCCCCCCCCGCGACCGGGGTCACCGTGCCCGGGTCCCCGTGCTCCCCCGCCGGGGGTTACGTGTCGGTCGGCCTCGGCCGGGAGCCGCGCGGGCGGCCGGTTCCCGCCGTCGGGCGCCCGCCGCGGCCGGCGCCCCCGGCCGACGCGCGGCCGGAACCCGTGCCGGAGGCCGACGCGCGGCCGGAGCCGGTGCCCCGGCCCGCGCCGGAGCCGCGCCCCGCGCCGCCCGCCGAGGCGGAACCGCGCGCCGAGCCCGTGGACGCGGCGCCGGTGCCGGCGGCGGAGGCCGGGCGGCGGCGACGGCCGCCACCGGTGCCGCCGCCACCGCTCCGGGACGCGGCCGGCTTGCGCGCCGGGGCCGGCTGCGGGACCTCGATGACGACCGGGACGCCCGAGGGCTCCCGGGCGCCGGTCAGCTCGGCCAGTTCCTCGTCGCTGGACTTGATCTGCGCCGTGCGGGGGCTGATGCCCGCGTTCGACATCAGCCGGCCCATGTCGCGCTTCTGCTCGGGCAGGACCAGGGTGAAGACGCTGCCGGACTCGCCGGCGCGGGCGGTGCGGCCGCCGCGGTGCAGGTAGTCCTTGTGGTCCATCGGCGGATCGACGTTCACGACCATGTCGAGGTCGTCCACGTGGATGCCGCGCGCGGCCACGTTCGTCGCCACGAGCGTGGTGACCTGGCCGCTCTTGAACTGGTCCAGGGTCCGGTTGCGCTGCGGCTGCGAACGCCCGCCGTGCAGCCCGGAGGCCCGCACGCCGTTGGCGAGGAGCCGCTTGACGAGCCGGTCCACGGACCGCTTGGTGTCCAGGAAGAGGATCGTCCGGCCGTCGCGGGCCGCGATCCGCAGCGTGACGGCCTTCTTGTCGGTCTCGTCCATCACGTACAGGACGTGGTGCTCCATGGTGGTCACCGCGCCGGCCGAGGGGTCGACCGAGTGCACGACCGGGTCGTCCAGGAACATCTTGACGAGCTTGTCGATGTTCCGGTCGAGGGTGGCCGAGAAGAGCAGGCGCTGCCCGCCGGGCTCCACCTGCTTCAGGAGCTTGGTGACCTGCGGCAGGAAGCCCATGTCGGCCATCTGGTCGGCCTCGTCCAGGACGGTGACGGCGACCCGGTCGAGCCGGCAGTCTCCCCGGTCGATGAGGTCGGCGAGCCGGCCCGGGGTGGCGATCAGCACCTCGGCGCCGCGCCGCAGCGCGGACGACTGCCGGGAGATCGACATGCCGCCGACGACCGTGGTGATCCGCAGCCGCAGGGCGGCGGCGTACGGGGTGAGGGCGTCGGTCACCTGCTGGGCGAGCTCGCGCGTGGGCACCAGGACCAGGGCGAGGGGCGCGGTCGGCTCGGCGCGGCGGCCCGCGGTGCGGGCGAGCAGGGCGAGGCCGAAGGCGAGGGTCTTGCCGGAGCCGGTGCGTCCCCGGCCGAGCACGTCGCGGCCGGCCAGCGAGTTCGGCAGGGTCGCGGCCTGGATCGGGAACGGCTCCGTGACGCCCTGTTCGCCCAGGACCCGCAGCAGGGCCTCGGGCATGTCGAGGTCGGCGAAGGAGGCCACGGCCGGCAGCGCGGGCGTCACGGTCACCGGCGGCGTGAACTCGCTCGGCGGCGGGGGCGTGGCCGGACGGCGGCCGCCGCGGGCGGTCTTCGGCTGTGCCGCGGACTTCGCCCGGTCGGGACGGGGGCCGCGCTTGTGGGGGCGCTCGGAGCGGGTCATTCGTGCCTTTCTGGCCGGTGCGCCGCCGTGCCCTTCTGGCCGGTGCGCGGCGCAGCGGGGGCCCGCACCTGCGCGATGCGGGCCCCGGCTGCTCTGTTCGGAGCACGCGGTGCGGGCTCCGGCTGTCTCACCACCGGGGCGCGCGGTGCGGCCCCGGTCGCTGGCGCCGGAGCACGCGGTGCGGACTCCGGTCGTCTCTACCGGAACAATAGTGCGCCCCGGAACCTTCCCGCCCCGCCCGTCCGGCACCCGGAGGGGCGGGGGCGGGCGGTCGGTGCGGGCCGGAGGGCCGGTCGGGGGCCGGGCGGCCCTGTCCGGACGTGGGCGACCTCACAGCCGCCGGGGCCGGGGTCCGGCCGTTCACGTCTCCTCGCGGGGCGGGGCGTCGTCGTTGCCGCGCCGGATCGTCCACGCGGGCCGTCCCGGCCTCCAGCAGCGGAGGACGATCTCCTCGCCCTCCACCCGGGTCCGCACGACCTCGGCCGGCTCGGCCCGGAAGAGGTGGAGGGGCAGGGGCGCGCCCGCCGCCCCCGCGTACCGCTCCAGGGCCCCGGGGTCGGTGATCTCGACCGCCCGTCCGGAGATCCGGACGTCGCCGCCGGCCATGTCGGTGCCGGGCCCGGGGTTGGCGAGCAGGGCGAACCGGGGGTCGCGGCGCAGGTCGAGCGCCTTGCGCGAGTGCGGCATCATGCCCAGCCACAGTTCGCCGTCGCGGAAGTCCGCCTCGATGCCGCTGAGGCGGGGCGAGCCGTCCTTCCGTACGGTGGCGAGGACGTGGTGGGCGTACGCGCCGAAGCGTTCGCGCACGGTCGCGGCGAGTTCGGGTTCGACGGCCTCGAAGGCCGGCCAGGTGGTTCCGGTGTCTCCCATGGTTCCAGGGAACACCGGATACCCGACGTCTTCCGTCCGGATTTCCGGTGGTTCCGCGCGGCGGTCAGGAGGCGGCGCGTTCCGCCCGGGAGCGCTCGACGCAGAACTCGTTGCCCTCGGGGTCCGCCAGCGTGGCCCAGCCGGTGCCGTCGGGGTTCCGGTGGTCGCCGAGGAGGGCGGCGCCGAGGCCGAGCAGCCGCTCGACCTCCTCGTCGCGGGTGCGGTCCTGCGGCTGGACGTCGAGGTGGACGCGGTTCTTCACCGTCTTCGGTTCGGGCACCCGGATGAAGAGGAGGCCGGCTCCGGGCGATGCGACGAGGACCTCGTCGTCGCCGGGCGCGTCCTCGTCGGAGAGTTCGGCGCCGAGGACCTCCGCCCAGAAGGAGGCGAGGGCGTAGGGGTCGGCGCAGTCGATGGTCACGTGGCGTACGAGAGAGGTCATGGGCGTCATGATTCACGCCGGGGGCCGGGAGGGCCACCGATTTCCGGGGCCCTCCCCCACCCTCCGGGCCCGCGCCCCTCTCCGGGCCGGGGCGCCGTCCGGACCGGGGCGCCCTCCGGGCCGGGGCGCCCTCCGGTGGCGGGCGCGGACGCGCAGCGGCGCCCGCCCGGGTCGTCCGGTCGGGGACAGGTCGGGGGGCGCCGTGCTCGGTTCCGCACGTCGTTGTGCGGGACGTTCAGGGGGGTGATCCGGCCGGGTCAGACCGTCAGGGCGCGGTCCGTCGGGCGGATCGGGGCCGGCAGGGAACTGGCGCCGGTCAGGTAGCGGTCCACGCCGCGGGCGGCGGAGCGGCCCTCGGCGATGGCCCAGACGATGAGGGACTGGCCCCGTCCGGCGTCGCCGGCGACGAAGACGCCGTCGACGTTGGTGGCGAAGTCCGCGTCGCGGGCGATGTTGCCGCGCTCGTCGAGTTCCAGGCCGAACTGGGCGACCAGGCCGTTCTGGACGTCCGTGCCGGTGAAGCCCATGGCGAGGGTGACGAGCTGGGCGGGGATCTTCCGCTCCGTGCCCGGCTTCTGGTTCAGCCTGCCGTCGGCGAACTCGACCTCGACGAGGTGGAGGAACTGGACGTTGCCGTCCTCGTCGCCCTCGAAGTGGGTGGTGGAGACGGAGTAGACCCGCTCGCCGCCCTCCTCGTGCGCCGAGGTGACCTTGTACAGCATGGGGAAGGTCGGCCAGGGCTGGCCCGGGTTCCGCTCCTCGCCCGGCCGCGGCATGATCTCCAGCTGCGTGACCGAGGCCGCGCCCTGGCGGTGGGCCGTGCCGACGCAGTCGGCGCCGGTGTCGCCGCCGCCGATGACGACGACGTGCTTGCCCTCGGCGGTGATGGGCGGGGCGACGAAGTCGCCCTCGACCACCTTGTTGGCGAGGGGCAGGTACTCCATCGCCTGGTGGATGCCGTTCAGCTCGCGGCCGGGGACGGGCAGGTCGCGGGCGGTGGTGGCGCCGGCGGCGACGACCACGGCGTCGAACCGCTTGCGCAGGTCCGTCGCCATCAGGTCGCGGCCGATCTCGATGCCGGTGCGGAACTTGGTGCCCTCCGCGCGCATCTGCTCGATGCGGCGGTTGATGTGCCGCTTCTCCATCTTGAACTCGGGGATGCCGTAGCGCAGCAGGCCGCCGATGCGGTCGGCGCGCTCGTACACGACCACGGTGTGGCCGGCCCGGGTGAGCTGCTGGGCCGCGGCGAGGCCCGCCGGGCCGGAGCCGATGACGGCGGCGGTCTTGCCGGAGAGGCGCTCGGGCACCTGCGGCTTGACGTCGCCCCCGTCCCAGGCCTTGTCGATGATGGAGACCTCGACGTTCTTGATGGTGACGGCCGGCTGGTTGATGCCGAGCACGCACGCGGCCTCGCAGGGGGCGGGGCAGAGGCGGCCGGTGAACTCCGGGAAGTTGTTGGTGGCGTGCAGGCGCTCCTGCGCCGCCGACCAGTCCTCGCGGTAGGCGTAGTCGTTCCACTCGGGGATCAGGTTCCCGAGGGGGCAGCCGTTGTGGCAGAACGGGATGCCGCAGTCCATGCAGCGGCCGGCCTGCTTGCTGATGATCGGCAGCAGGGAGCCGGGGACGTAGACCTCGTTCCAGTCGCGGACGCGCTCGGCCACGGGACGGGTCTCGGCGACCTCGCGGCCGGTGGTGAGGAAGCCCTTCGGATCAGCCATGGGTCGCCGCCTCCATCATCTTCTCGGTGGTCTCGGCCTCGGAGAGGCCGGCGAGCTCAGCGGCGTCCTTGGCGGCGAGCACTGCCTTGTACGTGGTGGGGATGATCTTGCTGAAGCGGGCCGCGGCGGCGTCCCAGTCGTCGAGGAGCTTCCGGGCGACGGTGGAACCGGTCTCCTCGTGGTGGCGGCGCACGACCTCGTGCAGCCACTCCGCGTCGGTGTCCGACAGGGTTTCGATCGCGCCCAGGTTTCCGGTGTTGACGTTGTCCCGGTCGAGGTCGATCACGTAGGCGACGCCGCCCGACATGCCGGCCGCGAAGTTGCGCCCGGTCTCGCCGAGGACGACGGCCGTGCCGCCGGTCATGTACTCGCAGCCGTGGTCGCCCACGCCCTCGGAGACGACGAGGGCGCCGGAGTTGCGGACGCAGAACCGCTCGCCGGTGCGGCCGCGGAGGAACAGTTCGCCGCCGGTCGCGCCGTACGCGATGGTGTTGCCCGCGATGGTGGAGTACTCGGCCAGGTGGTCGGCGCCCCGGTCGGGGCGGACGACGACGCGGCCGCCGGAGAGGCCCTTGCCGACGTAGTCGTTGGCGTCGCCCTCCAGGCGGAGGGTGACGCCGCTCGGCAGGAAGGCGCCGAAGGACTGGCCGGCGGAGCCGGTGAAGGTGATGTCGATGGTGTCGGCCGGGAGACCGGCGCCGCCGAACCTCTTCGTCACGTGGTGGCCGAGCATGGTGCCGACCGTGCGGTTGATGTTGCGGATGGCGACCTGGGCGCGGACCGGGCGGGCCTCCTCGGCGGAGGGGGCGTCGAGGGCCTCGGCGGCGAGCTGGATCAGCTCGTTGTCGAGGGCCTTCTCCAGGCCGTGGTCCTGCTCGATCAGGGCGTGGCGGACCGCGCCCTCGGGCAGCTCGGGCACGTGGAAGAGCGGGGTCAGGTCGAGGCCCTGCGCCTTCCAGTGGGTGACGGCGCGGTCGGTGTCGAGCAGCTCGGCGTGGCCGACGGCCTCTTCGAGGGTGCGGAAGCCCAGCTCGGCGAGGATCTCGCGGACCTCCTCGGCGATGAACTCGAAGAAGTTGACGACGAACTCGGGCTTGCCGGAGAAGCGGTCGCGCAGGACCGGGTTCTGGGTGGCGATGCCGACCGGGCAGGTGTCGAGGTGGCAGACGCGCATCATGACGCAGCCGGAGACGACGAGGGGGGCGGTGGCGAAGCCGAACTCCTCGGCGCCGAGCAGCGCGGCGATGACGACGTCGCGGCCGGTCTTGAGCTGGCCGTCGGTCTGGACGACGATCCGGTCGCGCAGGCCGTTGAGCAGCAGGGTCTGCTGGGTCTCGGCGAGGCCGAGCTCCCAGGGGCCGCCCGCGTGCTTGAGGGAGGTGAGCGGGGAGGCGCCCGTTCCGCCGTCGTGGCCGGAGATGAGGACGACGTCCGCGTGGGCCTTGGAGACGCCGGCCGCGACCGTGCCGACGCCGACCTCGGAGACCAGCTTCACGTGGACGCGGGCCTCGGGGTTGGCGTTCTTGAGGTCGTGGATCAGCTGCGCCAGGTCCTCGATGGAGTAGATGTCGTGGTGCGGCGGCGGGGAGATCAGGCCGACGCCGGGCGTCGAGTGACGCGTCCTGGCGACCCACGGGTAGACCTTGTGGCCGGGCAGCTGGCCGCCCTCGCCGGGCTTGGCGCCCTGGGCCATCTTGATCTGGATGTCGTCGGCGTTGACCAGGTATTCGCTCGTGACGCCGAAGCGGCCGGAGGCGACCTGCTTGATGGAGGAGCGGCGGGCCGGGTCGTAGAGGCGGTCCGGGTCCTCGCCGCCCTCGCCGGTGTTGGACTTGCCGCCCAGCCGGTTCATGGCGATGGCGAGGGTCTCGTGCGCCTCCTTGGAGATGGAGCCGTACGACATGGCGCCGGTGGAGAAGCGCTTGACGATCTCGGAGGCCGGCTCGACCTCGTCGAGGGGGACCGGGTCGCGGTCGCCGGTGGCGAAGCCGAAGAGGCCGCGGAGCGTCATCAGCCGCTCGGACTGTTCGTTGACCCGCTCGGTGTACTTCTTGAAGATGTCGTACCGCTTGGTGCGCGTGGCGTGCTGGAGGCGGAAGACGGTCTCCGGGTCGAACAGGTGCGGCTCGCCCTCGCGGCGCCACTGGTACTCGCCGCCGATGTCCAGGGCGCGGTGCGCCGAGGCGACGCCGGAGACGGGGTACGCCTTGGCGTGGCGGGCGGCGACCTCCTGGGCGACGACGTCGATGCCGGCGCCGCCGATCTTGGTGGCCGTGCCGTTGAAGTAGGTGGTGACGAAGTCCTCGTCCAGGCCGACGGCCTCGAAGACCTGGGCGCCCCGGTAGGAGGCGACGGTGGAGATGCCCATCTTGGACATGACCTTGAGGACGCCCTTGCCGAGGGCGTGGATCAGGTTCCGGATGGCCTGCTCGGGCTCCAGGCCCTCGATGAAGGTGCCGGCGCGGACCAGGTCCTCGACGGACTCCATGGCGAGGTACGGGTTGACCGCCGCGGCGCCGTAGCCGATGAGCAGGGCGACGTGGTGGACCTCGCGGACGTCTCCGGCCTCCACGAGCAGGCCCACCTTGGTGCGCTGCTTGGTGCGGATGAGGTGGTGGTGGACGGCCGCGGTGAGCAGCAGCGAGGGGATCGGGGCGTGCTCGGCGTCGGAGTGCCGGTCGGAGAGCACGATGAGGCGGGCGCCGCCCTCGATGGCGGTGTCGGTCTCGGCGCGGATCTCCTCGATGCGGGCGGCGAGGGCTTCGCCGCCGCCGGAGACCCGGTAGAGGCCGGAGAGGGTGGTGGCCTTCATGCCGGGCATGTCGCCGTCGGCGTTGATGTGGATGAGCTTGGCCAGCTCGTCGTTGTCGATCACCGGGAAGGGCAGGGTGACGCTGCGGCACGACACGGGGGTCGGTTCGAGCAGGTTGCCCTGGGGGCCGAGCGAGGAGCGCAGGGAGGTGACCAGCTCTTCGCGGATGGCGTCGAGCGGAGGGTTGGTGACCTGCGCGAAGAGCTGGGTGAAGTAGTCGAAGAGCAGCCGCGGGCGGGCGGACAGGGCCGCGATCGGCGAGTCGGTGCCCATGGAGCCGAGCGGTTCGCCGCCGGTGCGGGCCATCGGGGCGAGGATGACGCGCAGCTCCTCCTCGGTGTAGCCGAAGGTCTGCTGGCGGCGGGTGACCGAGGCGTGGGTGTGCACGATGTGCTCGCGCTCGGGGAGGTCGGAGAGTTCGATCTCGCCGGTCTCCAGCCACTCCGCGTAGGGGTGCTCGGCGGCGAGGGCGTTCTTGATCTCGTCGTCCTCGACGATGCGGTGCTCGGCGGTGTCGACGAGGAACATCCTGCCGGGCTGGAGGCGGCCCTTGCGGACGACCCGGGCGGGGTCGATGTCGAGGACGCCGACCTCGGAGGAGAGGACGACGAGGCCGTCGTCGGTGACCCAGTAGCGGCCGGGGCGCAGACCGTTGCGGTCGAGGACCGCGCCGACCTGGACGCCGTCGGTGAAGGTGACGCAGGCCGGGCCGTCCCAGGGCTCCATCAGCGTGGAGTGGTACTGGTAGAAGGCGCGGCGGGCCGGGTCCATGGTCTCGTGGTTCTCCCACGCCTCCGGGACCATCATCAGGACCGCGTGCGGCAGGGAGCGGCCGCCGAGGTGGAGGAGTTCCAGGACCTCGTCGAAGGAGGCCGAGTCGGAGGCGTCCGGGGTGCAGACCGGGAAGATCCGCTCCAGGGAGCCGTCTCCGAGGACGTCGGAGGCGAGCTGGGCCTCGCGGGCGGTCATCCAGTTCCGGTTGCCCTTGACGGTGTTGATCTCACCGTTGTGGGCGACGAAGCGGTACGGGTGGGCCAGCGGCCAGCTGGGGAAGGTGTTGGTGGAGAACCGGGAGTGGACCAGGGCCACGGCGGTGGCGCAGCGGCGGTCCGACAGGTCCGGGAAGAAGGGTTCCAGCTGTCCGGTGGTCAGCATGCCCTTGTAGACGAGGGTGCGGGCGGAGAGCGAGGGGAAGTAGGTCGCGGCCTCGCGCTCGGCGCGCTTGCGCAGGACGAACGCCTTGCGGTCCAGGGCGATGCCGGTGGCCGCGCCGGCGGCGTCCGCGACGAAGAGCTGGCGGAAGACCGGCATGGTGGAGCGGGCGGAGGCGCCGAGCAGCTCGGGGGTGACGGGGACCTCGCGCCAGCCGAGGACGGTCAGGCCCTCCTCGGCGGCGATCGTCCCGATCCTCGCGGCGGTGGCGTCGGTGTCGTCCTTGGGGAGGAACGCGGTGCCCACGGCGTAGGCGCCGGCCTCGGGGAGCCCGAATCCGGCGACCTCGCGGAGGAAGGCGTCGGGGACCTGGAGGAGGATGCCGGCGCCGTCTCCGGAGTCGGCTTCGGCACCGGTGGCACCGCGGTGTTCGAGGTTGCGCAGTACGGTCAGCGCCTGCTCCACCAGCTCGTGGCTCGGTACACCGGTGAGGGTGGCCACGAACCCGACACCGCAGGCGTCGTGTTCGTTACGGGGGTCGTACATCCCCTGCGGAGCGGGGCGACCGTCCATGGGCGACCAGGCGTCGGAACGCATCGGCTCTCCCGTCGTCGTCGTGGCTTGGGGCACCTCCCAGACGAAGTCTGGGGGAGTGACTACCGAGGGACGACGTTGGCCCTCCGCAAAATTTCGTGCAGGTTACATGATGGCTG
The DNA here is from genome assembly GCF_055562975.1 of Streptomyces sp. NPDC014907. NCBI lineage: Bacteria > Bacillati > Actinomycetota > Actinomycetes > Kitasatosporales > Streptomycetaceae > Streptomyces > Streptomyces sp. NPDC014907. The sequence goes on along the minus strand of NZ_JBVHEG010000008.1, from coordinate 41,397 downwards.
GCTTCTCGCGAAGCGGATAGCTCATTCCAGCATGCGGACACCATCGGCGCGCGGCGACGGGGTGGTCCCACCACGGGGACGCGGCGGCCCGGCCTGTCCGGCGGGGGTGGATCGGGGGTGCGAGGGGGTTTCCGGTCTTCCGGCGAGCCGTCACCGATACGGGCTTCGTTGCCCAGTGACGCTCCTGCCTCTTTCCCGGTGTCCAGGAGTTCGAAACCGCCGGGTAACCGGCTCGATATGTGGCGTCCCGCATAGTGTCTCACCGCCGCGGCGGATCGGTACAGGGAGATACGTCACAGCGATTACGCGGCTTATGTCCGGGCGGCCCCGCCCCCGGGGACGACGGGACGCCGGGGGCGGGGCCGCATGGATATACGGAACGGATCATGGGGCCGTACGGGTGGCGCGGGCGACAGGAGCGGGACGCGGCCGGGCCCCGTGCGGGACGCGGCCGGGCCCCGGGGGCCGCGCGGGTTACAGCGCCGCGCCGAAGAGCATGCCGAGCCCGTACGTGACGGCCGCGGCGGCTCCGCCCAGGACGAGCTGGCGCGCGCCGCTGAAGAACCAGCCGCGGGCGGTCACCCGGGCCACCAGGGCGCCGCAGGCGAAGAGGCCGAGGAGGGCCAGGAGGACGGCGGGCCAGAGGGCGGTCGCGCCGAGCAGGTACGGCAGGACGGGCAGCAGCGCGCCGAGCGCGAACGAGCCGAACGACGAGACGGCCGCGACCACCGGCGACGGCAGGTCGTCGGGGTCGATGCCCAGCTCTTCGCGGGCGTGGATCTCCAGGGCCCGGTCGGGGTCCTTCGACAGCTGCATCGCGACCTCGCGGGCGAGGGCGGGCTCGACGCCCCGGGAGACGTAGAGCGCGGCCAGCTCCTCCATCTCGTCCACCGGGTGCTTGCGCAACTGCGCCCGCTCGACGTCGAGTTCGGCCTGGACGAGTTCGCGCTGCGAGGCGACGGAGGTGTACTCGCCGGCGGCCATCGAGAAGGCGCCGGCGGCGAGGCCCGCGAGGCCGGTGACGACGACGGTCCCCGAGGAGACCGCGCCGCCGGCGACACCGGTCATGAGGGCGAGGTTGGACACGAGTCCGTCCATCGCGCCGAAGACGGCGGGGCGCAGCCAACCGCCGTTCACGTCGCGGTGCGTGTGGTTGTCGCGGTGGGCCTCGTGCAGCGGTGCCTGGGCCTCGATGACGGACATGGTTCTCCCCTCGTTCCGGCGGGCCGAACGCGCCCGCCTCCCCCTTGCGTATCCCCGAAAGTACGCTCGATGTAAGGGGTGCGCCAGCAAGGCAGGCCGTACTTACTAAGGTCCGCCTCAGCGGCCGGGCCGGTCCCCGACGCGGTGTCGGGCGGGTGACAGGGGCGCTTCCCCGGCGAGTTCGCGGCCCGGAGCGGCACAGATCCGGGCAGCGGGGCGCCACTGGTGCGCCTCTCCGGGGAAGGAGCCGCCGCGATGGTGACCACGGCACGCGACACGCGGGAACGGGCGAGGGGGGCGCTCCTCGACCTCGCCGCGGGCGACGCGGCGGGGTGGCCCGCCGCCCGGCACCGCGCCGCCCGGGGCGAGGTGCCGGCCGCGGTCCCGGTCGCCGCCCGCCTCTCCCGGGTGGCGGACTCGGCCCCGGCGCTCGCGGGCGCGCTCGCCGGGGCGCTCGGCGGCGGCCGTCCGGTCCCGGCGAGCCGGCGCGAGGCCCGCCGGACGCTCGCGGGGTGCGCGCCGCCCCGGCTCGCGGGGACGGACCCGGTGGAACTCGCCGGGCTGCCGGGAGCCGGGAACCGGCCTCCCCAGGTGGACAATTCCGGCATGACCCGCACCCTGGACGTACCCGGTCTGGATGACCGGATCACCGGCAGCCTCCTCGGGGCCGCCGTCGGCGACGCGCTCGGCGGCCCCGTCGAGGGCTACAGCCCCGAACAGATCCTGGAGCGCCACGGCGGCCGCGTCACCGGGATCGTCGGGCCCTGGAGCGGCGGCGACTGGCGCACCGCCCGCCCCGTCGCCCCGTACCACAGGGGCGACGGGCACGTCACCGACGACACCCTGATGACCCACGCCCTGATCCGGGTGTACGAGAAGGTCCGCGGCCACCTCGACGCGTACGCGGTCGCCGACCACCTCGTCCCCGAACTCATGAACTCCCCCGTCTGGATTCCGGAGCCGGAGGCCGAGGCGCTGCCCCTCCAGCGGCTCTTCCTCGCCGAGAAGTGGGTCGTGACCCGGCTCCACTACGGCCATGTGGACCCCCGCGAGGCCGGCAACGGCAACATCGTCAACTGCGGCGCCGCGATGTACATGGCCCCGGTCGGACTCGTGAACGCGGCCCATCCGCGGGCCGCCTACGCCGAGGCCCTGGACGTCACGGGCGCGCACCAGTCCTCGTACGGCCGGGAGGCGGCGGGCGTGTTCGCGGCAGCGGTGGCCGCGGCCTGCGCGCCGGGCGCCACCCCGGTCTCGGTGGTGGACACCGCCCTGTCACTGGCGAAGGACGGGACGGAGGCGGCCATCGAGGCGGTCGCCGAAACCGCCTCCCGGTACACGGACTTCGAGTCCGCCCTCGCTCCCCTCCGCAAGGCGGTGGCCCCCTTCGACACGGTCGGCCCCGATTACCGTTCGCCGTCCCTCGGCGCCCGGCGCCCCTCCCGGCTCCACTCGATCGAGGAGCTGCCGATCGCCCTGGGGATGCTGCTCGTCGGCGAGGGCGACTTCCGTCGCACGGTCCTGGGCGCGGTCAACTACGGCCGGGACTGCGACTCGATCGCCACGATGGCGGGCGCGATCGTCGGCGCGCTGCACGGCGAGCGGGCCGTGCCCGCCGACTGGGCGAAGCGGGTCACGGAGGCGAGCCGCCTCGATCCGCACGCCCCGGCGCGGGCCCTGGCCGGGGTCGCCCGCGAGGTCTTCGCACGGGACACGGAGGCGCGCCGGGCGCACGAGTCGGCGTTCGCGGCGCTGACGGACGCGGACCGGTGAACCTCCGGGTGACCCGGGTGCAGCCGGAGGACCCGGTGGGCCACGAACTCCGGCAGGCGGCCGAGGACGGCCGCGACGCCCGCGTACCGGCGGCCCGCCGGTACGCGGCGGGCGGCGGGTACCACTGGGTGCATGCCGTCCCCCACACCGCCCTGCTCGCCGCCGCCCCCACCCACGCAGACGGCGACTTCTCCCGCTCCGTCTGCGCGGCGGTCCCGGGCGGACGGGACACCGGCTCCAACGGCGCCACCGCCGGTTCGGTGGCCGGGCTGCTCGCCGGGCGTCCCGTCCGGCTGCCCGAACGCTGGACCCCGCCCCTCGAGAACCGTCTCGCGTCCTCCGTCCCGTCCTTCGACGGCACCGGTTTCGACGCCCTGGCCGAACTGGCACACCTGGAGGAAGTACGCCCATGACCAGCATCGTCGTGCTCGGCAGCACGAACATGGACCTCGTCGCCCGCGTGCCCAGGGCCCCGGCCCTCGGCGAGACCGTCACCGGCCGCTCCTTCCGCACGGTCCCCGGCGGCAAGGGCGCCAACCAGGCCGTGGCCGCCGCCCGCGCCGGCGCCGAGGTGGCGATGATCGGCGCGGTCGGCACGGACGACTTCGGGGTACGGCTCCGGGCCACCCTGGAGCACTGCGCGGTGGACACCGACCTGCTGCGCACCGTTGACGGACCCTCCGGCACGGCCCACGTCGTGGTGGACGACGAGGGGGGCAACGCGATCGTCGTCGTCCCCGGGGCCAACGGCGCCGTCACCGCCCTCTCCCCCGGCGACGAGGCCCTCATCGGCACCGCCGACTTCCTGCTGCTCCAGCTCGAACTCCCCCTCTCCGTCGTCGTGGAGGGCGCCGCGGCCGCCCGCCGGCTCGGCGTCCGCACCGTCCTCACCCCCGCCCCCGCGCGTCCCCTCCCGCCCGAGCTCCTCGCCGCCACCGACCTGCTGGTGCCGAACGAGCACGAGGCGGCCGCCCTCACCGGCCTCACCGACCCGCGCGCCGCCGCGGAGGCCCTGCTGCGGGACGTGCCCGCCGTGGTGGTCACCCTGGGCGCGGCCGGCAGCCTGTACGCGGCGCGCGGCGCCGAACCGGTCGCCGTGCCCGCCCCCCGCGTCCGGGCCGTGGACACCACCGGGGCGGGCGACACCTTCGCCGGCGCCCTCGCGGTCGCCCTCGGCGAGGGCCGCCCCGTCCCGGAGGCCCTCGCCTGGGCGCAGACCGCCGCCGCGCTCTCCGTGCGGTGCGAGGGCGCGTCGGCCTCGATGCCGTACCGCGTCGACATCGAGGCCGCCTTCCGCTCCCCCGAGACCCTGGAGACCGATCCCGTATGACCGCTCCCGCACCGGGCGGCGCACCGGCCGCCGGTCCCGCCGCTCCCCTCCACGGACCGCGCGTCCTGGACCCGGCGACCCTCTTCGCCGGCCCCATGGCGGCCATGGTGCCGGGCGGCTCCGGCGCCGACGCCGTCAAGGTGGAGCACCCCCGCAAGCCCACCCCGTCCCGGGCCACGGCCCCTCAAGGCCGGCGTCGGCCCGTGGTGGAAGGTCCTCGGCCGCAACAAGCGGACGATCACCCTCGGCCTGTCCGCGCCCGGCGGCCGCGACACCCTCCTCGCGCCCGCCGCCGGGGCCGACGTGACCGTGGAGAACTTCCGTCCCGGCCCGTGCCGCTCCCCGTACGCGGAAGGGCCGCCGGGACCCCATCGGTCCCGGCGGCCCTTCCGGCCACGGTCGGTCAGCTCCTGCCCGCGCCGTGCTCCACGTCCTTGTCGAGGCGGGTCCGGGCGGGGGCGTCGGGGGCCGCGTCCTCCGGCCCGTCGTCCGCCGCGCCGCGCGCGTCGTCGGCCGCCCCGCCGCCGGGCTGGTTCTCCGCGTCGTCGCCGGGCTCGTCCGCCGCCTCGTCGCCGGGGGTCTTCCCGGCCTCGATCGGCTCCGTCTCCACGGCCTTCTCCACGACCTTCTCCACGGCGCCCGGCTCCACGACCTCCTCGCGTCCCGGCCGCGTCCGCGCCGAGACCACGATGTAGAGCACGGCGAGCACGAAGACGACGATCGCCGTCCACACGTTCAGGCGCAGGCCGAGGATGTGGTGCGCCTCGTCCACGCGCATGTACTCGATCCAGCCGCGGCCCGCGCAGTACGCGGCGACGTAGAGCGCGAAGGCGCGTCCGTGGCCGAGCCTGAAGCGGCGGTCGGCCCAGACGACGAGGAGGGCGACGCCGACGCACCAGAGCGACTCGTACAGGAAGGTCGGGTGGTAGGTCCCGGCCTCGCGGTTCGCGCTCTCGGTGATCTTCAGGGCCCAGGGCAGGTCGGTCGGCCGGCCGTACAGCTCCTGGTTGAACCAGTTGCCCCAGCGGCCGATGGCCTGGGCGAGGGCGATGCCGGGCGCGATGGCGTCGGCGTACGCGGGGAGCGGGATGCCCCGGCGGCGGCAGCCGATCCAGGCGCCCACCGCGCCGAGCGCGATGGCGCCCCAGATCCCGAGGCCGCCCTCCCAGATCTTGAAGGCGTCGACCCAGTTCTCACCCTCGCCGAAGTACAGCTGGTAGTCGGTGATCACGTGGTAGAGGCGTCCGCCGACGAGGCCGAAGGGCACCGCCCAGACGGCGATGTCGGCCACGGTGCCGGCGGTGCCGCCCCGGGCGATCCAGCGCTTGTTGCCGTACCAGACGGCGACGAAGACACCGATGATGATGCAGAAGGCGTAGCCGCGCAGCGGGATCGGTCCGAGGTGGATCACGCCGGTCGACGGGCTGGGAATGTAGGCAAGGTCCATGGCAGGTCCGACGCTACCCTGCCGGCCGGGCGGGACGGCAGTCCGTCCGGCAACTTCTGGGTAACTAACCGTGCCGGGCCGCCCCGGCGGAGGCGGACCGGGGCGGCGGACCGGGGGCGCCCCGGCCGGGTCGGGACGCCGGAGGGGGACGTCGGCGCCGGACCGGCCGGGGCGGGGGTGCCGGGGCGCCGGACCGGCCGGGGCGGGGGTGCTCCGCCCGGGGCCGGGTGGCCGGAACGGGACAGCCGGGGCGGCTCAGCCCGCCGGCGAGGAGGCCGTGCCGGGCTTCTTGCCCTTGTTGGCCTCGGCGACCCACTTCTTCAGGTTCTCCGGGGAGATCTGTTCGTTCCCCTTCGTCGGGAAGACCGGCTCCCCGTTGAGGAGGACGGTCGGGGTGCCCCGGAAGCCGCCCTTCTGGAAGGCCTCGTTGGACTTCTTCACCCAGGCGTCGTGCGTGCCGTTCTCCACGCACGCGCGGAACGCCGGCGTGTCGAGCCCCGGCACCTTCGCCGCCAGCTCGATCAGCTTCCCGTTCTTCCCGAAGGCGTCGTCGGTCTCCTGCGGCTGGTTGATGTAGAGCGTGTCGTGGTACGCGGTGAACTTCCCCGCGTCCTGGGCGCACGCCGCGGCGTTCGCCGCGCGCAGGGAGCCGCTGCCGCCCATGTTCCCGTCGATGAGGGTGGCGAGGTGGTACTCGGCCTTGAGGGCGCCGGAGGCCTCCAGCTCGTGGATGGAGTCCCGCATGACGTTCTCGAACTGGGCGCACGCCGGGCAGCGGAAGTCCTCCCAGACGGCGAGGGTGGACGGGGCGTCCGCCCTGCCGGTGGGGATGGCGGGCTTGTCGTCCTCGACGGAGCCGGTCGGCGCGACCACCGGACCGGCCCCGGAGGGGCCGTCGTCCTTGCCGGCGTTGGCGGCGATCACGCCGACGACCGCCGCCAGGGCGAGGACGCCGACCACCGCCGACGACACGATCAGGACGCGTCGCTGCCGGTCGCGGGCCCTGTCGCGCTCGCGCTGCTGCTGAAGGCGCTCCCGCGCGTTCCGGTTACCGTCACCACGGTTGTTCTCGCTCACGCCCTGGGAAACGAACCGGGGAGGCACGTGCGCGCCTCCCCGGTGCCGAATCCATCCGAACGGGTTACGGGGCGCGGCGGACGCCCTCGGCGAGTTCGGCCGCCAGTTCCCTTACGGCGGCGAGTCCGGCGGCGGTGTCGTCGCCGGCGTCGAGGATCCGCTTCACGAAGGCGGAGCCGACGATGACGCCGTCGGAGAAGGCGGCGACCTCCCTGGCCTGGGCCGCGTCGGAGACGCCGAGCCCGACGCAGACGGGCAGGTCCCGGCCGGGGGCGACGGCGGCCCGGGTGCGGCGGACGAGGTCGGACGCCTGCGCGCCGACCGACGCGCGGGTGCCGGTGACGCCCATGAGCGAGGCGGCGTAGACGAAGCCGGACCCGGCCGCCGTGATGGTGGCGAGGCGCTCGTCCCTGCTGCTGGGCGCGACGACGAAGACGGTCGCGAGGCCGTGCTTCTCCGCGTGCTCGCGCCAGAGGGCCGACTCCTGGACCGGGAGGTCGGGCAGGATGCAGCCCGCGCCGCCCGCGGCGGCCAGTTCCCCGGTGAAGCGCTCGACGCCGTACCGGTCGATCGGGTTCCAGTACGTCATGACGAGGACCGGCTTGCCGGTGGCCGCGTGGGCCTCCCGGACCGTGCGCATGACGTCGGCGATCCTGACGCCGCCGCGCAGGGCGATGTCGTCGGCGGTCTGGATGACCGGGCCGTCGAGGACGGGGTCGCTGTGCGGCAGGCCGACCTCGACGACGTCCGCGCCGCCGTCGAGGACGGCCTTGACCGCCGCGATGCCGCCGTCGACGGTCGGGAAGCCGGCCGGCAGGTAGGCGATGAGCGCGGCCCGGTCCTCCGCCTTCGCCTTGGCGAGCGTGTCGCTCAGAAGCTGGATGTTGCCGCTCACTCGGCGTCCCCCTCGATCTCGGCGGTGCCGTCGGCGCCGCCGTCCGCGGGCACCTCGGCGTCGGTGTCGTACAGGCCGAAGTAGCGGGCGGCCGTGTCCATGTCCTTGTCTCCGCGCCCGGAGAGGTTGACGACGATCAGGCCCTCGGGGCCCAGCTCCTCGCCGACCTCGATCGCCCCGGCGAGGGCGTGTGCCGACTCGATGGCCGGGATGATGCCCTCGGTGCGGGAGAGCAGCCGCAGCGCCCGCATGGCGGCGGCGTCGGTGACGGCGCGGTACTCGCCGCGCCCGCTGTCCTTGAGGTACGCGTGCTCGGGGCCGATGCCGGGGTAGTCCAGGCCCGCCGAGATCGAGTACGGCTCGGTGATCTGGCCCTCCTCGTCCTGGAGGACGTACGACCGCGAGCCGTGCAGGATGCCGGGCTCGCCCGCGGTGAGGGTGGCCGCGTGCTCGCCGGTCTCGACGCCGTGGCCGGCCGGCTCGCAGCCGATCAGGCGCACGCCGGCGTCGGGGACGAAGGCGTGGAAGAGGCCGATGGCGTTGGAGCCGCCGCCGACGCAGGCGACCGCCGCGTCCGGGAGGCGTCCGGCGCGCTCCAGGACCTGGCGGCGGGCCTCGACGCCGATGACGCGGTGGAAGTCGCGGACCATGGCGGGGAAGGGGTGGGGGCCGGCGACGGTGCCGAAGAGGTAGTGCGTCCGGTCGACGTTGGCGACCCAGTCGCGGAAGGCCTCGTTGATGGCGTCCTTGAGGGTGCGGCTGCCGGACTTCACGGCGACGACCTCGGCGCCGAGCATCCGCATCCGGGCCACGTTGAGCGCCTGGCGCCGCGTGTCGATCTCGCCCATGTAGATGGTGCAGTCGAGCCCGAAGAGGGCGCAGGCGGTGGCGGTGGCGACGCCGTGCTGTCCGGCGCCGGTCTCCGCGATGACCCGGGTCTTGCCCATGCGCCTGGTCAGGAGGGCCTGGCCGAGCACGTTGTTGATCTTGTGCGAGCCGGTGTGGTTGAGGTCCTCGCGCTTGAGGAAGATCCGGGCACCGCCGGCGTGCACGGCGAACCGGGGGACCTCGGTGAGGGCGCTCGGGCGGCCCGTGTAGTTCACCATCAGGTCGTTCAGCTCGCGGGCGAACTCGGGATCGTCCTTCGCCTTGTCGTACTCGACGGCGACCTCGTCCACGGCGGCGACCAGGGCCTCCGGGATGAACTTGCCGCCGTAGGCGCCGAAGTAGCCCTCGGCGGTGGGGACCTGGCCCTCCAGGTCGGGGATGAAGAACTCGCTGGACATGCGGTTGCTCCTCGCGGGGCGGGTGCCCCGGGATCACGTGCGGGTGGTGGTCACGATGGGCGCGCGAGCCGCTCGCGTGCGCACGACGGGGCCGGTGCCCGGACCGCGGCCGGGGCGCGTTCCGGCGTCGCGGCCGCGTCCGCCCGGGGAGGGGCGGACGGGACCTCCGGAACGCGTCCCGGGCGTCGTCGTACTACGTGGGGAAGCGCGCGGGGCGCGGGCGCCATCGCATGCCGTTGACCTGGCCGGGTTCGTCGCCGATCACGTACCGCACCCGGCGGCCGAGGACCCGGCGTGCGGGCGCGCGGCAGCCGCGCGGGCGGCAGCCCCGGGCCAGGGGGGCGTGCGCGGGGAGGGGGGCGGCGGCGGTGCGGAGCCGGGCGAGGCGTCCGGGCGCCGGCGGCACGGGCACGGCGGCGTTCCCCCGGGCGGTACCCGGGGGCGTCGGCGTGTCGTGGCGGGGCGTCACGGGCCGGTCAGTTCCGGCCGTGCCGGAGGGCCGGGTGGGCGCCGGCGGCGACCAGGTCCGCGACGGCGGCCTTGGGGTCGCGGCCGGTCACCAGGGACTCGCCCACGAGGACGGCGTCGGCGCCCGCGTTGGCGTAGGCGATGAGGTCGTGCGGGCCGCGGACGCCGGACTCGGCGACCTTGACGATGTGCGCGGGGATCTCGGGGGCGACGCGCTCGAAGGTCGAACGGTCGACCTTGAGGGTCTTGAGGTTGCGGGCGTTGACGCCGATGATCCGGGCGCCCGCCTCGACGGCGCGCTCGGCCTCCTCCTCGTCGTGCGCCTCGACCAGCGGGGTGAGCCCGATGGACTCGGCGCGCTCGATGAGGGAGACGAGGGCCTCCTGCTCCAGGGCGGCGACGATGAGGAGCGCCAGGTCGGCTCCGTACGCGCGGGCCTCCCAGAGCTGGTAGGCGGTGACGATGAAGTCCTTGCGCAGGACCGGGACGTCGACCCGGGCGCGGACGGTCTCCAGGTCGGCGAGCGAGCCGCCGAAGCGGCGCTCCTCGGTGAGGACGGAGATGACGGCCGCGCCGCCCGCCTCGTAGTCCGCGGCCAGGGCGGCCGGGTCGGCGATCGCGGCGAGCGCGCCCTTGGACGGGCTGGAGCGCTTGACCTCGCAGATCACCTTGACGCCGTCGCCGCGCAGCGCGGCGACGCCGTCCTTGGCCTGCGGGGCCTTGGCGGCGCGCTCCTTGAGCTCGTCGAGGGTGACCCGCGCCTGCCGCTCTGCGAGGTCGGCGCGGACGCCTTCGATGATCTCGTCGAGCACACTCACGCGAGGGCCCCCTTCCGGGACGGTGATGACGAAGCGGGTTCAGCCACGTCGATCCTATCCGCAGGACGGCTTCCGGCCCGCATCGGCCGGATCGGCGTCCCATCTGCTGGGACGTTCCGCCGGGGCCCCGGGGGCCCTCAGGGGGCCAGCGCGGAGCCGAGGGGAAGGTTGCGGACCAGGGTGAAGAGGGCCAGGACGGTTCCGGCCGCCCACCACAGGGCCGGGGGGACCGTGAGGCGCGTGGGCAGCCCGCGGAAGGCGCGAACCAGCCACACGGCGGCGAAGACGGCGAAGACGGCGTAGCCGGCGACGGCGAGGGCGTTGGAGCCGAGGGCGGCCGGGAGGTCGCCGTGGGCGAAGGCGTGGGCGCTGCGGAGTCCGCCGCAGCCGGGGCAGTACACGCCGGTGAGGCGGAGCAGCGGGCAGACCGGGTAGTGGCCGGGTTCGTTGGGGTCGACGGCCCCGACGTACGCGAACGCCGCGACGACCCCGGCGATCGTCCCCGCCGGCGCGAGGAGCCGGCGCGCCCGTGACCGGGGCGGCGGGGGCGGGGGCGGCAGCGGGGGGCCGGGGTGCGGCCGGGGTCCGGCGGAGGCCGTCGCGGGGTCCCCGACATTCGTGCCGGCGGGTTCGGCCGACCGGGTGCGGGGGGCGGGGCCGGTCGCCGTGTCGGGTGTCGGATGCGCGTCCACGCGCCGATTCTCGCCCCTGACGCGCGGGGGCGCAGCCCGGCCGTGCCGGGATGCGCCCTCGGGTGCGTGGTGCGGTGTCAGTGACGGGCCCGCGCGGACGTGGTCGCGGCCTCGCGGGCGGCGGTCACGTCGGCCGACTCCTTCGGCATGCCGAGGCCCGCGAGCTTCATCGCGCCGCCGACGGCCCCGCCGAGCAGGACGACGCCGATGCCCGCCCAGAAACCGGGCACGTTGGCGGCCACCATGAAGACCCCGGCGATGCAGAAGCCGATGAAGGAGATGATGACACCGGTCCAGGCGGCCGGGGTGTGTCCGTGGGCGCTGCCCGCCATGAGTTGCTCCTCGTTGCTGTTGCTCGGTGGTGAGGTCTCGCGTGCGCGGACACTCGGCGCTCATTGTCCCGCACGCGGGGTCGCGGGGGTGAATCGGGGGTGCCCGGACGATCACGCGTCGCGGCCGGCCCCCGGGTCACGCGCCGCGGGTGGGGTCCTCGCCCCGGTCCAGGGCCTTCCACAGGTCCTCGGGCCGGTCCGGGACGGTGGCGGGGGCCCCGCGTCCGGCGCGGGGGGCGCCGGTCCGCTCGTAGCGGCCTCCCATGGCGGGCCAGCTCCCGCCGAAGCGGAGTGCGAGGAGGCCGGCGAGGAGGAGGAGGGCGGCGCCCGCGGCGGTCACGTAGGGCCAGGCGGTGTGGGTCAGGCCGGCCACGGCGGCGGAGGTGTCGCCGCTGATCCGGGCGGCCTCGGCGTCCAGGGCGGCCCGGTCGGAGGCGCCGAGGACGGCGGCGAGGACGGCACCCGCGCCGCTCAGCGCGAGGAGCGCGGCGACGAGGGTGCGGCCGGCGCGGCGGACCGCGAAGACGGCGAAGAGCGCGGCGAGGCCGACGATCGCGAGGGCGGTCGGCACACCGGTGACGGTGCCGCCGTCGGCCTCGACGGGCACGCTGCCGCCGCCGACGGACGCGGTGCCCTCCGCCCAGGTCTGTCCGGCGGAGAGCAGGACGACGGTGGCGCCGAGGGCGCCGAGGAGGAGGGCCGCGGCCAGGCTGCGACGGCCACCGGAGGGGGCGGCCGCGCGGGCGGCCCGGGGCTGGGGTACGGGTACGGCGCTCACGTACCCACTATCCCCCACGGGCTCAGGAGCTTTTCATCCGGTTGGCGGTGTGGACGGCCCGGAGGACGGCGGCGGCCTTGTTGCGGCACTCGTCGTCCTCGGCCGCCGGGTCGGAGTCGGCGACGACGCCCGCCCCGGCCTGCACGTACGCGGTGCCGTCGCGGAGCAGGGCGGTACGGATGGCGATGGCGGTGTCCGCGTCGCCGGCGAAGTCGAGATAACCGACACATCCGCCGTACAGGCCGCGCCGGGAGGGCTCCAGCTCCTCGATGATCTGCATGGCGCGGGGCTTGGGGGCGCCGGAGAGCGTCCCGGCGGGGAAGCAGGCGGTGAGGACGTCGAAGGCGGTGCGGTCCTCCGCGACCCGGCCGGTCACGGTGGAGACGATGTGCATGACGTGGGAGTAGCGCTCGACCGACATGAAGTCCACGACCTCCACGGAGCCGGGCACGCAGACCCGGCCGAGGTCGTTGCGGCCGAGGTCGACGAGCATGAGGTGCTCGGCGCGCTCCTTGGGGTCGGCGAGCAGTTCCTCGGCGAGGTCGTGGTCCTCCTGCGGGGTGGCGCCCCGGTGCCGGGTGCCGGCGATGGGGTGGAGCAGTGCCCGTCCGTCCTCGACCTTGACCAGGGCCTCGGGGCTGGACCCGACGACGTCGAAGCCGTTCTCGAACCGGAAGAGGTACATGTACGGGGAGGGGTTGGTGGCCCGCAGGACCCGGTAGACGTCGAGCGCGGAGGCGGTGCAGGGGGTCTCGAACCGCTGCGAGGGCACGACCTGGAAGGCCTCGCCGGCCCGGATCCGCTCTTTGATGTCCTCGACTGCGTCCCGGTAGGCAGGGCCGCCCCAGAGGGCCGAGTACGCGGGCAGTTCGGAGGCGGGCAGGGCGGTGGGGACGGCCGCGACCGGGCGGGCCAGGTCGGCCTCCATCGCGTCGAGGCGGGCGACGGCGTGCGCGTACGCCTCGTCGACGCCGGTCTCCAGGTCGTTGTGGTTGATCGCGTTGGCGATCAGGAGGACCGTGCCGTCCCAGTGGTCCAGGACCGCGAGGTCGCTGGTGAGGAGCATGGTCAGCTCGGGGAGTTCCAGGTCGTCGCGGCCGTGCTCGCCGATCCTCTCCAGGCGGCGGACGATGTCGTAGCCGAGGTAGCCGACCATGCCGCCGGTGAAGGGCGGCAGCCCGCCGTCGAACGGGGCCGCCGGGTCCCGGGGGGTGTGGAGGGCCTCGACGGTGGCGCGCAGGGCCTGGAGGGGGTCGCCGTCCGTGGGGACGCCGACGGGCGGGGTGCCGAGCCAGTGGGCCTCGCCGTCCTTCACCGTCAGGGTGGCGTCGCTGCGGACGCCGACGAAGGAGTAGCGGGACCAGCTGCGGCCGTTCTCCGCGGATTCGAGGAGGAAGGTGCCGGGGCGTTCGGCGGCGAGCTTGCGGTAGAGCCCGACCGGGGTGTCGCCGTCCGCGAGGAGCCTGCGGCCGACGGGGATGACGCGGCGGTCGGCCGCCAGCTTGCGGAAGGTCTCGAGATCCATGGCACCGGACCTTACTGGGACACGGGGAGGACGTCGGCGTCGAAGCAGGTGCGGGCGCCGGTGTGGCAGGCGGCCCCGACCTGGTCGACCTTGACGAGGAGGGTGTCGGCGTCGCAGTCGAGGGCGACGGACTTGACGTGCTGGACGTGGCCGGAGGTGTCGCCCTTGACCCAGTACTCGCCCCGGCTGCGGGACCAGTAGGTGCAGCGGCCGGTGGTGAGGGTGCGGTGCAGGGCCTCGTCGTCCATCCAGCCGAGCATCAGCACCTCGCCGGTGTCGTACTGCTGGGCGATGGCGGGGACGAGCCCGTCCGGGCTGCGCTTGAGGCGGGCGGAGAGGGCCGGGTCGAGGTTGCTGCTCATGGCGCCATTGTGCCGCGCCCGGGGGCGGTGACCGGCGGGGCGTCCACTGGGCGGACCGCCCGCGTCCGCCGTAGGCTGGCGGACATGTCGACCCATGCCAAACGTGAACGGCTTCTGCTGGCTGACCTGTTGGAAGCGGCGGGTCCGGACGCGCCGACGCTCTGCGAGGGCTGGCGGACCCGGGACCTCGCGGCCCATGTGGTGGTGCGGGAGCGGCGCCCGGACGCGGCGGCCGGCTCGCTCGTACCGCTGCTGAAGGACCGGCGGGACCGGGTGCAGGCGGAGTTCGCGGACAAGCCGTACGAGGAGCTGATCCGGCTCGTCCGGACGGGACCGCCGAAGTTCTCGCCCTTCGCCGTCAAGCAGGTGGACGAGGGGGCGAACGTGGTCGAGTTCTACGTGCACGCGGAGGACGTGCGGCGGGCGCAGCCCCACTGGTCGCCCCGCGAGCTCGATCCGGTCTTCGCGGACGTCCTCTGGTCCCGTCTGGAGCGGACGGCCCGCTTCCTGGGCCGCAGGGCCCCGGTGGGCCTGGTGCTGCGCCGCCCGGACGGCCAGACGGTGGTGGCCCGTCGCGGCGCCCCGGTGGTGACGGCCTCCGGGGAGCCGGGCGAGCTGACGATGTACCTGTACGGGCGCCAGTCGGCGGCGAAGGTGGCCCTGGAGGGCGAGCCCGGGGCGATCGAGCGGTTGCGGGAGACGAAGCAGCTCGGCATCTGAGGATCAGGCCCGGGGCAGTTCGGCGTGGCGCAGGGCCGGGACGGCCAGGGCGTACACGCCCGCCAGGGCGCAGACGGCGGCGCTGACGGTGAAGACCGGCCCGGGGCCCCAGAGGCCGATGGCCGCCCCGGTGAGCGGGAAGCCCAGCGGGGCGAACCCCAGGCTGCACAGGCTCGCGACGGCGGAGACGCGGCCGAGGTACGCGGGGTCGCACTCGGTCTGGAGGAGGGCGCCGGCCAGTGCTCCGGAGAGTCCGGCGAGCAAGCCGACGGAGAGCGCGAGGAGCACGGCGGCCGGCAGCAGCGGGGCGTGGGCGAGCGCGCCGACCGAGACGGCTCCGAGGGCCGTGGTTCCGCCGAGGACGGCTCCGGCGCGCGGGACCCGGCCCTTGACGCCGAGCAGCAGCGAGGAGGCCGCCGCGCCGGTGCCGAAGCCGGCGAGGACCCAGCCCATGCCGGAGGCGCCCCAGCCGCGCTGGTCGGAGAGGAGCACGAGGCCGACGTTGAGGGGGCCGACGAAGCCGAGGTCGCCGAGCGCGATGACGATCATGAGGGGTCCGAGGACCCGGTGGCCGCGCAGGTGGCGCAGGCCGTCGGCGAGGTCACCGAGGGCGGTGCGCCTCCCGGTCCGCGTCCCGGTGCCGGCGGGCAGCGGGCGCAGGCGGAGCCCGGTCAGCAGGGGCAGGGAGAGCGCGAAGAGCAGCCCGGCGGCCGCGAACGCGGCGCCCGGTCCGCCGAGGGCGACCGCGAGGCCGCCGAGCGGGGCGCCGAGGACGGCTCCGGCGCGCTGGCCGAGGCCGCGCGTGCCCTGGACGCGGGCGAGCTGGTCGCGCGGGGCCAGCCGGGGCGGCAGGGCGCCGACGGCGGGCAGGAAGAGGGCGTCGAGGACGCCGAAGACGAGGGCGGCGGCGGCCAGGACCCAGAGGGCGGGCGCGGTGGCCAGGACGAGCGCGGCCAGGGCGAGGACCACGAGGCAGCGGGCGCCGTCGGAGGCGATGACGACCCGGTGGGGACCGAAGCGGTCCGCGACCACTCCCCCGCCGAGCATCAGCAGGGCCCGGGGCACGGCGGAGACGGCCATCACGAGTCCCGCCTCCGCCGGGGTGCCGCCCCGGACGGCGGCCCAGGAGAGGGCCAGGTGGTAGACGGCGTCGCCGAGGGTGGAGGCGGTGTGGGCGCCGAGCCAGCGCAGGACCAGGGGGTCGCGGTGGGCGGGCCGCGACGGGGCGGCGGCGAGGACGGCGGCGCTCATGCGCGGTAGGGGAAGGCGTGGATGTGGACGGCGACGTTCTCGCGCCCCTCGGTGTCGCCGGACTCTTCGGCGGCGCGGGCGCGCTGGTCGTACTTCCTGACGACGGCGTCCAGTTCGGCGGTGAGTCCGGCGAGTTCGGGGGCGGTGAGGCGGGGCAGCCACTCGGAGGCGGTGGAGGCGGTGCGCCACGCGTCGGACCAGGTGTGCCGCTCGTCGAGGAAGCGGGCCTGCATCTCGGCGCGCTGTGCCTCGACCGTGCGGCTGAAGGCGGCGTTGGCGGCGGCGAGTTCGGGGGCGTCGCGCATGTCCTCGTCGTGGATGCTGAAGCCGTACGAGCTGGGCTGCCACCAGCGTTCGCGGCCGTCCGTGGACCGGGCCGCGGCCTCCTCGATGAGGCCGTGGTCGGCGAGCTTGCGCAGGTGGTAGCTGACGAGGGAGACGGCCTCGTCGACCTGGGCGGCGAGCTGGGAGGCGGTGGCGGTGCGGGCCGTGAAGAGGGCGCGGTAGAGGCGCATCCGCAGGGGGTGCGCGACGGCCTTGAGGGTGCCGAGGTCGGTGATCCGGCGGTTCTCCGGTGAGGTCATGACCCTGACCCTAAATACGAAAGAAAAGTTGCGCAACTAAAATTGCGAAAGAAATCCTGCACGATTGGGTGAGAAGAAGGGCCCCCGGAGGGGCCCTTCCAGAAAGCGGAACCGTTCTCAGCGGACCGGGTGGCCCGCCTCCCGCAGCGTCTCCTTGACCTGCGAGATCCGCAGGTCCCCGAAGTGGAAGACGGAGGCGGCGAGCACCGCGTCCGCGCCCGCCGCGACGGCCGGCGGGAAGTCGGAGAGCTTCCCCGCGCCGCCGGAGGCGATCACCGGCACGGTCACGTGCTTGCGCACGGCCGTGATCATCTCGGTGTCGTAGCCGTCCTTCGTGCCGTCCGCGTCCATCGAGTTGAGCAGGATCTCGCCCGCGCCGAGCTCGGCGGCGCGGTGCGCCCACTCGACGGCGTCGATGCCGGTGCCCTCGCGGCCGCCGTGCGTGGTGACCTCGAAGGAGCCGGTCGCGGTGCGGCGCGCGTCCACGGACAGGACGAGCACCTGGCGGCCGAAGCGCTCCGCGATCTCCCGGATCAGCTCGGGGCGCGCGATGGCCGCGGTGTTCACGCCGACCTTGTCGGCACCCGCCCGCAGCAGCTTGTCGACGTCCTCGGCCGAGCGGACCCCGCCGCCGACCGTGAGCGGGATGAAGACCTGCTCGGCGGTGCGGCGCACCACGTCGTAGGTGGTCTCCCGGTTGCCGGAGGAGGCGGTGATGTCGAGGAAGGTCAGCTCGTCGGCGCCCTCGGCGTCGTACAGCTTCGCCATCTCGACGGGGTCGCCCGCGTCCCGCAGGTTCTGGAAGTTGACGCCCTTGACGACCCGGCCGTCGTCCACGTCCAGGCAGGGAATGACCCGTACGGCGAGACTCACGCGCCCTCCCCTCCCCGCCCCTGGGGGCGGTACGCCTCGACCTCGACCTCGACGACCAGGCTCGGGTCGACGAAGCCGGAGACGATGATCATCGTGGCGACCGGGCGCACGGCGTCGAACAGCTCCCTGTGGGCGCGGCCGACCTCCTCTATGTCCCGGGCGTGGGTGAGGTACATCCGGGTGCGGACGACGTGCTCGGCGCCCAGGCCGAGCCGCTCCAGCGCGTCGAAGGCCACCCGGAAGGAGTTGACCGCCTGCTCGTAGGGGCCGCCGGCGGCGATCTGGCCGCCGACCACCGACGTGCAGCCGGCGACCAGGACCAGCCCGTTGGGCAGCTCCACCGCGCGGGAGTAGCCGAACTGCTCCTCCCAGGGGGCGCCGGTGGTGACCTTGCGGATCTCCTCCGTCATGCGCGGGCCACCACTTCGAGCGCCTCTTCGAGGGTGAAGGCCTCGGCGTACAGCGCCTTGCCGACGATCGCGCCCTCGACGCCCAGCGGGACCAGGCCGGCCAGGGCCCGCAGGTCGTCCAGGGAGGAGACCCCGCCGGAGGCGACGACGGGCTTGTCGGTCGCCGCGCAGACGTTCTTCAGGAGTTCCAGGTTGGGGCCCTGGAGGGTGCCGTCCTTGGCGATGTCGGTGACGACGTAGCGGGCGCAGCCCTCGGAGTCGAGGCGGGCGAGCGTCTCGTACAGGTCGCCGCCGTCGCGGGTCCAGCCCCGGCCGCGCAGGGTCGTGCCGCGCACGTCGAGGCCGACGGCGATCCGGTCGCCGTACTCGGCGATGACCTTGGCGACCCACTCGGGGGTCTCCAGGGCGGCGGTGCCGAGGTTGACGCGGGTGCAGCCGGTGGCGAGGGCGGCGGCGAGCGAGGCGTCGTCGCGGATGCCGCCGGAGAGCTCGACCTTGATGTCCATGGCCCCCGCGACCCCGGCCACCAGCTCGCGGTTGTCGCCGGTGCCGAAGGCCGCGTCGAGGTCGACCAGGTGCAGCCACTCGGCTCCGGAGTTCTGCCAGGCGAGGGCCGCTTCGAGCGGGGAGCCGTAGGAGGTCTCGGTGCCGGACTCGCCGTGCACGAGGCGGACGGCCCGGCCGTCGCGGACGTCCACGGCGGGGAGGAGTTCGAGAGTGCTCACAGGGTTCCGATCCAGTTGGTGAGGAGCTGGGCTCCGGCGTCGCCGGACTTCTCGGGGTGGAACTGGGTGGCCCACAGGGCGCCGTTCTCGACGGCCGCGACGAACGGCTCGCCGTGGGTGGCCCAGGTGACCTTGGGGGCGCGGATGTTGGGGTTGCCGACCTCCAGGGACCACTCGCGCACCGCGTAGGAGTGCACGAAGTAGTACCGGGCTCCGGCGTCGAGCCCGGCGAACAGCTCGCTGCCGGCGGGGGCCTCGACGGTGTTCCAGCCCATGTGGGGGACGACGGGGGCGTTCAGCGGCTCGACGGTGCCGGGCCACTCGTCGAGTCCCCCGGTCTCCACGCCGTGCTCGACGCCCCGGGCGAAGAGGATCTGCATGCCGACGCAGATGCCCATGACGGGGCGGCCGCCGGCGAGGCGGCGGCCGACGATCCAGTCGCCGCGGGCCTCCCTGAGCCCCCGCATGCAGGCGGAGAAGGCACCGACGCCGGGGACGAGGAGTCCGTCGGCGTTCATGGCCGTCTCGTAGTCGCGGGTGATCTCGACGTCGGCGCCGACGCGGGCGAGCGCGCGCTCGGCGGAGCGCACGTTGCCGAAGCCGTAGTCGAAGACGACGACCTTCCTGGGGCTTCCGGCCGCGCTCATGCCCACACGTCCAGACGGACCACTCCGGCGGCGAGGCACATCGCGGCGCCGAGGGAGAGGAGCACGATCAGGCCCTTGGGCATCTTCTGCTTGGCGAAGGAGTAGATGCCGCCGAGCAGGAAGAGCCCGACGACGATCAGGACGGTGGAGAGGCCGTTCACGACTAGAGGGCGCCCTTCGTGGAGGGGAGGATGCCGGCGGCGCGCGGGTCGCGCTCGGAGGCGTAGCGGAGAGCACGGGCGAGGGCCTTGAACTGGCACTCCACGATGTGGTGGGCGTTGCGCCCGTACGGGACGTGGACGTGCAGCGCGATCTGGGCCTGGGCGACGAAGGACTCGAAGATGTGGCGGGTCATCGTCGTGTCGTACGAGCCGATCATCGGCGCCATGTTCTCGGGCTCGGTGTGCACGAGGTACGGGCGGCCGGAGAGGTCCACGGTGACCTGGGCGAGCGACTCGTCCAGCGGGACGGTGCAGTTGCCGAAGCGGTAGATGCCGACCTTGTCGCCGAGGGCCTGCCGGAAGGCGGCGCCGAGGGCGAGGGCGGTGTCCTCGATGGTGTGGTGCGTGTCGATGTGCAGGTCGCCGTCGGTCTTCACGGTGAGGTCGAACAGACCGTGGCGGCCGAGCTGGTCGAGCATGTGGTCGTAGAAGCCGACCCCGGTCGACACGTCGACCCTGCCGGTGCCGTCGAGGTCGATCTCGACGACGACGGAGGTCTCCTTGGTGGCGCGCTCAACGCGGCCTACGCGGCTCATCGTTCCTGCTCCTTCATCAATTCACGGACCGCGTCGAGGAACGCGTCGTTCTCTTCGGGGGTGCCCGCGGTGACCCGCAGCCGCCCCGGCACGCCGTTGTCCCGGACCAGGACGCCCCGGTCGAGGATCTTCCGCCAGGCGGCGTGGGCGTCGGGGAACCTCCCGAACTGCACGAAGTTGGCGTCGGACTCCGTGACCTCGCAGCCCATCGCCCGCAGCTCGGTGACGAGCCGGTCGCGCTCGGCCTTGAGCTGTTCGACGTACCCGAGGAGGGTGTCGGTGTGCTCCAGGGCGGCGAGCGCGGTCGCCTGGGTGACGGCGGAGAGGTGGTACGGGAGGCGGACCAGCTGGACGGCGTCGACCACGGCCGGGTGGGCGGCGAGGTAGCCGAGGCGGAGCCCGGCGGCGCCGAACGCCTTGGACATGGTCCGGGAGACCACCAGGTTCGGGCGGCCCTCCAGGAGGGGCAGCAGCGAGTCCCGGTGGCTGAACTCGACGTACGCCTCGTCCACGACGACCATCGAGGGGCCGGCGGCCCGGGCCGCCGCGTACAGGGCGAGGACGGTGTCGGCCTCGACGGCGGTGCCGGTGGGGTTGTTGGGCGAGGTGACGAAGACGACGTCCGGGCGGTGCTCGGCGATCGCCCTCTCCGCCGCCGCCACGTCGATGGTGAAGTCGTCGTTCCGGGGCCCGGAGATCCAGCCGGTGCCGGTGCCGCGGGCGATCAGGGAGTGCATCGAGTACGAGGGTTCGAAGCCGATCGCGGTGCGGCCGGGGCCGCCGAAGGTCTGGAGCAGCTGCTGGAGGACCTCGTTGGAGCCGTTGGCCGCCCAGACGTTCTCGGCGGTGACCGGGTGGCCGCCGGTGCGGGTGAGGTAGCGGGCCAGCTCGGTGCGCAGTTCGAGGGCGTCGCGGTCGGGGTAGCGGTTGAGGCCCCGGGCGGCCTCGGCGACCCGTTCCGCGATCCGGGCCACCAGCGGCTCGGGCAGCGGGTACGGGTTCTCGTTGGTGTTCAGCTGGACGGGGACGTCGAGCTGGGGGGCGCCGTAGGGGGTCTTGCCGCGCAGTTCGTCGCGGACGGGGAGGTCGTCGATTCCGGTCACTTGGTCTCCGGCACCTTCCATCCGAACCTCGCCTTGACCGCCGCGCCGTGGGCCGGCAGGTCCTCGGCCTCCGCCAGGGTCACCACGTGGCGGGCGACGTCCGCGAGGGCGTCGCGCGTGTAGTCCACGATGTGCACCCCGCGCAGGAAGGACTGCACGGAGAGGCCCGAGGAGTGGCAGGCGCAGCCGCCGGTGGGCAGGACGTGGTTGGAGCCGGCGCAGTAGTCGCCGAGGGAGACGGGGGCCCAGGGGCCGACGAAGATCGCGCCGGCGTTGCGGACGCGGTCCGCGACGGCGGCGGCGTCGGCGGTCTGGACCTCCAGGTGCTCGGCGCCGTACGCGTCCACGACCCTGAGGCCGTCGGCGAGGTCGCGGACGAGGACGATCGCGGACTGGCGGCCGGAGAGGGCGGGGACGATCCGGTCGTCGACGTGCTTGGCGGCGGCGACCTGCGTCTTCAGTTCGGCCTCGGTGGCCGCGGCCAGCTCCTCGGAGTCGGTGACGAGGACGGAGGCGGCCATCGGGTCGTGCTCGGCCTGGCTGATGAGGTCGGCGGCGACGTGCGCGGGGTCGGCGGTGGAGTCCGCGAGGATCGCGATCTCGGTGGGGCCGGCCTCGGCGTCGATGCCGATGCGGCCCTTGAGGAGGCGCTTGGCGGCGGCCACGTAGATGTTGCCGGGGCCGGTGACCAGGTTGACGGGGGCGCAGCCGGGCTCGTCCCCGGTGCCCTCCGTGCCGTAGGCGAACATGGCGACGGCCTGGGCGCCGCCGGCGGCGTAGACCTCGTCCACGCCGAGCAGGGCGCAGGCGGCCAGGATCGTGGGGTGCGGCAGGCCGCCGAACTCCTTCTGCGGGGGCGAGGCGACGGCGACGCCCTCGACGCCGGCCTCCTGGGCCGGGACGACGTTCATCACCACGGACGAGGGGTAGACCGAACGGCCGCCCGGCACGTACAGGCCGACGCGCTCGACGGGGATCCACTTCTCGGTGACGGTGCCGCCGGGGACGACCTGGGTGGTGTGGGTGGCGCGGCGCTGCTCGCGGTGGACGAGGCGGGCGCGGCGGACGGACTCCTCCAGGGCGGCGCGGACGGCCGGGTCCAGCTCGTCGAGGGCGCGGGTGAGCTCTCCGGCGGGGACGCGCAGGGACCCGACCCGCACGCCGTCGAACTTCTCCCCGTACTCGATCACCGCGGCCGCGCCGTGATGCCGTACGTCCTCGCAGATCGGCCGCACCTTCTCCAGGGCGGCTTCCACGTCGAACTCGGCACGGGGCAGCAGGTCGCGCAGGGCGGAACCCTCGGGAAGGGTCTCGCCGCGCAGATCGATTCGAGAGATCACGGGTCAATTCTCTCAGACGGCCCACGGCACCGGACGCCCGTATCACTGGCTGATACACGCCCCACTGGCGTCTTGTCGCCACTCCTGACCGTTAGCGTTCAGCCCGTCACACAGCGGGAAGAACGGCTGTACGAATCCACGGAGCCCGGGGAACGGAGCCGTGGGTACGGATCGTGGAAAGCGAGGGGGCGGCAGTGACCGAGCCGCACGAGGACGGGATGCCGGACGACCTCACGGGCCCGGAGCGGGCCCTGTGGCGGGCGTTCCGCGTGGGCGGGACGTGCGATCTGACGGAGGGGGTCGCGGAGCGGGACGACCCGTTCGGGGGATGGGAGTGGGGGGAGGAGCGGAGCGTGCGCGCCGAGGTGCTGGCGCTGCTGCTGCTCGCCGGACCGCCCGCCCTGTCCGGCCGGGTGGCGGCGCTGAAGCTGTACGGGGCCCGGGTCACCGGCGTGCTGGACCTGGCGGGCGGGGCCATAGGGCCGTACGTGGAGCTGCGCGGCTGCCGGTTCGACGGCGAGGTGATGGTGCCCGAGGCCCGGTTCGGCACCCTGCGGATGGTCGAGTGCGCGCTGCCGCGCCTGGAGGCGGCCCGGCTGCACACGGAGGGGGACCTGCACCTGCCGCGCTGCCGGGTGCGGTGGGGCATCCGGCTCACGGACGCCCAGATCGGCACCGACCTGCTGATCAACGAGATCCAGGTGTGGCCCGACCAGCGGGGGCGGGCGATCACCGCGGACGGGATGGTGGTCGCCCAGGACCTCCAGGCCGAGCGGATCGAGACGTACGGGGAGCTGAGCCTGCGCGGGGCACAGGTCGGCGTCTCGCTCAACCTGCGCGGCAGCGTGCTGCGGGCGGCGCGGGACCGCCGCGCGCTCAACGCCCCGCAGCTGACGGTGGAGCGCACGCTCTACCTGAACGCGGCGTGGGTGCGCGAGGCCGCCGAGGGCACGGTCGACTCGACGGCCACCCCGCCGTACGGCCTCGGGCCCGTCCCGGGGACCCGGGACAAGCCGACCGAGTTCCACGGCGGGGTGCGGCTCGACGACGGACGGTTCGGCGACGCGGTGGACCTGAAGCACGCCCGGTTCCTGCTGGACGGCTCCCGCCGCGAGGAGGTGTCGCTGCGCCGGATCACCACACCGGAGCTGCGGTTCAACGGGGAGCGGCCGGAGGAGGGGCGGGTGGTGCTCAACGGCGCCAAGGTCGTCACGCTCCTCGACATGTGGAGCAGCTGGCCGGGGCCCGGCGGCCTGGCGATGGGCGGCTTCGTCTACGAGAACCTGGTGCCGTACGAGCGCTTCCCGCTGTCGCTCCGGCTGGAGTGGGTGGCGGCGGCGACCCCGGAGTACGCCCCCGAGCCGTACGAGCGCCTCGCGACGGTGCTGCGCAACAGCGGCGAGGACGCCGACGCCCGCGAGGTGCTGCTCGCCAAGCAGCGGCGCAGACGGGAGACGCTGCCCCTGGCCGGGAAGCTCTGGGGGTACCTCCAGGACTGGGCCGTGGCGTACGGCTACCGGCCGGGGCGGGCGGCGCTCTGGATGGCGGTGCTGTGGGCGGCGGGCGCGGTGGCCTTCTCCCGCTACCACCCGGTGCCGCTGAAGGCGGACGAGGCGCCCGAGTGGAACGGCTCGCTGTACGCGCTCGATCTGCTGCTGCCGGTGATCAACCTCGGCCAGGAGGGCTACTGGCGTCTGGAGGGCGCCTGGCAGTGGGTGGTGACGGGGCTGATCCTGCTGGGCTGGATTCTGGCGACGACGGTGGCGGCGGGGGCGACCCGGCTGCTGAGCAGGGGGTGAGGGGCCCTCGCGGGGAGGAGCACCGCGCGGACGGGGCGGAGGAGGGCGCGGGGGGCCACGCGCGGGACGAGAGGACGCGGGGCGGAGGGCGCGGGGCGGAGGAGCGCCGCGCGGGAGAGCGTCGCGAAGAGGGTGTGGAAGCTGTCACGACGGGGTGAGAGTGCTGTCGTGACCGGGTGGACCCGGCTGCCGCCGGGGGTGTGAGCGGGGGACAATACGTCACACCATGTCCTTGTTCCGCACCCTGGTCGGCACCGTCCGTTCGGTCCGGCACGCCCCCCGGCTCGCCGCCGGGCTCGTGCCGGACGACGACGTGCTGCTCGACGCCCCGGACGAGCGGCTCGCCCCCGCCCTGGTCGCCGCCGCCCTGGCCGACCCGGACCCCGCGGCGAAGCTGCTCGCCACCACCCGGGACGCCGCGGAGTGGGAGGACCGCGACCGGTACGTCGTCCGGCTCGCCGCCTTCGCGTACCGGAGGGACGACTGGCTGGCCCGGTGGGTCTCGGCCGCGCCCCGCGACCCCGACGCCCTCCTCGTCACGGCGCAGCTCGCCGTCCGCAGGGCGTGGGACTCCCCCGCGCGGGCCGAGCGGCTGCGCGAGCTCGACCCGCTGGTCCGGGCGGTCGCCGAGGAGGCGGGGCACGACCCGGTGCCGTGGCGGCTCGCCCTGGACCACGCGCGCGGCGCGCGGGCCGGGGCAGCCGTCTTCGAGACGCTCTGGGCGCAGGCCGTGCGCCGCTCCCCGCACCACTACGGCTCCCACGTCGCGGCGCTGAAGTACCTGTCCGCGCAGGGGGACGGCTCGCACCGCGCCGCCTTCGACTTCGCCGAGCGGGCCGCCGACGACGCCGCCCCGCGCTCCCTCGTACGGGCGCTGCCGGTCCGCGCCGCCCACGACGCGCTGCGGACGGAGCCGGGACGGGACGGGTCCGGGTCCCCGGGCCGGGTGGACCGCGCGGCGGACCGGGCCCTGGCCCTGTCGGCGGCGTTCCCGGCGGGCGACCCCTGGCCGGCCGAGGTCCGCAACCTGCTCGCGCACGTCCTCGTGGAGCGGGAGCGGTGGGCGGAGGCGCGGGAGGAGTTCGGCCGGATCGGCCCGTACGCGACCTCGTTCCCGTGGGGTTCCGCGCGGGACGCCGTACCGGAGGGCCTTCCCCCGGACCCCCGGCTCCGCCCGGGCAGGGGGGACCCCCTCCTGCGTTTCCTGGCCGCGCGGGACCGGACGCGGGTCGAGCTGGCCCGCCGGACGCCCCTCCGGGGCCCCCGCCGGGGGCGGGCCGGACGGGGCGGGCCCGTCGGCCATTAGGCTGGCCGCTGTGACCACCGCCCGCATGCCCCTCTTTCCGCTCAACGCGGTGCTGTTCCCCGGCCTCGTCCTGCCGCTGAACGTCTTCGAGGAGCGTTATCGCGCCATGATGCGCGAGCTGCTCACGATCGACGAGTCGGAGCCGCGCCGCTTCGCCGTCGTGGCGATCCGCGACGGCCACGAGGTCGCGCCGACCGCGCCCGGGCTGCCGGACCCGACGGCGCTGCCCGCCAGGGGCCCGGCCGCCGGGTTCGGCCCCGACCCGATCCGCTCCTTCCACCGGGTCGGCTGCGTCGCCGACGCGGCGAGCATCCGGGAGCGCGCCGACGGCAGCTTCGAGGTGATGGTGACCGGCACGTCCCGGGTGAGGCTGCTGTCGGTCGACGCGAGCGGTCCGTTCCTGGTGGCCGGGGTCGAGGAGATCCCGGAGGAGCCGGGCGAGGAGCCGGGCGCGCTCGCCGAGGTGGTGCTGCGGGCCTTCCGGAACTACCAGAAGCGGCTGGCGGGGGCCCGGGAGCGCTCCCTGACCACGAGCGAGCTGCCGGACGACCCGTCGGTGGTGTCGTATCTGGTCGCGGCGGCGGCGATGCTCGACACGCCGTCGAAGCAGCGGCTGCTCGAGGCCCCCGACACGGTGACGCGGCTGCGCGAGGAGCTGACCCTGCTGCGCGCGGAGACGGCGGTGCTGCGGCACCTGCCGTCGCTGCCGCTGGTGGACCTGACGCAGGCTCCGACGCACCCGAACTGAGCCGGGCCCGGGAAGAAGCCGAGAGAGGACACGGGGCGGAGAACGTGGCGAAGAAGCAGAGGAAGAACGGCGGGGGCACTCCGGCGACGGTGGCCCTGGCGGCGGCCGGCACCCCCTTCACCGTGCACGCGTACGAGCACGACCCGGCCGCCCCCTCGTACGGCGAGGAGGCGGCGGAGGCGCTGGGCGTCTCCCCCGACCGGGTGTTCAAGACGCTGGTGGCGGACGTCGACGGGGAGCTGACGGTCGCGGTGGTCCCGGTGGCGGGCAAGCTGGACCTGAAGGCGCTGGCCTCGGCGGTCGGCGGCAAGCGCGCGGCGATGGCCGATCCGGCGGCGGTGGAGCGCACCACCGGCTACGTGCGGGGCGGCATCTCCCCCCTCGGGCAGCGCAAGCGGCTCCGTACGGTCCTCGACGCCTCGGCCTCCGGGCACGCGACGATCTGCGTCTCGGCGGGCCGGCGCGGCCTGGAGGTGGAGCTCTCCCCCGGGGACCTCGCCGCCCTCACCTCGGCGGTCGTGGCCCCGATCGGCCGCGTCTGACCCTCCACGGGCCCCGGGGTTCCCCGGGTTCTCCGGGCCACCCGGGTCGCTCGGGTCCCCCGGAACCCCGGGCCCCTCGGGCCGCTCGGCTTCTTCGGACCCCTCAGGACGTTTTCGGTCCGGCCCCGGGGACGGTGTCCCCCGGGCCGTCTCCGGGCCGGGCCCAGGGGTCGGGGTCACGGGGGCCGAAGAGGGCCGTCAGGGCCAGGTGGACGATCATCGCCGCGAGCGGCCAGGCCAGCAGCGCGGCGGCCCCCAGGTTCAGCTTCAGCGGCGCCTCGAAGACGACGCCGGGGCCGACCGCCCTGGCATGGGCGGCCACGTCCGGGGTCGGGCCGAAGGACGTCCCGGTCTTCCACGCGAGCAGCGAACCCAGGATGCCGCCGATCGCCAGGCCGAGCACCGGCGGGATGCCGCCCCGGCGGCGCAGCAGGAAGACGACGAGCGCGGCGACCGCGCCGAAGGCCAGGGCCAGCAGCACGAACGTGCCGTCCCCTCCGATCGCCGCCTCCCCCTCGGAGTTCCGCAGGTAGACCCCCTTGCCGTCCGAGACGAGGGGGACGCGCGGGGCCAGGTTCAGCCACAGCACTCCGAGCAGCGCGCCCGCGACCGCCGAGACGACGGTGACCACGACGCCCAGGACGACCTCGGCCGCCGTGATCGGGTCGCCCTCCGGACCGAGCGGCGGCGGGGGCGGCGGGGGCCAGTCGCGGTCGTGCGGCTGTGGCTGGTGGGGCGGAGTCAGAGGTGCGGTCACCCCGACATCGTGCCAGGTGCGCCTGTGTCCCGCCTCAGCGGACGACGGCCCGCCGGTACGCCCGGGTGGCGACCGCGAGCGAGGCCGCGCCGACCGCGCCGCAGACGGCGAGGTCGAGGCCGACGGCCGCCCAGTCGGGGTGCGGGACGAAGGTGCGGGCCAGGGCCTCCACGCCGTACGTCGACGGCAGCAGGTCCCGCGCCCAGCCGATGGGGCCCGGCAGCCGCTCCGCCGGGAGGACGCCCAGGAGCAGCGCCGCCGACATGCCGAGCTGGCCCAGCAGGGTGGCCAGCTCCTGCCGGGGCGCGAGGAGGCCGAGGGCCGCGCCGAGCCCCGCGAGGGCGGCGCCGGCGAGCGGGACGACGGCGGCGAGGACCCACAGGTGGCCGAGCGGAAGGCCGAAGAGGACGGAGCCGGCGACGGCGGTGACGGCGGTCCCGGGCACGGTGAAGGAGGCGTACGCCCCGGCCGCGCCGAGCACGACGGCGGCGGGCGGCACGGGCAGGGTGGCGTAGTGGTCGAGGCCGCCGGTGGCCCGCAGCTGCCCGAAGTACTGGGCGAGCAGGTTGAGCGCGACGAAGGCGACGACGAGGACGGTGGAGCCGGCCACGACGGCCCGCGCCTCGGAGCCGCCGTCGACGACCCCGCGCATCAGGACCATGATCCCGATCGACTGGAAGGTGGCCACGAAGAGCAGCGGGATGCGGGCGACGCGGGCCCGGGAGAGCTGGGCCCGGTAGACGGCGGCCATGGACGGCAGCAGCCGGGCGCGGGGGGCGAGGGGTGCGGCGGTTCCCCCGCCGGACGGCCGGCGGCCGGGCGCGGGTGCCGGCAGGACCTCGGCGGGCACGGTGCTCACTGCGGACAGCTCCTGACGGTCACGTGCGGAACGCGGGGGGCCGCGTGCGGGGCGCGGTCGGCGCCGGAGGTGCGGATGGGGCCGGAGGTGCGGATGGCGCCGGAGGTGCGGATGGGGCCCGAAAGGCCGGGCCGGCGGGCCGTTCCGGCGGGCGCGGGAACCGTGGCGGCCGTCATGCCTTCACCAGCCCCTCGGCCCCCTCGGCCGCCCCGCCCAGCGCCAGGTAGACGTCCTCCAGGCTGGGCGTGGCCAGGGTGAAGTCGTCGAGGGCGGCGAAGGCGGCGCCCCCGGTGACGGTGGCGACGGCCGCGCGGGCCGCGTCGGGGGCGAGCCGCAGGGTCCAGCGCCGTCCGGTCTCCTGGGCGGGTTCCCGCAGCGCGGCGACCTCGGGCAGGTGGAGGGGGGCCGACTCGCGCCACACCAGTTCGACGCGGACCTCGCCGGCCACGCGCTCCTTGAGCCCGGCCGGGGTGTCGCAGGCGATGACCCGGCCGCGGTCGAGGACGGCGACCCGGTCGAGGACGGTCTCGGCCTCGATGACGTTGTGGGTGACGAGCAGCACGGTGGTGCCCTGTTCGGCGCGCCGCCGGTCGACGGCGGCCCAGACGGCGCGCCGGGCGACGGGGTCCATGCCGGTGGTGGGCTCGTCCAGGACGAGGACGGGCCGCCGGCCGACGAGGGCGGCGGCGACGCAGGCGAGCCGCCGCTGTCCGCCGGAGAGCTTCTTGAGCGGCCGGGAGGCGAGCGCGGTGAGGCCCAGCTCCTCCAGGACGGCGTCGCGCTCGGCGCGCGCGTCGTGGGCGGTGAGGCCGCGCAGCCGTCCGGTGGTCTCGGCGGCCAGGGAGACGGTCAGCTCGTCCAGGGCGGTGGACTCCTGGCCGAGGTGGGCGAGGAGGCGGGCCGCCCGCTCGGGGTGGCGCACCAGGTCGTGGCCGAGCAGTTCGACGGTGCCGGAATCGGGCCGCATGAGCCCGGTGACCTGGCGGACGAGGGTGGACTTGCCGGCGCCGTTGGGGCCGAGCAGGCCGAAGATCTCGCCGCCGCGCACGTCGAGGCTGATCCCGTCGGTGGCCCGCACGGCGGAGGTCGCGGGGGCGCCGCGTCTGCCGCGCGTGGCGGGGTACGTCTTGACCAGATCCCGCACCGCGCACACCGTACTCACGGAGGAAGAGCCTACGGGGTCGCCGGGCCCGCTCCGGGCGCGGGGGCGTGTTCGGCGGCGGCGCGGACGTCGATCTCGCGCCAGAATCCGGCCCTGATCGCGTACCGGTCGTGCTCGTCGATCTGGTCGTCCTTGTGGGCGAGGAGGCCGAAACGGGCGGCGTAGCGGAGGAGTTCGCCGTCGATGCGGTGCGGGATGCGGGGGTAGAGGGCGGAGAGCCTCTGGACGTGGCTCTGTTCCGGAAGGCGTTCCATCCAACGGCGGGCGAACACCTGTCCGACCTCGAACGGGTCACCGCCGACGGTGGTGATGTCCTCCTCCCGGTCGGCCCAGCGCTGCTCGGCGCTGGTGAGGGTGGCGAGCGTGGGCAGCGAGGCGGTCTCGGCCGGCTCGCCGAGCGGAGCCGGGCGCTCGACCCAGCCCCGGTCGGAGGACCAGCGGAGCGCGCTCGTGCTCTGCGGCCCGGTGGCGGTGGCGGTGCCGTTGGCGTGGGGGGCGCGCAGCCCCGCGAGGTCCTTGGGGGTGGGGACGCCCTTCCCCGGCGCCGGGGTCTGGTCGGCGTCGCGGGCGCGCCCGTTCCCCCGGGCGTGCTGGTGGTCCCCGTCGGCGGAGGCGCCGGAGGGGGCGGTGTCCCCGTTCCGCACGGCCGTGGCGGCGGCCTCCGCCGCGCGCTCGGCGGAGGCGGCGAGGGCGGCCTCGGGCAGCGGCGCGGAGAGGATGGCGGCGATCTCGGGGCGGGGGGCGGGCGGGGGCGCGCAGACGCCGGTGAGGTCCTTGGCGCGGACGGCGCGGGTGATCCAGGCCCGGTCGAGGACCCGCCGTTCGTCGGCCTCGGCGACCAGGTCCTCGGACTGGTTGTAGTCGCCGTCGGCGGCCTGGACGGCCCAGAGGTGGACGGCGACGCCGTGTTCCTTGGCCGACATGAGGCCGGGCAGCAGGTCGCCGTCGCCGGTGACGAGCACGATGTCGGAGCAGGCCCTGTTCCTGGCCAGCTCGGTCAGCTCGGTGTGCATGGCCGCGTCGACGCCCTTCTGCGCCCAGCGCCCCTCGCTCCTGGTCAGGGCGCCGAGCCGGACGGTGACCCGGGGCATCACGCGCAGTCTGCGGTGTTCGGGCTGGGGCACCCGGTCGGGCGCGCCGTCGAACCAGTAGATGCGCAGCAGGGGCAGCGCGGTCTCGGCCTCGGCGCGCTGGCGCAGCTGCTGGATGAGCGCGGCGTGGTCGACGGTGATCCGGGAACGGGCCGGTTCCCCGGCGAGGAGGCTGGCGGCGGCGCCCAGCAGGTAGCCGGCGTCCACCAGGACGACGCAGCGGTCCACGTGTTCCACCCTCTTTCGGCCCTGGGGGTCGGACTCGGGATCGGAAGTTGCTCCGGGTTTCCTTCGAGTCTGCCCGACCGCCGGTGGCTTGACGGCCGGAACTGGATCATCGGCGTGGCGGATGCCCCGCTCGCAGGGCTTTTACGTTCCGTAATGATCCAACATGCGGCGTTTCATACCGTATGTGAGTCTGACAACGGCCCTGGCCCCTAGATCCCCTTGAGGAGGCATCACCATGGCCAAGAACCGCAACCAGAACCGTGGTCAGAAGCAGTCCCCGGCCGAGCGCGGCACCCAGCAGGCCCAGCAGACGGCGATGGAGTCCGAGGCCGCGCAGCGCGCGTCCCAGGTGCTGCCGAGCGACGTCGCCCGCAAGGGCCGCCAGAAGCGCTTCGGCCACAACTGACGCCCGCGTACGGCAAAGGGGCGCGCCCGTGACGACGGGCGCGCCCCTTGCGCGTGCGGGGAGGCGGGGTCAGCCCGCCAGGCAGGACGGGCCGAGCAGCACCTTCAGGTCGCCGAAGAGCGCCGGGTCGGCCGTCACCCGGTGCCGGTCGAGCCGGAGCACGGTGGTCTTGCGCGGGCCCTGGAGCTTGATCCGCACCTCGGTGTTGCCCTTGTGGTGCTTGAGGATCTCGCCGAGCCTGCTGACCATCGGCGGGGTCACCTTCACCGTCGGGATGGTGAGGACCACCGGCGCGTTGGTCCCGGCGTTCGACAGGTCGGGCACCTGGAGTTCCATGGCGACGAGCCGGGGCACGTCCTCGCGCTTGTCGAGCCGTCCCTTGACGAAGACGACCGTGTCCTCGACGAGCTGGGTGGAGACCAGCTGGTACGTGGCCGGGAAGAACATGCACTCGATGGAGCCGGCCAGGTCCTCGACGGTGGCGATCGCCCAGGCGTTGCCCTGCTTGGTCATCTTGCGCTGGAGGCCGGAGATGATGCCGCCGATGGTGACGACCGCGCCGTCGCCGTGCTCACCGCCGGTGAGCTGGGAGATCGACGCGTCCGCCTTGTCGGACAGGACGTGCTCGATGCCGAAGAGCGGGTGGTCGGAGACGTAGAGGCCGAGCATCTCGCGCTCCTGGGCGAGCAGGTACGACTTCTCCCACTCCACGTCGGAGAACTCGACGTCCAGGCCGAAGCCGGGCTCGTCGCTGGTCTCCTCGCCCATGCCCCCGAAGAGGTCGAACTGTCCCTCGGCCTCCTTGCGCTTGACCGCCACCACGTTGTCGATCATGGGTTCGTGGTGGGCGACCAGGCCCTTGCGGGTGTGGCCCATCTCGTCGAAGGCGCCGGCCTTGATCAGCGACTCGACGGTCCGCTTGTTGCAGACGACGGCCTCGACCTTGTCGAGGAAGTCGGGGAAGGAGGAGTACTTCCCCTTGGACTTGCGGGTCTTGATGATCGACTCGACGACGTTGGTGCCGACGTTGCGGATGGCGGAGAGGCCGAAGAGGATCACGTCGTCGCCCTGGGCGGCGAAGTTCGACTCCGACTCGTTGACGTTGGGCGGCAGCACCTTGATGCCCATGCGGCGGCACTCGTTGAGGTAGACCGCGGACTTGTCCTTGTCGTCCTTGACCGAGGTCAGCAGTCCCGCCATGTACTCGGCCGGGTGGTTGGCCTTGAGGTAGGCGGTCCAGTAGGAGACCAGTCCGTAGGCGGCGGAGTGCGCCTTGTTGAAGGCGTAGCCGGCGAAGGGGACCAGGACGTCCCAGAGGGCCTGGATGGCCTCGTCGCTGTAGCCGTTCTTCCGGGCGCCGGCCTGGAAGATGGTGAAGTTCTTCGCCAGCTCCTCGGGCTTCTTCTTGCCCATCACGCGGCGGAGGATGTCGGCCTCGCCGAGCGAGTACCCGGCGATGATCTGGGCGGCCTTCTGCACCTGCTCCTGGTACACGATGAGGCCGTAGGTGACCGCGAGCACCTCTTCGAGCGGCTTCTCCAGCTCGGGGTGGATCGGGGTGATCTCCTGCTGCTTGTTCTTGCGCAGGGCGTAGTTCGTGTGCGAGTTCATGCCCATCGGGCCCGGCCGGTACAGGGCGGACACGGCGGAGATGTCTTCGAAGTTGTCGGGCTTCATCAGCCGCAGCAGCGACCGCATGGGGCCGCCGTCGAACTGGAAGACGCCGAGGGTGTCGCCGCGCTGGAGCAGCTCGAAGGTCTTCGGGTCGTCGAGCGGAAGGGCGAGCAGGTCGAGGTCGACGCCCTTGTTCGCCTTCACCATCTTGACGGCGTCGTCCATGATGGTGAGGTTGCGCAGGCCCAGGAAGTCCATCTTCAGGAGGCCGAGCGACTCGCACTGCGGGTAGTCCCACTGCGTGATGGTGACGCCGTCGGTGTGCCGCACCCAGATCGGGGCGTGGTCGACGATCGGCTCGCTGGACATGATCACGCCGGCGGCGTGCACGCCCATCTGCCGGACCAGGCCCTCGACGCCCTTCGCGGTGTCGATGACCTTCTTCACGTCGGGCTCGTTCTCGTACATCGCCCGGATCTCGCCCGCCTCGCTGTAGCGCGGGTGGGAGGGGTTGGTGATGCCGTCGAGGTCGATGCCCTTGCCGAGGACGTCGGCGGGCATGGCCTTGGTGAGCCGGTCGCCCATGGCGTACGGGTAGCCGAGGACGCGCGCGGAGTCCTTGATGGCGTTCTTGGCCTTGATCTTGCCGTAGGTGCCGATCATGGCGACCTTGTCGGAGCCGTACTTCTCCGTCACGTACCGGATCACCTCGACGCGCCTGCGCTCGTCGAAGTCGATGTCGACGTCGGGCATCGAGATGCGCTCGGGGTTGAGGAAGCGCTCGAAGATCAGGCCGTGCGGGATGGGGTCGAGGTCGGTGATGCCCATGGCGTACGCGACGATCGAGCCGGCCGCGGAGCCGCGGCCGGGGCCCACGGCGATGCCCTGCTTCTTGGCCCACATGATGAAGTCGGCGACGACGAGGAAGTAGCCGGGGAAGCCCATCGAGATGATCGTGTCCATCTCGTACTCGACCTGCTTCATGCGGTCCTCCGGAATCCCGTTCGGGAACCGGCGGTGCATGCCGCGCATGGTCTCCTCGCGGAACCAGGTGACCTCGGTGTAGCCCTCGGGGATGTCGAACTTCGGCATGAGGTTCTTGGCCTCGAACATGCCGGTGGTGTCGATCTGCTCCGCGACCAGCCGCGTGTTGGCGCAGCCCTCCTGCCAGGCGTCCGAGGAGTCGACGGCGTACATCTCGTCCGTGGACTTCAGGTAGTAGCCGGTGCCGTCGAACTTGAAGCGGTCCGGGTCGGAGAGGTTCTTGCCGGTCTGGATGCACAGCAGGGCGTCGTGGGCGGTGGCCTCGTGCGCGTACGTGTAGTGCGAGTCGTTGGTGACCAGCGGCGGGATGCCGAGCTTCTTGCCGATCCGCAGGAGGTCCTCGCGGACCCGGTGCTCGATCTCGATGCCGTGGTCCATCAGCTCCAGGAAGTACCGGTCCTTGCCGAAGATGTCCTGGTACTCGGAGGCGGCCTTCAGCGCCTCGTCGAACTGGCCGAGGCGCAGCCGGGTCTGCAGCTCGCCGGAGGGACAGCCGGTGGAGGCGATCAGGCCCTCGGACCACTGGGAGATGGTCTCCTTGTCCATCCGGGGCCACTTCTGGAGCCAGCCCTCGGCGTAGGCGTCGGAGGAGAGCTTGAAGAGGTTGTGGAGGCCGGTGGCGTTCGCCGCCCAGATCGTCTTGTGGGTGTAACCGCCGGAACCGGAGACGTCGTCGCGCTTCTGGTGCGGCTGGCCCCACTGGATCTTCCGCTTGTTCCGCCGGGACTCGGGGGCGACGTACGCCTCGATGCCGATGATCGGCGTGACGCCGGCCTTCTTGGCCGAGTGGAAGAAGTCGTACGCCCCGTGCAGGTTGCCGTGGTCGGACATGGCGATGTGCGTCATGCCCATCTCGTTGCACGCGTTGAACATGTCCTTCAGCCGCGCGGCACCGTCCAGCAGCGAGTACTGGGTGTGGACGTGGAGGTGCGTGAAGGGCGGCTTGGTCACGGCGGGAGGCCTCCGGGGATATCTGTGGCGCGAAGCGCCTCGTGCAGGGGCGGCGGGCGGGCGGGCCGCGGGCGGTCCGGGGGGACGGTGTCGGAGTCTAGTCGGGCGGGTGGGTCGCGCGGGGCGCTCGGGGGCTAGGGTCGCGCGGTGGGAGACGGGGAACACCCGTCCCTTTTGTCGTGAACACCCTGCGCGCACGTCCCGTACCAGGAGGCACCCCGATGCCGGTCCCCCAGCCCGCCGCCGCCGAACGCGGTGAGCACATCCTCGCCGTCTTCGACACCGCCTTCGGCGAACTCCTCGCCGCCGACCCGGCGGCCTTCCGCGTCAAGTTCCGGAAGATGGCCGGCTCCGCCTTCGCCTTCTACCGGGGCACCGCGTGCCTGTTCTACGCCGACCTGGAGCGGGAGGCGCACGGCGGGCCGTACCTGGACGAGCGGACCGGCCGGGTCTGGATCCACGGCGACCTGCACGCGGAGAACTTCGGCACGTACATGAACTCCAACGGGCGGCTGATCTTCAACGTCAACGACTTCGACGAGGCGTACGTGGGCCCCTTCACCTGGGACCTGAAGCGCCTGGCGGCCTCGCTCGCCCTGATCGGCCACGCCAAGGCGCTGAGCGACGCGCAGATCACCGACCTCGTGCGGATCTGCGCGGCCGCCTACCGGGAGCGCGTCCGCGCCCTGGCGGCCGGAGCCCGCGGGGACGAGGTGCCCGGCTTCACCCTGGGGACCGCCGGCGGGCCGGTGCTGGACGCCCTGCGCCGGGCCCGGTCGCTGACCCGCTTCGGCCTCCTCGACTCGATGACGGAGGTCCGGGACTTCGAGCGGCGCTTCTCGGGCGGAGGCGGCGCGATCGAGCTGGACGCCGCCACCCGCCGGAAGGTCCTGGCGGCCTTCGACGGCTACCTGGAGACCCTGCCGGAGTCCAGTCTGGCCCGCCCCGACTCGCACCGGGTGAAGGACGTGGTGGGGCGGCGCGGGATCGGCATCGGCTCGGCCGGCCTCCCCTCGTACAACATCCTCCTGGAGGGCAACAGCGACGCCCTGGAGAACGACGTCGTGATCTACCTCAAGCAGGCGCAGACCCCGGCGGTCTCCCGCCACGTGACGGACGGGGCGGTGCGGGAGTACTTCCGGCACGAGGGCCACCGCACGGTGATCTCGCAGCGGGCGCTCCAGGCGCACGCCGACCCGTGGCTGGGGTGGACGGAGCTGGACGGTGCCGGGCAGCTGGTCGCGGAGGTGTCGCCGTACGCGGTGGACCTGGACTGGTCGGACATCGACGACCCGGCCGAGATCGCGGCGACCGTGGCGGACCTGGGCCGGGCCACGGCGACCATGCACGCGGCGGCGGACGACTCCAGCGGCCACTCCCTGGTGCCGTTCTCGACGGAGCGGGCCATCGACGCGGCGATCGCCGCCGACGAGGAGGGCTTCGCCGAACTCCTGGTGGACTTCGCGCACGCCTACGGGGCGCGGGCGCGGGCCGATCACCAGATCTTCGTGGACCTCTTCCGCAACGGCCGGATTCCGGGACTCCAGGGGCAGGCGGGACCGTCCACGGGTTCCCTTTAGAGACCCCTTACGGGCCGGCGTGGCACACTCCTGGACGATGGACATGGCAGGGACGCAGCTGAGGGCGCTGCGGGCGGCGTTCTTCACGGCACTGGTCGTGACGCTGTCCGTGGCGTCCCACGTGCTGCTCTCGGGCGTGCCGCTGCCGGCGGGGACGGTCGTGCCGGTCGCGGCCGGCGTCTTCGCCGTGGCGTACGCGCTGGCCGGCCGCGAGCGGGGCCTCGGCCCGATCGCCGGGCTCCTCGTCCCGCTGGAGCTGGCGGCCGACACCCTCTTCACCAGCGGCCAGGCGGTCTGTTACGGCCCCGCCGGCGGACCGGTCGCCGGGTCGCTGCGCTCGGTGGGCGTGGAGGTCTTCTGCGGCGGCGCCGTGGGCGCGCCGCTGCCCGGGGTGACGGCCCCCGGGGGCGCGGCCGGCCCGCTCGGCTCCCCCGACCCGGCGCTGCCGTGGCTGCTGCTCCTGGCGCACGTGGGCGTCGGGTTCTCGGCGGCGTGCTGGCTGCGCGGCGGGGAGCGGGCGCTGGCCCGGCTCGTCCGCGCGGTGGGGGCCTTCGCCTTCCGGCCGCTGCTGCTCGTGACGGCCCTCGTCCGCGCCGGGGGCCCGGCGCCCCGGCGCGCCGGCCGCCCCGGGGAACGGCCCCGGCCCTCCCGGGTCCGGCTCCTCGTGCACTCCGTGGGGCGGCGGGGGCCGCCGCGCCCGGGTCCCGCTCTCGTCTGAGCGGACCCCGCGGTCCCCCCTGCCCCCCTCTTCACCTTCACGGAGATCACGATCATGAGTGCACGCAACAGCCAGGCCAGCAAGGCGGCCGCCCGCGAGCGGCTGCGCGAGGAGCGCGAGCGCCAGGCGAAGAAGGACCGGGTGCGCCGGCAGCTCGTCGTCGCCTGCTCGGCCGTGGCCGTCCTGGCCGTCGCCGGCGGCATCGGTTACGCCGTGGTGCAGGCCAACAAGCCCTCCCACTGGGAGGCGGCGGCGGACGCGAAGACCGTCACCGCCCCCAGGAACACCTCGGGCGCGAACGGCACGACGGTCGTCATCGGCAAGCCGTCCGCGAAGAAGACCCTGGAGCTGTACGAGGACTCGCGCTGCCCGGTCTGCGCGACCTTCGAGCAGTCCGTGGGTTCCACGGTCGAGAAGGACGTCGAGGCGGGCAAGTACAAGATCCGTTACGTCGGCGCCACCTTCATCGACAACGCCGCTCCCGGCGAGGGCTCCAAGAACGCCCTCTCGGCGCTCGGCGCGGCCCTGGACGTGAGCCCGGAGGCCTTCCTGAAGTACAAGTCGGCGCTCTACTCCGCGAAGTTCCACCCGGAGGAGAACGAGGACAAGTTCGCGAAGGACTCCTACCTCCTGGAGGTCGCGGACACGGTGCCGGCGCTCAAGAACAACGCCGCGTTCAGGAAGCACGTCGAGGACGGCACCTTCGACGCCTGGGCGATGAAGATGTCCAGGACCTTCGACGACAGCGGGGTGACGGGCACCCCGTCCCTGAGGATGGACGGCAAGCCGGTGACGGTCCAGGGCACCGACAACCCGCCGATGACGACGGACGAGTTCGACAAGGCGATCACGGCGGCCCTGAAGTCCTGACGCCGGCCGCTCGCGGGGCCCGGCCCTCCCGGGTGCCCGGCCCTCCCGCGGCGGTCGCCCGCGGCCCCGGACCCACCGGTCCGGGGCCGGAGGCGTCCCCGGGACGACGAGTGGGCGAATTTCCGGTTCTCGCCCGCCCTCCGGGCGTACCCCTCAGTAATCTGACGGGCCGTGACCAGTCGACGCATACCCCTCGCCCCCGCCCGCCGCACGGTCGTGAAGGCCGCCGCCGCCACCGCCGTCGCCGCGCCCGCCGTCCTGGGCGCGGTCTCCCCCGCCGTCGCGGAGACCGGGCGGGCCGCCTTCCTGCACGGTGTCGCCTCGGGCGACCCGCTGCCCGACGGCGTCCTGCTCTGGACGCGCGTCACCCCGGTCCCCGCCGCCGTGCCCGGCTCCGGCCTCGGCCCGGACGTGCGGGTCGGCTGGGAGCTCGCGGAGGACCGCGCCTTCACCCGGGTCGTCGCCTCCGGCGCGGTCACGGCGGGCGCCGCCACCGACCACACGGTGAAGGCGGACGTCCGGGGCCTGCGCCCGGCCACCGCCTACTGGTTCCGCTTCACCGCGGACGGCGTCGTCTCGCCGGCGGGCCGCACCCGCACCGCGCCGGCCGCCGGCGCGGCCGTGGACGGCGTCCGCTTCGGCGTCGTCTCCTGCGCGAACTGGGAGGCGGGACACTTCTCGGCCTACCGCCACCTCGCCGCCCGCGCCGACCTGGACGCGGTCCTGCACCTGGGCGACTACCTCTACGAGTACGCCGGCGGCGTCTACCCCGGGGCGGAGTACACCGTGCGGCCCCACGAGCCGCGCCACGAGATCGTCACCCTCGCCGACTACCGCACCCGGCACGGCGCGTACAAGACGGACCCCGACCTCCGGGCGGTGCACGCGGCGCACCCGGTGATCGCCATCTGGGACGACCACGAGTTCGCCAACGACGCCTGGTCGGGCGGGGCGGAGAACCACACCCCCGGCGCCGAGGGCGAGTGGGCGGCCCGGGTGGCGGCCGCCAAGCGGGCGTACTTCGAGTGGATGCCGGTCCGGACGTCCACCGAGGGCACGGTCTTCCGGCGCCTGCGCTTCGGCGGACTGGCCGATCTGCACCTGCTCGACCTGCGTTCGTTCCGGTCGGCCCCGGCGAGGACGGGCAGCGGAGCGGTCGACGACCCGGAGCGGAGCATCACCGGCCGCGCCCAGCTGGACTGGCTGAAGGCCGGGCTGGCGGGCTCGGACGCGGTCTGGCAGCTGGTCGGGACCTCGGTGATGATCTCGCCGGTCGCCTTCGGCGCCCTGCCCGCCCACCTCCTGGAACCGCTGGCGGAGCTGATGGGCCTGCCGAGGGAGGGGCTGGCGGTCAACGTGGACCAGTGGGACGGCTACACCGACGACCGCCGGGAGCTGCTGGCGCACCTGACCGCGCGGGGCATCCGGAACACGGTCTTCCTGACCGGTGACATCCACATGGCGTGGGCCAACGACGTGCCGGTGAAGGCCGCGACGTACCCCCTGTCGGGCTCGGCGGCGACCGAGTTCGTCGTCACCTCGGTGACCTCGGACAACCTGGACGACCTGCTGCACGTGGCGCCGGGGACGCTCTCCGCGGTGGCGGAGACCGCCGTGAGGGCGGCCAACCGCCATGTGAAGTGGGTGGACATGGACCACCACGGCTACGGCGTGCTCGACGTGACCGCCGCCCGCGCGCAGATGGACTACTACACGGTCTCCGACAAGGCGGACCCGGACGCGACGACGGCCTGGGCGCGCTCGTACCGGACGCGGAGCGGAACGCAGCGTGTCGAGCGGGTGTACCAGCCGGTCCTCTGAGTTCCCCGGAGGGTCTATTTTCAGCCATGGTCCCGTTTGTTAACGGGAGATCACACGGCTGTGGCGGGTGGCCTTTTCGGGCGATCGAATCCGGACACACCACCCGCCTCCACCCTCCGGGCGTGATGTTGTCGCCTCAAACTCCGGAAACCGCACAAGTTTTTCTTCCCGATGTACCGAATTGCCCTACGGATGATTGGGCTTGATCACTGCTCAACGACCCCTGACATGGACGCGTAATCTCCCCGGCGTGGCGGAGGAAGTTCCTCCGCCCGCCCCCCACGAGGAGACACCATGCGTGCTCTTGTCCGTATATCCCCGCGTATGTCACGTCGTATCGTCGGCACCGCCGTCATGGCCGGAACCCTGGCCCTGACCCCCCTCTCCGCCCCCGTCGCCACCGGTGCCTCCACCACCCTGGCCGGCGCCTCCGCCGAGGAGTGCGCGGACGGCACCGCCGCCGTCTCCGGCGCCCGCAAGGAGCGCGGCGCCGACAGCCACGCCGCCGAGCCGAACGAGGTCACGGCCGCCCAGGCCAAGGCCATGGACGACGACCTCAGGAAGAGACTGGCCTCGGCCCGCCCGTCCGGGCGCCTCGGCGCCGCCGCCGGGGAGGCCGCCACCGCGGTCACCATCCCCGTCTACTTCCACGTCATCCACTCCGGCACGACGGGCAAGCTCTCCGCCACCGCCATCAGCAACCAGATGAACGTCCTGAACGCGGCCTACGCCGGCCAGGGCACCGGCAACGTGAACACCAACTTCCAGTTCACGCTGGCCGGTACCGACTACACGGACAACGCCGCCTGGTACAACCTGACCTCCGGCTCCACCGCCGAGAAGGAGATGAAGCAGACCCTCCGCAAGGGCGGGGCGAACGCGCTGAACTTCTACACCGCCAACCTGGGCGGCGGCCTCCTCGGCTGGGCGACCTTCCCGTCCTCGTACAAGTCCAACCCGTCCATGGACGGCGTCGTCGTCCTCGACGCCTCGCTCCCGGGCGGCTCCGCGGCCAACTACAACCAGGGCGACACCGCCACGCACGAGGTCGGCCACTGGATGGGCCTCTACCACACCTTCCAGGGCGGCTGCAACGGCAACGGCGACTACGTCGCCGACACCCCGGCCGAGAAGAGCCCGGCCTACGAGTGCCCGACCGGCCGCGACTCCTGCGCCAGCAAGACCGGCGTGGACCCGATCCACAACTTCATGGACTACACGTACGACTCCTGCATGTACCAGTTCACCACCGGCCAGGTGACCCGGATGAACGAGAGCTGGACCGCGTACCGCGCGGGCTGACCCGTCCCGGAGGACGCCGGGGGGGGGGGGGGGGGGGGGGGCCCCCCCCCCCCCCCCCCCCCCCCCCCCCCCCCCCCCCCCCCCCCCCCCCCCCCCCCCCCCCCCCCGCCCCCCCCCCCCCCCCCCCCCCCCCCCCCCCCCCCCCCCCCCCCCCCCCCCCCCCCCCCCCCCCCCCCCCCCCCCCCCCCCCCCCCCCCCCCCCC
>NZ_JBVHEG010000007.1:35852-338099 GCF_055562975.1 Streptomyces sp. NPDC014907 | reverse complement strand
CCTTCGAAATGAATTTCGGCATGCCGAAATTCTTCCCGAGGGGAGATCGTGCTGGAGTAGAGGTGCCGCATCAGCGGCGGGAGTGGCTGCCGCAGAACCGTTCCGGCTCCGCGACAACCCACAGAACATTACGGACGACGTCATGCCGTGTCAACTTCGGACCC
The DNA here is from genome assembly GCF_055562975.1 of Streptomyces sp. NPDC014907. NCBI lineage: Bacteria > Bacillati > Actinomycetota > Actinomycetes > Kitasatosporales > Streptomycetaceae > Streptomyces > Streptomyces sp. NPDC014907. Next base: position 337,935 of record NZ_JBVHEG010000007.1, on the reverse strand, counting down.
CGGGGGCTCCGGGGCGCCGCCGAAGCGCTCGCGGTAGGACTCCAGGTCCTCCTCCGTGATCTTCGCGAAGAGCACGGGCGGCACCGTGAACGCGACGCCGGCCGGGATGGTGTCCAGGGACTTCGCCTGCTCCGCCGTCACCCAGGTCGCGGTGTCGTTCTCCAGGGCGAAGGCCCCGCGCAGGGCGGCGGCCGCGGTCGGGACGAGCGGTTCGGAGACGACCGCGTACAGGTGGATCAGGTTCATCGCCGTGCGCAGGGTGAGCGCCGCGCCCTCGGGGTCGCTCTTGATCTCCAGCCAGGGGGCCTTCTCCTCCAGGTAGGAGTTGCCGGCGGACCAGAGGGCGCGCAGGGCGGCGGCGGCCTTGCGGAACTGCAGGGCCTCCATCTGCTCCTCGTACTCGCCGAGCAGCCGTGCGATCTCCTCGCCCAGCCTCGTCTCCGTCTCGCCGGCGGCGCGCCCGGCCGGGACCTCGTCGCCGAACCTCTTGTGCGAGAACGACAGCACGCGGTGGACGAAGTTGCCGAGGGTGTCCGCCAGGTCCTTGTTCACCGTGGCGGTGAAGTGCTCCCACGTGAAGGAGGAGTCGTCCGACTCGGGGGCGTTGGCGATCAGGAAGTAGCGCCAGTAGTCGCCGGGCAGGATCTCCAGGGCCGCGTCGGTGAAGACGCCGCGCTTCTGGGAGGTGGAGAACTTGCCGCCGTAGAACGTCAGCCAGTTGAAGCCCTTGACGACGTCGACCTTCTTCCAGGGCTCGCGCACGCCGAATTCGGTGGCCGGGAACATCACGGTGTGGAAGGGGACGTTGTCCTTGGCCATGAACTGCGTGTACCGGACGGTGTCGTCGGCCTCGTACCACCACGACTTCCAGTCGCGGGTCTCGCCGTCGGGGGCGGCGTCCGCCCACTCCTTGGTCGCGCCGATGTACTCGATCGGGGCGTCGAACCAGACGTAGAAGACCTTGCCCTCGGCCGCGAGCTCCGGCCAGGTGTCGGCCGGCACCGGGACGCCCCAGTCGAGGTCGCGGGTGATGGCGCGGTCGTTCAGGCCCTCGGTCAGCCACTTGCGGGCGATGGACGTGGACAGGTGCGGCCACTGGTCGCCGACGGCGGCGATCCACTCCTCGACCTCGTGCTGGAGCTTCGACTGCAGCAGGAAGAGGTGCCTGCTCTCGCGGACCTCCAGGTCCGTGGACCCGCTGATCGCCGAACGCGGGTCGAGCAGGTCGGTCGGGTCGAGCACGCGGGTGCAGTTCTCGCACTGGTCGCCGCGGGCCTTGTCGTAGCCGCAGTGCGGGCAGGTGCCCTCGACGTACCGGTCCGGCAGGAAGCGGCCGTCGGCCGGTGAGTACACCTGGCGGACCGCCCGCTCCTCGATGAAGCCGTTTTCGTTCAGCTTCCGCGCGAAGTGCTGGGTGATCTCGGCGTTCTGCCGCGAGGAGCTGCGCCCGAAGTGGTCGAAGGCCAGCTCGAACCCGTCGTACACGGCCTTCTGCGCCTCGTGTGCCCGCGCGCAGAACTCGGCGACCGTCAGCCCGGCCTCCTTGGCGGCCAGCTCGGCCGGCGTGCCGTGCTCGTCGGTGGCGCAGACGTAGAGGACGTCGTGCCCGCGCCGGCGGAGGTACCGGGAGTACACGTCCGCCGGAAGCATCGACCCGGCCATGTTGCCCAGGTGCTTGATCCCGTTGATGTAGGGAAGCGCACTGGTCACCAGGTGTCGGGTCATCCTCGGATGCTCCATTTCTACGGACGGCGCCGGTGGCGCCGTCACGACGGGTCGGGAGGCCGGGGGACGCGACGGCGTCATGGGGTGAGGGGCCGTCTCCGCGGGCCGTCGGCATCGTAGCGAAGGGGTTGCGTCGCGTTCGCCCCGATTTTCGCGCGGAGGCGGGCGGGGCGCCGTCCCTCCGGTCCCGGGCCGTCACGGGCCGGGGAAGCGGCTTTCCGGTGGGGGCGCCCGTGCGGAGTGCCGCCTCCGGCGCGTACGGCGGTGCGCGGCGAGGCGGCCTCCGGGCCGGTGTTCGGGTCGTGCGGGGTGCTTCTCAGGGCTTCGGGGCGGTCCGCGGGGTGCGCCGTGCCGTTCGCCCGGCCGTGGCGGGCGCGGGGCCGCGCGTCGTGGCGGACCAGAACAGGAGCGCGCACAGGAAGGCCGCCGCGGCGAAGGACAGCGACTGCGCGAGGGAGTCGTCGCGTGCTCCGGCCAGGAGCGCGCCGCTCGCCGCCGGGGCCAGGACGATCGCCGTCAGTGCGCGGGGGCGCGGTGCGGGGGCCGGCGCACCGGTCCGGGGCAGCACGAGGGTCGCGAGGGTGTACCAGGCGCAGGCCAGGAGGACGGAGCCCAGGACGTCGCTGGGCCGGTGGTGGTAGGTGGCCTGGACGGCGGCGGCCGTGACGGCGAGCCAGAGGGCTCCGGCCGTGAGGACGCAGGGGCGGGCGCGGGGCGGGGCGAGGAGGACCGCGCCGAGGACCAGCCCCGCGGGGACGGCGACGTGTCCGCTGGGGAAGCTCGGGTCGACGAGGGCGATGCCCGCGTCGACCAGGTCGGGGCGGGGCAGGACCGTCCGGGCGAGTTCCTTGCCGCCGACCGTGGCCACGACGACCCCGATCGCCGCGCACCCCTCCCACCAGCGCCTTCGTATCAGGGTGACGGCCGCGAGGGCCACGAGGCCCACGAGCAGGGTGGGCATGGCGGTGTGTTCGAGGGGCGGCAGGGCCCACGAGCCGTAGGCCGATCCCGACCAGTCGTAGATCCAGGCCGGGGTGGCGCCGTCGTCGCCGTCGAGCAGGGCGTTCTCCGTCCGTTGCCCGAACGGGGTGCGGACCGCGAGCAGGTAGACGGCCAGGAACGCCAGGAGGTACAGCGGGACCGGGAGCCACGACCGGATCGTCCGGCCGGTTCGTGCGGTCTGCCGGGCTCGTTCGGTCCGTTCGGTCCGTGCCGTGCGGGCGGTGGGGGCGGGGGGCGCGGTCGGGGTCGGGGGGTCGTGCTGGGGCATCGTTTTCTCCGTCTGCGGGAGGGAGTGGTGCGGTGGTGCGGTTCCGTCCCGGGCGCGAGACGGGTCGGGGCGGCCGTTCTCAGCCGAGGAGTGCCCGGTCCCGCCGGCGCTGTGCGGCGATGGCCAGGGCCGGGAGGGGGGCGATGAGGAGCAGGAGGACGATCAGGTCCGGCAGGGACCGCATGAGTCCGTCCGGCTGGAGGACGATCGCCTGGACGCGAACGAACGCGAAGGCCGCGACGGGGATCAGCCACCGGAGGTCGCCGGTGGCGGCCGTCGCCGCCCACGCGGCGAGCAGCCCGGTGGCTTCGAGGGCGAACATGCCGCGCTGGAAGAGCGGGCTGACGGCGATGACGTGCAGGCCGCCCGCCACGAAGAGGGCGAGGACGACGGGGACGAGCCGGCGGTACGAGTGGCGGCGCGGCCGGCCGGTGCGGCGGACGGCCAGTACGGCACAGGCGGCGCACAGCGTCGCGGAGAGGACCGGGTCGTGGGCGGTGATCGGCGCGCCGAGCCCGTAGTAGCCCAGCCCCGCCTTGCCCTCGGTGCCGAAGAGCGTGCCGTCGGGGAACGTGGCGCCGGCGCAGATCATCGTGGCGGCGGCCGGCAGGGCGATCCACGCCCTGCCGCGCAGCAGGGCGATCAGGCAGACCAGCGGGAGCAGTCCGTAGGGCAGGAGCCGGGTCCGGGTGCCGTCGCCCTCCGCCCACGGGTACCAGCCGGCGAAGTCGAAGGCGATGGCGTGCGGACCGGGGTCGACACGCAGCGCCCAGTGCCACACGTCCTGGAGGTACGGGACCAGGGCCAGGGCGGCGAGGACGAGGGCGGCCATGTGGATGCCGTCCAGCCACCACGGCCGGGCCGTGTCGTCGACGACGGCGCGGGCACGGGCCCGGACCCCGGCGCGCGCGAGGGCGACGGCTTCGCGCGGCGGGGGCCAGGAGCGGCCGGGGTACGCCTCGGACAGGCAGGCCAGCAGTTCCTCTCCCTGCCGGGAGCGGTAGGACCGGGGGTAGGCGGCGAGCAGCAGGCGGTTCATGCCGGGGCCACCCCGGCGTCCCGCGTACGGCCGAGGACGACGGCCGCCGCCTGCCGCATCCGCAGCGCCTCCCGGTCGAGCGCCCCGGTGCCGTCGTCCGTGATCCGGTAGTAGCGCCGTGCCCGCCCGTCCACGATCTCTTCCGCGCCGGCGGCCACGAGGCCGGCCCGTTCCAGTCGCTCCAGCGCGCCGTAGAGGGTGCCGACGGCGATCCGGAGCCGGCCGTCGGTGGCCCGCTCGGCGGCCTTGATGATGCCGTAGCCGTGCAGCGGCCCGTCCAGGAGCGCGGCGAGGATGAAGTATTGCGGTTCCGTCAGGGACGGGCTCTGTCGTTTCATGCCCCGAGCATATATCGGACCACGAAGTATCTTCGCTCGGCGGGCGCCGGTCGGACCGGTGCCTGCCGGTGGGGCCGGGTGCGGGGACGTGCCGGGTCTTCGGGCGCGGGACCACCGTGGAAAGCGCGGGACCACCGTGGAGAACGGCGGGCGGGCCGACGGGCCCGGGCGGTGTGCGAGCCGTCGTACCGGGCGGGTGCCCGCACCGCACTCCCCCGTCACCCCGACCCCGGCGCCGGCGGGGTGCCTCATGGGCCGTGCGGACACCGGCACCGGAGCTCCCGTCGGAAAGAACCCGCCCGCCGCCGGGCTCATCCTGCTGACGCTCACCGCGATGGTCGCCGGCTCCGTGGCCGGGGCCGGCGTCCCTCCTCCCCCGCCGAAGCCGTCACCCGCGCCTTGCCCCGGGGCGACCCCGAACAGGAATGGGGCCGGGCCGCCTTCGAGGGGGCGGCATCATGCCCGTCGGCAGCGGAACGGCCGGGCGAACGTGCCGTTCGCCTGTGCGCCGAAGACGTGCACGGCCATCGGGACCGGGTTCGGTGCGGTGGCGGCGTACGTGTAGAGGGAGGCGATGTCGTCGCGGCCGTTGCCGTTGTAGTCGCCGCTGGTGAGGCGCATGCTGCTGTACCAGCCCCAGTCGGAGTTCGCGCTCCAGGACTTGACGCCGGTGAAGTAGCGGCCGTCGGGCTTGCCGCGGAACGTCTCGAGGGAGAACGCCATCCTGTTCTGGGCGTCGGCGCCCTCGTCGTTCAGGGTGACGATGTCGAGCACCCCGTCGCCGTCGAAGTCGCCCTTGACCGTCTTGCGGCCGAGTGCCGTGTCCGTGCTCGCGACCGGGGTCGGTGATGCGCAGGGACGTCTCGTCGGCGACCCCGACGGCGGCGGCGTTGAAGTCGTCGGAGCCGGTGTGCACCACACGGTGCGCGCCGTCGGCGTCGTCCCAGGACAGGAGCACGTACGTGGAGTGCAGTCCGCCCGATGCCCCGTCGAGCCGGTTCGTCGTGACCACCCACAGCTGGACGTCCCGGTACGGGTGCGCCGCGTCCGGTTCCAGCTCCGCCGCCTTCTGGTAGGTGCCGGCGTTCGGTACGGGACTCCTGACGGCCCGTACGGAGGTCCGGTGCCAGGAGGGGGACGGCGAGGAGCGCGAACGGGCGGACGGGATCGCCCCGGTGCGGGCGCCCCGGTGCGGGCGGCCCGGTGCGGGCCCGGGAGCCTAGGGGAGGTGGACCCCGGACCAGGTGTCCACCGCGCACTGCCCGTCGGCGTCGTTCCCCGCTGCCAGGACCGTGCCGTCGGCACGCAGACCGACGGTGTGCGTCGAACCGGCCGCCACGGCGACGATGTCGCGCCAGTCGCCGACCTCGCACTGCCCGTAGCTGTTGTCTCCCGCCGCGAGGACGCGCCCGGACGCGGTGACCCCGACGGTGTGGTAGCTGCCCGCGTCGAGCGCCACCACCTCTTCCCACTCGTCGACCTCGCACACCCCGGTCGACCGGTCTCCGGTCGCCACCGCCCGCCCGTCAGCCCTGAGGCCGACGGTGTGGAGACATCCGGCGGAAATGGCGGCCAGGTCACGCCACCCTCCAACGGCACACTGCCCTCGTTGGTTGTTCCCCACGGCCAGGGCGGAACCGTCCGACCGGACGCCGACCGAGTGCCAGTCACCGCACGAGAGGGCGACCACCTCGCGCCAGGACTCCACGTCGCACTGTCCTTCCGCACCCCGGCCGGCCGCCAGCACGCGGCCGTCCGCGAGCAGCCCGAGCGTGCGGCGCCAGCCCGCGGCCACGGCCGTGACGCCTCGCCATCCGGCGACATCGCACTGCCCGTGGCCGTTCCACCCCGTCGCCAGCACCGTGCCGTCCGACCGGAGCCCCACCGTATGGGACTTGCCCGTGTTCCTCGCGGTGTGCACGTTGCCGGCCGCCACCGCGACGACGTCCTCCCACCGCTCGACACGGCATTCGGCGGCCGCGGTATTACCCACGGCGAGGACGGTCCCGTCCCAGCGCCGTCCGACCGAATGACGTCTTCCGGCCGCCAGCACCGACGAGTGGGCGAGCATTCCGTCTCCTTGCGTCCGGTACGGGTTCGCGACGTAGGACGCCACCTTACGGGGCGGGGAAAGTCATCCGTCCCACCGCAGCACCAGCTCGTCGATCTCCGCTCCCCGCGCGTTCGCGAAGCTGCGCTCCTCGCCGACGACCTTGAAGCCGCACTTCTCCAGGACCCGCGCCGATCCGGCGTTGTCCGCCGCCGTCCGGGCGAGCAGCGGGCGTTCGGGGACCACGGCGAGCAGCTCCCGCAACGCCGCGGTCGCGATGCCCCGCCCCCAGAAGGAGCGATCGATGAAGTACGTGACCTCCCGCTCGTCCGGCTCGCCGTACACGGCCACGTGACCGACCACGTCCCCGTCCGCGAGTACGGTGCGGGCGACGATGTCGGGCGAGGCGAGGATGCGCTTCCAGTGCGCGTCGAAGCGGGCCCGGTCCGTCGGGTCCTCGGCGGTGAAGGCGGCCATCCGGTTCGATTCGGGGTCGTTCGTGAGCCGGAAGAACACGGGCAGATCACTGGGGTGCACGGGGCGCAGGGAGACGTCTGGGGAAGTCATGGGCCCGACCCTAACGACCCCGGGGGAAGGGCGGGAGCGAGTCGGGCTCGATGTGCGGAGGCTTGACGGGCCGGTCGGGCCGGTCGGGCCGGTCGGGCCCGGGAGCCGCCCGGCCCGTAGGGCCCGTGCCCGTCCTGCCCGGGACCGCCCGCGCGGTTTCGGGGGGGGCTCCGAAGTACCCGGCCGGTCCGGGCACGCGCCACAGCGGCCGGCCGGGGACTTCGCGGGCGGGGTCAGTCCTGGGTCCGGACGAGCGTGGAGGGGTCGGTGTTGGCGCCGCACAGGACGACGCAGACCCGTTCCCCGGGCGCCGGGCGGTAGCCGGCGGACGCGGTCGCGGACCGGGCGGGCAGGTCCCGGCGGGGGAAGGTCAGGGCCGCCAGCGCGGTGGCGGCGGCGTGCTCGACCGCCACCCGGTGGTGGTCCCAGAGCTCCTGGCGGGCCCGGACGATCTCCTCGTCCGTCACCAGGACGGAAGTGACGCCGCCCCGGCGGGCGGTGTCCAGGGCCATGGCCGAGGCGCGGCGGGCGCCGAGGGAGTCGGCGGCCACCGAATCCACCGGGACGTCGACGACCTCACCGGCCCGGATCGCGGCGTTCAGCGCACGGCAGTTCTCCGGCTCGACCGCCACGGTACGGACGCCCAGGTGCCGGGCGGCCGTGGCGACACCGGCGAACAGGCCTCCTCCGCCGACGGCGACCACGACGGTGTCCAGGCCCGGGATCTGCTCGTGGATCTCTTCCATGAGGGTGCCCGCTCCGGCCGCGACGAGGGGGTTGTCGTAGGCGTGGGAGGCGAGCGCGCCGGTGGTGGCGGCGAACTCCTCGCAGGCGGCCAGGGCCTCGGCGTACTCCTCGCCCGCCAGGCGGACGTCGGCACCGTAGCCGCGCAGCCGGTCCACCTTCACCCGGGGCGCGGTGCGGGGCAGGAAGACGGTGGCCCGTACGCCCTGCCGCCGGGCGGCCCAGGCGCACGCGAGTCCGGCGTTGCCGCCGGAGGCGATCGTGACCCCCGCCCCGGGCAGGGTGCCGGCCTCCTGGTGGGCCCGGAGGAAGTTGTACGCGCCGCGGGCCTTGAAGGAGCCGGTGTGCTGCATGAACTCCATGGCCGCCCAGACCTCGCACGGCCCGCCGGGCCGGTCGTCGAGGGGGCCGCGGTGCGCGGTGCGGAGCGCGTCCGCGTCCAGGGGGGCGACGGTGACCCGGCGCACCCCTCCGGCGATGCGGGCGGCGGCGTTCTTGATGTCTTCGGGGGCGAGGGGCGGCACGGGGAGGCTCCTGAACGGGGGCGGACGGGTCATGACCGGGCGGTGGCGTCGGGGCGGTGGTGGTCGGGGCGGGGAGGGACGCGAAGGAGAAGGGGTGTTCGCCGGGGCCGGTTCGACCACGAGGTCTACCACGGTCCTCTGCGCCGGCCCCGCCCGGGTTTCCGTCTCCGCCTCCGGTCTGCCGGCCGTCCCGTGAGCCGCAGGGTACGGCGGGGCGGCCGGGAGCCCTCCCGGTCAGGTGCGACGCTCACGGGTGGCCCCTCGCGACGGCCGGACGTCCCGGAGCCGGCGGGAGCGGTCCGTCGCTCCCGCCCCGTCTCCTCGCCCGCCCGGGAGCGAGCGAGGCAAGATCGTCCGTGCCGGGTCCTTCGCGCGGCTCGCCCGGTCCCTCGCCGGGCGACCGGCGCCGGACCACCGGCCGGCGGGACGGCTCGCCGCCCCGCCCCGGTACCACCGCACGATCGGAGACAGAGATGACCACCCCCTCCGCGCCCGACGAGTCACCGAACCCGTCGCTGACCGACGAGGAGTACGGGGACCTGCGCGCCTCGGCCGCCCTGTGGGCGGGGGCCTCCGTACTGATCACCGATCGGTACGGGCGGGTCCTGGTCCAGCACGTCGACTACCGCGACACCTGCCTCCTGCCCGGCGGCGCCGTCGACAGCGGCGAGTCCCCCTCCCACGCCGCCGCCCGCGAGGTGGAGGAGGAACTGGGCATCGCCATGGAGGTCGACCGCGGACTCGCCGTCGACTGGATCTCCCCCGACAGCGCCCGCACCCGCCCCGCCGTCCGGTTTCCCGGCGAGATCCTGCACGTCTACGACGGCGGCGTGTGGGACGAGGAGCGGATCGCCGCCGTCCGGCTCCCCGAGGGTGAGGTGGAGAGCGTCGAGTTCGCCGAACCCGCCCGTCTGCCCGGCCTGATGTCCCCCCACGACGCCCGCCGCGCCCTGTCCGCGCTGCGCGCCCGGATCAACGGTGCCGGCCCCGTCCTCCTGGAGAACGGCCTCCCGATCGCCCCCACCGTCCTGGACCGGGCCGGCGTCCTGCGCGCCGCCCGGCCCCGGCACCCCCTCCCCTTCCGCACCGGCCCGGCCCCGGAGCGCCTTCCCGTACGCCAGACCCGGGCGTGGCTGTTCGCGCCGGACGGCCGCGTGCTGGTGCTGCTGGAGCCGGACACGGGTGCGGCGCGCCTGCCCGGCGGCGCTCCCGGCCCCCGGGACCACGACGACCCCCTGCTCGCGCTGCGCCGAGGGGCCCGTGAGGAGGCCGCGGCCGAGTTCGGCGAGCCGTCGCTCCTCGGGCACCTCCCCGAGCCCGGCGAACCGTCTGTCCGTCTCCTCCACGCCGCCGCCCTGACCCGCCTCGGTCCTCCGCCGGCCGGTCCGTTCACCGGCCGTGCTCCCGTCCGGGTTCTGGCCACGCCCGAGCAGGCTCTGGAGCTCCTCGGCCGGGGACCGGGGGACGCCGGCCAGCTCGCCGCCGTCCACCGGGCCCGTTCCCGGCTGGGCGTTCCCAGGGCGGTGCGGCAGCCCGTCACCGAACCGGCGGACGTCACCGGTCTCACCGCCTGACGCCCCGGGAGCCGTCTCCGGGACCGGGACCGGGGGGCGCGGGAGAAACGGGAAACGGGGAACCGTGCGGGCACGGCGTCCCCGTACGGCGGGCTGCCCGACCTCGGCGAGTGGCCTTCCGTACCGTTGGCGTCCTATCGTCACGACAAGGACCGATACGACCGTTCCGGGGCGGGAGGACGGGATGACGAACCGCGTCTGCACGGTGGGACATTCGACGCGCGGCTTCGACGAGGTGTTGTCGATGCTGCGGAAGAACGAGGTCACCCTTCTGGTGGATGTCCGCGCGTTTCCGTCGTCGCGGAAGTTTCCGCAGTGGAACCAGGAGGCGATCGTCGAAGCGCTGCCCCCGGACATCGGGTACCGCAGGATCGGGGAACTGGGCGGCCGGCGGCACACCCCCAAGGGAGTGGCGAGCCCGAACGGGGCGTGGAGGGTGAAGGCGTTCCGCGACTACGCCGACTACATGGCCACCGACGCGTTCGCGGAGGGGCTGGGAGAGCTGGTCCGGCTGGCCGGGAGCGAACGGCCGGCGATCATGTGCAGCGAGGCCGTGCCGTGGCGCTGCCACCGCCGCCTGATCACCGACGCCCTGATCGTCGCGGGTGTGGAGGTGGTCGACATCATGTCGGACACCACGACGCGGGTGGCGGTCCTGAACGAGAACGCCCGTGTCCATGAAGGACACCTGACGTATCCGCCCCGCTCCTGACATGGGTTTCGTCGAGGACGTGCGGGCCGTGGTCGCCGGAATCCCGCCGGGGACCGTGATGTCGTACGGCGACGTCGGCGAACGAGCGGGCATCGGTCCCCGGCAGGCCGGACGGGCGATGGCGCTGCTCGACGACGGTGTGCCGTGGTGGCGGGTCGTTCACGCCGACGGCACTCCCGCGACCTGCCACGGCGGGAGGGCGGGGGAACTGCTCCGGGGAGAGGGCACGCCGTTCCGGGGCACTCGGGTGGACATGCGGCGCGCGCGGTACCGGTAGTCGCCTCCGCCTCCGTCCCGGCCTCGACGCCGGTGCTCCGTGCGGGTCGTCGCGGTCCGTGCGCCGGGATTCGGTCGCCTCGGCGTCCGGTGTGCGTCCGCCCGGGTCCGGTGCGCGTCCACCGGGGTACGCGTCCGCCGGGGTGGGGGTCGGGGGCGCGTCGAGGGGCCCGGACGCCGTCACCGGCGCCCGGGCCCCGAGCCTTCACCATCATCTGCCGGCCGAACCGCACCGGCCTTCTTCTTCCACTCCCCTGAGCCCACCGGGGCCGGAAAGCGGGGATCGCGGCTGTGTGACCGGGGACCACCCTCCCATCCGGGGTCTGCGGTACCCGGGCGTTCCCGCCCGGGCGATCCTGATGGCGTCCGCTCCTTACCCTGCTCTTCTTTCCTGACCTTCACCTACGGATACCGCTGCGCGGCCCCTGGGACCGCCCGGCCCGGCGGCCGACGGAGGAACCCACCACTTCCGGCTCCACCGCCCCGCCACCGTTCCGCACCCGCTGGACTTGCTGAACCTGCTCGCGCGGCAACACGTCCCTGCCGCGCCCTTCGGACTTCCTTGGCTACGAACAAAACACTAACCCCACCACCCGCCAATGTCTACCTTCGCCACAACAGATTTTCTGCACCGAAGCCGGACGGGAAACTGTTCCGGACAGCTTCGCGACGCTTCGGGGACGGCTGGGGGGACCTCCGGGCGGCCGGGGGCCACCACTCGGGCTCCCACTCGCCTCGCTCAGCGACGACTTACTTGGCCCTCGCGGTGGAGAAGGAGGACGCGCGCCCACCGGTCCGGCGGTGTTCCACCGAAAGGGGCGGCCGGAGGGGGAAGGGGGCGAAGCGGCCCCGTTCGGGCCGCCGTTGACGCTCAGGAGCGTGGTGGCCGGGGCCGGCGGGACGTCACACCGGCGGGGGCCCGGACGGCGGGGCCGTCGCACGAGCGGCTGTGAGGGGCGGGGCGGCCGGATTCGAACCGGCGTCCTCCGAGATGTCATCGCGGCGCATTACCTCTGTGCTACGACCCCGCCTTGCCGGGGATCTTACTCCAGTCCGGCAACCACGGTTCCCCGGGCCTCGGTTCACCCCGGTGTCGGGGACGGAGTGCAGGTACAGGTGCCGGGGACGGGGCGGGGGGCGTCGGCGTCGGCGTCGGCGTCGGCGTCGGGGCCTCGGCGGCTTCGGCGGCTTCGGGGAGGCGAAACGGCGGTCAATACAGTGGTCGTCATGTCTGCGATGCTGAGTTCCGCCAAATCCCGTGCCGCGTTGCGCACGGCGGCCCGCTTCTCCGGCGAGTCACTGCTCGTTCTGGCGGCGGCGGCCGTCGCCCTGTGGCTCCTGGGGTTCATGTGGCCGGTGGTGTGGCCACTCGTCGTGGCCCTGTTCCTCACGACCCTGACCTGGCCGCCGACCCGGTTCCTGCGCCGGCACCACTGGCCCCCCGCCCTCGCCGCGGCCACCGTCACGGTCGTGTTCCTGCTCGTCGTCGTCGGAATCGTCGCGCTGATCGCGGTGCCGGTCACCTCCCAGTCCGGCGAGCTGGCCGACGGGGTGGTCGCCGGTGTCGACCGGTTGCGCGAGTGGGCCGCCGGGCCACCGCTCAACATCGGCGACGACCAGATCAGCGACGCGCTCGACACGGCGGTCGCCCGGGTCCAGGACAGCATGGGCAGCATGTTCACCGCCGTGGCGACCGGTGTGGGGTCCGTGTTCAACGGTGTGGTGACCGCCTTCCTGTCGTTGTTCCTGATGTTCTTCTTCCTCAAGGACGGCCCCCGCTTCCTGCCCTGGCTCACCCGCCAGCTCCCGGGCCGGTTCGCCTCGGACGCCGCGGTCGTCGCGGCCCGCGGCTGGGACACCCTGGGCGCCTTCGTCCGCTCGCAGGCGTTCGTCGGCCTCCTCGACGCCGTCTTCATCGGCATCGGCCTGTGGGTCCTGGGCGTTCCGCTGGTACTGCCCCTGGCGGTGCTGACGTTCGTCTCCGCGTTCGTGCCGATCGTCGGCGCGCTCTTCGCCGGTCTGGTCGCGGTCCTCATCGCCCTGGTGTCGAACGGTCCCACCGACGCCCTGATCGTCCTGGCGATCATCGTGGTGGTGCAGCAGCTGGAGGGCAACGTCTTCCAGCCGATGATCCAGAGCCGCGGACTGGGCCTGCACGCCGCGGTCGTCCTGCTGGCCGTGACGCTCGGCGGCAGCCTCGCGGGCATCGTGGGCAGCCTCCTCGCCGTCCCGGTGGCCGCGCTGATCGCGGTGGTCTGGAACTACCTGCGCGAGCAGCTCGGCGAGGAGGGACCGGAGGGGGAACAGGAACGGGAACCGGCTCCGGACCGGGACGGCGCCCCCGTCGCCCCGTGAGACCCGCGGACCGGAGGGGCCCCGTCGCGACGGGGCCCCTCCGGTCCGTTCCGGGACCGATTGTCAGTGGTGGGTGGAAGGCTGGAAGCACCGAGTCGGAAAGAAAGAGGGGGAAGCCGTCATGTCCGGAAACCAGAACTACATCAACCACGTCGCCCTTGTCCTGGACGCCAGTTCGTCCATGTCGCACCTGAGCCGCAAGGTCGTCGAGGTCGCGGACCAGCAGATCGCGTACCTCGCCCGCCGGTCGAGGGAGCTGGACCAGGAGACCCGTGTCACGGTGTACGTCTTCGCGGACAAGGTGGAGTGCGTCATCTACGACAAGGACGTGCTGCGGATGCCCTCGCTGAAGCAGCTGTACCGGGTCGGCGGGATGACGGCCCTGCTGGCGGCCGCGCTGAAGTCGCAGCGCGAGCTGGCGCAGACGGCGCAACTGTACGGCGACCACAGCTTCCTGACGTTCGTGCTGACCGACGGACAGGAGAACGCGAGCCACCGTTCCCCGGACGCCCCTTCCAGGAAGCCGGGCGAACTGGTGGAGGCCGTGGCCGAAATGATCCGGACGCAGCAGGACAACTGGACGCTGGCGGTTCTCGTGCCGGACCAGATGGGCAGGCGCGAGGCCATGCGGTGCGGTTTCCCGAAGGAGAACATCGCCATCTGGGACGCCACGAGCACGCGAGGCCTCGAGGAGGCCGGACAGGTCATCCAGGAGGCCACCGAGAAGTTCATGGTGGGCCGCACCAAGGGCATCCGGGGTTCGCGGGCGGTGTTCTCCACGGGCGCGGAGGCGGTCAACAAGGACACCGTCGAGGCGGCCGGTCTCACGCCGGCGGAGCCGTCGGCGTACGAGCTGATACCGGTGGCCCACGACGTGGCGATCCGGGACCGGGTCGTGGAGTCCGGGCACACCTACCGCACCGGCTGCGCGTTCTACCAGCTGAGCAAGACGGAGAAGGTGCAGGCGCGGAAGCGGATCGCGGTGCTGGAGAAGAAGACGGACCGGGTGTACACGGGGCCCGAGGCCCGTGCGCTGCTCGGCCTGCCGGACGTGGAGGTGCGCGTCAAGCCGGACCACAACGACGACTTCACGATCTTCGTGCAGAGCACCAGCGTGAACCGGAAGCTCGTACCGAACACGCGGCTCCTGCTGATGCTCTGACGCCCTCCCGGGCCGGGAGACCGGACCGGGAGACCGGACCGGGAGGGCCGCCGGGACCCGTGCGGTGCGCGGGTCCCGGCGGCCGGTCACTCCCCTCGTGGCGTCAGCCGACGGTCCACCGCTGGAGAGCGGCGCCGGTGTCGGGCTGCTGGGTGACGGAGGCCCCGTCGCCGGAGGAGGCGGCGGTCAGGAGCAGCCCGCTCGCCGCGGAGGCCACCGTGTGGGTGCCGTCGCTCCGCCGGGTGAGGTTCCAGCGCTGGTTGGCGCCGTGGGTGCAGGTCCACTGGATGATCCGCGCTCCGGCGCTGGTGGAGCCGCTCTCCACGTCGGCGCACAGACCGGACTCGGCGTTCTTGAGTTCGTAGGTGCCGTCGGTCTGCCGGGTGAAGGTCCAGCGCTGGTTGGCGCCGCCGGTCGGCGTCCAGACGACGAGCCGGGTTCCGGCGGTGGTGCTGTGGTCGGGGTTGTCGAGCGCCTTGCCTCCGGTGGTGAGGGTGTGGGGCCCGTCGAGGGAGGCCGTGACCGCCCAGGTGAAGGTCGCCGTGCCGCTCGCGCTGCCGGACGACGCGGTGACGGTGACCGTCGACGTCCCCTCCTTGGTGGGGGTGCCGGTGATCAGGCCGCCGGTGCTGATGCTCAGGCCGGCGGGCAGGCCGGCGGCCGTGAAGGTCAGGGGCTTTCCGGCGGAGTCGGTGGCCTCCACCTGCAGGGAGACGGCCTTGTTCGGCGCGGTGCTCTGGTTGCCCGGGTTGCGGACCGTCACGGTTTCCGGGGCCTGTGCGACGGGGGTGAGGGTCAGGGCCTGTTCGCCGCCGGTGCGGGTCCCGCCGACCGCGTTGCCCGTGGTGTTGGTCCAGTCGCGGACGGGGGTGGTCTCGGCGGGCCGGGCGGGATCGGCGGAGAGGCCGATGACCAGTCCGCTGTAGCGGTTGACGATTTTGTACGTGCCGGTGGCGGTGCCGTCGGCGGGCGAGGTGCCGCGGATGACGAACCACTGCTGTCCGACGGTGGGGCCGCCGGTTCCGGGCGGGGTGACGGTGGGCCTGGTGCCCCAGGCCCGTGTGCTCGTGGAGGTGGTGCCGACGCCGAGGAGGCCGCCCGTGGCGGAGTTGACGATCCGGTAGGAGCCGTCGCCGTGAGAGGTGAAGGTCCACGACTCCAGGGCGGAGCCGGTGGCGGCGGCGAGCGAGGTGGTGGACGAACCGCCGGACACCTGGGCCAGGACGCGCCCGCCGGCGCTGGTGATGCGGTAGGCCCTGGAGGTGTCGACCGGTGCCGCGGGCTCGGTCGTGTCGATCGTGAGGTTGACGTACTCGCCGGAGGCGCCGTTGGAGCATCCGAAGGAGCAGTACGAGCGGAAGTTCTTGCCGACGAGTCCGGAGGAGGTCTTGTTGGCGCCGTCGAGGAACCAGCGGTACCAGGAGGCGTTCCGGTAGCCGCCGGTGTCACCGAGGCGGAACCACTTCTGGGTCGTCAGGTCGCTGGTGGCGTAGATCTCCTGGGAGGCGTTGCCGCTCTGGTCGACCGCCTGGGGCTGTCCGATGTACAGGCCGAGGTGGGTGTTGTAGGTGATGTCCATGACGAACAGCGGGGACGTCGGGGGCGTCAGGCCGGCGGCCACCTGCTGGGCGACGGTGCCGGCGTTGGCCGGGTCGTACTCCTTCGACGGAGGGACGTACCCCGTCGTGCTGCCGCTGCCGACCGGGACCATGGTGCTCTCGCGGCCTCCGACGCCGGGTTCCGACCAGGCGCCGTTGTACCACTTCCGCCAGGAGCCCGGGGCCATCTTCGCCGAGATCGGGGCGCGGGCCACGTGTCCGTAGAAGGCGGCCCAGCCGCCGCCCTTGTTCACGATCCGGGAGCCGTAGAAGGCGTAGAAGTAGCCGGAGGCCGTGTCGACGAACAGCCGCTGGTCACCGGTGCCGTAGTGGTAGGTCTGCTGGGGGAAGGCGGCGGTGTCCCCGCGGGCGGTGCTGTGGTGCGAGGTGATGACGTGGTCCTCGATGGTCCACGTGCGTCCCTGGTTCCTGGAGACCGCGTAGTCGATGCCGTCGTAGTGGATGCCGTCGCCGAAGGGCTGCGGGGTGAACTCGTTGTGCACGAGTCCGTACCAGTCGCCGGTGTCGGGGTCGACCCAGACGCCGGCCAGGTCGCAGTAGTTCTGGTGGGCGTAGGAGGCGGTGGAGGGCGCGCGGGTGGCCTCCACGCCGGTCGGGCTGTTGTTGCAGCGCCACGTCGTGTCGTTGTTGCGGTCGCTGGAGTTGGCCGGGTCGACCGCGTCGCTGAGGGCACTGGACCGGGTGGCGGTGTCGAGGTTCGTTCCGGTGTAGAAGCTCCACTTCCGCGGGTCCTTCGCGCCGTAGAGGGCGTGGGACTGCTGGAAGTAGAAGGTGCCGTCCTTGTCGATGTACGTGCCGGCGGGGGTGTCGTCCGGGGTCGTCCAGGGGCCCTTCGCCCCGACGGTGACGGTGTAGGCGGCGGCGGTCGGGGCCGCGGACGCCGCCGGGACGGCGCCGCCCGTGAGGACCAGCGCGGCGGCGGCGAGCGCGCCGGTCAGTCTGCTTCGAGGAGTGGTCACGGGTACTCCCTGATCGGGGGAACCGCGGGGGGAGCGGTTCCGTGGAGGGCCCGCCGTCCGTCGGGAGGGCGGTCGTGCGCGGGGTCGCGGGAAGGGTGCGGCGAAGGTGCGGGAGGAGGACGACGCGGTCGGGCCGTCGTCCGGGGCCGCGGGGCCGGCGCGCGTGCTCCGTTCCGCGACGTGACAGGTCGCGCCGCGTCGGCGGACCCCGGAGTCCGGGGGGAGTCGCCGACCGTCGGCTGGAGGGACCGTACGGCTCATTTGACCGGTAAAACAAGAGTCGCGGTACGAAAAAATCGCCCCGGGGGGAGGGGCTTCGGCGGCGGGAACGGCCGGGGTGAGAGGGTGCGTTGACCCCCGTCCCGGGGGCGCGGTACTTTGCGACCGCCTTCCGATCGGTGAAGCCGGGGTGTTCCATGGTGACGATGCGGGACGTGGCCGAACGTGCCGGCGTCACCAAGCAGACCGTGTCCAACGTGCTCTCCGGCCGCGTCGCCGTGCGGCCGGCCACGGAGGCACGGGTACGGGCGGCCATCGCCGAACTCGGCTACGTCCCCAATCTGGTGGCGCGCTCCCTGGCCACGGGCAGCACCCGGACGGTGGGCCTCTTCGTCCCGACCGTGTCCACCGCCTTCTACGCGGAGCTGGCCGAGGAGGTGGAGGACGCCCTCGAGGAGCGCGGCCACCGTCTGCTGCTCTGCACCACCCGCCGCGACGGGGCGCGCGCCCGGAGGCACCTCGCCGGGCTGACCAGCCGGTCGGTCGACGCCCTCCTCATCGCGGGCGACCAGGGGCTGACCGACCACCTCCCGCTGCTGTCCCGCACCCGCTTCCCCGTCGTCCTGTGCGCCTGGGAGACGCGGGTCCCCGCCGGCTTCCCGGTCGTCACCGTCGACTACGAGCACGGGGGGTACCTCGCCGGGCGTCACCTCCGGGAACTCGGCCACGAGGACGTGGCCGTCCTGGCGAGCCCGGCGCACGCGATGCGGGTGAACGGCTTCCGCCGCGCGTTCGCCGAAGACGGCCTGGAGATTCCCGACGGGGCCGTGCGCCTGGTGCCGGAGCCCTCGTTCAGGAGCGGGATCGCGGCGGCCCTGGAGGCCCTGGAGGCCGGTCCGGCGGCGACCGCGCTGTTCGCCACGCACGACGTGCTCGCCGTCGGGGCCCTCGAAGCCGCGCGTGACAAGGGGTACTCGGTCCCGGGAGACCTGTCGGTGGTCGCCCACGACGACACGCCGGAAGGGCTGCTCGCCCGCCCCGCCCTCACCGGCGTCGCCCTGCCCACCGGGGAGATGGCGCGCGAGGCGGTCGGGGTGCTCCTCGACGCGGTCGGCGGCGTCCGGCCCGCCGGGCCGCACCGGCGCCTGCTGCTTCCGCGCCTGGTCGTCCGCGACAGCACGACGCCGCCCGCCCACGGGCCCGCCGCGGACCGCGGCGGCTCCGGGGCCCCGGCCGGTGCCGGGACGGCCGGTTCCGCTACGGGCGCCGCCGGCGGCGGGGCGCGGGGCGCTCGCCGGGCCCCGGAACGGGACGGGTGATCAGTTCGCTCGCGGGGCCCCACGAGCGGGCGGACTGCTCGTCCGGCCGCGCACGGCCCGGGGCCGGGGCCCGAACGTTTCGGGTCCCGAACCGCCCGGCGGGACGGGCACGCGGGGGGGGCAGCCCCCGGGTGCCGTGTGCGGTGCCGTGTGCGGTGTCTTCCCGGGCGGTGGGGTCCACGCGGCCGTCCCGCGCTCCGGCGACGCCCTCCCGCGCGGTGCTCCCGGGCCCCGCACGGGCCGGTCAGGACGCCCCGGCGCCGGGGGTCAGACGGCGGAGCGGCCCGTCGAGTTCCCGCTGGTAGAAGTCCATGAAACCGTCGGGGTCGGGGCCCGCGTTCTGCATCACCAGCCGGTCGAACCCGGCGTCGACGAACTCCTGGGCGACTTCCAGGTAGCGGTTCCGGTCGGAGCCGCAGGCGAACCTGGCGAGGATGTCCTCCTCGCGGACCGTGGTGGTCGCGGCCTCGAAGTTGACCGGGTTGGGCAGCTCGCTCATGACCTTCCAGCCGGAGAGGGCCCACCGGGTGGTCCTGAGCGCCTCCCGGGCCGCGGTGTGCTCGTCCTCCGCCCAGGCCATGGGGACCTCCGCGTACCCGGGGCCGGTGCCCCCGGCGTCCCGGTAGTGGCGCACGATCTCCGGCTTCTGCTCCGTGGCGAAGAGCCCGTCGCCGAGTTCGGCGGCGAGCCGCGCCGCCCGGCGGCCGCCGGCGGCCACGGCGATCGGCGGGAGCTCGGACGGGAGGTCGAAGATCCGCGCGTCCGCCAGCCGGAGGTGCTTGCCCTCGTACGACCGGTACCCTCCGCTCCACAGCAGGCGGATGATCTCCAGCGCCTCGCGCAGCAGCTCGTGGCGCTCCTGGACGGTGTCGGGGAACCCCCGGCCGACGACGTGCTCGTTGAGGCGTTCGCCGGAGCCGACGCCGAGGACGAAGCGTCCGTCGGACACCAGGGCGAGCGTCGCCGCCGCCTGGGCGATGATCGCCGGGTGGTAGCGGATCGAGGGGCAGGTCACCCCGGTCGCGAGACCGATGCGCTCGGTCTTCGCGGCGATGGCGCCCAGGACCGTCCAGGTGAAGGACGAGTGGCCCTGGTTGTCCAGCCAGGGGTGGAAGTGGTCGCTCATCTCCACGAAGTCGAAGCCGGCGGCCTCGGCCGCGACGGCCTGCCGGATGATTTCTTCCGGCCCGAAGGCCTCCGAGGCCAGCTTGTACCCGATTTCCATCTGTCGTTCGTTCCTCTCTGTCACCGATCGCGTCCCGGCGCGTCTGC
The DNA here is from genome assembly GCF_055562975.1 of Streptomyces sp. NPDC014907. Taxonomy (NCBI): domain Bacteria; kingdom Bacillati; phylum Actinomycetota; class Actinomycetes; order Kitasatosporales; family Streptomycetaceae; genus Streptomyces; species Streptomyces sp. NPDC014907. Next base: position 318,211 of record NZ_JBVHEG010000007.1, on the reverse strand, counting down.
CGTGCCCCGGCGGGGTGCCCCGTGACGCGCCCGGGGGCGGGCCGTCGCCGGTCCCCGCCCCCGTTCCGGTGCCCGTCCGCCACGGCGGGCCGGACCGTCGCCCGGGGCCGGCCCGTACGGCACGCACCGGACCACTCTCCCCCGCCGCCCGGCGTCGCGCGACCGCGCGCCGGTGGCCCGGGAGGCCCGGGGGCGGGGTGCCCGGGGCGTCTCCCGGCGGTCAGCGGCCCGGGTGTTCCCCCGGGCCCTTCCGGGCCGGAACCAGGGGGGTGGGAGAGAGGTCGGTCATCTCCTCACCCGGTTCGAGGAGGGTGTCCGCCGCTCCCACGATGAGCGGATCGGGCGTACCGGCCGCCTTCTCGTCCTTGTTGGCGTAGTCGATCCGCGCCAGGAGGCTGCGCATGGCCTCCAGGCGACCGCGCCGCTTGTCGTTGCTCTTGACCACGGTCCACGGCGCGTGGTCGGTGTCCGTCTCCCGGAACATGGCGACCTTGGCGGTGGTGTAGTCGTCCCAGCGGTCGAGGGAGGAGAGGTCGGTGGGCGAGAGCTTCCACTGCCGCACCGGATCGACCTGGCGGATGGCGAAGCGGGTGCGCTGTTCGGAGCGGGAGACGGAGAACCAGAACTTCACGAGGTGGATGCCGTCCTCGACCAGCATGCGTTCGAACAGCGGGCACTGGTGGAGGAAGAGCCTGTACTCCTCCTCGGTGCAGAACCCCATCACCCGCTCGACCCCCGCCCGGTTGTACCAGGAGCGGTCGAAGAAGACGATCTCGCCGGGCCCCGGGAGGTGGGCCACGTAGCGCTGGAAGTACCACTGCCCGGCCTCGCGCTCGGTCGGCTTGTCCAGGGCGACGATCCGGGCGCTGCGGGGATTGAGCCGTTCGGTGAACCGCTGGATGGTGCCGCCCTTGCCGGCGGCGTCCCGGCCCTCGCACAGCACCACGATCCGGGCGCCGGTGTCCTTGGCCCAGCGCTGCAGCTTGAGGAGTTCGATCTGCAGGATCCGCTTCTGCCGTTCGTACTCGGTACGGCGCACCTTCCTGGTGTACGGGTAGTTCTCCCGCCAGGTGCGGATGGGCTCGCCGGTGGCGCTGAGCAGGACGGGCTGTTCGGGCCGGGTGGTGTCCACACTGAGGCCTTCGAGCAGGTCCGGTCCGGAGACGGCCGTGCCCCGTCCCCCGCTCGCGTCGCCGGTCCTGTCCTGGTCGGTCATGGCACCCCGTTCCGCTCGTCATCGTGTTCGACGCTGAGCCTGTACCCGCTGTCCCCGGTTTCACCGGGTCCCGCCGGCCCGGTGGGACCCGGACCGGCGGGCCCCGGCGCGCGCATGACTCGTCCCGGGCGGGTAACACGGCCGCAATGACGAACGCACACGACACGGGAGGCAGACCCGGCCTTCCGCTCCTGCTGCTGCCCGTGCAGGCGGCCCTGATGGCCGGGCTGGGGCTGCTGGTCACCGGTCCCCTGGCGGACCCGGGGCCGCTGGCGGAGGAGGACGGCGTCAACCGGCTCCTGGCCGCCCACCGCACCCCGGCCGCCACCACGTTCACCGACTGGCTGTCCCTGCTGGCCGACACCCAGAGCGTGATCGTCGTGACGTTCCTGTGCGCGGTCGCCCTGCTGTGGGTGCCCGGCGGGCCCCGGTGGCGCGAGGCCGCCTTCCTGGCCCTGTCCGTGGCGGTACAGTCCGCCGTCTTCCTGCTGGTCACCCTCGTCGTGAACCGGGACCGCCCCGGTGTGCCCCACCTGGACGCGGCGCCGCCGACGTCCAGCTTCCCCTCCGGGCACGTCGGGGCCGCCACGGCCCTCTTCGGGGGGCTGGCCGTGCTGGCGGCCCGAAACCTGCGCGGCACCCGGCGGCACGTCGTGGTGGCGCTGCTCCTGCTGGTTCCGCCGGCCGTGGCGTTCTCCCGGGTGTACCGGGGCATGCACCATCCCTCCGACGTGGTGGCCGGGCTGCTGAACGGTGCCTGCGTGCTGGCGCTCCTGGCGTTCGCGCTGCTGCCGCCGCGCTCCCGGGACGAGACCGCCCTTCCGGTCCCGGCCGCCCGCGCGGCGGGGCGGGCCGTCGTGGTGCGCCATCCGCACGGGTGCGGCGACGAGACGGCGGCCCGGGTGCGGGACGTCCTGCTGCGGCACGGGTACGCGGAGCAGCGGTGGACGGACACGACGCCCGGAGCTCCGGCCGGGGACCTGCGCCGGTACCTGACCGGGGGCGGGGCCGGCGGGGCGGAGACCGGTCCCGCCGATCTGGTCGTCGCCTGCGGCGGGGACGGCACCGTGCGCGCCTGTGCCGACGTGCTGGCCGGGACCGGGGTCCCCCTGGCGATCGTCCCCTGCGGCACCGGGAACCTCCTCGCCCGCAACCTGCGGCTGCCGGCCGACCCGGCGGCCGCCCTGCGCGAGGGCCTGTCCGGACGGACCGCCGGGCTCGACGTGGGGCGGATCGAGGGCGACGGGCTGGAACCGACCCGGTTCGCGGTCATGGCGGGCGCCGGGTTCGACGCCGCCATGGTCCAGGACGCCTCGGTGCGGCTCAAGAAGAACCTGGGCTGGCCCGCGTACGCCCTGTCGGCCGTGCGGCACCTGCGGGACCCCCGGATGCGGCTGTCGATCCGGCTCGACGGGGGCGCTCCGCTGGAACGGCGGGCCCGCATGGTCGTCATCGGCAACGTCGGCACCCTCCAGGGCGGGCTGCCGCTGCTGCCCGGGGCGCGGCCCGACAGCGGCCGGCTGGAGGTGGTCCTGCTCGATCCGCGCGGGGTGACCGGCTGGCTCGCCGCCGCCGGGTACCTCGCCGCCCGCGTGCCGGGCGGGCGGGCGGCGCGCCCGTCCGGCGTCCGGGAGCGGCCCGTCGCGCACGGCGCGCTGGAGTACTTCGGGGCGAGCCGTGTCGAGCTGCGTTTCGCCCGTCCCCAGCCGCGCGAGGTCGACGGCGACGTCTTCCCGGCGGGTACCCGGCTGACCGCGGAGGTCGAGCCGGGGGCGCTGCGGGTGTGCCTGCCCTCCCCGGCTCCGGCCCGCGGGGCGGCCCGAGCCGGGGAGGAGGAGCCGCATGGGCACCGCGACGCGCGTACCGCAGCGCAGTGAGGTCAAGGCCCTGGAGGCCGAGCTGCGCCTCCGGGGCGAGACCCTGTCCGGCGAGGAGGCATGGGCCGCGCTGCGCCGCCACGGGGGCTGGTCCCTCGTGCGGGACTCCTTCGTGCGGTTCCGCTACGCCGACGGGTTCAGCCACTCCCGTGCCCTCGCCCTGCAGACCGTCCTGGCGATCCTTCCCTTCGGCATCGCGGTCATAGGGCTGTCGGGCGTGCTGCACACCGAGGACATCGGCCGGATCGCCGAGCTGACGATACGGCGGATCAGCGGGCCCAGCCAGGACGTCGTGGACGACGCCCTGCGGGAGAGCCGCCGGCACGCCGGGGACGGCGGTGCGGCGGCCCTCTGGCTCGGCCTGCTGTTCTCGGTGTCCAACGTGACCACCGGCATGTGCCAGGTGGAACGCGGTGCCAACCGCATCTACGGCGTCGAGCGGGACCGTCCGTTCCTGCACAAGTACGTCCGGGGGCTCGTGATGGCGGTCCTGGCGGGGCTGCCCCTCGGGCTGAGCTTCTGCCTGACCGTGCTGGGGTCCGACCTGAGCCGCGCCCTGACCGAGGTCTACCACCTCGGTCCGGGCACCTACCGTGCCTGGGACCTGCTGCGCTGGCCCGTCGGCATCCTGCTGGCCGTCATCGCCACCAGCGTCATCTTCCGCCGCTCGCCCCGGCGCGCCCAGCCGGGGCACACCTGGCTCGCGTTCGGCGCCGCCGTCCATCTGGTGCTGTGGCTGGGCGCGACGTGGGCGCTGAGCCTGTACGTGGGTTCCGGCGGCTCCTTCACCACCGTGTACGGGCCGCTGAGCGCGTTCATGGCGCTGCTGCTGTGGTCGTACCTCACCTCGCTCGCGCTCTTCCTGGGGCTGTCCTTCGCCGCCCAGCTGGAGGCCGTGCGGGCGGGGGTGGCCGCCCCGGTCACCGAGGACCCGGGGGTGTGAGCCGTGGAGCCCGCGCGCCGCCGGGCCGGGGCCCGTCCCGGCCCCCTCCCCCGCTCTCCTCTCCGGCCTCTCCGTCCCCCGCACCGAAAGGAACCGTACCGACCATGACAGAGCGTTCCGCCCGGCCCCGGTGGCGTCGTCTCGTGCGGCTCACGGCCGGACACGGCGGGCCCGACGCGCGGTTCGGCGCGCGGCTGCTGGCGGGCACCGTCCTCACCGGTCTGGCCGCCGTCCCGTTCTCCCTCGCGCTGGTGCTGGTGGAGTCGCGCTGGGCGCCGCTGCACCGGCTCGACCGGGGCGTGGCCGAGCGGCTGCACCGTTCCGCGCTCGACCATCCCGCCTGGGTGCGGGTGCTGGACTTCCTCACGCACGTCGCGTGGGGGCCGCTGACCATGCGGCTCCTGGTGGCCGCGGTGGTGGTGTGGCTCCTGTGGCGGCGGGCCGTGCGGCTGGCCGCCTGGGCGGCCGTCACCGCGACGGCCGGCGGGCTGGTGGGGCTGCTGGTGAAGAACGCGGTCGAACGGGCCCGGCCGCACCTGCCCGATCCCGTCTCCCACGCGCCCGGCTTCTCCTTCCCCTCCGGGCATGCCATGACGGCCTTGACCTCCTGCGCCGTGCTGCTGCTCGTCCTGCTCCCGCTGGTCCCGCGCGCGTGGCGGCCGCTGCCCTGGGTCCTGGCGGCGGTGGCGGTGCTCGGCGTGGGCTACACGCGGGTCGCGCTCGGCGTGCACTGGGTGAGCGACGTGGTCGGCGGCTGGCTGCTCGGGGCGGCGGTGGTCACCGCGACCACGGTCGCCTTCGAGGCGTGGCGCGCGGACGTCGGGCGCCCCCGCACCACACCGGCCCAGGGCCTGGAGCCCGAGATCACGACCGGTACCCCGGAGCCGGAACCGGCCGAACGGCCCGGACCCCGGTGACGCGGGGGCGTCACCGGGGTCCGGTGCGGTCCGGGGCCGGTGTCCGGCCCGGGCGGCGGGGGCAGGCCGTCAGGCCGTCTCGTCCGCGCCGCCCGTCCGGTGCCCGTCCGCACGGCGCCGGGCGTCCTCCTGGGCGCTCCGGCTGGGCGTGAGGGCGTCGGCGGCCTCCCCGTCGCGGGGGCCCGCGTCGTCCCGTACGTCCGTCTCGGCGTCCTCGAACTCCGCCAGGACCTCTTCGGCGGCGGTCCGGGGGTGGTCCGTGTTCTTCCCGGTCGTGTGGTGGTGCGTCATGCCTCTCCTCTTTTCCCTGCCTCGTGCGTCCCTTGCGTACGCATGCCGCTACCCGGCGCCGTGCGCTTCACGCCCCGCCGGGCGGGGGAGCCGGGTCAGCCGCGGTCCGGGGCGACGGCGCCCCCGGGGCGGCGGGCCTCCTCGGGGCCCGGCCGGACGGCGGTGGTGCGTTCCGGATCGTCCAGCGGGGTGTTCACCCGCAGCCAGCGGTAGCCGTACGGTTCCAGGTCGACGCTCACGCGGCCGCCGGCCGCCGCCCTGACGGTGTCGCCGGTGAACAGGTCGGTGAGGAGGCGGCCGCCCCTGAGGCCGGGCACGGCCGTGGTCGCGCCGGTCTGCCGGGCGGAGAAGTTGTGCAGCGCGAGGACCGCCCCCTCCGGGAGCGAGCCGATGTGGGCCAGTACCCCGGGGTCGTCCACGTCGAGCACCTCGGTGCGGCCCCAGGCCAGTTCGGGTGCCTCGCGGTACCGCTCGATCAGGGTCCGTACGCGGGTGAGCAGCGAGTCCGGGTCGTGTGCCTGGTCCCGGACGTTCACCCGCTTCGGCCCGTACGCGCCCCGGGTGACCGGGTTGGGGAAGGCGTCCTCCCCGGCGGTGGAGAAGCCGGCGCCCCTGTCCGCCGTCCACTGCATGGGGGTGCGGACGGCCTGCCGGCCCTCCGCGGCGAGGTTCTCGCCCATCCCGATCTCCTCGCCGTAGAAGAGGACGGGCGTGCCGGGCAGGGTGAAGAGGAGGCTGTGGGCCAGCTCCACGCGCCGGCGGTCGCCGCCGACCATGGGCGGCAGCCTGCGGCGCAGTCCCCGGCCGTAGAGCCGCATGTCCTCGTCGGGGCCGAAGGCGGCGAACACCTCGGCGCGTTCGCCGTCGTCGAGCTTGTCGAGCGTCAGTTCGTCGTGGTTGCGGACGAAGGTCGCCCAGTGTCCGTCGCGGGGGGCCTCCGGGCGTTCCCGCAGGGCCTCCGCCAGCGGCCCGGCCTCTCCGCGCGCGAAGGAGAGGTACATCTTCTGCATGCCGATGAAGTCGAAGCACATGGTCAGTTCGTCGCCCCGGCCGGACTCCGGGTCGCCGAAGAACTCCATGGTGTCGGGGTAGGGCAGGTTCACCTCGCCCAGGAGGACCGCCTCCCCGTTGCGGCGTCCCAGGAAGGCCCGCAGGTCGGCCAGGTACGCGTGCGGGTCGGGCAGGTCGTCCGCGTCCTTCTGGCCGTCGGTCTCCAGGAGGAAGGGGACCGCGTCGACGCGGAAGCCGGACAGGCCCAGCTGCGTCCAGAAGCCGATAATGCGCGCTATCTCGTCGCGCACCGCGGGGTTGGCCACGTTGAGGTCGGGCTGCTGCCGGTAGAAGCGGTGCAGGTAGTACTGGCCGGTCTTCTCGTCGTACTCCCACAGGCTCTTCTCGGCGTCGGGGAAGACGACGCCGCGGGGTCCGTCCTCGGGCGGCTCGTCGCACCAGACGTACCAGTCGCGGCGGGGGGACGCACGGTCGGAGCGGGCCTCGCGGAACCAGGGGTGCTGGTCGGAGGTGTGGTTGACGACCAGGTCGGCGATGACCCGGATGCCCCGGTCGCGGGCGGTCCGCACGAACTCGGTGAAGTCCCCGAGGGTGCCCAGGCGCGGGTCGACGGCGTAGAAGTCGGTGATGTCGTAGCCGTCGTCGCGTTCCCGGGTCGGGTAGAACGGCATCAGCCACACGCAGGTGACGCCGAGGCGGACGAGGTGGTCGATCCGCTGGGTCAGGCCCGCGAAGTCCCCGATGCCGTCGCCGTCGCCGTCCTGGTAGGTCTCCACGTCCAGGCAGTAGACGACCGCGTTCTTCCACCACAGGTCGGAGGTCCGGGTCAGTCTCATCGGGCGTCCCCCGCCCGCGCGGGAGCGGCCGGGGCCGTGTCGAGCCGGGGCAGCACCTTGTCGCCGAACGCGTCGATGAAGGCGCTCTGTTCACGGCCGACGTGGTGGAGCATGATCGTGTCGAAGCCGAGGTCGGCGTACTCCTGGAGCCAGGCGGCGTGCTGTCCGAGGTCGGCCGAGACGTTGACGCTCCCGGTGACCCGTTCCGGGGTGACGTGCTCGCTGACGGAGTCGAAGAGTTCGGCCGTGTCGAGGTCCCAGCTCGCCGGCGGTCCGTGCACGTTGGTGCGCCACTGGTCGTGGGCGACGGCGAGGGCGGTGTCCGGGTCGGGGTCCCAGCTGAGGTGGACCTGGAGGTACAGGGGGCCGGTGCCGCCGGCGGAGCGGTAGGCGTCGGCGATGCGGCGCAGGCGTTCGCGCGGGGCGTTGACGGTGATCAGTCCGTCGGCCCACGGGGCGCACCAGCTCGCGGTGGCCTCGCTGCACGCGGCGCCGATCAGCGGCGGCACGGTCTCGGGGCGGGTCCACAGCCTGGCCCGGTCCACGGTCACCAGCCCGTCGTGGCTGACCTCCTCGCCGCGCAGCAGGGCCCTGATGACGTCGACGCACTCGCGCAGCCGCGCGTTGCGGACGTCCTTGCGCGGCCACCGGTCGCCGGTGATGTGCTCGTTGGACGCCTCGCCGCTGCCCAGGGCCGCCCAGAAGCGGCCCGGGTACATGGCGGCGAGGGTGCCGACGGCCTGGGCGACGATCGCGGGGTGGTAGCGCTGCCCGGGCGCGTTGACGACGCCGAAGGGAACGCGGTCGGTGGCCTGGAGGGCGGCGCCGAGCCAGGACCACGCGAATCCCGACTCGCCCTGGCGGGCGCTCCAGGGCGAGAAGTGGTCCGAGCACATGGCGGCGCCGAAGCCGGCCTCCTCCGCGCGGACCACGGCGGCCAGGAGGTCGCCGGGCGGGACCTGTTCGTGCGAGGCGTGGAATCCGTAGACGGTCATGGGACGCGCCTACCCCGGGGGGCGGGGATCATCGGGGGCGCGTCCCCGCGCCTCACCCGGTGCGCCGGTGCACCCTCGCCTCCCAGGGGGCGAGGACCGCGCGCCCGTGTTCCGGCGGGGCGGACGGCCCGTTGGCCAGGAGGAGTTCGGTGCCCTCCCAGCCGCCGGGAAGGTCCACGGTGACGGTGTCGCCCGTGAAGTTGCCGAGGACCAGCAGCGTGGTCGCCGCGTGGCGGCGGGTGAAGGCGTACACGCGCTCGTCGTCGGGCAGCAGCATGGTGAAGTCGCCGTGCACGACGGCCGGTTCCTCGTGGCGCAGGGCGATCAGGCGCCGGTAGTGGTGGTAGACGGAGCCGGGGTCCGCGCGGGCGGCGGCGGCGTTGATCACGGTGTGGTCCGGGTTGACCGGGAGCCAGGGGGTGCCGGTGGTGAAGCCGGCCTGCGGTGAGGCGTCCCACTGCATGGGGGTGCGGGCGTTGTCCCGCCCCATGGCCCGCAGCCCGGGCAGGACGTCCTCGGGTTCCGCCCCCGCGCGCAGCGCCTCCGCGTAGTGGTTCAGGGATTCGATGTCCCGGAAGTCCTCGATGGTGCGCAGGGGCGCGTTGGCCATGCCCAGTTCCTCCCCCTGGTAGACGTAGGGGGTGCCCCGGTGCAGGTGCAGGACGGTGGCCAGCATGGTCGCGGACCGGGTCCGGTGGAGGGGGCCGTCGTCGCCGAACCGGGAGACGGCACGGGGCTGGTCGTGGTTGTTCCAGTAGAGGCTGTTCCAGCCGACGTCCGCGAGGCCGGTCTGCCAGCGGCCCAGGGACGCCTTCAGGTCGGTCAGCCGGAGGGGACGCGGGTCGAACTTGTGGGCGCCGTGGTCGAGTCCGACGTGTTCGAACTGGAACACCATGTCGAGTTCGGCGCGGCGCGGGTCGGTGAACAGCCGGGCCTGCTCGACGGTCACGCCGGGCATCTCCCCCACCGTGAGCAGGCGGCCGGGGTGGCGGGCCATGACCTCCCGGTGCATCTCCCGGAGGTACTCGTGGATGCGGGGGCCGCAGACGTAGGAGGGTGATCCGTCGCCGTACGGGCCGTCGCCGCGCAGCGCGCCGTCGGGCAGGGCGGGGTCCTTGGAGACGAGGTTGACGACGTCCATCCGGAAGCCGTCCACGCCCCGCTCCAGCCACCACCGCATCATCGCGTACACGGCCTCGCGCACCCGCGGGTTCTCCCAGTTGAGGTCGGGCTGCTTCGGGGAGAACAGGTGGAGGTAGTACGCGTCGCTCGCGGGGTCGCGCGTCCAGGCGGGGCCGGAGAAGAACGAGCCCCAGTTGTTGGGTTCGCGGCCGTCGCGCGGCGGGCGCCACCAGTACCAGTCGCGCTTGGGGCTGCCGGGGTCGCGCGACTCCCGGAACCAGGGGTGTTCGTCGGAGGTGTGGTTGACGACCAGGTCCATGATCAGCTTCATGCCGCGTCCGTGCACCGCCGCGAGGAGGCGGTCGAAGGCCGCCAGGTCGCCGAAGACGGGGTCGACGTCCTGGTAGTCGCTGATGTCGTAGCCGTTGTTGTCCTGCGGCGACGGGTAGACGGGCGAGAGCCACAGGACGTCCACCCCGAGGTCCGCGAGGTGGTCCAGGCGGGCGGTGATGCCGTCCAGGTCCCCGATGCCGTCGCCGTCGGAGTCGGCGAAGCTGCGGGGGTAGATCTGGTAGACGACGGCGGACTTCCACCACGCGTCGTCGTCCTTCGTCACGCTGCCGGGCGTCATCGGCGTCCTCCTCCGGGCGTCGGGTCACGGGCCATGGGTTCCCTTTCCCGTGCGCGGCGGCCGAACCGGGGCGGTTCGGCACCGGGCCCGTGTTCGTGCCTGTGTTCGTGCCCGTGCCCGTGTTCGTGTCCGTGCCCGGGTCCGGGCCCGTCTCCGTCCGCTTGTCCGCGCTCGCGCCTGTTCCCTCCCCCGCCCCCGCTTCCGGGAGCCCGCGACCGCCGGGGCGCGGCCGGGTCGTTCAGCCGCCGTCCCGGTTCCGGGCCGGGCCGCGCCGTCCGCGTGTCACCGCGAGCACGCCCCCCACGACGGCGATCAGCGCGATGGCCAGGGCGATGCTGACCCAGCCCTCGGTGTTCCAGTACACGTCCTCCAGGCTGATCAGCAGCGCCGCCTCGTCGACGATCAGGGCCATGCCGACGCCGTAGGCGAGCCCCATCCAGGCCCGCGCGCGTGCGGAGCGCTTCACCAGGCCCGCCGCTCCCACCACCGCGAGCAGCAGGATGCCCCACACGTAGTGGTGGATGTGCACGCCGCCGGCCTGCACGTCCCCCACTCCGGCCACGTCGATGTGGATCAGCCAGGTGAGCAGGCGCATGCAGCCGAAGGTGAGGGCGAACCCCCACCACGCGAGGACGAAGCCCCGGCGTTCCGAGGAGATGCCGGGCAGCAGGCGCAGCCACGGCGACCGGTGGACCCTGCCGGCGGACGGTACCCGGTGGGCCGCGTGCGAGGACGTCGTCCCGTGGGCCGGGGACGGGGACGGAGGATGGTCGGACGGGGACGGGGACGGGGACGGAGGGTGGTCGGACGAGTCGGACGAGTCGGACGGGTGCGGTGACTTCATGCCTTCTCCCCTGCCGTGAACCTCTCGATCAGCCCGGCCACCGCTTCCGGCGCGCTGTAGTGCGCGGCGTGCGCGGCGCCCGGCACCTCGGCCGCGCGCCCGTCGGCGACCAGCCGTGCCACCCGCCGGGTCCAGGCCTCGGAGGCGATGGTGTCACCCGCCCCGCGCACGACGAGCGTCGGCGCGTCGATCCGGGCCAGATGCCCCTCGAACGCCCCGGCGGCGTCCCGCAGGGCGTGGCGCAGGGACGCGGCGAAACGGAGGGGCCCGGTGAACAGGTAGTCCGCCGCGGCCACCCCGACCAGGGAGGGTGGTTCCCGGAACGCGTCCGCGAGCAGCCGGCCGCCCTGGCGCCGGACGGACGCCCCCGGGGTGAGGGCCGGGCCCAGCAGGACGAGGCGGTGGACCAGGCAGGGGTGGCGGGCGGCGAGGGCCGCGACCACCTGGCAGCCGACCGAGTTGGCCACCAGCAGGCTCGGCCCCGGCACGAGCCGCCGGTGCCAGCGGGCGAGGGCTTCGGCGGCCCGCCCCACGTCGGGCATCCGGCGGGCGGCGAACCGCGACCGCGCGTTGCCCGGCAGGTCCGGTACGAGCACGGTGGCCCCGTTCGCCGCCAGCCGGCGCGCCAGCGGCACGAAGTAACGGCCCGACAGTCCGAGCCCGTGCACCAGCACCGCGGTCGGCACGCCCGCGCGGGGCGGGGGCCCGAAGGAGCGGGTGAAGAGGCCGGCGTGGATGCGCTGTTCCATGCGTCCACTATCACCCGTCCGGGAGTTCGTACGCGTCCGGCCCGGGGCCGGGGAGCGGCGCCCGCGACGTGAACGGCGCAGGTCACGGCGCGGCCGGGCCGGGGCCCGGGGCGCGTACGGGTCCTTCCGGCCGGCGTGCCGTTCCCGGGCGGGCGGGGACACCGCCGCCGTTCGCCGCGCGCCGGTCACGGCCCGTCGCCCGGCCGCCCGCCCGGGAGCGGCGTCCTCGCGCGGAGCCCGCCGCCCGGCGGCGCCGGGCCGGCGCGTGACGGCGGGTTGACGGGCGGGGGCGGGGGCGCCAGTCTCGGGGTGCCCGTCCCCGCGGACCGCGCCGCGTCCGCACGACCCTGGAGGCCCGATGGCCCGCCGCACCGCACGCTCCCTCTCCCTGCGCCCGTTCCTCTCTATTGTCATGACCATGGCTTTATCGTCGATCGGGGTGATGGCCACCTCGGGCACCGCGCGGGCCGACGGCTGCCGGACCTGGTCGCGCACCCTCTCCCAGGGCGCGTCCGGCGACGACGTCACGGCGCTTCAGATCCGTGTGGCCGGTTACCCCGGCTACGGCGGGGTGCTCGCCGTCGACGGCGTCTACGGACCGGGAACCGCCGCCGCCGTCAAGCGCTTCCAGGCCGCCTACGGGCTGGTCGCCGACGGCATCGCGGGACCCGCGACGTTCAGCGCGATCTACGCGCTCCAGGACGACGACTGCACCCCCGTCCACTTCACCTACGCGGAGCTGAACACCTGCAACACCACCTGGGCGGGAGGCGCGGTGAGCGCCGCCACCGCCAAGTCCAACGCCCTGCGCACCATGTGGAAGCTGGAGGCCCTCCGGCACGCCCTCGGTGACCAGCCCCTGCGCGTCACCAGCGGCTTCCGGAGCCAGGCCTGCAACAGCGCGGTCGGCGGCGCCTCCTCCAGCCGTCACCTGTACGGCGACGCGGCCGACCTCGGAGCCGGTCCCCACTCGCTGTGCCGGCTCGCCCAGCAGGCGCGCAACCACGGCTTCAACGGCATCCTCGGACCCGGTTACCCGGGACACGGCGACCACACCCACGTCGATCACCGGGCCGGCCGCTTCTGGTCCGCCTCCGGCTGCGGCATCTGACCCTCCCCCCCCCCGGAGAGGGCGGGAACGCGGGAACGCGGAGAGCGGCGCGGCACGGCGCGGCGGGGCCGGTGCGGTCCGGGAGACGGGGTAGGAGAGCGCCATGGACAGCTCCCTCTGGTTCGTGGTGGCCGCGGTTCTCGTGCTCGTGACGGCGGGGTTCGCGGCCGTTCTGCTCGTCCGCGTCCTCCGCACCCGCAAACTGCTGCTGGACGCCGGTGTGCCCCTGCGTTCCAAGGCCCTCTTCTGGACGGCCGTGATCTACACGGTGTCCCCGGTCGACCTGATCCCCGACCCGGTCTACCTGGACGACATCGGCGTCCTCCTGGTGGCCCTGCGGGCCCTGCACTCCGCGGCCTCCGGGATCGGGACGGACCGCGAGAAGCCGTCCGGCTGAACGGGACCGGCGCGCGGGGGCGGCGTGCCGCCCGCCGCCCCCGCGCGGAGGGGCGGCCCCGCCGTGCGGGGCCGCCCCTCCGTGTCCGTCCGGGCCTCAGACGGGGCCCGGCCCCGCCCCGGACCCCCCGCCCGTCCGGTAGTACACCGCGATCTCCTCCCGGCGCTGCCGGTCCGCCAGGTGCTCGTCGGCGCGGAACTCCGGCGCCCCCTTGATCCGGTCCCTGGTCAGGCCGATGTGGACGGTCTTCCCCTCCAGGTCGATCCGCGTCACCGTGCTCGCCGGGAGGAGCACCTCCCTGCCGAAGATCCACACGCCGGTGTCGACGACCAGATAGGCGTCACCGGCCTCTTCGGAGTGCTTGTCGACCTTCCCGACGTGCCCGTCGGTCGCCTCGACCCGCCATCCGGCCAGATCGGTGCCCACCAGATGGGCGAATGCCTGTCCGTAGCTCCACACGTTCTCCGCCATGCCGATCGCTCCTCCGTCCTCTGCTCTTCTCCCGGACCGCGTCACGCGCCGCCCCGGGCGGCGGCGGCGACCCGCCGCGGTCCCGGGGAGCCCGTCTGCCCCGGCGGGCGCGGGCCACACCCGTACGGCCGGACGGGCGGCGCGGTTCCCGGGGCCGGCGCGGGTCCCGGACCGGCCCGTTCCCCGGTCCCGGCGACCGGGGAACGGCGGCCGTCGTCTGCGAGGATGACCGCATGGACGTATGCCGTGGGAACCGCGTGACCGTGACCCGACGGGCCTGGGCGCCCGCGGTGACGCCGACGCGCGGACCCGGGCGCGTCCGGGGCGCGCGGCGCCCGGCGGTGCCGGGGCCGGCCCCGGCGGGACACCGTTCCCGGTCCCTCGCCCGGGAGAAGACCGCCGCGGCCCCCGCCGTGTCCGCGGGGGCCTCCCGATGACACGCGGGGCCGACGGCGGGGCGGCACGCGGGAGCGAGGACACGGGCCGGGAAGCGGCGGACGGGCGGACGGGGTTTCCCTCTTTCCTGGAGGAGAGCGCCGAGGACCTGTACGAGCACGCTCCCTGCGGCTACCTGTCCACCCTGCCGGACGGGCGGATCGTACGGATCAACGCCACCCTGCTGGAGTGGCTCGGCCACGCGCGGGACGACCTCGTGGGCCGCGCGCGCTTCTCCGACCTGCTCACCGTCGGCGGACGGCTCTACCACGAGACCCATTACGCCCCCCTGTTGCGGATGCAGGGCCGGATCAACGGCATCGCCCTGGAGCTGAAGGCAGCCGACGGTTCCCGTCTGCCCGTCATCGTCACCTCGACGGTGCGGACCGGGGACGACGGGGAGCCGTCGCTGATCCGCACCGTCGTCCTCGACGCCCGGGACCGGCGCGCCTACGAGGCGGAACTGCTGCGCGCCCGCAGGAAGGCCGACCGGGAACGCGACCGCCTCCAGGACCTGGCCACCACCCTGCAGAGGACCCTGCTGCCCCCGGCACTGGCGAACGTGGCGGGCCTGGACGTCGCCGCGTACTACCACATCGCCTCCCCCGACGAGGTCGGCGGCGACTTCTACGACCTCTTCCCCCTGTCCGCCGGCACCTGGGGGCTGTTCCTGGGCGACGTGTGCGGCAAGGGGGCCGAGGCGGCGGCCCTCACCTCCCTGACCCGCTACACCCTGCGCGCCGCCGCCGTCTACGACTCCGATCCGGCCGCCGTGCTCGACAACCTCAACAGGGTCCTGAACCACGAGTACAACGGCGACGACCCCCGGTTCTGCACCGTCCTCTTCGGCCTGCTCACCCCGGACCGGGAGCGGGGCGGCTTCCGCATCACCCTGGCCGGGGGCGGGCATCCCCCGGCCCTGCTGATGCGCGCCGACGGCACCGCCGACTACCTCCCCACCCCCGGCGGGCAGCTCATCGGCGTCCTCCCCGACGTCCACATCGCCACCACCACGGTCCGTCTGCTTCCCGGCGACACCCTGTTGCTGTACACCGACGGCCTCACCGAGGCCCGTACCCCCGGCGACGGCGAGGGCCGGTACGGCGACGACGCCCTCCTCGACTTCGGTCGCGCGCTGGCCCCCACCACGGCGTCGGACGCCGTCGGCGCGGTCCGCGACCTGCTCGGCGTCCTCGGCGCCGGCGTCGACGACGACACCGCCGTCCTGGCCGTCCACGTGCCGCTCCGGGCCGGTGTTCCCGCGTCTCCGGGGTAGGCACACCACGTCCGGCGGGGCACGGTGCCTCCGTGAACGGTGGCGAAAGGGGCGGTTGTGGGCGGTGCGTTGATCGCGGGGGCGTGGGGTCTGTTCGCGGGGGCGGCCCTGCTCGTGGGGGCGGCCGTCGGCTCGCTGGTGCGGGTCCCTCCCCGGCTGATCGCCCTCGTCATGGCCTTCGGCAGCGGCGTTCTGATGTCGGCGGTGTCGTTCGAGCTGATCGCCGAGGCGTACGAGCGTTCCGGCATGGCGCCGGTGGTCGGCGGGGCGGTCGGCGGGGCGGTCGTCTACTCGGGGGCCAACGCCCTGCTGGCGCGCCGCGGCGCCCGGCACCGCAAGCGCTCCGGGGACCAGCAGCCGTCCGAGGCCGAGGCGCCGGGCTCGGGGAACGCGATCGCGCTGGGGGCCCTCCTGGACGGGATACCCGAGTCCGTCGTCATCGGCACCAGCCTGCTGGGGGGCGGGCACCTGGGCGTGGCGACGGTCGGGGCGGTGTTCGTCAGCAACCTCCCCGAGGGCCTGGCCAGTTCCGCCGGAATGCGCGGCGCCGGGCGCAGCCGCCGGTACGTGTTCACCCTGTGGGGCGGCATCGCCGTCGCCGGCGGTCTGGCCGCGCTGGCCGGGTACACGGTGCTGGGCGGCGCGTCGGAGACGGTGATGGCGGCGATCACCGCCGTGGCCGGCGGAGCGATCCTGGCGATGATCGCGGACACGATGATCCCCGAGGCCTACAGCAGGGTGCACCTGATGACCGGGCTCGTCACCGTGGCCGGGTTCCTGTCGGCGTTCGCCCTCTCGCACGTCTGAGGCGGCGCGTTCCCGGGCGCGGCGGACTTCCCGGGGGCGGCGGGCTTCCCGCCGGGTGCCCGCGCCGCGTCGCGGTGCGGGCACCCGGCGGGTCCGGTCACGCCCCGGCCCGTACCCCGCCCGGGGCCGGGAGGAAGCCCGTCTCCCGGAAGTACGCCAGGTAGCGCACGAGGACCTCCTCGGTCAGGGCGGGGAGCCGTACGCCGAGTTCCGCCGCCGCCCCGGTGGTGCGGCGGGAGTCGAAGCGGCGTCCGTCCACCGCCTCCCGGGTGTCCTGTCCTTCGCCGAGGAAGAGCTGGGCCGCGTTGTCGTGGCGGGCCGCGACGAGGGACCTCCACTCCTCGGCGGGCACCCGGCGGAGCTCGTAGCCGACCGACCCGGCGACATCGAACACCCGCTCCAGGTCCGGCGGTTCCGGGTGGGTGAGGTGGAAGGTCTCCGCGCCGGTGCGCCCGGCCGACGCGAGCGCCACCACCGCCGCGCTGACGTAGTCCACGGGGACCCAGCCGGTCGTCCCGTGCGGCAGGTCGGGCACCGCCTCCGCCTGGAGGCACCCCTTGATGAGCTGCCACAGCAGGTCGCGGTCCTGGCAGGCGCCGGTGGTGGTGTCGCCGCTGATGCGGCCCGGCCGGTAGACGGTGACCGGGAGGCCGCGTTCGCGCGCCAGGCCGATCAGTCCCTCGGCCACCCACTTGCTCCGCGCGTAGCCGTCGGGCAGGTCCCCGGGCGGGCCCGCCGGTGTCGACTCCGTGATGGTCACCGAACCCCGGGCCGGGGCGTGGACGCTCGTCGTGGACACGTGGTGCATGCCGGGCGAGTCCGACTCGGCCAGCATCCGCAGGAGTTCCCCGGTCCCGGCGACGTTCGCGGCGCGCAGGTCGCCGTAGCCCGCCGCGAAGTTGACCCGCGCCCCGTTGTGGAAGACCGGGCCGAGCCGCCGCACCACCGCGGCCCGGACCTCCGGCGCGAGGCCGAGGCCCGGGGCGGCGAGGTCGCCGGGCACGGGGACGATCAGCTCCCGGTAGCGGTCGCGCCACAGGCCGTACCGCCGCAGGTTCTCCCGCAGCCGGTGCGCCCCGTCCCGCTCGTCGCGGGCCCTCACCAGGCAGTCGACCGGTCCGCCGGTCGTCTCGATCAGGTCGCGCAGCAGGAACGCGCCGAGGAAGCCGGAGGCGCCCGTCAGGAACGGCCGGGGCGAGGGCCGGGCGCCGCCGCGCCGCGGTCCGTCCGGCAGGGCCGTCCCCCGTGCCCCCGGTGTCCGTCCGGCGCCGGTGATGTCGTCCGCGAGCCGGACCTCGGCGGCCCAGTCCACCGCCCCGGGCCCGTCCGGCGCGACGTCGTCCGGTTCCGCTCCGCCCAGCAGGCGGTCGACGCCCTCGACGGTCGGGGCGGCGAACAGCGCGCGCAGCGACAGGCGCCGTCCGCACCGCTCCTCGATCCGCCGGGTCAGCGTGATGGCGAGCAGGGAGTGCCCGCCGTGCGCGAAGAAGTCGTCCGTGACGCCGATCTCCGGCACTCCGAGCGTCTCCGCGAACACCTCGCACAGTGCCCGCTCCCGGTCCGTCCGGGGCCCGCGCCCGCCGGCGCGCGGGCCTTCGGGCGCCGGGAGGGCCCGCCGGTCGGTCTTGCCGTTGGGCGTGAGCGGCAGGGCGTCGAGCCGTACGTGGGCGGAGGGCACCATGTGGTTCGGCAGGACGGCCGCGAGACGGGTCCGCACCTCCGTCCCGTCCGGTCCCGTCGCCCCTTCGGCGGCCACGGTGTAGGCGACGAGGCGGCGGTCGCCCGGCCGGTCCTCCCGTACGGCCGCGCAGGCGGCGGCGACCCCGGGCAGCGCGGCGAGCGCCGCCTCGACCTCGCCGAGTTCGATCCGGAAGCCGCGCAGCTTGACCTGGTCGTCCACGCGTCCGGCGTACTCGAGTTCTCCGCGCGGGTTCCACCGCGCCAGGTCGCCGGTCCGGTACATGCGGCCCCCGGCAGGGTCGGACGGGTCGGCCACGAACCGGGTCGCGGTGAGCCCGGGCCGGCCGTGGTACCCGCGGGCCAGGCCCTCGCCGGACACGTACAGCTCCCCCACGACGCCGGGCGGCACGGGCGCCAGGCGGTCGTCCAGGACCCGTACCCGGGTGCCGTCGACGGGGACGCCGATCGGGACCGTGCGGTCCGGGGCGAGCGGTCCGTCGGCGTGCTGGAAGCCGCTCATGGTGGCGCAGACGGTGGTCTCGGTGGGGCCGTAGGCGTTGACGAGGTGCCGTCCCCGCGCCCAGGCGCGCACGAGGGCGGGCGGGCACGCCTCGCCGGCCAGGACGATCGTGGTGCCGGCGGGGAGCGAGTCCGGCGGCAGCACCGCGAGGGCGGCCGGCGGGAGCGTGAGGTGGGTGATCCCGTGCTCCTCGACCCTGGCGGCGAGGGCCGGGCCGGGGAGCAGGGCCTCGCGCGCGTCGATCTCCAGGAGGGCCCCGGAGAGCAGGGCCATGCACAGCTCCCAGAAGGCGGCGTCGAAGCTCACCGACGCCAGGTGCAGGACGCGGCCGGCGGGGGTGAGGCGCAGCCGTTCGCGCTGGGTCGCGGCCATCGCCCCGACGCCCCGGTGGGTGACGACCACGCCCTTGGGGCGGCCGGTGGAACCCGAGGTGTAGATGACGTACGCCGGGTGCGCCGGACGCGGGACCGGCAGGGGCGCGGCCCGGTCCGGGAGGAAAGCGGCCGGGTCCGGGAGGGGCACGTCGTCCCCCGCGTACAGGTGCGGGACCGTCGTCGGGGGGAGCCGCCGGTGCAGTTCGGGGGTGGTGAGCAGCAGGCGGGGGGCCGCGTCGTCGAGCATGTGGACGAGGCGGGCGGCCGGGTAGTCGGCGTCGAGGGGCAGATAGGCCGCGCCGGCCTTGAGGACGCCGAGCAGTGCGACGGGAAGGCCGCTGTCGCGGGGCAGCGCCACGGCCACCCGGTCCTCGGGCCCGACGCCCCGTGCGACGAGACGGCGGGCGAGGGCCTCGGCGCGCGCGTCGACCTCGCGGTAGGTCAGGGTGGTGTGCGCGTCGCGGACCGCCGGGGCGTCCGGGGCCGACCGCACGCGGTGGGCGAAGAGTTCGGGGACGGTGGCTTCCGGCAGGTCCCGGTCCGGTCCGGTCCCCCACCGGGTGAGGCGGGCGTGTTCGGTGGCGTCGAGCACGTCGTAGGCGTGCAGGGGAAGCCCCGGGTCGTCGGTGACGGCGGTGAGGAGGCGGACGAGCCGGTCGGCGAGGCCGCGCACCGTGTCCGCGTCGAAGAGTGCGGTGGCGTAGTCGACGGAGGCCCGCATGCCGCCGGGAGCGCCTTCGCCGCCGTCCGTCTCCACGAAGGTGAACGCCAGGTCGAACTTGCCGGCTCCCAGGTCGACCGGGACCGCGCGGGCGGTGAGGCCGGGGAGGTCGGCGGGGGCGGCGGGGGCGTGGTTCTGGAGCACCAGCATCGTCTGGAACAGCGGGTGGTGGTGCGAACGCGCCGGGTTGAGCAGTTCCACGAGGCGTTCGAAGGGGACGTCCTGGTGCGCGTAGGCGGCCAGGTCGAACTCCTTGACCCGCCCGAGGAGTTCGCGGAAGGTCGGGTCGCCGCTCAGGTCGGTCCGCAGGACCAGCGTGTTCACGAAGAAGCCGATGAGGTCGGAGGTCGCCTCGTCGGTGCGTCCGGCGACGGCCGTGCCGAGCGGGACGTCCTCGCCGGCGCCGTGCCGGGAGAGGAGGAGTGCCAGGGCGGCCTGGAGCACCATGAAGGTGCTGCACCCGTTGGCGCGGGCGAGTCCGGCGATCCGGCGGGCGGTGGCGGGATCGACGGCGAAGTGGTGGGTGGCGCCCTCGTGCCGGGGTACGGGGGGACGCGGGCGGTCCCGGGGCAGGTCGACGTGGTCCGGCAGTCCGGCCAGGGCCTCCCGCCAGAAGGCGAGCTGTCCCGAGAGGAGGCTGTCGGGGTCCTCCGCGTCGCCGAGGAGTTCCCGCTGCCACAGCGTGTAGTCGCCGTAGTCGACGGGCGGCGGGGTCCAGGCCGGGGCCGCTCCCGCGAGGCGGGCGCGGTAGGCGGTGCCCAGGTCGCGGACGAGGGGGGCCAGGGACGAGCCGTCCGCGGCGATGTGGTGGATCACGAGGACCAGGACGTGGGAGTCGTCCGCGAGGCGCAGCAGGGTCGCCCGCAACGGCAGTTCGCGTTCGATGTCGATCGGTTCGGCCGCGGCCGCGCCGATCCGGTCCGCGGACTTGCCCTCGTCGACGGTTTCGAGGGAGAACGGCAGCCGTACGTCCTCCGGGGCGACGACGTGCTGGACCGGGGGGCGTCCGGAGGCCGGACCGTCCCCGTGTCCCGGACCGTCCCCGTGTCCCGGGTCGTCCCCGTGCGCGGGGGCGGGGCCGTTCCCGTGCTCCGGGCCCTCCCCGTACAGGGGGAAGACCGTGCGCAGGGACGAGTGCCGGGCGACGACGTCGTGGAGGGCCCGGCGCAGGGCGTCCGCGTCGAGTTCGCCGTCCAGGCGCACGGCGAGGGGGATGTTGTAGGTGGCCGAGGGGCCTTCGAGGCGGTGGAGGAACCACAGCCTCCGCTGGGCGTACGACAGGGGGAGGGCGCCGGACCGCCGTCGCGGGGCCAGGGCGGGGCGGGCCGGGCGCCCGGCGTCCTCGAGGGCGGCGGCGAGCGAGGCGACGGTGGGGTGTTCGAAGAGCGTGCGGATCTCGGTCTCGGTGCCCAGGGCCGTGCGCATCCGGCCCACGAGCAGGGTCGCCAGGAGCGAATGGCCGCCCAGGGCGAAGAAGTTGTCGTCGGCGGAGACCCGCGGCAGGCCGAGCACGTCGGCGAACAGCCCCGCGAGGATCTCCTCGCGGGCGCCGTGCGGCGCGCGGCCGGCCGGGCCCGACGGAACGTCCGGCTTCGGCAGGGCCGCCCGGTCCAGCTTGCCGTTGAACGTCAGCGGCAGCTCGTCCAGGAGGAGCACGGCCGACGGCACCATGTAGACGGGCAGGGTCCGGCCCACGTGCGCGGTGAGGACGGCCGGATCGGCCGTGCGGTCCGGGGCCGGGACGACGTAGGCCGTGAGGACGCGGTCGCCCGGCAGGTCCTCGCGGACGACGACGCACGCGGCGCGCACCGAGGGGTGGGCGCGCAGCGCGGCCTCGATCTCGCCGGGCTCGATGCGGTGGCCGCGCAGTTTGACCTGCTGGTCGGCGCGGCCCGCGTAGACGACGTCCCCCTCCGGGGTCCGGCGCACGAGGTCGCCGGTGCGGTACATGCGGCCGCCCGCCGGGTCCGAGGGGTCGGCGACGAACCGGGTGGCCGTCAGGGCCGGGCGGCCGAGGTAGCCGCGCGCGACGCCCGGGCCCGCCAGGTACAGCTCGCCCTCGGCGCCGTCCGGCACGGGCCGCAGCGAGGCGTCCAGGACGAGGGCGCGGACCCCGTCGAGCGGGCGGCCGACGGGCGGCGTGCCGTCCGGGGCGTCGTGGGCGCCGACCCGGTGCAGCAGGGCGAAGGTGGTCGCCTCGGTGGGGCCGTACGCGTTGAGGACGACCGTGCCGGGGTGGGCGGCGGCGAGCCGCTGGAGCACTCCGGGCGCGGCGGCCTCCCCTCCGGCGGCGGCCAGCCGGAGCAGGCCCAGGGCGTCCGGGTCGGTCTCGGCGAACACGTTGAAGAGGGCCGTGGTGAGGAAGGCGGCGGTCACCCCGTCCCGGGTGACGGCCTCCCGCAGCCGCGCGGGTTCGAGCACGCCCTCCGGGGCCGTCACGATCCGGCCGCCGCGCAGCAGGGGCACCCAGATCTCGAAGGTGGCCGCGTCGAAGACGTAGGCCGAGTGCATCAGGACCACGTCGGCCGTGCCGTCCCACGTCCGGTCGGCCGCGAGCGCCGCGACGTCGGCGTGGGTGACGCCGACGGCCTTCGGCAGTCCGGTGGAGCCCGACGTGAACATGGTGTACGCGAGGCGGGCGCCGCCGGTGACGGCGGGCAGCGGTCCGGGGGCGGCCGGGGCGCCGTCCCGTACGCGGCCCGCGGTGTCCACGGTGACCACCCGCGTCCCGGGGCCGAGGGACCGCACCCACGGGTGCTCCCGGGTGCCGGCGTCGACGACCAGGAGGCGCGGGGCGGCGGCCCCGGCGACCCGGGAGAGCCGCTCCCCGGGCCAGCGCGGGTCCAGGGGGACGTAGGCGGCGCCGGCCCGCAGGACTCCGAGGGCGGCGGTGACCTGGGCGGGCGAGCGGCCCAGGAGGAGGCCGACGCCCTCCTCCGGGGCCGCGCCGAGCCCGGTCAGGGTGCCCGCCAGGCCGTCGGCGAGGGCGCACAGTTCCCCGTACGTCAGGTGTCCGTCCGCGCCGGTGACCGCCACCGCGTCCGGGCGGGCGGCGGCGTGCCGGGCGACGGCGTCCGGGAGGCTCGTGGTGGCCGCGGCGGGCGGGAGCGCGGCGCCCGTCCCCCGGGCGAGCAGTTCCTCCCGTTCTCCGTCGAGGAGGACGGACACGGCGTCGGCCCGCCGGTCGAGGTCCTCGGCGAGGGCCGTCAGGAGGTTCCTCATCCGGGCGACCGTGCGGGCCACTTCGTCCCGGTCCAGGACGGCGGCCCGGAAGCCGAACGTGACGCGCAGCGCGTCGCCGGGGGCGACGGTGAGGGTGAGCGGATAGTGCGCGGCGTCCGTGCCCGAGAACCCGGTGACGGCCAGGCCGGGCAGGCCCTGCCGGGCGGTGCGCAGGCTCTCGTCGTCCAGCGGGTAGTTCTCGAACACGACCAGCGTGTCGAAGAGGGTGTCGAGGCCGGTGACCCCGCGTATCTCGGTCAGTCCCACGTGCTGGCTGCCGAGGAGGCGGCCCTGTTCGTCCTGGAGGCGGGTCAGGAGGGCGGCGAGGGTCTCGCCGGGGCGGGGGGTGAGGCGCACCGGCACGGTGTTGATGAACAGGCCGATCATCGACTCGACGCCGGGCAGTTCCGGCGGGCGGCCGGACACGGTCGTGCCGAACAGGACGTCGGAGCGGCCGGTGAGCCGGGAGAGCAGCAGTCCCCAGGCGCCCTGGACGAGGGTGTTGAGGGTGAGCCGGTGGGCCCGGGCGGTCGCCCTCAGCCGTTCGCTGGTCGCCGCGTCGAGTTCGAGGACGAGGGTCTCGGGCAGTTCACCGGAGCCCGCCGCCTCGGTCGCTCCGCGCCCGGCGAGCAGCGTCGGCGCCTCGACGCCCGCCAGCGCGGTGCGCCAGGCGTCGAGGGCGGCGTGCCGGTCCTGTCCCGCCAGCCAGGCCAGGTAGGTGCGGTAGGGGGTGACGCGCGGCAGGGTGCCGTCGTCGCCCCGGTGGGCGTAGAGCTCGAACAGTTCGCGCACGAGGAGCGGCATCGACCAGCCGTCGAGGAGGATGTGGTGGCTCGTCATCACCAGGCGGTGCCGGGAGGGGCCGGTGCGCAGCAGGGAGAACCGCATCAGCGGCGGGGTGGTGAGGTCGAAGCGGCGGGTGCGGTCGGCGGCGAGGAAGGCCCGGACGCGTTCCCCGGCCGTGCCGTCCCCCCGCGTGAGGTCGTGCTGCTCCAGGGGGACCGGCACGTCGGCGGCCACGGCCTGCACCGGCTCGTCCAGGTCCTCGTGGAGGAAGCCCACGCGGAGGTTGGCGTGCCGCCTCAGCAGCGTGCCGACGGCGGCGCGCAGCGCGGGCACGTCGACGTGGCCCTCCAGGTCGAAGACGAACTGCGCGGTGTAGACGTCCACGGCGTCGGAGTCGTACAGCGCGTGGAAGAGCATGCCTGCCTGCAACGGCGTCAGCGGCAGTACGTCCTCCAACTGGAAACCGGTCACTTGCGTCCACCCCACTTGTTCTGCAGTCGGTCGAGCTGGGACTGGTCCAGGGAGACCAGGGGAAGGTCGGACGGCGTCCAGCCGCCCGTGTCGGGCCGTCCGGCGTGTTCGGCGATCGCGCGCAGGGCCCGGTCGAAGGCGTCGGCGAGCGCCGCCACGTCCGTCTCGGCGAGCAGGCCCGCGGGCCAGGTCCAGCGCGTCACGAGGCGCGGTCCTCCGGGCCGGTCCTCGGTGTGGGCGTTGATGTCCAGGACGTGGTGGACGGGCATGTCCGGGTCCTGGGCGGCCGGGCCGCCGCCGTCGAGCAGCACCTCCCAGTCGGCGCCCCCGCCGTCCGTGCCGGGCGCCGGGTCCGCGACCGCGTACCGGCCCAGGTAGTTGAAGCCGATCCGGGGTTCGGCCGCGCCCTCCAGGCGGGCCCGCGCGCCGGAGGCGAGCCGGCGCAGCACGCCGTAGCCGATGCCGTGGTCGGGGACGGCGCGCAGTTGTTCCTTGACGCGTTTGACGGCCCGGTCCACGAGCCCCGGGTCGAAGCGGGCGGGATCGCGCGGGTCGAGGGGCCCGGGGTCGAGCAGGACCGGGTAGAGGCTGGTGAACCAGCCGACCGTGCGGGACAGGTCGAGGTCTCCGGCGATCTGCTCGCGGCCGTGGCTCTCCAGGTCGATCAGCACGCCGGTGCCGTCCGGACGCGGTGTGCCGGCGGTCCGCCCGGCCCGCCAGGAGCGGACGGCGAGGGCGAGCGCCGTGAGCAGGACGTCGTCCACGCCCGCGTGGAAGGCGGCGGGGGTGGTGGTGAGCAGGGCCTCCGTGAGGGGGCCCGCCGGACGGGTGGTCAGCGTCCGGGTCCGGCCCGCCGTGTCCCGGGCCGGGTCGAGGGGCCGGTCCCCCAGCGGCGGGTCGGCCGCCCGCAGCGTCTCCTCCCACAGCGGGAGTTCCGCCGCCCGCGCGCCTTCCCGGGCCTGTGCGGCGAGGAGGCGCGCCCAGGCGCGGTAGGAGGTGGTGACGGGCGGCAGGACCGGGGTCCGGGGCGCGGGGCCGGCGGGGGCCGGGGCGGTGCCGTCGCGGGCTGGTTCCCCGGCGGTCGGGGCGGTGCCGTCGGACACGGCGCGCCAGGCGGTGGCCAGGTCCTCGGCGAGGACGCGCCAGGACACCGCGTCGACCGCCAGGTGGTGCACGACGAGCAGCAGCCGTCCGCGCGCCCGCGGCCCGGCGTCGCACCACACCGCCTCGAACACCTCGCCGTGCGCGGGCCGCAGCCGGCGCCTGGCCTCCTCCCCCGCCCCGGCGAGCGCGGCGCGGACCTCGTCCTCGCGGCGTCCCGCGACGTCGATCCGGGTGAGGCGGGGGCGGACCGGCACGGTCCCGCGCGGCAGGGTCTCCAGGGCCGCTTCGCCCCCGGCGGTGCGGGTGACCCGTACCCGGAGCATGTCGTGGTGGTCGACCAGGAGCTGGAGCGCGGCGGTGAGGCGTTCCTCGTCGGCGCCGGCGGGGGTCCGTACCACCGCGGACTGGTTGTAGCCGTCCGTGGGGCCGGGCCGGTCGAGGAACCAGGCCGCGATGGGGGTGAGCGGCATCGTGCCCACGCCGTCGTCGGCCGGGGCGCCGGTCCGCCCGTCCGGTTCGGTGGCCACCGCCGCGAGGCCCGCGGGCGTGCGGTGCAGGAAGACGTCGCGGGGGGTGAGGGAGAGCCGGGCCTCGCGGGCGCGGCTGACGAGCTGGATGGAGAGGATGCTGTCGCCTCCCAGGGCGAAGAAGTCGTCGTCGGCGCGGACCCCGGGCACGCGGAGCACGGAGGCGAACACGTCGCACAGGACGCGTTCCCGCTCGGTGCGCGGCTCCCCGCCGTCCGTCCGCCCGGCCCCGGCGGCGGGGCGGGCGGGGGCGGGCAGCGCCCGCCGGT
Organism: Streptomyces sp. NPDC014907; assembly: GCF_055562975.1. Classification (NCBI taxonomy): domain Bacteria; kingdom Bacillati; phylum Actinomycetota; class Actinomycetes; order Kitasatosporales; family Streptomycetaceae; genus Streptomyces; species Streptomyces sp. NPDC014907. The sequence goes on along the minus strand of NZ_JBVHEG010000007.1, from coordinate 292,608 downwards.
CGGTCTTGCCGTTGGGGAGCAGCGGCAGCGCGTCCAGGGGGACGAAGGCGGTGGGGATCATGTACGGCGGGAGGACGGAGGTGAGCCGTTCCCGCAGTTCGCGGGCGTCGGGGACGCCGGTGCCGCCGGGTTCGGGGACGGTGTAGGCGACGAGGCGCTGCTCGCCGGGCCGGTCCTCGCGGACGAGGACGAGGGCGGTGCCGACGCCGTCGAGCGCGGTGAGGGCGGTCTCGATCTCGCCGGGTTCGATGCGCAGGCCGTGCAGCTTGACCTGGTCGTCGGCGCGGGCCACGTAGGTGAGGGTTCCGTCCGCGTCGCGGCGGACGAGGTCGCCCGTGCGGTACATCCGCGTGCCCCCGGGGCCGAACGGGTCGGCGACGAACCGCGCGGCGGTCGGGCCGGGGCGTCCGAGGTAGCCGCGGGCCAGGCCTTCGCCGGCGAGGTACAGCTCGCCGGTGACGCCCGGGGGGACCGGGCGCAGGCCCGCGTCGAGGACGTACGCGCGGGTGTTGTCGACGGGCCGGCCCAGGGGCACCGTGCCCTCCGCGCGGGACGCGGTCCCGCCGTCGGGCCGGTGGTGGTGGGCGGTGGCGTCGATGGTCGCCTCGGTGGGGCCGTACAGGTTGTGGACCCCGGCGGACCAGGCCCGTCCGGCGCGCCGGGCCAGGGAGGCGGTCAGCGGTTCGCCGCCGCACAGGACGGCCCGCAGGGAGGCGGGCGGCTCCTCGTGTCCGGTCTCGTCGAGGACGAGGGCCAGGAGCGAGGGCACGAACTGGGCGACGGTCACCCCCGTCTCGCGCATGCGGGCCAGGAGTCCGGCCGGGTCGTGGTTGAGCGCCGGTGGCACCGGGCAGGTGGAGCCGCCGTGCAGCAGGGGCAGCCAGGTCTCCCACACCGAGGCGTCGAAGCTCGGCGAGGTGCGGGCGAGGATCCGGTCGGCGCCGGTGAGGGACAGGTGGTCCGCCATCCAGGCCATGTGGTTGGTGAGGGCGGCGTGGGTGACGACGACGCCCTTGGGGCGGCCGGTCGATCCGGAGGTGTGGAGGACGTAGGCGGCGTCCAGCGGGTGCGGGTCGCCGGCGCGGCCGGTCTCCGGTGCGGCGTCCGGCGCGGTCCCCGGTCCGCCGGCGCGGCCGGTGTCCGGTACGGCGTCCGGGCCTTCGGCGCGGGTGGCCTCCGGGCCGTCGAGCACGAGGACCGGTACCGGCAGGTCCGGCAGGGCCGCCAGGTTCGCCGCCGAGGTCACCAGGAGGACGGGACGGGCGTCGTCGACCGCGGAGCCGATCCGCGCGGCGGGGTACTCCGGGTCGACCGGCAGCCACGCGGCACCGGTCTTGGCGACGGCCAGCATCGCCACCACCTGGTGCGCGGTGCCGGGCAGCGCGAGCGCCACCACGTCCCCGCGTCCGACCCCGCGTTCCCGCAGGAGCCGCGCCGTGTCGTCGGAGAGGGCGTCGAGTTCGGCGAACGTGAGGTCCCGGTCGCCGCCCCGTACGGCGACCGCGTCGGGAGTGCGGTCGCGCTGGGCCCGGAACGCCGCGGGCACGGTCCGCTCCCGCACCGTCCGGGCCGGGCCGTGGCCGGTCCGGACCAGCGCGGCCCGCTCGTCCGGCGCCAGGACGTCCACCGTCCGGACGCGCCGCCCGGGGTCGGCGGCGAGCGCGCCGAGGAGCCGGGTGAGCCGGTCGGCCAGGGCGTGCGCGGTGGGGTGCCCGAAGAGGTCGGTGGCGAATTCGAGGGTGCCGTCGAGCCCGCCCGGCCGGCCGTCCCCGTCGTGGCGCTCGGTGAAGGTGAACGTCAGGTCGAACTTGCTGATGCCGGTGCGCACCGGCTGTTCCGTCACCGTCAGGCCCGGCAGTTCCATGTCCGCCGCGGCGTGGTTCTGGAGGACGAGCATGGTCTGGAACAGCGGGTGGCGGTTCTGGGCCCGCTCCGGGTCCAGCGCGTCCACGAGCCGTTCGAACGGCACGTCCTGGTGGGCGTAGGCCGCGAGGTCGAACTCCCGGACCCGGTCGAGGACCTGTTCGAACGTGGGGTCTCCGCTCAGGTCGGTGCGCAGGACGAGCGTGTTGACGAAGAAGCCGACGAGGTCGTCGAGGGCCTCGTCGGTGCGGCCCGCGACGGGGGTGCCCAGCGGGATGTCCTCCCCGGCGCCGTGCGCGCCGAGCAGGACGGAGAGGGCGGCCTGGAGCACCATGAAGAGGCTGCATCCCCGGGACCGGGCGAGGTCGGTGAGGGCCCGGTGCGTCGCGGCGTCCACCGGGAAGGCGAACGCGTCGCCGCGGTGGGTGGCGACGGCCGGGCGCGGCCGGTCGAGGGGCAGGTCGAGGAGGTCGGGCAGGCCGGCGAGCACGGTCCGCCAGAACTCCAGCTGCCGGGCGGCCGTGCCGGAGGGGTCCTCCTCGTCGCCGAGGAGTTCCCGCTGCCAGAGGGTGTAGTCGGCGTACTGGACGGGCAGTTCGGCCCAGGAGGGTTCCCCGCCCGCCGTACGGGCGCGGTAGGCCGTGCCGAGGTCGCGGGCGAGCGGCGCGAGGGACCAGCCGTCCCCGGCGATGTGGTGGACGAGGAGCACCAGGACGTGGGACTCGGCTCCGAGGCGGAGCATCCGGGCCCGTACCGGCCGTTCGGTGCTCACGTCGAAGGCGTACGCGGTCTCGGCGCTCAGCACCGCGTCCAGCAGGTCCGGTTCGACGTCGCGGGGGGTGAGGTCGATGTCGGCGCCCGCCGCGTCGAGCACCAGCTGGCCCGGCACGCCCCCGGTGTCGGGGAAGACGGTGCGGAGGCTCTCGTGCCGCTCGACCACGTCCGTGAGGGCGCGGGTGAGGGCGTCCGTGTCCAGCGGACCGTCCAGGCGCAGCACCAGGGGCACGTTGTACGTGGCGCCGGGGCCCTCGAACCGGTGGAGGAACCACAGGCGCTGCTGCGCGTACGACAGCGGCATGGGGTCGGGGCGGAGCGCGGCCCGTACGAGGCGGGTCCGGGCCGTCGCCGCGCCGTCCAGGACGGCCGCGAGCGCGGCGGGCGTCGGGTGTTCGAAGACGGTCCTGACCTCGATCTCCACGTCGAGCACGGTGCGCAGCCGGGCGGCGAGGCGGGTGGCGAGCAGGGAGTGGCCGCCCAGGGCGAAGAAGTCGTCGTCGGCGCCCACCGTCCGCAGGCCGAGGAGGTCGGCGAAGAGTCCGCACACGACCTCCTCGCGGACGGTGCGCGGGGCGCGGCCCCGGGCGGGCGCCTCGTGGACGGGTGCCGGCAGGGCGGCGCGGTCCACCTTCCCGCTGGGGTTCAGCGGGAACGCGTCGAGGGGGACGATCGCGGCGGGAACCATGTAGCCGGGCAGGACGCGGCCGACCTCGCGGGCGAGTCCGGCGGGGTCGGGGTCCGCGCCGGCCGCCGGTACGACGTAGGCGACGAGCCGGCGGTCGCCGGGCACGTCCTCGCGGACCAGCGCGAACGCGTCGGCCACCTCGGGGCGGCCCGCGAGGACGGCCTCGATCTCGCCGGGTTCGACGCGGTAGCCGCGCAGCTTGACCTGGCCGTCGGCGCGGGCGACGTAGGAGAGGTGCCCGTCCGGGGTCCAGCGCACGAGGTCGCCGGTGCGGTACATGCGGCCGCCGTCGGCGGCGAAGGGGTCGGCGACGAACCGCGCGGCGGTCGGGCCGGGGCGTCCCGTGTAGCCGCGCGCCACGCCGCGTCCCGCGAGGTACAGCTCGCCCGTGACGCCCGGCGGGACCGGGCGGAGCGCGTCGTCCAGGACGTGCAGCCGCATGCCGTCCAGGGGGCGGCCGATGGGCGGCGGCCCGGACGGCAGGTCGGCCGTGACGGCGTACCGGGTGGCGAAGGTGGTGGTCTCCGTGGGGCCGTAGACGTGCAGGACCCGGGTGTCCGGGGCGGTGGCGGCGACCCGCTGCATCGCGTCGGGGGAGGCGAGTTCGCCGCCCGCGCACACCACCCGCAGGCCCGCGAAGGCCCCCGGGTCGGTCTCGGCGACGACGTTGAACAGGGCGGTCGTCAGGAACACGGCCGTCACCCCGTGCTCGTGGACGGCGTGGTCGAGGGCGCGGGCCTCCAGGAGCCCCTCCGGTGCCACGACGACCCGGCCGCCGTTCAGGAGGGGGACCCAGATCTCGAACGTGGAGGCGTCGAAGACGTACGCGGAGTGCATCAGGACGGCGTCGGCGGCGCCGTCCGTCCACGCCGAGTCCCGCGCGAGCCCGGCGACGTCCGCGTGGGCGACGGCGACGCCCTTGGGCAGTCCGGTGGAGCCGGAGGTGAACATGGTGTAGGCGAGGGCGTCCGGGCCGGGCACGGCCGCCGGGGTGCCCGGCCGGTCCGGCGCGCCCCGCAGGACCCGGCCGGTCCGGTCCACGACGACGACCGGCAGGTGGCCGGCGCGTGCGGTCACCCAGGGGGAGGCGGCGGTGTCCTCGTCCACGACCAGGACGCGCGGCCGCGCGACGGAGGCGACCTGGTCGAGCCGTTCGGCGGGCCAGCGCGCGTCCAGCGGTACGTAGGCGGCGGCCGCGCGGACCGTGCCGAGGGAGACGGTGACCACGGCGGGCGACCGGCCCAGGAACACGCCGACGGAGTCCTCGGGGCCGGTGCCGAGGCCGGCGAGGACGCCGGCGAGGTCGGCGGAGATCCGGTCGAGCTCCGCGTAGGAGAGGGTGTCCGCGCCGTCCGTGACGGCCACCGCGTCGGGGGCGCGGCGTGCCTGCCGGGCGAACAGCGCGGGCAGGGTGCCGTCCTCCGCCCCGGCGGGGAGGTCCCGTCCGGTGCCCCAGCGGGTGAGGCGGAGGTGTTCGTCCGGGGTGAGCGTGTCGTACGCGGACAGGCGCCGGTCCGGTTCCGCGGCCGCCTGTTCGAGCAGCCGGACGAGCCGGGCCGCGAGCGCTTCGACGGTGGCGCGGTCGAACAGGGCGGTGGCGTACTCGATGCCCGCCGACAGGCCCCCGCCCTCCTCGTCCTCGCCGAACGCGAAGGTGAGGTCGAACTTGCTCAGCCCGTTGTGGACGAGACGGTGCTCGACGGCGAGGCCGGGCAGGTCGGGGCGGGCCGCCCGCTGGTTCTGCAGGACCAGCATGGTCTGGAAGAGCGGGTGGTGGTCGCGCGACCGGACGGGGTTGACGCTCTCCACGAGCCGTTCGAACGGCACGTCCTGGTGGGCGTAGGCCGCGAGGTCGAACTCCCTCACGCGTCCGAGGAGTTCGCGGAAGGTCGGGTCGCCGGACAGATCGGTGCGCAGCACCAGCGTGTTGACGAAGAAGCCGACCAGGTCCTCCAGGGCCTCGTCCGTGCGGCCGGCGACCGGCGAGCCGAGGGGGATGTCGTCGCCCGCGCCGTGCCGGCGCAGCAGGGCGGCCACGGCGGCCTGGAGCACCATGAACAGGGTGCTGCCCGAGGCGCGGGCCAGGTCGAGGAGCCCGGCGTGCAGGGCGGGCGGCACGTCGAAGGGCACCACGGCGCCCCGGGGGTCCGCGGTGGCGGGGCGGGGGCGGTCGAGGGGCAGTTCGATCAGTCCGGGCAGGCCGGCGAGCGCGCCGTGCCAGTGGTCGAGCTGGCGCCGCAGCACCTCGCCGTCCTCCCGGAGGAGGTCGTGCTGCCAGAGGGTGTAGTCGGCGTACTGGAGCGGGGCGCCGCCCGTCGCGGGGGCGGGCGTCCCGCCGGCCAGCCGTGCCCGGTAGGCGTCGCCCAGGTCGCGGGTCAGCGGGCCCAGGGACCAGCCGTCGCCGGCGATGTGGTGGAGGACCAGGACCAGGACGTGGTGCCGGGGGGCGGCGCGCAGCAGCCGGGCGCGCAGCGGCGGGTCGGTGAGCACGTCGAACGGTTCGCGGACGGCTGCGAGGACGGCCGCCTCCAGGTCCGCCGGGGCGGTGCTCTCGACGGGGGGCCGGGGCGCGGCGGCGTCGGCGGGGAGGACCGCCTGGTGGGGCACGCCGTCCCGTTCGGGGAAGACGGTGCGCAACGCCTCGTGCCGTTCCACGACGTCGAGCAGGGCGGCGCGCAGGGCCTCCGCGTCCAGTTCGCCGCGCAGTTCCAGGACGAGGGGGACGTTGTAGGTGGAGCTCGGGCCCTCCATCCGGTTGAGGAACCAGAGCCGGCTCTGCGCGAAGGACAGCGGCAGCGGGTCGGGCCGCCGGGCGGGGAGCACGGCGGGCCGGTGCGGTTCCGCCGGGTCCAGCACCCGGGCGAGGGCGGCGGGCGTCGGGTGCTCGAAGAGGGTGCGCACGGCGAGGTCGGTGCCGAGCACGGCGCGGACGCGGCTGACGACCCGCATGGCGAGGAGCGAGTGCCCGCCGAGGTCGAAGAAGCTGTCGTGCGGTCCGACCGCCGGGCGTTCCAGGACGTCGGCGAAGATTCCCGCGACCAGTTCCTCCCGGGGGGTGCGCGGTCCCTCGCCGGTGCGTCCGGCGGTCTCGCCGGGGGCGGGCAGGGCGGCACGGTCGGTCTTGCCGTTGGGCAGCAGCGGCAGCGCGTCGAGGATGACGACGGCCTCGGGCACCATGTGGTGCGGCAGGGTCTCGGCGAGCGCGTCCCGCAGGGCGGCGGGCCCCGGTGCCGGGGTGGTGGTGACGGCGTACGCGACGAGCCGGGGGCGTCCGGGGACGTCCTCGCGGACCACGGCGCAGGAGGACGTGACGCCGGGCAGGGCCAGCAGCGCGGCGGCCACCTCGCCCGGCTCGACGCGGAAGCCGCGCAGTTTGACCTGGTCGTCGGCGCGGGCGACGTGGTCGAGCAGCCCGTCGCGGTTCCACCGCACCAGGTCGCCGGTCCGGTACATGCGCGTCCCGGGGGCGTCGAACGGGTCGGCCACGAACCGGCCGGCGGTGAGCCCCGGGCGGTCGAGGTAGCCGCGGGCGAGGTTGGGGCCCGACAGGTACAGCTCTCCGGTGACGCCCGGCGGTACGGGGCGCAGCCACTCGTCGAGGACGTAGGCGCGCATCGTGTCGACGGGCCGTCCGATGGGCACGGTCTCGCCGGGGTCCGCCGGGGCGGACGCCGGTCCGGTCACCCGGTGGGCGGTGGCGTCGATGGTCGTCTCGGTCGGTCCGTACAGGTTGTGCGGCTCGGCGTGCCACCGGGCGGCGACGGCGTCGGCGAGGGCGCGCGGGAGGCGTTCGCCGCCGCAGAGGACGGCCCGCAGGCCGGGCGGCGGCGCGCCGTCGGGGTCGTCGGCGAGGACGAGCGCGAGGTGCGAGGGGACGAACTGGGCCACGGTGACGTCGAACCGGCGCATCCAGGAGACGAGTTCGCGCGGTTCCCGGTTCGCGTCGGAGGGCGTCACGCAGACCTCGGCGCCGTGGACGAGCGGCAGCCACAGCTCCCACACGGAGGCGTCGAAGCTGGTGGAGGTGCGGGCGAGGACCCGGTCCTCCCGCGTGAGGTCCAGGTGGCGCGCCATCCAGGCCATGTGGTTGGCGAGGGCCCGGTGGGGGACGACCACGCCCTTGGGGCGGCCGGTCGACCCGGAGGTGTAGATGACGTAGGCGGCGTCCTCCGGGAGGGGCGCGGCGGGGAGGGGCGCGGCCGGATCGGCGGGCCGTACGGCCGGGTCGCCGAGGGAGAGGCGGGGGACGCCGTCCGCCGGGATGCCGTCCGGGACGTCCGCTCCGGTGATGAGCAGGACGGGCCGCGCGTCGTCCAGCATCTGCCGGACGCGGGCGGGGGGATAGCCGGGGTCGACGGGCACGTAGGCGGCTCCGGCCCGCAGCACGGCCAGCATGGCGACCACGGTGTCCGCCGACGCGGGGACCGCGAGCGCCACCAGGGTGCCGCGGCCGGCGCCGCGTTCGCGCAGCACGCGGGCGAGGGAGTCGGCGCGGGCGTGCAGTGCGGCGTACGTGAGGCCGGTGCGGGCGTCGCGCACGGCGGGGGCGTCCGGGGTGCGGGCGGCCCACTCCCCCACCGCCTCGGGCACGGTGCGGGCCGGCAGCGGGGAGCGCTCGCCGCGTCCCCGCTCCAGGATCTCCGCGCGCTCCCCGGGGGTGAGCGGGTCGAGGTCCGCCACGGTCCGTCCGGGGTCGGCCACGGCGTGGGCGAGGACGCGGGCGAAGCGGTCGGCGAGCGCGCGGGCCGTGTCGCGGTCGAAGAGGTCCGTGGCGTATTCGAGGTGGCCGCCGAGCCGGACGGTGCCGGCGCCGGCCTCCGGGGCGCCCGGGTCCTCCGGGACCTCGGTCAGCGAGAACGTCAGGTCGAACTTGCTGACCCCGGTGGGCCGGGACCGGTCCCGCACGGTGACGCCGGGCAGGTCGAGTTCCGCCCGCTCCTGGTTCTGGAGGACCAGCATGGTCTGGAAGAGCGGGTGGTGGCCGCCGGACCGGTCCGGGTTGAGTTCCTCGACCAGTCGTTCGAACGGCAGGTCGGCGTGGCCGAAGGCCGCGAGGTCGAACTCCGCCACCCGGCGCAGCAGGTGCCGGAAGGCCGGGTTCCCCGACAGGTCCGTGCGCAGCACGACGGTGTTGACGAAGAAGCCCACCAGGTCGTCCAGGGCCTCGTCGGTCCGGCCGGCCACCGCGGTGCCCAGCGGGATGTCGGTGCCCGCGCCGTGCGCGTGGAGGGTCACCGCGAGTGCCGCCTGGAGGACCATGAAGGGCGTGCAGCCGGTGTCGCGCGCGAGCCGGACGAGCCGCGCGTACACGGCGGCGGGCAGGTCGAACGGGACCGTGTCGCCCCGGTGTCCGGGGACCGCCGGGCGGGGCCGGTCCAGGGGCAGTTCCAGCAGGCCGGGAGCGCCGCTCAGGGCGTCGCGCCAGAAGGCGAGCTGGTGTGCCGCCAGGCTCTCCGGGTCGTCGTCGTCCCCGAGCAGCTCCCGCTGCCACAGGGTGTAGTCCGCGTACTGGACGCGCAGTTCGGGCCAGTCGGGCGCGCCGCCCGTGGTCCGGGCGCGGTAGGCGGCCCCGAGGTCCCGGCAGAACGGGGCCAGCGACCAGCCGTCCGCGCCGACGTGGTGGAGGACGATCACCAGGACGTGCCGGTCGGGTCCGGTCGCGAGCAGCCCGGCGCGGACGGGGAGGTCGGTGGAGAGGTCGAAGGGCGCCGAGGCCAGCCGCCGCACCGCGTGTTCGGCCCAGTCGTCCGCCGGTTCGTCCCCCGGGGGCGTCTCGACGGCGAGGGGAACCAGCGACGCGGCGGTCCGCGCGTCGGACACGACCTGGCGGGCGACGCCGTCGTGCGTGGCGAGCACGGTCCGCAGGCTCTCGTGGCGGGCGACCACGTCGCTCAGCGCGCCGCTCAGGGCCTCCGTGCCCAGGGGGCCGTCGAGGTCGAGGACGAGCGGCACGTTGTAGGTGTCCCCGGAGCCCTCGGCGCGGTTGAGGAACCACAGCCGCCGCTGCGCGAAGGACAGCGGGAGCGGGTCGGGCCGCTCCGCGGGGGCGACGGCGGGGCGGGCCTTCCCGGCCGTGCCGAGGGCGGCGGCGAGGGAGGCGACCGTGGGGTGTTCGAAGAGGGTGCGCAGTTCGGCCTCCGCGCCCGTCGCGGTCCGTATCCGCGCGACGAGGCGGGTGGCGAGCAGCGAGTGGCCGCCCAGGGAGAAGAAGTTGTCGTCCACGCCCACGGACGGCACCCCGAGGACGTCGGCGAACAGGCCCGCCAGCACCTCTTCGTGCGGTGTGCGCGGGGCGGTCCCCCCGGCGGCGGGCGCCTGGGGGGCGGGCAGGGCCCGCCGGTCGACCTTGCCGTTCGCGTTCAGCGGCAGGGCGTCGAGGAGGACGAAGGCGGAGGGCACCATGTACCCCGGCAGGACGCGGCCGAGGCCGTGGGCGAGGCCGGTGGCGTCGGGGCGCGCGCCGGGGGCCGGCACGACGTAGGCGACGAGCCGGCGGTCGCCCGGCGCGTCCTCGCGCACCAGCACGCGGGCGTCCCGGACGGCGGGGTCGGCGAGCAGGGCGTTCTCGATCTCGGCCGGTTCGATCCGGAAGCCGCGGAGCTTGATCTGCCCGTCGGCCCGCGCCACGTACTCGACGTCCCCGTGCGCCGTCCAGCGGGCCAGGTCGCCCGTGCGGTACATCCGGCCGCCGCCGGTGCCGTACGGGTCGGGGACGAACCGGGTCGCGGTCGGGCCGGGGCGGCCCAGGTAGCCGCGGGCGACGCCGGCGCCGCCCACGTACAGCTCGCCGACGACGCCGGGGGGCACGGGGCGGAGGGAGTCGTCGAGCACGTACAGGCGCGTCCCGTCGAGGGGGCGGCCGATGGGCGGGACGCCGGGAACGCCGGCGCGGACGGTGTGGCGGGAGGCGAACGTGGTGGTCTCGGTGGGGCCGTACACGTGCAGGACCCTGGTGCGGGGCGCGGCGGCGGCGATCCGCCGCATCAGGTCGGGGGCGGCGGCCTCGCCGCCGGCGGCGACCAGGCGCAGCCCCGCGAACGCCCCGGGGTCCGTCTCGGCGACGACGTTGCACAGCGCGGTGGTCAGGAACGCCGCGGTCACGCCGCACCGGGCCGTCGTCTCCCTGAGCGTCCGCGCGTCCAGGAGGCCCGGCGGGGCGACGACCACCCGGCCGCCGTTGAGCAGCGGCGTCCAGATCTCGAACGTGGACGCGTCGAAGACGTACGCGGAGTGCATCAGGACCGCGTCGGAGGCGCCCCCGTGCCAGGCGGAGTCGGCGGCCAGGGCGAGGACGTCGGCATGGCTCACGCCGACGCCCTTGGGCAGTCCGGTGGAGCCCGAGGTGAACATGACGTACGCGAGCCGGTCGCCGCGCACCGCGCGCGGCAGCGGGCCCGGCCGCCCGGGTCCGCCCCGCAGGACGGCGCCGAGCCCGTCGACCACCAGTACCGGCAGCCTCGTGGCCGCCCCCTTGACCCAGTCCTGGCCCGCGGCCTCCTCGTCCACGACGAGGGCCCGCACCCGGGCGGTCCCGGCGACGCGGTCCAGCCGTTCGGCCGGCCAGGCCGCGTCCATCGGCACGTACGCGGCTCCCGCGCCCACCGCGCCGAGCGTGGCGGTCACGACGGCGGCCGAGCGGCCCGTGAGGACGCCGACGCCGTCCTCGGCGCCGATCCCCCATCCGGTCAGGGCGCGGGCCAGGTCCGTGGCCGTCCGTGCCAGTTCCCGGTACGAGAGCGTCACGGCGCCGTCCACCACGGCGGGGGCGTCGGGGGCGCTGCGCACGCGCGCCGCGAACGCCTCCGGCAGGCTCGTGCCGGTGGTCCCGGCCGGCAGGGCGGCGCCCCGTCCCCGGTCGAGCAGGGTGCCGGCGGCCTCGTCGTCGAGCAGCGGGAGGTCGCGCACCGGGGTGCCGGACTCCGCGCCGGCGAGCGCGGTGAGGAAGCCGAGGACGGCCTGCTGGTGCAGCCGGACGTCGTCGGGGTGGTACAGGGCCGGGTTGGTGTCGAATCCGATCAGCGGGCCGGTTCCCTCGGCCCGTTCGGAGACGAACAGGGACACGTCGTCCACGGGGCCTATGGAGAGCAGCCGGGAGGCGGCGGGGCTTCCGGCGAAGTCCAGGTCGTAGTCGTAGCCCATGACGTTCACGACGAGGTCGGTCAGGCGGGCCGCTCCGTCGGCCAGGTTCAGCTCGCGGACCAGCTGTTCGCGCGAGAAGCGGCGGTGGCGCAGGGCGCCGCGCATCTCGGCGGCGACGCTCCGGACGAGGTCCCCGACCGTCGTTCCGGGGGTGAGGGCCAGGCGCAGGGGCAGGACGGTGGACGTCATCCCGACCACGTGCCGGAGCGCGCCGTGGCGGCCGTGGGAGGCCAGGCCCACGCATATCTCCCGCCGTCCGGTGACCCGGCCCGCGTAGGCGGCGACCGCCGCGACGAGGACCGCGCTCCATGTGGTGCGGTTGTCGGCGGCGAGCCGGCGCAGACCGTCGAGCACGGGGACGGGGAGGGTCTCGCCCGTGTGCAGGGCGACGCCCCCGGGGTTCGCCGGTTCGTCCTGTCCGGGCCGGTCGGTCCGTCTTCTGAGCAGGGGCGTCCCGCCGGCGGCGTCGTCCCCGTGGCCGGTTCCGTCCGCCGGCCCGGCCTCGTCCGCCGGCCCGGTCCCGTTCGCGGCCCGGTCGGAGAACCTGCCGGTCCAGTAGGCGCGGTCCGCCTCGAACCGGCCGGAGGCGCGGTAGTCGGCCTCGTCGTCCACGAGGGCGCGCAGGGGGCCGGTGGGGGGTTCCACCGCCGCGAGGTCCTCGCCGCGTGCCGCTCGGGTGTAGAGGTCGGCCACGGTCCGGGCGAAGAGGGCGCCGCCCAGGCCGTCCACGGCGATGTGGTGGTAGCGGACGTACCAGTAGTGGAGGCGCGGGCCGAGCCGCAGCAGGGCGAAGTGGTGGTGCGGGGCTTCGAGCCGGTCGACCGTGGCCATGTCGTCGGCCATGTACCGCTCCGCCGCCGCGGCGGGGTCGTCGGCACTGGTGAGGTCGACACGGTGCAGGCGATCACTTTCGGCCACCGGTCGGACCACGTGCTGGCGGACGGCGCCGTCCTCGGTGACGAACGCGACGTTCAGGCTGTCGCAGAGGTGGACCGCTCGGTTGAGGGCGGCGGCGAATAACCGCTCGTCGAGTCCCCCGCGGATCTCCAGGCATTCCCCGATGTTGTATTTCGGGCTGTCCGGGTCGACCATCTGGCCATACCACACGCCTTGCTGCGCCATAGTCAGTTCGAGGAATTCAGGAGTGGACTCGTCCGACGGGGAGAAGCGGTTTTCAGGCATGCCGATCGACACCTTCGAGGAGTTTTTCAGTGGAGGAGGCGGAACGCGCGGCGAGCATTCCGGCGCGACGGGTCCGGGGGCGCGATTTCCCGCCCGGAGAACGCGTACGGGAGGCGCCGGCCGATCCTCTCGCCGGGCACCACGGGAATCCCGCGCGGGGCGTTCGCCTCGTACGGACCGGACGGTCCGCGCGCGGGGAATGAAGGCCGCGGGGCGTCTCACGCGCGGCTCACGAGAGGCTTCGGAGGGCGTCGCGAACACTCGTCAGCCGAATATGACCGATCGAGCACCACTCTTGAACGAAAGTGCTCATCGGATGAACGAAACCGGCGCCCGGATCACGGGGCACCCCGCCCGACCTGCGCGGAAACCCCCGTGACCCGTGGCCGTGTCAGCCGGTGCCGGCCTCCATCGCCGCCACCAGACTGGCGGGGCGCATGTCGGTCCAGACGCTCTCGATCCGCTCCAGACACTCCTGGCGCGACCCCTCGGTCCCCTCGCGTTCCCAGCCTCCGGGGACGTCGAGGTGCGCGGGCCAGAGGGAGTACTGGGCCTCGTGGTTCACCAGGACGACGAAGCGTCCCGACTCGTCATCGAAGGGGTTGCTCACGTTCCCACCCGTTCTCGGTTCTTTGTTCCTGTCGCTTTTCACACGCGGTTCACCCGGACGCTCCGGGAGGCGGAACGGTTTTTTCACGAACGCTCGGAGCATGTGCCGCCACTCCCGGAGGAGTGCCATTCCGATCGTGGACGCCGGCGATCAGCCCTGCCTCCGGACCGGCGCGACGAGCGCCTCCCGGCCAAGACTTCCCCCCGAAACCGAACTCACGCCAATCACATTAAAGGATTCGGCTCGTTCAGGTATGCGGACCGCGTCGTTACTCGCCGGTAATTCGTCGGCAGGGTGAGACGGGAAGAGTCCCGGGCATATGCCACCACCCGAACCCTGCCTCATAAGCGACCATCAAATGCCCGATTCAACCCCTTTTGGCAATCTATTACCGTCTGCTTTTCGGCTACCCATCCCGCGCGCCCACATTTTCTCCACTCCGCGCTCTCATGAGCGCGCCGCGCTCCCATGCGCCGGGTATGCGCCCCGCCCGGCAGGCAACCTCACGCCACGGAAAGCGGTCCCGGCCGACCGTTCCGGGCCGCGCGGACGGCCGGCCGGCGGCCCTCCGGGACCCGGCCGCGCCCCGCCGCCCCTCCCCGGGTGGCCGGAAGCCGCCCCCTGCGGTGCCCGGTCCCGGTCCCGGCGCGCCGGGCAGGCGTCGGGCGTCCGATCCCGGGCAGGAGGGGGCCATGAAGATACTGATCGTCCTGGTGGTCATCGGCCTCGTCGCGGCCTGGTACACGAGTTCGCGGAGAAGGCGGTGAGCGGGCGCACGGGGCGAGCCGCCGGGCACCCGCGCGGGCGTCCGGCGGCCCTCATGGCGGTCCCGCCCGCCCGTGCCCCTTCGGACGCGGGCGTCCGGCGGCACCCCGACGGGACCGCGCGGGACGGCCGCACGGATGTCAGACCCTGCTCGTAGCGTCGTTCGTGAGGGTCCGGAGCGGCCGGGCCGCGGCTTCACGGGAGCAGAGCATGGGTGAGATCACGGTCCGCGCCGAGGACATGGACCGCCTCCTGAAGGACAGTTCGAGCTCGTACTCCGTCCCGTACCAGCGGGCTTTCGGCGCGATAGCCCTCACCCACCGGGGCCGGGACGCCGCCGAGATCGTGCCGCTGCTGCGCGCGGCCGCCGACGCCGCGTTCCTGGGGTTCACGGGCGCGGACCTCGCCGAGCAGGCCGAGGCGATCAGCGCCGGCCGCCCCTATTCCCTGCGCGTCACCGTCCGCCGGTCCGCGACGGCCCCCGGACCGGGGGAGGCCCGCCGACGGGGGCGCGTGCCGCGTTAGACTCCACTGCCGGAAGGACTGTCCTTCCCCGGTGCGGGGCCGAGATGAACGCGTCTCCCGGCTGACGGACGTCGAAGGAGTTCGAGCGTGGATGCCCCGCATGCGGTGGGCGTGCCCGGCCCGGCGGTGTCCGGGCACGTCGCTTTGGAGGTGAGCCCGTTGCCCGGTCGCCCTGGGATACGAGCCAGCGGTGAGATCAGCGAGGCCACCCGTCCCGCTTGGGAGGAAGCCTTGTCCGAACTGGCCCGTCGGCACGTGGACGTGTCGTACGTGGAACTGGCGGACGTGGCGTTCGTGGACGTCGCGGGGGTGACGGCGCTCGCGGTCACCGCCATGACCCTGCCCGACGGCCGGGTGGTGGTGGAGGACCCGCCACCGCAACTGCCGCGGGTCCTCGAGATGTTCTGGCCCGACCAGTGCCGGGTCGAGGTGGCGTCGCGATGAGTACGGTGACCACCGACGAGATGTTCGAGCATCCGGCGCTGTTCTACACCTCCGCGCGGGAGTACACCGAGCAGACCGTGGCGTTCGTGCGCCGGGGACTGGCCGCCGGCGAGCCGGTGGCGGTGGCCGTTCCCGGACCCAACCTGGAGCTGATCCGGGAGGGACTGGGCCAGGACGCCGAGGGTCTGGTGATGCTGGACATGACGGAGGCCGGGCGCAATCCGGGCCGGATCATCCCCGGTGTGCTCAAGCGGTTCGCCGACGCCCACCCGGAGGGGCGGGTGCGGATCATCGGGGAGCCGATCTGGGCGGGCCGCAGCGCGGTGGAGTACCCGGCCTGCGCGCAGCACGAGGCACTGATCAACCCGGCCTTCGAGGGCCGCGCGGTGACGATCCTGTGCCCGTACGACGCGTCCCGGCTGGACGAGACGGTCCTTGCCGAAGCACGCGCCACCCATCCCACCGTCATCTCGGGCGGCCGTGAGGAGGCCAGCGGCGCGTACGACTGGGAGGCGGTCGTCTCCCGGCACAACGAGGCGCTGCCGCCGTTCTCCGGGGCGGAGGTCTTCCCCTACGGAGCCGAGGAGCTTCCGGCGGCCCGCCGTTTCGCCGTCGAACGGGCCGCGCGGCTGGGCATCTCCGGGGAACGGCTGCAGGACGCGGAACTGGCGGTCGCGGAGCTGACGACGAACAGCGTCGTGCACGGCGGCGGACACGGGACGCTGGCGGTCTGGAGCGAGGACGGCCGGGCCGTCTTCGAGGTCCGTGACGCCGGACTCCTGACCGATCCGCTGGCCGGCCGCAGGCCGCCGCGGCGGGGACAGCTCGGCGGTCGGGGCCTGATGCTGGTCCACTACGTCTCGGACCTGGTGCGCGTGCACACCGGGGACGGGGGCACGACCGTGCGTTTCTACCTCGGTCTGTGAAAGGGGCCGGGGGGCGGCCCTGAGCCGCGGTCACCCGGCCGGCCGCCCCGCGACGCCGGACCGGCCGCCGCCGGCCGGGCGGGCGGGAGGACGGCCCCGGCGGAAAGCGGCCTCCACGGAGGGGCCCGCCCGGCGCCGGTGCCCGGCCCGGTGCCGACGGACCGTCCGGGCGGCCGTCACAGATAGCGGCGGATCGGCTGGACGGCGAGCTCCCGGGCGCGCTGCAGCGTGGAGCGCCTCTTCCAGCGTCCGGCCCGGATCAGCCGGCTGGCCTCGACGTCTGCGTCGAAGTGGGCGTCCAGGGTCGCGGTGAACTCCTCGTCCAGGACCGCGAGCATGACCTCTTCGTCGTGGTCGAGGGAGCGCCGGTTGAAATTGGTCGATCCGACGAGGGCCGCGGTGCGGTCCACGGTGATGACCTTGGCGTGCATCATGGTCGGCTGGTACTGGTGGATCTTCACGCCGCAGGCGAGCAGGTCCTCGTAGAAGTGCTGTCCGGCGAGCTGGCAGACCCGCTTGTCGGTGTGCGGCCCGGGCAGCAGGATCTCCACCTCCACCCCGCGCCGCGCGGCGGCGCACAGCAGCTCGATGAAGTAGGCGTCCGGGGAGAAGTATGCGGTGGCCAGCCGGAACCGCTCCTCGGCCGACTCGATCATGACCCGGATCAGGGTCTGCATGTCCTGCCAGCCGAAGCTGGCCGAACCGCGCACCACCTGCACCACCGCGTTCCCCCGGGGGCGGTGGCTCGTGAACCGGTCGCGGTCGTCGAAGAGCTCGTCGTGGCACTCGGCCCAGTTCTGCGCGAACGCCGCCGCGATGCCGTCCACGGCGGGACCGAACACCTTGACGTGCGTGTCCCGCCACTCACGGGGGTTGCGGGCGTCGCCGCACCACTCCTCGGCGATGCCCACGCCGCCGGTGAAGGCCACCTGCTCGTCCACGACCAGCACCTTGCGGTGGCAGCGGTGGTTCTGCTTGAGCGGCGACAGGTACAGCGGCTTGCGGAACCAGGCCACCTGGACGCCCGACCGCTCCATCTCCGTCAGCAGGTCCTTGTCGATCAGCCGGCTGCCGAAGCCGTCGAGGAGCAGCCGCACCCGGATGCCGGCCCGGGCCCGCTCCGCGAGCGTCCGGGCGAACTCGCGGGCGATGTCGCCCTTCCAGTACACGAAGGTCATCATGTCCACCGTGTGCTCGGCGGAGCGGATGCTCTCCAGCATGGCCGGGAAGATCTCGTCCCCGTTGCGCAGCGGGACCAGGGCGTTGCCCTCGGTGGCGGCGATGCCGATCAGGCGCTCCAGGCGGCGGCGTATGCGCACCGCGTGTTCGGCGGTGGATCTGCCGCCCTCCTCACGGTCCGCGGACCCGGATATGTCCTCTGTGCCGGTCACCTTTCTCCCCTTTCGAGCCTGTGACGAGGGAGCGTGTCGGTCCACGCGCACCCGGTCCGGTGCGACCGCCCTCATGAGGTGCACCGGGGAATGTAACCCCGATGGGGCCGGAGACTCACTCCCGGGCCGGGTGGCGGAGTGAGCACCGTCACACACCCGGAAGGGGGGATTCCTCGCCAAGGGTTGACGATTTCCATGAATCCCCCGCATCTTCCTCCCCGCAACCGCACTCTTCCGGGGTGTGATTCCGGTCCAGGGGGTAGCCGAACCGGAAAGCGCCGCCGTCCCGGGGCGGTGCCCGAAGCTGGAGCACCCATGCCCCGAGCCGGTTCGCCCGTACCGCCGCCCTGCCGCGAGATCAAGTGGAACACCACGGCCCGCCTGATCACCGACGCCTGCCACGTCCCCCTCGGTGCCACCGCGCGCTACCGGTCCCGCTCGCCCTTCACCGTCGAGCTCGCCCTCCACACCCCGTCGGGCGACGTGGTCTGGAGGCTGGACCGCGACATGCTCCTCGCCGGCACCGAGGCCCCCACCGGCATCGGCGAGGTGCACATCCGCCCCGCCCCCTACGAGCAGGTCGTGCTGCGCCTGGGGGAGCCTTCCCACGCCGCCCTGATCAGCCTCGACCGCGGCCATGTGCTGCGCTGGGTGAACACCTCGCACAGCATGGTCCCCGTCGGTACCGAGGGCCTCCACATCGACTGGCAGCCGTTCCTCGACGTCCTCGCCGGCTGACCCGTCCGGGCGGCCCCTCGCGGGTGCGCCCGTTCCCGGAAGCGGCGCGCCGCCGTCCTGGAGTGCCCACGGCGGACGCCGGTGACCGGGGGCGGTCCGC
Source organism: Streptomyces sp. NPDC014907 (assembly GCF_055562975.1). Taxonomy (NCBI): domain Bacteria; kingdom Bacillati; phylum Actinomycetota; class Actinomycetes; order Kitasatosporales; family Streptomycetaceae; genus Streptomyces; species Streptomyces sp. NPDC014907. The sequence continues at coordinate 274,463 of NZ_JBVHEG010000007.1, read as the reverse complement.
GACGTCCGGAAGACGCCGTCGGCCCGCTCGCGGTCACCGGCGTCCGCCGGTCCCGTCGGGGTGCCGCCCGGTGCGGCGCCCCCCTCAGTGGCGCCTCCTCAGCCTGGCGAGGAGACCGCGGGCCTGCGCCCGCTTCCGGGGGTCGGCGGCGGCGCGCCGTACCGACGCGACGGCCCGCTGTCCCTGGGGGCTGCGGGCGAAACTCCTGATGCGGTTCAGCAGTGCGGACACGGGACCTCCTGTACTCGTACGTCGTCTGGACGGTGCCTACCGGAAGAACGCCAGGTAGTAGTCCGTGAGGGTCATGCGGTGGTGCCCGTCCGTGTCGGCCTCCTCGGGCACGAACTCCGGAGCGTTCTTGATCTGTTCCCTGGTGCGGCCGACGAAGACCGTCCCGGCCGCCGGGTCCACGGCGGTGACGATGCCGGCCGGTATCACGACGTGCCTGCCGAGGATCCACGGTCCGGTGTCCACGACCAGGTGCCCCCGGCCGACCTCTGCCGAGTGCTTGTCGACCTTTCCGATGCCGCCGTCCGTGGCCTCGACCGCGTATCCGGTCAGATCCGTGCCGGCCGCGTGGGACGTGGTTTCGGAGAAGGACCAGATGTCGGGGTGCATGCCTGTCCACTTCCTTTCTGCCGGGACGGCCGTGACGCGCCTCCCGTGCCGTTCTCCTGCGTGTTGCCCGACGCGGCCCGTTCACACGGCCGTCCGGGCGGTCCGTCGTCAGTTCCCGCGGTTCTTCGCCGGCTGTCCGGCCCCGGCGGGCCGGCCGGACCCGTCGCGCGCGTGACCCCGGGCCGCCCCCTCCCCCGGAGCGCCGTGCCCGCCCCGGGCGGCGGGGACGGCCTTCGCGGGCCCGCCGGTCGCCGGGCCGGGCCGGGCGGTGGATTTCCCGTCGGCGGATTTCCCGGTGGAGGGAGAGGGGTCCGCCTGCGCACGGGACGCGGGGACCGGGGCCGCCGGTGGCGGGGTCGGGTCCCGGCGGGTCGCCGCCGTGCCCGCGGCGGGTTCCGTCCGCGGGCGCGGGGAGCCGGAGGCGCGTTCGGGCCGGGGCCCGGTGGTGCGGTCCGTCCGGGAGGCCGGGGGCTCGGCGACCGTCTGCCGCGGCATCCGGGACGCCTCTCCCCCGCCGGCGACCGTCGGTCCGCCGATCGAGCCGGTCAGCGCGGCTCCGAGCACGGCCAGCGTCGCACCGGCGGCGAGGGCGCGGCCGGGACGGCGGGGAGCGGAGGGGGAAGGGAGGCCGTCCGCCGGCCCGTGGCCCCCGCTCTGTACCGTCACGGGCGCCCGCCCGTCCGGTGGCGCCGCGGATGTCCGTCCGCCGCCGTCCGCCCGGGCCGCTTCCGGGAGTCCGGGGCCGTGAGGGGGCGGCGCGGGCGGCCCTCCGTCCCGCAGGGCGGTCAGCGTCCGGAAGCAGGTCTCGGCGTCGGGGCGGCCGGTCTCGTCCGCGTCCGTCATGGCCTCCACCAGCTCGGCGAGGCCGGCGGGGAGCCCCGGGGGGACGACCGGGGGCCGGTGCAGCCGCGCCAGCGCGGCCTCCAGGGGCGCGCCCGCGTATTCCAGCTCGCCCTTCAGGGATTCCAGGAGCACCAGTCCGAGGCCGTAGACGTCCGCGGCCGGACCCGCTCCCCTGCCCAGCACCTGTTCCGGCGCCAAGTACGCGGCGGTCCCCACGAGGGGACCGGTCTCCGCGCGGGTGGTGTCGAGGGACCGGGAGATGCCGAAGTCGGCCAGGTGCGGGGTGTCCGCCTCGTCCAGGAGGATGTTCGACGGTTTGACGTCGCGGTGCACGACGCCGGCCGCATGCACGTGGGCCAGTGCCGAGGCGAGGACCGCTCCGGTCCTGACCGTCTCGCGGGGCGGCAGGGGGCCCTCGGCGATCCGCCGGCGCAGGGTGGTCCCCCTGACCAGCTGCATCACCAGGTAGGGCCGTTCCTCCTCCAGGCCGGAGTCGTACACGGTCACCAGGCCCGGGTGCCGCATCCTGGCCAGCAGCCGGCCCTCGCTCCCGAAGCGCTCCCGCGTCCGGGGGTCGCCGTCCGGCCGGAAGAGCTTGACCGCCACCGGCCGCCGCAGCCGCAGGTCCAGGCCCTCGTACACATCGGCCGCGCCGCCGCGCCCCAGGAGGTCGTCGAGCCGGTACCGGCCGGCGACCGCGTGGGCCGTGAGCCGGAGATCCGGTCGGGCCGACCACGAACGGATCTTCATCGGTGCTCCCTGTGTCCCGTCGTCGCCTTCGCCGTCCGCCCGTCCACGTACACCGGCTTCCGCGCTCCGGTCGCGTGCGCGGGTCCCCCGCGCCGTCGCGCCTTCCGTACGGGCCGGCCACGGACTCCCGTGTCCGGGCACGGGACTACGCGTGCCCCCTTCGCCCCGGAACATCCGCGCGAGTCTCCCCGGAACATCCGCGCGCGAGCGGGACGTTCCGGCGGGGCGCTCGCCGGGGCACGCGCTCCCGCACGGTCCGCGCGCGCCGACTCCCTTCGCGCACAAGCCCGTTGAGGCGCGTCTGCGAGCCCGCCGACGGGGCACACGTACCGCATGACCGTTCCCAAGACCGGTGTCCTCGTCCTCGACAGCACCGACCCCGAGCCCCTCGCCCGCTTCTACGCCGCCCTCCTCGACGCCACCGTCGAGCCGAGCGGAGGCGATCCCGACCTGCTGCTGCTCTCCGGCGCCGCCGGCGTCGTCCTGGGCATCCGCCGCGACCCCGGCCAGGCACCGCCGAGCTGGCCCCGGCCGGACGACTCCCAGCAGGCCCACCTGCTCATCCTCGTGGCCCCCGACGCCCTCGACGAGGCCGAACGGGAAGCCGTCTCCCTGGGCGCGCGCCCCGTGTCCGCCGACCAGAACGGCAGCCGGCTCGACCGGCGCACCGACACCCGCCGCTACACCGACCCGGCCGGCCACGCCTTCGTGCTCGCCCCCGCGCGGGACGTTTCGGCGTGACGCCCGGGGGCAGCCGCCCCACGCGCCCGCCCGCGGCGCGAAGGAGGACGATCATGAGCCATCACGAGCGCCGGCGCACCCTCCCGGCGGACGGCCCGCCGCGGACCACGCCCCCGGAGTCCGTCGGCGAGAGCGGTGACGTCGAGGCGCGCCGGGAGGCGGAAGCGGCGGGGGAGCGCCGCGGCGGGACCGCCGGCGACGAGGGCGGCATGGACGCCAAGCGCCGCGCCCCGGGCCCGGGCCGCGAGGAGCAGCGCCGTCCGCACGGCCGGAGGGGCGAGGCGGAGGCCGGGGAGGACTGACCGGCCCCCGCACGGCCGGCGGCCCGTACGGCGCCGGCGCGTACGGCCGCTCCCCCGGGCCGGCTCCCCGGGCGCGATGATGCCGCGCCGGCTCCGGCTCCCCGGGCGCGAGGGGCACCGGACACCCCGTGGTCACGTCCCCACCGGGCCGGCGGGGACGCCGGTCCCGGGACCGTCACCCCACCGGCCGCGCCGCCCTGGGGATCAGCCGGCAGCGGGCCGGGCCCGCCGCCTGGAGGGTGATCGCCGAGGTGACGGGCACCTCGGTGTCGACGGCCTCGAAGCCGTGGCGCTGGAGGATCATCGCCAGGGCGATCACCGACTCCAGCATCGAGAAGTGCTGGCCGATGCAGGCGCGCGGACCGCCGCCGAAGGGGAACCAGGCGTACCGGGGGCGGGCGGCCTCCGCCTCGGGCGTGAAGCGGTCGGGGTCGAAGCGCTCCGGGTCCTCCCAGTACTCCGGGTGCCGGTGGGTGACCCAGGGGGAGACGATGACGTCCGCGCCCGCCGGGATGACGACACCCCCCACCTCGGTGGCGGCGACGGCGCGGCGGCCGATGACGGGAGCCGCCGGGAAGAGGCGCATGGCCTCCTTGAGGACCCGGGTGACGTAGGGCAGCGCGTCGAGGTCGGCGGCGCCGGGCGTACGGCCCCCGAGGACCCGGTCGACCTCTTCCCGTGCCCGCTCCTGCGCCTCCGGGTGGAGGGCGAGCAGGTGGAGGGCGAAGCCGAGGGACGTGGCGGTGGTCTCGTGCCCGGCGAGCAGGAAGACGAGGACCTGTTCGCGCAGCTCGGTGGCGTCGAAGCTGCCGTCCTCGGCGCTGCCGGCCCCCACGAGGAGGGCGAGGAGGTCGTCGTCCGCGTCCGGGGCGCGGCCGGAGTCCCGGCGCCCGGCGATGATCCGGTCGCAGACCTCGTACAGCGCCCGGTGGACGGCGGCGGCGCGGCGGTTGCCGGGGGTGGGCCAGTCGCGGGGGACGTTGACCGGGGAGTAGCCGCGCCGCAGCACGTAGGCGCCGAGCTCGGGGAAGCTCTTCTCGACGATCTCCACGGCCTCGTCGACGTCCGTGCCGAAGAGGATGCGGGCGACGGCGCGCAGGGCGAGCCGGGCCATCTCCTGGAGGACGTCGACGGTTCCGGCGCCGCCGTCCCGCCACTCCCCGGTGAGGACGTCGACCTCGGCGGCGACGGCCGCGGCGTAGCCGTCGACGCGGCGGCGGGTGAACAGGGGCTGGACGAGGCGGCGCTGGCGGAGGTAGTCCTCGTCCTGGCTGGTGAGGAGGCCGTTGCCGAAGGACTCCCGGATCTCCTGGTAGAAGACGTTGTCCTTGCGGAAGTTGGCCGATTCGCCGGCCAGGACCCGCTGCGCCCCCTCGGCGGAGAAGACGCCGTAGACGGTGGTGCGGATGCCGGGCGGCCCCGCGGTGATCCGTACGACGTCCCCGTGTTCGCGCCGGGCGCGCAGGAAGGTTCCCAGGGAGTCCTTCTTGAGGTCGAACATCGAACCGAGCAGCGGGAATCCCGCGAGTTCGGGTGCTTCGGCACCGGTGGTGATCGCCATGGAAGACTCCCCCTCGTTCGTCGTCTGCGGACCGATTCTCCCCCCGGGAGGTGACTCGCGGGTAGGGATGTTCCGCACGTGTTCCGCGCCGGGCCCCGACCGCCGGCCGTCAGCGGGGCCGGAAGGCCCGTCCCGCCGGCGGCCCGGCCCCGGGGGTACGGCCCCGACGGCGTCCCCCGGCGGGGGCCGGGAGCGTTCCGTACCCTGGGCGGCATGCGCATGCGTCCCACTCTGAGCTGGACCCCCACCGAGGACCTGCCGCCGGCCACCACGGACCTGCGGCCGGTCGCCGACGCCCTGGGCGCCGGCGGCGTGCTGGTGCTCAGCGGGGCGGGCATCTCCACGGAGTCGGGCATCCCCGACTACCGGGGCGAGGGCGGGAGCCTGAGCCGGCACACCCCGATGACGTACCAGGACTTCACCGGCAGCGCCCGGGCCCGGCGCCGGTACTGGGCGCGCAGCCACCTCGGCTGGCGCACCTTCGGCCGGGCGCTGCCCAACGCGGGGCACCGGTCCGTGGCCGCCTTCGGACGGCACGGCCTGCTCACGGGTGTCATCACCCAGAACGTCGACGGTCTGCACCAGGCCGCCGGCAGCGGGGAGGTCGTGGAACTCCACGGGAGCCTGGGCCGGGTCGTCTGCCTCTCCTGCGGCGCCCTCCGGCCGCGCCGTGAACTCGCCGAACGGCTGGAGGAGGCCAATCCGGGCTTCGAGCCGGTGGCCGCGGGCATCAACCCGGACGGCGACGCCGACCTGACCGACGAACAGGTCGGGGACTTCCGCGTGGTGCCCTGCGCGATCTGCGGCGGCGTCCTCAAACCGGACGTGGTGTTCTTCGGCGAGGCCGTCCCGCCGCGCCGGGTGGAGCACTGCCGCGAGCTGGTCCGGGAGGCGGACTCGCTGCTGGTCCTGGGGTCCTCGCTGACCGTGATGTCCGGGCTCCGGTTCGTCCGGCAGGCGGCCCAGGCCGGGAAGCCCGTGCTGATCGTCAACCGGGACCCGACGCGGGGCGACCGGTACGCCCTCACCCGGGTCGCGCTCCCCCTGGGGGCGGCCCTCACCACCGTGGCCGGTCTGCTGGGCGTTCCCGTCGAGGGCACCGCGGGGTAACCCGTGCGGGTGATCCTCCGTCCCCGTGGAGCGGCGCGTGCCGCGGGAACGGCGGGAGGGAGCGGGGCGGCCACCCGGCACACACATGTTCTCTGGGCCGAAGCACCCCCGGGAAAGTATGATCAAGCGATGTCTGACATGACCGAGACCACGCCCGGCTGGCTGTCCACGGACGAACTGGACAGCGCCAGGGCCCGGATGCCGATCCTGTACGTCGAGGCCGTGCCCGTCCGGGTGGACGACAGCGGTGAAGTCACCAGCATCGGACTGCTCCTGCGGATCGGCGCGGACGGCACGATCAGCCGCACCCTCGTGTCCGGGCGTGTCATGCACCACGAGCGGGTCCGCGACGCGCTCCTCCGTCACCTGGAGAAGGACCTCGGGCCGGTGGCCCTGCCCCGTGTCCCCGCCTCCCTGCAGCCCTTCACCGTCGCCGAGTACTTCCCCACGGCCGGCATCACCCCGTACCACGACCCGCGCCAGCACGCGGTGGCCCTCGCGTACATCGTGCCGGTGACCGGCGACTGCCGTCCCCGTCAGGACGCGCTCGACCTCGTCTGGTTCAGCCCGCAGGAAGCGGCCTCCCCGGCCGTGCAGAACGAGATGCCGGGCGGACGGGGCATGCTGCTCAAGCAGGCCCTCGCACACGTGGGCCACACCTACTGAGGACTCCCCGCACGGACGGGCGTTCACCCGAACGGGTGGAACGCGTCCGGGGTCCCGGCGGCCGGGGGCGTCACGCGCCCGGTCGCGGCCTCCCGGAGGCGGCGACGGGACGGACGGGGACGCGGCGATTCGTATCCTGTACGTGTTCGCGTCGTCACGCCTCGTACGGGGGACTCCTTCTTGGACACGCAGTCTCGGACGGCCGCCGTCACCGCGCCCCCGGCGGACCGGGCCGGCCCCGGACCGGGGTCCCCGTGGCACGAACGGGCGCGGGACGTCGCCGCGTCCGGCGGGTTCGACCCCCTCCTGGCGGCCGAGGCGGAGGAACGGGCGCTCGCGGGCGGGCTGACGACACGGGACCTCCGGGTCCTGCTGCTCGTGACGGGCGACCACCCGGGGTGGCTGCCCGCCCGGCGGCGGGCGATCGCGGCTCTGGACACCCGCCCGGAGGTGCCGCTGCAGGTGCTGACCCTGCACACGCAGAGGGAGGCGTGGCCCCCGCCCGCCTGCGTGGAATCCTCCGGGCGGGCGCCGCACGGGGAGGCGCTGCACCACGCGGCGTTCCGGGTCGGCCCCGCCGGCTCCCCCGTCACCGGTCCCGGCCGCACGGCCCCCTCGGCGGAACGGGCCCGCCTGGCCGCGGCCGACGCCATGCTCCGGGCCCTGGCCGGCGTGGGGACGGAGCGGCTGCGGCTTCCGGGGATGCCGGCGGAGGCGTTCGAGTCGCTGCTGGGCACGCGCCTGGAGGGGTCGGCCGGACCCGGCGGGGAACTCCACGCCGAACTGGTCCGGCGGGCGTCCGCCTCCCGCCTGCGGCACCGCGACGCCCTGCGGCTGCTCTTCGACGTGACGGGACCGGAATGGCGGGAGGTCCGGCGACTCGCGCTCGGCCACACGGCCAGAACGCCCCCGGCGGCGGCGACCCTGCTGCGGTGGCGGGCCGGGGCGTGCGGCGCGGAGGCCCGTCACACGACGGTGGAGCGTCCCGGCGGGTTCGCCTCGGCATGGAGCTGGGAGGAGGCGGGCGGCCGGATCGTCACGGGCCCCGAACGGGCCTCCGACGACCGGCGCACCTCCCTGCACGACGCCGCGGTCGCCCTCCTCGCCCTGCTGTGCGGGCTGCCCGAGCCGCGGGACCGGGCCGCGGGCGGGCCCCGGAGGGCCCCGGCCCGTGTCCTGCCGGTGCCCCGGGACCAGGACCCGGTGAAGTACCTGAACAAGTACACCCAGCTGGAGGCGATCACGAAGCCGGAGGCGGCCGTCGCCTCCGGGCCCAGGTCCGTCGTCTGCACGTACACGTGCCGGCACGTGGCCACGGGCGCGACGGTGGAGGGCACGGGAACGGCACGCACCAAGGGGGAGGCGCGGCGGGCTGCGGCCTCGGCGCTGCTGGCCCGGCTGGCCGACCTGGACGCGGAACGGGCCTCCGGACCGGCGCCCCGGGGCCCGGCGGACGGGCCGGAGAACCGGGCCGCCGGCCGCGTCACCCTCCCCGGCCCCCGGACCGGGGGACCGGGAACCGTACCGCCGCCGTCCGCGCCGGACGCGGAGGACCGCCCCGCGCCCCGGGAGGAACCGGCGGCCGGCGAGGCGTTCACGGCCCGCGCCGTGGTCGGGGAGGCACTCGCGGCCGGGTGCGCGCTCGCCTTTCTCCCCCCGGCCGGCGACGAGGCGACGGCCGGGATGCTGCTCCACCGGGCCGGCGGCGCCCCGATGCCCGAGGTGCCCCTGCCCGCCGCGCTCTCCCCCACCTCCCGCCGGCTCGTCGGGCCCGGAGGTCCCGTACCGGTGACCGGATGGCGGCTGCCGCTCGCCGAGGCCGTACCGGTGCTCCTGGGGAGGTCCCGGATCACCGCGTGGCATCCGACGGCGGTGGAGTGGGAGCGGGCGGCGCGCCTGGGCGCGCGGCTGGTGGCCGCCGGGCTCGTCCACCCCTCGCTCGCCCCCGACGGGGCGGGCCGGTGGCGGGTGGGCCCCCTGCCGGACAGCGCCTTACGGGCCGTGGACGAACTCGCCCGGCACATGCCGCCGCGCGCCCACGCCTCCTCCGGCGGCGGACACCCCCTCCCGCCGCCGGAGGCGGTCCTCGCCTTCCTCCACGCCGTGGCGGACGGCCTGGTGCGCACCCCCGCGGCGGCCGTGTTCGGCTCCGGCCCGTTCACGTCCCCCTCCGGCGGCCGCGTTCCGCCGGCCGACCTCCCGGCGGCGCGGTCGTGGTGCGACGCCCTGGAGGACCGGCTGGACGACGGCCCGCCGCCCGGTCTCGTCCTCGCGTTCCGGGAGCCCTCCGCACACGAGGCGCGGGAAGGCCGCCTGACGGCGCGTCTCCTCATCGACACCGGCCCGGAGGGACCGGGGGGCGAGGTCGCGGCCTCCCTGGTGTGGGAGGGGCACGCCCTTCACGGCGACGTCGACCGGCGCCGGTCGCGCGAGCGGATCGGACGCCTCCTGGAACGGCTGGAACGGCGGTGCCCCCTCCTCGCCGGCCTGCTCTCCCGGCCCGACGCGTTCGAGGTGGACGCCGCCGGGATCACGCTCCTCCTCCGGGCGGAGGAGGAGCTGGCCGCCGACGGCATGCGGCTGCGCTGGCCGGACCGGCTGCGCCGGGGGCTCTCCTCGTACGCGGTCGTCGGCGCCGGGGCGCCCGCCGCCGGGGCCCCCCGGTTCGGGCTGCGGGCCCTGCTCGACTTCCGGTGGCAGATCGCCCTCGGCGACGACACCCTCGACGAGGCCGAGATGGACGCGCTCGCGGAGGCCGCCCGCCCCCTCGTGCGCGTACGCGGCCGGTGGGTCCTGCTCGACCCCGCCACACGGGCCCGCGCACGGCGCCGGGAGATCGGCCGGCTGACCGGGGCCGACGCGCTCACCGCCGTGCTCACCGGCACCGTCGGCGTCGACGGGCGACAGGTCAACTGCCGGGCGGCCGGCGGTCTCGCCGATGTCGTGGGCATCCTGCGCCGGGGCGAGCACGCCCCTCCCGTGGCCGTCCCGGCCCGGCTGGAGGCCGTGCTGCGCGGCTACCAGGAACGGGCCCTGGCCTGGCTCGCCCACACGAGCGGCCTCGGGTTCGGCGCCGTCCTCGCCGACGACATGGGCCTCGGCAAGACCCTCACCACGATCGCGTACGTCCTCCACCGCCACGAGACCGGCCGCACCGGCCCGGTCCTGGTGGTGTGCCCGTCCTCCCTGGTCACCAACTGGCGGCGGGAGATCGGCCGGTTCGCCCCCCACCTGGAGGTGGTCCGCTACCACGGCGCCGCCCGGAGTCTCGGCTCCGCCGGCGAGCGCACGGTCGTCCTCACCACCTACGGCGTCCTGCGCCGGGACGCGCGGCTCGCCGCCCCCGTCTGGGACCTGGTCGTCGCCGACGAGGCGCAGCACGCCAAGAACCACGCGTCGGCGACCGCGCGGGCCCTGCGCTCCCTCCCCTCCACGGCCCGGCTCGCCCTGTCCGGCACCCCCGTGGAGAACAACCTCTCCGAACTGTGGACGCTGATCGACTGGGCCAACCCCGGCCTGTTCGGCACGCTGAAGACGTTCCGGGCCCGGTACGCGGCCGCCGCCGAACGCGACCCCGACGGTCCCGCCGCCCGCGCCCTCGCCCGGCTCGTCGCGCCGTTCGTCCTGCGCCGCACCAAGAGCGACCCCGGCATCGCGCCGGAGCTGCCCGCCAAGGTCGACGCGCTGCGGATCGTCGACCTCACCCCCGAGCAGGTCGCCCTCTACGAGGCGGTCGTCCGCGAGACGATGGACCGGATCGCCGGCTCCCCGGCCGCCGGGCGCTCCGGGCTCGTGCTGAAGCTGATCACCGCCCTCAAGCAGATCACCAACCATCCCGCCCACTACCTCCGCGAGGCGCACCCCGGCGCCGCGCGCGTGGCCGAGTTCTCCCGGCGGTCGGCCAAGCTGGAGGCGCTCGCCGAACTCGTCGGGACGATCGCCCGGCGCGGTGAGGCCGCCCTCCTGTTCACCGGTTACGTCGCCATGGGACGGCTCCTGGAGGAACACCTCGCGCACCTCGGACACCGCCCGCTCTTCCTGCACGGGGGTCTGGACACCGGACGGCGGCAGGAACTCGTCGACGCGTTCCAGAGCGGCGGGACGCCGCTGCTGCTCCTCTCCCTCAAGGCGGGCGGGACCGGCCTCAACCTGACGCGGGCCGGCCACGTCATCCACTTCGACCGCAGCTGGAACGCCGCCGTCGAGGACCAGGCCTCCGACCGCGCCCACCGGATCGGGCAGCGGCGGACCGTCACCGTCCACCGCCTCGTCACCCGCGGCACGATCGAGGACCGGATCGACCGGCTCCTGACCCACAAACGCGCCCTGCGGAACACGGTCCTCGCCTCCGGCGACGCCGGTCTCGCCCGCCTGACCGACCGTGAACTCACCGAACTCGTCAGCCTGGGAACAGCCGTATGACCACGCCCGCTCCCCCTCCGCGCGTCCGCTCCCCCGAGGGGCCGCGGACCGTCTTCCCCGAAGACCCGGCGGCCGTCTCCCCCGAGGGGCCGCACAACGTCTCCCCCGAAGACCTGCGCACCGTCTCCCCCGGAGGTCCGGGGGCCGCTCCCCGGACGGCGTCCCCGTCGCCGGTCTCCGCGCACCCTCCCGGCGAGCCGCCCCCGCCGCTTCCCGCCGGCGCCCACGACCCCACCCCGCTCCTGGACGGGGTCACCACCGAACCGCCCGCCCCCGTGCCCTCCCTCGCCGCCATGCGCGCGCTCGTCCGGGACGCCGCCCACCGGGCCGCCGCCCTCCTCGGGGACGAAGCCCCCGAGACCCGCGACGCCGTCACCGACGTCGCCCGCTTCACCGCCGGCGCCGGCGCCGGCCACCTGGAGGCCGCCGCCGCCCACCTCGGTCTCCCGCCCTCGCGGATGCGGCACCTCGCCGACGCCTACCGCCACGGCGGCCCCGACGGCGTCGCCACCCATCTCTCCCCCCGGCACACCGATCCCGCCACGCTCTCCGGGGCCGAGGCCGCGATCCAGCCGCTGCGTCCCTCTCCCCACGCCCCCGTCGAACGCCACCACAACCGCCTCACCGACCCGCCGGCCGGCGTCCAGCTCCGCCACGGACCGGACGGCCGCTGGTACCCGTACACCGACCGTCACGGCACCTGGCAGCCCGTCGCGGGGCCGCACCCGGACCCCGCCCGCGCGTACGGGGCCGCCCGCCTCGCGCGGCGGAGGGACCTCCGGCTCCCGTGAGGACGGCCGGCGGCCGGGCGACGTGGAGATCGTTCCGGGGGGGGCGGGCGCATGCGGCCCGGGTGCCGGGGTAGCCGGGGCGGTGAGCCGGAGGGAAAGGAAGTCGCCATGAAACCGTCGCGCCTCGTGTTCAAACCGATCTCGCTCGTCGTGAGCGCCGGGACCGGCGTGCTCGCGGGAGCCGCGTTCAAGAAGGCGTGGCAGATCCTGGGCCACGACGACGACGCGCCCGACGCGACCGACGAGGACCGGGGCTGGCGCGAGATCCTGCTCGCCGCGGCCCTGCACGGCGCGATCTTCGCCCTGGTGAAGGCCGCGGTCGACCGCGGCGGCGCCACGGCGGTGCGACGGGTGACGGGCACCTGGCCCGCCTGACCCCGTTCCGCCCGCCGTTCCCGCGCCGGAGAGGGCACACGATGGTTTCACCGGGTCGTACGAGAACCACCGCTTCGGTGCGAACGGGAGCCGGGCGCGGTGAATCGAGCAGGCGAAGCCGGTCATGCCGGGACAAGGCCACCGTGCACCCCGGGGTCGAACCGCCCGTTCGCCCCGGACAGTTGCACGGTGGCCTGCCAGGTGGGCAGGGAGCGGACACCGCCGGGCCTGCCCTCCGGGCAACGGACGCCTGGAAACGCCAGTACTCCTGCCGACCCGCCACCGCGACGGCTGCGACCGCCCATGTCCGACGCCGCTTCACGCGGCCCCGCTCTTCAATGCCTTGTTCGGCAACCGGCGTATTCCTTACGGGCCGCATCCCTACGGGATTTACCTCCCTTGATCACTACGGCTCCGGCGGGACGGCAGAGCGCTCCGAAGCTCGCCCTCGCCACCATGACCGCCCCGTTCGGTGCCGGCCGGGCTTCTGGGCGCCCCGGATACGGGGGTGAATCGGCGTTCGCCGACGACGCCGACCGTGCGCTCGGCGGAAGGTCCGCGAACAGCACGGCCTCTGTCGCCATACCGCCCCATCCAGGTGATCACTCAGCAAAACCCCCCATCGGAACGTAGTACGCAGGCCCGACGAGAACGGACCCTGACCAGGGGCGACGCACTCCTTCACCAGGCCCGCACGGATCATGAACGCATGTCCCACACCTCACGGCGCAGCCTGCTCACCCTCTTCGCGGCTTCCGCCGCCACCCTCCCCCTGAACGGTCTCGCCGCCGCCCCCGCCCAGGCCGCCGGGCCGGCGCCTCTCCCCGTCGAGCCCTTCCCCGGACCGGCCGGCACGACCTCGGCGCGATCCTTCGTCACGCTGCCTCCGCTGAACCCGTCCTACTTCACGCCCGCGACGCTCAGCCTCCCGCTCGCCACCACCCTCCTGCCCGGAACCCCGGCCCGCACCGAGGTCACCTCCGACGGCAGGCGCATCGCACTGCTCACCCACGGCGCGAGGACCGTCGTCCTCCCCGGACCGACACGGACGTTCAGCGAAAACAAGAAGGCGTTCGTGGACGACTTCCAGCGCACGCTGCCAGACACGTCCCTGCCGATCGCCGACCGCCAGTACTGGGGCACCTCTCCGGGCGGCGGTAGCTGGTCCACCCTCGGCCCCGCCGACACCGACTACTCGGTCACGCCCGGAACGGGCGTCATCGCCCTCACCACCGACTTCGTCAGCCGCCACGCCACCTTGCGCGACGACGAGATCACCGACGTCGACGTACGGGCCGTCGCCAGGTTCGACAAAATCCCCATCGGCCAGGCCTGCTCGTACGCTCTCTCGTTCGGCTACCAGGACACCCACAACCACTACCGCGCCCGGCTGTCCTTCCTCACCTCCGGCGCCGTCGAACTGCGGGTCGAAAAGGAAGTGGCCGACACCGTCACGCAGCTGACCACGGCCACCACCCTCGCCACCGGCGTGCCCGCGGGCACCAACTGGACGATCCGGGTCCGCCGCCAGGGCACTCGCATCCAGGTCAAGGCCTGGGCTTCCGCCACCACCGAGCCGTCCTCGTGGCAGGCGGACCTCACCGACACCACCTTCGGCAAGGGCCGCGTCGGCCTTCGCGCACTCGCCAATGACGGCTGCACCAACCTGCCGGTCAAGCTGAACGTCAGCCGCTTCGAGATAGACGCCGCCAACTGGGCCGCACCCCCCAGCGTCACGCACGGCGACTGGGTGCGCGTGCTGCCGGAGCCGTACGACGGCACCTGGACTACGGACCTGGAGCGGACCATCCGCGGCTGGGCCGGTTCCACAACGCCGGATGTCCTCGCGCACGCGGCGATGTTCCTTGCCGGCGCGCCGACGGTGACCAGCGGCAGCGGACCGGCCGAGGACAGGCAGATCCTGGGAGAGGCCGGGTACGGATTCCTCGACCCCCAGGGGTACCGATACGAAGGAGCCGATTTCCACGAGTACATGAACGTCGGCTGGACCTTCCCCGACGGAACCTATGCCGCGGCCTCCAGCAGGCAGGTCGGCAACCTCGACTGCTCCGGATACACGCGCATGGTCTACGGCTACCACATGGGTGTGCCGATGGCCGCGGGCGCGGACACGTCCAAGACGCGCATCCCCCGCAAATCGCGAGACATGGTCACTTACGCCCCCGGTGTGCGGATCGATCAGACGACCGATGGAACGACTCCCCCTGCGGCGGCTCTGCTGCAACCGGGCGACCTGGTGCTCTTCAACGCGGACTCCGGCGACGACAATCCGTCCATCACCGTCGATCACGTGGGCATATACCTGGGCAAGGACGCGGCGGGCAAGCGCCGGTTCCTCTCCAGCCGCAAGACCGTCAACGGGCCGACCATGTCCGACCTGGGCGGCGCTTCACTTCTGGACGGCACGGGCACCTACGCGAGGAAGCTGCACACTGTTCACCGAATCTGATCGAAAATCATTCTGATCGGTACGTGATGGGCTGATCGTTTCAGAATGAGTTCGGCGTGAAGGCTTGGCGGTCGGGTCTGGCGGCGGCAGAGCGGTGCGGGTGCCGGAGACCCTTGTGTCCAATGCGTCCGATGTGTCCGACGAGCTGTGGAACGCATCGCTCCGCTGCTGCCACCTCGTCCGCCGCGGCGTCATCGGTATCCGGGGCGTCTGCCGGTGGACATGGAAGGGTAAGGGCGGCCCGCTTTCGTGTCAGGGACCGACGGCGCGGACGTGGTCGGCCGAGAGATGCAGTTCGTACGGGCAGCAGCAGTCGGAGCTGAGCGTGGCGACGAGGGTTCCGCAGGAACACAGCTGGTTCATTCCGCCGGTGGGGGTCGCTCCGCAGCAAGCGGGGGACGCGTGGTGACACTCCAGGCCGTGGGCGTCGTCCGGGTTGATGACGATGTTGCCTCGCGGGCCCCGTGACACGAGCCATTGCCCGTGCTCGTCGCTCATCGTCCCGTAGCGCGGCATCGCCTGTACGGGGGTCTTGGAGACCACGAGGGGTGCACCGTACGGCTCTGTCTCGACGGCATAACAGCCTGACGGCACGGTCGGCGGCGACGGACCGGGCTCCTGGGCATCCCACCACGCGTGGTACGGCGCCTCGGGAACCGCGGGCAGCCGAGTGAGTGGACCCGTCAGGGGGACTTCACAGGTCGCGCACACGAAGACCACCGCTTCGGCCCCTGTGATGCCTTCGGTAGCGGGGGCCCGGCGCTCGGGCGCCGCCTTGCCGGTGCCCCGACCCGGGTCTCGTCGGTCGTCCATGCGCCGACCGTACGCGGCGTGCTGCCCGGCTCCGCACGGTGGCGGAAGTTGTTCGACCGGGCCACGGCCCGGATCGTGGGCCGCTTCCGACGGGTGGAACGCGGAGGGGAGGTGCGGTGCCCGCCGGTCGTCGCGCGGGCACCGCACCTCCCCTCCGTTGCTCGGTTCCGGGTTCCTACTCGGCGCCGGTCGTGATCCGGGCGCAGGCCCGTACGACCTCGTGGAGGTCCATGCCCTCGTCCCGCAGGGCCCGCTGGCGGTCCGCCCCGCCGCCGTGGGCCAGGTGGGCGGCGATCCCCTTCCGCGCCTCGTCGAGGTCGCCGATGTCCTTCAGCGCCTCTTCGACGTGGTCGAGAAGGGCTTCGAAAGCCGTCTCGGCGGAGGTCTCCCGCAGGGTGACCGGGTGGAGGAGCGGCCCCTTGAGCCCCGACCGGGCGGCGCGCCAGGACGCCAGCCGCAGGAGGCCGGTGGGGACGGGGGCGGGCGGCTCCCCGGCGCGCCAGGCGCGGGCGGCGGTCTCCACGAGGCCGCGGGCGAGGGTGGCGATCAGGACCGTCGTGTCGGGTTCCAGGCAGACGTCGGCGACCCTGATCTCGACGGTCGGGTAGTTGGCGGAGAGACGGGCGTCGAAGTAGATCATGCCGGAGTCCCGCAGGACACCGGTCTCCACCATGGCGTCGACCCGCTCGTGGTACGTGTCCGGGTCGCCGAACGGTTCGTACGGGCCGGCCGACGGCCAGCGGTTCCACACCCGGCTGCGGTAGCTGCTGTAGCCGCTGTCCTCGCCCTGCCAGAACGGCGAGTTCGCGCTGAGCGCGTTCAGGAGGTAGAGCCAGGGGCGGATGCGGTCGAGGACGGCGACCCCCTCCTCGTCGGACTCCACGGCCACGTGGACGTGGCAGCCGCACGTCAGCTGTTCCCTGGTGGTGAGGGCGAACTGTTCCGCCATCCACCGGTACCGCGCACCCAGGTGCCGGGACGGTTCGACGGGAACGGGCGAGGTCGCGAGGGCCGCGACGACCGCGTCGGACTCCTGGGCGTACCGCAGGGCCTCGCCGCGCCAGCGCACGATCTCCTTCCGCAGCTCCCCCATGTCCGTCAGCGGCCTGGTGGAGAACTCCAGCTGCTCCTGGTGCAGCTCCTTCTCGAAGACCTCTCCCGCTTCGTCGCCGCGCAGGGCCGCCGACGCCAGTACCGCCGACGACACGGCGAACGGCTCGCCCGTCCTGGCGTTGACGAGCATCAGCTCTTCCTCGACTCCTACCGTGCGCATCGACTCTCCCTGCATCAGCGAATGCCCCGCCCCTCCGGCCCCTCCGGGAGGAGGCGTCGGACGGGGCGAGACGAGAACTTTCACGCGTATGCCCAGTTCCGCGCTTGCGAAGCACCCGGATGTGGGTTACGGGCTTTCCGGTGCCCGGCCGGCCGGGCACCGCCGTGTCCCCGGCCGGGTGCGGGTCCGGGCCGCCGGCGCGGGCCGGGCGCGGGGGCGGGCCGCCGGTCCGGGGTTCCGGGTTCCGGCGGGGACCTCAGCCGTAGGTGACGGTGACCCGCTCGAATCCGAGGGCGCGCAGGAGGCCCTGGAGCATGGTGGTGGTGTTGCGTTCCGCCCTGGCGGTGAGGTCGCTCTCCGCGGCGGCCCGTCCGATGTGGCGGGCGGCGAGGACGTGGACGGCGCGCTCGCTGCCGGGGTTGTCGGAGAAGAGGTCGCCCAGCCGGTCGAGGAGTCCCCTCTGTTTGGACACGACGTAGGAACGCTCGGGGTCGAGGGAGGGTTCGGCGAGCCGGGCGTGCGGCAGGCGGAGGGTGGCCGTGGTGCGTTCCCCGTCGACGGTGACGGCGTCCCGGCCGAGGCCCGCGAGGTCGACGTAGGCGCTGACGCTGCCGCCGGCCACGTACAGGGTGCGGGTGCCGCGGATCGCGTCCGGCAGGAACCGGGCGTCCTTCTCCAGGTCGACCACGACCTGGTAGGTGCCGACGGCTCCTTCGTGGCGGTTCATGTCCTGGATCGACTTCAGCAGGACGGGACCGGAACGGTCCTTGGTCTCGGTGCCGAAGAAGTCGCCCAGGACGGGCAGCCGGAGGAAGCGGCCCCCCAGGACCAGGATCAGGATCAGTGCGAGGAGGACGGCCACGACGACGGGCCACCTGCCGGGGGCTCGTTCGCGGCGGCGCTTCTCCTGCGCGGGTCTGTTCTCCGTGTCGTCTCCCATGGGCGTCTGGTGCCCGCGACGCCCGCGAGCATGCGGAACTCCCTTGTCGCTGAAGGCGGTTGGGGCGGTCGGGGCGCCCGTTGCGGTGGGCGCGCCGTTTCCGCGCGCGGGGCCGGACCCGCCCGCACCGGCGCCCCGGTCACGGGTTGTTCCGGCGCTCACCGGGTAACCGGACCTCCTCGGAGAAGTCCTGGTCTTCCTCGTCCGAGGAGACCCGGTGACGATGATGGGGGGCGGCACATGAGGATGTGGAGACGCGGCCGGAGCGGGAGCGAGGCGGCGAAGACGGACGGCGCGCCTCCCGAGCCGCCTCGGCCGCCCGGTCCGCCCCATCCGTCCGAGCCGCCCCGGCGGCCGGGGCAGTCCCGGTGGCCCAAGCCGTCCGCGTGGTCGAAGCCGTCCCGGTGGTCGCGGCCGTCCCGGCCTCCCCGGCCCGCTCCGGTGGAGGAGGGGGCGGTACGGCGCGGACCGGGTCCGGTGGTGCGGGCGCTGGTGGCGCTGGTCGCCCTCGCGGGCATGGTGGCCTTCGCGATCGTCCTGGCCAGACTCACCCTGAACGCGTCACCGGCCTCCGTCTCCCTCACCCACAGCAATCTGACGCCGGGCAGCTCCATCCGCGCGTATCTGCGGCAGCCGGGCTTCGTGGAGACGGTGAAGCAGGTGGGCGGCAACGTGCTGCTCGGCGTGCCGTTCGGCGTCCTGCTGCCCCTGCTCTCCCCCAGAACCCGCGGTCTGGTGCGCGTGGGCCTGCTCACGGTCGTGACGATGCTGCTCGTCGAACTGGTCCAGGGCGCCCTCATCACGGGACGCGCCTTCGACATCGACGACGTCCTGCTGAACACCACCGGTGCCCTGCTCGGCTACCTGCTCGTCGGCCGCCGCATGGGCCGCGCGGTGCACCCGCGCACCCGGCGCCGGTGGTGGTCGCGCGCTCCCCGTCCGGCGCGCTGACTGCGCCGTCCGGCCCTTACGGGGGTGGGCGGCGGGGGGGGGGGGGGGGGGGCGCCGGGCGGGGCGGCGGGGGGGGGGGGGGGCGGGCCCGCGGGGGGGCGCGGGCGCGGGGGGCCGGGGGCCCGGCGGGGGGGGGGCCCCCCCGCGGCGGGGGGGGGGGGCGGGCGGGGGCCGCGGCGGGGGGGGGGGCGGGCCCCCCCCCCCCCGGCCTGTCACCCCCCCTTGCCGTCGCGCCCGCCCGCACACCGGAGCGGTGCTTCCCGGGGCGGTACGGGTGGCGACGGCCGCGGCGTCCGGTCAGGACTGCGGGACACCGGAGCGGCGCTGGTCGCTCTCGTCGCGGAGGACCTCGGTGTGCCGGGTGAGCGTGTCGACGCGTTCGGCCAGGTCCGGGTGGCGGGGGGCCAGGTGGCGCCGGGTGCGGGCGAGGGGTTTCAGGAGGAGGGCGGGGTCGCTGTCCGCGAGGGCTTCGCCGAGGTCGTGCCGGAGGGCGGCGGGGAGGGCGTCGAGGGCGGTGATCTGCCCGGCGAGCTGGCGCAGGTCGAACGCGTTGTCCCGGGCCCAGGCGGTGACCGTGCGGTCGGCCGCGCGGCGGTCGCGGGTGGCCTGGACGCGCTGCTCCCCGGTGGTGCCGGGGTGCCCGGGGCGCACCCGCAGATAACGGCGCTCGGCCGCCTGCCGGCTGGTGACGCCCAGGGGGTGGGCCAGCTCGGCCCAGCTGGCGCCCGCGTCGCGGGCGGCCTCGATGAGGCCGGGCTCCCACCCGGCGAGCTGTTCGCGCAGCTCGCGCAGGAGCAGGAGGGCCGCGAGCGCCTCCTCGGAGGACGTGTCGGGGCGGGTGTCCGGGGGCGCGTCCGGAGCGGACCGGGCCTTCCGCACGGTCTCGTCCATCGCGGTGAGGGCCGTGAGGGCCGCACGGAAGGTGACGGGGTGGTCAGCTCCTGTCATGGGATCACGCCCTCTCCATCTGTCGTCGGTCCATTGACAATGATGATGTCGTCCATCCGTTGCTTCTGGAGTTGTCGTCCATCCGTTGACATGTTACAACGGAGTCAGGTGAAGCGCATTGGCAGTCACTGCCCGACCCGACTGGAGGTGTTTCGCGATGTTGATGCGCACCGATCCGTTCCGCGAACTCGACCGCCTCACGCAGCAGATGCTGGGGACGAACGGCACGTGGTCCCGTCCTTCCGCGGTCCCGATGGACGCCTACCGCGAAGGCGACGCGTACGTGATCGTCATGGACCTCCCCGGCGTGTCGACGGACGCCATCGACATCGACGTCGAGCGGAACATGCTGACGGTGAAGGCCGAGCGGCGCCCCGTCGCGAAGTCCGACGACGTCCAGATGGAACTGTCCGAGCGGCCCCTCGGCGTCTTCTCCCGGCAGCTGATGCTGGCCGACACGCTCGACACCGAGAAGATCACGGCCGACTACGAGTCGGGCGTCCTCACGCTGCGCATTCCGATCGCCGAGCGCGCGAAGCCGCGCAAGATCGCCGTCGGCCGGGGCGACGGCCGCAAGCAGATCAGCGGCTGATCCGCACGAGGCGGGGAGCGGAGGACGGGAACCCGCCCTTCCCTCCCTCCGCCCCCGCCACCCGCCTCCCCCACCCGAAGGAAGGGGCCGTGATGAGACTGCGGTGGCACGCGTTCCTCGACCGTGTCCAGGAGCGCGGTGACTACGACACGCCCCAGGAGGCCGAGCGCGCGGCCCGTGTCGTACTGGCGCTGCTCGGCGCCCATCTGGTCGGCGACGTGCGGGCCGCGCTCGCCGCCCGCCTCCCCGAGACCTTCGCCGTCGTCCTGCTCAACCCCCTCCAGGCCGCCGAACCGCTCTCGCCGGAACGCTTCGTGCGCGCGACGGCCGCCTGGATCGAGGGGGCCACCGAACGGACCGCGGCCTGGGACGTCGGCGCCGTCCTCAGCGTCGCCGCCGACGCCGCCGGAGAGGAACTGACCGACCGGATGCTCCTCCAGCTCCCACCCGGCTACGACCTCCTGTTCGGCCGGCCCCACCCGTCCCGGTAGAGCCGGCCCGCCCCGTCGAAACCTGTTCGCTCCGCCCGGCCCGAGCGGCCGGGCCCGAAGAGAACGGCGATTCCCGTCACCATGACCCTCCAGACCGAGACCACGCCCTCCGCGCCCGCGCCCGCCCGCGGCGGAACGTCCTACACCGGCCTGCTCGAACGCGTCCGCTACGAGGGCGCCTACCCCACCCGCGAACGCGCCGAGAAGTCCGTCCGCTCCGTGCTGGCCGCCCTGGGGCGGCAGCTCGTGGGGGACGAGCGGGTCGACCTCGCGGCCCGTCTCCCCGTCGAGGCGGCCCTGGCCCTCACCGCCCAGGTCCCCGCCACCACCCCCCTCACCGGCTGGGAGTTCGTCAAGGACCTCGCCCGGCGCACCGGCGGCAGCCCCGCCACCACCCGCTGGGACGTCGGCGCCGTCCTCGGCCCCGTCGCCCAGCTGGCGGGCACCGATCTGGTCGACCGCATCGTCGGGCAGCTCCCTCCCGGCTACGCCCTCCTCTTCGGCCGGGTCGAACTCCCGGCGCCCCAGCGTCCGGGCCGCGCCGCCCGCCCCCTCGCGGACCGGAGCGCCGCAGGACGCGGGGCGGGGACCGGACCGGCGTAGGACCGGGTGCCGGCACCGGTTCCGCCGCCCCCGGCGTAGAACCGGGTACCGGCACCGGTTCCGTCACCCCCCCCCCGGAGGCGGGCCGCGGTGCGGGAGTTCCGGCGCGGCGCGGCGTGGCCGCACGTCCCGCACCATGCCGCCGGGGCGGAGATCCACGACGCGTGGACGGCCCCGGGGCCCCGGGGCCGTACGCCCGGTCCGCGACGGGACCGGTGGAGGACCTGACCACCGGGATCGCGCCGGCGCGGCCGGAGGCGCCGGCGGACCCGTCCTGGCGGGGAACGCGCGGGTCCGGGCCGGGGGGAGCGGCGCCGGGGCGGCCCGGCCCGACTGGCGGGCGGAACGCGCCGGGGGATGATGGAGGGGTCCGGCCCCGCGCGGCGGAAGGCCGGACGCGACGTGAGGGAAACGCCCGGGCGAGTCCGCGCCGGAGTGCCGTGGCGCGCGAGGGAGGCAGAGCACGAGGTGGACGACCAGATCCCGCCCTTCGCGCCGGACCACCACGGACTGCCCTTCGCCGGTGAGGCCGCCGGGGCGCTGCTCGACGCGGAGGGCCGGATCATCGGCTGGACGCCCGCGGCTGCGGAACTGCTCTCCCTGCCCGCCGACCGGGTCTGCGGACGTCACATCCGGGAACTGCTGGAGGACCCGGGCCCCCGGTCCGCGCCCTCACCCCCACCCGAACGGCGTACGGAAGCCTGGTCCGGCGAGGCCGTGGTGCGCACGGGCGGGGGCGAGGGGCTGCGGGTCGACTTCCAGGTCCTGCCGCTCGCGGACGCCGGGGAGGGCACGGGGCCGGCGCGGTACTTCGTCCTCGCGGCTCCGGAGGGAACGGCGGCCCGCTGGAGACAGGACCAGGCGTTCACCACCGAACTGTTCCTCCAGGACCGGCTGGGCCTGGCCGTGTTCGACACGGAACTGCGGCTGGTCAGGACCAACACCCATCTCCTGCCGTACACCGGGCTCGGACCGGACCTGCGCGGCCTGCGGCTGACGGACTTCCTGCACGCCGAGGACGCGGCGGTCCTGGAGCGGCACCTGCGCGAGGTGCTGCGGACGGGACTGCCGCTGGTGCGGGCGGAGGAGACGGTCCGCACGCTCCAGGAGCCGGGGGGCGGGGTGGTGATGGCCGTCTCGGCGTTCCGGCTGCAGACGCCCGAGGGACAGGTGTTCGGCGTGACCGCGCTGTTCACGGACGTCACCGAACTGCGCCGCACCGGTGAGCGCCTCTCCGTGCTGCACCGCGTGACCGCGGCCGTGGGCGGCTCGCTGTCGGTCGTCGGCACCGCCGAGGACCTGGCCTCGGCGCTCGTGCCCGCGGTGGCCGGCCTGGCCGTGGTGGAGATCGCGGAGGCGGTGTTCACCGGGGAGGAGCCCGTCCCCGCCCCGGACGGCAGCATGCCCCTGCGCCGCACCGCCGTCGCCGGCCGCGGGAGCGCGGAGGCCCCGCTCGACCACGTCGTCCTGGCCAGGCCCGACGCCCCCGGCGCGCCCTTCGATCCGCTCACCTCGATGACCGTCGCGCTGCGCGCCCGGGGCAGCGTGCTCGGGCGCGTGACCGTCCACCGCGGCACCGGCGAACCGTCCTACGAGGCGGCCGACCTGCACCTGCTGCACGAGATCGCCGGGCACGCCGCCCTGGCCCTGGACAACGCCCGCCGCTACACCCGTGAACACCGCGCGTCCGTGGGGCTCCAGCGCAGTCTGCTGCCGCCGTCGCAGGCCGAGACCGTCGCCGTGACCACCGCCGGCGTCTACCTGCCCGCCGACACCGGAACCGGCGTCGGCGGCGACTGGTTCGACGTGATCCCGCTCTCCTCCGCCCGGGTCGCCCTGGTCGCCGGTGACGTCGTCGGGCACGGTCTCGCGGCCACGGCCACGATGGGGCGCCTGCGCACCGCGGTCCGCACCCTCGCCGACCTCGATCTGGAGCCGGACGAACTGCTGGTGCACCTGGACGACCTGGTCTCCCAGCTCGGCGTGGAGACCGGCGGGAGCGACGGGGCCGACGAGCCCGGCGACGCGGCGGAACCCGTCCGCCCCCGGACCGACCCCATCGGCGCCACCTGTCTGTACGCCATCTACGACCCGGTCTCCCGGCGGCTCGCCGCGGCCTCCGCCGGACACCCCCCGCCGGCCGTGGCCGCCCCGGACGGGCCCGTCTCCTTCGTCCCCGTGAATCCGGGTCCGCCCCTGGGCGTGAGCGGGCTGCCCTTCGAGACGGCCGAGGTCGACGTGGCGCCGGGGAGCGTCCTCGCCCTCTACACCGACGGGCTGATCGGGACCCGCGAACGCGACGTCGACGAGGGCATGGCCGAGCTGGCGCGCCGCCTGTCGGCCCCGGGGGTCTTCGACACCCCGCTGCGGGACCTCGGCCGCGAGATCGTCGCCGACCGTCCCTCCCGCCGCCTCACCGACGACGTCACCCTGCTGCTCGCCCGCACCCGCGCGCTGCCGCCCGGGGACCACGTCGCCTGGCCGGTGGCCTCCGACCCGGCCGCCGTGGGCGAGGTGCGCGAGGCGGCGACCCGGCAGCTGGACGCGTGGGGGCTGGCGGAACTGGCCTTCACCACCGAACTCGTCCTGAGCGAGCTGGTCACCAACGCCATCCGCTACGCGGGCGGCCCGGTCGAGGTGCGCCTGATCCGGGCGGGCCGTCTGATCTGCGAGGTGTCCGACCCGAGCGCCACCCAGCCGCGGATGCGCCGGGCCCTGCTCACCGACGAGGGGGGCCGGGGCCTGTATCTGGTCGCCCAGCTCACCACGCGGTGGGGCTGCCGCTACACCCGGCACGGCAAGACGATCTGGGCGGAGCAGGAGATGCCGGACGGCACGGTTCCGGTGCGGTAGCGGCGGCACGGGGCGGCGGGCGCCCGGCTCCCGCGTTCACGCGCCGCGCCGTCTCGCCCGGAAGGGCCGGAGGGACCGGAGGGACCGGGGCTGGTGCGGCGGTTCGGGGACGGGAACCTCCCGGGTGCCTTCGCGGACGGCCCGGTCGGCGGCCTCGGCGTCGACGCCCGCGAAGACCAGGACGTCCTGGGCGACCAGCCGTACGTTCTCCCACACGGCGACCGTGGGCGCGGGTCCGGCGTCGGGGGCGTCGCGGACGACGTCCAGGACCCAGCGGGTCGCGTGCCGGCGCACCGCGCGGCTCCCGGGGGCGGCGGCGAGGGCGCCCAGGACGCCCGACAGGGCCCGCAGCGTCGGGGCGAACTCCTGCCGGCGGCGGGTGTCCAGGGAGAGGGCGCGGCGGATGAGGGTGAAGCAGCTGTGGCCGAGCATGTCGAGCTGCAGCGCGGTGGCCGTCTCATGGGTCAGGGGTTCCCGGCCGCGCCTCCGGTGGAGGGTGCGGCCGGTGACGTCGAGGCTGTCGCCGCGCGCCCGGTCCAGGTCGCCGAGGAGCGTGTACACCGCGCGCACCTCGTCCCAGGTGCGGAAGGTCCTCTCGTCGTCCGAGGCGTCCAGTTCGCGCGCCGTGAAGTCGAGGGCGTTCGCCAGGCCGGTCAGGGTGGCGGACTCCGCCCTCCTGAGCAGGGCGAGGGGGTGCACGGGGAAGAGGAGCTGGCTGAAGACGAGTGCGACGGCGCCGCCGAGGAGGGCGTCCAGGACGCGGTCGACGCCCGCCTGCCGCCCGCCGGCGACGCAGATGACGGCCCCCACGGCGGCCTGGGCCATGGTGATGCGTTCGCCGTCGAGGACCAGCGCGACGAGGAGCGCGCACAGCACGGCCACGCCGATGGTGACGGTGCCCTGTCCGCCGAGGGCGAAGGAGAGCTCTCCGACGACGACCCCGGTGGTGACGCCGAACAGGACCCGTACGGTGTTGGTCCCGCGTCCGCCGAGGGGGGTGTTGAGCGCCACGAGGGTGGCGATCGGGGCGAACAGGGGCACGTGGTGGTCGATGATGTCGTCGGCGATCCACCAGGACAGGGCGGCGGCCACGGCCTGCTGGGCCACCGGCCACAGGTTGTCCCCGACGCGCCTCCAGACCTTGGCCATCGTCCCCTTTCCGTCCCGGGCGGCCCGGCCCGCCCGGGGTCCGGGCGGGGTGCGGGTCCGTCAGCGGATGTCCTCGAAGAGGCGCCGTCCCGGCTGGTGCCACTGTGCGAGGCCGGGGAGCCGGTCGGCCTGTTCCGGTCCCCAGCTCCCCGGGGCGTACCGCAGGGGCGGTTCGGCGGGGTCGAGGACGGGGGTGACGATCCGCCAGCACTCCAGGATCGCGGGGAAGAAGGCGAAGCACTCGGGGTCGCCGACGACGGCGCCCCGGAGGATGTTCTCGTACGGGAGTTCCTGTCGTCCGAGGACCTTGGCGAAGTCGACGCCGATGGGCACGGTCATCGGGTGCTTCACGCCCTTCTCGGGCTTGCGGAGCACCAGGTCGGCCCGGAGGCCGGTGTCGCCGTCGATGCGGAAGCGGATGAGGTTGGGCGGGGTGTCCGCGGCGCCGACGCCGAAGAGTTCCAGCGGGGGCGTGCGGAGCTGGACGATCACCTCGGTCGCGGTCACGGCCAGGGACTTCCCGCTGCGCAGGTAGAAGGGGACGCCGGACCAGCGCCAGTTGTCGATGAACAGGCGGGTGGCGAAGTACGTCTCGGTGGTGGAGCCCGGTTCGACGCCCTTGACGTCGAGGTAGCCGTCGTACTGGCCGCGTACGGTGGCGGCGGGGTCCATCGCGCGGGTGGCGTGCAGCACCCGCCACTTCTCCAGGCCCTGGGCGCGGGCGTCGGAGGCGCTGGGCGGGTCCATCGCGAGGAAGGCGAGGACCTGGAGCATGTGGTTCTGGACGACGTCGCGCAGGCAGCCCACGGAGTCGTAGAAGGAGCCGCGGTCGGCGACGTCGAAGTCCTCGGCGAGGGTGATCTGGACGTTGTCGACGTAGGAGCGGTGCCAGATCGGGGCCAGCAGGGTGTTGGCGAAGCGGGCGACCATCAGGCTCTCCACCGCGGTGTTGCCCAGGAAGTGGTCCACCCGCAGCAGGTGGTGGTCGTCGAAGCAGGTGTTCAGGTCCTCCTGGAGCTTCCGCGCCGATTCCAGGTCGTGGCCGAACGGCTTCTCGACCACCAGGCGGGAGTCGCGGTTCAGGCCCGCCTCGGCCAGGGCGTGGGCGACGGTGGTGAACAGGGTCGGGGGGATCGCCAGGTAGTGGACCACGAAGTCGTGTCCGGAGACGGCCTCGCGCAGCCGGGCGAAGGTGTCCCGGTCGGTGAAGTCGCCGGTGACGATGGAGAGGCCCCTCGCGAACCGGTCGAAAACGTCCTGGTCGAAGTCGGGGACGGCGGCGGCGATCGACTCCCGGGCGTGCCGGCGCAGCGCGTCGTCGTCCCAGTCGCCGGCGGCCACGCCGATGACGGGGACGGTGAGCCTGCCGTCCTCGGCGAGGCGGTACAGCGCGGGGAACAGCATCTTCTTGGTGAGGTCGCCGGTGATGCCGAAGAGCACGAGGGCGTCGGCGCGTTCGAGGTCGGCGGGACCGAGGAGGGTGTCGCTCATCGCGAGCGTCCTTTCTGCGGGGAGGTCGTCCCCCGGGGCCCGTCCGACCGGTCCGGGGCGTGCTTGAAGCGGGCGTCGAGGGCCTTCTCGATCTGCTCGGCGTTCCGGCCCCTGGTCTCGGGCAGGTACCGGCCGACGAAGAGGAACGCGAGCAGGCAGATTCCCGCGAAGATCCAGAAGGTCTCGCCCTGGCCGATGAGGTTGGCCAGCGGCAGGAAGACGAGGCTGACGACGAAGTTGGACACCCAGTTGACCGCCGTGGACAGGCTCGATCCCTCGGCCCGGACGGACGGCGGGAAGATCTCCCCGATCAGCGTCCAGAAGACGGGGCCGAGACCGCCCGCGAAGGCGGCGATGTAGATCACCATGAACATCAGGGTCAGCCCCGAGTTCATGCCCACGACGAACGCGAGGCCCAGCAGGAAGATCGAGACCGCCATCAGGCCGAGCGAGACGAGGACCATGGGCCGGCGTCCCACCCGGTCCACCAGTTTGATCGCCACCAGCGTCATGATCAGGTTGATCAGGCCGATGAACACCGAGTAGAAGATGGCGTTCGACGCGTTGAGGCCGGTCTGCTGGATGATGGTCGGCGCGTAGTAGATGATCGTGTTGATGCCGGCGAACTGCTGTACGGCCGCCAGGGTGAGGCCGACGATCAGGGCGGGCCGTACGTCCGGGGCCGTCAGCCGCCGGATTCCCTGCCCGCCCGTCGCCTCCTTCCGCTCCTGCTTCCGGCGCTCCGCGTCCATGCGTTCCCGGGCCCGCCGGACCAGTTCGTCCGCCGTCGCGTCGTCCGTCAGCGCGGCGATCCCCCGGCGTGCCGCGTCCGCCTGGCCGTGGGCGATCAGCCACTGGGGCGACTCGGGCAGCAGCCACAGCGTGGCCGCGACCATGAGCAGGGCGGGGATCGCGCCCACGGCGAACATCGCCCGCCACATCTCGCTGCTCGAGAAGGCGAGGTTGACGAGGTACGCGACCAGGATGCCGATCGTGATCATGAGCTGGTTCATGGTGAGCGTCCGGCCGCGGATCTTCGTCGGGGAGATCTCCGAGAGGTAGACCGGCACCGTCGCGGACGCCGCGCCGACGGAGAGGCCGAGGACGATCCGGCCCGCCATGAGCATCAGGTACCCGTTCGCCAGGGCCGCGATCGCGGTGCCGACGAGGAACACGAAGCCGATGAGGCGCAGGGCCTTGCGCCGTCCGAACCGGTCGGCGAGGCGGCCCGCCGAGGTGGCGCCGATCACCGCTCCGATGAGCAGGACGCTGACCACGCTGCCCTGCTCGAAGGAGTTGAGGTCGAAGTCGTCCTTGATGTACAGCAGCGCTCCGGAGACGACTCCCGTGTCGAAACCGAACAGGAAACCGCCCAGCGCGATCGCGGCCGCCCAGAAGGTGATCTTCCTGGTTCCCTCCGGTCCGACCTCGGTCAGCGGGCCGTGGGTTCCCGGCTCTCTGGAAAATCCCTGAACCATGCGACGCCCTTGTCTTCTCGATGGCCGATGCGGCCATCGTCACCGCCCGGTGGTGGTGACGACACCTGTGCGGGCGATCGGGTGAAGGGCGGCGCCGCCGTACGCGGGAGGAAGCCCTCCGGCCCGGGGCCCGGAGGCGCGGGGCCGGAGACCGGAGAGCCGGGGGGCGGTGGGCCGGGGCCGGACGGGGGCGGTGGGCCGGGGTCCTTCGGGTCCTAGCCGACGGTGGGGACCAGGGTGACGAGGCCGTACGGGTCGTGGAAGACGCGCACGCGGTTCTCGTCGTACTCCATGGTGACCAGGGCCCCCTCCGGGAGGTACACGACCCTCAGGTCGGGCCGGTCCCGCAGGATCACCCTTCTGGCCCAGGCCCTCGGCAGGCCGAGCGTCTCGGGCCACCGCGTCTTCGCTTCGGCGGTCTCCCGCGCACGGGCGTCGGACGGGGCGGCGGGCCGGACGGCGGCGGGAACCGCGGTGGCGGCGGACGGGGCGATCAGGGCCGTCACGGACGCGGCCACGAGGGCCGCCAGAAGCGTCTTCTTCACGTCCGTCAGCAACGACCGGTCCGTCCGGAGGTCACCGCCGGCGGGCCTCCGGTCACCCGTACCGGTCGGTCCCCGGGGCCGGACGGCGTAACCGGGGAGCGCCGGGCGCGGGCGGCGCCGGCGTCCGGGGACCCCGTCTCCGGCCGCGCCCGGGGGTTCAGATCCGGGTCGAGAGCGGGACCGTGACCTGCTTCAGCCAGCTGCCCGCGGCGAAGTCGCGCGCCTTGACGACGACCCGGTCGTGGAAGACCTCGACCTGGAGCCCCTGGTTGAACGTGCCGGGGACGGAGACCTCGCCGCCCTTGCCGTCGTCCGTGTAACCCGTCTGCACGGCCCCCGTGTTGATCACGGAGAAGCCGTCCAGGTTGGCGGTGCCGGGGACGACCCTGCGGACGTACCAGTCCGACAGGCCGAGGTCCCAGTGGGTGTGTCCGCAGAAGAGGAAGACGTCGCGGTGGCGGCCGAGGACGCCGAGCAGCCGGTCCGCCTGGAGGTAGTCGTGCGCGTACAGGCGGTTGTGGCTGCCGGAGACGGTGTTGGGGAGCGGGTGGTGCGTGACGACCATGACGGGCTTGCGCCGGCGGGCCCAGTACGCGAGGCGCTGTTCGAGCCAGGTGAGCTGCGCGTCGCTGAGCCACACCTCGTCCCAGAGCTTCGGGTCGTGGTAGTGCATGTACTTCTCGGTGCCGAGGCTCAGCACCGGAATCCCGCCGAACGAGTGCTCCGCGTGCACCGTGTTGCGGCCGGCGAAGCGGTAGAAGCTCCGGAAGAGGGAGTCCTCCGTGGTGCCGTTGGGCCAGGTCTCCTGGGAGAGGGTCGACGGGTCGCGCCACTTGGGGACGTAGAACTCGTGGTTGCCGATGGCCCAGGCGACCGTCCGCGCGTGGGTGTGGCGGGCGAGTTCGGCCGAGACCTCCGCGTACTCGGCGTCGTACCCGCGCGGCGTGATGTCGCCGGCGACGGCGAGGCCCGCGCTCCGGGGGTTGGTCCGGTTCATGTCCTCCAGGGCCACACCGAGGTCCCGCAGGTCGCCCTGGATGTCGCTGATGACGTTGAACACGCTGACCGGGTGTCCCGGCCCGGCGTGGGCGGGGGCCGTCGCGCTCGCCGGTGTCCGGGAGACGGCGGCCATGCCCACCGCGCCCGTCGCGGCGGTGAGCAGAAACCTGCGGTCCACGGGGAGTTCCTCTCGGTTGTGGCGGCGCCGTGGGCGGGCCCCTCGGTACCGGGGCCCGCCCGGGTACCGCGCACGCGCGCCCGGGGCACCGCTCTTCCATCTGGTTCCGTCATGGGTACGCGATCCGGACGGCCCCTTGGCCGGTTTCAGGTGTCCGAAACGTGAACGGCTCCCGACGGAGCGGCGGTTGCGCGGAGGGGGCCGGAGCGGCGGGGCCGTCCCGTCCGCCACGAACGGCGGAGCTCCCGGGGCGGTGCGGCACGGGCGGGGTCGCGGGATGTTTGGGGCACCGGCCGGGGGTGAGGCGTCCTCGCGAACCTGTTCGACTCATCGACTGGGGAGCACATGGAGAGCTTTCTTCGGACGGCGGCCTCCGTCGGCGGCTCCGCGCTGGCGGCGTTCGCCGTCGTCCGCGTGGCCGACCTGCTGGCGCGGCACGCGGACGCACGTCACCACCGGACGCCCCTGTGGGGACTGCTGAGGCGCTGCCGCACGCCGTTGTTCGTCGTACTGCTGGCCGCCCTGCTCCGGTGGACCTTCCCGGAGTCGGGCGTGCCGGCGCTGGAGGAGCACGCCCGGACGGTGGGTCACCTCCTGCTCCTGGGCCTGATCGGAGGAGGTGCCTGGCTGGCGGTCCGGGCGGCCTCGGCCGTCGTGGAGTCCTCGTACGCGCGTTACGCGGGGCGGGCGCGCGACGCCGCGCGGCTGCGCCGGGTCCGCACCCAGGTCACGCTGATCACGCGGGTGGTCTCCGTCGTCGTGGGGCTGGTCGCGGGTGCCGCCGCCCTCGTCACCTTCCCGTCCTTCCGGACCCTCGGCACGTCCCTGCTCGCCTCGGCCGGGATCATCGGCATCGTGGCCGGCGTGGCGGCGCAGTCGACGCTGGGCAACCTCTTCGCCGGGTTCCAGATCGCCTTCGGCGACATGGTCCGCATCGGCGACACGGTCGTCGTGGACGGCGAGTGGGGGCTCGTGGAAGAGGTGACGCTCACCTTCCTCACGGTCCGGACCTGGGACGAGCGCCGCGTCACGCTGCCCGTCTCGTACTTCACCTCCCGGCCGTTCGAGAACTGGTCCCGGGGCGGCGCCCAGATGACGGGCTCGGTCTTCGTCCACTGCGACCACTCCACCCCCGTGGCCCTCATGCGGGAGCACCTGCGCGCCTTCCTGGCCGCCTGTCCGACCTGGGACGGGCGGGGCTGGGACCTCGCCGTCACCGACACCTCGCCGACCTCCATCACGGTCCGCGCGATCGTGACCGCCAAGGACGCCGACGACCTGTGGACGACCCGCTGCGCCGTACGGGAGGAACTCGTCCGCTGGCTCGCGCGCGAGCATCCCGGCTCCCTGCCCCGGGTGTTCACCGCCCACGCGCCCGGCGGTTCCGGCAGGGCGGCGTGATCCGCCGCGCCCCGCACGGAAGGGGCCGGCCGCCCCGGTGCCGGGCCGGCCGGCCCTTTCGTCCCTTCCTCCATCCTTCTCGCATCAGCGAGGGAGGGACGCACAGAATGGTTGTACATGCGGGCCGAAACGCCCTACCGTGACGCACATGCAGCCCCTCACCACCGGTCCGGCGGCGCACGCGCCCGACACGGGTCCCGCCACGGCGCGCCGCCGTGCCGCCGCCGTCCTCGCCGCGGCCCTGCTCCTCCCGCTCGCCGCCTGCGCGGACGGCGGCGCGAAGGGGGCCGGCGGGTCCGCGAGCGCCGCGCCGCGGGTGCACCTGACCGTGCTGGCCGCCTCGTCGCTGACCGACGCGTTCAGGACGGCCGGGGCGGCCTACGAGAGGACCCACCCGGGGACGCGGATCACCTTCTCCTTCGCCGGCTCGCAGGAACTCGTCGCGCAGGTCGTCCAGGGCGCCCCGGCCGACGCCCTGGTCACCGCCGACACCGGGAGCATGGACAAGGTGCGGGCCGACACCGGGACCCCGGTGGTCATCGCCCGGAACCGGCTGGTCATCGCCGTCGGAAAGGGCAATCCGTTCAGGATCGACGCGCTGGAGGACCTCGCGGACACCCGGCTCAAGGTCGTCCTCGCCGCCCCCGGGGTCCCGGCCGGCACGTACGGCGCGAAGATCCTCGCCGCCCGGGGGATCACGGTGCGCCCGGTCTCCCGGGAGCCGAACGTCCGGGCCGTGCTCGGCAAGGTCGAACTCGGCGAGGCCGACGCCGGACTCGTCTACGAGACCGACGCCGAGAGCGCCGGGGACGAGGTCGACGCCGTCGGGATTCCCGACGCGCGGAACGCCGTCGCCGCGTACCCGGCAGCTACCCTCAAGCAGTCGGAGAACGCCGGGGAGGCGGCGGCGTTCGTCGCGTGGCTGAGCTCGCCGGAAGCGCAGAAGATCCTCCGGGGCGCGGGGTTCCTGAAGCCGTGACCGCCCTCGCGGCCCGGCGGCCGCCCGTACCGCGGGGAGACCGGCGGCCCGCTCCCCCCTCACCCTCCCGGGACGTCCGATGAAGCGACCAGGCACCCGCACGGCCGGAGCCCGCCCGCCCGCCGTGCTGGCCGTGCCCGCCCTCCTGGCCGTGGCGTTCCTGGTCCTCCCCCTGGCCGGCGTCCTGGCGCGGACGGAGTGGGGCGAGCTGGCCGGGCACCTCGGCGCGCCCGGAACGGTCCGGGCGCTGCGGCTCTCCCTCGTCGTGTCGTTCTGGGCGCTCGGCCTCTCCCTCGTACTCGGCGTCCCGCTCGCCTGGCTGCTCGCCCGGGTGCCGTTCCCCGGCAGGACGTTCGTCCGGTCGCTCGTCCTGCTGCCGATGGTGCTGCCGCCCACCGTCGGCGGGGTGGCGCTGCTTCTCGCCTTCGGGCGGCGCGGGCTCCTGGGCCCCTGGCTGGAGGACGCCTTCGGCGTCACGCTGCCCTTCCACACCTCCGGCGCCGTCCTCGCGGCCACGTTCGTCTCCATGCCGTTCCTGGTCATCAGCCTCGAAGGCGCCCTGCGGGGGCTCCGGCCCCGGTACGAGGAGACGGCCGCCTCGCTCGGCGCGCCGCCGGTGCGGGTCTTCCTCACCGTCACGCTGCCCATGGTCGCCCCCGGTCTGGTCGCGGGCGCGGCGCTGACCTGGGCACGGGCGCTCGGCGAGTTCGGCGCCACCATCACCTTCGCGGGCAACCTGCCCGGCACCACCCAGACCCTGCCCCTCCAGGTCTATCTGCTGCTCCAGGACGAGCCCGCGGCCGCCACCTCCGTCTCGCTCCTCCTGCTCGCCGTCGCCATGGGCGTCCTCGTCGCCCTGCGCGGCCGCTGGACGGGGACTTCCCCGGAGAAGCGCGTCCGGCCGGCCCCGGCCGCCCCGGACGAGGAGGCCGCCCCGCCCGTTCCTCCGGTGCCGGTGCCGGAGGAACGGGACGGGCGCTGGCCCCTGCACGCCGAGGTCACCGGGTTCACCCGGCTCACCCTGGACGCGGCGGCGGGCACCACCATCGCGGTGGTCGGCCCCAACGGGGCCGGGAAGACCACGCTCCTCCGGGCCCTCCTCGGCCTCACCCCGAGGGCGCACGCCGTCCTCCGGCTCGGCGACACCGACGTCACCGCCCTGCCCCCGCACCGGCGGCGGGTCGCCTGGGTGCCGCAGGACGGCGCCCTCTTCCCCCACATGAGCGCCCTCTCCAACACCGCGTACGGGCTGCGGGCCCGGGGCGTCGGACGGGCGGAGGCCCGCCGGGCGGCCCGGACCTGGCTGGACCGGCTCGGTGTCGGCCACCTCGCCCACCGGCGCCCGGCCCAGCTCTCCGGGGGGCAGGCCCAGCGGGTCGCCCTCGCGCGCGCGCTGGCCGCGCTCCCCCGGCTCCTCGTCCTCGACGAGCCCCTGGCCGCCCTCGACCAGACGACCAGGGCCCGTGTCCGGCACACCCTCCGCACCCACCTCGCCGGATTCGGCGGCGTCTGCCTGATCGTCACCCACGATCCCGTGGAGGCCGTCTCCCTCGCCGACCGCGTCCTCGTCCTGGACGAGGGGCGCGCGCTCCAGGACGCCTCCCCCGCCGAGGTCGCGCGGCACCCCCGCTCCCCCTGGGTGGCCCGGATGCTCGGCCGCAACGCCTGGCCCGGCACCGCGACCGCCGAGGGCCTGGCACCGGCGGGCGGGGGCGTCCTGGTCGCCGCCGAAACCCTGCCGGCGGGCACGGAGGCGCTCGCGGTCGTCCCTCCCGAGGCGGTGTCCGTCCACCGCGAGAAGCCCGGCGGCAGTCCCCGCAACGCCTGGCCCGGCACCGTGCGCGAGATCACGGCCGGCGGCAGTCGGCTGCGGGTCCTCGTCGCCTCGGACCGGGTGCCCGACCTCGTCGCCGAGATCACCCCGCAGGCCGCCGCCGAACTCGGCCTGGCGGACGGGGTGTCCGTCTGGACGAGCGTGAAGGCGACCGAGGTCACGATCGTCCCGCTCTGAACCCTCCCGGGGCCGCTCCGCCTCCTCCCGGGGCCGTGGTGACGACGACGCGCGCCCCGGCGGCGGCCGGGCTCCGGATGGTCTCCGGGCCGGGTCCGGGGGGCGGCCGGTCAGGGGGAGCGGGGTGTTCCGCGGGGCGTCTCCGCCAGGCGGTAGGCGGTGAGGGCGGTGCCTCCGAACACCGCCTCCCGTTCGGCCGGGCCGAGGTCCCGCGTGAGTTCCCTCGCCGTCGCCAGGGTCCGCCCGTACGGGGCCGCGAGGGTGCAGACGGGCCAGTCGGAGCCGAACATCAGCCGGTCCGGGCCGAACGCGTCGAGGAGGACGCCGGCGTACGGGCGGAGGTCCCGCACCGTCCAGGTCCGCCAGTCGGCCTCGGTGAGCAGTCCCGAGAGCTTGCAGAAGGTGCGGGGCAGGGCGGCGAAGGCGCGCAGACGGGTCGCCCACGGTTCGAGTTCCCCGGTGGCGACCGGCGGTTTCGCCGCGTGGTCCAGGACGAGGGTGAGACCGGGGAGCGCCGCCGCCATCGAGGTCGCGGCGGGGAGCTGGTGCGGGAGGATCACCAGGTCGTAGGCGAGACCGGCGTCGGCCACCGCCCGCAGGCCGCGCAGGACGTCGGGGCGCAGCAGCCAGTCCGGGTCCGGTTCCGCCTGCACCTGGTGGCGGATGCCCACGAGGTGCTCGCCGCCGGGGTGTTCGCGCAGCGCGGCCAGGGCGTCCGCGACGCCGGGCGCCGTCAGGTCCGTCCAGCCCACCACCCCGGCGACGAGGTCGCCGGCGCCGGCCACGGCCAGCATCTCGGGGGTCTCGCCGGCCACGGTCACCGTCTGGACGAGGACGGTCGCCGTCACCCCCGCCGCGTCGGTCTCGGCCCGCAGGTCGCTCTCCGAGAAGGTGCGGCGCAGCGGGGCGAGGGCGGGGCCGGTGATCCAGTCCTGGTCGCGTACGGCGAGGTCCCAGAGGTGGTGGTGGGCGTCGACGAGGGGCGCGCTCACAGTTCCCACACCACGGGCAGGCCGGCGTCCGCGCCCGCGCCGGAGTAGTCGTGCACGACGTCGAGGAGTTCGGCCATGCGCGCCTGCCAGGCGACGTTGACCGGCAGCTCCTCCAGTTCGGCCAGGAGCCGGGCGTAGTCCTCGCACTCCAGGAGGTGGAAGAGGTCCGTTCCGCTGCGCCAGATGGTCCAGGAGGTGCAGCCGGCCTCCCGGATCGCCCGGGTCAGCTCGGCGGGCACCTCGCGGTGCGCCTGTTCGTAGGCGGTGACGCGGTCCGTCCGGACCCGGGTGTGCAGGGCGATTCTCATCGGTCTTCGGCTCCGGGGGTGGGGTGGGGACGTGGCGGAGGGGTGGTCGTCATCGGGCCCGCCCGTCCGGGCCGGGGACGGGGGCGTGGGCGGGCAGGTGGCCCTCGCGGCGCAGCTCGTCCCAGAGCGCGGCGGGAACGTCGCGGTCCAGCAGGTCGGCGGCGTCCGAGGCCTCCGCCGCGCTGCGCAGCCCCAGCAGGACCCCCGCCACCGCCGGGTGTGCCAGCGGGAAGCGGACCGCCGCGGCTCTCAGGGGCACGCCGTGACGCCGGCAGATCTCCTGGAGCCGCAGGGCCCGCCGCAGGGTCTCCGGCGGCGCGGCGGCGTAGTCGTAGGGGGCGCCGGGGCGGGGGTCCGCGAGGAGGCCCGAGTTGAACACCCCGCCGGCGACGACCGACACGCCCCGGTCGAGGGCGGCCGGCAGCAGCCCGGACAGGCCGCTCTGGTCGAGCAGGGTGTAGCGGCCGGCGAGGAGCACGACGTCGACGTCGGTCTCGGTGACGAAGCGGGCCGGGAGCGCCGTCTGGTTCATGCCCACCCCGACGGCCCGGACGACGCCCTCGGCGCGCAGGCGCTCCAGGGCCGGGTACGCCTCGCGCAGGGCCTGGTCCGCATGGTCGTCCGGGTCGTGCAGGTACACGGTGTCGACGCGGTCGAGGCCGAGCCGCTCCAGGCTCTCCTCCAGGCTCCGCCGGACGCCGTCGGCGCTGAAGTCCCACACCCTGCGGTACGCGGCGGGGACCGCGAAGCCGTGGGCGAGGTCGTCACCGGTCGCGCCGGGCGCGGGGACGAGGAGGCGGCCGGCCTTCGTCGAGAGGGTGTACGCGTCGCGGGGCCGGTCCGCGAGGAACGCGCCGAGCCGCCGTTCGGACAGGCCCAGGCCGTAGTGCGGCGCGGTGTCGAAGGACCGGACGCCCCGGTCCCAGGCGGTCGCGAGGGCCCGTTCGGCGTCCTCGTCGGTGACGGGACCGTAGAGGTTGCCGATGCCCGCCGCGCCGAACGCGAGCCGGGTGGTCCAGGCGCCGGTGCGGCCGAGGGGGGCGCGGTCGGGGCCGGGACGGCCGGGGGGCACGCGGCCGGAGCCGGCGGGGCCCGGGGCTCCGCCGTCCGCTTCCCCGTTCACCGGCCGGCCGGGCGCGGTCGGAGGCCCGCCATGCCGCCGTCGACGGCGAGGGCGGTACCGGTCACGGAGCCGGCGGCCGGGGAGGCCAGGTACACGACGGCCGCCGCGACCTCGTCGGCGCTCACGAGCCGTCCGGTGGGCTGGCGGGCGCCGAGGGCCGCGCGTTCGGCCTCCGGGTCGTCGGCCGCGTCGAGGAGACGGGCGACCCACGGGGTGTCCACGGTGCCGGGGTTGACGCAGTTGACCCGGATGCCCTCCCGGACGTGGTCGGCGGCCATGGCGAGGGTGAGCGAGAGGACGGCGCCCTTGCTCGCCGAGTACAGCGCCCGTTGCGGCAGGCCCGCGGTGGCGGCGATGGAGCAGGTGTTGACGACGGCCGGGTGCGGCGAGCGGCGGAGGTGGGGCAGGGCGGCCCGGGTGGTGCGGACGACGCCGAGGACGTTGACGTCGAGGACGGCGTGCCACTGGTCGTCGGGGTTGTCCTCGACCGTGCCGACGGCGCCGACGCCCGCGTTGTTGACCAGGATGTCGATGCCGCCGAGCGCGGCCGCGGCGGCATCGACCGCCGTGCGCACCGAGGCGTCGTCGCCGACGTCCGCCCGGAAGGCGCGGAGCGGTCCGGGGACCGCACCGGGGTTCAGGTCGAGGACCGCGACGGCGGTGCCCCGGGCGTCCAGCGCCCGCGCGACGGCGAGTCCGATGCCGGAGGCGCCGCCGGTGACGACGGCCCGCAGTCCGGCGAGGGGCTGTGCGGTCATGCCGTCACCTCCGCGGTGCCGCGGAGGACCGCGGCGCCGTCCGGCGCCCCGTCCGGCGGGGGGACGGCTTTCGCGGAGACGGCCAGGTCGGCGGCCCAGAAGACGCCGTCGGGGTACGCGAAGGTGGCCAGCGAGGCCGCGTGCATGTCGGCGGAGAAGCCGGGGGCGAGGGGGGCCGTGTAGTGGCCGTTCCGCACGACGGCCGGGTGGGCGAAGTGTTCGTGCAGGTGGTCGACGAACTCGATGACCCGGTCCTCGGTGGTCCCGCTGAGCGCGACGTAGTCGAACATCGCCAGGTGCTGGACCAGTTCGCACAGTCCCACCCCGCCGGCGTGCGGGCAGACGGGGACGCCGAACTTGGCGGCGAGCAGCAGGATGGCGAGGTTCTCGTTCACCCCTCCCACCCGGGCCGCGTCCAACTGGACGATGTCCACCGCGCCGGCCTGGAGGAGCTGCTTGAAGACGATGCGGTTCTGGACGTGTTCGCCGGTGGCCACCTTGACGGGGGCGACGGCCGCGCGGACGCGGGCGTGGCCGAGGATGTCGTCCGGGCTGGTGGGTTCCTCGATCCAGTACGGGTCGAACTCGGCGAGCGCGCGGGTCCATTCGATCGCCTCGGCCACGTTCCACCGCTGGTTGGCGTCGACGGCCAGGCGGATGCCGGTGCCGACGGCCGCGCGGGCGGCGCGGCAGCGGCGGACGTCGTCCGCCAGGTCGGCGCCGACCTTGAGTTTGATCTGGGTGAAGCCGGCGGCGACCGCCTCCTCGGCGAGCCGGGTCAGCTTCTCGTCGGAGTAGCCGAGCCAGCCGGGCGACGTCGTGTAGGCGGGGTAGCCCCGGGCCCGCAGGACCTCCTCGCGTTCCTCCCGCCCCTCCTTGCCGCGCCGCAGCAGGTCGAGCGCCTCCTCGGGGGTGAGCGCGTCGGTGAGGTAGCGGAAGTCCACCTGCGAGACCAGCCACTCGGGGTCGGCGTCGGCGAGGAGCTTCCACAGCGGCAGGCCCCGCCGTTTGGCGGCCAGGTCCCAGACGGCGTTGACCACGGCACCGACGGCCATGTGCATGACGCCCTTCTCGGGGCCGAGCCAGCGGAGCTGGCTGTCGCCGGTGAGGGCGCGGCTGATCAGGCCGGGGTCGGCGCAGAGTTCCTCGACGGGGCGGCCGACGACGTACGGGCGCAGGGCTTCGATCGCGGCGACCTGGACGTCGTTGCCGCGTCCGATGGTGAAGGTGAAGCCGTGTCCCGTGGGTCCTTCGGGCTCGTCGGTGCGCAGGACGAGGTAGGCCGCGGAGTAGTCGGGGTCCGGGTTCATCGCGTCGGACCCGTCGAGTTCGCGGGAGGTCGGGAAACGGATGTCGTAGGTGTCCATCGCGACGACCCGCGTGATGTCAGTGGACAACGGGGTTCCTTTCACACCTGGGCTGCCTGCTCGGTGTCCGGCTCGTCTGCCCGGCCGGCGCGGGTCAGCCCCAACCGCCCACACAGATCGGGTGATTGGCCTGTCGAGCGAGAACGATACGGCGCTCCCGAGAGACGGGGCAAGTAGACATCCGATGTTTCTTGCGCCGGGCCCGGCGCCCGGCGGGCACACCGGGAGGCCGGCCCCGCCGGTCCGGAGCCGCGCGAACGGCACGCCGACGGCACGCGGACGGCACGCGGACGCCGCGCACCGGACGGCGCGCGACGGACGGGCGCCCGCCCCCGGGAGGTCCCCGCGGGGAACGGAGGCGCGGGGCGAGGCCTTCCGCCTCAGGTCCGGCCCTCCGCCGCGGGCCGGCGGCGGGGCCGCCTCACAGCGCGCCGTCGAGCCAGCGGACCACGTTGGAGATGTGGATGGTCGCCCACGCCTCCGCCGTGCGCGCGTCGCGCGCGGCGAGCGCGTCCAGGATCGCGCGGTGCTCCGCCACGGTCCTGGCCACGGCCGTGTCCTCGGTGATGCCCCGCCACAGCCGGGCCCGCACGGTGGCCCCGGAGATGCTGTCGAGGAGCGAGCACAGCAGGGGAATCCCGGAGGCCGCCGCGATCCGGCGGTGGAACTCCAGGTCGCTGGCGACGAGTTGGTCCAGGCTCGGCGCGTCGCCGAGACCGTCGAGGAGGGCGGCGAGTTCCCGGATCTCGTCCTCGCCGATCCGCTCCGCCGCCAGGGCGGTCGCCGCCGGTTCCAGGATGCCCCGCACCTTCAGCGCCTGGAGCGCCTGGTCGTCCTGGTGGAAGTCCAGGACGAAGGAGACCGCTTCGAGCAGCAGGGGCGGTTCGAGGCTGGAGACGTACGTGCCGTCGCCCTGCCGCACGTCGAGGATGTTCAGCAGGGAGAGCGCCTTCACCGCCTCTCGCAGGGAGTTGCGCGAGAGCCCCAGCTCGGCGGCGAGGTCGGCCTCCTTCGGCAGACGGTCGCCCGGGCGCAGCGCGCCGGAGACGATCATCTCCTTGATCTTCCCGATCGCCTCGTCGGTCACGGCCAAGGCGTCCTCCTCTGCGCGGCGAAATTCATCGGATGTGTCGGTCGTTCGTCAGCCTACTCCAGGGTACGGAGGGCCCTGCCCCGGGTCGGCGGCGGACGCGAGGCGCCGCAGCGCGGCCGCTTCCCGCGCCAGTACGGCGGGGTCGTCGCCCGGTACGAACTCCAGCAGGGCGTCCCGCGCCCGGGACCGGCCGGCGAGCAGCCGGAACGCCCGGGTCCACAGTTCCTCGCGGGCGGTCAGGGGCAGCCGGTGGTTGCCCGGCCACCAGGAGAAGACGTGCACGGCGGCGACCCGGCCGGCCAGGGCGGCGAGTCCGGCGAGGGCGTCCTCGTCGGGGACGTCCTGCGGCGGCTGCCAGTAGGCGGTGAGGTTGCCGGCGGCCGTCTCCTCCAGGAGGCGGACCGTGGAGGACACCGAGTCGGTCAGCGTCCCGGCGTGGAACTCCAGGGAGAGTTCCAGACCGTGGTCCCCCGCGATCAGCGCGGCCTCCCGCAGGCACGCGGTGGTCCGGGCGCGGTCCTCCGCCGTGGCGTCCGCCGATCCGGCGGTCCCCGCCCAGACCCGGACGCGGGGCGCCCCGAGGAACGACGCGGCGCGGGCGGTCTCCGCGAACCCGGCCGCCTCGCCGGGGAGGCAGCGGAAGTACGAACCGTACGAGCAGACGGCCAGGCCGTACCGCTCGGCGGCGTCCCGGGCCGCCCGGAGGGCTCCGGGCGCGCCGGGCGGCGCGTGCACGTCGGCTCCCCATTCGACCGCCTCCAGGCCCGCGTCCGCCGCCCGCCGGGCGACCTCGACGGCGGGCAGGTGCCGGAAGGTGACGGAACAGAGGCCGGGACGGAACGGGACGGCGGCCGTTCCGGGCGGCAGGGGGCGGGGCGGGTTCTCGGGCACGGGCGGGAACGCCTCCGGGGGAGCACGGGGAGGGAGGGAAGAAGGGGGTGAGGGAGGGGAAGGGGGCGGGGAGCGGTGGCGGGGACGGCGGCGAGGGAGGGGGAAGAGGGCGAGGAGCCGTGGTGGGGACGGCGGACGGACCGGAGACGACCCGGTCCGCCCGCCGTTCCCCACCGGGGCGCGGCTCAGGGCGCGTGGGGGCCCACGTCCGCCGGGGTCAGGGGCCGGCGCTTCGGCGTGCCGGTGGCGTACTCGTCGGCGCCGACGTCCCGCCGGCTTCCGCGCGGGTCGCCGTCGATGTCGTGGGTGACGGGCGGGTTCCTCAGGGTGGCCGCTCCGATCGCGGGGCTCGTGCGGGACAGGCGGTGGACCCCGTCGGGCCCCCGCACGAGCCGGGGGTCGGCCCGCCGGAAGCCGCCGGCGGGGATGTTCCCGTCGTTCGCCGCTCCGAACAGGATGTTGCCCTGCCAGGTGAAGCGCGTCGTCTTCGCCATCTCCACGAGGTCGCCGGTCCGGCCGACAAGGAGGTTGTCGGCGACGGTGACGTCCCGGGGCTCGTGCGGGCGCTGTTCCTCGCCCGAGAGGGTCCTCGCGTTGTCGAGGAACGTGTTGTGGGCGACGAGGACGCGGTCGGGCGCGTCGTTGCCCCGGCGGTCGGCGGGCGGTTCGCCGGGGAGGTGGTCGCGTTCCGAGCCGCTGCCGATCACCATGGCCCGGCCGGACAGGCCGGCCAGGTAGTTGTTGACGACGACGTGGTCGTTGCCGTAGATCCGGATGCCCTCCTCGCCGTCGATCAGGTAGTTGCCCTCGACGCGGGTGCCGTTGCCGTGGCGCAGGACGATGCCGCCGGCGCTGTTCCGGATGGTGTTGTACCGGATGACGTTGTCGGAGCTCTTGACGGAGATGGCCTCGGGATCGCCGTCGGCCCGTTCGAACAGGTTGTACTCCACGAGCGCGTGCGCGCTGGAGAGGGCGCGGGGGCTGACGCCGAGGCGGATCGGCTCGCCGCCGTTGGAGCCGGGGAAGGTGTGGTCGGAGAAGTGGTTCCGGTGCACGTGGACGCGCTGGGCCATGGCCTCGCCGCCCGCGCCCTCGATGCCGAGGTAGATGCCGAGCGTGGTCTTGCCGTGGAAGTGGTTGCGGTCGATCACGCTGTCGTCGCCGCGCACCATGACCCAGTGCAGGCCCTCGATGTCGGCGAGCCGGAAGTCGTTGCGGGTCAGCCGGATGTGCGAGCAGGTCGGCGGGATGTCCAGGGTGGTGCTCTGCCGGAAGGAGAAGCCGCTGACGGTGACGTGGGCGGAGTCCTCGAGGACGAAGCTCCGTTCGCCGCGCAGGACGACGCCGCCCCGGGACTCGGCGACGACGGTGATGGGGGCGGTCCGGGAGCCGCGCTTGCCCCGGACGACGAGGGGTTCGGCCGCGGGGACGGTGTAGTCGCCGTCGGCGACGACGACGCGGGTGCCGGGCGTGGCGGCGTCGATCGCCTTCCGGAGTTCGTCGAGCGAGGTGACGGAGAGGGTGCGGCCGGGACGGCGCGGGTGCCCGTGCCCGGCGGCACCCGCGTGCGCCGGGCCGGTCGGGAGCAGGGTGAGGGCCGCTCCGGCTGCGGTGCCGGTGAGGAACGTGCGCCTGTGCATGGTGCCTCCGTGGGGGTCGGGGTGGGGCGGAGGGACGTGGGTCACGAGGGGTCGTCCGCCGGGTCCGTCAGGAAGAGTTCGATGACGGGCACGGGCGTGTCGGGGCGCTGGACGGGGAGCTGGAGGGTGAGGGTGCCCGCCGGTTGTCCGCCCATCTGCGTGTTGACCGCCGGGCGGTCCGGGTCGACGTGGACCCGGACGATCTCGGAGGCGTCGTTCAGGAGCTGGGCGTAGCGCACCCGCCCTGCGAGGCCGGGCAGGTGCAGGTGGCGCAGCGGCCAGGCGAAGAGG
This sequence comes from Streptomyces sp. NPDC014907, assembly GCF_055562975.1. Classification (NCBI taxonomy): domain Bacteria; kingdom Bacillati; phylum Actinomycetota; class Actinomycetes; order Kitasatosporales; family Streptomycetaceae; genus Streptomyces; species Streptomyces sp. NPDC014907. Next base: position 231,656 of record NZ_JBVHEG010000007.1, on the reverse strand, counting down.
TGGACGTAGAGGCGGTCGCCCCGCAGGGTGTACCGGCAGTCGGCGGGCGGGGTGAACGGCGCGGGGCCGCAGCCGCGCACGGACCGTTCGTGCAGGTCGAGCCAGCGGCCCACCTCCGCGAGGACGGCGGTGTCGCGCGGGTCGAGGTCGCCGCGGCCGGTGGGGCCGACGTTGAGCAGGAGGTTCCCGCCCTTGGAGACGCCGTCGACGAGCATCCGGACGATGAGGTCGGGGCTCTTGCGGTCGAGGTTGTCGCGGTCGTAGCCCCAGCTTCCGTTGAGCGTCTGGCAGGCCTCCCACGGCACGGGCCGGCCCTCCGAGGTCATCGGGGCGGAGGGCTGGTACTGCTCGGGGGTGACGAAGTCGCCGGGGAGGCCGGCCCGGTCGTTGACCAGGATGTGGGGCTGGAGCGCGCGGACCGTCTCCATGAGCCGGGGGGCGTCCCAGTCGTCCGGGCCCTTGCCGCCCCACCATTCACGGCCCTCGTAGGAGAAGTCGAAGAAGAGGTAGTCGATCCGCCCGTAGCCGGTGAGGAGTTCGCGGACCTGGCCGTGCAGGTACCGCTGGTAGGCGCGGATGTCGCGGTCGGCGTGGGCGGCCCTGAACTCCTCGTCGTCGCGCCGGGGGTGGGTGCCGTCGACGGGGAACGACGGGTGGTGCCAGTCGATCAGGGAGTGGTAGAAGCCGACCTTGAGGCCTTCGGCGCGGCACGCCTCGGCGAACGGCCCGACCAGGTCGCGGCCGTACGGGGTGTTGGTGACCTTGTAGTCGGTGAGGCGGCTGTCCCAGAGGCAGAAGCCGTCGTGGTGCTTGGTGGTGAGCACGGCGTACCGCATGCCGGCGGCCTTCGCCGTCCTGGCCCACTGGACGGGGTCGTAGCGGTCGGGGTCGAAGTGGTCGAAGTACACCTGGTACTGCTCGTCCGTCATCCGCTCGCGGTTCTTGACCCATTCGTGGCGGGCGGCGAGGGAGTACAGGCCCCAGTGCACGAACATGCCGAAGCGGTCGGTGGTGAACCAGGTCGTGTCCGGTGCCGCCGGTGCGGGGCCGGCCGGGGTGGTGGTCATGGGGCATCGTTCCTCGGCGCGGGGGTCCCCGGGGGGACGGGGCGGGCGGGTCGGGCCGGTTCGTGGACGTTCTCGCGCAGGCGTACGCCGGGGGCCGTTCGGGCCAGGTAGGCGGCGTCGTCGCGGCGGGTCAGGCCGCAGGCGAGGTACCGCTCGTGCAGCCGGGCCAGCGCGTCGCGGTCCAGTTCCACGCCGAGGCCGGGGCGGCGCGGCACGGTGACGGCACCGTCGGTGAGCCGCCAGGGGTCGGTGACGACGTCGTCCTCGGGCCGCTTCCAGGGCCAGTGGGTGTCCAGTACGTGGTCGACGGCGGGGGTCGCGGCGGCGAGGTGGACCATCGCGGCGAGGCTGATCCCCAGGTGGGAGTTGGAGTGCATGGACAGGCCGATGCCGAAGTGGCGGCAGCAGGCGGCCAGGTGCTGGGAGGCCTTCAGGCCGCCCCAGTAGTGGTGGTCCCCGAGGAGGACGCCGACGGGCCGGGAGACGACGGCCTCGGCGAGCTGTTCCCAGGTGACCACGCACATGTTGGTGGCCAGCGGCATCGGGGCGGTGCGGGCGAGGGCCGCCATGGCGGGCGCCCCCTCGACCGGGTCCTCCAGGTACTCCAGCACGCCGGCCAGTTCGTGGGCGACCCGGGCGGCGGTGGCCGGGGTCCAGGAGGCGTTGGGGTCGAGCCGCAGCGGATGGTCCGGGAACGCCTCGCGCAGTGCCCGGATCGCGGCGACCTCCTGGTCCGGGGGGAGGACGCCGCCCTTGAGCTTGAAGGAGCGGAAGCCGTACAGGTCCGCCATGCGCCGGGCCTGTGCCACGAGGCCGGCGGGGTCGAGGGCGGGCCCCCAGGGGTCCGGCTCCCCGCCGGGGTGGGCGGCCCACTTCGCGAACAGGTAGCCGCAGAAGTCGACGCGGTCGCGCACGGCCCCGCCGAGGAGGTCGGAGACGGGCCTGCCGAGGTGTTTGCCCTGGAGGTCGTGGCAGGCGACCTCGAACGGGGAGGTGACGCTCGCGACCGTCTTGGCGGCCCCTCCCCCGCCGATCAGGCCGTGCGCGTCGCCCGCGACGCGCCCGCCGACGGCTCCCTCGACCCGCCGGGACAGTTCGTTGAGGTCGAAGGGGTCGAGGCCGGTCAGTTCCGCGGCGGCGCCGCGCAGCAGGTCGAGGTGGGCGGCGTCGCCGTAGCTCTCGCCCAGGCCGTACGCGCCGGTGTCGGTCCGGACCTCCACCACCGTGCGCAGGGCGTACGGCTCGTGGACGCCGACGGCGTTGAGCAGGGGCGGGTCGGCGAAGGCGACGGGGGTGACGACGACGGAGGTGACCTTCACCGTGCCACCGCCACGGGGGCGACGGCGCGCCGGGGTCCCGGGGCGCGTCCGGCCGCGCCGGCCGGGGGGTGCCCGGCGGAGGGGGCGGCGGAGGCGCGGGCGGGCCGGTCCTGCGGGCGGGCGGCGGAGGTGTCCGGGGCCGCCTCGTCGGCGGTGGACGGTGCGGGCGGGCGGGGCGTCGGGCCGGACGGGAGCACGGGGTGGTCCTTTCTGGGTGCGGACGGCGGGCCCGGTCCGGGTCGCGGACGGCCGGCGCCGGCCGGGGTGCCGGGGGTCAGCCCTTGAGGGCGCCGCTGGACAGGCCGTGGACGAAGGAGCGCTGGAAGAGGAGGAAGACGACGACGGACGGCAGCAGGGCGAGCAGGGCCGCGGCCAGGACGACGCCGGGGGTGACGAGGGGGTCGACGCGCAGGGTGCGCAGGGCCAGCGGCAGCGTGTAGGAGGAGGAGTCCGTGGCCACGAGCAGGGGCAGCAGGTACTGGTCCCAGATCATCGTGAAGCCGAAGACGCCGATCACGCCGAGCGCGGGCCTGCACATCGGGAGGATGATCTGCGCGAAGATCCGCAGGTCGCCGGCGCCGTCGATCCGGGCGGCCTCCTCCAGTTCCCTGGGCACGTCCTTCATGAACTCGGTCATGACGAGGATGGAGAACGCCCAGGCCCCCAGGGGGACGATCATGCCGGCCAGGGAACCGATCAGGTTGACGTGGATCACCGGCAGGTCGGCGAGGAGCACGGACAGCGGGACGGCCAGGATCTCCTCGGGGAGCATCAGCGTCGCCAGGATGGCGACGAAGACGAGGGTCATCCCCCGGAACCGCTTCCTGGCCAGGGCGTACCCGGCCAGGACGGAGACGGCGACCTGGAGCAGCAGTCCGAAGCCGACGACGAAGAACGAGTTGAGCAGGTACGTCAGGACCCCCTGGTCGAACGCGACCGCGAAGTTGTCCAGGGTGGGGTCGGAGGGGACCACGCTGAGCTGGGTCGGGTCCTTGACGTGGTTGAAGGCGCTCACGAGCAGGGCCAGGAGCGGCCCCGCGAACACCAGCAGGACCAGGAGGTGGATCACGGCCTTCGTCACCCGGCCGCCCACGCTGCGGCTCTCGGTCAGGCCGAGGGCGGTCTCGGTCGGTGTGCTCATGCGTCGTCCCTCCGCCGGAACAGGTGGACGCAGAGGGTCAGGACCAGCGTCGCCAGGAACAGCAGGACCGCTCCGGCCGCGCCGACCCCGAGCTTGTTCTGCTCCAGGCCCAGCTTGTAGATCAGTGTCATGACGACCTCGGTCGAGCCGTCGGGGCCGCCGTTGGTGAGCAGGAAGACCTCGGTGAAGACGCGCAGGCCCCGGATGGCGGCGAGGACGAACAGGATGGTCAGCACCGACCGCAGTCCGGGGATCGCGACGTGGCGGATGCGCTGGAGCCGTGACGCGCCGTCGACCTTGGCCGCTTCGTACAGTCCGCGGTCCACGCCGGCCAGACCGGCGAGGAAGATCATCATGTCGTAGGGGGCGCCCCTCCAGACGCCGGTGAGCACGAGGGAGGCCAGGGAGGTGTCGGGGTCGTTGATGAACCCCGAGGGCCCGAACCCCACCAGGCCGAGGAGGGAGTTGATCATGCCGTCGCCGGTGGGGTGGTACATGATCCGCCACAGTTCGGCGACGACCGCGATCGGTACCACGACCGGCAGGAAGGCCGCCGAGCGGACGAAGCCGAGCCTGCGGCCCTGCCCCTCCATCAGCAGGGCGAGGGCGAGGCCGAGCGCCATCGACCCGGCGGTCTGGCCGACCGCGAGGACGACGGTGTGCCAGGCGGCCTCGCGGAATCCGTCGGAGGTGAGGACGGCGGTGTAGTTCGCGCCGCCGACCCACTGGTCGCCCAGGTAGGGCCGCACCTCCTGGAAGGACATGGTCAGCGCGCCGGCCATGGGGATGAACTTGAAGTACAGGAAGAGGACCAGCGCCGGGGCGAGGAAGAGCCACGGCGTCCACCAGCGGCCCGCGCGGCGGCTCGCGACGGGGCGGCTTCCGGTGCGGCGGGCGGGGCGGCTCGCGGCGGGGCCGGGCGCCCCGGCCCCCACCGGGGGCGGTACGGGGCCGGGGGCGGGCCGGTCCTCCGTGCGGGGTGCGGGGGCGGTCGCCGTGCGGGGGGCCGGTTCCGCCCGGTCGGCGCTCGTCATCCGGCGATTCCCTGCTCCCGGAGGATGCCGGCGAGCTTTCCGTCCAGCTCGCGCAGCTTCGCGCCGGCGTCGAGGGAGCAGTCGGCCATGAGCGCGTTGAGGGTCTCGGCCGCGGCCTGCCGCACCGGGGTCCAGTTCGGGATGGAGGGGGCGTAGCGCCCGGAGGTCCGGTACGCCTCCGCGTACGTCTTCCAGCGGGGGTCGGAGCGCACCTCGGTGACGTCCACCGTCCTGTTCACGGGGAGCTGGACGCTGGAGCCGTCCTCGCCCCGCATGCCGAGCTTCTGGCCCTCGGCGGAGATGGTGTAGCCGGCGAAGGCGTCCTGTCCGGCGCGGTTCTCCGACCCCGCCATGAGGTAGAGGGTGCCGCCCTCGGCGAGCACGGTGGCGTCCTCGGGGCCCTTGGGCATGGGGACGACCTCGTACTTGTCCTTGCCGAGCGACTTGTCGAACCGGGACATGAGGTAGGGGCCGACGACGTACATGCCGGCCCGGCCGGACTCGAAGGTCTCGTTGGTGGGCGGGGTGTCCATGGTGACGGCGCCGGGCTGGATCGCCTTCCGCTCGCAGCCGAGGGCGCGGAACCAGCGCACGGCCTCCGCCGACTTCGCGCCGGACATCGCCGGCTTGTACGTGCCCTTGCCGGTCGCGGTGATGAAGTCTCCCCCGGCGGCCCAGAGGAAGTTGGAGAAGTACCAGGAGGCGTAGCCGCGTTTGGTCGAGAGCGGGGCGGCGAGGCCGTAGGTGTCCGGCTTGCCGTTGCCGTCGGGATCGCGGGTGGTGAACGCGTCGGCCATGGCCGCGAGGTCGTCCCAGCTGCCGGGGGTCCCGAGCTTGAGCTTCTCGCGCCAGTCCTTGCGGATCAGCAGGGCGCCGGCCTGGGCGGAGTACGGGATGCCGTACTGCTTGCCGTCGACGCCCTTGCCGGAGTCCCGGCCCTGCTGGACCAGGTCGCCGCTGTTCTCGATCCGGCTCAGGTCGATCTCCCGCAGGAGGCCCTGGCTGTGCATGGCCCCGAGCTGGGTGACGTCGTTCATGACGATGTCGGGCAGGTTCCGCTGGGCGGCGCGCTGCTGGAGCTTCGTCTCGAAGTCGTCGAAGATCGCCGTGACCTTCACCTTGAAGCCGGTGGCCTTCTCGAACCCCTCCACGAGCCTCAGCGTCGCCTTCTCGCCGGGGCCGCCCGGTGTGGTCCTGGTCCACAGTTCCAGTTCCGCCTTGGAGTCCTGCTTGGCGTCCGCCCCGGCGGGGCCGGAGGTACAGCTCGTGAGGGCCAACGCCGAGGCGAGAAGTCCCGCACCGATCCACCGCGTTCTCTGCATGACAACTCCTGTTCGCCGCCTCGGCAGCTGGCCTGTAAGCGCTTGCCGGGGACGCTAACGCGCGGCCCGATCGGGGGTCAATACTCCGATGACTGAAAAGAATTGGGCGGAATTTCCGGGGTTCGACGCCCCTTCTTCATCCATAGATCGGATGAATGGCCGGTTCACGGGATTCCGGCCACCGGGGAACGAGCCAGGAAGTGGACCTCGGTTCGGGGGCCCGCGTCCCCTCGCGCGACGGGGCGCGGGCACGGCGGGGCGGCCGGCGGGGGGAGGCCGCCGGCCGCGCGAGACCGACGAGGCGGTCCGGTCGCGAGGCCCCCGGTGGGGGCGCGCACGGCCGGGGAGGGGCCGCGGACCGGGCGGGGAGGGACCACGGACCGGGCAGGACCTCCGCCCCGGGGACGTACCGAAAGGGGCGCCGTCGGGCGGGCGGCGTCGGGCAGGCGGCGCCCTCTTCGGCGCCCGCCCTAGGCCTGGGTCGCGGCCCGGGCGGGCTCGACGGCGTGCCGCAGGGGCTCGCCGCGCACCAGACGGCCCAGTTCGTCGCGGACCAGTTCGCCCAGGCGGGCGCGCTCCCGCCCCATGGCGCCGGCGAGGTGGGGGGTGAGCAGGACGTTCGGCAGGGTGAAGAGCGGCGAGTCGGGGGCGGGCGGTTCGGACCGGGTCACGTCGAGGACGGCGGTGAGGTCGGGCCGGGCCCTGAGGACGTCGATCACCCCCGGCTCGTCCAGCACGGCGCCACGGGCCGTGTTGATCAGGGTGGCGCCCTCGGGGAGCAGCGACACCAGCCGCCCGTCCACGATCCCCTCGGTCTCGGGCAGCAGGGGGGCGTGGACGCTGACGACGTCGCACGTCTCGAACAGTTCCTCGATGCCGGTGAGGCGGGCGCCCGCCTCCCGGGCGGCGGCCGGCTCGACCACGGGGTCGCAGGCCAGCACCTCGACGTCGAAGTGGCGCAGGTGCCGGGCGACGAGCAGACCGATCCGGCCGAGTCCGAACAGCCCCACCCGGGAGCCGTACCCTCCGGGCACCGGGGGGTTGCGCGGGTACCGGCGGCCGGCGGTCGTCTCGCGGCCGAGGCGGTGGACCTGTTTGAGGCCGAGCAGGATCTGGGCCAGGCTGAACTCGGCGACCGGCACGGCGTTGGCCGCCGCGGCGGAGACGACGGGGATGCCGCGGGCCCAGAAGTCCGGTGTCGTCAGGTGCCGCACCGAACCGGCGGCCACGAGCACCGCCGTCAGGTCCGGCGCGTGCGCGAGCAGCTCCGCGTCGAGGACGGGCGCGCCCCAGCCGGTGAGCAGGACGTCGACCCCTTCCAGGACGCCGGGGTCGCGGCGGAGGGCGTCCCGGGTGAGCGCGGGGGCCCGCCAGCGCGCCAGGCGCCCGATGTCCTCCAGGACGTCCGCCGGATAGACGTCGTCCCTGCGCTCCTCCTCCATGACCAGGAGAGCGGTGGGTTTCTTCGCGTCGTACGTCTCCGGGGCGGACGCCCGCGCGGTGGGTTTCCGCACGGTGGGCGTCCCTGTCGAATCCGCCATCGGCTCGGGCCTCCTGGGGTGCGATGGTGTCGGCGCCGGTCGGCGCGCCACACGATACATCGGATGACCGTTCCCGGCGACGGAAAGAACCGCATCGCTTCCGGACTCCGGGGCACTGGACCCCCTGGCCCTCCTTCCTCCTTTCGGATAGAGGTAGTTCACCGGCGCGTACTGCCACATCGCCCCCTCGGGATCGCACAGGACCCCTGGACAAGACGGCGGATGGTTGGTTGCATGCCCGGGTCGATACATCCGATGTCTCTCCAGAGGTGGTCAAGCATGCGCGTCATGAGGGTCGGTGAGCCCGGGGCGGAACGGCCCGTGGTCCTGGACGGGTCCGGCGGGTTCCTCGACGCTTCCGGCGTCGTCCGCGACATCGACCACCGCTCCCTCGCCGGCGGGGCGCTCGGCCGTCTCGCCGGGGCCGTGGCCGAAGGGTCCCTGCCCGCCTTGGAGGTCCCGGGCGGGCACGTACGGATCGGGGCGCCGGTGGCACGGCCGGGAAAGGTCGTGTGCATCGGTCTGAACTACCGCGACCACGCGGAGGAGACGGGCGCCGCGCTCCCGGCCGAGCCGGTGGTGTTCATGAAGGACCCGTGGACGGTCACCGGCCCGTACGACGAGGTGCTGATCCCCCGGGGCAGCCTCAAGACCGACTACGAGGTCGAGCTGGCCGTGGTGATCGGCAGGACGGCGCGCTACCTGGACGACGACGAGGACGCGCTCGCGTACGTCGCCGGGTACGCGGTCTCCCACGACGTCTCCGAGCGCGCGTTCCAGCTCGAACGCGGCGGCCAGTGGGACAAGGGCAAGAGCTGCGAGACGTTCAACCCGCTGGGTCCGTGGCTCGTCACCCCGGACGAGGTCCCCGATCCTCAGGAGCTCGCCCTGCGCCTGTCGGTGAACGGCGCCGTGCGGCAGGAGGGTTCCACCGCGGACATGGTGTTCCCCGTCGCCGGGATCATCCGCTGCCTGAGCCGCTTCATGGTGCTCCACCCGGGGGACGTCATCAACACCGGCACCCCCGCCGGCGTCGCCCTCGGCCGGCCCGAGCCCCGCCCCTACCTGCGCGACGGCGACGTCGTCGAGTGCGGGATCGACGGGCTCGGCACGATGCGGCACACGTTCCGGCAGGCCTGAGGACGCCGGGCCCCGTCGGCACCGGGCGCCGGCCGGGTGGCGCCCGGTGCCGGCGGTTCCCGGCGTCCCGCTTCCGCCCCGGCTCAGGCGGTGAAGGCCTCGCCCACGGCGTGACTGTCCTCGTACATGCGGTATCCGGTGATCCTGCCCCCGGCGGTCGTGATGTGGAGGGCGAAGTGGTTGGTGAAGGTCTTGCCGGTGGCCAGGACGCCGAAGCGGTTGCGGCCGACGACCACGGCGTGGTCTCCGTCGACGAGGGTGTGGGTGACGGCGTACTCCTGGGCGGGGGCGAGGTGCCGCCCGAAGGAGGCGAAGAAGGCGGCGATGTCGTCCCTGGTGGTACGGGTGCCGGTCCACGGGACGTTCGGGGCGCCGCCGACGTGGAAGTCGGCGCCGTCGGCGAACAGGTCCAGCAGGGCGGGCACGTCACCCGCGCCGAAGCGGGCGAAGAAGGCCTCGACGACGTCGCGGGTGGTGGCCGGGGCGGCGGGAGTGCTCGTGGTGGGGGCGGCGGTTCGGGACACGGGGACGCTCTCTTTCCGGGACGTGCTCGTTGCGGTTCGCGCCGGTTCTCCCGGGCGCGCCATCAGACTGCCGGGACCCGGGAGACCCCGGGAGTGGCCCGATGGCCGCCGGATGAAAACATCTGGCCATGCATCATGTGGGCGTTCTCGCACTGGACGGCGTCGTCCCCTTCGAACTCGGCATCCCGGCGCGCGTCTTCGGCGCCGCCCGCGACGCGGCCGGCCGCCGGCTCTACACCGTGACCACCTGCAGCCTCGACGGCGGCCCGGTGCGCGCCGAGGCCGACTACGGCCTCACCGTCACCCGTGACGCCTCCCTGCTGGCGGAGGCCGACACCGTCGTCGTCCCGCCCTCCCACGCCCTCGGCCCCATCCGCGAGGAGGGCCTCCTGCCGCGTCCGCTGCGCGACGCCCTGGACGCCGTCCGCCCCGGCACCCGGATCGTGGGCATCTGCACCGCCGCGTACGTCCTGGCCGCCGCGGGGCTCCTCGACCACCGCCCCGCCACCACCCACTGGCGCGAGGCGGAACGCCTGCGGCGGATGTTCCCCACGGTCCGCGTCGACCCCGACGTGCTGTTCGTCGACGACGGGGACGTCCTCACCTCCGCCGGCGTCGCCGCCGGCATCGACCTGTGCCTGCACCTCGTACGCCGCGACCACGGCAGCCGGGTCGCCAACGACGTCGCCCGCTCCTGCGTCGTGCCGCCCTGGCGGGACGGCGGACAGGCCCAGTACATCCAGCACCCCGTCCCCGACCGGACGTCCTCCGGGACCGCCCCGGCCCGGGCCTGGGCCATGGAGCACCTGCCCGATCCCCTCACCCTGGCGGACCTGGCCGCCCGCGCGAACATGAGCGTGCGCACCTTCACCCGCCGCTTCCGCGACGAGGTCGGCACCACCCCCGTCCAGTGGCTGATCCGGCGGCGCGTCGACCTGGCGCGCCACTACCTGGAGACCACCGACTGGCCCGTCGACCTCGTCGCCCACCGCACCGGGTTCGGCACCGGCGTCTCCCTGCGCCGGCACCTGCACGCCGTCATCGGCGTCACCCCGCAGGCGTACCGCCGCACCTTCCGCCCCACCGCCGCGCCCGGGACCGACGCGGCGTCCTCCGGCCGGGCACCGGCTGTCACGCCCGGATCACGGACAGGCGAATCCTGACAACGCGGCGCACGTATTCGGCCAAGACCGGTTCCGACCCGCGTGGGCGTCCGGTACGGGCGCCCCGGCCGGCCGGCACCGCGCATGGAGACCGCCCGGCCCTTTCCCCGGAAGGCCGGGCGCGACCTCGCCGCGGACAGGGGCGGCCCGCACGTTTTCCGCTCCCCTCTCCAATTCCTCTTTTCTCATACGCGAGTTGGCGAGAGACGGCACACTTCCCCGCCCCCTCGCGACCCGGCGCGCGGCCCCCGGTGCCCGGCCGCTCCCCCATGCCCACGACCCGCCAGGAAGGGGGCACTCCGCCCGGAGAGGGGACGCGCGTGACGTCCGGCGCGAATGTCTGAAAAAGTTTTCAGAGACTTGCGCAAGATCCTGTAATCGACCCAAGGTTCGGGCATGACGAATATGTTCACTCTTCGCCGCGCATCCCGTTCCCTCGCCCTCGCCGCCGCCGCCAGCGCGGCGGGCGTCCTGGCCTCGCTGGCCGCCGCCCCGACCGCCTCGGCCGCTCCGTCCACCCCGGCCACTTCGACCGCTTCGGCCACTGCGACCACTTCGGTCACCGAAGGCACCACTCCCCCGGCGTGCGTGGAGTACTACGCGAGCTGGCGCTACACCCAGGTCGCCAACGGCTGCGACACGGCCGTCGGCGTCAGCGTCCAGTACGCCGACGGCCAGACCTCTCCCTGCCAGACCCTCCAGGCCGGCGCGTGGGGCACCTTCGCCGGTTACGGCACCGACATGAACTACGTGACGGGCCTGCTGACCTGCGTCCCCGTCACCACCCCGACCGACGGAGCCTGATCCGCGGGTCCGTCGCGGCGGCCGACGCGCCGCTGCGGCGGACCACCGGGGAAACAACGGCGGGGCCGGGGGACGAGGTACGGCCCGGAGAGGTCGCCGACCGTGCCCGCGACGAGCGGCAGCGCGCCGCGCGCCGCGCGCCGAGTTCGGTGGGCGTCGTCCGGCCGGTCCGGGGCGCGCGGGTAGCGGTCCCGGCTCCGCTCGCCGCAGGACACGGGGTCGGGACGGACGCGGCCGGAACGCGGGGAGCCGGGTGCGTCGCGAACGCTCCGCCGGGCCCGCGTCACCGCTCTCGCGGCACGCCCTAGGGTGGGCGGGTTCGACACGACGACCACCGACCACGGGCCGGGCGGGGTCGGCCGACCCCGCCCGGCCCGGAGACGAACGGAGAACACACCCGTGCGGTTCACCCAGGACGACCGGCTCCTCTTCGTCGGGGACTCCGTCACCGACACCGGCCGCGACCGCGAGGACCCCGGTTCCCTCGGCGACGGCTACGTCCGGCTGATCGCCGAGGCGCTCCGCGCCGGGACCCCGGCGGACCGGACGCCCCCGACGGTCCTCAACAAGGGGGTGAGCGGCAACCGGCTCCGGGACCTGGAGGCACGCTGGGAGACCGACGTCCTCGCTCCCGCGCCCTCGGTGGTCACCGTCCTCATCGGCATCAACGACACGTGGCGCCGCTACGACCAGGGACTGGACAGCCCGGTACCGGAGTTCGAGGCCGCGCTGGGCCGTGTGCTCGCCCTCACCGAACGGCGGTGCGCCTCGCGCCTGTTCGTCATGACGCCGTTCCTGCTCCCGGCCGATCCCGGGCAGGAGACCTGGTTCGAGGACCTGACGCCGCGCACCGAGGCGGTCCTGCGCGCCGCCGGGGAGCGCGGCGCGACGGTCGTCCGGACGGATCTGGCGCTGCTCCGCGCCGCCGGGGAGCACGGCGCGGCGGCCCTCGCCCCGGACGGGGTGCACCCGAGCCCGCTCGGTCACCGCCTCATCGCGGAGGCGTGGCTGGCGGCGGCCGGCGCCGTGCCGGACGCGGGCACGCGCGAGGACACGGGCGCGCGTACGGAACCGGGGCCGGGCACGGGCCCGGAAGCGGGTTCCGCCGCACTCTCCGGCCCCGCCTGAGCGAACGCCTCGGGGCCGGTCCACCCGCCCCGGTTCCACCCCTCCCCCCTCCGCGGTCGGCCCCCAGGGCCGGCCGCGGTTTTCGTCGTGCCCCCGCGTCGGGCCCGATCCCGGGTCCGGCCCCTCGCAGCAGTTCCGGCAGCACTTTTCCCTGTGAGGTGCGCCACACGTTAAAAGTCCTTTAAGGAGCAAAGTCGCGGTGTTTCCGATTCATCCCTATTTGTTCACAGTTGACGCTTGCTTTGAACAGCGATCAATATCTCCACGACTTCACCACACCTCCCCACGGCGTCGCCTCACCTGGAGCACTCGATGCGCAACAGGGCTGCCCTGACCACAGCAGTCACTTCCGCCACTCGTGAAACAGCGGGACCGGAACACCGGGGCGACCGCGTGTTCGGAAAGGTCGCCGGGCCCGGCCTCGACGACACCGGGGCGCGGGGTCAGGACATCGAGCTCTTCGACGTGACCGCCCGGCTGCCGGTGATCCCCTCCCGGTCCGCCGCGTCCGCCCACCCGCCGCGGAAGGCGCGGCACGGCCGTACGGCGGGCGCGGTGTGGCGCTCCGTACCGCTCCCCCTCATGCTCGCGGGCGCCCTCTCCACGGGACTCGGCGCCGGACTGATGGTGTGGTTCTCCGCCGAGCCCGATCCCACGCCGCCGTCCGACCGGTCCTTCTCGCTTCCCGACCTCGTGACGGACGCCCCGTTCCCGGCCCAGGACGCCAACGGGGCGCCCTCCTCCCCCGGGGCGAACGCCACCCGGGCGACCCCGCCCGCCACCCCCTCGGTCCCCGCCACCACCACCCCGGCCCCCACCGCCACGACCGCGACCACGGCGCCGCCGGCCTCGGCTCCCGCCACGCCGTCGGCGCCGGCGTCACCGCCGGCGACCGTCCCGGCCACCGCCTCCCCCACCCCCGCGACCAGCGTCCCGCCCTCGCGGCGGAGCACGCCCTCCCCCACACCGACGTCGCGCGACCGGGACCGGACCCCGCCCGCCGGGCGGACCGACCTCGCCCTGGGAAGCACCGGCCCCGAGGTGGCCGACCTGCAGCAGCGCCTCCGGCGGCTCCACCTGTACTTCGGCCCGGTCGACGGGGTCTTCACCGCGTCCGTGGAGTCCGCCCTGATCCGCTACCAGATCTCCCGGTACATCCCGCAGGAGAACGGGGTCTACGGCTCCCTCACCCGCGCCGTCCTGTCGGCCGAGACCTCCTGATCCCGGCCCGTCCCTCCCCGAACCACCCGTCACATCGCAGGAAACCAGAAAGGTTCACGTACATGCGCAACACCGGAAGAGCACGCATACGGCTGAGCGGGGCCGTGGCGATCGGCGTCGTCCTCGGTCTCACCACCGCGGGCACCGCCCTGGCCGCGCCCCTCGCCCCCGCCGCGGGCGACACCCGGTCGTGCCCGGCCCCCGGCAAGGAGCCCCGCATCGGACACGAGCCGCGTTTCCTCGACGCCAACGTGGCGCTCTTCGCCGGCGGCGACTACACCGCGGACGGCGCGACCGCCGAGGCCGAGGGCCTCCTCGTCATCGGCGGGAACGCCACCTTCGCCAAGGGGTCCGGCGGCGTCTTCAACGTGGGCCGCGTCGGCGCCGGTTCCGGCATCCTGCCCGCCTCGGGCTCGGTCATGCTCTCCGTCGGCGGGGACCTGACGATCGCCAAGGGCACGAGGGTCGACGTGGGCCACGGCCTCACCGCCGGTCCCCGCTACGGCGGCTCCGTCAAGGTCGGCGGCACGATCGACGAGAAGGGCGACCTGGAGACGAACGGCGGCGAACGCGCGTCCGGCCTGGGCGCGCAGAAGGCCCTCACCCCGTACGACACGTTCGGCGACACCATCCGGGGCGAGTCCGCGGCCCTCGGCGCGCTGAAGCCCACCGGCACGGCCGTGCGTTCGGGCGGGACCGTCACCTTCAAGGGCGGGAGCGGCGACGCCTCCGGCCCGCAGGTGTTCGAGATCTCCGCCAAGGACCTCGACGGCACCTCGTCCTTCGACTTCAAGGACATCCCCGGGAATTCCTCCGTCGTGGTGAACGTGACGGGCGGACAGCCGGTCGGCATCTCCCCCCTGTCCGTCGGGTTCAACGGCGACCGCGTGGACGTGTACGACTCCGCGCACTTCGGCGAGGCCGCGTCCCGCATCCTCTACAACTTCGAGGCGTCCCCGTCGATCACCCTCGGCGGCGGCGGCAACTTCATGGGGTCCATCCTCGCGCCCAAGGCGTCCGCGGACCTGACGGCCAGCACCAACGGCCGCGTGTACGTGGGCGGCAGCCTGCGGACCCACGGCACGGGCAACGAGTCCCACAACTACCCGTGGAACGGCTCCCCGAAGTTCTCCTGCAAGCCGACGCCGGACAGCCCGGGCACCGAGCCCGTCCCCACGCCCACGGTGACGACGCCCGGCGCCGAGCCGTCCGAGCCGGCCCCGTCCGCCACGACGCCCACGGGCGAGGGCACCACCCCCGCCGCCCCGGAGACGACGGCGCCCGGGGCCGCTCCCTCCACGCCTCCCGCGGAGGACGCCTCGGCCCCCGCCGCGCCCGGTACGTCGGCGCCCTCGCCGTCCGCCACCGAGGCCGGCGACGGTTCGCTGGCGACCACGGGCGCGCAGTTCACCCCGTACGCGATCGCCGCGGGTGTCCTGGCCGCCGCCGGCGCGGGAATCCTCGTGCTCACCCGTCGCCGCCGGTCCCTCGGCCGGCACTGACCCGGTGATCCGGAGGGCCGGACCGACGGACGGGAACCGTCCGCCGGTCCGGCCCTTTCCCACGTCCCGGGCGGCCGCGGCCGTTCCGGTGGATTGGCCGAACTGTGCGTAGACCGGATAGGTGCCTGAGGCATGTAGTGGAGGCGGAACCGACGTCAGAGCTCCCGATGCCCCGAGCGAGGCCCCCGTGACGAAACCCGTGGCGTTCCCCCAGAGCCGTGCCTGTCCCTATCAGCCGCCCACCGCCTACCCCCGGACCGGGGACGGGGGCCCGCTGTCGCGGGTGACCCTCTGGGACGGGCGGGAGGTGTGGTTCGTCTCCGGCCACGGGGCCGCCCGGGCGCTGCTCGCGGACCAGCGGCTCTCCACCGACTCCACCCGGGACGACTTCCCGCTGCCGACCGAACGGGCCGCGAACCTGCGCAGGAACCGGCGCGCGGCGCTGCTCGGCTGGGACGATCCCGAGCACAACGTCCAGCGCCGGATGCTCATCCCGAGCTTCACCCTCAAACGCGCCGAACGGCTGCGGCCCCGCATCCAGGAGGTCGTGGACCGGCTGCTCGACGCGATGGTCGCCCAGGGCCCGCCCGCCGAACTGGTCGGCGCGTTCGCCCTGCCGGTGCCCTCGATCGTCATCTGCGACCTGCTCGGCGTGCCGTACGCGGACCACGAGTTCTTCGAGGAGCAGTCGCGGCGGCTGCTGCGCGGACCGACCGGCGCGGACATCGAGGACGCGCTCGCCCTGCTGGAGGCCTATCTCGGCGACCTGATCGACCGGAAGCGCGAGAAGCCCGGCGAGGGCGTCCTCGACGACCTGGTGGCGCGCGGAACGGCCGGGGACGGCGGACCCGACCGGCAGGAGCTGGTGCAGCTGGCCACGATCCTGCTGATCGCGGGACACGAGACCACGGCGAACATGATCTCCCTCGGTACGTACACGCTGCTGCGCCACCCCGAGCGGCTGGCCGAGCTGCGGGCGGACCCCGGGCTCGTGCCCGCCGCCGTGGAGGAGCTGCTGCGGTACCTGTCCATCGCGGACGGGCTGCTCCGGGTCGCGCGCGAGGACATCGAGGTCGCCGGGACGCTGATCCGGGCGGGCGAGGGCGTGGTGTTCTCCACGTCCGTCATCAACAGGGACGCCGCCGTCTACGGCGATCCGGACGCCCTCGACTGGGACCGTTCGGCCCGCCACCACGTGGCGTTCGGCTTCGGCATCCACCAGTGCCTGGGGCAGAACCTGGCCCGCGCCGAGCTGGAGATCGCGCTGGGGACGCTGCTGCGCCGGCTGCCGGGGCTGCGGCTCGCCGCCCCCGCCGAGGAGATCCCGTTCAAGCCGGGCGACACGATCCAGGGGATGCTCGAACTCCCCGTCACCTGGTGAGAGGAGTGACACGCGTGCACGTTTCGATCGACAGGGACGTCTGCATCGGAGCCGGGCAGTGCGCCCTGACCTCCCCGGACGTCTTCACCCAGGACGACGACGGGTTCGGGACGGTCCTGCCGGGCCGGGAGGACGGCCGCGGGACGCTGGTCCGCGAGGCCGCCCGCGCCTGCCCCGTACGGGCGATCACCCTCGGCGGCCCCGACGGCGGTCCCGGGGAGTGACCCCGGCCCGCGCCCCGGGCCGGTCCCCCGACGGCCGGGGCCGGAGCGGGTCCGGGGTGCGCCGCCGTGCCGGGGTGCCGCGTCCGCCGGGGCGGCGGCCGGGGCCTCCCCGGTGCCGGTCGCGGCGGGACGGCCGCGTACCCTCGCCTCCGGACGGCACGCCCACCCGGGCGTTTCCGGCCACGCGGCCGGCGGGGCCGGGGCGGGCCGTCCGGCCGGCGGGAACGGCGGCCGGACGCACGGTGAGCGGGGAACGGAAGATGAGCGAGGGACCCGGGCCGGGCACGCGGTCCGGCGGGGACGAGCGGGCCCGGTCCGCGACGGTGCGCGTGTTCGTCGCCCTCGCACCGCCCGACGACGCGAAGGACGAGCTGGCCGACGCGCTCCGTCCCGCCTGCGCCGCGTATCCGGGCATGCGGTGGAACCGCGTCGAGGACTGGCACATCACCCTGGCGTTCCTCGGGGAACTCCCGGTCGCGGCCGTTCCGCCCCTCCGGCCGCCGCTCGCGGACCTCGCGGCCTCGGTCCGGCCGGTCGAGCTGGCGCTGCGCGGCGGCGGGCACTTCGACGGGCGGGTGCTGTGGAGCGGGATCGACGGCGACCTCGAAGGACTGCACGCGCTGGCGTCCCGGGTGCGCGCCGTGGTCGGGGAGTGCGGAATCCCCTTCGAGGGACGGCCGCTGCGCCCGCACCTGACGCTGGCCCGCGCCCGTCGCACCGATCCCGACTCCGTGGTGGAGGCCGCCGCCGGGCTCGCCGGCTTCACCGGGCGCCGGTGGCGGGCCGGGCGTCTGCACCTGGTCGGCAGCGACTTCGGGCGCGGTCCGGGACCGATCCGCTACCGCGACATCGAGTCCTGGGCGTTCGGCGGTCCCCGCGACGGTGCCTGAGGGCACGCGGGCGGGACCGGGTCCCGGGCGTCCGGCGGGCCCTCCGAGGAGGACCGGGGGCGCGTCCGCGCACCGGGACCGCGGCCCCGTCCCGTCACCGGCCCGGAGTCAGCGGCCGTACATCCGGCGGCAGAGGTCGGCCGCGCCCATGGGGGCCCGGATGCGTTCGGCCTGACGGCAGAGCCCGCGCAGTTCGGGCCGCCGTCCGTCGGCCGGCGGGCGGGGCCGGAGCCGGGCCGGCGGGCGGGAGCGGAGCCGGGCCGGGCGGCTCTTCCGCGGGGGCCGGGGGACGGCTCCCGTCCGGGCCCTCCCCGTCTCCGGCCCCCGGGGCCGGGCCGCCGCCGGGCGGGGGCGCCCCGGGGGCCCTCCGCGCTCCGGCGACCGGGAGGAGACCGGTGCGCGGGCGGCTCCGGGCCCGGTGGAGGCCCCGGGTGCCGCCGTCCCGAGCTCCTCGCGCGGAGCCGCCTGGGTGGGGGCGGGCAGCGGCGAGGGGGCGCGGTCGTCGGCCGGGGCGAGGGCTCCGGGCCGGACGGGCGGGGAGGACGGGGCGGGGCCGTGCGGGACGGCCACGCAGCCGGCCGCGAGGAACGCGGCGAGCAGGAGGGACGCGGTGCGGCGGACGTGCATGGGGCCACGGTGCCCGAGTCCGTACGGACGGAGGGGCCGTACGGCCCGCGTCCACCGGGACGGGTGAACCGGCCCGGCCGCTCGCGTCGCGTTCGGGACGGTCGCGCGCGAGCGCCGCGGCGACGGACCCGGCGCGCCGTTCCGCCCGGTCCGCCCGGTCCGGTCGGTCCGGGCGGTCCGGGCGGTCCGGGCGACCGGCACGGCGACCCGGACGAACGCGCTCGCGCACGCCCCCCCACCTCTTCCTAGTAGGGCTTCGCGAGGACGTGGGCGGCGCCGGGGATGCCGACCTTCAGGAGTTCGTCCTCCTCGGGCGTCGTGGGCGCGCCCATCTCCTGCTTGAGGACTGCGCGCGACAGGGCCTGCACCCACAGGGCGCGGGGCCGCCGCCGCGCCTCCCAGCTCTCCAGGGCCTCCGGCACCGAGGCGGCCTCGTCCAGGGCCCCGGCGAGGACGAGCGCGTCCTCGACGGCCATCGCCGCGCCCTGCGCGAGGTGCGGGGTGGAGGCGTGGGCCGCGTCGCCGGCCAGCACCACCCGGCCCACGTGCCACGGCTCCTCGACCGTGACCTGGGAGATCCGGGAGTACACGACGGCGGACGGGTCGGTGACGGCGGCGAGTGCCTCGGCCACGGGCCCGGAGAAGGCGGCCAGCCGGTCCGCCAGCTCCTCGTGGGCGCGCTCCGGGTCCGGGCGGAAGTCCTCCGCCTCGGCGAACACGGCGCCCAGGTACATCAGTCCGTCCGTCATGGGGGTGAGCAGGGCCTTCGCGTCCCGGCCCGCCGTGGCCATCACCACGCCCCGCACGTCGGGGTGGCGGGGCACGGTGACCCGCCAGTTGGCGAATCCGGTGTACTCGGGGACGTACCGGTCCCCGTAGAGACGGGCGCGCAGCGGGGAGCCGATGCCGTCGAAGCCGACGACCAGGTCCCAGCGGCCGGAGGAGCCGTCGGAGAGCGTCACGGTGACGCCCGCGCCGTCGTCGTCGAGTTCGGTGACGGTCGCGGCGAACCGGACCTTCGCCCCCGCGGCGACGGCGGCGTCACCGAGGATTCCGGCGAGGGCCGGCCGGGGTATGCCGTTGCCCGCGGGCACCCCGTCCATGCGCGGCTGCGGTATGCGGGCCAGCGGGTTCCCCGAGGGGTCGGCGATCGTCAGGACCTCCCACGCGAACCCCGCCGCGAGGCAGGCGTCGAGCACGCCGATCTCCCGCATGACGTGCAGGGCGTTGGAGGGCTGGATGATGCCCACGCCGAGGGCGTCGAACCGGTCGCGCAGCTCGGCCACCTCCACGGTGTGGCCGCGCCGGGCGAGGGCGGTGGCGAGCGCGAGGCCGCCGATGCCTCCGCCGTGGATCAGGACGCGCAGGGGTGATGCCATCTCGGGTGTCTCCAGGGGGTGGTGGGCGGGAAGGGGACCGGCGGGGCCGCCGGACCGGGGAGGTCGGCCTCGGGGCGGCCGTCGGGGACGGCGGTACGCCTCCGGACGGTGCCGGGCGGGACCGCCGCGACGCGCGCACGCGCGGGCCGCGCTCCTCGGGGAGGGGCGGTCCGGTGCCCGCCCGGGCAGCGGTCCGCTCCTCCGCGTGCATGATAATCGCGCGGGGCGACGGGGACTTGAGCGGTGCGGACGGGGCCGGGCCTCCGGCGGGAGGCGGGCGTCGGGAGGAGCGGGAGCCTCCCGACCCGGTCCCTCCGGCGGGAGGCGGGCGACGGGGGGACGGGCGCGTTCCCGGTCCTTCCGCCCGTCCGGCGCCGGCCCCCTCGGAGGTGCCGGAGGTCCGGAAGGCCCGCGCCCGGCGCGACGGCCCCGGCGCGCGCTCCCCGGCTCCCCGGCTCCCCGGCTCCTCGGCTCCTCGGCTCCTCGGCTCCTGATGATCCCCACGTACCCACGTCCCCGCGTCCCCGTGTCCGGCCCGAACGGGCCCCGTGGGGGTGCGGCCGTCACCGCGGTCGGCTTGGCTGGCCGGGGAAGCGGAGGGGTGTTCCGCCGCGGCGGGCGCCCAACGACGAGGAAGGACACCCCGTGGCACGGGCCGACGCGAAGAAGACCACCTCCGACCTGATCGTCGAACGCCTGCTGGAATGGGGAGTCGACACCTGTTTCGGCATCTGCGGCGACCAGATCAACGGCTTCTTCGAGGCGCTGCGCACCCACCCCGAGATGAAGTTCGTGCACGTGCGGCACGAGGAGAACGCGGCGCTGGCGTGCGTGGGGTACGCGAAGTTCACCGGGCGGCCCGCCGCGTGCGTGGCGACCGCGGGGCCGGGCGCGATCCACCTGCTGAACGGCCTGTACGACGCGCGCGTCGACGGGGCCCCGGTCATCGCCGTCACCGGCCTCGCGTACCACGACACCGTGGGCGCGCACTTCCTCCAGGACGTGCCCTCCGACCGGCTCCTCGGGCAGGCGTGCATGTTCTCCGAGCGCGTGATGGGCCCGGCCCACGCGATCACGGCCACCGACCTGGCGGTGCGCAGCGCGCTGATGAACCGCGCCCCCTCGCACCTGGCGATCCCCATCGACGTGCAGTCCTGGACCCTGGACCAGGACACCGTCTCGGACAAGAACGTGCCCGGGCACACCTCGACGGCGGGACAGCCGTTCGAGGTGATGCCGCCGCCGGAACGGATCACGGCCGCCGCGGAGGTCCTGAACTCCTGCCGCCGGATCGCGATCTGCGCCGGTGCGGGCGCCCGGGGCTCGGGAGACGTGCTGGAGCGGGTCGCGGACGTCCTGGGGGCGCCGATCGTCAAGGCCGGCCTGGGCAAGGACTGCGTCCCGGACGACAGCCCCTACACCACCGGCGGCATGGGCCTGATCGGCACCCGCGCCTCGCACGAGGCGTTCGAGGACTGCGACGGGTTCCTGATCGTGGGCTCCTCCACCCCGTACTACGACTTCTGGCCCCGGCCCGGCCAGGCGCGCGGCGTGCAGATCGACCTGAACGCCGACCGCATCGGCATGCGCTACCCGGTCGAGGTGGGTCTCGTGGGCGACGCCGGGAAGGTGCTCCACGCCCTGCTGCCGCACCTGGAGCGCAAGGAGGACCGCGCGTTCCTGGAGCGGGCCCGGAGCGGCTACCGGGCGTGGTGGGACCTGATCGGCGAACAGGCCGCCTCCTCGGGCACCCCGATGCGGCCGCAGGTGGTCACCTGGGAACTGTCCAAGGTCCTGCCCGACCGCGCGGTGGTCACCGGCGACGCGGGCACCGTCACCGCGTGGGGAGGGCGGCTGCGGCTGCGCGAGGGCATGAACTACTCCTTCTCCGGCACCCTGTGCACCATGGGCGCCGCCCTGCCCTACGCCATCGGAGCGCAGCTCGCGCACCCCGACCGCCCGGTGATCGCCCTCACCGGCGACGGCTCGCTGTCCATGGGCATGGGCGAGCTGGTCACCCTCGCCCAGTACGACCTGCCCGTCAAGGTCGTCGTGCTCCACAACAACTCCCTGGCCCTGGAGGTGTGGGAGCAGACCGCCCTTCTGGGCAACCCCCAGTACGGGTGCGAGCTGCATCCGATCGACTTCCGGTCCGTGGCGGAGGCATGCGGTCTGCGCGCCTTCCGCGTCGACGACCCGGCCCTGGCCGGACAGGTCTTCGCCGAGGCCATGGCCCACGAGGGCCCGTGTCTGGTCGAGGCGATCACCGACCCCTACGAGGCGCCGTTCGGCGAAACCCTCAAGCCCGTCCACGCGGAGCACATCGCCCGGGCCTTCGGCAAGGGCGAGAAGGCGGCCGGAGCCATGGCGCGCAACCTCCTCCAGGAGCACCGGGTCGCCATGTCCCCCGCCCTTCAGCAGCACCGGAACGAGCTCGGGCGTCATCGGTGACGGGCCGGGACGCGCGAGCGGCCGGCGCGTCCTCGCCGGCGGGCGGTACGGCCCGGACGCGGTGAGGGCGGCGGGCCGGACGGTTCCCGCGCACCGGCCGCCCCGGCAGGGATTCCGGATGCCCCGCGCACCGGCCGCCCCGCGCACCGGCCGCCCACGGGGAGGTCCCCGGGCTCCCCGGTGCCCGGTGTCTCGCACGTTTGTCCCCGGGGCCCCGTGGAAGAGGTGAATCCGACGACCGGTCGGCCGAGTCGCGGCCGGGGCGGCCGGACCTCCTCGACGCCACGACACGAACAGGAGCCCTCCGTTGCGCTTCTACGCCCAGACACCCGCACGCCGGAACCGCCAGGTGCTCGTGGACCTGATCGCCGCCGCCCTGATCGCCGCCGCCGTGTGGGTGGCCCTCGCCGTCCGCGAGACGGTCCTGCTGCTGGCCGAACCGGGGCGCAGGGTGGAGAGCTCCGGCGACAGCCTCGCCGAGGAACTCGGGAAGGCGGGGGACGCGGTGTCGGACGTGCCGCTCGTCGGCGGCGTCCTGCGGAAGCCGCTCCGGTCCGCGGCCGACGCGGGCGCGGGCTTCGCCGACGCGGGGGTGTCGCTCCAGGAGACCGTCGGCCAGGTCGCCGACGTGGTCACGGCGGTCCTCGTCGTCGTCCCGGTGGTCTTCGTCCTGCTCCTGTGGCTCCCGCCGCGTCTGCTCTGGATCAGGCGCAGCGGCGCCCTGCGTCGTCTCGCCGGGACTCCCGGGGGCGCCGACCTGCTCGCCCTGCGCGCCCTCACCGGCCCCCCGGCCGTGCTCGCCGGGCTGCCGGTCCCGGACGGCGGGTGGGCCGACGCGTGGCGCCGGGGGGACCCGCGGGCCGTCGCCGACCTCGGCGCGGCCGCGCTCCGGCACGCCGGGCTCCGTCCCTGAGGAGCCGCAGGACCGGGACCGCCGCCCGCGTACGGGCTCCGTGCCGCGCGGGGGATGATGGGCACGGAAAGACGGAACACGAGGTCAGGAGCTTCCATGGCGAAGCGGGTTCACCAGCCCCGTGAGGACGCGGAGTTCGACTTCGTCCTCGGGATGAGCGGGGTCCCGGTCCTCGCGTACTTCGTCGGGACGTGGCCCAGGGCGATCGAGCCCTGCCGGGCGATGGACCTCGTCATGGCGGGCGTCGCCGACGCGTACGCGGGCCGCCTGACGGCCGTCCGCGCCGACATGACGCGCTGCCCGGCCGCGACCGGACGGTACGGGATCACCGAGGCCGCGTCCTACGTCCTCCTGAAGGACGGGGAGGTGGTGGCGCGCGGCACGGGGCCCGTGACCGGCTCCGGGGTCCGGGAGTTCCTGGACGCCCACCTCTGAGACCCGGTCCCCCGCCCGGGACGGGCGGGGCCGTTTGCCGGGCACCTGGGGCGAGGTGGGACAAGTCGCGTGTCGTAGAGGCGACATGTCGCAAGCCCGACACCCGAGGGGCTGGTGCGTCGATCATGGGGGCCCGACTCTGGAGCCGCACCGCGTGTCCGTTTCCTTGCCCCCTGGAAAGGTTCCGATGCACATACGGCTTCGCCCTGCCGCCGTTCTGGCGGCAGGGGTCCTCATCACCACCCTGGTTCCCCTGTCCTCCGGCGCGAGCGCCGTCCCGGCGCCCGTTCCCCCCGGCACGGACTTCGCCGGCCGCCCCCAGGCCGCCTCCGTCACGCTCGTGACCGGTGACCGGGTACACCTGGAGACCTTCCCCGACGGCCGGAAGACCGTCTCCGTCGAGCCGGCCCCGGGCACTTCGGAAACCGACTTCACCCAGACGGAGATCGACAAGCAGCTGTACGTGCTGCCGCGCGCCGCGCTCCCGTACCTCTCCTCCGGCAAGCTGGACCGGCAGCTCTTCAACATCACCTCCCTGATCGAGCAGGGTTACGACGACGCCCACACCCCCGCCATCCCGCTGATCGCCCGCTACACCGGCGGTACGGACCCCACGACCAAGGCGGCACCCGCCGGTTCGCGCAAGGGCCTGGTCCTCAAGAGCCTGCGCGGCTCGGCGCTGAAGGCGGACAAGAAGCAGGCCGGTCGCTTCTGGGAGGCCATCGACGACGACGACGCGCTCGCCGGGGGCGACGCGCGGAACGTCTCCGGGAAGTCCTCGTTCAAGAAAGCCGCCTTCGAGGGCGGCGTCGAGAAGCTGTGGCTGGACGCGAAGGTCCATGCCTCCCTCGACCGCAGCACCGCGCAGATCGGCGCGCCGGAGGCGTGGCAGGCCGGCTACGACGGGAAGGGCGCGACCGTCGCCGTCCTGGACACCGGCGTCGACGCCGCCCACCCCGACCTGGCCGGGAGGCTCGGCGAGGTGCGCAACTTCTCCACCAACCCCACCGCGAAGGACGGCCACGGCCACGGCACCCACGTCGCCTCCACCGTCGCGGGCAGCGGCGCCGCCTCGGGCGGCTCGCGCAAGGGCGTGGCACCGGGGGCACGGCTGCTGATCGGCAAGGTGCTCGACGACGACGGCTCCGGCAGGCTCTCCGCCATCGTGGCCGGCATGGACTGGGCCGCCCACTCGGGCGCCGACGTCGTCAGCATGAGCCTGGGCGGCCCCGCCACCGACGGCACGGACATCCTCAGCCTCACCCTCAACGACCTCAGCGAGAAGACCGGCACCCTCTTCGTCGTCGCCGCGGGCAACACGGGCTCCGACTACTCCGTGGGCTCCCCGGGCGCCGCGGAGAAGGCCCTGACCGTGGGCGCCGTCGACCGCGACGACAAGCTGGCCGGCTTCTCCAGCCGCGGCCCGCGCGTCGGGGACAGCGGCGCCAAGCCCGACCTGACCGCTCCCGGCGTCGACATCGTCGCCGCCCGCGCCGCCGGTACGTCCATGGGCCGTCCGGTGGACGCGTCCTACACCTCCGCGTCGGGCACGTCCATGGCGACCCCGCACGTGGCGGGCGCGGCGGCGATCCTGGCCGGGCGCCACCCCGACTGGGACGCCCAGCAGCTCAAGGACGCGTTGATGAGCACGACGCGTACCGCTCCCGACCGGACGGTCCACGAGCAGGGCACCGGCCGGGTGGACGTGGCCCGCTCGGTGCGCCAGCGGGTGCGCGCCACCGGCACCACCACCTTCGGCTCCCTGGAGCCGGACGCGGGCCCGCGGAAGGCGGGCGTCACCTACACCAACGACGGCGACGCGCCCGTCACGCTCACCCTGGCCGCCACCTTCGACAAGTTCCACGGCTCCCCGGTCCCGGCGGGCACCCTGGACGTCCCCGCGCAGGTCACCGTGCCCGCCCACGGCACCGCCGACGTGGCCGTGACCCTCGACACGCCCGCGCTCGCGGAAGGGGTCTACGGCGGCCGCCTCACCGCCACCTCGGCCGACGGGCAGATCGTCGCGCACACCGTCCTCTCCGCGGCGAAGAACCCGGTCACGCACAAGGTCACGCTGCGCGGCGTCGACCGCGCAGGGCAGCCGGCCGCGATCTCGCCGCTGATCATGCAGGGTTCGCGGAGTTCGATGAGCAACCCCGACATCTACGAGGAGGTGCCGGCCGGGCAGAGCCTGACGGTGCGCCTGCCGGAAGGCACGTACTCCCTGCAGGGCCTCATCTCGCAGTACACGGAGGAGAGCGCCGCATACAGCCTGGTGGTCGACCCCCGCGTGCAGGTGAGCGGAGACATGGACCTGGTGCTCGACGCGCGCAAGGCGGTCCCCGTGGAGGTCCGGACCCCCGAGCCGGCCACGCAGCGGGGCCCGCTGCAGTTCTTCACCCACTGGAAGGACGGCGACCACGAGGTCGTCAACTCCTTCGTAAAAGAATTCAGCGGCGGGCAGTCCCTCTACGTCACGCCCACCGAGAAGGCCCCCGGGGGAACGGTCTTCGAGTTCGCCTCCCGCTGGCAGCTGGCCGCGCCCATGCTCAGCGCACGCGCGGTCTCCGGTTCCGCCGCGGCCGGTGTCCCCGTCCGCCTGCTCCACAACTCTCCCGTCGTGCAGGGCGTGCGGCGCCTGCGGGTGGTCGACGCCGGCCCGGGGCGCCCCGAGGACTACGCGGCACTGCGCGCGCGGGGGACGGACGTCCGCGGAGCGGCGGTGATCGTGACACTGGATCAGCCCCTGTACGACGAGGCGGTGGCCGAGGCCGCCCGCGCGGGAGCGGCGGCCGCCGTCATCAGCAGCGCCGACGGTGACATGTACCAGCCCTCGACCTGGCAGCCGGTGGGCACGCGGCTGCCGGTGACCGCACTGTTCGCCCCCCACACCGCCGCACAGCGGCTGCGCGCGCGGGACACCGTCCTGGAGCTGAAGGGGACCCCCGACAGCCCCTACCTCTACGACGTCCTGCAGGTCTCCGAGCAGCGCGTCCCCGAGCGCGTGGTCCACCGGGTGGGGCCGGAGAACACGGCCACCGTGGTCTCGCGCTACCCGGACACGGGCGGAGCGGGCTACGTCGCGGAGAACCGTCAGGCCTACCGCCCGTGGGAGAGCACCGGCGTCGTCCTGATGTCCCGGTACGTCCGCACCGGGCAGGCACGGACGGAGTACCTGAGCGGTCCCGCCGACACCCGGTGGTTCCACTGGGTCAACCCCCGCAACGCCTGGGCGTTCCAGGCCGTGGGAACCGGCATGCTCGGCGGCCTGCGCACCTACCGGCCCGGTGAGCACACCACGGAGAGCTGGTTCGCGCCCGTGGTGCGGCCGGCGATCCCCCGGGGCGCCGAAGGGCTCGCCTACCGCAAGGGCGACCAGCTGGGCATCGGCATACCGGAGTTCGCCGACGCCGCGTCCGACCACTACGGCTTCGCCCTGCCCGGCGAGAACGCCAAGGCCCCCTACCCCGACGAGACCCGCGCCGTACTGCGCCGTGACGGCCGGGTCCTCGCCGAGGGCCCCCGGGCGTGGGGCCTGTTCCCCGCCGGCGGGGACGACGGCCGCTACCGGCTGGACCTGGACGTGAAGCGCACCAGCCCCGAGGGCACCCTCTCGCGGGCCACCAGCACCCGCTGGTCCTTCACCGCTCCCCGCCCGGCCGAGGGCGAGGAGGCCCTGCTTCCCCTCCTCCAGCTCGACTACGACGTGGCGACCGACCTCCGGGGCGCCGCCCCCGGCCCCGGGTCCTTCGCCTTCGGGGTGAGCGCCCGCCACCAGGACGGTCTGACGGGCCGTTCCGTGAAGGGCGTGGAGGTGTCCGTCTCGTACGACGACGGCAAGCACTGGCAGGCGGCGAGGACGTCCGGCGGGGGCGACGGCGCCTACCGCGTCCGGGTCGTCCATCCTCCGGCCGCCCGCACCAGCGGGTACGTCACGCTGCGGGTCCGCGCCTGGGACGACGCGGGCAATGAGGTGACGCAGCAGATCGAGCGGGCGTACGCGCTGAGGTAGTGACGCGAGATCCGGAAGCCGCGGCCGACCCCCGGTCGCGGCTTTCGCGCGTCCCGCGACGGCCGTACCGCGCCGCCCGCCCCACCGGCCGGGCACGCGTCGCCGGCCGGACGGCGCTCCGGCGGGCTCCCTCCTCGCCCCGGCCCACGTCACCCGGACCTCACAACCTACCCGCGTTTGCATGTATAGCGCGCATGCAACTATTGTTAAGGCGTGCAAAGGGATCGATCAATCACTTCTGGAAGGGGGCGGGCCATGCCGCTCGCGCTGCTCGCTCTTGCCGTCGGAGCCTTCGGCATAGGGACGACCGAGTTCGTGATCATGGGCCTGCTGCCCCGGATCGCCGCCGACTACGGCGTCACCATCCCCACCGCGGGCCTGCTGGTCACCGGCTACGCGCTCGGCGTCGTCCTCGGCGCCCCCCTGCTCACCGTCCTCGGGACCAGGGTCAGCCGCAAGCGGATGCTGATGCTGCTCATGGGCCTGTTCGTGCTCGGCAACCTGCTCTCCGCGCTCGCCCCGAACTTCGGGCTGATGCTGACCGGCCGCGTCGTCGCCTCGCTCGCCCACGGGTCGTTCTTCGGCATCGGGTCGGTCGTGGCCGCCGACCTGGTCGCGCCCGACAAGAAGGCCGGCGCGATCGCCACCATGTTCACCGGACTGACCGTCGCCAACGTCGTCGGCGTGCCGCTCGGCACCTTCGTCGGGCAGGCCGCGGGCTGGCGCACCACCTTCGCCGCCGTCGCCGCGCTCGGCGTGATCGGACTGCTCGGCGTCGCCCGGCTCGTCCCCGACGCGCCCCGCCCCGAGGGCGCCCGGCTGCGCGGTGAGCTCAAGGCCTTCCGCAATCCCCAGGTCCTGCTCGCGATGGCCATGACCGTGCTCGGCTTCGGCGGTGTCTTCGCCGCGATCACCTACATCGCGCCGATGATGACCCACGTCGCCGGTTACGCGGACGGTTCCGTCACCTGGCTGCTCGTGCTCTTCGGCGCCGGCATGTTCCTCGGCAACCTCCTCGGCGGCCGTTTCGCCGACCGCGCGCTGATGCCCATGCTGTACGTGGCCCTCGGCGGCCTGGCCGTCGTCCTCGCGCTGTTCACCGTGACCGCGCACCACAAGGTCCTCGCCGCGGTCACCGTCCTCCTCGTCGGGGCGCTCGGCTTCGCCACGGTGCCGCCGCTGCAGAAGCGCGTCCTCGACCAGGCGCACGGCGCGCCCACCCTGGCCTCCGCCGTCAACATCGGCGCCTTCAACCTCGGCAACGCCCTCGCCGCCTGGCTCGGCGGCCTCGTGATCGCCGCCGGTCTCGGCTACACCGCCCCGAACTGGGTCGGCGCCGTCCTCGCCGCCGGCGCCCTCGGGCTCGCCCTCTGGTCGGCCGCGCTGGAGCGCCGGACCCCCACGGCCGGCACCGGCGGCGGCGCCGTCACCGCCGACGTCCGCGTCCCCGTCCACCACTGACCCCCGTCACACCCCCGCACCCCCGCATCCCCGAGGAGAAGCGCCATGAGCACCACCCCCCGCGTCCCCACCGTCCCCCTCAACGACGGCACCCGCATCCCCCAGCTCGGCTTCGGCGTCTTCCAGGTCCCCGACGACGAGACCACCACCGCCGTCGCCCGCGCCCTGGAAGCCGGTTACCGCTCCGTCGACACCGCCGCGATCTACGGCAACGAGGCCGGCGTCGGCCGCGCGCTCGCCGCGTCCGGCGTCCCCCGCGAGGAGCTGTACGTCACCACCAAGCTGTGGAACGCCGACCAGGGGTACGACTCCACCCTGCGGGCCTTCGACGAGAGCCTCGCCCGGCTCGGTCTCGACCACGTCGACCTGTACCTCGTCCACTGGCCCGCCCCGGCCCGCGACCTGTACGTCGACACCTGGCGCGCCATCGGGACGCTGGTCGCGGACGGACGGGTCCGCACCGCCGGCGTCTCCAACTTCGGGCCCGCGCACCTGGAGCGGCTGCTCGACGGCGGCGGCCCCGTGCCCGCCGTCAACCAGATCGAACTCCACCCCGCGCTCCAGCAGCGCGAACTCCGGGAGCTGCACGCCGCCCACGGGATCGCCACCGAGGCGTGGAGCCCGCTCGCCCAGGGGGCCGTCCTCACCGATCCGGTCGTCACCGGGACGGCCGCCCGGCACGGGAAGTCCCCGGCGCAGGTGGTGCTCCGCTGGCACCTCCAGCTCGGGAACGTCGTCATCCCGAAGTCCGTCACCCCCGCCCGCATCCGCGAGAACATCGACGTCTTCGACTTCGCCCTCTCCCCGGAGGAGATGGAGGCCCTGGCCGGTCTCGACCGGGGACTGCGCACCGGCCCGGACCCCGACACCCTGAACTGACCGGGACGCCCCCGTCCGGGTCCGGGGTCAGCCGGCCGCCACCGAGGCGAAGGGGCTGGTGCCGAGCCGGGCGAGGAGGTCGGCCGGGCCCTCGTAGACGGCGGCGGCGCCCGCCGCGGTGAGGTCGGCCTCCGGGATGCCGCCGCACAGCACTCCGGCGACGGCCACCCCGGCGCGGCGGGCGGCCTTCACGTCCCAGACGCTGTCCCCGACGAACACGGCCCGTTCGGCCGGCACGTCCACCAGGGAGAGGGCGTGCTCGACGGGGTCGGGGGCGGGCTTGCCCTCGTCCACGTCGTCGGAGGTGGCCGTGTCCGTGATCGCGTCGTCCGCGTCGATCGCCCGGCGCAGCGCCGCCAGCTCCCGGCTCTTGGCCGAGGTCACCAGGACCACCTTCCAGCCGTCGCCCGCGAGCTTCCGCAGCAGGTCGGCGGCCCCGTCGAAGGCCTGGAGCCGTTCGAAGTACGTCCCGTAGAGGACGTCGTGCGCGGTGCTGAGGTCCTCGTCCCCCGACCGGTCGCGCTCCTGCCCCAGCAGGTGGTCGAGGAGCCGTCCGCCCGGCAGGCCGATGGCCCGGTGCACGGCGTGCGCGGTGACCCGGTGACCGCCCTGGCGCAGCGCCTCCCACCAGGCGACGGCATGCAGGTGATTGGTGTCGGCAAGGGTTCCGTCGACATCGAAGAGCGCTGCACGGTCGCGGTCCATGGTCGGTTCTCCTCACGGGGCGCGGAGTACGGGATACGGGGGCGGAGGCGTCCGGCGGACGCCGCGGGCATCCGGCGGCTACCCGGAACGGCCCCGTTCAGTCGCCCGGACCGGTCCCAGGATTCTCGGGGCCCGTCGGCGCGTCGGCGCGCCTTCCCGGGGCGGCACCACGGAGCATCGCGGTGCGAAGACGTCGGGGCGGGTAGGCGCCGCACGGTCGCGCCCGGTCCAGGACGCGTCCCCCGCACACCGGAGGAGGAGTACGTCATGCCCCACCGCTCCGTCCCGCTCGCCGCGCTGCGTCAGTCGCGCCCGTGGCAGTGGTGGGAGCGCCAGCGGCGGGACCCCTTTGTGGTCCAGACCCTGCGTTCCACCGTGGCGGCGACGATCTCGTACGTCGTCGCCCTTCAGCTCAGCTCCGAGGCGGCGCCGCTGACCGCCCCGCTGACGGCGCTGCTCGTGGTGCAGGTGACGCTGTACTCGACGCTCGTGATGAGCCTGCGGCGGGTGAACGCCGTCGTGGTCGGCGTGCTCATCGCCATCGCGTTCAGCGTGCTCGTCGGACTGACGTGGTGGAGCCTCGCGCTGATCATCCTGGCGGCGCTGGTGGTGGGGCGGATCGTCCGGGCGGAGGAGTTCCTCGTCGAGGTGGCGATCAGCGCGATGCTGGTCCTCGGGGTCACCCAGGTCGCCAACACGGCCTGGGACCGCGTCCTGGAGACCCTGATCGGCGCGGTCGTCGGCATGCTGTTCAACGTGGTGCTGGTGCCGCCGGTCTGGGTGGACACCGCCGGGGAGTCGATCGTGGACCTGTCCCGGCGGATGCGTCAGCTGCTGCTCGGCATCGGTGAGGAGCTGACGGACCCGGACGTCCCCGCCGAGCCCAACCCGTTCCCCGACGCGGACGCCCCGTCGTCGGTGGACCTGGCGGCGGCCCGGCTCTACGAGGCGCGGCGGCTGGACAACGACGTCGCCGACGTGGACGCGGCCCTGCGGCAGGCGGAGGACAGCCTGCGGCTGAACCCGCGCGTGAAGGAGGGGGTGCTGCACCGGATCGTGCTGCGGACGGGGCTGGACACCCTGGAGATCTCCGCCGTGGTGCTGCGCGTGCTCACCCGTACCCTGACGGACCTCGCCCGGGAACGGAACGGAGCGGTGCTCTTCCGCCGGGAGACCTCCCTCGCCCTCCAGGAGGCGGTGCGGTACCTCGGGGACACCCTGGTCAGTTTCGCGGTGCTCGTCACCTCGCACTCCAGCTCCGGCGCGGAGACGGCGGAGCACCGGCTCGCCGAGCAGCTCGACGCGGCCCGCGACGCCCGCGACCGCGCCGCCGGGCTCCTGAAGGCGGAGGCGGCGGACGATCCGGAGCGCTGGCAGCTGTACGGCGCGCTGCTGACCGAGATCGACCGGGTCCTCGACGAACTCGATCCGGACCATCGCGGCCGCCGTCTCATGGAGGAGCTGGACCGGCACACGCGCGAGCGGCAGGAGCGCCGTCAGAAGGTCGTCTCCCTCGCGGCACGGGCGCGCCGCCCGTCCTGACCCTCCCCCTCCCGGCCCGGTTTCCGCGGCCACGCGGCTCGCGGTCCGGCGGACCGGCGCGCGGGAACGTGATGATGGAGGGATGACACGGACTTTCGAAGAACTCGTCGCGGAGGCCGTCGAGGCGCCGGTGGACGGCTGGGACTTCTCCTGGCTCGACGGGCGGGCGACCGAGCAGCGTCCTTCCTGGGGCTACCACCGGCTCCTCGCCGACCGGCTCGCGAGGGCCTCGGCGGCGCTCGACGTCCAGACCGGCGGCGGCGAGGTCCTGGCCGGGGTGCCGGTCCTCCCGCCGACGACGGCCGCCACCGAGTCGTGGCCGCCGAACGTCGCCAGGGCCACCGAACTCCTCCACCCGCGCGGGGTGGTGCTCGTCGCCGATCCCGACGAGCCGCCGCTGCCCTTCGGCGACGCCGCCTTCGACCTGGTGACCAGCCGTCACCCGGCCACCGTGTGGTGGACGGAGATCGCCCGTGTCCTGCGGCCGGGCGGCACCTACCTCGCCCAGCACGTCGGGCCCGCCAGCGTCTGGGAGGTGGTGGAGCACTTCCTCGGGCCGCAGCCGGAGGCGGCCCGGAAACGCCACCCCGACGACGAGGCCGCGGCGGCCCGGGCGGCCGGTCTCGACGTCGTGGACCTGCGCGCCGAACGGCTGCGGATGGAGTTCCACGACATCGGCGCGGTCGTCTGGTTCCTGCGCAAGGTGGTCTGGATCGTGCCGGGCTTCACGGTCGGGGCCCATCTGTCCCGGTTGCGGGAGCTGGACGCGCTGATCCGCGCGGAGGGGCCGTTCGTCGCCCACTCCGCGCGGACCCTGATCGAGGCCCGGAAGCCCGCGTCGGCCCCGGACGGTCCGGTGCGGGGCGTCAGCCGGTGACGGGGGTCCAGTCGCCGAGCCAGTGCGCGGTGTCCTGGGTGGCGGCGCGGGCGGCCGTCAGGTGGGGGCGGTCGCCGCTCGCCGGGCGGGAGCCGGGACCGGTGTTGCGGTACTCGGCGAAGCGGTCGCCCTTCCAGGAGAAGCCGCCCATGTCCGCCCACGGGGCGGCCTTGACGCCGGCGCCGAGGACGCTGTCGCGGACCGTGGTCTGCGGGTCGAGGGTGGCGTCGCCCCCGGCGTGCCAGGGGCGTCCGAGGTGGAAGCTCCCGGCGGCGACGTCGCCGTTCACGGCGGAACGGGTGATGAGGAAGCCCTTCCGCCCGGCGGGGGTGCTCGGCGCCGTGACGTATCCGGCGGAGGTTCCGTCCCAGCGCTTCTTCAGGGTGAGGACGGACTTGTCGATCACGGCCGTGGCGCGGCCGAAGACGAAGTCGACGTTGCCGGTGACGTAGGAGTCGGTGACGTACACGCGGCCCGGCCGGTCCCGGCCTGCGGTGTCGAGGAGGAGGGTGTCCTGGTCGCCCTCGACGATGACGCCGGCCAGGACGATCCGGTCGGCGGCGGTGCGCAGGGCCACCGCCTGGTGCCCGTTCAGGTGCTGGTTCCGGGCCTCGTCGAAGTCGTTGGAGACGGTGAGGTTGCGGACGGCGGTGTCGTCGGCCTCGATCGCGACGGTGGCGCTGCCGCCCGTGCCGTACGTTCCCGGACCGTCGGGCCGGGGCGTGCCGGAGGCGTGGCCCTCGACGATGACGGTGTCCTTGCGGCTGGTGCCCGTTCCCTCGATCGTGACGTGGGGCTTGTTCGACGGGACCCGGACCGTCTCGCGGTACACGCCGGGAGCCACCCGGATCACGACGCGGGAGCCGTTGCCCGCCGGGACGGCGTCGACGGCCTTCTGGACGCCGGTGAACCGGCCGCTGCCGTCCTTGGCGACCGTGAGGACGGTGGGGGCGGCGGGGGCGGCCGTACCGGTCGTGCCGATCGAGGAGCGCGGTCCCGCGCCGGCCCTGAGCAGGGCGGGCACCCGGTCCGCCGGGTCGGGGGCGTACGGGTAGTACGTCCTGGGGTCGAACGCCGTGCCGCCGCTCTCGTTGCGGCCCGTGGTGCCGGAGAAGACGTTGCCGCGCTGGACGAGGGAGGCGGTGGCGTCCTTGGTCACCGGGTTGTTCACGCCCTGGAAGTAGCTGTTCTCCAGGAGCATCCGGGTCCTGCCGCGGGCGTAGTTGCCGTAGGAGGAGGTGACGGCCGTGCCGGGGTCGTCCTGGAGGTAGTTGTTGTAGAGGTGGGCGTGGGCCGCGTTGTCGGTGGACGGGTTGCGTTGCTCGGTCTCGCGGAACCAGTTGTGGTGGACCGTCAGGTCCGCGGTGACGTTCCCCGTCCAGCCGATGCCGAAGGTCTTGTTGTTGTGGCCGAGCCGGTTCCAGGACACGGTGACGTACGTGGTGTCCTTGCGGCTGTCGATCAGCCCGTCGGCCATGTGCCGCAGGTCGTTGTGGTCGATCCACACGTGGTGCGCGCCGTCCATCTGGACCGCGTCGAAGTCGTGTTCCTTGTCGTTCCAGACGCCCTGGTACGCGTCCCGGATCGTCAGGTTCCGGATGATGACGTTGTGGACGCCGGGGCCGAGGAAGAAGCCCCCTCCGACGATGTGGCCCGAGGTGCCCGAGCCGACGATCGTCTTGTCGGAGGCGACCTTGATCTCCTTGCCCACGGGCTTCACGTCGATCGTCCCGGCCACGACGACGACGTACGGCTCCGGGGCCGCGGCGTACTTCTCCAGGTCGGCGAGGTTCCGCACGGTGACGGTCCTGCCGTCGCGCCCGCCGTACGTGCCCTTCTGGCCCAGCGCGTCGACGGACGCGAAGCCGTCGGCGACGGCGCTCGCCCACGCGGGTGCGGACGCGGCGCCGGCCCGGGGGCTCGCGTCCGTACCGAACAGGTCGAAGGCCGTGCCGTAGGCCAGGACCCCCGCCGCGGCGAGGGCCGCGGGGACTCCGATCACCAGGGCCCTGCCCCGCCTGCGGTGCCTCGCTCTGCTCCGGGTCTCGCTCACGTCGTGCTTCCTTCCGTCCGTGGGGGTGTCCGCGCCGGAAGCGGCGGACGTTCCCCAGTCGCCGCCGGGGCGCGGAAGGTTGCCGCCGGGACGGAGGAGATCGCGGAGCCTCCCGGGGGCCGGTCCGGTGCGGCCCGGTGCCGTCGCCGTACGTCCGGCCCGCCGGGAAGGGAGGGCGGCTCAGCCGTTCGGGTCGAAGGCGATCCCGGCCGGCAGGGCCTTGGCGAGGTGGGCGGCGAAGCTGCCGTCCTCGAGGCCGAAGTGCGCGCTGCCGAAGTCGGCCGGGACGAGCTTCTCCCGGATTCCGGCGGGGTAGCCGTTCCAGCCGACCAGGGCCGGGTACTGCCAGGTGTGCAGGTGGTTCTCCGACGGTTCGTCGTTGCCGTTGGCGAGGCGGAAGCAGTGGGTGCCGATGCCGTCCTTGTGGTAGACGATCTTGGGGTGGTCGCCGTCCCAGCGGACGCGGTCGCGGGCGTGCACCCGGAAGTCGCCGTGGGCGGAGGTGGAGACGTACTCCGCCCGGCCGTCGCGCACCCACACCACGACGTGCTCCCAGTCGTGCCGGTGGCCGCCGAGGCCGCTGCCGGCCACCGCCTGGTCCTTCTCGAAGTAGAGGCCGTAGACGATCGCGCACCAGCCGTTGTTGCACTTCGCGCGCGCGTAGCCGTTGGTGTGGGTGAGGTCGGAGGCGTCGCGGCACTGGCCGTCGAGGGCGCCCGACGGCTTGAGGCCGCCGTTGAGCGTGCCGTCCGGACCGATGGCGGGAGTGGGGTAGCAGCCGTCCGTGTCGTAGTCGAAGGCCGGCTGGAAGGCCCGTTCGAGGGCGTCGGCGTTCGCGGGCAGCGCGGGGGGCGGGGCGGCGAGCGCGCTGCCCGGGAGGGCGACGAGCAGCGTGAGGGCGCCGGCGAGGGCGAGGGCGCTCCGGGTGGCGTACGCGGGTGTCTTCACTGCGTCCCCTTGGGTCGGGCGGGCGGCGTCGTACGGTACGCGCCATCGTGGCATGCACACGTCACCATGGGGAGACGCCGGCGCCTCCGGACGGCGAACGCCACGCGGACGGGAAGTTGCCGCCCCGGTGGCGCGGACGGCCGCGCCCGGGACCGCGCGCCCCGGACCCCTCAGTCCAGGGCGGCCGCCACCAGGCGGCGGATCTCCTCGGCGGACACGGTCCCGCCGTTGACCAGGCGGTCGAAGACCAGGCCGTCGACGCAGACGAGCAGGGTGACGGTGCGTTCGCGGGCGTCCGGGAGGCCCCGGGCCGCCAGGAAGTCCCGGACCGACCGCAGGGCCGCGTTCTCGCGCGGCACGAGGATCTCCCGCAGTTCGGGATGGCGCACGGCTTCGAGGGCGCACGCGTAGCGCGCGAGGGAGCGGCGGCGGCCCTCGCCCGTGAGCCGGCCGGCGGCGAAGGCGGTGAGTCCGGCGACCAGTTCCCCGGCGTCGCGCGGAACGCCGTACCGCTCCCCCGCCTCCTGGATCTCCGCCTGGTCGCGCTCCACCAGGCGCCGCACGAGCGCGGTCAGGAGGGACTGGCGGGTGCGGTGGTACGCGGAGGTGGTGCCGTCCGGCAGGCCGGCGGCCCGGTCCACCGCGCGGTGGGTGAGTCCCCGCACCCCGTGTTCGGCGAGAACGTCGATGGCGGTGTCGGCGAGGAGGGCGCGTCGGGTGGCGGACATCCCCCTTTTCTACACCGGGTTTTCCACACCGGGGCGGAAGGGCGTACGATCTTCTACACCTGTAGAAGACCGGGAGAGGGGCCCGCATGAAGGGGAACGCCGTGGTGGTCGGCGGAGGGATCGGAGGGCTCGCCGCCGCGATCGGACTGCGGCTCGCCGGATGGGAGGTGACCGTCCTCGAACGCGCCGGCACCCTCGACGACGCCGGCGCCGGCATCTCCCTGCACGCCAACGGCATCCGCGCCCTGGACGCCCTCGGCGTCGGCGCGGCGGTGCGCGGGGCCGCCCGGCTCCAGTACACCGGGGGCACCCGCACGCCGGACGGCGGGTGGCTGGCGCGGATGGACGGGGCCGCCCTGGAGCGGGCGCTCGGCACGCCGATCGTCGGCATCCCGCGCGCCGTGCTGCACCGCCTGCTGCGCGCCGCGCTGCCCGCCGGACGCCTGGTCACCGGGGCGGAGGTGACCTCCCTCGTCCGCACGGGCCCCGGCCGGGCGGGCGTGGCCACCGGGGACGGCGTGCGGGAGGCGGACCTGGTCGTGGCGGCCGACGGCGTGAACAGCGCGCTCCGCGCCCGCCTCTTCCCCGGCCATCCGGGCCCGGCCTACAGCGGGGCCACCGTGCTGCGCGCCGTCACGGAGACGGCGCTCCCCCTGGAGTCCGACTTCGAGCTGACGTGGGGCGGGGGCGCCGAGTTCGGGCACATCGTCTTCGCCGACGGCCGGGCGGAGTGGCACGCCGTGCTCAACTCCCCGGCCGGGATACGCCACCCGGACCCCCTGGCCGTGCTGCGCCACCGCTTCCGGGACTGGCACGCGCCGGTCCCCGCGCTGCTCGCCGCGACCGATCCCGGGGCCGTGCTGCACCACGACGTCCACGAACTCGCCGCCCCTCTGCCGTCGTTCGTGTCCGGCCGCGTCGTCCTGCTCGGCGACGCGGCCCACGCCATGACCCCGAACCTGGGGCAGGGCGCCTGCCAGGCCCTGGAGGACGCGGTGACCCTGGCCGCCGCGCTCTCCGCCGGGCCGACCGTGGACGCCGCACTGACCCGGTACGACGCCGAACGCCGCCCGCGCAGCCAGGCCGTCGCCCGCGCGGCCCGCCGGGCCGGCCGGATGGGACAGGGACTCTCCCACCCCCTCGCGGTCTCCCTGCGCAACGCGGCCCTCCGGGCGGCACCGTCCCGCGCCGCCCTGCGCGCCGTCCTGCGGCACGCCGACTGGAGGCCGCCGGGCCCGGTCCGGCCGGACGGCGGGGAGGAGGCGCACCGGGGCTCCTGACGACACCACCGGGGCGTGTCCCGCCGATCCGGCCGACTGGAACAAAACCAGGTGCGGCCGGTCGCCCCGCCGCTGTGGAATACGGGACATGACGATCGTTCTGAACGAACCCTGCGTCGACGTGCTGACCGGGGCCGTGGACGCCCTCCGTCTGTGGCAGGACGACCGCACGCCCCTGCAACTCCATCCGGGAGACCTCGGCTGGGCCTGGGCGCTGGGCGGGGAGAGGCTGGCCGCGGCCG
Source organism: Streptomyces sp. NPDC014907 (assembly GCF_055562975.1). Taxonomy (NCBI): domain Bacteria; kingdom Bacillati; phylum Actinomycetota; class Actinomycetes; order Kitasatosporales; family Streptomycetaceae; genus Streptomyces; species Streptomyces sp. NPDC014907. The sequence goes on along the minus strand of NZ_JBVHEG010000007.1, from coordinate 193,723 downwards.
TCCGCACCTGGAGCGCGGACGGACGGATCATCGCCGTCGGATACCTGGACGCCCCTGATCTGCTGCGCCTGACGACAGCGCCGGACCTGCGCCGGGACGGCGATCTGGCACGCCGGCTGCTGGCGGACCTCGACGATCCGGAGCGCGGGGTCCTGCCGGCCGGGAAGGCCTGCCTCGAAGTACCCGACGGCGCCCTGCTCCGCGAGGTGCTCCTGGAGGCGGGCTGGACTCCGGACGAGCCGTGGACGCCGCTGCGCCGCGACCTCGCCGGGCCGGTGCAGGACTCCGGCCTGCGGATCGAGACGGCCGGTCCGGAGACGGCGGGGGTGCGGACCGCCGTGCATCGCTCGGCGTTCGGCAGCCCGGCGTTCACCGAGGAGGCCTGGCACGTCCTCGCGGCGGGGCCGGTCTACGCCGACGCCCGCTGTCTGATCGGCTACGACGACCAGGACAACGCGGTGGCCGCGGCGACGGTCTGGTCGGCCGGACCCGGCAAGCCCGGCCTGCTGGAGCCGGTGGGCGTGCACGCCGACCATCGCGGTCGCGGCTACGGGACGGCGATCGCCGTCGCCGCCGCGGCCGCGTTGCGCGCGCTGGGCGCGTCGAGCGCGCTCGTCAGCACCCCGAGCTCGAACACGGCCGCCGTCGCCGCCTACAGGGCGGCCGGATACGAGCCGTCGCCCGAAAGGCTGGACATCGCCCGCGCCGCCTGAAGAGGATCGGGCGGCGGTACCGGGTGCCACGGCCGGGACCGGGGCGTCCCCGGTCCCGGCCGGATCGGGTCGTCGTCGGCACGGCGCGCCCGCGTCCGTCCACCCGCGCCCCGGTCCCCGCCGGCCGGCGGGGACCCGGACGCCCGGGACACGCGGCGCGCCGCCGGCCCGACCGGGGCCGAACCGGGCCGGGCCCGCCGCCCCGCCCGTCGCACGGGAAGCGCGGGAAAGGGCGGGGCGGCGGACCCCCGGGATCAGACGACGGCACCCACCCGCCCGCGCGGCGCGGGAACGGGCGCGGGAGCCGGATGGCGGGCCTCCAGGGTGACGGCGAGCGGGATCGCGGTGAAGACGGTGGACCCCATGCCCAGGACGACGCCCGCGAGGAGCGCGATCGAGAAGTCCGTGAGCGAGTCGCCGCCCAGGACGGCGAGCGCCACCAGGACGAAGAGCGCGCCCATGCCCGTGTTGACGGTGCGCGGCAGGGTCTGGGCCACCGCCCGGTCGGCCAGGTCGGGCAGCGGTACGCCGCCGCCGCGCCGCCGCAGCTCCCGCAGCCGGTCGAGCACCACGACGGAGTCGTTCACCGAGTAGCCGACGACGGTCAGCAGCGCCGCCAGGAACACGCTGTCCACCGGCTTGCCCAGCCAGGCGAACAGGCCGACCACGAGCAGGACGTCCTGGGCCATGGCCGCGACGGTGGCCGTGGCGTACGTCCAGCGGAAGCGCACCGTCAGGTAGAGGAGCTGCGCCGCCACGGCCAGGCCGAGCGCGATCAGGGCGTGGGTGCGCAGTTCGTCGCCCAGGCTCGGGCCGATCAGGTCGTCCCGCTCCACCGTCACCGGGCCCGCGGCCTCGGCGAGCGCCTTCTCGATCTTCTCCTGCTCGCTGTCCCCGGTCTCCTTCACCCGGACCGACACGTCGCCGTCGCCGGTCGACTGCACGACGGCGTCGGGGAAGCCGGCGGCCGTGACGGCCGCGCGGGCGGCGTCGGCGTCCACGGGGCGTTCCGCCGCGTACTGGACGACCCGGCCGCCGGTGAACTCGACGCCGAACTCCATGCCCCGGACGCCGATTCCGGCGAGGGCGACGAGCAGGAGCGCGGCGCAGCCGGTCAGCCAGCGGCGGCGGTGGGCCGTCAGGCGCGGGACGCGGCGGTTCAGCCGGGTCCGCAGCCGGCCGAGCGCGGCCATGCCGGTCACCGCGGGGCGCCTGCGCACCGCGGGCAGCCGGAGCGTCAGGTCGGCGAGGAGCCGGGTGATCACCATGGCGGTGAGGACCGAGGTCACCACGCCGATGGCGAGCGTCACGCCGAAGCCCTTGACCGGGCCCGTGGCGAAGACGAACAGCAGGCCGGCCGCGAGCAGGGTGGTGATGTGGGAGTCCGCGACCGCGCTCCACACCTTGCCGAACGCCGTCGTCACCGGCCGCCGCAGGTCGCGCCCGGCGGTCCGGCCCAGGGCGGCGTACTCCTCCCTGGCCCGTTCGAAGACCAGGACGTTCGCGTCGACGGCGATGCCGATGGCGAGGACGAAGCCGGCGAGGCCGGGCAGGGTGAGGGTGGCGCCCAGGGCGACGACGGCGGCGTACGAGATCAGTCCGTACAGCAGCAGGGCGACGGTGGCGAGGAGGCCGAGGAGCCGGTAGACGACGATGACGAAGAGTCCGGTGCAGGCGAGGCCGATCACCGCCGCGAGGGCGCTGGCCCGGATCGCCTCCGCGCCGAGCGTCGGGCCCACGGTGCTCTGCTCGACCGTCGTCACGGGGACGGGCAGCGCGCCGCCCTGGACGAGGGCGGCGAGGTCGCGCGCCTCCTGGCCGGAGAAGCCGCCGGTGATCTGCGCGGAGCCGCCGCCGATGCCCGCCCCGCAGGGGACGCCCGCCTCCATGCCGGGGGCGGAGACGATCCTGTCGTCCAGGACGATCGCGACCCTGCGGGCCGGGTCGCCCTGGGCGGCGCAGGCGGCGTCGCCGGTGATCCGCGCCCAGTCGCCCGCGGCCCCGTCCCGGAAGGAGAGGTCGACGGTCCAGCCCCGGCCGCTCGTGCTGTCCAGGACGGCTTCCGCGCCCTTGACGCCGTCGCCGGTGAGGGCGGGCGCCGCCAGGGAGAGGAAGCGGCCGGGCGCGTCGGGGTCGGCGAGGACGCGCGTCCCGCCGGCGGCCGGTCCGGCCGGTCCCGGTGCCTCGCCGGTGACGGCGTGGAAGGTGAGCTGTGCCGTACGGCCGATGGTCGCGGCGGCCCGGCGCGGGTCGCGCAGGCCCGGCAGTTCGACGACGATGCGCCGTTCGCCGGAGCGGGCGAGCGACGGTTCGGCGACGCCGAGGCCGTCGACGCGCCTGCGGAGGACCTCCAGGGCGCGGTCGGTGGCGGCGGCGTCGGCGCGGACGGTGGGGCCGTCCTCGGTCTGGAGGACGATGCGGGTGCCGCCCCGCAGGTCGAGTCCGAGGCGGGGCGGGGTGGTGAGGGTGATCCAGAGGGAGAGCGCGACGACGGCGAGCGCGAGGAGCGCGCGCCACAGCGCGGCACGAGAGGACATGGGTACTCCACAGGCAGCGCACGGGCCGGCGCGGACCGCCCCGGAGGGCGCGCGGGCCGTTCCCGTGCCGGACGTACGGTCGGATGCGCGTCGGCGACCGGTCCGTGGACATGCCGGTGTCCCGGACGGCGACGCGGGGAACGTCAGCTGTGCCGGGTGGAGGGAGGGCCCCGGGGGTCCCTCGGGACGTGGGGGCCGCCGGGCGGTGCCCGCTCGCGGCGGGGATCGCCCGTGAAAAGGCCCCGTGCGGGCGGGGAGGGGCCGGCGGGCACGGCCGCGGGGGCGGCGGGGGGCGCCGGGAACCGTACGGAGTGCTCGACGGCGGCCGGGAACCCGGCGACGGCGACGGGCGAGAGGTGCGGTTCCGGCGGTGCCAGGTGGTGGGCCGGTCCGGTGGCCGGGGCCGCGCGGTCCGGCGGGCCCGTGACCGTGACCGGGGCCGGGATCGGGATCGGGACGGCCGCCCGGACGGAGACGGGAGCCGGGGGGGCCGTGTCCGCGTCCGCGACGGGGGCGGGGAACAGGGACCAGAGCACGCAGAGCAGCACGGGCAGGAAGGCCGCGAGCCGCCGCGTGGAACGCTCCACCGCCCGCACCTCCCCCGTGCCGCCCCTCGTGCCGGGCGTTCGCGCCGGACCTCGGGTCAGCCTAGACCGGTGGGCGGCGGGCCCGGTCACCGGCTCCCGCCGGGGGTGAGTACGGAAGCTGAGTACGGCCGCTCATGCCGGGGTTCCGGCGGCCCGCGACGATGACGGCGTCAACGCATCGTCCTCGGCTCCAGGGGGCCCTTCCGTGCTCAGCCGCATCGCCGCCCGCGTCGTCCCGTTCTTCGGTCGACTGACCGTCACCGCCGACCCCGGGGTCCGCCTCTCGCCCGGCAGCATCCTGGTCGTGAACCACACCTCGCTCGCGGACCCGGCGCTCGTGCTCGCCGCGCTCCGGCGGCGGCTGGCGGTCGAGCCGGTCCTGATGGCCACCTCGGGGCTCTGGAGGGTCCCGGTCCTCGGCCGGGCCCTGACCCGGGAGGGTCACGTGCCCGTGCACCGGGGGTCGGCACGCGCGGCGGCCGCCCTCGACCACGCGGCGGTCGCACTCGCGTCGGGGCGGCACGTGATGCTGTACGCGGAGGGCCGCATCCCGCCGCGCCGGGACGCCGCCGAGAACCCGCCGGAGGCGTTCCGGACCGGGCTCGCCCGGCTGGCCCTGGCCACCGGGGCGCAGGTCGTGCCCGTCGGGCAGGCGGGTGCCCGGCGGATCACCTCCGGCGGACGGGCGAAGCAGCTCGCCGGGGTGCTGACGGCGCCCGTCCGCAGGCCGGGCCTGCACGTGCACATCGGGGCGCCGCTGACGCTGCCCGCCGACGTGGCCGAGGCGACGGCGCTCGCGCACGGGGCCGTCACCGAGGCCTGGCGGACGGCGGCCGGCACCCTGGGCGAGCCGGCGGCCCTCGGCGGCTGCGGGGGCCCCGTCGGGGCGCCGCGGGCGCGCCGGCGCCGGGGCTGAGGCCCCGCCGGGCCGCCGGGCCCGTGTCAGAAGACGGACAGGCCGGTGATGGTGGTGAACCGGTCGAGGGCGGCGACGCCCGCCACCGAGTTGCCCCGGCTGTCCAGGCCGGGGCTCCAGACGCACAGGGTGCAGCGGCCCGGGACCACGGCGACGACGGCCCCGCCGACGCCGCTCTTGCCCGGGAGGCCGACGCGGTAGGCGAAGTCTCCGGCCGCGTCGTAGGTGCCGCAGGTGAGCATGACGGCGTTGACCTGCTTGGCCTGGCTGCGGGTGAGCAGCCGGGTGCCGTCGGCGCGCAGTCCGTGCCGGGCGAGGAAGCCGGTGGCGAGCGCCAGGTCGGCGCAGGAGGCTTCGAGGGAGCACTGGCGGAAGTACTCGCGCAGCAGGTCGGGGACGGGGCCCGTGATGTTGCCGTAGGAAGCCATGAAGTGGGCGAGGGCCGCGTTGCGGTCGCCGTGGGCGGCTTCGGAGGCGGCCACGGCCGGGTCGAAGGCGAGGTCCGGGTTGCCGCTCTCGGCGCGCAGGAAGGCGAGGAGGCTTCCGGAGGCGTCGCCGGTGAGGCGGTGCAGGCGGTCGGTGACGACGAGGGCGCCGGCGTTGATGAACGGGTTGCGCGGGATGCCGTTCTCGTACTCCAGCTGGACGAGCGAGTTGAACGGGTCGCCGGAGGGCTCCCGGCCGACGTGGGCCCAGAGGGCGTCGCCCTCTCCGGCGAGGGCGAGCGCGAGCGTGAAGACCTTGGTGACGGACTGGGTGGAGAAGGGGCGCCGCCACTCCCCCACCCCGTAGACGCCGCCGTCGGCTTCGGCCACGGCCATGCCGAAGTCGGCCGGGTCTCCGGCGGCGAGGGCGGGGATGTAGTCGGCGGGGGCGCCCCGGTCGGCGAGTTCCGCGATCTCCTCGGCGATGCGGTCGAGCACGGGCCGGAAGGAGGCGGCCGCGGTCACGCGCGGTCCCCGGGAGGCCGGCCGGTCTCCTCGGCGGCGACGGCGGTGGTGACGGTGGTGGCGAGGCCCAGGTCTCCGCCGGGCGGCGGCGCGAAGCAGCGGGCGACGTCGGCGTCCGTGACCGCTTCGAGGGCGGCGGGGCTCCAGCGCGGGTCGCGGTCCTTGTCGACGACCTGGGCGCGGATGCCCTCGACGAGGTCGGGGGTGGTCAGGGCGGCGCAGGAGACGCGGTACTCCAGGTCCAGGACCTCCTCCAGGGTGGCGAGGGCACGGGAGCGGCGGAGGACGGCCAGGGTCGTCTTGAGGGCGGTCGGGGACCGCGTGAGGAGGGTGGTGGCCGTCTCCTTGGCGGCGGGCACGCCGGTGTCGAAGAGGCGCCCGACGATCTCCTCGACGGTCGGGGCGGCGTAGCAGGCGTCGATCCACTCCCGCTGCCCGGCCAGGACGCCGGGCGGGGGCGTGGCGGCGTGCCGGGCGAGGGCCTCGTCGGCCGGCAGCCGCGTCAGGTCGCCGGCCAGGGCGGGGAGCCCGGCGGCGGGGACGTACCGGTCGGCGAGGCCGGTGAGGATCGCGTCGGCGGCCCCCACCGGGTTCCCGGTGAGGGCGAGGTGGGTGCCGAGTTCGCCGGGGGCGCGCCCGAGGAGGTGGGTGCCGCCGACGTCGGGGACGAAGCCGATGCCGGTCTCGGGCATGGCGACCCGGGAGCGTTCGGTGACGACGCGGTGGGAGCCGTGGGCGGAGAGACCGACGCCGCCGCCCATGACGATGCCGTCCATGAGGGCCACGTACGGCTTGGGGTAGCGGGCGATCCGGGCGTTGAGCCGGTACTCGTCCCGCCAGAAGGCCGTCGACGCGGTGCCCCCGGCACGGGCGTCGTCGTGGATGGCGCGGATGTCGCCCCCGGCGCAGAGGCCCCGTTCCCCCGCCCCTTCGAGGACGACGGTGGTGACGGCCGGGTCGTGTTCCCACTCCGTGAGGGCCGCGTCCACGGCGAGGACCATGGCGTGGGTGAGCGCGTTGATGGCGCGGGGCCGGTTCAGGGTGACGAACCCGGCGCGTCCCTCCGTCCGGAGGAGTACGTCGGGGGTTCCGGTCGGCACGGTCACTCGGTCCCTTCGGGTGGTGCGGCTCGCTGTCCCGGTCACCGTACCGGGCCCGCCGGGAGGGCCCCGGAGCGCCCGTGACCGCCGCCCCGGGAGAGCGGGGCGGCGGTCACGGGTCCTCAGGCCGGGAGCAGGTCGTGCGGGGCGCGGACCCGGCGCGGGGCGGTCATGCGGAGTTCGAGGACGTCGCGGACGGCGGGCCACTCCTCGTCGAGGACCGAGTAGAAGGCCGTGTCGCGGACGGCGCCGTCGAGGCCCCGGGAGTGGGCGCGGCGGACGCCCTCGCAGGTCGCTCCGAGACGTTCGATCGCGATTCTGGAGCGGGTGTTGCGGGCGTCGGCGCGCAGGGTGACGCGCCGGACGCCCCAGACGTCGAAGGCGTGCCGGAACATGAGGTACTTGGCCTCGGTGTTGACGCCGGTGCCCCGCGCGGCGCCCGCGATCCACGTGTTGCCGATCTCGGCCGCGTCGGGGACGGCGGTCAGGGGATCGCCGTGGGGCATCCCCGGGACGGGGGGCCAGACGAGCGGGCCCCGCCAGTAGTCGAGTTCGAGGAACCGGGTCGAACCGACGACCCGTTCGTCGGCCGTACTGACCAGGGCGAAGGGCAGGCAACGGCCTGCCGCCTGATCGGTCAGGGCACGGGCGATGTAGTCGAGGGCCGATTCGAGGCCGTCGGGCACGGGGGTGAAGGCGTAGGCCGATCGGTCCGCCCCGCCGGCCCGGGCGAGGGCTTCGGCGTGCCGCATCGCCAGCGGCTCCAGGCGCACGGAGCGCCCGGTCAGGAGAACAGGTACTGGCACGGAACCTCGGGTCTTTCACGGGCAGGGAGGCTTCCGCCACGGAGAGTCCACGGCGGAGCTGGAGGGAGGTTCTCGCCGGTGCCGACCAGGTCGTGAGAACGACGAATGAGCAGGTGAGAGCGGTTCGTCACCGGTGCGAGGAGGACAGTATGCAGCCACAACCGCTCGGAGAACAGAACCCCGGGCGAACCCGGGCGCACGCGCGGGTGAAGCCTCCCGCGCGACCCGGTTCCGCCGTCTCGGACAACGGACGGCGCCGCCCGCCAGTCGGACGGCGCGGTCGTTCAGACGCAGGTGGGATGGCCCCAGCCGTCGGGGTTCCTGCTGATGGTCTCGCCCTTGTCGTAGGCCTTGCCGCAGCGGCAGCGGCCCGCGAATCTCGCCTTCAGCGTGCCGCCGGACGGGCGTGTCCGGCGGGTGGCGGAGCCGTTCGCGGACGTCTCCCGGGGACGCGGGGGCGCGGAGGAGCGCGAGCGGGGCGCGGAGGCCCGCGCGGACGCCTCGGGCGGGGGGAGCGGGGCGCCGGAGGCGGAACCCGTGGCCTCCTGGGTGCGGGCGGTGTGGCCGGCCGCGCGGTCGGCGGCGTCGTTGAGGGGGTCGCCGTCCGCCCGGTGCGCGGGGGTGTACACGAAGTCGACGTCGCGGCCGGTGAGCAGCGCGTCGATGCGGACCACCAGGTCCTTGTTGGCGACCGGGCTGCCGGACGCGGTCCTCCAGCCCTTGCGGCGCCAGCCGGGGAGCCAGGTCGTGACCGCCTTCATGGCGTACTGCGAGTCCATGCGGACCTCGACGGGCACGTCGGGGTCGAGGACCTCCAGGAGCCTCTCCAGGGCCGTGAGTTCGGCCACGTTGTTGGTCGCCCGGCCGAGCGGGCCCGCCTCCCAGCGGTCGACCGACCCGTCGGCCCGGCCGATGACCCATGCCCAGGCCGCGGGACCGGGGTTTCCCTTCGACGCGCCGTCGCACGCCGCGATGATCTTCTCCACCATCCCACGATCCTGACACGGCGCCGGGAGCGGCCGGTGCCGCCCCCGGCGGGAGGGGCCGGGGACGGTACGGGGCGCTTCGTGGCCGGTCCGCTCAGAAGGCGCCGTAGTTGACCTGCCAGGTGGGCAGGCCGATGCGGCGCCAGAGGGCGACGACGCGGTCGCGGTCGTCGAGGGAGACGCGCACGGCGTAGCGGTGGCGCACGTGGGCGTCGAAGAGCTCCGCCTTGACGAGGTCGTCGCCCCGGCCGTCGCCGGAGGCCCGCATCCACAGTTCGTCGTAGGGCACCCCGTGGCGGGCGAGCCAGGCCTCGGTGAGGGCGCGGTGGTCCTCGCTGCGCCCGGAGAGCAGGACGATCCGGTCGTCCTCGGCGTCCCGGAAGGCCTTCAGGGCGTCGCGCACGGAGACGTTGAGCACGTCGCGGTCGCAGCGGGTGAAGTCGTACGGGCCGCGGTCGACGCGCAGGGCGAGGGTGCCGTCGATGTCGCACATGACGGCGGTGGGGAGCGCCGGGTCGGGAACGTAGGGCTCGACGGCCGGGCGGTCGTTGAGCCAGTCGGCGGTGAGGCGCCAGCCGCCCCGGACGGCCTTGGCGTGCTTGCCGGCGAGGACGCGGATGATCTCCTCGCCGACGGACCGCTCGCGGGCGGCGTCGCGGCGGACGCACTCGTCGACGGGCACGGCGGTGAAGTCGTGGACGGCGAAGGTGACGTCCAGGCCCGCGACGGCGGCCTTGAGCCGCTTGGGGATGTGCGGGGTCAGGTGGGTGTTGTCGACGACGACGTCGAAGCCGCCGTCGACGGCCGCGCGGACGGCGGCGTCCTGGACGGCGAGGACGGTCTGTTCCCGCGTGTGCGAACGGCCGTTCTCCGGGTCGGGCAGGTCGAGCATGGCACGCAGGTCGTCGAGGTTGACGCGGCGCACGCGTCCCTCGGCGCCGGCCTGGAGGGCGCGGGCGGCCGTCGTCTTCCCCGAGGCGGGAAGGCCGGTCATGACGTGGACGACGGGCACGGTCTCAGTTCTCCTCGTCGTGGGCGAAGGGGTCGGTGGCCTCGGGGCGGACCTGCCGCCAGACGAGGAGGTCGGTGGGGCGTCCGTCGAGGCGCTGGAAGAGGGCGGCGCGCAGGCCCCGGTCGGGCAGGGCGGCGGCCGCGCGGGCGAAGGCGGCCCGGTCGCCGGCGAGGTGGGCCAGGCGGGCGTACTCCTCGTCCACCGCCCGTTCGCGGTCGGCGGCGGCGGCCTCCAGGCGGTCGATCACCCCGCGCACCCAGTGGTCGAACTCGTCGGGGACCTGCTCCAGGAGGGCGTCGAGGGGCTTGCCGCCGGAGGCCTCGACGTCGGTGACGGCGCAGCCGAGGCCCTTGGCGAGCCGCGTGGCGGGCAGGCCGGCGAAGCGCTGGATGCCGTGGCCGCGCCAGATGTCCCGCTCGGTGACCCCGGTGAGCACCTTGTGGAGGCGGACGTACTCGCCGAGCTTGGCCTTGGCGCGCAGGCCGGAGGCGAAGCGCAGGACGAATCCCTCGGCTTCGGTGCCGGTGGCCGGGCGGCCGCCCGGCAGGGTGCTGGACTCGGTGAGGGCGACGAGTTCGGCGACGCTCGCGACGGACCAGGTGCGGACGACGCTGCCGAGGGGCGCCCAGGAGGCGGCGGCCTCGGCCAGCGGCACCTCGGCGCCGTCCGGGCCGAAGGCGGCGAGCAGGACGAGGTCGCGGCGCTCGCCGTAGTTCACGACGACGCGGTTGCCCGGGTAGACCATCTCCGCGAGGTAGGTGACGCCGGGCGTCAGGCCCGTGGTGTCGGCGGCGTCGAGCCGGCGCTGCGCCCAGACGGCCTGGGAGCTGGTGAAGGAGCCCTTGGAGGCGGCGTGCCAGCGGTCCGCGTAGTGGAAGACCACGGCGAGGCTGCCGTCGACCTTGTCGTACACCTCGAAGGGTTCGTCGGGCAGCGGGGGCGCGTAGGGGCTGCCGGTGGTGTGTTCGGCGAGGTTGAAGAACTTGGGGAGCGGCAGCGCGACGACGCGCCCGGTGTCGTCGGCGACGAGGCCGCGGCAGCGGAGGGTGGCCCGGTTCCAGTGCTGGGCGTACTGGCACGCGCGCGTGTACGTGTAGATCGACAGCGGCAGCGCGGGGTGCGGTTTCCGCGTCACGTGCCCGTCGGCGAGGGCGTCGGCGAGCTCGTCGGACGGCATCAGGTCGTGCAGAGTCAGGGTGTCCTGGCTCATGGGGTCCCCTCCCGTGGTGTTTCGATGATCCATTCTTGGCGAAGAGGACCGGGAAGGACAGTGATTATCGGACCGGCGGCCGTCGGCGGAGGTCACGGCGGACTCCCGATCCCGGGCGTGTCGGCGGCGCCCCGTAGACTCGCCGTCGCCCTGCCGGTGACGGAACCGGCGCAGACGAAAGAAGCGAACCCCATGAACCACGCGGACGGCACGGCACCGATCTACGCCGAGCTCATACGGGAGCGGGGGGATGTTCCCGGTGACGTCCGCCAGGTCGCGGAGGAGGTCCTGCGGGACCTGAGCCGGGTCATCCCGGCGCCCCCGCAGGGCGGTCCCGCCCCGCAGGGAGCCGCCTCGCACGCGCGCGCGGGCGCGCCCCACGCCGGTCCCGGCGGCCCGGCGGGGCCGAACGCCCCGCTGGGCCCGCGGGGCCAGGCCGGGCCGGGCGGCCAGGCCGGGCCGGGCGGCGCCGGGGGCCCGATGGGCGTCACCGGCCCCATGGGCGTCATGGGCCAGGCGGGCGCCGTCGTCCCGCACCGGCCGCTGCGATAGCCGGACCGGGCGCTGTCGGTGCCGTGCGCCATGCTGCCCACCGGGACGGCCCGCGCCGCGAGGGGGCGGGACACGCACGGAGACAAGGGGACGGCGACATGGCCGAAGTACTGCTCTTCCATCACTCGCTCGGGCTGACGGAGGGCGTGGAGGCGTTCGCCGACGGGCTGCGACGGGCGGGGCACACGGTGCACGTGCCCGATCTGTACGGAGGGCGCACCTTCGGGGATCTGGCGGAGGGGGTCGCCCACGCCTCGCGGACCGGCTTCACGGAGCGCGCCGGCCGGATCGCCGACGAGCTGCCGGAACGCCTCGTCTACGCCGGGTTCTCGCTCGGCGTGATGCCCGCGCAGAAACTGGCGCAGACCCGGCCCGGAGCCCTCGGCGCCCTTCTGATCGGCGGCTGCCTGCCGGTGGACGCCTTCGCGGAGGAGTGGCCGGAGGGCGTGCCCGTCCAGGTGCACGGGATGGACGCGGACCCGTACTTCACCGACGACGGAGACCTGGCGGCCGCACGCGAGCTGGTGGCGGGCGCGGCGAACCGGGAGCTGTTCCTGTATCCGGGGAGCGCGCACTTGTTCGCGGAGCGCGGCACGCCGTCCTTCGTGCCGGAGGCGACGGCGCTCTGCGCCGAGCGGGCGCTGCGCTTCCTGGACGGCCTCGCGACGGCGTGACCCGGCCCGGCCCACCGCCCTCCGGGCACACGGCCGCCGGACCCGCGACCGTCCGCGATCGCCGGGCCGGCGGCCGGCCGGGACGGCCGGCCGGGCTTCCGGACGACCCCCGTGTCGTCCGAACGGCGGACCCCGGGGACGCGGACGCGGGCGGAGGATCGGGGCAGGGCGCGGGCCCGCCCCCGCGCGGCCGCCGCACCGAGGAGTCCGTCATGACGAAGTTCCGCCGTCCGTCCCGCGCCGCCCGTGCCCTCGTGCCCGGGGCGGTGGCGGCCGTCCTGCTGGCGGGGTGCGCCCCGGGGGCCGGGGGCACGGCCCCCGGGGCGGCCGGGGAAGGGTCCGTGGCCGGTTCGTCCGCGCCGGGCCCGGCGGGCACCGCTCCCTCCGGCGCGGCGTCGCCCTCCTCCGGCGGAGGGGCCGCGCCCGGCACGCTGCTCGTCACCGACTTCGGCTCCGACACGGTCACCTTCGTGGACCCCGGGCGGGGAGCCGTCGGGTCCGTGGAGGCGGGTGCCGCGCCGTACGGCCTGGCCCTCGGCGCCGACGGGCGCGCCTGGGTGGCGACCGCCGAGGGGGTGGCGGTGGTGGACGTCGCGGCCCGGAAACGGCTCGCGCTGATCCCGTACCGGACGGCGACCGGGCCCGTGACCACGGGCGAGTACCGGGGCGGCGGCATGGGCATCGCGCTCGCGCCGGACGGGCGGCGGGCGTACGTGGGGGTCCACGTGCCCGGCGGGAACGGCGTCCTGGAGGTGATCGACACGGCGGCGGCGCGGGTCGTCGGCACGGTGCCGGCCGGACGGCGCCCGTTCGACGTGGACGTGTCGCGGGACGGCGCCGAGGTGTACGTGACGAACCACGACTCCTTCGACGTCACGGTCGTCCCGGCGGGGACGCTGGAACCCCGGCGGGTGGAGGTGGCCCCGTACGGCACGGAGGGCGGGCTCGGTTCCTGGCTCAAACCGCACTACGCGGCGGTGCGGCCCTCGGACGGGAAGCTGCTGCTGCCGTTCGAGGGCGAGCGGCTCGCCGTGGTCGATCCCCGGACGGGCCGGACGGCGGTCGAGCCGATGACGGCGAACACGCACCAGCACGGTGTCGCCGTGACCGCCGACGGGAGGCTGCTCGCCGTGGGCACGGGTCCGGTCGACCCGGCGGCGGACGACGGCCCCTCCCTGACCGTGCGCGCGCCGGACGGGACCGAGCGGATCCATCCGCTGGAGGGGCCGCACGAGGACGTGGCCGTGTCCCGGGACGGCCGCACCGCCTATGTGACCGGCGGGTTCACCCGGGACGGCCACTGGGACGGCCTGACCGTCGTCGATCTCGTCACGGGCGCCACCCGCCGGGTCGCGGCGGGTGCGCGGCCCCTGGGGATCGTGGTCCTCTGACCCGCGCGCCCGCCCCGTGGCGGAGAAGCCGGTGAGAACGGCCGTGAGCGGGTAGCCGGGATCATGGACCGGTGGCGTACGGCACCGGGCCGGGGCGGATCGCGTCGAAGAGCGATTCGGCCGCAATGGCGATAAAAAGAGTGAACAAGGGTTATCCAGCGAAAAAGTCTTACATGATTGCCCTCAGGCACGACCCATGGCTCCCTGCACGCTCATACGGAAGGCGGACAGCGTGACGCGACCGAGGATTCTCGTGGTGGGCGCCGGCTTCGCCGGAGTCGCCTGTGTACGGAGGCTCGAACGGCGGCTGGCGGAGCGGGAGGCGGTCATCACGCTCCTCTCGCCGTTCTCGTACCAGCTCTACCTCCCCCTGCTCCCCCAGGTGGCCGCGGGGGTCCTGACCCCGCAGTCGGTCGCCCTGTCGCTGCGGCGCAGCCAGCGGCACCGGACCCGGATCGTCCCCGGGGGCGTGGTCGGGATCGACACGGCGGCGAAGGTCTGCGTGGTGCGGACGATCTCCGGCGAGTACGTGAACGAGCCGTACGACCACCTCGTGCTCGCGCCCGGCAGCGTGACCCGCACGTTCGACATCCCGGGTCTCACCGAGCACGCGCGCGGGATGAAGACGCTCGCGGAGGCCGCGTACATCCGCGACCACGTCATCGCCCAGCTGGACCTGGCGGACGCGAGCAACGACGAGGCGGAACGGGCCGCGCGGCTGCAGTTCGTGGTCGTCGGCGGCGGTTACGCCGGGACGGAGACCGCGGCCTGTCTCCAGCTCCTCACCCGGAACGCGGTCGAGCGGTACCCCCGGCTCGACCCGTCCCTCATCAAGTGGCACCTGGTGGACATCGCGCCGAAGCTCATGCCCGAACTGGGCGACAAGCTGGGCAGGGCGGCGATGGACATCCTCACCCGGCGCGGCATCGAGGTGTCGCTCGGCGTGTCGGTGGCCTCGGTGGACGAGAAGGCGGTGACGCTCACGGACGGGCGGGTGCTGCCCAGCCGGACGCTGATCTGGACGGCCGGAGTGGCCGCGAGCCCCCTGATCGGGACGCTCGGCACGGAGACCGTCAAGGGCCGGGCCGCCGTCTCGCCCGAGATGGCCGTGCCGGGCCTCGACGGGGTGTGGGCGCTCGGGGACGCCGCGGCGGTGCCCGACCTCGCCAAGGGCGAGGAGGGCGCGATCTGCCCGCCGACGGCCCAGCACGCGATGCGGCAGGGCAAGGCGGTCGCCGACAACCTGGTCTCGACCCTGCGCGGCGAGCCGACCCACCCGTACCGGCACAAGGACCTGGGGCTGGTGGTGGACCTCGGCGGAATGGACGGGGTCTCGAAACCGCTCGGCGTGGAGCTGCACGGGATGCCGGCGCAGGCCGTGGCCCGCGCCTACCACTGGGGCGCGCTGCGGACCAACGTGGCCAAGACCCGGGTGATGACGAACTGGCTGCTCAACGCCGTGGCCGGGGACGACTACGTGCGGACCGGGTTCCTGGCCTCCAAGGCGGGGACGCTGCGGGACTTCGAGTACACCGACGCCTACCTGACGCCGGAACAGGTCCGTGACCACACGGCCTCGTTCCGGGGCGCCGTCACGTCCGGCGGCAACTGAGCGGAGAGGACGGGCGGCGGGACTCCCGGCGGTGGCCGGGAGTCCCGCCGTCGTCGTGGCCGGGCTCCTCGCGCCGGACTCCTCGCGCCGGGACCGGACGTCACGGGCCGGCGCGTCGGGGGCGGCTCGTCGGGCCCGCCCCTCGCGACGGGTGCCCGGCGACCGGCGGGAGTCCGGCACGCCGCGGCGGTCCGGCACCCCGCCGAGAACCGTCGCGCCGTTGCGAGCCGCCGCCGTCCGGCCGGGCCGCGTCAGCGGGCCAGTTCGGTCGCCGGGCCCATGAGCACGACGGGCTGCCGGGCCGGGTCGAGGGCACGGAGCAGTTCGCGCATGGCCCCGCGCTCCAGGGACACGCAGGCCTGGGTGGGGCCGCCGTGGTCGACGTGGACCCAGATGCCGCCGCCCTTCTCCGCGCCGAGGGGGCGTTCCCTGTCCAGCGGCGTGCGGCCGGGCACCCGGTTGTAGTCGATGGCGATCACGTGGTCGAAGGAGCCTTCGAGGGGTTCGCCCGCGAAGCCGGTGCCGCTGACCGCGAACCGCTCGTCCTGGTCGTACGGGAGGCGGGTGCCGGGATCGGGCAGCCGGCCGCCCGCGTCGCCCAGCCGGAAGACCCCGATCGGGGTGCGCAGGTCGCCCGCGTCGTGGTCGGCGGTCCAGCCCCGGAGCGCGTTGTGGGCGGGCCAGGGCCCGGCCTGCGTCTTCCAGCGGCCGGCCCGGTCCCGTACGTGGAGCGTCGCGGTGGAGGTGTTGGAGTCGGGGGTGGCGCCGGTGACCAGGAGGACCTGGGAGGTGCCGGCGGGGACGGAGGCGTGGGTGACGGGTCCGGTGCCCGGGAGCCGGGAGGCGGGGGCCGGGACGGAGGCGGGGCCGCCGGGCGCTCCCGGCGGGCCCGGGTGGGGGTGGGCGCCGCCGGCGGGCGCGGCGGCTGCGGTGGTCGGGGCGGTCGCGGGCGGAGTGGCGGGGCCCGCGCAGCCGGTGAGCAACAGGGCCGCGCACAGTGTGCCGGCGCTCAGCAGCGCGGGGGCGCCCTTGCGGACGGGCATGGGACGGCTTCCTCCTGGCCGGGAACAGTGCAGCGATCCGTACCCGTTCGGGGGCCGGGGCCGCCGCGGGGGCCCCGCCCCCACCCGTACGGACGCGCCCTCCCGGGTGCGCGCGGGCCCGGAAAGGGGTTGACCGGCCGCGTTCCGTCGCGGTTGTCCGCCGGGATGAACGATCTTCGTGTCGAGCGGGCGCGGAGCGGGGCGCGGCTCGCGGACTGGCGCACCGTCCACAACACGGTCGTCCCCACGGCCGTGCTCTCCCCCGGCGAGGTGCGCGAGCGCGCGGGCCGGAACCTGCTGGACGTCGCGTACCTCGGGGACGTGGCGGTGGGCTGTTCGACGGTGCGTCCGCCGGACGGGGAGACCCCGGCGGCGACCGTCATCGCCAGGACGCTGCCCGGGTTCCGGGGACGGGGCATCGGGACCGTCCTGTACGAGCGGGGACTCGCGCACGCGCGGACGCTGGGCGGCGAGGGCGTGGAGACGGTGGTCCTGGCCTCCAACGAGGAAGGGCTGCGGTTCGCCCTGGCGCGGGGCTTCGCGGAGGTGGAGCGGTACGTCCTGCCGGGCGACACGGTCCCGTTCGTGACCCTGCGGCTCGCCTGACGGGCCCCGCACGGGGGGGGTTGGTTCCGGCTCGCGGGCGGGCTGGGGGGCTCCGCCCGCGAGCCGGGTTCTCGGGGCGCCGGTCAGGCGCGGGCGGCGACGGCCGAGGCCGAGCGGGAGCCGCCGGTGGCGAGGGCCGGTTCCGCGCGGACCGGGCCGTCGAGGAGGCGTCGCAGCAGGACGGTGGCACGGGCCGGGTCGCCCGCGCCGCCCTCTTCCGCGAGGAGCGCGGCGAGGACCGCGATCCGGGCCTGGCCGGCGCGGAGGGTGCCGGTGAGGAGCGCTCCGGCGGCGACCAGGTCGACCGCGCCGCCGCCGGTGTAGATCTCGGCCAGCGGTCCGGCGGGGACGCGGGTGGTCACGGCGACGAGGACTCCCCCGGCGACCGCGTCCGCGACGGCGGCGGCGATCTCGGGGGTGGCGTTGCCCGCGCCGGTGGCGACGAGGACGACGCCCCGGGCGCCGGCGGCGACGGCCGCGTTCAGGAGGAGAGGGTCGCCGTCGGAGTGGTGCGTCACGATGTCGACGCGGGGCAGCGGGACGGCCCCGGGGGCGCCGGGCGACGCCGTGCGCGCGGCGGCGGGCAGGGGGAGCGGGGCGGTGCGTTCCGGCTGCCGCTCGATGTCGACGCGGGAGAACCCGACGCGGCCCAGGCGCTCCCCGGACGGGTCGGAGAAGGCGTCGGCGGCGAGGGTGTGGGACTTCACGGTGCCGCGCGCCGCGTGGACGCGTCCGTCGAAGACGACGAGGACGCCGAGGTCGCGGACGGTGGAGGCGACCTGGAGCGCGTCGTACAGGTTGCCGGGGCCGTCGCCGTCGCCGGTGCCGAAGGGGCGCTGGGCTCCGGTGAGGACGACCGGGCGGGCGTCGGTGTGGTGCAGGTCCAGGAGGAAGGCCGTCTCCTCCAGGGTGTCGGTTCCGTGGGTGACCACGACGCCGTCGACGCCGGGGTCCGCGAGCGTCTCGTGGACGGTGCGCAGGAGGGCGAGCTGGTGGGCGGCCGTCATGCGCGAGCTGTTGACGTTGAAGAGGTCCACGACCTCGACGGCGACGCCCTCGGGGAGGGGTGCGGTGGCCAGGACGTCGTCGCCCGAGGCATCGGCCGCGTAGCCGGTGCCCTGCCAGCGGCTGGCGATCGTGCCGCCGGTGCTGATGACGACGATCCTGCGCGTCTCCCCGTCGTGCGTCCGCTTCATGGCTGCCGTCCCGACTCCCTGCCCGGAGGTCTTCGACCCGTACTGGTGGGCCCCGTCCGGCGCCGGCGGTTCTCCGTCCGGCGGGGTGGGCCCCTGTGCAGCCGCAAGGATAGGACAAAGGGTGCGCAAGGCGATTGCAAAAGAAGCCGGGAAAAGGTTTCAGCGTGGTAGAAAATTGCTCCATGGACCGAATTGACCTTCACATCTTGCGCGAGCTCCAGAACGACGGCCGGCTGAGCAACCAGGAGCTGGCCCAGCGGGTCGGCCTGAGCCCCTCCCCCTGCCTGCGGCGGGTGCGCCAGCTGGAACAGGACGGGGTGATCCGGGGCTACCGGGCGGTCATCGACCCGGAGGCGGTCGGGCGGGGGTTCGAGGTGCTGGTCTCGGTGGAGGTGCGGCGGGACCGGGAGACGGTGGAGGCCTTCGAGGAGGCGCTCCAGGACGTGCCGGACGTGATCGAGGCGTA
The DNA here is from genome assembly GCF_055562975.1 of Streptomyces sp. NPDC014907. NCBI lineage: Bacteria > Bacillati > Actinomycetota > Actinomycetes > Kitasatosporales > Streptomycetaceae > Streptomyces > Streptomyces sp. NPDC014907. Next base: position 175,366 of record NZ_JBVHEG010000007.1, on the reverse strand, counting down.
CCGGCTGTTCGGCAGCCCGGGATGCCTGCTGCGGATCGCGGTGGCGGACCTCGCGGCGTACGAACGGCTGTGGATCGAGCGGCTGACGACGCTGGCCGGGGTCACGGAGGTCAACTCGCAGATCATCATGAAGCGGATCAAGGAGCCGAAGGGGATGCCGGTGGACGTCCGGGGCGGATGACGCGCCCCGGACGGGCGGGGCGGACGTCCGGTGCCCGCGTATGCGAGAACGTCACGGAAACGCCTCCTCCCGGTTACACGAAGGACCGCTCCCCCGTGCCACGCTCCCCGCTGACAAGAAGTCAACACGCGTAGAACACGGTGCCCTTGAGCCCGGCCCCGTGCTCCACCGCGTGACGTCCCCGGGAAAGGGCACCCCCATGTCCGCTGCACAGCCCCGCCGTCGGAAGGCCTGGGCGGCATCCATAGCCGCCGCCCTCGTCACCCTCACCCTCCCCGCCGTCACCGCGACTCCCGCGAGCGCCACGACCACCGCCCACGACAGCACGTACTACAAGAACGCGATCGGCAAGACGGGCCCGGCCCTCAAGTCCTCGCTGCACACGATCATCGGCAACCAGACCAGGATCTCGTACGACGCGGTCTGGAACGCGCTGAAGACCCTCGACCAGGACCCGAACAACTCCGCCAACGTGCTCCTGCTCTACAGCGGCGTCTCGCGCGCCAAGTCCCTCAGCGGCGGCTCCGTCGGCAACTGGAACCGCGAACACACCTGGGCCCAGTCCCACGGCGACTTCGGCACCTCGGCCGGTCCCGGAACCGACCTGCACCACCTGCGCGCGACGGACGTCCAGGTCAACAGCACGCGCGGCAACAAGGACTTCGACATGGGCGGCAGCCCCGTCGGCGGCGCGCCCGGCAGCTACACGGACGCCGACTCCTTCGAGCCGCGCGACGCCGACAAGGGCGACGTGGCCCGCATGATCCTCTACATGGCGGTCCGCTACGAGGGCGACGACGGCCGGCCGGACCTGGAGCCCAACGAGTCGACCTCCAACGGCGGCACCCGCTTCCACGGGCGCCTCTCGGTCCTGAAGCGCTGGAACGAGCAGGACCCGCCGAGCGCCTTCGAGGAGCGCCGCAACGACATCGTCTTCGGCACCTACCAGGGCAACCGGAACCCGTTCATCGACCACCCGGAGTGGGTCGAGGCGATCTGGTAGTCCGGACCGGACGCGTGGGGCCGGCCGGGACGCGCCCCGGCCGGCCCCACGCGTGACCGCCGTTCACTTCCCGGTGCCGGACTCCGCCAGCATCCCCTCGCGCAGCCGGTTCAGGCTGCGGGCCAGGAGCCGCGAGACGTGCATCTGGGAGACGCCGAGCCGCTCGCCGATCTGCGCCTGCGTCAGCTCCTCGACGAAGCGGAGGTGCAGCAGCAGCCTGTCGCGCTCGTCGAGGGCCACCACGAGCGGGGCCAGGGTGTGGAAGTTCTCGAACAGTTCGAGAGCCGGGTCCTCCTCGCCGATGAAGTCGGCCAGGGCCGCCTCGTCCTCCTCGTCGCCGCCGATCGCGGCGTCCAGCGACGTGGAGTTGTACCCGTTGGAGGCGAGCTGGGCCTCGACCACCTCCTCCTCGGAGAGCCCCATCAGCACCGCCAGCTCCGCCACCCGGGGAGCCCGGCCCAGCCGGGAACTCAGCTCGTCGGTCGCCTTCGCCAGCTCGACCCGCGCCTCCTGGAGACGGCGGGGGACGTGCACCGCCCAGGTGGTGTCGCGGAAGAACCGCTTGATCTCCCCCACGATGTACGGCACCGCGAAGGTGGGGAACTCCACCTCGCGCGCGAGGTCGAAGCGGTCGATCGCCTTGATGAGGCCGATCATGCCGACCTGGACGATGTCCTCCATCTCGTCGGCACGCGCCCGGAAACGGCCCGCCGCGTACCGCACGAGCGACATGTTCATCTCGATGAGGGTGTTCCGGACGTACTGGTACTCCTCGGTGCCCTCCTCCCGCTCCGCCAGTTCGCGGAGGAACACCTTCGTCAGAGCCCGCGCGTCCTGCGGGGCGACCTCGTGGGGGGCCTCGACAACGGGCAGGTCCTCATGCGCATCGTCCGTCGCGTGCGTCGTCTTCGCCTCGGCCATCTCGGTCCGCACGGGACAACCTCCTTTTTCACCGTGTCCGTTGAGCGGTCCCGGCCCGCGTACCCCCGCTTCCCGTCCCCATTCCTGTGAGAACGGCGACTTCACCCCCGGGAGTGGCGCGCATCACTTCTGTGCGACCGGGCAGGCGAATTGCATCACCTGTTGATGAATCAGGAAGAAAGGGACCCGTGATGAACACCCGGAGCGACACCCGGTCCCGCGGGCCGGTGGCCGCGACACCCCCTCCCGGCACCGGAACCCACGGCCCGCCGGCGGTCAGCACGCCCGCCGAGGCGCGGGAACTGGTCTGCCACACCCTCGCGGCCCTCGGCCCGCTGCCGTCGGACCAGGTCGAGGACCTGCTGCTCGTCACGTCGGAACTGGTGACGAACGCGCACCGGCACGGAGGCGGGGTGACCGACTTCGGGATCGCCGTCGGGGAGGACCGCGTGACCGTGTCCGTGGCCGATTCCAGCGGGCAGGCTCCCCGGTACGACCTCCGCGACGAACTGCGGACCGGCGGCTTCGGCTGGCCGATCGTGCTGCGCCTGTGCCGCGAGGTCACCGTGGACACCCGGCCGGACGGCAAGGTCATCCACGCGGCGGTGACGGTGGACCGGTGAGCGGCGGCGGCACCCCGGTCCCGGAGCGCAAGGGGCGGGAGACGCGGGAGACGCGGAACGGGCGGGAGCACGGAGAACGGGGAAGGGAGTGGGCATCCGGAGACGGACGGCGGAAGAGACGGTGGAAGAGCGAGAGGGGCGACCACGTCCTGTCCGTGGTCGCCCCTCTCGCGTCGCGCTTCCCGGAGGTGAGTGCGGGCCCGTCCACTCAGAGCAGGTCCCGCCGGTCGTCCTGGGCCACCGTGGGGGCGACCGGGGGAACGACCATCCGGCGGCGGCGCAGCACGCTGACGTAGGCCGCCGTACCGATGATGCCGACGGCCATGAGGATCAGGCCGACCAGGTCGAGGTTGACCCCGTCCATCTGCCAGTCCGACGCGAACGTGAGAATCGCCCCCACCGCGATCAGAATGATGAAAGCTCCGAGACCCATGATTCCTCCCTAGTGGGTGTGATGGGCTTCGGCTACCCCGGACCCGCGTCCTCATCCCCGATGTCCGCCCGCGGTCGCGGCCGGTGACGGGAGATCAGGGATTCTCCCGCCGGCCGGGAGGCCGTCGTCCGCGCACACGGCCGGAGCGGTCGCGCGCCCCCGCCTCGGCCCGGACGGCCGTCGTCCGCCCACGCGCGCGACCGGAGGACGTGGGGTCGCCCGGCCGGGCCGGGCGGTGCCGCCTCCCGGCTCACCATCAGCGGGCGGGGTGCTTCGCGGGCGCGGGACGCCACGGAGGCGGTCGGACCGGGGAGAGCGGCCGTCGTGGCGCCGGACGCCGGGGAAGGCGGCTCAGGGCGCGGGACGGGCCGGACCCCGCACCCGCCCGCCCCGCACCCGCCGCCCGCCCCCGTGAAGGCCGTCGCACCGCCCCCTTCCGCGTGCCGCGCCCCTTGCGTACGGTGCCTGCGGGTACGACTGACGGAGGGCACTGCAAAGGGGCGTAAAATAGGGCAAATGAGCATATCCAGATACGAGCTGGTTTTCACGGACGTCACGGGTGCCACCCAGGACGTGGTGGTCGTGGAGCGCACGACCTACAAGGGCTCCGGGGGCCACCCCATCTACACCGACGCGACCGGCATCATCCGCGCGGAGATCAGCGACCGCGGCGAGGTGCGCGTCATGCCCTCGGGAGGACACCAGGACCCCGCCCACGCCGTACGGGTCCGGCCCCTCCCCGACGGTGACGCCGAGGACTCCGGCCCCTCCTCCTGACGGCGCGGCCCCCGGACCACCCCGACCGCGCCCCGGACCTCCGCCGCCCCTCCGGTTTTGGTTTGTCGGACGATCATCAATACGATCCGGCGATGATCACGAGAAAACGGCTGGCGACCGGGGCCTGCGCGCTGCTCGCCGCCCTGGGCGCCGCGCTCCTGCCGACGGGCGCGGCCGCGGACGCGCCCGCGGCGAAGGAACCCCCCAAGGTCGAGCTGGTGCTCGACGTCAGCGGCTCCATGCGGGCCCAGGACATCGACGGCAAGTCCCGCATGGCCGCCGCCAAACAGGCCTTCAACGAGGTGCTGGACGCGGTGCCCGCGGAGGTGCGGCTCGGCATCCGCACCCTGGGGGCCGACTACCCGGGACGGGACCGCAAACAGGGGTGCAAGGACACCCGGCAGCTCTATCCGGTGGGGCCGCTCGACCGGACCGAGGCCAAGACGGCGGTGGCCACCCTGGCTCCCACCGGCTGGACCCCCATCGGTCCGGCGCTGCTCGGCGCCGCGAAGGACCTGGAGGGCGGGGACGCCACCCGCCGGATCGTGCTCATCACGGACGGCGAGGACACCTGCGCCCCGCTCGACCCCTGCCAGGTGGCGCGGGAGATCGCGGCGAAGGGCATCCACCTCGTCATCGACACCCTGGGCCTGGTGCCGGACGCCAGGACCCGGCAGCAGCTCACCTGCATCGCGGAGGCGACCGGCGGGACGTACACCTCGGTCCACCGCACCGAGGAACTCTCCCGGAGAGTCCGCCAGTTGGTCGATCGTGCGGCCGACCCGGTCGTCACGCCCGTCGCGGCCCGGGGCACCGCGCGGTGCGCCGACGCGCCGGAGCTGAAGCCCGGCCTGTACACGGACCGCGAGGCGTTCGGCGAGCACCGCTGGTACCGGGTGGAGCTGCTGCCCGGGCAGGAACTGCGCGCCTCCGTCAGCGTGTCGGCCGACCGCGCCGTCCACAACGACTACGGGGTGCTGCTGCGCGCCGTCACCCGCCACGGCCGGGAGATCACCCGCGGCTCCGAGGCGGGCGACGGCCGTACGGACGTGATATCGACCGGACTGCGCTACCCGAAGGCGGAGGTGGACGGCTCCGGCTCCGGCTCCGAAGACAAGCCGGTCGCGGAGACGGTCTGCCTCCAGGTCAGCAACTCCTTCTCCGCTCCCCCGTCGGTCAGGACGACGCCCGGCATGCCGATCGAGCTGGCCGTGGACGTCGTCGACGGTCCCGCGTCCGCCTCGGACGTGGCCTCGTTCGGGCTCGGCCGGGGCTGGTGGCTGCTCGGCACGCTGGTGCTCGCCGGCTTCCTGGCCGGTCTGCTCTGGGGCTGGCTGTCCCGCTGGCGCTTCGCCGTCTGGAGGACCCACTGATGCGCACCGCACGCACGCTCGTCACGGCCGCGCTCGCGGGCGCGGCGCTGCTCGGGCCCGCGGGCCCGGCCGCCCCCGCCGACTCCCCGTCGCCCACGGCGGGCGACCGTCCCGCCGGGGGGCCGACGGAGGCGGGCACCACCTTCCGCACCGCCGCGCGGTTCCTGCCGGGGCAGCAGGCGACGGCGACGGCCGCCACGGGTGACTACCTGTACTGGGTGTTCCCCGCCGACACCGGGCAGCGGCCGACGGTGAAGGCCACGGTCACCCTGCCCGACACGGCCCTGCGGCACGGGCCCTCCACCTGGCGGATCGACGTGTACGACGGGCTGCGCCGCCGCCAGTCGTGTGCCTACGGCACGCAGGCGCGCACGGCGGCGAAGGAGGCCGCGACCGTGGAACTCGCCTGCGCGCTGCGCCCGGTCCGCGCCTCGGCCGACGCCTGGTCGAACGATCCGCTGCCCGGCAGCTACCACGTGCGCCTGACCGTCGTGAACCTGCCGGACGAGGACCTGGGCCAGCCGTTCGGCGCCCGGATCGGCGTGGACGTCCGGGACAGGGGCGGCGCCCACGCCACGGACGGGGCGCTCGCCGTGCCGCTGGTGCCGGGGGCGACGACCGCCGAGCGGGCGGAGGCCGACGCCGACGCGGGCCGGCCCTCCGCCGTCGAGGCGGCGGCCCCGGAGGACGGCTGGGCCTCCGGATGGTGGTCCGACCGCTGGCTGTGGACCCTCGCGGGCGGTGTCCTCGGCGCGCTGGCGGGCATCGGCGGCTACGTCCTGACGCGCGGCTCGGGCCGCCCGTCCCGGGTCCCGCCGGCCGCCTGACCTCCTCCCGGCTCCACCGGAACCCCGAAGGCTCCCACCGCGCGGCGGTGGGGGCCTTCGCGCGCACCGGACCCGAAGAGTTGATCCATCAACATAATTAGATTGATTTATGCCGTTTCCAACTGGTTCGAGTGGTAAGAGGCTCCGGTGAACGTGACGAGAGAGAGCAGGAGGGTCGACATGATCGCCCGAGAGCAGATCCACGCCGTGCTGGACCACCCCGTCTACGACGCCGAGGGGAAGAAGGTCGGCGAGGCGAAGCACATCTTCGTCGACGACGCGACCGGCCTGCCGGAATGGGTCACGGTGAAGACCGGCATGTTCGGCACCAGTGAATCCTTCGTCCCGATCAAGGACGCGAACCTGGTCGACGACCACCTGGAGGTCCCGTACCCCAAGTCCACCATCAAGGACGCGCCCAACGTGGACGTCGACGCGGGCGGCCACCTCTCCGAGAACGAGGAGCACCGCCTCTTCGAGCACTACGGCATCGCCTGGGACGACGCCTGGCAGCAGGCCAACCAGCCCGGCCAGGGCGGATGGGCGCACTCCGGGACCGGAACCGGGACCGGGACCGCCGCCGGGACCGGGACCACGGGCACCACGGAGGGGTACGCCGAGGGCGGCACCGCCGGACGGACCGCGGGCAGGCGCGACGACGACGCGATGACCCGTTCCGAGGAGCAGATGCACGTCGGCGTCGAGCGCACCGAGACGGGCCGGGTCAGGCTGCGCAAGTACGTGGTGACGGAAGAGGTCCAGCAGACCGTGCCCGTGCGCCACGAGGAGGTACGGATCGAGCGGGAGCCGATCACGGACGCCAACCGCGACGAGGCCATGTCCGGCCCGGAGCTCACCGAGGACGAGCACGAGGTCGTCCTCCACGAGGAGCGTCCGGTGGTGGAGACCCGGACCGTCCCGGTGGAGCGGGTCAGCCTCAAGGCGGACGAGGTCACGGAGGAGCAGACCGTGTCGGGCGAGGTCCGCAAGGAGGAGATCGAGGTCGAGGGTCTCGACGACCCCGACGACCCCGGCAGGCGCGGGCGGAGGCACTGACCGCGCGATGACGTCCGGACGCCTTCCCGCGCACCGGGGCGGCACTCACCGGCACGGGAGCCCGCGCTCCCCGGCATGACGGCGGAGCCGCGCCGGCGGCGGCCCGTCCCCCTCGGGGGGCGGGCCGCACGGCTCCTTCCGTACGAGGACGGCGGCCCGCCCCCCCCGGGGGGGGGGCGCCGGCCCCGGGGGGGGGGCGCCCCCCCCCGGGGGGGGCCCCCCCCGGGGGGGGGGGGGGGGGGGGGGGTGGGGGTGGGGGGGGGGGGGGGGGCCCCCGCCGGGGCCCCCCCCCCCCCCCGCCCCGGCGTCTCCCCCTCCGCCCGGGGCCTTCTCCCCCGGCCCCGCGCCCGCCCCGCCCGGCGCCCCTCCCCTCAGGTCGTCCGCCCGAAGACCCGGTCCGACGCGTCCACATGGGCCAGGCGGCGCAGCGCGGCGAAGACGGCGTCACCGATGACCGTGCCGACGACCACGCTCTCCACCAGTTCCTCGCGGGCCACATGCCGCGCCACGTACTCCAGGTCGGCCCGGGCCACCCGTTCCGCCGCGTCCGCGTACGCGTCCAGGACCGTCACGAACCCGCCGTGGCCGGCTTCCTCGAGAGCGGTGAGCGCCACGGCCAGCGCCTCCGCCGCCGGGTTCCCCTCGTACGTGCGCCATCCCCGTTCGGCGATCAGGGCGGCGACCCTCTCCCCGGCCCGTTCGGTCCCGTCCCCGTCCGCGCCGTCGTCCCCGCTCCCGTTCCCCCGCTGGTAGCGCGGCACCACCTGGCCCGCCGCCTCGCCGAGGACCGTGTGCAGCGGCCGGTCCGGGTCGTCGACCGCCCCCAGCACCTCGCGGATCGCCGCCACCGACAGGCCTCCCACGTCGAGGAGCGCCCGGATCAGACGGAGCCGCCGTTCGTGAGCCTCTCCGTACGAAGCCTGGTTCGGGCTCGTCAGCTCTCCGGGCGGAAGCAGTCCTTCCCGCACGTAGAACTTGATCGTCGGCACGGACACTCCGGTCCTGCGGCTCAACTCTCCGATGCGCAACGGCTTCTCGCCTTTCTGATGACCCGCCGGCCTTGCCGACTCACTCCCCCATCATAGATAGTGGCGCTATCAGATAGCGGCTAGTGCCACTATCCATACTTCCCACGGGGGGACACGCATGTCTTTACCTGCCCCGCTCGCCCGGCCGCACCGGCCCCTGGTCCGGTTCGCCGCCTCGATGGCCGTTCTCGCCCTCGTCTCCGCCGTCGGCCTGGTGACCGACGACCGCGTCCTGGCCGGCGTGCCGATCTGGACCAAGCCGCTCAAGTTCTCGCTCTCCTTCGTCGCCTACGCCCTCTCCCTCTCCTGGATGCTCTCGCTGCTCCCCCGGGGCCGCCGCGCCGGCTGGTGGGCCGGAACGGTGGTCGCCCTCGCGAGCACGATCGAGATGGCGCTCATCACCCTCCAGGTGGTGCGGGGCACCCGGAGCCACTTCAACCAGGCGACCCCCTTCGACTCCGCCGTCTTCCGGATCATGGGGGCGACCGTGGTCGTCCTGTGGCTCGGCGCCCTCGTCATCGCCCTGCTCCTGCTGCGCGCCCGGATGCTCGACCGGGCCATGGCCTGGACCGTCCGCCTCTCCTCGCTGATCGCCCTGGCGGGCGCGGCCGCCGGCTTCCTGATGGTGATCCCGACACCGGAACAGCGCGCGGCCGACGACCCGCCGGTCGTCGGCGCGCACGGCGTCGGCGTCCCGGACGGCGGCCCGTCCATGCCGCTGACCGGCTGGGCCACCACCGGCGGCGACCTGCGCGTGGCGCACTTCTTCGGCATGCACGCGCTCCAGCTGCTCCCGCTGCTCCTGGTCGTCCTGACCGCCCTCGCACCGCGCTCCGCCCGCTTCGCGCGACTCGCCGGCGAACGGGTCCGGCTGCGCCTCGCCCTCACGGCCTCCGGGACCTACGCGGCGGTCTTCGTCCTGCTGACCTGGCAGGCCCTGCGCGGTCAGGCCCTGTTCGCGCCGGACGCCGCGACGCTGGCCGGCGCGGGGACGATCGCGCTGCTCGGCGCGGCGGCCACCGTCCTCTCCCTCCGCGCGGACGCCCCCTCCGCGTCCGCCGTTCCCGTCGGGGAACTCCGCGCCTGACCGGCTCCCCTCCGGGCAGGCGTCCTTCCCCGCGGCGCCCGTCCTTCCCCGCGGCGCCCGGCCGGCCCCGACGGTCCCGCGCCCCGGTGACCGCCGCGCGGAGGCTCCGGAAACACGACGACGGCCCGGTGCCCGTGGCGCGGAGGCTCCGGAAACACGACGGCCGGGTGCCCGTGGCGCGATCACCACGGACACCCGGCCGGAACCCCTCGCGGGGAGACGGGACGTCAGCCCACCGAGCTGTAGGCGACGACTCCCCTCAGCAGCGAGTCGACGGCCTTGCGGGCGTTCTTGGCGACGGTGCTGTTCTCCTTGGGCGCGGCGGCGGCGATCTGCCCCAGGACGTCGATGACCTGCTTGCACCAGCGGACGAAGTCCCCGGCCGGCATCTCCGCCTCGCGGAGCACCTCGTCGAGGCCCTTGTCGGAGGCCCACTGGTAGGCCGCCCAGGCGAACCCGAGGTCCGGCTCGCGCTGCCCGACCCCCTCCGCCTGGTTGATCTTGAACTCCTCCTCGAGGGCGTCGAGGCGGCCCCAGATCCGGACCATCTCGCCGAGCGCCGCCTTGGCGTTGCCCGTGGGCAGCTTGGGCGCCACGGCGTCGTCGGCCTGACGGGACTCGAACACGAGCGCGGAGACGCAGGCGGCGAGTTCCGGCGGGGTGAGCCCCTCCCAGACGCGGTCGCGAAGGCACTCGCTCGCCAGCAGGTCGAGTTCGCCGTAGAGCCGGGCGAGCCGCTTCCCGTTGTCCGTGACCTCGTCGCCGCGCAGGTAGTCCAGCTCGGTGAGGAGCGCGACGATCCGGTCGAAGGTGCGGGCGATGGTGTTGGTGCGGCCCTCGATGCGCCGCTCCAGCTGCTGGGTGTCCCGCTGGAGGCGGTGGAGGCGCTCGGCCCAGCGGGCGTGGTCCTCGCGCTCGTCGCAGCCGTGGCAGGGGTGGGCGCGGATCTCGGTGCGCAGCCGGGCGATCTCGCGGTCGTCGGCGGCGGCGGAGCGGTCCTTGCGGTGCCGCTCGGGGTTGATGTGCCCGGCCTTGCTGCGCAGCGCCGAGGCGAGGTCGCGGCGCGACTGCGGGGAGCGCGGGTTGAAGGTCTTGGGAATCCTCATCCGGTCCAGCGCCTCGACCGGCACCGGGAAGTCGATGGAGGCGAGCCTCTTGACCTGCCGCTCGGCGGTGAGGACGAGCGGGCGCGGGCCGTCGTGGTGCTCGAACCCCCGGTGGCCGTTGGTGCGGCCCGCCGGGATGCCCGGGTCGAGGACGAGGGCGAGACCGGCGAACTTCCCGGTGGGGACGTGGATGACGTCGCCGGGCTTCAGCTTCTCCAGGGAACCGGCCGCCTGGGCACGGCGCTGGGCGGCGCCCTGCCGGGCCAGCTCGGTCTCGCGGTCCTTGAGGTCGCGGCGCAGCCGCGCGTACTCCTCGAAGTCGCCCAGGTGACAGGTCATGCCCTCGCGGTAGCCCCGGAGGCCCTCTTCGTTCCGCTGGACCTGGCGGGAGATCCCGACGACGGAGCGGTCGGCCTGGAACTGGGCGAAGGAGGTCTCCAGGAGTTCGCGGGACCGGTGCCGGCCGAACTGGTCGACGAGGTTGACCGCCATGTTGTACGACGGCCTGAAGCTGGAGCGCAGCGGGTAGGTGCGCGTGCCGGCCAGACCGGCGAGGTGGCCGGGGTCGAGACCGCGCTGCCAGAGGACGACGGCATGGCCCTCGACGTCGATGCCGCGGCGCCCCGCGCGTCCGGTGAGCTGCGTGTACTCGCCGGGGGTGATGTCGGCGTGCTGTTCGCCGTTCCACTTGACGAGCTTCTCGAGCACGACGGACCGTGCCGGCATGTTGATGCCGAGGGCGAGCGTCTCGGTGGCGAAGACGGCCTTGACGAGGCCGCGCACGAACAGCTCCTCCACGACCTCCTTGAAGGTGGGGAGCATGCCCGCGTGGTGCGCGGCGATTCCCCGCTCCAGGGCCTCCAGCCACTCGTAGTAGCCGAGGACGTGGAGGTCCTCGGCGGGAATGGAGGCGGTGCGCTCCTCGACGATCTCGCGGACCCGCTGCCGTCCCTCGTCGTCGTTGAGGCGGAGTCCGGCGTGGAGGCACTGCTGCACGGCGGCCTCGCAGCCGGCCCGGCTGAAGATGAAGGTGATGGCCGGCAGGAGCCCCTCGGCGTCGAGGCGGTCGATGACCTCGGGCCGGCCGGGGGTCCAGATGCGGGAGCGCTGGCGGCGCTCCCGCTCGCGGTCGGCCTCGCGGACCATCTTGCCGCGCCGCCGGTCGCGCGGGTTGTACGTGCGCGTGTTCTCGGTGCGGGCGAGGCGGAGGAGGTCGGGGTTGACCTCGCGCCGGGAGGCGCCGCGCCCCCCGTGGTCGGTCTCCTCCTCGAAGAGGTCGTACATCCGGCGCCCGGCGAGGACGTGCTGCCAGAGCGGCACCGGGCGGCTCTCGGAGACGATGACCTCGGTGTCGCCCCGGACGGTGTCCAGCCAGTCGCCGAACTCCTCGGCGTTGGAGACGGTCGCGGAGAGCGAGACGAGGGTGACGGACTCGGGGAGGTGGATGATCACCTCTTCCCAGACGGCGCCGCGGAAGCGGTCCGAGAGGTAGTGCACCTCGTCCATGACCACGTGTCCGAGGCCGGAGAGGGCCTGTGAGCCCGCGTAGAGCATGTTGCGGAGGACCTCGGTGGTCATGACGACGACCGGCGCGTCGCCGTTGACGCTGTTGTCCCCGGTGAGCAGGCCGACCTTGCCGGGGCCGTACCGCTTGACCAGGTCGGCGTACTTCTGGTTCGACAGCGCCTTGATGGGGGTCGTGTAGAAGCACTTGCGGCCCTGCGTGAGGGCGAGGTGGACGGCGAACTCGCCGACGATGGTCTTGCCGGAGCCCGTCGGCGCGGCGACGAGCACCCCCTTGCCCGCTTCGAGTGCCTTGCACGCCTCGATCTGGAAGGGGTCCAGGTCGAAGTCGTACATCTCGCGGAAGGGGGCCAGCGCGGTGGCCTGCTCGGCGTTGCGGGCGCGGGCGGCCGCGTACGCCTCGGCTGGTGTGAGGTCCTCTGTCATCTTGTTGTCGAGCCTACCCGCCCCCTCCGACAGTGACGCGGCCTTTATCGCGGGACCCGGGGGCGGCGGCGCGGCCCGGGGACGGTGGCCGGCGGCGGGCCCGGCACCGCCGGGCGCCGCGGCCCCCGGACGGGGTCCGGGGGCCGCGCGGGATCAGGTGATGTCGTCGTACCCGTTGAGGCGGTGCGCGCCGCCGGGCTCCCCGGTGGCCTGCTCGGGCAGGGCGCGGGCGGCGCCCACGGGCTCGACGGCGCCGACGGGCCCGGGCACGAGGTCGAGCGCGGAGGCCTCGTCGTCGCCGAGTTCGGCGTCGGGGTCGTTGCGCCTGCGCCGCCGGTCGTTGAGGAGGGAGAAGCCGACGGCCCCGAAGTACAGGACGGTGATCGGCCCGGCCAGGGCGATCATGCCGATCGGGTCGGTGGTGGGGGTGATGACGGCGCCGAAGACGAAGACGCCCATGATCACGCCGCGCCACCAGCCGGCCATCCGGCGGCCGGTCAGCACCCCGGTCAGGTTGAGCATGACCAGGACGAGCGGCAGCTCGAAGGCGAGGCCGAAGACGAGCACCATGCGCAGGGTGAAGTCGAGGACGTCACCGAGCGAGAGGATGTTCGCGGAGCCCTCGGGCGTGAGGCTGATGAGGACCTTCACGCTGACGGGCAGGATGAGGTACGCCAGGTAGGCGCCGGCGCTGAAGAGCGGCACGGCGGCGGCGACGAAGGCGTACGTGTACTTCTTCTCGTTCTTGTGCAGTCCGGGCGCGACGAAGGCCCACAGCTGGTAGAGCCAGACGGGACTGGCGACGACGAGGCCCGCCGTCAGGGAGAGCTGGATGGTCGTGCTGAACGGGGCCATCAGCGTGTTGAAGGAGACGATCGCGCAGTTTCCGCCGTTGCTGACGACGTCCTTCGGGCAGGTGGGGACGGACTTCGTCAGGAACTGCATCAGCTCCTCGCTGTACACGAGGGCCACGATCGTCACCGCCGCGACGGCGAGGAGACCCTTCGCCAGTCGGTTGCGGAGTTCGCGCAGGTGCTCCACGAGGGGCATGCGCCCCTCGGGGTCCTTCTCCTGCTTGCGGGCAGACTTGAGCAACCCACGTCCTCATCTCGTGCGGCGGCCGCCGCACGGTGCGGCAGCCGCGGCGGACCGGGTCAGCGCTTGGTGGTGTCCGTGGGCTCGGCGACGGGACGCGCGCTGGTCACGTCGCCGGGAGCGGCCTGGATGGTGCGCGGGACGGTCTGGTCCGGCGTTCCGGTCGCGGTCCCGGGGTGCGGCGGGTCGGCGGGGGCGCTCTGCTGGTCCTCCGCCTTCATCGCCTTGGCCTCGCTCTTGAGGATGCGGGCCGACTTCCCGAGGGAGCGGGCCATGTCCGGGAGCTTCTTGGCGCCGAACAGCAGGATGATGACGACGAGGATGAGAATGATCTCGGTGGGGCCGAGCCTACCCATAGCTGTTTACCTTCTTCACCGAGGCGACATGGAGGTGCGTGCCCGGCGGATCGGACAGGCGTCCGGCCACCGCGCTGTCTGCGATCGTAACCCGCAGGAGTAAACGCGGGGCAATGCCCGTGCGTACTCCCGGTTGCGTCCCGCGATCCCCGGCGGCGGCCTTTTCCGGCAGCGTACGGCACGGGTTCAGCGGAGCGTCTCGCCGGTCCGGGCGAGGTCGGTGGCGGCCGTTTCGAGGTCCTCGGCGGCCCGGGTGATCCGCTGGGTGGTGAGGGCCACCTGGCGGCCGAGGCGCCGGACCTCCGTGAAGACCCTGACGGCGAGGACGCCGAGCACGGCGAGGCCGAGGAAGCCGAGGGCGATGGCGAGCATGGGCCAGAACATGGGGCGAGCCTAGACGCTGGGCGACGGGACGTTCAGACGGTGGTGTGGAGGCGCAGCGTCCGGACGCCGCCCCCGGTGAGGAGTTCGACGATGCGTTCGCCGGCGGGCTTGCGGACGGAGCTTCCGCACTCGGGGCAGGTGAACGAGTAGAAGGTGGTGCGGCGGCTGGCCCCGATGGCGAGGCGCAGGGCGCTCGCCGAGAGTTCGAAACGGGAGCGGCAGTCGGGGCAGGCGGCCTTGAAGAGGACCGGCGCCATCGTTGCCGCAAAACCGTGCATCACGGACATCTACCTCATCTCTCTCGCATCCGGCGTCCCGCCGTCACCGTCTTCCCCGGCGGGACGAACCCCGCCCGCGCGGGCGTCCGCGTCCGCGGAGCGCCGCGGGGGCCGGGGACGCGGGGAGGGTCCGGCCCGTCCCCGCGACCGTCTCACCCGCCTTCGTACGCGGCGAGCGCGGCGGCCGCCGCCGTCCTGGCGCTGTCGGCGAGCGCGGCCGGGGCGACGATCCGCCCGTCGCTGCCGAGCCGGAGCGCGAGCCGGCGCAGCGAGGCGGGGTCCGGTGTCCGCAGGGTGATCCGCAGCCCGCCGTCCTCCAGCTCGTCGGCCCGGTCGTGCGGGTAGTACTCGGCGACCCAGCGGCCGCCGGGACCGACCTCGACCACGACCTCGGGGTCGTCGGCGGAAGGATGGACCAGGCCTTCGGAGAGGTCCCGCAGCTCCAGCTCCGGGGGCGCGGCGGGCTCGTCGAGGATGCGGATCTCCGCGACCCGGTCGAGCCGGAAGGTGCGGCGCGCCTCGGAGAGGCGGCACCACGCCTCCATGTAGGTGTGGCCGACGGCGAAGAGCCGGATCGGGTCCACCTCGCGCTCGGTCAGCTCGTCGCGCGCCGGCGAGTAGTACCGCACCCACAGCCGGCGGCGCTCGGAGATCGCCCGGTCGACCTCGGCGAAGACCCCGCCCTCGGACTCGAAGGTCACCGAGAGCCGGGAGCTGGCCCCGGCGGCCTCGCCGGCCGCGGCCTCCAGCTTGGCGGTGGCGCGGAGCAGCGCCTCCCGGTCGCTCTCGCGGAGCCCCGGCAGGGTGGCGACGGCGCGGGCGGCGACGAGCAGGGCGGTCGCCTCGTCGGCGGCCAGCCGCAGCGGGGCGGCGACGTCGTCGGGGTTGTGCCACCAGATCCGGTCGCCGTCGGTGTCGATGTCGAGGAGGTCGCCGCCCCGGAAACTGGTGCCGCACATGGGCAGCACGTCCAGGTCGGAGATCAGCTCGTCCTCGGTGATCCCGAAGGCGCGCGCCACGTCGGCGACGTGGGCGCCGGGGCGCTCGCGGAGGTAGGTGACGAGGGAGAGCATCCGCCTCGTCTGGTCGATCGCGTTGGCAGCCATGCGTCCGTCTTCCCCTCAGCCCTTGGCCACGGCGCGCAGCCGCTCCACCACGTCGGCCCGCAGATCGGCCGGTTCCAGTACGACGACGTCGGGGCCGAACTCGACGAGCCAGGCGTCGAGGCCGTGCCCGTACGGGATCTCCAGCTCGTCCCAGCCGTCGGCGCCCTCCCGTACGGACTGGGCGCGGGCCCGCAGCGGATAGCCGCTCCCCGCGCGGAGGCGGATGCGCGCGGAGCGGGTGGCGGTCTCGCCGGCCCAGCTCTCGACGGTCTCGCGGACGGTGACGACGTCGGGCACGGGCGCGGTGAAGGCACCGGCCCGGGAGCGGACCTTGCCGGTGATCCGGGAGAGCCGGAAGACGCGCTCGGCGCCGCGGTCGCGGTCCCAGCCCGCGAGGTACCAGTGCCCGCGCCAGCACTCGAGGGTCCAGGGCTCCACGTGGCGGGTCCCGGGACGCGCGGCGTTGGCCTTGCGGTAGTCGAAGACGACGGGGCGCCGGTCGCGGCAGGCCAGCATGAGGGGCTCGAAGGCGGCCTCGTGCACCGGGATGCGCGGTTCGAGGGCGCTGGGGTGGGTGTCGTACGAGTCCTCCGCCTCGGGCATGCCGGCGGCGCGGAGCTTCTGGAGGGCGCCGCTGGCGGCCCCGGCGAGGCGGGCCTGCTGCCAGACCCTGGCGGCGAGGCCGAGCGCGGCGGCCTCCTCGGCGTCGAGGGTGATGGGCGGCAGCCGGTTGGAGTCGCGCCGGGCGAGGTAGCCGGTCTCGCCCTCCAGGTTCTCGACGGTCTCGATGACGAGACCGAGCTCGCGGAGGTCGTCCTTGTCGCGCTCGAACATGCGGTTGAAGGCGTCCTCGCCGCTCGCCTCGAGGTACGCCTCGATGGAGCCGCGCAACTCGCGCTTGCTCAGCGGGCGGCGCGTCCCGAGCAGGCACAGCGCGAGATTCATCAGCCGCTCGGACTTGGCAATCGCCATCGACGCCCTGCACCTCTTCAGCCGGTTCCACTTCTCGGACGTCCGACCGTACCGTCCCGGAGTGCCGGGACAAAAGCCGAGGGCCCCCGCCGTGGACGGCGGGGGCCCTCGGGGCCCCTCACCGGCCGGGACCGCGCCCGGCCGGGTACCGGGTCAGCGCTTGGTGACGCCCACGAGGTCGCAGACGAAGATCAGCGTCTCGCCCGGACCGATCTTGCCGCCGGCACCGCGGTCGCCGTAGGCGAGGTGCGCGGGGATGATCAGCTGGCGACGGCCGCCGACCTTCATGCCCTGGACGCCCTGGTCCCAGCCCTGGATGACCTGGCCGACACCGAGCTGGAAGTCGAGCGGGGCGCCGCGGTTCCAGGAGGCGTCGAACTCCTCGCCGGAGTCGAAGGACACGCCCACGTAGTGGACCTTCACGAAGTCGCCGGCCCCGGCGACCTCGCCGTCGCCCTCCCAGACGTCCTTGATCTCCAGGTCCTTCGGCGGCTCGCCGCCCGGGAAGTCGACCTCGGGCTTCTCGATGCTCACTGAACTGCTCCTCATGCTGAACACTGCTGAACTGCGCGAACGGGACAGTCTTACATCTTCGTCAGGATGTCCACGGCGAAGACCAGCGTGGAGTTCTTCGGGATGCCCTGCTTCTCCTGGTCCCCGAACGCCTCGGACGGCGGGGCCACGATGAGGACGCGGCTGCCGATCTTCTTGCCGACGAGACCGTCCTTGAGGCCCTTCAGCGTGAGCTGGGGCAGCGGGAAGTTCGCGGGCTTGCCCGCGGTGTACGTCGAGTCGAACACCTTGCCGTCCTTCCAGAGGGCGGCGACGTAGTTCACGACGACGGTGTCGGTGGCCTTGACGGCCTCGCCCTTGCCCTCGATCACGTAGTTCGAGACCAGCTTGGCCGGCGCGGCGCTCTTGGGGACCGTCAGGGAGGGGGCCTTGCCGTCGGTGTTCGTCCCGACCTTGGGCAGGTCCTTGTTCTCCTGGGCGACCTCGGTGCCCTCGGCGGTCTTCGGGATCGTGACGGCCTTCAGGATGTCCACGACGAAGACGAGGGTGGCGTTGGGCTTGATGTCGCCCTGCCCCTGCGCGCCGTAGCCGAGCTCCGGCGGGATGCCGATCTCGATGCGGCTGCCGACCTTCTGGCCCTCCAGGCCCTGGTCCCAGCCCTTGATGACCTGGCCGGCGCCCAGCGTCAGGTCGAAGGGCTGGCCCCGGTCGAAGCTGTTGTCGAAGGGCTTGGTGGAGTCCCAGGCCTGGCCCAGGTAGTTCACCTGGAGCGCGTCGCCCTTCTTCGTCACCTGGCCCTTGCCCTCGCTGATGACGTTGACCTTGAGTTCCTTGGGCGGATCGCCCTCGCCCTTGGCGAGGGTCGGCTTCTCCCCGAACTTCTGTCCCGCGGTGATGGCGGGCAGTCCGTTCGTCATCGAGGCGGTGGAGGCGGATTCGGAGCCCTTGGTGTCGCTGCCGCACGCCGCTGTGGAGAGCAGCAGCAGCGGGACGACGAGAAGGCCGGCAAGTCGGCGCACGTGTTCCTCAGATCTCAGACGGCACAGTGGTTGTCCCGACACTCTAGGGGGTGCCCCCGAGACGCAGGGGGCCCCGCACGCCGAACGTGCGGGGCCCCGCTGCTTCGTGCGACCGGTCCTACATCCCGGCGATCAGCTTCTCCACCCGGTCGTCGACGGAGCGGAACGGGTCCTTGCACAACACCGTCCGCTGCGCCTGGTCGTTCAGCTTGAGGTGGACCCAGTCGACGGTGAAGTCCCGCCGCTGCTCCTGGGCGCGGCGGATGAAGTCGCCGCGGAGCCTGGCCCGCGTGGTCTGCGGGGGCACCGACTTGCCCTCGAAGATCTTCAGGTCGTTGCAGATCCGGGCCGCCTGCCCGTTCCTCTGCAGCAGGTAGTACAGCCCACGACGGCGGTGGATGTCGTGGTAGGCGAGGTCTATCTGCGCGACCCTCGGGTTCGACATGGTCATGTTGTGCTTGGCCCGGTACCGCTCGATGAGCTTGTACTTCATGACCCAGTCGATCTCGGTCTCGATGCGGTCCAGCGCCTCGGCCTCGATCGCGTCGAGCGTACGGCCCCAGAGCTCCAGGACCTGGGCGACCGTCCCGGTCCGGATGCCCCGGCGGTCCACGAAGTCGACGGCCTTGTCGTAGTACTCGCGCTGGACCTCCAGGGCGGAGGCCTCGCGGCCGCTGGCGAGCCGGACCTTGCGCTGGCCGGTGATGTCGTGGCTGACCTCGCGGATCGCCCGGATGGGGTTCTCCAGGGTCAGGTCGCGCATCACGGTGCCGGCCTCGATCATGCGGAGCACGAGGTCGGTGGCGCCGACCTTGAGCAGCGTGGTCGTCTCGGACATGTTCGAGTCGCCGACGATGACGTGCAGCCGGCGGTAGCGCTCGGCGTCGGCGTGCGGCTCGTCCCGGGTGTTGATGATGGGCCGGGACCGGGTGGTGGCGGAACTGACGCCCTCCCAGATGTGCTCGGCGCGCTGGGAGACGCAGTAGACCGCGCCCCGCGGGGTCTGGAGGACCTTACCCGCGCCGCAGATGAGCTGCCGGGTGACGAGGAACGGAATGAGGATGTCCGCGAGCCGGGAGAACTCCCCGTGCCGGGCGACGAGATAGTTCTCGTGGCAGCCGTAGGAGTTTCCGGCCGAGTCGGTGTTGTTCTTGAAGAGGTAGACGTCGCCCGCGATTCCCTCCTCGTGCAGGCGGCGTTCGGCGTCGACGAGCAGTCCTTCGAGAATGCGCTCGCCGGCCTTGTCGTGGGTGACCAGTTCGGTCACGTCGTCGCATTCCGGTGTGGCGTACTCCGGATGCGAACCCACGTCGAGGTACAGACGGGCACCGTTCCGCAGGAAGACATTGCTGCTGCGGCCCCATGACACGACACGGCGGAAGAGGTAGCGCGCCACTTCGTCAGGAGACAGTCGGCGCTGTCCCCTGAACGTGCACGTGACGCCGTACTCGTTCTCCAGCCCGAAAATGCGGCGGTCCATGTCTGAACATTACGCCTGAGGGCCTGTGCTGAAACCGGGTTGGACGTTCCCGTTTCGATCATTTTCTGAACAGGGCGCGTTCTTTTCGGTGTGTACGGCGGTGGAGCCTTCCCCGTCGACGGCGTGTCGCGCGCCGGTGCCGGGGGCCGCCGGGGCGGCCAGGACGCGGGCCGTCGCCAGGAGGACGAGGAGGGCGGCGAGACCGCCCGCCCCGGCGACGGCGAAACCGGAGGCGGTCCCCGCGAGTTCGACGGTCGGCCCGGCGACGGCGGAGCCGAGGGCGGAGCCGACGCCGAAGGTGGTGACGAGCCAGGAGAAGGCCTCGGTCACGGTGCCGCGCGGCGCGTGGCGGTCGACCACGATGAAGGCGCAGGCGAGGGCGGGGGCCAGGAAGACCCCGGAGAGGACCGAGAGGCCCGTCATGGCGACGGGTCCGGGGACGAGGACGAGCGGCAGGTAGCAGACCGCGAGGAGCAGGACGAGGACGCGCAGGCGCTTCTCGGGAGCCCCCGCCCACTGCCGGGCGCCGTAGGCGACGCCGCCGAGGAGGGCGCCGAGGCCGAGGGCGGCCATCAGCCAGCCGTAGACGGCGGGGGCGTTCCGGTCGTCGGCGTAGGCGACGGCGGCGACGGTGATGGAGCCGAGGGCGAGGCCGACGAAGAAGAAGGAGCCGAGGAGGGCGAGGAGGCCGGGCGAACGCAGGGCGCCCAGCCAGTGGGCCTCGCGGGGCGCGGAGCGCCAGGCGCGGGAGGGGGCGGAGAGGACCACGGCGAGGGCGCCGAGGACGCCGAGGGCGTTGATGACGAGGAGGGCGGCGGCGGGCGACCACAGGGCGACCAGGAGGGTCAGCAGCAGCGGGCCCGCGGTGAACATGACCTCCTGGGCGACCGCGTCGAGGGCGTACGCGCGGTGGACCCGGTCCTCCCGGCCGAGGACGCTCGGCCACAGGGCCCGCAGGCCGCCCTCCAGGGGCGGGGTGAAGAGTCCGGCGACGACGACGGCCGCGTACGCCACGGCGAGGGGGCCGATGCCGGTGAGGGCGAGCAGGGCCATGCCGAGGGCGGAGAGGACCGCCGCGGGGAGCTGGACCCGGGGCTGCCCCTTGAGGTCGACGGCGCGGCCCAGGAGGGGCTGGCCGAGGGCCGTGGCGACGCCGTAGGCGGCGATGAGGCCGCCCGCGAGGGTGTAGCTGCCGCCCTGGTCGCGGACGAAGAGGGTGAGGGCGACGGGGCCGGTGCCGTTGGGCAGGCGCCCCACGAGCGTCCCGGCGAGCAGCCGGGCCGCGTGCGGCGCCCGGAGTATGTCCAGATAGCCCCCGCGTGCCGGTGCCTCGGTGGCCATGCCGGTCTCCCCTCACCCCGGGGTCCACCGAGGTTTTACGTATAACTTCCGCCTCCATACGTACCATGGCGGCTGTGCGCGGGTCCACCCCGCGCCCCCGACCGTCCGACGCGGAGGCTTGTGTGCAGACCCCGGAGCCGCTCGGCGGCACGCGCCCGACCAGCCGGGACGTCGCCCGGGCCGCGGGCGTCTCGCAGGCCACGGTCTCCCTGGTCCTCGGCGACAAGTGGCGCGGCCGGGTCTCCGAACGCACCGCCGGCACCGTGCGGGAGGCCGCCCGGGGCCTCGGCTACCGGCCCAACCTGGCCGCCCGCAACCTCCGGCTCGGCCGCACCCGGACGGCGCTGCTCGTCGTCCCGGCCCTCACCAACGAGTTCTTCGCCCGGGTCTACACCGGGGCCGCGACCGTCGCCGCCCGGCACGGCTTCGGCGTCGTCCTGTACCCCTCCCCCGACGGCATCGGCCCCGCGAAGGACCCCTTCGCCTCCGCCCGCGCCGCCCTCGACGGCGTGATCGCCTCCTCGATGGCCACGGACGCCCTGAAGGCCTTCCGGGGCACCGACCTGCCGCTGGTGATGCTGGACAGCGACCCGGCCGGCAGCGCGGCCGCCCACGTCAACCTGGACGTCGCCGACGGCATGCGCCAGGTGACCGGACACCTGCTCGCGCTCGGCCACCGGCGCTTCGTCCACCTCGCCTCGGCCGTGCCCTCCTGGACCTTCGACGTCCGGGCCGCCGCGCTCGCCGACGCCCTGGCCGGGGACGGCGTGTCGGTGCGGACCGTCCGCGCCCCGCTGGACGTGCACGGCGCGACGGCCGCCACCGAGCGGGCCCTCGACGCGCCGGGGCCCCGCCCCACCGCCCTGGTGTGCGACGACGACATCCTGGCGGCGGGCGCCTGCAAGGCCCTGCGGCGGCGCGGGCTGCGCGTCCCCGAGGACGTCTCGGTCACCGGCTTCGACGACCTGGCGCTCGCGACCGCCGTCGAGCCCGAACTGACCACCGTCGCCCTGCCCGCCGAACGCATCGGGGAGCGGGGCATGGCCGCCCTCCTCGCCGTCCTCGCGGGCGAGCCCGCACGGCCGGACCTGCTGCCGGTCTCCCTGGTCCCCCGCGGCTCCTCCGGCCCCGCGCCGGCCGCCTGAGCCGCTTCCCGGACGCGCGGCGGAACACGGCGGGAGGCGCGAGGGCAGGGGCACGGCGGACACGGGGCACGGACACGCGAAGGCACCGGGCACGGCGGGCACGGGGCACCGCGGGCACGGGCACGGCGGGCGAGGGGCGCGGACACGCGAAGGGTCCCGGCCCGCTCGCGCGCGCCGGGACCCCTGGGGCGGTACCGCCTACTCCTCGGGAGCCTCGTCGGAGGGCTCGTCCGTCTTCGCCACCGCCGCGTTGTCCGCCTCCAGGAGGCGCGACAGCTGCCGGCCGACGATCCGCTTGAACTTGCGCTGCTGCGGACGCGTGCGGTCCAGGACCGCCACCTCCAGGCGCTCGGCGGGGATGTCCCGCTCGCTGCCGTTGGTGTCCCGCGAGAGCGCCTGCACGGCCAGCTTCAGGGCCTCGGCCAGGGACATGCCGTCCCGGTGCCGCTGGTCCAGGAAGGAGCCGATCTGCTCCGCGTTGCCGCCGACCGCCACCGAGCCGTGCTCGTCGACGATCGAGCCGTCGTGCGGCAGCCGGTAGATCTGGTCGCCCTCCGGCTCGGTGCCGACCTCGGCGACGACCAGCTCCACCTCGTACGGCTTCTCCCCCGCGCTGGAGAAGATGGTGCCGAGGGTCTGCGCGTAGACGTTGGCCAGGCCGCGCGCGGTGACGTCGCCCCGGTCGTAGGTGTAGCCCCGCAGGTCGGCGTAGCGCACGCCGCCGATGCGGAGGTTCTCGTACTCGTTGTACTTTCCGGCGGCCGCGAAGCCGATCCGGTCGTAGATCTCGCTGAACTTGTGCAGGGCGCGGGACGGGTTCTCGCCGACGAAGACGATGCCGTCGGCGTACTGGAGGACGACGAGGCTGCGGCCCCGGGCGATGCCCTTGCGGGCGTACTCGGCCCGGTCGGCCATGGCCTGCTGGGGTGAGACGTAGAACGGAGTGGACACCGGCGGTCCGTCCCTTTCTTCTGGGCTTCTGGAGCGACGGGTGGTCAGAGCAGGGCGGCGCGCGGCCCGTCGGGCTGCTCGAGGCGTCGCTCGGTGACCGATCGGGCCAGCGCTGAGGACTCGGCCTCGCTGAGCCTGCGGAAGCCCTCGTCGGTGATGACGGTGACGATGGGGAAGATCCTGCGGGCCATGTCGGGGCCGCCGGTCGCGGAGTCGTCGTCCGCCGCGTCGTAGAGCGCCTGCACGACCAGCGTGGTGGCCTGCTGCTCGTTCAGGTCGTCGCGGTAGAGCTTCTTCATCGAGCCGCGCGCGAAGATCGAGCCCGATCCGGTGGCGGCGAAGCCGTGCTCCTCGGAGCGGCCGCCGGTCACGTCGTAGGAGAAGATCCGGCCCTTCTCCCTGCCCTCGTCCCAGCCGGCGAAGAGCGGGACGACGGCGAGGCCCTGCATGGCCATGCCGAGGTTGCCCCGGATCATGGTGGACAGGCGGTTCGCCTTGCCCTCCAGGGAGAGCGTGGTGCCCTCCACCTTCTCGAAGTGCTCCAGCTCCAGCTGGAAGAGCTTGACCATCTCCACCGCCAGGCCGGCGGTGCCGGCGATGCCGACCGCGGAGTACTCGTCGGCCGGGAACACCTTCTCGATGTCCCGCTGCGCGATCATGTTCCCCATGGTGGCGCGGCGGTCGCCGGCCAGCACCACCCCGCCGGGGAACGTGGCGGCCACGATGGTGGTGCCGTGAGGGGCCTCGACGACGCCCTCCGGCAGCCTCCGGTTGCCGGGCAGGTGTTCCGGCGCGTGCGCGGACAGGAAGTCCATGAACGAGGACGAGCCCGGCGTCAGGAAGGCCGCCGGCAGACGCCCGGTGCTACGAGGGTTGGCTTCCACGCGATTCCTTCCGGGTGGGAGAGTCGGACCGCCGTGGGGCGCGCGGGCCGATCTTGCTTGCTGTGCACGGACCTTACCCGTGCCACAGCCTGTCACCCGTCCCCGGGCCCACGGCTTTCTCCGGGGCTCCGGGGACGGAGGACGACAGGTGTGCGAAGCGGTTACTCGCCGCCCTTTTGGACGAAGGAGCGCACGAAGTCCTCGGCGTTCTCCTCGAGCACGTCGTCGATCTCGTCGAGGACGGAGTCCACGTCCTCGCTCAGCTTCTCCTGGCGCTCCTGGAGGTCGGAGCTCGCCTCCGTGGTGGTCTCCTCGACCTCCTCCGTGGAACGCGTCGCCTTCTGCTGTCCGCCGCCGGTGTCCTTGGTCGCCATATCCCTCACCCCGCTCGAATCGGCCCGCTCGGTTGAGTCCTTACAAGATCAGACCCTATAGGTCGGGTCCGACTTCGGCCTCGTGGTTTCCACAACGCCCGGGCGCTGATTCCATGATTCCCAGCACCGGGGCGTTTCAGGCCCGTCCCGGGCCCCCTGTTCATTCGCCCGAGAGCACGCGCACCAGTTCCTCGGCCGTACGGCAGCGGTCCAGGAGCGACTTCACGTGCGCCTTGGTGCCCCGCAGCGGTTCCAGGGTGGGGACGCGCTGGAGGGAGTCCCGGCCGGGCAGGTCGAAGATCACGGAGTCCCAGGAGGCCGCGGCGACGTCGTCGGCGTACTGCGCCAGGCAGCGTCCCCGGAAGTAGGCCCTGGTGTCCTCGGGAGGAGCCGTCTCGGCCCGCTCCACCTCGGACTCGTCCAGGAGCCGCTTCATGCGTCCGCGTGCCGCCAGACGGTTGTAGAGGCCCTTGTCGGGGCGCACGTCGGCGTACTGGAGGTCGACCAGGTGCAGCCGGGCGGCGTCCCAGTCGAGGCCGTCGCGGCGGCGGTAGCCCTCCATCAGCTCCCGCTTCGCGACCCAGTCGAGTTCGCCGGCCAGGCTCATCGGGTCGTTCTCGAGCCGGTTGAGGGTGTCCTCCCAGCGGCCGAGGACGTCCTTCGTCTGCTCGTCCGCGTCGCTGCCGTACCGCTCGTCCACGTACTTCCTGGCCAGCTCGAAGTACTCCATCTGGAGCTGGACGGCGGTGAGCGTGCGGCCGCTGCGGAGGGGGACGAGGTACTGGAGCGACGGGTCGTGCGAGACCTGGTGGAGGGTGCGCACCGGCTGGTCGACGGAGAGGTCGACGGTGATGAAGCCGTCCTCGATCATCGACAGGACCAGCGCGGTGGTGCCCAGCTTGAGGTAGGTCGAGATCTCCGACAGGTTGGCGTCGCCGATGATCACGTGCAGGCGGCGGTAGCGCTCGGCGTCGGCGTGCGGCTCGTCCCGGGTGTTGATGATGGGCCGTTTGAGGGTGGTCTCCAGGCCCACCTCGACCTCGAAGTAGTCGGCGCGCTGGCTGATCTGGAAGCCGTCCTCCCGCCCGTCCTGGCCGATGCCGACCCGGCCCGCCCCGGTGACGACCTGGCGGGAGACGAAGAAGGGGGTGAGGTGGCGCACGATGTCCGAGAAGGGGGTCTCCCGCTTCATCAGGTAGTTCTCGTGCGTGCCGTAGGAGGCGCCCTTGTTGTCCGTGTTGTTCTTGTAGAGGTGGATGGGCTGGGCCCCGGGGAGCTGGGCGGCGCGCTCGGCCGCCTCGGCCATGATCCGCTCGCCGGCCTTGTCCCAGAGGACGGCGTCGCGCGGGTTGGTCACCTCGGGCGAGCTGTACTCCGGATGGGCGTGGTCCACGTAGAGGCGGGCCCCGTTGGTGAGGATCACGTTGGCGAGGCCGATGTCCTCGTCGGTGAGCTGGCTGGAGTCGGCCACCTCGCGGGCGAGGTCGAAGCCCCGGGCGTCCCGCAGCGGGTTCTCCTCCTCGAAGTCCCAGCGGGCGCGGCGCGCCCGGTGCATCGCCGCCGCGTAGGCGTTGACGATCTGGGACGAGGTGAGCATGGCATTGGCGTTCGGATGTCCCGGGACGGAGATCCCGTATTCCGTCTCGATGCCCATTACTCGCCGTACGGTCATGCGGCCCTCCTTGCCCGGCGGCGCTCACTGTGCGCGACTCGGCGGTACCGAAGAGCCTAGATCGGCTCCGCGCTCGTGGGGAGATCGTTCGAGGTATTTCCCCGCGCTGCCGGAGAAACACCGGGTGGAATGCGACGGCTGCGGATGCCCGTTTTCCGGACATCCGCAGCCGGCGGGCGTTCTACAGGTACTGGCCGGTATTGGCCACCGTGTCGATGGAGCGTCCGGTGTCCGCGCCCTGCTTTCCGGTGACGAGCGTACGGATGAACACGATCCGCTCGCCCTTCTTTCCGGAGATGCGGGCCCAGTCGTCCGGGTTGGTGGTGTTGGGCAGGTCCTCGTTCTCCTTGAACTCGTCCACGCACGCCTGGAGGAGGTGGGAGACCCGGATGCCCTTCTGGTTGTGGTCGAGGAAGTCCTTGATGGCCATCTTCTTGGCCCGGTCCACGATGTTCTGGATCATCGCGCCGGAGTTGAAGTCCTTGAAGTACAGGACTTCCTTGTCGCCGTTGGCGTACGTGACTTCGAGGAAGCGGTTCTCCTCGGATTCCGCGTACATCTGCTCGACCACGGACTGGATCATTCCGTGGGCGGCGGCGGCCTTGGAACCGGCGTGCTCGGAGACGTCGTCCTCGTGCAGCGGCAGGTTGCCCGTGAGGTACTTGGCGAAGATGTCCTTCGCCGCCTCCGCGTCCGGACGCTCGATCTTGATCTTGACGTCGAGCCGGCCGGGCCGCAGGATCGCGGGGTCGATCATGTCCTCGCGGTTGGAGGCGCCGATGACGATGACGTTCTCCAGGCCCTCCACACCGTCGATCTCGGCGAGCAGCTGGGGGACGATGGTGTTCTCCACGTCCGAGCTGACACCGGAGCCACGGGTGCGGAAGAGGGATTCCATCTCGTCGAAGAAGACGATGACGGGGGTGCCCTCGCTCGCCTTCTCCCGGGCACGCTGGAAGACGAGGCGGATGTGCCGCTCGGTCTCACCGACGTACTTGTTGAGGAGTTCGGGTCCCTTGATGTTGAGGAAGTAGGACTTCCCCGCGGGCCGGCCGGTCACCTCGGCGACCTTCTTGGCCAGGGAGTTGGCGACGGCCTTCGCGATCAGCGTCTTGCCGCAGCCGGGCGGCCCGTAGAGCAGGATGCCCTTGGGCGGCCGCAGTTCGTGCTCCTTGAAGAGGTCCGGGTAGAGGTACGGGAGCTCGACCGCGTCACGGATCAGTTCGATCTGGTTGCCCAGGCCGCCGATCTTCTCGTAGTCGACGTCCGGGACCTCTTCGAGGACGAGTTCCTCGACCTCGCTCTTGGGGACCACCTCGTAGACGTAGCCGGAGCGGGAGTCGAGCAGCAGGGCGTCGCCCGAGCGGATGGTGATGCCCAGCAGGGGCTCGGCGAGCCTCACCACCCTCTCCTCGTCGGTGTGCCCGACCACCAGGGCGCGCTCGCCGTCCTCCAGGATCTCCTTGAGGGTGACGATGTCGCCGGCGCGCTCGAACTCCATGGCCTCGACCACGTTGAGCGCTTCGTTGAGCATGACTTCCTGGCCGCGCTTGAGCCCGTCGAGCTCGACGCTCGGGCTGACGTTCACCCGGAGCTTGCGGCCACCGGTGAAGATGTCGCACGTGCCGTCCTCGTTGGCCTGCAGGAAGACACCGAAGCCGGCCGGCGGCTGCGCGAGCCGGTCGACCTCCTCCTTGAGGGCCACGATCTGGTCGCGGGCCTCACGGAGCGTGTTCGCGAGACGTTCGTTCTGCGCGGACACTCCGGCCAGGTTGGTCTGCAGCTCGACGATCCGCTCCTCGAGAATCCTCGTGTGACGCGGAGAGTCGGCGAGCTTGCGGCGCAGGACGGCGATTTCCTGCTCGAGATAGGCAACCTGGCCGGCGGGGTCCTCAGACCCTCGCCCCGGCCGGATGCCGCGGTTGATGTCGTCGTCGTGGGCTGCCACGGTCCTCACCTCCTCCAAGGGGAGCTGGACGCTTCCTGACCCTACCTGCGTGGGTGGTGATTGAAACCCCTAGATCAAAAAGACTCCGGGGTGTCTCCGATCTTCACCCTTGCGCTTCCCCTCTCGCCAGGGGAATACCCACCCTTCACCGTCTGAAAGCGGGCGGTTGTATCGTCGTCTGTGGCCAACACCCGCCACGGGTGGCCCGACTTATCGCGCGAAGCGGAAACGGCAGGAGAAATGACCGTGCAGAACGAGGCTCCGGCGACGGGCGCCGGCGAGGCGCTCGAGGTCTGGATCGACCAGGACCTGTGCACCGGGGACGGGATCTGCGCGCAGTACGCCCCCGAGGTGTTCGAGCTGGACATCGACGGGCTCGCCTATGTGAAGAGCCCCGACGACGAGCTCCTCCAGGACACCGGCGCCACCACCCCGGTGCCGCTGCCGCTGCTCCAGGACGTGGTGGACTCCGCGAAGGAGTGCCCGGGCGACTGCATCCACGTCCGCCGGGTCGCCGACAAGGTCGAGGTGTACGGCCCCGACGCGGACTGAGGGCGGACCGTCCCGGGAACGGCGGACGGGCGGACCGGGAGGCCGTGGCCGGGTGCCGGGAGGCCGTGGCCGGGTGCCGGCGGGCCGGGAGGCCGTGGGCCGGGATCAGGCGCCGCGCGCGCCGCTGTCGCCGGAACGGACGAAGGCGCCCCCCTGCCAGCGCCAGCCGACCCGCTCCTCCTCGTCCGGGCAGCAGCGGGGGACGTCGGGGGACGAGTAGCCGAGCAGGGTGGCGAGCACCGCTCCGTCCCGTACGGCCAGCTCGGTGACGTTCTTGTGGAGGCCGGGCTCGACGAGGGTGGCCACCACGCGCGCGGGTGCGCCCGCTCCCCTGCCGCGGGTGAGGACGTAGACGCCGCTCGGCGGGGTGCCGAAGCCGGGTTCGCAGCGCACGACCGCGACGGTCTCGGGGTTCCCGTCCCCGTCGAGGTCCCCGGAGGCCCGCTTCGCGACCGTGCGGGGGTCCTTCCCGCACTCCAGGGGGTAGGCGGCCCCGGCGGCCTCGGGGGCGGCGGCCGGACGCGGGGCGGCGGCCGGGGTGGCGGAGGCTCCGGCGGGACCGGGCTGGAACAGGCCCGCCAGGCCGACGACCGCGGCGGTCGCGGCGGCGGTGGCCAGCCAGTGCACCGGCCCGGCACGGGTGTGCGCGAGGGTGGTGAGGTCCGGGGCGGCGGGGAGCTGCACGCGAGACGTCTCCTGTGGGGTGGCGCGGCGGGTTTCCCGGCATCGTGCCACACGCCGCAGGGGGGCGGAACACACGGGGGCCGGGGCCGCCCGGCCGCCTCGAACACGAGAACGCCGTCCCCGAGTTCCCCGCCGGGGCGGGGAACTCGGGGACGGCGTCGTGCGGATGTCGGGACGTCAGCCCTTGTTGGGGCCCTCGTAGTCCTCGCCGTACGCGCCCTTGGCGGGGCGGCGGCGGCGCATCGGGGGCTCGACCCCGTCCGCGAGGCGGCGGGCGGTGACGAGGAAGCCGGTGTGGCCGATCATGCGGTGGTCGGGCCGGACGGCGAGGCCCTCGACGTGCCAGTTGCGGATCATGGACTCCCAGGGCTGCGGCTCGGCGTAGCAGCCGAACTCGCGGATGGACTCCACGGTGCGGGCGAGCTGGGTGGTCGTCGCCACGTAGCAGCAGAGGATGCCGCCGGGGACGAGGGCCTTGGAGACGGCCTCCAGGCACTCCCAGGGGGCGAGCATGTCCAGGATGACGCGGTCGACGTCGGTGTCGGAGAGGTTGTCCTGGAGGTCGCCGACGGTCAGCCGCCACGCGGGGTGGGGACCGCCGAAGTAGCGCTCGACGTTGCCCCTGGCGATCTCGGCGAAGTCCTCGCGGCGCTCGTAGGAGTGCAGCATGCCGCTGTCGCCGATGGCGCGGAGCAGGAAGCTGCTGAGCGAGCCGGAGCCCACACCCGCCTCGACGACGCGCGCGCCGGGGAAGATGTCGGCGAAGGCCAGGATCTGCCCCGCGTCCTTCGGGTAGACCACGGCGGCGCCGCGGGGCATGGACAGGACGTAGTCGGGGAGCAGGGGGCGCAGCGCGAGGTAGGCGACGTTTCCGGTGGTGCGGACAACGCTGCCCTCGGGGGCGCCGATCAGTTCGTCGTGCGGAAAAGAACCCTTGTGGGTGTGGAAGTTCTTTCCCTCTTCGAGCGTGAACGTGTAGTGACGGCCCTTGGGGTCGGTCAGCTGAACCTGGTCCCCGACCTTGAAGGGCCCGCGTCGGCGGGCGGCACCGGTCGGTTCGGACATACGACCAGAGTACCGGGGTTATGAACCGGGTCGTGCCATGGCCCGGACGAAGGCCCGCTCGACGTCCGCGGTGGAGAGGACGCCGTAGATCTCGCCGGTCTCCTCGACGACCAGGTACTCGGTGGCCGGGCTGGCGCGGAGGTGGTCGAGGAGGGGCTGCCCGGCGAGTTCGGCCGGGACGCGCATGCCGTCGGTGAGGTCCTGGGCGAGGGTGCCGACGGCGACCCAGGGGCGCCGGTGCTGCGGTACCGCCGCGATGGCGGCCTCGCGGACGAGTGCGGTGGGGTCGCCGGTGGCGTCGACCACCACGAGGGCGCGGGCACCGGCCTCGTTGGCGCGGCGGAGGGCCTCGGAGAGCGGGGTGGCGGGCTCCACGGGGATGGCCCGCCGGGTGAGGGAGCGGGCGCGGAGCTCGGGCAGGTGTTCGCGGAGACGGGCCATGCGGAGGCTGTTGCCCGCGCCGGTCCAGATGATCGCGGCGAGGATCGCGGCGAGCAGGGCGTCGGTGACGGTCTCGAAGCCGCCGATCTCCTCGGTGGAGTTGCCGAGGAGCCCGGTGCGGGTGAGCAGGGGCAGGCCGACGAGGACGAGGACGGCGAGGACGCGGCCGGCCCAGGCGGCGGCGACGGTGCCGCTCATGGGCCTGCCGGTGATCTTCCAGACGACGGCGCGGAGCATCCGGCCGCCGTCGAGCGGGAGGCCGGGGAGCAGGTTGAAGACGGCGACGATCAGGTTGGAGATCATCAGGCCGGCGAGGAGGACGCCGGGGACGGTGCCGGGTTCCACGGCGTACAGGGAGAGGTAGAACAGGCCCGCGAGGACGAGGGAGAGGAGGGGGCCGACGAAGGCGAGGACGAACTCGCGGCCGGGGCTCTCGCTCTCCTTCTCGATCTCGGAGACGCCTCCGAAGAACTGGAGCTGGATGCGGCGCACGGGCAGCTTGAAGCGGAGCGCGGCGATCGTGTGGGCCAGTTCGTGGACGAGCACGGAGGCGTAGAAGGCGACGGCGAAGAAGAGGGAGACGAGGTAGCGGGCGGCACCGAGGTCGGGCAGGACGCGGTCGATCTGGTCGCCGAACACCCAGGTGATGAGGGCGGCGACGAGGAACCAGCTGGGAGCGACGTAGACGGGCACGCCGAAGGGCCGGCCCATGAGGATGCCTCCGCCGGGCTCCTCGGTCCGCTGCGGCTTGGGCTCGTCCTGGTTCACGGGTTCCTTTCGTCGCGTGGTGTGACCCGCGTCGGTGCGTCACGGTTCGATCATGCAGTGCGACGGGGTCCCGGGTCGATGGTATGCGGCTCGCTGTCGGTGGCGGGTCGTAGGGTCGGGGTCATGAGTACGAGCGAGCAGGTGCCGGCGGCGGCCCGGACGCCCATGTCGTTGTCGCCCTCCCGGGCGAGCGATTTCATGCAGTGCCCGCTGCTGTACCGGTTCCGGGTGATCGACCGGCTGCCGGAGAAGCCGAGCCCGGCGGCCACCCGGGGCACGCTGGTGCACGCCGTCCTGGAGCGGCTGTTCGACGATCCGGCGGAGGAGCGTACGGCGCCGCGCGCGAGGGCGATGGTCCCGGGCCAGTGGGAGCGGCTCCTGGAGTCCAGGCCCGAGCTGGGCGAGCTGTTCGCGGAGGACCCGGACGGCGAGCGGCTCGCGGTCTGGCTGGAGGAGGCGGAGCAGCTGGTCGAGCGGTGGTTCACGCTGGAGGACCCGACCCGTCTGGAGCCGGCCGAGCGCGAGCTGTTCGTGGAGACGGAGCTGGACTCGGGGCTGCGGCTGCGCGGGGTGATCGACCGGATCGACGTGACGCCCGCGGGTGACGTGCGGATCGTCGACTACAAGACGGGCAGGGCGCCCCGGCCGGAGTACCGGGACGGCGCCCTGTTCCAGATGACCTTCTACGCGCTGGTGGTCCGGCGGCTGAGGGGCGTGGTCCCGAGGCGGCTCCAGCTGGTGTACCTGGGCAGCGGGGAGGTGCTGACGTACGACCCGGTGGAGGCGGACCTGCTGCGGGTGGAGCGGAAGCTGCTGGCGCTGTGGGAGGCCATCCGGCTGGCGACGGAGACGGGCGACTGGCGGCCGCGCCCGACGAAGCTGTGCGGCTGGTGCGACCACCGGGCGGTCTGCCCGGAGTTCGGCGGGACTCCCCCGGCCTATCCGCTGGAGATCACCGCGGTGCGCCCGCCGGAGCCGGGCGGATCGGGGCAGGGCAGAATGGACCCGGCCCCGCCCGCGCCGTAGGGGGCCGGCCCGCCCCGTGTGCCCCGCCCCGTGAAGGAGCCCCTGTGACGATCCGCGTCCTCCTGGTCGACGACCAGCCGCTGCTGCGCACCGGCTTCCGGATGATCCTGGAGGCGGAGCAGGACATCGTGGTGGTGGGCGAGGCCGGGGACGGTCTCCAGGCGCAGGACCAGGTGCGCGCGCTCCAGCCGGACGTGGTGCTGATGGACATCCGGATGCCCCGGATGGACGGGGTGGAGGCGACCCGGCGGATCACCGGCCCGGACCGGGACGGTCCGGCGAAGGTGCTGGTGCTGACCACCTTCGACCTGGACGAGTACGTGGTGGAGGCGCTGCGGGCCGGTGCCAGCGGCTTCCTCCTGAAGGACGCCCCGGCGAACGAGCTGGTGCAGGCGATCCGGGTGGTGGCCGCGGGCGAGGCGATGCTGGCGCCGTCGGTCACGCGCCGGCTGCTCGACAAGTACTCGGCGCACCTGCCGACGGGCGAGGAGCGGGTGCCGGACACGCTGAGCACCCTGACCGACCGTGAGATGGAAGTGCTGAAGCTGGTGGCGCGGGGCCTGTCGAACGCGGAGATCGCGGCGGACCTGTTCGTCAGCGAGACGACGGTGAAGACGCACGTGGGCCACGTGCTGACGAAGCTGCGGCTGCGGGACCGGGTGCAGGCCGCGGTGTACGCGTACGAGAGCGGTCTGGTGCGGCCCGGCGGCCGGTAGCCGGCGGCGGGGACGGCCGGAGGGGCCCGGTGCGCGGGACGCGCGCCGGGCCCCTCCTCGCGTGTGCGGGGGCGGCCGTCCCGGCCGGGGGCCGGCCGGGACGGCGGGGGGTCAGGCGGTGCCGCGGCCCAGCTCCCAGAGCAGCAGGTCGGAGGAGGTGTTGAGCGCGTACTCGACCCCGTTGATGTCGTCGCGCGCGGCGACGTACTGCTTGCCCTGCCACAGGGGCAGGACGGGGACGTCCTCGGCGACGATCTTCTGGATCTGGGCGTAGACCGGGCCGGCGGCGGTGCGGTCGGCCTGGCGGCGCGAGCGCGGGATCAGCTGGTCGCGGACGACCTTGTTCACGTAGGGGGTGTTGAGGAAGTTGTCGCTGTCCAGGAAGGGCGCGATGTAGTTGTCCGGGTCCGGGTAGTCGGGGAACCAGCCGAGCCCGTAGACGGCGTAGTCGCCTCGCTTCTGGGCGGTGCGGAAGGTGGACCACTCGGTGCCCTTGACGGTGGCGTCGAAGAGTTCGCTGGCGGTGAGCTGCTTGCCGAGCGCCTCGAACTCCTCGGCGGTCTCGGCGCCGTAGTGGTCGGTGGTGTAGTTCAGGGTCACCTTGACCGGGGTCTTGACGCCCGCGTCCTTGAGGATCCTGGCCGCGCGGTCCGTGTCGGGCTCGCCGTACTCGTCGAAGAAGGGGGTGGCGTGGCCGGTGATGCTGGAGGGGATCAGCGAGTAGAGCGGCTCGGCGGTGGGGCCGTAGACGCGGTTGATCAGGGCGCCCCGGTCGACGACGGCGGCCATCGCCTGGCGCACGGCCTTCTCCTGGACGGAGGGGGCCTTGGTGTTGAAGCCGAGGTAGCGGATCTCGAGGCCGGGGACCTCGACGACCTCGATGCCGTCCTTCGGGTTCTCGGTGAGGCTCTTGATCTGCTTCTGCGACAGGGAGCGCGCCATCATGTCGATGTCGTCGGCCTCAAGGGCCCTGCCCATGGTGGTCGCGTCGGCGTAGGGGCGCAGTTCGACCTTGTCGTTGCGCGGGGTGATGTCGCCCTTGTAGTTCGGGTTCCTGGTGAAGACGAAGCGGGTGACCTTCCGGCCGTCGCGCTCGGCCTTCATGGTGTAGGGGCCCGAGCCGTCGACGTCGAAGCCGTCGCGGAGCCTGTCGGCGGCGTACTTGTCCTTGCTCAGGATGCCGGCGACCGGGGTGGAGAGCTTGTACGGGAAGGTGGCGTCGGGGGTCTTGAGGTGGAAGACGACCCCGTTGGTGCCCTGGGTCTCGACGGCGTCGACGTTCGCGAGGAGGGCGGCCGTTCCGTTGTCCGACTTGATCCTCAGGACGCGTTCGACGGAGTACTTGACGTCCTCGGCGGTGACGGGGGTGCCGTCGGCGAAGGTGAGGCCGGCGCGGAGCGTGCAGCGGTAGCTCTCGCTGGCCTTGTCGGAGAAGCCGCAGCTCTCGGCCGCCTCGGGGACGGGCTCGCCGCCGCCGCGGGGCACGTGGAGGAGGGTCTGGACGGTCTGCCGCAGGATGTTCCACGCGCCGGTGTCGTAGGCGTAGGCCGGGTCGAGCGGGGCGGGGGCGTCCTCGGTGGCGATGAACTGGTCCGTGGTGCCGACGACGATGGCCCGGTCCTCCTCGGCTCCGCCGCAGGCGGCGAGCAGGGGGGCGAGCAGTCCGGCCACGGCCGGGAGCACCAGGGTCTTGCGGTTCATCAGGGACGATCTCCTCATCCGGCACTGGGTCACAGCGGTCAGGGACACTCCGCCGCCCGCCGCCCGGTCGGGGCGGGAGCGATCGGGCCGGTGGTGCGATCGGTCCGGTGTTCACGGCGGTCTGGGTGTGCGCCGGTCCACGCGGTTATGCGGCGAAGTACTCGCGAAAGATTAGTGGGCGGTGCCGCTATTGCCGGACCACGGGGGGCGGCGGGGGTAATCGCACAGTGATCATGAATGCGGTTCGCTCCATAGTCATGCGCAGGACGATGGGGGCGATCGCGAGCGAAACGGGCATACGACCACACCGAAGCCGGATCATTCCGGACAGTGAACGAGAACGGGCCATCTGCCGTCGGGCACTCTGGGTGACCAAGGTCACGCGGAATCCTTTTCGGCAAATGGCCTGATCGTTTTCCCGCGGAGAGCCGGAAGGGACGGCGGCGGGAAAGCGCATTCTCTCCGGGAAGCTCGGCGAAAGCTCAGATCCCGGTGATCAGGGTGCGGAGAAAAGGCACGTCGACCTCTTCGAGCGAGCGCACGACGACCCGGCCCGGGGAGGGCGCGATCGGGGCGACGGAGGGCACCGCGACGACCCGGCAGCCCGCCGCCTCCGCGGCCGCGACACCGGTCGCCGTGTCCTCGACGACGGCGCAGAGCGCGGGGTCCACCCCCACCCCCCGGGCGGCGGCCAGGTACGGCTCGGGGTGCGGCTTGGTCCGTACGACCTCGTCCCCCGCGACCGTGAGGGCGAAGCGGTCGGGGCCGAGCGAGGCGAGGACCCGGTCGATGATCCGGCGGTGCGAGGCGGAGACCAGCGCGGTGGGGATGGAGTGCCGGGCCAGTTCGGCGAGCAGCCGCTCGGCGCCCGGCATGAGCGGGACGCCCCGCGCGATGCGCTGCTCGAACTTCTCGTTGAGGAGGACGGTCAGCTCGGCGAGGGTGATGTCGGCGCCGGTGGACTCGATGAGGTAGCCGGCGCTGCGGGTCATCGGGCCGCCGACCACCACGTCCCGCCAGGACTCGTCGAGGCGGTGCCCGAGGTCGGCGAAGGCCTCCACCTCCGCGTCCCACCAGAAGCCCTCGGTGTCGACGAGGGTCCCGTCCATGTCGAGGAAGACCGCCTGCAGGGCGGAGCTGCCGTTCGTACGGAACGGGGACGCGGGGACCGTACTGGTCATCCGGACACCTCCAGGGAGGGACGAGAAGGCCGGTCCCCCTCCCGGGCGGGGAGGGGGACCGGCCTGCGCTGGACGGACAAGTGTACGTCCCGGTCACGGGAAACACGGCGATGCACGCCGCCGCGGTCACCGTGCGTTGAAGTAGTTCGCCTCGGGGTGGTGGAGGACGATGGCGTCGGTGGACTGCTCGGGGTGGAGCTGGAACTCCTCGGAGAGGTGGACGCCGATGCGCTCCGGCTTCAGCAGGTCCGCGATCTTGGCGCGGTCCTCCAGGTCGGGGCAGGCCGGGTAGCCCAGGGAGTAGCGGCAGCCCTGGTACTCCGTGCGGAACATGCCGGCCATGGAGGCGGGGTCGGAGCCCGCGATGCCCCATTCCGCGCGGACGCGGGCGTGCCAGTACTCGGCGAGGGCTTCGGCGAGCTGCACGGACAGGCCGTGGAGTTCGAGGTAGTCGCGGTAGGAGTCGGACTCGAAGAGCCTGGCCGTGGCCTCGCCGATCTTCGAGCCGACGGTGACGACCTGGAGTCCGACGACGTCGGTCTCGCCGGACTCCTCCGGGCGGAAGAAGTCCGCCAGGCAGAGGCGGCGGCCCCGGCGCTGGCGGGGGAAGGAGAAGCGGGTGCGCTCGTTGCCGTCGTCGTCCAGGATGATCAGGTCGTCGCCCTTGGAGACGCACGGGAAGTGGCCGTGCACGACGGCCGCCTCCAGCAGGTTCTCGGTGTGGAGGCGCTCCAGCCAGCCGCGCAGCCGGGGCCGGCCCTCGCTCTCGACCAGTTCCTCGTACGAGGGCCCGTCGCCGGTCCTGTTCTGCCTGAGACCCCACTGGCCCTTGAAGAGGGCGTCCTCGTCGAGCCAGGACGCGTAGTCCTTCAGCGGGATGCCCTTGACGACCCGGGTGCCCCGGAACGGCGGGACCGGCACCGGGTTGTCGGTGGCGACGTCGGACCGGCCGCCCGGCTCCGGCTCCTCGACCTGGAGCGCGGCCGCGTCCCGCCTGGCCACCCGGCGCTGCTTGAGTTCGGGGAGGGCGGCGCCGGGGACGCCGCGCTTGATGCCGACGAGGGCGTCCATGAGGCGCAGGCCCTCGAAGGCGTCGCGGGCGTAGCGGACCTCGCCCTGGTAGATCTCGTGGAGGTCCTGCTCGACGTAGGCCCTGGTCAGGGCCGCGCCACCGAGGATCACGGGATACTTGGCGGCCAGGCCCCGGCCGTTCAGCTCCTCCAGGTTCTCCTTCATGATCACCGTGGACTTCACCAGGAGGCCCGACATGCCGATCACGTCGGCCCTGTGTTCCTCGGCGGCCTCCAGGATCGCGGAGACGGGCTGCTTGATGCCGATGTTGACGACGTTGTAGCCGTTGTTGGACAGGATGATGTCCACGAGGTTCTTGCCGATGTCGTGGACGTCGCCGCGCACGGTCGCCAGGACGATCGTGCCCTTGCCCTCGGCGTCCGACTTCTCCATGTGCGGTTCGAGGTGGGCCACGGCGGTCTTCATCACCTCGGCGGACTGGAGCACGAACGGCAGCTGCATCTGTCCGGACCCGAACAGCTCGCCGACCACCTTCATGCCGTCGAGCAGGGTCTCGTTGACGATGTCGAGCGCCGGGCGGGAGGCCAGGGCCTCGTCCAGGTCGGCTTCCAGGCCGTTCTTCTCGCCGTCGACGATCCGCCGCTTCAGCCGCTCGTCCAGGGGCAGCGCGAGCAGTTCCTCCGCCTTGCCGGCCTTGAGGGACTTGGTGGTGGCGCCCTCGAAGAGCGCCATCAGCTTCTGCAGCGGGTCGTAGCCCTCGGAGCGCCGGTCGTAGATCAGGTCGAGGGCGGTGGTGACCTGCTCCTCGTCGAAGCGGGCGATGGGCAGGATCTTCGACGCGTGCACGATCGCGGAGTCCAGGCCGGCCTTCACGCACTCGTCCAGGAAGACCGAGTTGAGCAGGACACGGGCCGCCGGGTTGAGGCCGAAGGAGATGTTCGACAGTCCCAGGGTGGTCTGCACGTCCGGGTGGCGGCGCTTCAGCTCGCGGATCGCCTCGATCGTGGCGATGCCGTCCTTGCGCGACTCCTCCTGCCCCGTGCAGATCGTGAAGGTCAGGGTGTCGATGAGGATGTCCGACTCGTGGATGCCCCAGTTGCCGGTCAGGTCCTCGATCAGCCGCTCCGCGATGGCGACCTTGTGCTCGGCGGTGCGGGCCTGGCCCTGCTCGTCGATGGTGAGCGCGATCAGCGCGGCGCCGTGCTCCTGGGCCAGACGGGTGACCTTCGCGAACCGCGACTCCGGTCCGTCGCCGTCCTCGTAGTTGACCGAGTTGATGACCGCCCGGCCGCCGAGCTTCTCCAGGCCCGCCCGCAGGACGTCCACCTCGGTGGAGTCGAGGACGATCGGCAGCGTGGAGGCCGTGGCGAAGCGGCCGGCCAGCTCCGCCATGTCCGCCACGCCGTCCCGGCCCACGTAGTCCACGCACAGGTCCAGCATGTGCGCGCCCTCGCGGATCTGGTCCCGGGCCATCTCCACGCAGTCGTCCCAGCGGCCCTCCAGCATGGCCTCGCGGAACTTCTTCGACCCGTTGGCGTTCGTCCGCTCCCCGATCGCCATGTAGGAGACGTCCTGGCGGAACGGCACCGTCTGGTACAGCGAGGCCGCGCCGGGCTCCGGGCGCGGGTCGCGGACGGCGGGCGTGAGGCCGCGCACCCGCTCCACGACCTGCCGCAGGTGCTCGGGGGTCGAGCCGCAGCAGCCGCCCACCAGGGACAGGCCGTAGTCGCGGACGAAGTGCTCCTGCGCGTCGGCCATCTCGGGCGGCGTCAGCGGGAAGTACGCGCCGTCCTT
The DNA here is from genome assembly GCF_055562975.1 of Streptomyces sp. NPDC014907. Classification (NCBI taxonomy): domain Bacteria; kingdom Bacillati; phylum Actinomycetota; class Actinomycetes; order Kitasatosporales; family Streptomycetaceae; genus Streptomyces; species Streptomyces sp. NPDC014907. Next base: position 136,523 of record NZ_JBVHEG010000007.1, on the reverse strand, counting down.
GGTCAGCACGGGCAGGCCCGCGTTCGGCATGCACATCAGCGGCGTGCGCGAGTGCCGGGCGAGGTAGCGCAGGTGCTCGTTCATCTCGGCCGGGCCGGTGGAGCAGTTCAGGCCGATCAGGTCGATGCCCAGCGGCTCCAGGGCCGTCAGGGCCGCCCCGATCTCCGAGCCGAGCAGCATCACGCCCGTGGTCTCGAAGGCGAGCGAACAGATCAGGGGGACGTCCAGGCCCAGGGCGTCCATCGCGCGCCGCGCGCCGATCAGGCTCGCCTTGGTCTGCAGGAGGTCCTGGGTCGTCTCCACGATCAGGGCGTCGGCGCCGCCGGCCAGCAGGCCCTCGGCGTTCCGCTGGTAGCCGTCGCGGAGCACGTCGTACGCGATGTGGCCGAGCGACGGCAGCTTGGTGCCGGGGCCGATCGAGCCCAGCACCCAGCGCTGGCGGCCGTCCCCGGCGGTGAACTCGTCGGCGACCCCGCGGGCGATCCGGGCGCCCGCCTCGGAGTGCTCGAAGATCCGGTCCGCGATGTCGTACTCGCCCGCGGCGGAGTGGTTGGAGCCGAAGGTGTTCGTCTCCACGCAGTCCACGCCCGCTTCGAAGTACGCGCGGTGCACGGAGGCGACGATGTCGGGCCGGGTGATGTTCAGGATCTCGTTGCAGCCCTCGAGGTCCTGGAAGTCCTCGAGGGTGGGGTCCTGGGCCTGGAGCATGGTGCCCATGGCCCCGTCGGCGACCACCACCCGGGTCGCGAGGGCTTCGCGGAGGGCGGCGGCACGGTTCCGGCTGTCGGCGGAAGGGGACGGCAACGAGGCCATGGATGATCTCCCTGGGATGCGACGGCTGTCGGCTTTGCGCCCTCGGGGGAGGACGCACGGGGCCAGCGTAACCGCGCACCGCCCGGGGTGGACACGGCGTCCCACGGGGCGGACGGCATCCTGTGTGCGGGGACTCCCGGTCCTGCCCCTCCTTGACCCACACTGTCTGATGTGACGCAAGGTCGGCATCGGCCGATAGTGTTCAGCATTGTCGAACAGCGTGAGAGGGATGAGGGGCCGGGCGATGGCGAAGAACATCCAGTCGCTGGAGAGGGCGGCGGCCGTACTGCGGCTGCTCGCGGGCGGTGAGCGCCGGCTCGGCCTGTCGGACATCGCGTCCTCGCTCGGACTCGCCAAGGGAACGGCCCACGGCATCCTGCGCACCCTCCAGGCGGAGGGCTTCGTGGAACAGGAGGCGGCCTCGGGCCGCTACCAGCTGGGCGCGGAGCTGCTGCGCCTGGGCAACAGCTACCTGGACGTGCACGAGCTGCGGGCGCGGGCCCTGGTCTGGACGGACGACCTGGCCCGGTCCAGCGGCGAGAGCGTGCACCTGGGGGTGCTGCACCAGCGGGGCGTGCTGATCGTGCACCACGTCTTCCGGCCGGACGACAGCCGCCAGGTCCTGGAGGTGGGGGCCATGCAGCCGCTGCACTCCACGGCCCTGGGCAAGGTCCTCTCGGCGTACGACCCGGTGGCGCACAGCGAGGTGGTCGAGGCCGAGCGGGAGGCGCTCACGCCGCGGACGACCACGGCGCTCGGGGACTTCGAGACGCTGCTCGACACGGTGCGGGCCCGGGGCTGGGCGGCGGACGTGGAGGAGACCTGGGAGGGCGTGGCGTCGGTCGCGGCGCCCATCCACGACCGGCGGCGGATGCCGGTGGGGGCGGTGGCGGTGACGGGCGCCGTGGAGCGGCTCTGCCCGGACGGCGAGCTGCGCCCGGAGCTGGTGGCGGCGGTGCGGGACTGCGCCCGCGCGGTCTCCCGGGACCTGGGGGCCGGCCGCTTCTGAGACCCCGCCCGGGCTGACCGCCCCGGCGGGCGCGCCGGCCGGGAACGGCCGGGAACGCCCGGGGGAACCTGCCGTTCCGGAGCCCGCCCCGCGACGCCCCCGTACGGCCGCGTCCGTCCGTACGACTCCGCCCGACCCGCCGATAACGATCCCGTCATCGGCGGGTTTTCCCCTTCCCAGGCCCTTGACGTGCTGTTGCGCCGGGGCAAAACTTCCGTTCACCGGTCGGCATTGTCGAACACTTAACGGAAATGCGCGTTAGGGTGGTGCAGTGCTCAGGGCCGGCAACGCCCTCACACGAGGGCGCGGACACCGGAGGAAACCGGGGTTCGCCTTCCCCTGGACGAAGGACAAAGGAGTCGCGGGTGTCCAGCTCCGACATCTTCCTCGGCGAGACCATCGGTACCGCCGTACTCATTCTGCTCGGCGGCGGTGTGTGCGCCGCCGTCACGCTCAAGAGCTCCAAGGCCCGCGGCGCGGGCTGGCTCGCGATCACCTTCGGGTGGGGCTTCGCCGTCCTGACGGCGGTCTACATGACGGCTTCCCTCTCGGGAGCCCATCTGAACCCCGCCGTCACGGTCGGAATCGCGCTCAAGGACGGGGAGTGGGGCAACGTCCCCGTCTACTTCGCCGGCCAGCTGCTCGGCGCGATGATCGGCGCGGCGCTGGTCTGGGTGGCCTACTACGGCCAGTTCCTGGCCCACCTCACGGACCCGGAGACCATCGGCGAGGAGCCGATCGAGGGCCCCGGCCCGGTGCTCGGCGTCTTCTCCACGGGCCCCGAGATCCGCAACACCTGGCAGAACCTGGCCACCGAGATCATCGGCACCGCCGTGCTGGTCCTCGCCGTGCTCACCCAGGGCCTCAACGACAGCGGCAAGGGCCTCGGCACCCTGGGCGGCCTGATCACCGCCCTCGTCGTGGTCTCGATCGGCCTCTCGCTCGGCGGCCCGACCGGTTACGCCATCAACCCGGCCCGCGACCTCGGCCCGCGCATCGTGCACGCCCTGCTCCCGCTGCCGAACAAGGGCGGCTCCGACTGGGGCTACGCCTGGATTCCGGTCGCCGGTCCGCTGATCGGCGGCGCCCTCGCCGCGGGTATCCACACCATCGCGTTCGCCTGAGCCGTCCTTCTTCCAGACTTCCCTTGGAGCACACCGTGACCGACGCCCACACCTCCGGCCCGTTCATCGCCGCCATCGACCAGGGCACCACCTCCTCCCGCTGCATCGTCTTCGACAAGGACGGCCGGATCGTCTCGGTCGACCAGAAGGAGCACGAGCAGATCTTCCCGAAGCCCGGCTGGGTCGAGCACGACGCCGCCGAGATCTGGACCAACGTCCAGGAGGTCGTCGCCGGCGCCCTGGAGAAGGCGGGGATCACCGCCGCCGACGTCAAGGCCATCGGCATCACCAACCAGCGCGAGACCACGCTGCTGTGGGACAGGCACACCGGCGAGCCCGTCCACAACGCCCTCGTCTGGCAGGACACCCGCACCGACGCCCTCTGCAAGGAGCTGGGCCGCAACGTCGGCCAGGACCGCTTCCGCCGGGAGACCGGTCTCCCGCTCGCCTCGTACTTCTCCGGCCCGAAGGTCCGCTGGCTGCTCGACAACGTCGAGGGGCTGCGCGAGCGCGCCGAGCGCGGCGACATCCTCTTCGGCACCATGGACTCCTGGGTCATCTGGAACCTGACCGGCGGCGTGGACGGCGGCGTGCACGTCACCGACGTCACCAACGCCTCGCGCACCCTGCTGATGAACCTCCACGAGATGGCGTGGGACCAGCGCATCCTGCACTCGATGGACGTCCCGGCCGCCGTGCTGCCGGAGATCCGCTCCTCCGCCGAGGTGTACGGCACGGTCAAGGGCGGCGTCCTCGACGGCGTCCCGGTCGCCTCCGCGCTCGGCGACCAGCAGGCCGCCCTGTTCGGCCAGACGTGTTTCGCCGAGGGCGAGGCCAAGTCGACGTACGGCACCGGCACCTTCATGCTGATCAACACCGGTGACAAGGCGATCAACTCCTACAGCGGCCTGCTGACCACGGTCGGCTACCGGATCGGCGACGAGAAGCCGGTCTACGCCCTGGAGGGCTCGATCGCCGTGACCGGCTCCCTGGTGCAGTGGATGCGCGACCAGATGGGCCTGATCAAGTCCGCGGCGGAGATCGAGACCCTGGCCTCCTCCGTCGAGGACAACGGCGGCGCCTACTTCGTCCCCGCGTTCTCCGGCCTGTTCGCCCCGTACTGGCGTTCCGACGCCCGCGGCGTCATCACCGGCCTCACCCGCTACGTCACCAAGGCGCACATCGCCCGTGCCGTGCTGGAGGCCACCGCCTGGCAGACCCGCGAGATCGCCGACGCCATGGTCAAGGACTCCGGCGTGGAACTGACCTCCCTCAAGGTCGACGGCGGCATGACCTCCAACAACCTGCTGATGCAGACCCTCTCCGACTTCGTGGACGCGCCCGTCGTGCGCCCCATGGTCGCCGAGACCACCTGCCTCGGCGCCGCCTACGCCGCCGGCCTCGCCGTCGGCTTCTGGCCGGACACCGACGCCCTGCGCGCCAACTGGCGCCGGGCCGCCGAATGGACCCCTCGCATGGACGCGGACAAGCGCGACAGCGAGTACAAGAACTGGCTCAAGGCCGTGCAGCGCTCCATGGGCTGGCTCGAATCGGACGAGAAGTGACGAGGAGTAATTCACGATGACCACCCTGCAGAGCGTCCCCGCCCTGGGGACGCACCCGGCCGCCGGTTCCCTGCCGAGCCGCGCCGAGACCCGGGAGCAGCTCTCCAAGGCGACGTACGACCTCCTGGTGATAGGCGGCGGCATCCTGGGCATCTCCACCGCCTGGCACGCCGCGCAGTCGGGTCTGCGGGTGGCCCTGGTGGACGCCGGCGACTTCGCCGGCGCCACCTCCTCCGCCTCCTCCAAGCTGCTCCACGGCGGCCTGCGCTACCTGCAGACCGGCGCGGTGAGGCTGGTGGCGGAGAACCACTTCGAGCGGCGCGCGGTCTCCCGCCAGGTGGCCCCGCACCTCGCCAATCCGCTCACCTTCTACCTGCCCGTCTACAAGGGCGGCCCGCACGGCGCGGCCAAGCTGGGCGCCGGCGTCTTCGCGTACTCCGCGCTCTCGGCGTTCGGCGACGGCGTCGGGCACCTGCTCTCCCCCGCCAAGGCGGCGCAGGACGTGCCGGAGCTGCGGACCGACAACCTGAAGGCCGTGGCCGTGTACGGCGACGACCAGATGAACGACGCCCGCATGGCGCTGATGACGGTCCGTGCCGCCGTCGACGCCGGCGCCACCGTTCTCAACCACGCCGAGGTCACCGGCCTGCGCTTCACCCGCGGCCGGGTCACCGGCGCGGAGCTGAGGGACCGCACCACCGGCGACGAGTTCGGCGTGGACGCCCGTCTCGTGCTGAACGCCACCGGCCCCTGGGTCGACCACCTGCGGAAGATGGAGGACCCGAACGCGGCGCCCTCCATCCGCCTCTCCAAGGGCGCGCACCTGGTCCTCAGGCGGACCTCGCCGTGGAGGGCCGCGCTGGCCACCCCGATCGACAAGTACCGCATCACCTTCGCCCTCCCCTGGGAGGACATGCTGCTCCTCGGCACCACCGACGAGGAGTACGAGGGCGACCCCGGCCAGGTCGAGGTCACCGAGAAGGACACCGCCCAGATCCTGGACGAGGCCGCCTTCTCCATCCGCGACCAGCAGCTCTCGCGCGACCTCATCACGTACTCCTTCGCCGGTCTGCGGGTGCTGCCCGGCGGGCCCGGCGACACCTCCAAGGCCAAGCGCGAGACGGTCGTGACCGAGGGCCGGGGCGGCATGCTGTCGGTGGCCGGCGGCAAGTGGACGACCTTCCGCCACATCGGCCGCACGGTGATGAGGAAGCTGGAGCAGCTGCCGGGCCACCCGCTCGGCGAGGACTACGAGCCGGTGTCCGCGCTGCCGAAGCGGCTGCCGCTGCCCGGCATCGCCAACCCGAACGCGGTCGCCCACCGGCTGCTCGTCGACGGTCCGGCGCCCGGTCCCCGGATGGCCGCCGACACCGCCAAGCACCTGGCGACGCACTACGGTTCGCTCTCCTTCGAGATCGCCCGCATGGCGAACGAGAACCCGGAGCTGGCCCGCCGCATCCACCCGGACGCGCCGGAGATCTGGGCGCAGGTCGCCTACGCCCGCGACCACGAGTGGGCCGAGACGGCGGACGACGTGCTGCGCCGCCGTACGACGCTGACCATCCGGGGTCTGGCGACGGACGAGATCCGCTCCGAGGTCGAGTCGATGCTGCGGAAGTGACTCCTCGCCCCCGGGGGGCGGTTCGGGGGCGGCCCTCCTCCGGGAGGGTCGCCCCTCCGGCGTTCCGGGGGCGGCCGGCGCTTCGCCGGGGACCGTTCCGGCGGTGCCGGGGAGGGCCCCGGGCGCGCTCCGGGAGGCGCGGCGCCCTCGTGTGCGGAGGTCCGTTCCTGGGTAGTCGATCGAGGCCGCACGGGTTTTCGGAGGTGTCCGGGGGCTGCGGACGGGCCACCGGAAAGCCGTAAGGTTGGTCCGTACGACAGGAACTTCGAGAAGGAGGCGCTGGGTGATCGAGCTCGAGGGGGTGCCCGAGCTGATCGACCCGGTCATGGTGGCCGCGTTCGAGGGCTGGAACGACGCCGGGGACGCGGCCTCCACCGCGGTCGCCCATCTGGACCGGGAGTGGAAGGGCGAGGTGTTCGCGGCGCTCGACGCCGAGGACTACTACGACTTCCAGGTCAACCGGCCCACGGTTTTCCTGGACAACGGCGTACGGAAGATCACCTGGCCGACGACCCGGCTCTCGGTGGTCCGCGTCGGCGGTGACAAGCCCCGCGACCTGGTCCTCGTGCGCGGCATCGAACCCTCCATGCGCTGGCGCTCCTTCTGCAACGAGCTGCTCGCCGTCGCGCACGAGGTGGGCGTGGAGATGGTGGTGATCCTGGGCGCGCTGCTCGGGGACACCCCGCACACCCGGCCGGTCCCGGTCAGCGGCGTGACCTCCGACCCGGACCTGGCGCGCACGATGGACCTGGAGGAGACCCGGTACGAGGGCCCCACGGGCATCGTGGGCATCCTCCAGGAGGCGTGCACGCACGCGGGCGTGCCCGCGGTGAGCCTGTGGGCGGCGGTGCCGCACTACGTGTCGCAGCCGCCGAACCCGAAGGCGACGCTCGCCCTGCTCAACCGCCTGGAGGACCTGATCGGGCTGCGCGTCCCGCTGGGCGAGCTGCCCGAGGACGCGCGGGCCTGGCAGCTCGGCGTGGACCAGCTGGCGGCCGAGGACAGCGAGGTCGCCGAGTACGTGCAGACGCTGGAGGAGGCGCGGGACACCGCGGAACTCCCCGAGGCGTCCGGCGAGGCGATCGCCCGCGAGTTCGAGCGGTACCTGCGGCGGCGTGAGCCCGGCGCGGGGCCGGGTTCCGGGCCCGGGCTGGCGACCGACGGCGGGGACTCGCCGTTCCTGCGGGACCCCGGGAGCGGCCGGCCGCGTCCGCCGAAGCCGGAGAGGGCCGGGCACGAGCCGGCGCGGGACGCGGAGCCGGGAACCGGTGCGGCGCCGGACGCCGGGGCCGGTGCGGACGGCGGGCCGGGAACGCGTCCGGAGGCCGCCGGTTCCGGGGCGGACGGCGAGGAGGCGGCCGGTGGGACTCCGGACCGTGGGACTCCCGCCGGTGAGGCCCCGGGCGATGAGGCTCCGGGCGGTGCCCGGGACGACGGTCCGTCCGGCGAGGGCCCGGACGGCGGCTCCGGTGCGTGACGGACGGTGAGCGCCGCGGAAGGGGCACCCGGGAACGGGTGCCCCTTCCGCGCGCCGGGCGTCAGGCGCAGCCGAACCGGGCCGCCGCCCAGTCGCCGTGGTCGCCGCTCTTCGACCCGTTGGTGTCGGTGATCCTCAGCCGGACGTGCCGGGCTCCGGTCACGTCGACGTTCACGGGCAGCGTCGCGGAGGCGCCGGTGAGCCGGGGCGAGGTCCACAGGACCTTGCCGTCCGCCTCGACGGAGAAGGCCACCTCGCCGTAGCCGTCGATCTCGTCGTCGATGCCCACGTCGGCGGTGAAGGCGGTGCAGCGGCCGCCCAGGTAGACCTCGACGTCGGAGTCGGCGTGGGCGCCGATCCCCTTCTCGTAGGTCTTTCCGGCCAGGGTGAGGGTCCGGCCGTCGGCCGCGCCGGACTCGCCGTTGGAGCGGTCGCGTTCGGGCGGTCCCCAGCCGTTGGCCGAGCGCAGCCACACGAGGTCGCTCGCCCAGGCGTCGCCGGCCGGCGGCGGGGGCATCACGCCGACCGCGAACCGCTGGACGGCGGTGCGGTCGGTGCCCGCGGCGCGGTGGCGGACCGTCGCCGTGAGGGTGGCCTCGCCGGCCGGCGCGCCGGCCGCCGGGGTGACGGCGACCTCGACCCGGCGGGTGGTGCCGGCCGGGACGCGGGCGATCGGGGCGGCCGGGGTGACCTGCCAGCCCTCCGGGGCCGCCACGGAGACCCGTACGTCCGTGGCGTCCCGGCCGCCCGCGGTGACGTCCACGGCGACGGTGCCGGGCACGCCCGCGCCGAGTTCCTGCCCGAGGGGGGCGGTGACGGTGGCGGAGGCGTTCCGTACGGCGCCGCCGACCGCGCTGGTGTCCGTCAGGAGCACCTCGAAGCCGCGGTCGGTGCGCAGGGCCGCCGTCTTGACCCGGACCACTCCCCCGCGCTCGTCGCGGTCGTACCACCAGCCCTGGGAGGCGGCGTCGAAGGCGGCGCGGGAGGTGAGGGCGGGCAGTTTGGTCCCGTCGAGCCGGACGGCGCCGGGCGCGTCGCCGGTGTGGACGGTGAAGGCGTACGGCCGGGCGGCCGGCTTGCCGGTGTACGCGCCCTTGCTGGGACCGACGCGCACGGAGACGTCACCGGGGCCGGCCTTCGGGGCGCGGACCTCGGCGAGCTGGGTGGCGTAGCGGCCGGAGCGGTGCTCGCGGGTGACGCCGTCGTCCTCGTACAGCTCGAAGGAGGAGCTGCCCTCGGGGTAGACGTCCCAGGCGATCGGGTCGCCGGGGGCGCGGTCCTTGTACGAGCGGATGCCGCCGGGCCACATGGGGACGGCCGCCCCGGCGCGGACGAAGAGGGGCAGCGTGTCGAGCGGGGCACTGTAGTCGTCGAGGGTGACGGGCCCCTGGTGGACGCGTCCGCTCCAGTAGTCGATCCAGGTGCCCTCGGGGAGGTAGATGCCGTCGCGCTCCACCGCGTCCTGGTAGACGGGGGCGACCAGGAAGTCCTCGCCGCTGAGGAACTCGTACTTCGCGGCCTCGGTCGCGGCCCTCGGGTCGTCCGGGTACTCCAGGGCGAGCGGCCTGGCGAGGCCGACGCCGGTCTTCGTGGCCCGGTGGGCGTGGCTGTAGATGTACGGGAGCAGGGCCTCGTGGAGCTTGAGGGAGGCGCGGTTGACGCTGGTGTAGGGCTCGCCGTAGCGGAAGGGCTGCTTGTCCTGGGCCGCCCAGCCGTCCATGGTCATGGTGACGGGCAGGAAGGTCTTCCACTGGAGGTCACGGGTGTACGTCTTGGCGCTGCCGCCGAAGATGCCGTCGACGTCGCCGGTGGTGTAGGCGAGTCCGGACATGGACGCGCCCGCGTAGGTCGGTATCTGCCAGCGGATGTACTCCCAGCTGCCGGACTGGTCGCCGGACCACTGGACGCCGCAGCGCTGGGCGCCGGCCCAGCTCTCGGGGGCCCAGGTGAAGCCGCGGGCGTCGCTGTGGGCCTCGATGCCCGCGTGGGCGTCCTTGCAGCCGTCGAGGGCGAACTTGTAGCCCTCGCCGACCCAGGCGACGTCGAGCTTGGCGACCCGCTGGCCGGCCCTGACCTGCTCGCCGAGGCGGTCGATGCCGTCCTCGGTCCACAGGCCGAGCTGCATGTCCCGCTCCTTGAGCCCGGCGGCGGTCTCCGCGAGGTTCTCGTAGCCGCAGCCGTAGCCGTCGTTGACGAGCATCCAGCCGTTGGGCATGTCGTTCTCGACGTAGCCGTCGGCGACCTTCAGGGCGTCGAGGGTGTGGCGCTCGCCCCGGTTGGCGTTGTGCAGGTAGCAGTCGGCGTCGCCGATCTCCAGGCCGTACACGGGGGGCATGAAGGGCTTGCCGGTGAGCCGGGTGTACTGGCCGATGACGTCCTTGGCGGCGTCGCGGCCGGTGCCGGCGAAGTAGTAGGCGTCGAAGCGCCGTTCCTTCGCGCTGGTGGTGACGGGCTCGGTGAAGGCGTAGGTGTTGGGGGCGTAGGTGTTGCGGTAGACGCCGTAGCCGGCGGTGGAGAGGTAGAACGGGACGGAGTTGGGGTGGCCGCCGTCGTTCCAGTTGTAGTCGACGGCGACCTCGACGGTCTTGTCGCGGTGGGAGGTGTTGCCGCGGCCGTTCTGCATGCCGGCGCCGTAGAACTGCTCCGCGGCGCCCCGGGCGAGGGTCTGGACGGTGCGGTCCTGGTTCCAGGTGAGGCCCCGGGTCTCGGACCAGAGCGGGGTGCCGTCGGCGCGCACGGCGGCGAAGCGGAGCGGCGCCTTGTAGGCGCGCAGGGTGACCCGGTCGCTGCTCAGTTCGTACCGGTCGCCCAGGTCGCGCCAGCGGGTGGCCGGGGGCGGGCCCTGGGGCAGGGTGATGTCGGTGCCGGTGGGGTCGGTGAACGTGCCGTCGGGGGCGAGTTCGATGCGGAAGGTGTCGGCGGTGACGAAGCTGACGCGGGCACGGGCCCGGCCGGCGGTCAGCAGGTAGACGGCTCCTTCGGCGGTGAAGCCGGTGACGTCGCCGACGGTGGTGTCGGCGCTCTCGGCGCTCTCGGTGGGGGGAGCGGGGGCGGCCGTGGCGGTGGTGCCGGGTCCCGCGAAGGCGGCGAGCAACCCGAACAGTGCACCGGCGACCGCAGCTCTCATGCGCATTGATGATTGCATGGAGCTTCTTTAGCGCATGTTCGAGCATCGCGACAGGACAAAAGGGAACCGCCCCCGGACTTCGCACGGAAGTCCAAGGGCGGTTGCACAAAACGGAGTTGAGCGACGGCGCGCCTTACAGGGCGACGCCCAGGAGCGCGTCGACGGCGCGGGAGACGAGTCCGGGGGCGGATTCGTCGGTGCCGCCCCCGGCCGTCTGGAGTGCGGCCCAGCGGTCGACCGCGGCGAGCGCGGCGGGCGTGTCGAGATCGTCGGCGAGGGCGTCGCGCAGCTCCTCCACGAGGGCGTCGGCGGACGGCCCGTCGGGGCGGGAGACGGCGGCGCGCCAGCGGCCGAGGCGGTCCACGGCGTCCCGGAGGACCTGGTCGGTCCACTCCCAGTCGGCGCGGTAGTGGTGGGAGAGGAGCGCGAGCCGGATGGCGGCCGGGTCGACGCCGTCGCGGCGCAGCTTCGAGACGAAGACCAGGTTCCCCCTGGACTTGGACATCTTCTCGCCGTCGAGGGCGACCATGCCGGCGTGGACGTACGCCTTGGCCATCGGGTACTCGCCGGTGAGGGTCTGGGCGTGGGAGGCGCCCATCTCGTGGTGCGGGAAGATCAGGTCGGACCCGCCGCCCTGCACGTCGAAGCCCATGCCGAGGTGGTCGAGGGCGATGGCGACGCACTCGATGTGCCAGCCGGGGCGGCCGGGGCCGAGGCTGCCGCCGTCCCAGCTGGGCTCGCCCTCGCGGGCCGCCATCCAGAGCATCGGGTCGAGCGGGTTCTTCTTGCCGGGGCGCTCGGGGTCGCCGCCGCGCTCGGCGGAGAGGTGGCGCATCAGCGCGCTGTCGTAGTTCGAGACCCGGCCGAAGTGCGGGTCGGCGTCGACGGAGAAGTAGACGTCGCCCTCCAGCTCGTAGGCGGCGCCGGCGTCCCGCAGGCGCTCGACGAGCGGGACGATGCCCGGTATGGCCTCGACGGCGCCGATGTAGTGGCGGGGGGGCAGCATCCGCAGGGCGGTCATGTCCTCGCGGAAGAGGGCGGTCTCGCGCTCGGCGAGGCCGGTCCAGTCCACGCCGTCGCGGATCGCGCGCTCCAGGAGCGGGTCGTCCACGTCCGTCACGTTCTGGACGTAGTGCACCTGCCGCTTGGTGTCGAGCCACACGCGCTGGACGAGGTCGAACGCGTTGTAGGTCGCCGCGTGACCCATGTGGGTCGCGTCGTACGGGGTGATGCCGCAGACGTAGAGACGGGCGACGGGGCCGGGGGCGAGGGTGACTCGTCCGCCGGTCGCGGTGTCGTGGATCCGGAGGTCGCGGCCCTTGCCGGGAAGGGCGGGGACCTCAGAAGCGGGCCAGGCATGCATGCCCCGAGCCTAACCGGACGGGTGTTCCGGATACGAACCGGATGCGGGATCTCGGCCGGTTCGGCACTCTTGCGGCCCCGGAGCGCGTGTGCGTCCCCGCCGGAGGCGTGCCCGCCCCCGGGGAGATGGCCGGAACGCCCGCCCCCGCGCCTCCGGGGGCGGGGACCGCACGGGCCCGGAACGGGGTCCTCAGACCGGCGGCCAGGGAATGGACGGCCACCGCCCGGAGGGCTCCGGGTACCGCCCGCCCGACCGGAGCGCCTCCACGCGGGCGCGCACCGCCGCCACCTCGGCGCCGGTGAGGAGTTCCGCCAGACGGGTGGCGAGCGGCGCCCCCGGTGCCAGGGACCGGTCCAGGCGGTCGAGGACCCCGACCGCCTCGGCGGGCAGTTCCTCGCCCGCCCACCCCCACAGGAGGGTGCGCAGCTTGTCCTCGACGTGGAAGGTGACCCCGTGGTCGATGCCGTACAGGTGCCCGCCGGGGGCCGGGAGCAGGTGTCCGCCCTTGCGGTCGCCGTTGTTGATCACGGCGTCCAGGACGGCGAGCCGCCGCAGGCCGGGGGTGTCCGCGTGGACGAGGAGCGCGGTGCGGCCCTCGCCGACCTCCGCCTCCCCCACGGCCTTCCAGCCCTCCCCCGGCTCCTCGTCCTCGGTGAGGGCCAGGAGCCGCGCCCCGGGGTCGGCCTCGATCCAGAGCTGGACCATGCCCTCCCCGTAGGGGCCGTCGCGGAGCACCGTCGGCGGGACCAGGCCCCATCCGGTGGCCTCGGAGACCTCGTAGGCGGCGACCTCGCGCCGGGCGAGGTCGCCGTCGGGGAAGTCCCACAGCGGCCGCTCCCCGGCGACCGGCTTGTAGACGCAGGCCGCCTCCTGTCCCCCGTGGGTGACGGAGCAGTACAGCACGGCGTTGGAGGCCTCGCGGATCTGTCCGCGTACGGTCAGGTCACCACGGGCGAGCAGTTCGGTGCCCGGCAGGGTCTGGGGACTGCTCATGCTCCGCGGCGGTATCCGTTCTGACGCGGGCAGACGTGCCCCTCGGGGTCGAGCGGCAGGCTGCACAGCGGGCAGGGCGGCCGGCCGGCGTTGACGACGTCCAGGGCCCGCTTGGCGAAGGCCCGCGCCTGGGCGCCGGTGAGGCGGACGCGGAGCATCGGCGGGCCGTTCTCCTCGTCCTGGAGCAGCCGCTCCTCGGCCTCGGCGAGGTCCTCGTCGGTGTCCGCGTCGAGTTCCACGAGGGCCTGCGCCTCGACGATCATGCGCTGTTCCTCGCCGTCCCAGGCGAGCGCCATGGTGCCGACCCGGAACTCCTCCTCGACGGGGGCGTCGAGGGGGGCGGTGTCCGCGACCTCGGCGGGGGCGACGGCGGGCACGGGCGCGTTGCCGCCGGTGCGCCGCACGACCTCGTCGAGGAGTTCGTCGATGCGCTCGGCGAGGGCGGCGACCTGCATCTTCTCCAGGGCGACACTGGTGACCCGGCCGCCGGCGGACGCCTGGAGGAAGAACGTCCGGCGGCCAGGCAGCCCGACCGTGCCGGCCACGAAACGCTCCGGTGGGTCGTAGAGGAACACCTGACGGGACACGTTCCCGGCTCCCTTGCGTCTCGACGGTCGTACTACAGCGGCGCGTCCACCCTACTGCGCGGAGGGATCACGGTGCGCCCGCACCACCGCCGACCGCGGCCGTCCCGCCGCCGTCGCCGTGCTCGCGGGGGACGAACCCGGCGAACTCCCCCGTGTCGCCGAGGCGGAGGAGGAAGGGACGCGCGCGCGTGTAGCGGATGACGGTGACCGAGCAGGGGTCGGCGTGGAGCCGCTGGAAGAGGTCCAGGTGGAGGCCGAGGGCGTCCGCCACGACGGACTTGATGATGTCTCCGTGCGAGCACATGACGTAGCAGGCGTCGTCGCCGTGCTCGGCGTCGATCCGCGCGTTCCAGTCCCGTACGGCCTCGACGGCGCGGTTCTGCATGGCGCGCATGGACTCCCCGCCGGGGAAGGCGGCGGCGGAGGGGTGGACCTGGACGACTTCCATCAGGGGGTCGTCGTTGAGTTCGGAGAGCTTGCGGCCGGACCAGTCGCCGTAGTCGCACTCGCTGATCCGCTCCTCGACGTGGAGCGGGAGGCCGGGGCGGGCCTCCAGGAGGGGCGCCAGGGTCTCGCGGCAGCGCTGGAGGGGGCTGGAGACGGCGGCGGCGAGCGGGACGTCCGCGAGGCGCCCGGGGAGGGCGGCGGCCTGCGCGGCCCCGCGCTCGTCGAGCGCGACCCCGGGCGTGCGCCCGGCGAGGACCCCGGAGGTGTTGGCGGTGGAACGTCCGTGCCGGACGAGGATCAGCGTGGCCATGCGGCCAGCCTAGGGCGTGCGCCGGAAGGGGCGTCGTCCGCCCGGAGGGCGGGCGGGACCTCCGGCCCACGTCCTGGGGGGCGAGCCCGGGGCGTGCCGGCCGGGGCGCACGCGGGCGCGGAAGGTCCCGGGGACGGGGGATGGTCATCAGCCGCGCACCGGGGCCCCGCACGCGGAGAGCCCGGCAGCGCGCCGTGCCGCCGGGCGACCGACCGTCCGGGGCCCACGGCGCGCGCGGAAGGCCCGGAGGGCCGTCACATGTGCATGACGAGGCCGTTCGGGGGCAAAATGCGCTCCGTGATCGTGGACTCTGCCATCTACCGGGACGGGCGCCGCACGGACGGGCCCTCCGACCTTTCGGACGCCCTGGAGGAGGCGCGGTCGGCGGGTGACGACGCGTTCCTGTGGGTGGGGCTGCACGAGCCCACGGAGGCGGAGTTCGACCACGTCGCCTCGGAGTTCGCGCTCCACCCGCTGGCCGTCGAGGACGCCCTCAAGGCCCACCAGCGGCCCAAGCTGGAGGTCTACGACGACTCGCTGTTCATGGTGCTCAAGCCGGTCGTGTACGAACCGGAGAGCGACCGCGTCTCCTCGGGCGAGCTGATGGCGTTCATGGGCGACTCGTTCGTGGTCACGGTCCGGCACGGCGAGGGGGCCCCGCTGGCCGAGGTGCGCCGGCGCCTGGAGGCCGACCCGGAGGTCCTGAAGCACGGGCCGACGGCGGTGCTGTACGCGGTGAGCGACGCGATCGTGGACCAGTACCTCGACATCGCGGGCGAGCTCCAGGTGGACCTGGAGGAGCTGGAGGCGGACGTCTTCGCGCCCACCGGGGGCGCGGCGGCCAACACGGCGGCACGGATCTACACGGCGAAGCGGCAGGTCCTGGAGTTCCGGCGGGCCAGCGGTCCGCTGGTCGGGCCGATGGCGCGGCTCACGGCCGGATCGGTGCCGTTCGTGAACGAGGAGGCGCAGCCGTTCTTCCGGGACGTCAACGACCACCTGCTGCGCTCCAACGAACAGGTGGAGGGGCTCGACCGGCTCCTGTCCGACGTCCTCTCCGCCCACCTGGCGCAGATGGGGGTGCGGCAGAACGACGACATGCGGAAGATCTCGGCGTGGGCGGCCATGGCCGCGGTCCCCACGATGGTCGCGGGGGTCTACGGCATGAACTTCGAGTTCATGCCGGAGCTGCGCTGGCGGTACTCGTACCCGGCGGTGATCCTCCTGATGACGGGGGCCGTCGTCGTCCTGTACCGGATGTTCAAGCGGCGCGGCTGGATGTAGGCGCGGGGCGCGCTCCGGCCGCGCCGGTCCCGTGCGGGGTCCGGGCGGAAACACCTCCGGGGCTCCGGACGGGCCCCGGGCGGCTCCTCAGAAGGCGGGGGCGGGGGCCGCCGGCCCCCCGAGGGCGTCGAGCCGTTCGGGCGTCCTGAGGTCGATCATCCGGTGCCATCCGGCCAGCCGCTCGTACGCGTACATGCCGTGGACGCCGGCGGCGAGGGCGAGGGCCTTGGGCTTCGGCCACCCCAGGATGCGGCCCATGTGGCGCATCACGGCGAGGCTGACGTCGCGGTAGACCTGGATCTCGACGAGGGCGGACTCGCGCAGGGTCCGCTGGATCAGCCGGCCGTGGCCCCGGCGGGCGAGCCGGAGCAGTTCCTCGTGGCAGTAGGCGAGGTGGTTCGCCTCGTCGTTGTCGATCATGTGGATGGCCCTGCCCAGTTCGGGGTGGTCCCCGAAGTACGTGACGAGCATGTCCATCTGGTCCGCGGCCCGCTGCTCGGTGACCCGGCTGTGGGCGAGGTAGACGATGACGTCCCGCTCGGTCAGCGGCTCGTCGCGGCGGAGCTTGTCGTGCGCGAGGCCGATGCCGCGCCGTTCGAGCAGCATCGTGTAGTCGGTGTCCGGGGGCACCGGGACGGGTTCGAGGCCGCGCTTCCTCATCAGCGCGTGGAAGATCCGGCCGTGCTTGTCCTCGTCGGCGCCGTGCCGGGTGATCTTGGGCGCGAGTTCGCGCATCTCCGGGGGGACGAGGGCCGCGATCCGGCCGTTCTCCCAGCCTCCCTGGGCCTCGCCGCTCGCCGCGATCGAACAGAAGAGCCGGAAGGACTCGTCGTTGTCGATGATTTCCTGGAACAGGCCCTTGGCCGTGAGCATCGCCGCCACCTCCGTGCGGACGCCCGTACTCCGGTACGTCCGGGGAGAACGAGTCAAGTCCGGTCCGGGGCGGCGGGCAACCGGGAGCCGGGGCCGGTTCGGCCGGAAGAGTGAGCCCCGGGGCGTAACCGGGAGGCCGCCGGAACCGTTGTGCTGCGTGACGGCCGTGGCGGGGAAGACCCCCCGAGCCCCCACCACGGCCGCAGGCTTCCCGGCCCGTTTCCGGCTCCGCCCTCCCGCGGAGCCGGAAACGGAGGCGGGCCCTACGCGAGTCCCGCCCGCTCCAGCGCCTCGACGCCCGCCCGCAGGGCCGCCACCCGCTCGTCGAGGGTGAAGCCGGCCGGGGCGACGGTGAGGGTGGTGACCCCGGCCGCGGCGTAGGCCGCCATCCGGTCCGCGATCCGCTCCACGGAGCCGAGGAGGGTGGTCCGGTCGATCAGCGAGCGGGGCACGGCCGCCGCCGCCCCCGCCTTGTCGCCGGCCAGGTACTTGTCCTGGACCTCGGCGGCCTCCTTCTCGTACCCCATGCGCCGCGCGAGCCGGTTGTAGAAGTTCTGCTCGCGGCTGCCCATGCCGCCGACGTACAGCGCGGTGTACGGGCGGAAGACGTCGGCGAGCGCGTCCACGTCGTCGCCGAGCGCGAGCGGCACGGTGGGACAGACGTCGAAGCCGTCCATGGTCAGGCCGGCCTTCTCGCGGCCCGCGCGGAGGTGCCGCAGGGCGGTCTCCTCCAGGTGCTCGGCGGAGGGGAAGATCAGCAGGGCGCCGTCCGCGATCTCACCGGTCTGCTCCAGGTTCCTGGGGCCGATCGCCGCGATGTAGAGCGGGATGTGCTCGCGCTGCGGGTGGACGGTGAGCTTGAGCGGCTTGCCGGGGCCGTCCGGCAGCGGGAGGGTCCAGTGCTCGCCCTCGTGGCTGAGGCGCTCGCGGGACATCGCCTTGCGGACGATCTCGACGTACTCGCGCGTCCGGGCGAGCGGCTTGTCGAACCTCACGCCGTACCAGCCCTCGGAGACCTGGGGGCCGGAGACGCCGAGGCCGAGGCGGAAGCGGCCGCCGCTGAGCGAGTCGAGGGTGGCGGCGGTCATCGCCGTCATGGCGGGCTGCCGGGCCGGGATCTGCATGATCGCGGAGCCGACGTCGATCCGTTCGGTCTTCGCCGCGACCCAGGCGAGGACGGTGGGGGCGTCGGAGCCGTAGGCCTCGGCGGCCCAGCAGACGTCGTATCCGAGCCGGTCCGCCTCCTGGGCGACGGCGAGGTTGTCGCCGTCCATGCCGGCGCCCCAGTAGCCGAGGTTGATGCCGAGCCGCATTCCACGCACCCCTTACCCATCGGTAACGTCTCTGTGGGCCGGACTCTAGCGCGGGGCCGGTCCCGGCGACAGGACACGGTTGTCCACAGGCTCCCTCCGCGTGGTGGCCCGGCCAGTAATCTCGCGGCCATGGAGCAGAGGCATCTCGGACGTACGGGCCTGCGCGTGTCGCGCATCGGACTCGGCACCCTCACGTGGGGCCGGGACACCGACGAGCACGACGCCGCCGAGCAGTTGAAGGCGTTCTGGGAGGCGGGCGGCACGCTCGTGGACACCGCCGACGTGTACGGCGGGGGCGAGGCGGAACACCTGCTCGGCCGCCTCATGGAACGCCTCGTGCCGCGGCAGGACCTCGTCCTGTCGACCAAGGCCGGCAGCGTCCCCGACCCCGACCGGCGCACGGACGGCTCGCGCGGACACCTGCTCGCCGCGCTCGACGCCTCCCTCGACCGGCTCGGCACCGACCACGTGGACCTGTGGCAACTGCACGCCTTCGATCCCCACACGCCCCTGGAGGAGTCGCTGCAGGCGCTCGACATCGCCGTGCGCAGCGGACGGGCCCGGTACGCGGGCGTGGCGAACTTCTGCGGCTGGCAGCTCGCCAAGGCGGGCACCTGGCAGCTCGGCGGGGACCGGACCCGGCTCGCGGGCGCGCAACTGGAGTACTCGCTCCTCCAGCGGGGCGTGGAGCGGGAGGTGCTGCCCGCCGCCATGGACCTCGGCATGGGGCTGCTGCCCTCCTCGCCCCTGGGCCGGGGCGTCCTGACGGGGAAGTACCGGAACGGCACGCCGGCCGACTCGCGCGGCGCGTCGGAGACCATGGCGCCGTTCGTGGAGCCGTACCTGGACGACGCGGCGAGCCGGATCGTGGACGCGGTGGCGACGGCGGCCGACGGGCTCGCGACGACCCCGCTCCACGTGGCGCTCGCCTGGGTCCGCGACCGTCCCGGGGTGACCGCCCCGATCGTCGGCGCGCGCACGGCGCGGCAGCTCACGACCGCGTTGTCGGTGGAGACGCTTAGTCTTCCTGACGAGATCTGCCGGGCGCTGGACGACGTGTCGGCGCCCGTGCACCGCTATCCGGATCACGACTGGAGCACCTTGTGACCGAGCCTTCCGGGGAGACCGCGCCCGAGGCGCCCGAGGACGCGCGGCCCGCCGGGGGCGCGCCGGACGGGACGCCCGCGGACGCGGAGCCCGCCGAGGACGCGCGCGCCGAGGCACCCGAGGACGTACGGGAGGAAGCCGAGGACGTACGGGAGGAAGCCGGGGACGTACGGGAGGAAGCCGGGGAGGCCCCGGCGGAACCCGCCGGCGATTCCGGCGCGCCCGGACCGAGCGAGGCGCAGGCCGAGCTGGCCGCGCAGCGGGAGCTGCGGGCCAGGATCGAGGCGCGGAAGGCCGAGAAGGGCGGCCCGGTCGCGGCCGGAGCCAAGCTGAGCGGCACCGCGGCGGACCTCCTGGCGGCCGTCCGGGCCGTGGAGGGCGGCGCGGCCCGGGGCAGCGCCTTCTACGAGGCGGCCGAGCCCCCGCCCCGCCCCGCCCCCGCGCCGGCCCCGGTGACGGCCGTGCGGCCCCCCGCGCCGGGGCCGGCGGTTCCGCCGCCCGCCGCCACGGCCTCCGTCCGCGAGGTCCTTGCCGAGGGCGGCGCCCCCGAGGCGCTGGCCGGGCAGGTGGCCGCCGTGCTCGGCGAGGGCGCGGCCGCGGTCCTGCGCGACGACCCCTGGCAGCTCCTCGCCGTGGAAGGGGTGCGGCCGGAACAGGCCGACGGCTTCGCACGGGCCCTGCTCGGCCCGGCCGGCGGCCCCGGCGACCCGCGCCGGACGATCGCCCTCACCGTCTGGCTCCTGGAGCGGGCCGCGCTCCGGGGACACACCGCGCTGGACGTGGAGACCGTCCGCGCCGGACTCGCCGCGCACTCCGTGCCCGATCCGGAGGAGGCGGTCGGGACGGCGGTCTCCGAAGGGGCGGTCCTCCTCTTCCAGGAGGAGCCGGCGGAGGAGCGGGAGCCCGGCGAGGACGAGGACCAGGACGGCGCCGGGGAGGCGGACGCGCCGCCCACCGCCGCCCAGGAGCAGCCCGCGCCCGCCCTGCTCGGCCTCGACCGGTACGCGCTGGCGGAGGAGAGCCTGGCGGAAGGCCTCGCCCGGCTCGTCAGGACGGCGACGGCCGCCGACTGGGAGGGCCCCGAACTGGAGCGCGCCGCCGGAGCGCACGGCCTCGTCCTCCACACCGGGGGCGAGGCCGCCCGGGCGGAGCCGGTGGCGCTCGCCGCGGCGGCCCGGGGGCGGGGACTGCGCGCCCTGGTCGCGGTCCACTCCGACGACGGGCGGCGCGCGCTCGGCGCCGGGGGGACGGAGGCCGTGACGGTCGCCGCCCTGCTGTCCGGCGCGGCCGGTCCCGGACGGGACGAGGAGGGCACCCTCGCCCTCGACCTCCTGGTGGTGCTCGACGCCCCGCAGCTGGACGTGGAGACGGCCGCCGTGCTCGTGGAGTCGCTGCCGGACGGCTGCCGGCTCGTCCTGAGCGGCGACCCGGAGGTCCTGGGCGCCCCGGGCGCGGGCCGGGTCTTCACCGACGCGCTCGCGGCCCGGGTGTGCCCCCGGATCGCCTCGCGCGTCCCCGACCCGGGACCGCTCGGCGAACTGGTGTCGGGCATCGGCGCCGGAGAACTGAACCAGGTGGAGGCCCCCGGCAAGGAGGTCGTCATCGTGCCGGTGCGGGACGCGGGCGAGGCCGTGCACCGCACCGTCCAGCTGGTCGCCGACTCGGTGCCCCGGGCGATCGGGGTGCCGTCCGAGCGGACGCAGGTCGTCACGGTCGGCCACGGCGGCTCCGCCGGCACGCGCGCGCTGAACGCCGCCCTCAAGCAGCGTCTCAACCCCGGCCCCGGCCGGTTCGGCGGCTACGACCCCGGGGACCGGGTGGCGTACGCGCCGGTGCCGGGGCGGACGGTCACCGGCACGGTCCTCTCCGCCGACGCCGGGGGGCTGCGGCTGCGGTGCGGGGACGACGAGGTCCTCGTGCCGAAGGACCGGGTGGAGACGGCACTGCGGCACGGCTGGGCGCTCACGGCGCACCAGGCGGCCGGGACGCGCTGGCCCGCGGTGGTCGTGGTGCTGCCCGGGGACGCGGCGGGCGGCCTGAGCCGGTCGTGGGTGTACACGGCCTTCGGCCGGGCCGAGCGCCACCTGTCGGTCGTCCACGGCGTGGACCGGGCGCTGCCCCGCGCGGTGGCCGAGGGGGTGGCCCCGGAGCGTACGACGCGGCTGCGGCCGCTCCTGGAGGCACTGCTCGCCACCGGCGAGGAGTAGCCGCGCCCCCAGGAAGGGGGAAGGGCCGGGACACCCCGTACGGTGTCCCGGCCCTTCCCCGTCCCCCGGCGCGGCGTCCGGCCGGGGAGCGCCTTCCGGCGTCCGGCCGGAGGGGCCCGGCCGGGGGGCGTTCCCGCCCCGTCCGCTCAGGAGGTGTCGTCCGCGCCCCGGTCCCCTCCGCCCGCGCGGCCGTCCCCTCCGTCCGCGCCGTCCTCCTCGTCGAAGACGGCGCTGACGTCGAAGCGGCAGACGATCCGCTCCGGGTCGACGTGCTCGAAGGGGGCGTGGAGCCACTCCCCCGGCTCCGGAAGCTCCTCGGCGGCGGTGACCCAGAGCGTGGAGTCGCCCTCCTCCAGGCCGAACTCCTTGTGCCGCGAGGCGATCTCGTCCGGCTCGTACTCGCCGAAGAGGACGCCGAGCGCGGCGAGGGGCGAGACGCCGGCCCTGGCGGCCGCTCCGGTGGGCTCGTCGCCGCCGCCGTGCTCGACGACGCGACGGGCCTGGGCGAGCAGCCGCCGGGGTTCCGCCACGGCGTAGTCGCGGCGGATCAGGAGGCTGAGGGCGTGGGGTTCGTCGGGTCCGGTGTACGGCGGCAGGGAGTCGTCCGCCCCGGGGATCTCGAA
The DNA here is from genome assembly GCF_055562975.1 of Streptomyces sp. NPDC014907. Taxonomy (NCBI): domain Bacteria; kingdom Bacillati; phylum Actinomycetota; class Actinomycetes; order Kitasatosporales; family Streptomycetaceae; genus Streptomyces; species Streptomyces sp. NPDC014907. The sequence goes on along the minus strand of NZ_JBVHEG010000007.1, from coordinate 114,680 downwards.
GGGCGTGACCTCGTCGTAGTGGTCGTAGAGGAGTTCGTCGTAGGCCTCGGCGGCCGAGGCGAGGGCGTTGAAGGCCTCGTAGACGGCCGTGTCGTCGTCCCCCGTGCGGCGTTCGACCGCCGCGAGGTGACGGTCCAGTGCGGCTTTGACCGCCTCGGCGGCGGCACGTACCTCGGCAGCGGTGGGCTGCGCAGCATCAGACATGGGACAGACGCTATCCGTACCGGGGCGGTGCCCGCACAATAGATGCGATGCCGGAATACGAATTTGTCGACGTGTACGTGCCGCGCGGTGTCTCCCGCAAGGAGGCGACGCGGCTGCTGACCGATCATGCCGAGTACGGGCACTGGGAGTTGGACCGTCTGACCCTGCACCGGGACGGGAGCCGCAGGGTGCGGCTGAAACGGCGGATCATCCGCCAGGTCCGGGCGACCTGGTAGCGGGAGGACGGCGAGGAACGACGAGAAGGGGCCCCGTGGTGTGCGGGGCCCCTGTGCGTGGTGCTTGTCACACGGTCGCGTACGGACCGGGCGGCACCGGGGGCCGGGCGGCCTCAGGCGGCGCGGCGGGCGCGCCGGTAGATCAGCGAACCGGCGAGCAGCATGCCCGCGCCGGCGGGGAGGACCACACCGAGCGGCGCGGAGCCGGTCTCGGCGAGTTCCTCGACGGCACGCGGCGGGGTGACGGCGTGCGCGCCCGGGGTGTTCGGTCCGCTCTCGTGACCGGGAGCGGGCGGGTTGCCCGGGGTCTCCGGGTGTCCCGGGTTCTCCGGCTTCCCGGGGTGCTCGGGGTGGCCCGGGTTCTCCGGCTTCCCCGGACGCGCCGGCTCGACGTTGGCGCACTCGTTGCCCGCGGCCGGGTTGAGGAGCCCGATGACGTCGACGGTGTTCCCGCAGACGTTCACCGGGACGTCGACCGGCGCCTGGACGCTGTTGCCGGAGCCCACCCCGGGCGAGCCGCTGGTGTGGCTCTCGGCGGAGGAGCCGCCGGACGAGCCCGGTCCACCGGACCCGGAGACGTTGGCGCACTTGTTGCCCATCGCCGGATTGAGCACGCCGACGACGTCGACGGTGTTCCCGCAGACGTTCACCGGGACGTGCACCGGGGCCTGGACGGTGTTCCCGGACGCGACGCCCGGGGAGTTCGCGGCCGTACCGTTCGCACCGGAGTCGGCGTGCGCCCAACCGCCGCCGATCGCGACGAAAACGCCTCCGGCGGCCGCAACGGTGATGAGGCCCTTGCGCGTGACCTGTCGCATAGCTTGTTTCCTGCCTGCTCGGCTTAGAAGGAGTGCCACCGGGCGGACTGCCCGGGGCGGAAATGGCCACCGGCCCCGGAGTGCATGGCACGCACTCCGGGGCCGGACCGGCTCACACCCTCACGGGGCGAGGCACGACGTCAGGCGTTGACGCAGGTGTTGCCGAAGGCGGGGTTCAGCAGCCCGATGACGTCGACGGTGTTGCCGCACACGTTCACCGGAACGTGGACCGGCACCTGGATGACGTTGCCCGAGAGGACACCGGGGGAACCGATGGCCGCACCCTGGGCACCCGCGTCGGCGACGGCCATGCCCGCACCCGCGAGAACGAGACCGCCAGTGGCAGCCGCAGCAGCGACGACCTTCTTGATCATTATTCCTCCTAGTTGGCAATGCGGCCCCAGCCGCGGACCGCACACCTGTAACGAGGGGGAATCGGGGGGGCTACGACCCCCCGGGGTCATTCACTCTTTCCGGGCACACACAAACGCACGGCCGAATCCGTCCCGGCGGGCCTCCTCAGCAGGCGTCGAGGAAGCGGTCCAGGACCCGGGTGCCGAACTTCAGGCCGTCGACCGGGACCCGCTCGTCCACGCCGTGGAACATGCCGGCGAAGTCGAGCTCCGGCGGCAGCTTGAGCGGGGCGAAGCCGAAGCAGCGGATGCCGAGGTCGTCGAAGGACTTGGCGTCGGTGCCGCCCGAGAGCATGTACGGCACGGCGCGGGCGATCGGGTCCTCGGCGCGCAGCGCCAGCTGCATGGCGTCCACCAGGGCGCCGTCGAAGCTGGTCTCCAGGGCCTTGTCGCCGTGCACGTCCTCCCGCTTCACCCGGGGGCCGAGAAGCCGGTCGAGGTCGGCCAGGAACTCCTGCTCGTGGCCGGGCAGGAAGCGGCCGTCGACGTGCGCCGTGGCCTGGCCGGGGATCACGTTCACCTTGTAGCCGGCGCCGAGCATGGTCGGGGCGGCCGAGTTGCGCAGGGTGGCGCCGATCATCTTGGCGATGCCGCCGAGCTTGGCGAGGGTGGCCTCCATGTCCTCGGGGTCGAGCGGGGTGCCCAGGGCGTCCGAGAGCTCGTCCAGGAAGGACCGCACGGTCTTGGTGACCCTCACCGGCCACTGGTGGCGGCCGAGACGGCCCACGGCCTCGCAGAGTTCGGTGACCGCGTTGTCGTCGTTGGTCATCGAGCCGTGGCCCGCGGTGCCCTCGACGGTCAGCCGCATCCAGTGCATGCCCTTCTGGGCCGTCTCGACCAGGTAGAGCCGCAGGTTCTCGTTGACGGTGAAGGAGAAGCCGCCGACCTCGCCGATCGCCTCGGTGACCCCGTCGAAGAGGTCCGGGCGCCGGTCGACCAGGTGCCGGGCGCCGTAGGTGCCGCCGGCCTCCTCGTCGGCGAGGAAGGCGAGGACGACGTCGCGCGGGGGCTTGCGTCCGCTGCGCAGCCGGTCCCGCACGACCGCGAGGGTCATCGCGTCCATGTCCTTCATGTCCACCGCGCCCCGGCCCCAGACGCAGCCGTCGGCGATCTCCCCGGAGAAGGGGTGGTGGGTCCAGTCCGCGGCGTCGGCCGGGACGACGTCGGTGTGGCCGTGGATGAGGAGCGCGGGCCGCGAGGGGTCCTCCCCCTCGATCCGGGCCACGGTGGAGGCCCGTCCCCGGTGCGACTCGATGATCTCCGGTTCGAGACCGACCTCGGCGAGCTTCTCGGCGACGTACTCGGCCGCCGCCCGCTCCCCCGGTCCCGAGTGGTCGCCGTAGTTGCTGGTGTCGATCCGGATGAGGTCGCGACAGAGGTCGACCACCTCGTCCTCGCCCGTGACGCCCCGGTCCGTGTTCGACTCGCTCACGCTGTTCCTCCCACTAGGTGCCCCGCGTGGTTGCTGGTGGTCGCCCCCATCCTCTCGCGCGGCCCCCTCGCCGCCCAAGGCCGCCCACCGGCCGGCACACGGCCGTCACACCCCCCGCGAGCGGCCCGGGGCCGTCCGGGGTGGTGATCGACCCCTCCGAATGTTTGCTATGGTTTTCCTCGTCGGAAGGGCCCAGCGGCCGGGAAGACACACACCTTGTCCGGGTGGCGGAATGGCAGACGCGCTAGCTTGAGGTGCTAGTGCCCTTTATCGGGCGTGGGGGTTCAAGTCCCCCCTCGGACACCACACGGAGTCCCGGTCGAGATCTTCTCGGCCGGGACTTCCGCATGGGTACGTACGGTCACGAGGCGGAGCGGTGAGACGCAGAACCAGGCCCCCCGTGTCACCGCTGCCCCAGCGCGACGGGATCGATCCCGTACGGGTGCGGACGCCCGAGGACCCGGAGGGGGCCTGGCCGACCGTGCGGGAGTACCTGCTCGGCCGGTACGGGGCGGCCGTCGGGGCCGGGCGGGTCGAGGAGATGCTGCGGACGGGCCGGTTCGTCGGGACCGACGGGCCGCTGACCGGGGACGAGCCGTACGCCGGGGGGCGGTACCTCTGGTTCCACCGGGATCTCCCCCCGGAGACGCCGGTGCCGTTCGGCGTCGGGATCGTGTACCGGGACGAGCGGATCGTGGTCGCGGACAAGCCGCACTTCCTGGCGACGACGCCCCGGGGGCGGCACGTCGCGGAGACCGCGACGGCCCGGCTGCGGCGGGACCTGGGGCTGCCCCGGCTGCAGGCCGCGCACCGGCTCGACCGGCTGACGGCGGGCCTCGTGCTCTTCGTCGTGCGGGAGGAGGACCGGGGGGCGTACCAGACGCTGTTCCGGGACCGGGCCGTGCGCAAGGAGTACGAGGCGGTGGCGCCGTACGATCCGGCGGTGGAGCTGCCGGTGACGGTGCGGAGCCGGATCGAGAAGGAGCGCGGGGTGATGGCCGCCCGGGAGGTGCCGGGCGAGCCGAACAGCGAGAGCCGGATCGCGCTCGTGGCGCACGCCGGCGGGCTCGGCCGGTACCGGCTGGTGCCGGTGACCGGCCGGACGCACCAGCTGCGGGTGCACATGAACGCGCTGGGGCTGCCGATCCTGCACGATCCGGTCTATCCGGTGGTCCGTGGGGACGGGCCGGAGGACTTCGGGCGTCCGCTGGGGCTGCTGGCGCGGACGCTGGAGTTCACCGACCCGTTCACGGGCCGTGCGGTGCGCTTCGAGAGCCGGCTGCGGCTCAGTGGCCCCGGCTGATCCACTCCTGGAGGTGCGGGGCCTCGGCGCCGATGGTGGTGGAGTCGCCGTGGCCGGTGCGCACCACCGTCTCCGGGGGCAGGACGAGGAGCTTGTCGCGGATCGAGTCCACGATCGTCGGGAAGTCCGAGAAGGACCGGCCGGTGGCTCCGGGGCCGCCCTGGAAGAGGGTGTCCCCGGTGAAGACCGTGCCCAGGGCCGGTGCGTACAGGCTGACCGCGCCGGGGGCGTGGCCCGGGGTGTGGAGGACCGTGAGGTCGGTGCCGGCGATGGTGAGGACCTGGCCGTCGGCGAGGTCGCCGTCCGGGGTGTGGTCGGGGTGCGTCCGCTTCCACAGCGGCAGGTCGGCGGGGTGGAGCAGGACGCGGGCGCCGGTGGCGGCCGCGAGCGCCGGGGCCGCGTCGATGTGGTCGTCGTGGGCGTGGGTGCAGACGATGGCGCGCAGGACGCGTCCGTCGAGCGCGGCGAGGACGGCCCCGGCGTCGTGGGCGGCGTCGATGACGATCGCCTCGGTGTCGTCGCCGACGATCCAGACGTTGTTGTCGACGTCCCAGGTGCCGCCGTCGAGGCTGAAGGTGCCGGAGGTGACGAGGTGGTCGATCCGGGCGGCCATCACAGCACCACCACCGAGCGCAGGACGTCGCCCTCGTGCATGCGGGCGAAGGCCTTCTCGACCTCGCCGAGGCCGATGGTCTCGGTGACGAAGGCGCCGAGGTCGATGCGGCCCTGCTGGTGCAGGTCGACGAGCATCGGGAAGTCGCGGGAGGGCAGGCAGTCGCCGTACCAGGAGGACTTGAGCGCGCCGCCGCGGCCGAAGACGTCCAGGAGCGGGAGTTCGAGCTTCATCTCGGGGGTGGGGACGCCGACGAGGACGACGGTGCCGGCCAGGTCGCGGGCGTAGAAGGCCTGCCGGTAGGTCTCCGGGCGGCCGACGGCCTCGATGACGACGTCGGCGCCGAAGCCGCCGGTGAGTTCGCGGATCGCCTCGACGGGGTCGGTGGAGCGGGAGTTGACGGTGTGGGTGGCGCCCATCGCCTTCGCCGTCTCCAGCTTCCGGTCGTCGATGTCCACGGCGATGATCTTCGCGGCCCCGGCGAGGCGGGAGCCGACGACGGCCGCGTCCCCGACGCCGCCGCAGCCGATGACGGCGACGGTGTCGCCGCGGCCGACGTTCCCGGTGTTGATGGCGGCGCCGATGCCGGCCATCACGCCGCAGCCGAGGAGGCCCGCGACCTCGGGGGCGACGGCGGGGTCCACCTTGGTGCACTGGCCTGCGGCGACGAGGGTCTTCTCGGCGAAGGCGCCGATGCCGAGGGCCGGGGAGAGTTCCGTGCCGTCGAGCAGGGTCATCCGCTGCGACGCGTTGTGGGTGTCGAAGCAGTACCAGGGGCGGCCGCGCAGGCAGGCCCGGCAGTGGCCGCACACGGCGCGCCAGTTGAGGATCACGAAGTCGCCGGGGGTCACGTCGGTGACGCCCTCGCCGACCGACTCCACGACTCCGGCGGCCTCGTGGCCGAGGAGGAAGGGGAAGTCGTCGTTGATCCCGCCCTGCTTGTAGTGCAGGTCCGTGTGGCAGACGCCGCAGGCCCGGATCTTCACGACGGCCTCGCCGGGACCGGGGTCGGGGATCACGATCGTCTCGACCCGTACCGGTTCGTCCCTGCCGGGGGCGATGACTCCCTGGACGTGCTGCGGCATCACGGACTTCCTTTTCTGCGAACGGATCTTGTGGCTCCTGGGTACCACTATCCCCTGGCGGAACGCGAGTCCCCCGCAGGCCGTGCCCGCGGGGGACTCGTGGGGGCTCGCGGAGCGTCAGCCGCGCGGCGCGGCGGAGGCGGTGCGGACCCGGCGGCGGACCAGGAACCAGCCGCCGACCAGCGCGGCCGCGACGAGCGGGACGCAGGCGACGGTGGTGCGGCCGGTGCCGCCGTCCATCCACATGAGGACGAGGACGGAGGCGAGGAAGCAGAGGGTGACGATCTGGGTGTACGGGGCCCAGGACAGGCGGAAACCGGGACGGACGACCCGGCCCTCCCCGGCGCGGCGCCAGAACAGCAGCGAACAGATCATGATCATCGCCCAGGTGCCCAGGATGCCGAGGGAGGCGAAGTTGATGACCAGTTCGAACGCGTCGTCGGGCATCACGTAGTTGAGGACCACTCCGAGGACGCCGAACCCGGCGGTGAGGAGGATTCCGCCGTAGGGCACGCCGCCCTTGTTCATGACGCCGGTGAAGCGGGGCGCGGAGCCGGAGAGCGACATGGAGCGCAGGATGCGGCCGGTGGAGTACAGGCCGGAGTTGAGGCTGGAGAGGGCGGCGGTGAGGACGACGAGGTTCATCACGCCGGCGGCGCCGGGGACGCCGAGCCTGTCGAAGACGGTGACGAAGGGGCTCTGGTCGCCGGAGTACGCCGTGTACGGCAGGAGCAGGGCGAGCAGCACGACGGAGCCGACGTAGAAGAGGCCGACGCGCCACATGATCGAGTTGATCGCCTTGGGCATGATCTTCTCGGGGTGCTCGGTCTCGCCGGCGGCGACGCCGCACAGCTCGACGGAGGCGTAGGCGAAGACGACGCCCTGGACGAGCAGCAGCACGGGCATGACGCCCTGGGGGAAGACGCCGCCGTTGTCGGTGATCGTGGCCAGGCCGGGGGTGTGGCCGTCGATGTCGTGGGAGGTCACCACGAGGAAGACGCCGACCAGCAGGAAGACGACCAGGGCGGCGACCTTGACGATCGCGAACCAGAACTCCATCTCGCCGAAGTACTTCACGGAGATGAGGTTGGCGGCGAGGACGATCGCGAGCGCGATCAGGGCGAGGACCCACTGGTCGATGTCGCTGAACAGCGACCAGAAGTGGGCGTAGGTGGCGGCCGCGGTGATGTCGGCGACGGCGGTGGTCGACCAGTTGAGGAAGTAGAGCCAGCCCGCCGTGTAGGCGCCCTTCTCGCCCATGAACTCGCGCGCGTAGGAGACGAAGGCCCCGGAGGAGGGGCGGTAGAGCACCAGCTCGCCGAGGGCGCGGACCACGAAGAAGGCGAAGACGCCGCAGACGGCGTAGGCCAGGAAGAGCGAGGGGCCGGCCTGCGCCATGCGGCCCCCGGCGCCCAGGAAGAGCCCGGTTCCGATGGCGCCGCCGATGGCGATCATGTTGATGTGCCGGGACTTGAGGTCCTTGCGGTATCCGGCGTCGCCGGCGTCGACGTGGGGGGTGGTCCCGTCGGGGGTCGCCGGCGGGGCGGACGCGGTGACGCGGTCGCTCATGGGGTCGTTCGCCTTTGTGAGGGGGGTGTGGGGTACCCGGCCGCACCCGACGGGGATCTCCCCGGTGCGACCGGCGCACATCTTCGTCGTGATGTCCGGCGGACCGCAGTGGCGGATGTCACTGGGCGCCCGGATTTGAGCTGGTTCAGAGCTTCGCGCGGTCCTCCGGGGCGCGGCGCCCCGGCGCGCGGGTCCTCACGGCGCGAGGACGTCCAGCTCTTGGAGGGCGCCGACCGCGATCCGGCGGGTCAGCTCCTCGGCCCGGGCCGCGTCCCGTTCCCGCACGGCCTCCGCGACCTGGACGTGGAGGGTGACGGCGGCCGGGTCGGGGTCCTCGAACATCACGTGGTGGTGGGTGCGGCCGGTGAGGACCTCCGCGACGACGTCCCCGAGGCGGGCGAACATCTCGTTGCCGGAGGCGTCGAGGACGACCCGGTGGAAGGCCACGTCGTGGACGAGGTACTCCTCCAGGCGCCGGCCCCGCGAGGTGGCGACCATGCCGAGGGCCTGCTCGGTCAGCTCGCGGCACTGGGCGGGGGTGGCGTTCAGGGCCGCCAGGCCCGCGGCGACGGGTTCGACGGCGGACCGGAGCACGGTGAGCGAGCGGAGCTGGCGGGAGCGGTCGGCGCCGGCCAGGCGCCAGCGGATGACCTGGGGGTCGTACACGTTCCAGCGGGCGGTGGGGAGCACGGTCACGCCGACGCGGCGGCGCGACTCGACGAGGTGCATGGACTCCAGGACCCGGACGACCTCGCGGATCACGGTCCGGGAGACGTCGAAGCGCCGGGCCAGCTCGTCGGTGCGCAGCACGGTGCCGGGCGGGTACTCCCCGGCCGTGATCGCGAGGCCCAGGGTGGCCAGGACGTGGGGGTGGAGCCCCTGGGCCGGTGTCGTCATGGAGGAAGCCTATGCGGGTACGCGGGGGTGATCCCATCCGGGCGGCTCCGGCGCCGGGCCCGGAACGCGGTCCCGGCGTCCGCCCGGATCACGGTCCGGCGATGAAAAGTACGACTTTTATGTCACAGTCTCTTGAATACGTCGTACCCAATGGGTTTCATGAGCGCGACGGAAAACGGAATCGATGTCGATGAGGACAGCGAGGCACCCCCACATGAGCAGCACCCCCCAGGCCCCTCCCGTCGTCGTCGTGATGGGCGTCGCGGGGACCGGCAAGACCACCATCGGTCCGCTGGTCGCCGAGGCCCTCGGCCTCCCCTACGCCGAGGGCGACGACTTCCACCCGGCGGCCAACGTCGCCAAGATGTCGGCGGGCGTTCCGCTGGACGACGAGGACCGGGGACCCTGGCTCGACGCCATCGGGGCATGGGCGCACGGCCGGGCCGGGCTCGGCGGTGTGGTGAGCAGCTCCGCGCTGAAGCGGGCGTACCGGGACCGGCTGCGTGCCGCCGCGCCCGGCGTCGTCTTCCTCCACCTGACCGGTGACCGGGAGCTCATCGAGCGCCGGATGGCCGCGCGCAAGGGGCACTTCATGCCGACGGCGCTCCTCGACTCCCAGTTCGCCACCCTGCAGCCGTTGCAGGCCGACGAGGCCGGCGTCGCCGTCGACGTCTCCGGCACCCCCGAGGAGATCACGGCCCGGGCCGTCGCCGCGCTGCGCGGCGCGACCGGCTGACCTCCCCGTCGTTCCCCCTCTCCACCTGCCCGTACGAAGGACACCACCGTGACCAGTCTCAGCGTCGAGACCCTGGCAGCGGACGCCGCCGAACCGATCACCTCGGCGGGCAACGCCCAGCTCGGGATCGCCGTGCTCGCCGGCATCGCCGTCATCGTCCTGCTCATCACCAAGTTCAAGCTGCACGCGTTCCTGGCCCTGACCATCGGGTCGCTCGCGCTCGGCGCGTTCGCCGGGGCCCCGCTCGCGGACACCATCAAGTCCTTCACCACCGGTCTCGGCAACACCGTCGCCGGCGTGGGCGTCCTGATAGCCCTCGGCGCCATCCTCGGCAAGCTGCTCGCGGACTCCGGCGGCGCCGACCAGATCGTCGACACGATCCTGGCCAGGGCGAGCGGCCGGGCCATGCCGTGGGCGATGGTCCTCATCGCCTCCGTGATCGGCCTGCCGCTCTTCTTCGAGGTCGGCATCGTGCTGCTGATCCCGGTGGTGCTGCTCGTCGCCAAGCGCGGCAACTACTCCCTCATGAGGATCGGCATCCCGGCCCTCGCGGGCCTCTCCGTGATGCACGGGCTCATCCCGCCGCACCCCGGCCCGCTCGTCGCGATCGACGCGGTCGGCGCCAACCTCGGTGTCACCCTCGCCCTCGGCATCGTCGTCGCGATCCCGACCGTGATCATCGCCGGCCCGCTCTTCTCCCGGTACGCCGCCCGCTGGGTGGACATCCCGGCCCCCGAGAACATGATCCCGTCGCGTCCCTCCGAGGACCTGGAGAAGCGCCCCGGCTTCGGCGTCACCGTCGCGACCGTGATGCTCCCGGTCGTCCTCATGCTGGTGAAGGCGCTCGTCGACATCGTCGTGGACGACCCCGAGAACGGCGTCCAGAAGGTCACCGACGTCATCGGTTCGCCGCTGATCGCGCTGCTCGCCGCCGTCCTCGTCGCGCTCTTCACCCTGGGCCGGGCCGCCGGCTTCACCAAGGAGCGGCTGTCCTCGACCGTCGAGAAGTCGCTCGCCCCGATCGCGGGCGTCCTGATGATCGTCGGTGCCGGCGGCGGGTTCAAGCAGACCCTGATCGACATCGGCGTCGGCCAGATGATCCTGGACTTCTCCAAGAGCTGGTCCATCCCGGCCCTGCTGCTCGCCTGGCTGATCGCGGTCGCGATCCGGCTCGCGACGGGCTCGGCGACGGTGGCGACGATCTCGGCGGCGGGGCTCGTGGCCCCGCTGGCGGAGGGCATGTCGACGAGCGAGACCGCCCTGCTCGTGCTCGCGATCGGTGCCGGTTCGCTCTTCTTCAGCCACGTCAACGACGCCGGGTTCTGGCTGGTGAAGGAGTACTTCGGCATGAACGTCGGCCAGACGATCAAGACCTGGTCGGTGATGGAGACGATCATCTCGGTCGTCGGCATCGTGTTCGTCCTGCTGCTGTCGCTGGTGCTGTAGGCCGCCGGGAAGCGGCGGTGGGGGGGGGGGGGGGGGGGGGGGGGGGGGGGGGGGGGGGGGGGGGCCGCCCGCCCCCCCCCCCCCCCCCCCCCCCCCCCCCCCCCCCCCCGCGCGCTCAAGCCCCTGCTCCTCGCCTTCCCCGGCCCGTTCCGGGACCGGCTCGTCGGTGCCGTCCTCTCCGGAGGGAAGACCGCCACGACCGGGCTCCTCGTGGAGTACGAGGTCGAGAACGAGGAACTGCCGGAGGCGGGCGAGCGCTCGGCCCTGATCGACTCCGCCGGCCGCGAGGTCGCGGTCGTGGAGGTGACGGAGGTCCGGGTCCTGCCCCTCTGCGAGGCCGACCTGCGCCTCGCCCTCGACGAGGGCGAGGGGTACCGGTCGGTCGCGGAGTGGCGGGAGGCCCACGAGCGCTTCTGGCACGGCGAGGAGATGCGGGAGGGCCTGGGGGACCCGGACTTCACCGTGGACGACGGGACGGTGCCGGTCGTGGAGCGGTTCCGGGTGGTGGAGGTCCTTTCGCCGGGCGTCGGCTGACCCCCTTCCCCCTCCGGCAGGGCGCCGCCTGACCCCCTCCCCCTTCCGGCAGGGCATCGGCCGATCGTCCTTCCCTTCCGGCAGGGCGTCAGCCCACCGCCTTCGCCGCCGCCCGGCCCGCCGCACGCCCCGAGAAGAGGCAGCCGCCGAGGAAGGTGCCCTCGAGGGAGCGGTAGCCGTGGACGCCGCCGCCGCCGAAACCGGCCGCCTCGCCCGCCGCGTACACGCCCTCCAGGGGCGCGCCGTCCTCCGTCAGGACGCGGGAGTCGAGGTCGGTCTCCAGTCCGCCGAGGGACTTGCGGGTGAGGATGTTGAGGCGTACGGCGATGAGCGGGCCCGCCCCGGGGTCGAGGATGCGGTGCGGGGCCGCCGTGCGGATGAGCCGGTCGCCCAGGTACCTGCGGGCCCCGTGGATCGCCGTGACCTGGAGGTCCTTGGTGAAGGGGTTGGCGATCTCGCGGTCGCGGGCGGTGATCTCGCGGCGCAGGGCGGCCTCGTCGATCAGCGGCTCGCCGGTGAGCGCGTTCATGCCCCGGACGAGGGCGGGGAGGTCGTCCTCCACGACGAAGTCGGCGCCCTTGTCCATGAAGGCCCGCACGGGGGCCGGCACCTCGGCGCGGGCGCGGTCGACGACCCCGCGGATCGACTTGCCGGTCAGGTCGGGGTTCTGTTCCGACCCGGAGAGCGCGAACTCCTTGCCGATGATCTTCTTGTCGAGGACGAACCACGTGTGGTCGTGGCCGGTCCGCATGATGTGTTCGAGGGTGCCGAGGGTGTCGAAGCCGGGGAAGAGCGGCACGGGCAGGCGCTTGCCGGTGGCGTCGAGCCAGAGGGAGGACGGGCCGGGCAGGATGCGGATGCCGTGCCGGGCCCAGATGGGGTTCCAGTTCTCGATGCCCTCGGTGTAGTGCCACATCCGGTCGCGGTTGATGTGGTGGGCGCCCGCCTTCTCGGCGATGCCGAGCATCAGTCCGTCGACGTGCGCGGGGACGCCGGAGAGCAGCTTGGCGGGCGGGGTGCCGAGCCGGGCGGGCCACTGCGCGCGGACGAGGTCGTGGTTGCCGCCGATGCCGCCGGAGGTGACGATCACGGCCTGGGCGCGCAGCGCGAAGGAGCCGGTGACCCCGCGGCCGCTGGCGGTGCCGCGGGGGGCCGCGGAGGGTTCCAGGACCTCGCCCGTGACGGTGTCGACGGCTCCGGCGGTACGGGCGAGACCGGTGACGCGGTGGCGGAAGCGGAACGTCACCAGGCCCCGGGCGGCTCCCTCGCGGACCTTGCGCGCGAAGGGGGCGACGAGACCGGGGCCCGTGCCCCAGGTGATGTGGAAGCGGGGGACGGAGTTGCCGTGGCCGGTGGCGTCGTAGCCGCCGCGCTCGGCCCAGCCGACGACGGGGAAGAAGCGGACCCCGCGCGCGTGGAGCCAGGCGCGCTTCTCGCCGGCGGCGAAGTCGACGTACGCCTCGGCCCACTTCCTCGGCCAGTGGTCCTCGGCGCGGTCGAAGCCCGCGGTGCCGTACCAGTCCTGGAGGGCGAGGGCGTGACTGTCCCTGACGCGCATCCGGCGCTGCTCGGGCGAGTCGACGAGGAAGAGGCCTCCGAAGGACCAGTGGGCCTGGCCGCCGAGGGACTGTTCGGGCTCCTGGTCGAGGAGGATCACGGTGCGGCCGGCGTCGACCAGTTCGGCGGTGGCGACGAGTCCGGCGAGACCGGCCCCGATCACGATCACATCAGCGTCGTAGGGCATGGACCGCATCTTGGATACACCGGTGTATCGAGTCAACCGTTCGGACACGTTCCCCCGCTCCGGAACCCTTCCCGGCCCCTCCGGAACCGGCACCGGGACCGGGGCGGCGCGGAGGCGGGGAGGCGGCGGACCGGACCGTTTTGCTTGGATGGCCGCATGAGCGCCGCTGAAGAGATTCTCGATGTCGTGGACGAGCAGGACCGGGTGGTCGGGCGGGCCCCCCGGGGCGAGGTGTACGCGCGGGGCCTGATCCACCGCTGCGTCTTCGTCCGGGTCCGGGACGCCCGGGGCCGGATCTTCGTGCACCGCAGGACGCCGGGGAAGCTGGTCTTCCCCTCCCTGTACGACATGTTCGTCGGCGGTGTCGTCGGCGCGGGCGAGTCCTACGACGAGGCCGCGCTGCGCGAGGCCGAGGAGGAGCTGGGCGTGCGCGGACTGCCCCGGCCCGAACCGGTGCTGCGTTTCCTGTACGACTCCGGGGGCGTGGCCGGGAAGTGGTGGTCCGCGGTGTACGAGGTCCGCTGCGAGCTGCCGGTGGACCCGCAGGCCGAGGAGGTCGCCTGGCACGCCTTCCTGACGGAGGACGAACTGGCGGAGCGGCTCGGCACGTGGGAGTGGGTGCCGGACGGACTCGCCGCGTACGAGCGCCTGCGGGCGCACGCGGCGGGACGGAACTGAGGCCCGGGGCTCCGGCGGCGCGGGGCGGGGCGGGGCTCCGGCGGGTGGAGCCGTACGGGGCCGGGCACCGGCGGGCGGGGCCGGGCGCCGGCGGACGTGGACGGGGCCGGGGCCGGGCATCGGCGGACGTGGACGGGGGGGGGAGGGCGGGGAACGGCGCACCGGCGGCGCGGGGCGGGGTGTCGCGCGGAGTGATCATTCCGCCGCTAGGGTGCACGGGTGAGCGATTTCGTGCGGAGTCTGCGGCTCTGGTTCGCGCCCCGGCGGCTCCAGGAGGAGGGGGACACCCCCGACTACCGCTTCTCCCTCGCCAACGAGCGGACCTTCCTCGCCTGGATCCGGACCGCGCTCGCCCTGGTCGGCGGTGGTTTCGCCGTCGACCAGTTCCTGCCGGACCTGCGGTGGGGGGTGCGGGTCGGGCTCGCGCTCGCGCTGCTCGCCGCCGGGGTGCTGTGCGCCCTGCGCGCGGTGAACCACTGGGTCCGCTGCGAGCGGGCCATGCGGCGCGGCGAGGACCTGCCGGTGTCCCGGTTCCCGGCGGTGCTGAGCCTCGTGGTGGCCGTGGTGGCGCTCGCGATGGTGGTGGTCGTCGTCTTCGGCTGGACCGGGCGGTGAGCCCGGCGGCCGGCGGCGCGGTCCGCGACCCCGGGCTCCAGCCGGAGCGGACCCGGCTCGCCTGGCGGCGCACGACGCTCTCCTGCACGGTCGTGGCGGTGCTCGCCGTCAAGCTGACCGTCCAGGACGGGGCCACGGCCGGGAAACTGGCCGGGCTCGCCCTGTCGGCCCTCGTGTGGATCGCCTTCCTGGCCGTGGCCCACCGCCGCGTCCGCGCCCTGGGGACGGCCCGGCCGCGCCCGCTCTCCCACCGGGACGCGCTGTTCGCCGCCGCGTGCGCCGTCGCGCTGGCCCTCCTGGGGGCGGTGCTGGTCCGGTGACCCCGCCGGCCCTCCCCGTCCCCTGCGGGAGGGCGGTCCGGACGGGCCTTCTCCGCACCTCCACCGGACGGGCGGCCTCCGCGCCCCTACGGGACGGCGACCCCGACGGGCGTCCTCCGCGCCCCCTACGGGACAGGGACCCCGCCGGGCGTCCCCTTCCGCCCCCTGCGGGACGGCGACCCCGACGGGGTGTCCCCTCGTCCCCTACGGGACGAAGACCCCCGAGGGCGTCCTCCGCGTCCCCTACGGGACGGTGACCACGACCTTGCCGTTCAGACCGCCCTCGGCGTTGGCGCGCTGGGCGTCGGCCGCCCGCTCCAGGGGGAACGTCTTCGCCACCCGTACGCCGATCACCCCCTCGTCCGCCAGGCCGGCGAGGGCCTCCAGGTCGGCGGCGTCCGGGCGGACCCAGTAGTAGCGGCCGCCCAGGGCGGTGACCCCGCCGTCCGCGATCGAGGCCAGCCGGCCCCCCGGGGCGAGGAGTTCGGCGGAGCGCTTCAGGTACGGGCCGCCGAGGGTGTCGAAGACGGCGTCCAGGCCCTGCGGGGCGAGGGCCCGGATCCGGTCGGCGAAGGTGTCCTCGTCGTAGCGGACGGGTTCGGCGCCCAGCTCCTCGACCCGCTCCAGACCCCCGTCCCGTGCCGCTCCGAGGACCCGGCAGCCGAGGTGACGGGCGATCTGCACGGCCATCGAACCGACCCCGCCGGCCGCCGCGTGCACGAGGAGGGTGTCGCCCGCGCGCGCCTCCAGGGCCCGGTGGAGCACCTGGTACGCGGTGAGGCCGGTGAGCGGGAGCCCCGCCGCCTCCTCGAAGCCGAGGGCGCGCGGCTTGCGGGCGAGGGTGCGGACGGGCGCGGCGACGTACTCGGCGAAGGTGCCGCGCGCGAGGAAGTCCTCGCGGACGTACCCCATGACCTCGTCGCCCTCGGCGAACTCGGTGACGGACACTCCGGGCCGGACGACGACGCCGGAGACGTCCCAGCCGGGGACCACGGGGAAGACGGCATCCAGCATGCCGTCGAGGGCGCCTTCCTGGCACTTGCGGTCGACGGGGTTGACGGAGGCCGCCCGGACCCTGATCAGGACCGCGTCCGGCCCGATCTTCGGCTCCGGCAGCTCGCCGTACTCCAGGACTTCGGGGCCGCCGTAGCGGCTGTAGCTGATCGCCTTCATACCCCGACCCTCGGTGCGGTCCGGAACGGACGCAACTCGGGGGCCGCGCACGGCCCGCGCGCACGGCGGGCGAGAGGGGCACGACGGGCGCGACGGGCGCCGGGGCGGCCGGTGGACCGGTGCGTCGGTGCGTCGGTGCGTCAGCGCGCCGGTGTGCCCGTGCGCCCGTGCACCGGTGCGTCAGCGCGCCGGTGTGCCCGTGCACCCGTGCACCCGTGCGCCGATGTCCCGGGCGAGCCGGATCCGGATTCCTCCGGGCCGGGTCCGGCTGGCACTCTTCCCCTGTCCGGTCGGCTCTCATCCGGGGAGAATCCCTTTGTCCAGCTCCGATCCCCACGTGGTCACGCTCGCTCCGAACGTCCACGCCTTCGTCCAGCCCGACGGGGGCTGGTGCCTGAACAACGCCGGTTTCCTGGGCGACGCGGAAGAGTCGCTGCTCGTCGACACCGCCGCCACCGAGCGCCGGGCGCTGCTGCTGCGCGAGGCGGTCCTCGCCGAGGGGCTTCCGCTGCCGAGGACCGTGGTCTCCACCCACCACCACGGGGACCACACCTACGGGAACGGGGTGTTCGCCCCCGAGGCGCGGATCGTGGGGCACGAGAACTGCCGGGCCGAACAGCTCGCGGCCGGCCGCCAGCTCCATCTCCTCTGGCCGCAGACCGACTTCGGCCGGATCGACATCCTGCCGCCGTCCCTCACGTACACCGACCGGCTGACGCTGCGCGTCGGCGGCGTCGAGGTGCGGGTGATCCACCCGGGCCCCGCGCACACCACGGGCGACTCGATCGTGCACCTCCCCGAGCAGGGGGTGGTCTTCACGGGCGACCTGGTCTTCCAGGGCGGGACGCCGTTCCTGCCGATGGGGTCGCTGGCCGGTTCGCTGCGGGCCCTGGACCTGCTGCGCTCGCTCGACGCGTCGACGGTGGTGCCGGGGCACGGGCGGGTGACCGACCCCTCCGCGTACGACGCCACGGAGCGGTACCTGCTCCGGGTGCGGGAGCTGGCCGCCGAGGGGTACGCGAGGGGCGAGACGCCGCTGGAGACGGCGCGGCGGGCGGACCTCGGCGAGTTCGCCGCGTGGCGGGAGAGCGAGCGCCTGGTGGCGAACCTGCACCGGGCCCACGCGGAGCTGGAGGGCCTGCCGGAGGGGCATCCGCTCGACCCCGCGGTGATCTTCGGGGACATGGCGGCGATGAACGGCGGCGTGCCGGTGGCCTGCCACGCCTGATCCGCGCGGAGGACGCGCGCCGGGGGCCGGACCGTTCCTCCCGGACGGCCCGGCCCCCGGCGCGTCCCCGCGCGGACACGCGATACCCGTTCACGGCAGCGGCCCGGCCCGTCGCACGGCGGACCGCCCCCTCTGGACGACATACCGACTGGTCGGTCATCATGAACGCCGACCGAAGCCGATCCGGAGGTACGCCCGATGAGTTCCGCCCCGCCGCCAGGCCTCGACCCCGAGCGGCTGCGCCGCTTCCTCGACCGCGAGCGCCCCGGCCTGCTGGCCGGTCCCCTCGAAGCCCGGCTGATCGAGGGCGGCCGCTCGAACCTGACGTACGCGGTGACCGACGGCTCCGCCACCGGCCGCTGGGTCGTCCGGCGGCCTCCGCTCGGCCACGTCCTGGCCACCGCCCACGACATGCGGCGCGAGCACCGCGTCATCAGCGCCCTGCGCGCGACGGACGTGCCCGTGCCCGGGACGGTGCTGCTCTGCGAGGACGAGTCGGTGCTCGGCGCGCCGTTCTACGTCATGGAGTTCGTGGAGGGCACCCCGTACCGCTCGGCCCGCGAACTCGCCCCGCTCGGCCCCGCGCGCACCCGCGCCACCGTCCTCGGCCTGGTGGACACCCTGGTCGACCTGCACGCCGTGGACCCCGCGGCCGTCGGGCTCGGGGACTTCGGGCGCCCCGACGGCTTCCTCGACCGGCAGCTGCGGCGCTGGGGCAAGCAGCTCGACGCCTCGCGCGGCCGGGAGCTGCCCGGGATCGACGAGCTGCACGCCGCTCTCAGCCGCGCGCTGCCCGCCTCTCCCCCGCCCACCGTGGTCCACGGCGACTTCCGGCTCGACAACGTCCTCGTCGGTCCCGACGACCGCGTCCGGGCCGTCCTCGACTGGGAGATGTCCACCCTCGGCGACCCGCTCACCGACCTCGGCCTCCTCGTCATGTACAGCACTCCGCTGGACCTGCCGGACTCCCCCGTCTCCACCACCGCCACGGCCGCCGGCCACCCGGGCACCGCCGAACTGGTCGAGCGCTACGCGGCCCGTTCGGGCCGCGACACCTCCGCCCTGGCCTGGTACACGGCCTTCGCCTGGTTCAAGCTCGCCGTGATCCTGGAGGGCATCCACTACCGCTACACCCTCGGCCGGACGGTCGGCGCCGGCTTCGACCGCATCGGCGATCTGGTCCCCGTCTTCATCGAGCACGGCCTGAACACCCTCCAGGAAGGCTGATCCGTCATGGACTTCGCGTACGACGCCCGCACCGAGGAACTGCGGGCGAAACTCCTCGCCTTCATGGACGAGCACGTGTACCCGGCCGAACGGACCGCCCACGAGCAGCGGGAGCGGCTCGCCTCGCCGTGGGACGAACCGCCGGTGGTGGCGGAGCTGAAGGCCGAGGCCAAGCGGCAGGGCCTGTGGAACCTCTTCCTCCCGGACGCGGAGTACGGGGCGGGGCTGACCAACCTCCAGTACGCGCCGCTCGCCGAGATCACCGGCCGCAGCCCGCAGCTGGCCCCGACCGCCCTCAACTGCGCCGCCCCGGACACCGGGAACATGGAACTGCTCGCCCAGTTCGGCGACGAGGCGCAGAAGAAGCGGTGGCTGGAGCCGCTTCTGTCCGGCGAGATCCGTTCGGCGTTCGCGATGACCGAGCCCGACGTCGCCTCCTCCGACGCGACGAACATCGAGACCCGGATCCGGCGTGACGGCGACTCGTACGTGATCGACGGGCGCAAGTGGTACATCTCGGGGGCGATGCACCCCGACTGCGCGGTCTTCGTCGTCATGGGCAAGACCGACCCCGACGGCGGCGACCCCCGCCGCCAGCAGTCGATGGTCCTCGTGCCGCGCGACACCCCGGGCGTCGAGGTGCGGCGCGCGATGCGGGTGTACGGGTACGAGGACCACTACCACGGCGGCCACGCCGAGGTGGTCTTCGACGGCGTCCGCGTCCCGGCGGCGAACCTCGTCGGCGAGGAGGGCGGCGGCTTCGCCATCGCCCAGGCCCGGCTGGGCCCCGGCCGCATCCACCACTGCATGCGGCTGATCGGCATGGCGGAGCGGGCGATGGAGCTGATGTGCCGGCGCGCGGTCTCCCGCACCGCCTTCGGCGAGGCGCTCGCCCGTCAGGGCGTCGTGCGGAACTGGATCGCGGACGCCCGGGTGACCATCGAGCAGCTCCGGCTCCTCGTCCTCAAGACGGCCTGGCTCATGGACACCGTCGGCAACCGGGGCGCCCACACCGAGATCCAGGCCATCAAGATCGCGACCCCGCGCGCGGTCGTGGACATCGTCGACAAGGCCGTGCAGACCCACGGGGCGGCCGGGGTGTCGCAGGACTTCCCGCTGGCCGAGCTGTGGGCGGCGGCGCGGACGCTGCGGCTCGCGGACGGGCCGGACGAGGTCCACCAGAGGTCGCTGGCGCGGCGGGAGCTGAAGAAGTACCTGTAGGGGCGGCGGGACCGCCGCGGCCGGCCGCACCCCCGGCGGGGGTGCGGTCAGGGGCGCAGGGCCCGCAGGAGGAGGTCGGCGAGGTGGCCCGCGACCTGCTCGGGGGTGAGCGGGCCGTCCGGACGGTACCAGGTGGAGAGGTGGTGCACGGAGCCGAAGTGGTAGTCGACCACGAGGTCGGCGGGGGTCGCGGAGGAGAACACGCCCGTCCGCTGGCCCTCTTCGACCAGGGCCCTGAACCGCTCGTGGTAGCGGCGCCGCTCGGCCCGTACCCGCTTGTTCTTCTCCGGGCTGAGGTGGTGCATGGAGCGGAAGAAGATCGCCGCGTCGTCCAGGTTCTCGATGGTGGTCACGACGACGTCGGCGGCGGCGGCGCGCAGCCGTTCCTCCACGGGCGCGTCGGCGCCGGCGCAGGCGTCGAGCCGTTCCTGCTGGAGGCGCAGGACGCGGGAGTAGACCTCCTGGAGGAGGTCCTCCTTGGAACCGAAGTAGTGGTAGAGGGCGCCCTTGGTGACCCCTGCGGCCTCCACGATCTCCTGGACGGAGGTGCGGTCGTAGCCCCGCTCCGCGAAGAGCCGGGTGGCGGCGGCGAGGAGTCTCTGGGGGACGGGGGCGCCGCTCCCGTCCGTCGTCCTGGCCATGCTCCGCCGCCTTCCCTGGTGCTCGTCCTGATGTGTGTGGCCGTCCCGGCACGCGTGGCCGTGACGGTGCGCGGCCGCCCTCCGTGCCGGGAACGCCGCCCCGTCCCCAGATCTTCCCATCCGCCGGGACGGGGGCTAACGGGAGCCCGCCTCCCAGGTCCGCTGGACGTGGTTCATGGTGGCGAGCCAGCGCTCGGGGTCGGTGGCCCGGTTGCGGTGGTAGCCGGCGACCTCGGGGTGGGGCAGGACGAGGAAACGGCCGTCCCCGATGGCGTCCATGAGGGCGTCCGCGACGTCCTCGGGCTCGATGGCGGTGGGGGCGAGGACGAGTTCGCCCGCGCTTCCGGCGGCGTCGAGCATGTCCGTGCGGACGCCCTGCGGGCAGATGGCGTGGACGGCGAGGCCGCGGTGCCGGTAGGTGAGGGAGAGCCATTCGGCGAAGGCGTACGCGCCGTGCTTGGAGACGCTGTACGGCGCCGCGCCGATCATGGTGAGCAGTCCGGCGGCGGAGACGGTGGAGACGAAACGGCCACTGCCGCGCTCCAGCCACTCCGGGAGCAGGGCGCGGGCGGCGCGGACGTGGGCCATGACGTTGACGTCCCAGGCGGCGGCCCAGACGTCCTCGCCGGCGAAGGCGTCCCCGGGCGAGGAGAGGCCGGCATTGGCGCACCACACGTCGACGGCGCCGCCCAGGGCCTCGCGGGCCTCGTCCACGACGGCGGAGGCGTCGCCCGGGACGGCGACGGCCCCGATCTCCCCGGCGACGGCCCGGGCGCGGCCGGCGTCGAGGTCGTTGACGACGACCCGGGCGCCCTCGGCGGCGAAGCGGCGGGCGAGGGCGGCCCCGATGCCGCCGCCCGCGCCGGTGACGACGACCCCGGCGCCCCGCAGGACGTCCGCACCCGTTCCCGTGTTCGTGTCCGCGCTCATGGGTGGCCCACCTCTCCAGGACTTTCCGGGACGACGACCCGCGCAGACTAACCGGTCGGTATGTGAGGAGGGAAGAGCGGACCCGCACGCCTCGTTCCCGGAGGCCGCCGGGAACGCTAGCGTGCGTGCCCATGTCACGTGCCCCGGCCGGGGCCGGCGATCGAGGAGGTTCGCGCATGGGTCTGTCGCGTCGGAGTCTGCTGGCCGCCGGAGGCGCCCTCGGGGCGGTGGCCGCCACCGCGCACCCCGCCCCGGCCGCTCCCCCGGGCCGGGAGACCGGACACCGGGGGGTGCGGACCGGCTTCGACCGGCTCGCGGCGGACGGGTACGCGCTCCTGTCCGGCGAGCGGGTCGGCGTCGTCACCAACCCGACCGGCGTGACCGCCGGCGCGCGGCACCTCGTGGACGTGATGCACGCCGACGAACGGGTGGACCTGGTCGCCGTCTTCGGCCCCGAGCACGGCTTCCGGGGCACCGCCCAGGCGGGCGGTTCGGAGGGCCGGTACGACGATCCGGCGACGGGGCTGCCGGTGTACGACACGTACCTGAAGAGCGGCCGGCCGCTGGCGGACGTCTTCACCGCCTCCGGGGTGGACGCCGTCGTCTTCGACATCCAGGACGTGGGCGCGCGCTTCTACACCTACATCTGGACGCTGTACGACTGCATGGAGGCGGCCGCCCTCGCCGGGAAGCGGTTCGTGGTCCTGGACCGGCCGAACCCGGTGACCGGCCGCGCGGCCCTCGGCCCCGTCCTGGACCGCGCGTTCGCCACCTTCGTGGGACGCGAGCCGATCGCGCAGGCGCACGGCATGACGGTGGCCGAGCTGGCCCGGCTCTTCAACGGCGAGTTCCTGGAGGAGCCCGTCGCCCTGGAGACCGTACGGATGACGGGGTGGCGGCGGACGGACTTCTTCGACGCCACCGGGCTGCCCTGGGTGCCGCCCAGCCCGAACATGCCGACGCCGGAGACCGCGCTCGTCTACTCCGGGACCTGCCTCTTCGAGGGCACGAACCTCTCCGAGGGGCGGGGCACCACCCGTCCCTTCGAACTCCTCGGCGCCGAGGGGGTGGACCACCGGTGGGCGGAGGCGGCGAACGCGCTCGGCCTGCCCGGGGTCCGCTTCCGCGAGGCCTACTTCGCGCCGGTCTTCTCCAAGTTCCAGGGGAGGACCGTGGGCGGGGTGCAGCTGCACGTCCACGACCGGGAGGCCTTCGACCCGGTGCGGACGGGGATCGGGCTCCTGGTCACCGCCCGCCGCACGTGGTCCGGCTTCGCCTGGCGGCCGGACCACTGGATCGACAGGCTGACCGGCTCGGCCCGGGTGCGGACCCTGATCGACGCGGGCGCGGACGCGGACGAGGTCGTCGGGGCGTGGCAGAAGGACCTGGAGGCCTTCCGGGCGGTGCGGCGGGAGTACCTGCTGTACCGCTGAGGACCGCCCGGAAGGGGGTTGTCCCCCGTGCCCCGCGGGGGCGCACGGAACGTCACGGAGGGGGGCGGGCGGGATGTCCCGGTGACGTCCCGCCCACCAGGCTGGTCCCATGCACTCCACCACGCTCCCGAAGTCCCCGGTACGGCGCCGCCTGTCCGTCGCCGGCCTGCTGCTCGCCGTCTGTCTGGGCGGTCTCGTCCCGGGGCAGGCCGGCGCCGCCGCCCTCCCCGCCGGCGCCGCCTCGGCCGTCACCGACCCGGCGCGCGAACTCGCCCGCTCCGCGCACCCCCTGGCCGATCTGCGTCCGCTCGACAGGATGATCGGCTCCGCCAAGGTCGTCGGCGTGGGCGAGGCCACCCACAGCTCGGCGGAGTTCTTCACCGCCAAACACCGGATCTTCGAGCACCTGGTGGAGCGGAAGGGGTTCACCACCTTCGCCCTGGAGGCCAACTGGTCCACCGGCCTCCTCGTCGACGAGTGGGTGCGCACCGGCCGCGGCGACATCGAGGCGATCATGCGGGACGAGTTCCAGGAGTCGTACCGCCTCTGGAACACCGAGGAGTACCTCGACCTCTTCCGCTGGATGCGGCGCCACAACCAGGCCCACCCCGGCCACCAGGTCCGCTTCATGGGCAACGACCTCGGTTACGCGGGCCCGAACCTGTTCGACGCCGTCACCTCGTACGTCTCCCGCACCCGTCCGGCGCTCCTCCCCCGGTTCCGGGAGCTGTACCGGGGGTCCCGGCCCACGGGCGGCGCCGGGGCCTGGATGAAGGGGTACATGGAGCGGCCGCTCGCCGAGCGGCGGCGGACGGCCGACGACGCGAACCGGGCGCTCGCCCTCCTGGAGCGGCAGCGGCCCGTCGGGGGCGCCGGAGCGCGGGAGGCACATGCCTGGGCCGTGCAGCACGCGCGCGCGATCGCCCAGGTCGGCACCGAGTACGCGCACGACTTCGCGACGCCGGAGGGGGTCGCGGCGGCGATGCTCCACCGCGACCGGACCATGGCCGAGAACACCGTGTGGTGGCAGCGGAGGACCGGGGACCGGATGCTGCTCTCCGCGCACAACGGGCACGTGGGGTACGTGACGCTCGACCCGGAGCACTACCCGCGCCTCCAGGGCGCCTTCCTGCGGGACGCGCTCGGCCGGGACTACGTGAGCGTGGGCGCCTCCTTCGGGCAGGGGTCCTTCAACGCGCACGACACCGGGGCACCGGGCGAGCCGCTGCGGGCCTTCACCGTCGGCCCGCTCGGGCCCGACAGCGGCGCCCACACCCTGGACCGGGTCGGGTCCGCCCCGTTCTACCTGGACCTCCGGCACACGACCCCGGCGGCACGCGACTGGCTCGGGACGACCCGGCCGTACCGGAACATCGGGACCGCGTACCCCTGGCCGGGCGACACCGTGCCCGGCCGGATCTCCGCCTCGTACGACCTCCTGATCCACTTCCCCCGGATCTCGGCGGCGCGGCTGCGCTGAAGTCCCCTCGCGCGTCCGTCTCCCGGAGCCGGCCCGGTCCGTGGGGCCGGCTCCCGGAACCGGCCGGCGGTCCCGCCGGGCACGGGGATCACGCCGTGCCCGGTGGGCCCCTCCCGTCCCGCCGGCGGCGGTCCTCCGGCCCCCGATGGAACGCGGAGCGCCTCCCGTTCGTCCCTCTGATACCGCGGAAGGACCAGCGACGGAGGTGGCGGGAGATGGCCGGTTTCCGGAGTCTCGCGAGACAGGTGCGCGATCCGGGGTGCGACACCGCGCTGCGCAGGTACTCCCTGCGCAAGTGCCTGGAGCGGTTCGCCCCGTACGGGCACCGGGCGACCTGGGACCACCTGTGCCGCAGACACAGGTTCGGGCCCGAGGACCGGGAGCTCGACCCGGGGCGGCTGGTGGCGGCGCTCGACGAACTGGAGGAGGCGCGGGCCGTCTGGCTCGCGTACGAGGAGGGGTTCGCCGCCCGGCGGCGGCGCGAGAAGCACGAGGGGCTGCGCCGGCCCGGCGCGCTCGACGACTGGCACCGCCGGGTCTGGGGCGGCAACGGCGTGGTCCGGTGCGATGACCCCGGAGTGCACCCGTCGGACCCCCTGCCCGAGGTGCTGCGACGGCTGGTCACGGCCCTGGAGCGCGGGCCGGGCGAGGCGTGCCCGGTGTGCGCGGGGCCGCGGATCGAGTGGGCCGGGCCGGGCGACGGGCACGAGCCCCGGTACGGCCCGGTGTGCGGGGACTGCGGCGTGGGCGTCCCGCGCGCGGTGCTCACGTCGGGGGCGCTGGCCCGGGCCCGGGACGGCCGCCACCGGCGGCTGGCGTCGGCGGCGTAGGGCCGGGAGCGGACGGACCGCCGGGGCCCCGGAGGGTCCCGGCGCGCCCCCGGTCGCGGACGGGGGCGGGAGCGCGGTCCGCCGCCGTCCCCTACGCCCCGTCCTCCGGGGCCGGGCGGCGCACCGGGAGGAGGCGGGAGCCCGCCATCCGCTCGCCGAAGACGTCGTCCGGGTTGGACAGGACGCAGGTCTCCAGGGAGAGACAGCCGCAGCCGATGCAGTCCGTCAGGTGGTCGCGGAGGCGGCTCAACTGCTTGATGCGCTCGTCGAGTTCGGTGCGCCAGGCCGCCGAGAGCCGGGCCCAGTCCTCGTGGGTGGGCGTGCGCTCCTCCGGGAGCCGGGCGAGCGCCTCCCTGATGGTGGCGAGGGGGATGCCGACCCGCTGCGCGGCGCGGACGAAGGCGACCCTGCGCAGGGCGTCGCGGCTGTAGCGGCGCTGGTTGCCGCTGGTGCGGCGGCTGCTGATGAGCCCCTTGGCCTCGTAGAAGTGCAGGGCGGAGACGGCGGCTCCGCTGCGGGCGGAGAGCTGGCCGACGGTGAGCTCGTGGACCTTCTCTGGAATCTGCGGCACCCCGCGACCCTAAGGGACCCGCTGCCGGACTCGGCCGGGTGGGCCCGTCCCGGGTCCGGCCGGGTGGGCCCGTCCCGCGCCCGCCCCGGTGTCCGGCCGGGCGTTGACAGCGTGCCACCCCCGCCACAATGCTGAGCAAGCGCTTGGACAGCGCGACCGGAGCGCCCGGGAACCGCAGGACCGGGAGGCCGGGAGAGCGTGACGAGAGGGAGCAGGGACATGGCCGAGCCGAGGATCTTCACCTCCGCCGAGGAGCTGCGCGCCGGGGTCGGCGAGCAGCTGGGGTACAGCGACTGGCTGGAGGTCGACCAGAAGCGGATCGACCTCTTCGCCGAGGCCACCGGGGACCACCAGTGGATCCACGTCGACCCGGAGCGCGCCGCCGCCGGGCCGTTCGGCACGACCATCGCGCACGGCTATCTGACCCTGTCGCTGCTGCCGGTGCTCGTCCCGCAGGTCCTGGCGGTCGAGAACGTGAGGATGGGCGTCAACTACGGCACCGGGAAGGTGCGCTTCCCCGCCCCCGTCCCGGTCGGGTCGCGGCTGCGCGCCACGGCCGTCCTGACGGGGGTCGAGGAGGTCGCCGGCGGGGTGCAGGTGACGGCGGCGGTGACCGTCGAGCGCGAGGGCTCCGAGAAGCCGGTCTGCGTCGCCGAGTCGATCTCCCGCTACTACTTCTGAGCGCCGACCATCCTGAGCACGAGGTCGGCGTAGAGCGCGCCGACCTCGTCGGGCGTCCGGCGGCCCTGGGTGTTGAACCAGCGCGAGACGTCGATGCAGAGGGAGAGCACGGCGACGGTGGTGCCGGAGACGTCGGGGACGTCGAACTCCCCCGCCGCGACGCCCTCCTCGATGATCCCGCGCACGGCCGCGTCGGACCGCCGGCGCAGCTCCACGATCTCGGCACGGTGCTCGGGGCCGAGGGCGTCGAGCTCGTACTGGACCACGCGGGCGGTGGTGTGGCGCTCGGCGTGCCAGCGGACGAAGGAGCGCACGGCGTCGGCGAGGCGTCCGGCGGCGGCGCCCTCGCCGTCGGCGGCGGCCCGGAGGATCTCCAGGGCCTTGTCGTGGCCGATCCGGCTGATCCGGTGGAGCAGCTCTTCCTTGGTCTTGTAGTGGATGTAGAGCGCGGCCGGGCTCATTCCGGCACGGCCGGCGATGTCCCGGGTGGTGGTGGCGTGGTAGCCGCGCTCGGCGAACGCCTCGACGGCGGCCACGAGCAGCCGCCGGGCCGCCTCGGGCGTGACCTCGCCCCAGGGCACGTCCTCGCCGCCGGGCGTCTCCTCCGCCGCGCTCATTCCGTACTCCTTCTCGGTCCCCGTCAGGACGAACACCATACAACGAGGGTGAGCAAGCGCTTAGATTCGCTCGGGGCCTCCGGCGGGGCGGGGCGGTGTCACTCCTCCGGGGACACACCCAGGTCCTGGCGCATCGTGGTCCTCATGGCCCGGAGCAGGTCCCAGACCTCCGCCTGGCCCCGGGCCGCGTCCGCCATCGTCTCGCCGGGTCCGGGTTCTCCCCGTTCGAGGCGCCTGATCCGGCCGTAGACCCCGTTCAGGGCCCTGTTGACCTCGCTCGTCCGCGCCAGCACGGCGTCGGGCGCGATCATCTGCGCTTCGGAGTGGCTGTCGCGGTGAGCCCTCTTCGCCTCCTCCAGCGCCTCCCTGTCGGCCTCCTCCACGTCCCGCTCCCGCATGACGTGCAGGTGCCTGCCGAGCGCCGTGGTGAACCGGCGCGCGTCGCGGTTGAGACCCACGTAGCACGTGCGCCGCAGGAGCAGGTTCTCCCGGGCCTCTTCCTGCTCCCGGAGCAGGGCGATCTCCCGGCGCCTCGCCCGTCCGGCGATCCGCTGGGTGAGGACCGCGCCTCCCAGCGTCCCCGCCACGCCCGTCACCGCGATGACCACGGAACCGAGATCCACGCCGCCCCCCTCGAAGCCGTCCACGCCCCGCCCCTTCCACCGCCCCCTACCCACGGCCTGCCGGCCTTCAAGCGCCGGCGCGCGGAGCGGGGCGGAGCCGGGAGCGG
Source organism: Streptomyces sp. NPDC014907 (assembly GCF_055562975.1). Lineage (NCBI taxonomy): Bacteria > Bacillati > Actinomycetota > Actinomycetes > Kitasatosporales > Streptomycetaceae > Streptomyces > Streptomyces sp. NPDC014907. The sequence goes on along the minus strand of NZ_JBVHEG010000007.1, from coordinate 87,275 downwards.
GACGGGGAGCGGGAACGGGCTCAGAGCTTCTGGAAGGGATCGTGCTCCGCGAGGAGCTTCTCCAGGCGGGCCTGGTCGACGCGGCTGACGATCTGTCCGGCCTCCTGGCGGTCGCGGACGACCTTGGCGAGGGTGAAGGCCGAGGTCGTGAGGTAGAGGACCGAGACGGCGAGGAAGGCCCGCACCCAGGCGCTGGCGTCGAGCTGGTAGACGCCGACGGCCACGGCCGCGATCGCGATCCCGAAGGAGATGACGGCCTGCATGTAGTAGGCGGCGGTGTTCTGCTGCTTGACCGGTGTGTCGCTCATACCGGTCAGGATCGGGCGGACACGGCGTCCGCCGCATCCGCCCGCGTACTCAGCCGGTGTACTCAGAAGGCCGAGATCCCCGTGAGCGCCCGCCCGATGATGAGCTTCTGGATCTGGCTGGTGCCTTCGTACAGGGTCATGACGCGCGCGTCGCGGACCAGCTTGCCGACCGGGTACTCGTCGATGTAGCCGTAACCGCCGAAGACCTGGAGGGCGTTGTTGGCGGCGCGGACGGCGGCCTCGGAGGCGTACAGCTTCGCCTTCGAGGCGGCGGTGGCGAAGTCCTCGCCCCGGTCGATCAGGTCGGCGACCCGCCAGGTGAGCAGCCGGGCCGCGTCCACGTCGACGGCGATGTCGCTGATGAGTTCCTGCACCAGCTGGTAGGAGGCGATGGGCTTTCCGAACTGCTCGCGTTCGCCCGCGTAGCGCAGCGCCGCGTCCAGGGCCGCCTGCGCGATGCCGACGCAGCCCGCCGCGACCGACATGCGGCCCTTGGCGAGGGCCGACATCGCGACGGCGAAGCCCTTGCCCTCGGGGCCGAGCATCGCGGCGGCCGGGACGCGGACGCCCTCGAGGACCAGTTCGGCGGTGGCCTGGCCGCGCAGGCCGAGCTTGCCGTGGACGGGGCGGCGGGTGAGGCCGGGGGCGTCGGCGGGGACGAGGAAGGCGGAGACGCCCTTGGGGCCGGGCGTGTCGTTCGTGCGGGCGAAGAGCAGCACGACGTCGGCCCAGGTGCCGTTGGTGATGAACATCTTGGTGCCGTCGACGACGTAGTCGTCGCCGTCCCGTACGGCGCGGGTGGCCAGGTTCCCGGCGTCGGAGCCGGTGCCGGGTTCGGTGAGCCCGAAGCAGCCGAGCGCCTCGCCGGAGGCGAGCCGGGGCAGCCAGGTCCGCTTCTGCTCCTCGTTCCCCCAGGCTGCGATCGTCTTGGCGACCAGGCCGAGGGAGACGGAGACGATGCCGCGCACGGAGGAGTCGCCGCGCCCCAGCTCCTCGGTCACCAGGCAGTACGCGAGGTGGTCGCCGCCCGAACCGCCGTACTCCTCCGGGACGGTGAGGCCGAGGAAGCCGACGGCGCCGAGCTTCTTCACGATCCCCCGGTCCACCTCCTCCGCGCGGTCCCACGCGGCGGCGTGCGGACTCACCTCGCGCGCCACGAAGTCCTCGGCGAGCCGCCGTACGGCCTCCTGCTCCTCGCTCAGCGCCAGATCCACCGTGCCACCTCACCCGTCCGCTTAATTACCACTGCTAGTTTTCGGATCGCAGGCCTACTATGTGGGCCATGGCCCGACCGCGCAAGCCCCTGCTCAGCCGAGACCGCATCGTCGAGACGGCGGGCGCGCTGGTCGACGCGGAGGGCCTGGCCTCCCTCTCCACGCGCCGGCTCGCGGCCGAGCTGGGGGTCAGCGGCCCCTCGCTCTACAACCACTTCCGCACCAAGGACGAGATCCTCGACGCGGTCGCGGACGCGGTGAGCGCGAAGATCGACCTGTCGATGTTCACGGAGGACGACCCCCGCGACTGGCGGACCGCCCTGCACGACTGGGCCGTCTCCTACCGGGCCGCCCTCGCGGACCACCCGCACATCGTCCCGGTCCTGGCCCAGGGCCCCGGCCGCCGGCCGGCGGGCCTGCGCGTCGCCGACGCCGTCTTCGGCGCGATGGTCCGCGCGGGCTGGCCGCCCGCCCAGGCCACGTACATCGGCGCCCTGATGCGGTACTTCGTCACCGGCTCCGCCCTCGGCTCCTTCGCCCGCGGCTTCGTGGACGACGAGACGGCCTACGACCCCGCCGACTACCCCCACCTGGGGCAGGCCCACCTCCTCGCGGAACACCGCCAGAAGGTGGACGAGGGAGCCTTCGAGACGGGCCTGCGGGCGCTCCTCGACGGGCTCGCCGCGCAGTACGCGGCCCGGGAGGACGAGCGGACCGGGCGGGGTCCCGGCACTTCGGCCGCCGCCGGAGCGTGAGCACCGCCGCGCGCGGCCGCCCCGACCGGCCCGAACGCCGGCCGCGCCTCGCGGGTCGCGGGCGCCGCGCTCTGCCGCCACGCGCTCGGCGCCGGGTGGTGCCGTACGGATCGGATCCGGGCGGGCCGTGAAGGTGACCCCGGCGGGCGAGGACGCGCCGCGGGACGGTCCGGGGATCGCTCCGGGGGCGCCGCGGTGAGGGCGGCCGGTGCTGGCTCCGGCTCCGGCTCCGGCTCCGACTCCGGCTCCGGCTCCGGCTCCGGCTCCGGGAACATTGCGGTGACCGCCGAACGGTTCGCCGCCTACCGTCGGGACATGCAGAAACAGCCCTCACGGCTCGCGTTCGCCGCGGCCGGTGTCACCGTCGTCCTGTGGGCCTCCGCCTTCGTCTCCATCCGCAGCGCGGGAGCGGCCTACTCCCCCGGCGCGCTCGCGCTCGGGCGGCTCCTCTCCGGGGTCCTGGTCCTCGGCGCCGTCCTCCTGGTGCGGAGGGAGGGGCTGCCGCCCCGGGCCGCGTGGCCGGGGATCGCGGTCTCGGGACTGCTCTGGTTCGGGGTGTACATGGTGGTGCTCAACTGGGGCGAGCAGGAGGTCGACGCGGGCACGGCCGCGATGGTCGTGAACGTCGGGCCGGTCCTGATCGCCCTGCTCGGCACGCGGTTCCTCGGGGAGTCCCTGCCGCCCCGGCTGCTCGCGGGCATGGCGGTCTCGTTCGCGGGCGCGGTGACGGTCGGCCTCTCGATGTCCCGGGACGCCTCCGGCGGCCACGCCTCGGTGCTGGGGGTCGCGCTCTGCCTGCTCGCGGCGGTGGCGTACGCGGGCGGGGTCGTCGCCCAGAAGCCGGCGCTCGCGCACGGCAGCGCGCTCCAGGTGACGACGTTCGGGTGCCTGGTGGGGGCGGTGGCGTGCCTGCCGTTCACCGGACAGCTGATCGGGGAGATGGGACGGGCGCCGCTGTCGGCGACCCTGAACATGGCCTACCTCGGGGTGTTCCCCACCGCGCTCGCGTTCACGACCTGGGCGTACGCCCTCGCCCGTACGACCGCCGGACGGATGGGCGCGACGACGTACGCCGTGCCCGCCCTCGTGGTGCTGCTCGCCTGGGCGTTCCTGGGCGAGCTGCCCGGCCCCCTCACTCTCGCCGGGGGTGTGCTGTGTCTCGCGGGCGTGGCCGTCTCCCGCTCCCGGGCGCGGACTCCCGCCGCCTCCGGGACGGCCGGATCCGCCTGACGGGCCGTACGGCCGCCACCGGTCGCTCCGCGACCGCCCGGGGCCCGGCCGCGGCGGTGGCGCGGGCGGGTCGCGGCAGCTGCCGCCGGGAAGCTCTCAGTGGCCCTCGCCCGACCGCAGCAGCTGCCGGGCGAAGGCCGCGAGCGAACGCCCGACGCGGTCGGCCGGCAGGCCGAGTTCGTGCCGCTGGAAGTGGAGGAGTTCGGGCGACAGGGGACTGAGCGCGATGTCGACCAGCGGGTCCGGGTCCTCGACCCCGTGGTCCACGAGGAGCGTCCGTACGTGGGCGCGCCAGAAGCCGTACGCGCCCGTCCGGAAGCGGGCGGCGCCCGTCTCCGCGCCCAGCGCCAGCGGCAGGTGCCGTTCGAGGAGATCGAGCATCGCCAGGTAGAACGCCGCCAGTCGCTCCCCCGCCGGGGCGCCGGGCCCGAGCGGCGGGGGGCCGTGGAGGAGCTGTTCCTGCAACCGGCGTTCGTGCGCGTCGAGCAGGGCCACGGCGACCGAGGACGGATCGGGGAAGCTCCGGTACAGCGTGGCACGGCCCACCCCGGCGGCCTTGGCGATCCGGTCCATGGTGACCGTCCTCGGGTCGCCCTCGGTGAAGAGCCGTTCGGCCGCCGTCAGGATCTGGGCGCGGTTGCGTTCCGCGTCCGCGCGCCTGCGGGGGGCGGCCGGGTGGCCGCTCCCGGCCGGGAGGTCACCGAGGAGCCCTTCGGGCCGCCGCGCGGCGATGCCGCGTCCGCGCTGCTCGTCGTCGCTCATGCCCCCGAGCCTACTTCGCCCGCACTCAAGTGGTCACCTTGTCCATTTGCGAGGAGGCGTGACATGATAAACGGACGCGCTGTCCACTTGCCCGTTCGTCGTCCCGCCCCGGGAGATCCAGATGCACACCGCGCTCCTCGCCGCGGCCCTGCTGGTCGGCTGCCTCCTGGCCGTCCAGGCCTCGGTGAACCTCCAGCTCAACTCGGCCGTCGGCACCCCGTACGGTGCCTCCACCCTCCAGCTCGGCGTCGCGACGGGCCTGCTCGTCGTCCTCGCGGCGGCGGCCGGCGCGCTCGGGGCGCTCGGCGGGCTGCCCGGCGTCGAGCCCTGGCAACTGCTCGGCGGACTGGCCAGTCCGCTCTACATCACCAGCGGCATCCTGCTGTTCCCGCGGCTCGGCGCCCTCGCGGCCGTCGGGCTCTTCGTCACCGGGCAGATGTCCGCCTCGCTCGCGCTCGACCTCTTCGGCCTCTTCGGTCTGGAGCGGAAGGGGCCCGGCGCCGGAATCGTCCTCGGCGCGGCGGCCGTCCTCGCGGGCATCGTCGTGATCATCCGGGGCATGCGGGCCGCGGCTCCTCCCGGGGCGCCGGGCACCGGCCGCGCCGGGCGCGCCGGCCTGCTCGTCCTCGGCATCGCGGCCGGTGGCGTGCTGCCGGTCCAGGGGGCGGTCAACGCCCAGCTGCGCGCCCGGCTCCAGGAACCCCTCGCCGTCGCCGTGGTCAGCTTCGCCGTGGCGACCTTCACCATCGCCGTCGTCCTGCTCGTGCTGTACGCGACCCGCCGCACCCCGGGGCCCAGGGTCGCCCCGCTGCGGAAGATGCCCTGGTGGGGGTGGATCGGCGGCGCCTGCGCCGCCGCCTACGTCACCGGCACCTTCCTGCTCATCCCGTCCATCGGCGCCGCGGTGACCGTCGCGCTCACGGTGACGGGCCAGCAGCTCACCTCGGCCCTGATCGACCACAGGGGGCTCTTCAGGCTCCCCCGGCGCCCGCTCACCCCGTCGCGCGCCCTGGGCCTCACCCTGCTGGTCGCCGGCTCCCTGACCATCCAGCTCGCCTGAGCCGGACGACCCCCTTCCCAGCCCGGACCCGCGCCTCGCGAGGCGCGACGCGCGCGGAGGGCCGCGTCGCCCCTCCCCGGGCGGCGCGGCCCTCCGCGCGTCTCAGGGGAAGACCACCAGGGCCCGGCCGCCCTTGCCCGCGATCATGTTGTCGAAGGCTCCCGGGATGCCGTCCAGGGTGATCCGTTCGGTGACGAGGGAGCCGAGGTCGAACCGGCCGGCCCTGATGTGCCCGGCGAGGACCGGCAGGTCCTCGCCGGGGTTCGAGTTGCCGTAGACGCAGCCGGCCAGGGTGCGGCCCCAGTGGAAGATCTCCAGGGCGTTGAAGGTGACCTGCTGGTCCTTGCCGCCGATGCCGACCACCGTGGTGCGGCCGCCGCGCCGGCTGGACTCCCAGGCGGCACGGATGGAGACGGCGCGGCCCGCGCACTCCACGGCCACGTCGACGCCCCGGCCCCCGGTCAGCTTCCGGATGTCCTTCGCCGTGGTCCCGGAGGCGACGACGTACTCGGTGGCTCCGGCCGCCCTCGCCAGCGCCTCCTTCTCCGGGGTGACGTCCACGGCGACGATCGTCGGGGCGCCCGCGATCCGGGCGGCCTGGAGCGCGGCGAGGCCCACGCCGCCGACGCCGAACACCGCGACGGTCTCGCCCTCCCGGACCCGGGCCGAGTGGTGGACCGCTCCCCAGCCGGTGAGGACGGCGCAGCCGAGCAGGGCGGCGTCGGCGAGCGGCACGCCGTCGGGCACGGGGAGCACGCAGCGGGCGGCGACGACCGTCTCCTCCGCGAAGGCGGCGACGTTCAGGCCGGGGTGGAGTTCGGTGCCGTCCTGGGTGCGGGCGTGGATGTTCGCGGCGCCGGTGAGGGCGTCGGCGCAGAGCCAGACCTCGCCGAGCGAGCAGGGATGGCAACGGCCGCAGGATGGAGCCCAGTTGAGGACGACCTCGTCACCGGGGGCGACGTGTGCGACGCCCTCGCCGACGGAGACCACGGTGCCGGAGCCCTCGTGGCCCAGGACGGCCGGGACCGGGACGCGCATGGTGCCGTTGGAGAGGGAGAGGTCGGAGTGGCACACGCCGGCGGCGGCGAGGCGGACCCGGACCTGGCCGGGGCCGGGTTCCGGGAGGTCGATGTCGGTTATCTCCAGGGGAGCGCCGACGGCGGGCAGGACGGCGGCGCGGATCAGGCTCACGTGCGGTGCTCCTCGGGGCTCGGAACTGTCGGGACTGCCGGACCTGCCGGAACCGGCGGGATCGTCGGGGCCGCCGGAACCGTCAAGGCCCTCAGAACTGGAGGGACTTGGTCTGGAGGTACTCGGAGAGGCCGTGCGCGCCGAGCTCGCGTCCGACGCCGGACTGCTTGTAACCGCCGAACGGCGCCAGCGGGTTGAAGCGCCCGCCGTTGATGTCGACCTGGCCGGTGTCCATGCGCCGGGCGAAGGCGACGGCCTCCTCGGGGTCGCCCCAGACGGCCCCGGCAAGACCGTAGACGGTGCCGTTGGCGATGGCGAGGGCCTCCTCCTCGTCCTCGTACCGGAGGAGCGAGACGACCGGCCCGAAGATCTCCTCCTGGGCGATGGTCATGTCCGGGGTGACGTCGGCGAAGACGGTCGGGGAGACGTAGTAGCCGGTCTCGCGCGGGGCCTCGGGGCCGCCGGCGACGAGCCGGGCGCCCTCCTCGATCCCCTTCTCGATGTAGCCACGGACGCGCTCCCGCTGCCTGGCGTTGACCAGCGGGCCGACCCGCTCGCCGGGGACGTACTTGGCGACGGCCTCGGCGGCGAGCGCGACCGCCTCCTCGTACCGGTCGGCGGGGATCAGCATGCGGGTCCAGGCGCTGCACGTCTGCCCGGAGTTGGACATGACGTTGGCGACGCCGACGGCGACGGCCTTCGGGAGGTCGGCGCTCGGCAGGATGACGTTGGCGGACTTGCCGCCGAGTTCGAGGGCGACCCGCTTGACGGCGCCGCCCGCGAGGGCGCCGATGCGGCGGCCGACGGCGGTGGAGCCGGTGAAGGAGACGAGGTCCACGTCCGGGTGCTCGGCGAGCGCCTGCCCGGCGACCGGGCCGAGACCGGTGACCAGGTTGAAGACGCCGGCGGGCAGACCGGCCTCGTGCGCGGCCTCCGCGAAGAGCTGCGCGGTGAGCGGGGTGTCCTCGGCGGGCTTGAGGACGGTGGTGCAGCCGGCGGCGAGGGCCGGGGCGACCTTGGCGACGATCTGGTGGAGCGGGTAGTTCCAGGGGGTGATCGCGGCGACGACGCCGACCGGCTCGGCGTAGACGGTGGAGTTGCCGACCTTCTCCTCGAAGGGGTGGGTGGCGGCGAGTTCGGCGTACGTGCCGGCGACGGTGATCGGCAGTCCGGCGTGGACGGCGGCGGCGAGCTGCGGCGGGGCGCCGAGTTCGGCGGTGACGGTGGCGGCGATCTCCTCGGCGCGGGCGGCGAGCGCGTCGCGCAGGGCGGCGATACGGGCCCCGCGCTCGGCGGGCGGGGTGGCGGCCCAGCCGGGCAGCGCGGCGCGGGCGGCGCGGACGGCGGCGTCGACGTCCTCGGCGGTGCCGGCCGGGACGTGGCCGATGACCTGCTCGTCCGCCGGGTTGATCACCGGGATCGTGTCCGTGGAGGAGGCGGGCCGCCACTCCCCGCCGATGTACATCGCGTCGTGCGCCTTCATCCGCTGTCTCCTCACGTTGCCGACGGGCTCGTCGTCCACCCAAACTAGCGGCGTTAGTTTTCCGGCGCCAGGGTTCCGGGACGTGCCCCGGGTCTCAGCCCCGGGGGGCGGCACACGGGAGGCCGGGGCCCGGGCCGGACGCCGTGCCGCGCCCGCACGCGCCGCCGCGCCCGGCGGGCGCGCGGGACGGCGCGGCCCGCCGGGCGCGGCGGTGAGGGACCGGCGGAGCGGCTGGGTCCGCCGGTCGGGCGTGCCGCTCCGCCGGTCGGCCGACCGGCGGAGCGCGGAGGGGTCAGATCTTCTGGGCGATGTCGGTGAGATGGGCGAAGACGACGATGTTCGCCTCGTACCCCGTCCCCCGGTCGAAGGCTCCGCCGCAGGTGAGCAGCCGCAGTTCGGGCCGCCCGGTGGCGCCGTACACCTCCTTGTCGGGGAAGGCGTTCTTGGCGTACGTCCGGACGCGGTCCACCGTGAAGACGGCGACCTTGCCGTCCGCGCGGGCGACCCGGACGGTGTTGCCGGGGCTGAGCGCGTTGAGGTTGATGAAGATGGCGGGCCCGGTGCGGGTGTCGCGGTGCCCCACGACGACGGCGGTCCCCTGCTCGCCCGGGGCGGGCCCCTTGGCGTACCAGCCGACGACCCGGGGGTTGTCGACCGGCGGGGCCGCGAGCCGGCCCGCGGCGTCGAGACCGAGGTCGGTCACGGGCGCCTCGATGGTGATGGCGGGGACCGCGACGGTGGTGGGGCGCGAACGGGGAAGCGGTGCCGCGGCGGCCCGCCGGGACCCGCCCTCCGGCCGGGGCGGGGACGCGTCCCCCGGCCGCCCCCCGGGCTTCGCGTTGTGGTCCAGGGCGGTCGGCGCCCCGGCCGCGGCCGCTTCGGAGGCGGCCGGGCCGGAGGCGGCGGGACCGGAGGCGAGGGGCGGGCCGGCCGGCTCCTCGTCGCCGGCCCACCAGAAGCCCCCGACCACCAGGACCACGGCCACCACCACGGTCCTGACGAGCCGGAACAGGCGCCGCCGCCTGCGCATGAGGCGGGACCTACGCGGCGCCATTGCTGCGGCGGCGCGAACGGCGGATCAGAACCAGCCCGGCCGTACCGGCGAGGCCGGCGGCGACGGCCGCCCCGACACCGAGACCGGAGGAGTCCTCGGCGGCGGCGAGCTCCGCGCTGCCGCCGCCGCCCGCGCCCACCGCGCCGTGCGGGGGCTTGCCGTGGCCGTTCTCCGCGCCGTTGTCGCCGTGGCCGTTCTCCGGACCGTTGTTGCCGTGGCCGGGGCGGCCGGGACCGTTGCCGTGGCAGTCGACCGTGAAGATCTTCTGCTTGCCGGTGGGGAGCGCGCCCGGGAAGGTCCAGGTGACCCGGTACTGCCCCTCCGGCAGCGTCAGCGGGTTGGTGTGGCCCATTCCGGTGGCCAGCGCGACGCGGCCGGTGAGGGTCGGGACCTCCGGGCGGGGCGGCTGCGGGGTGATCTCCCAGCTGACCTCCTGGAGGACGTCGAAGTTGAAGGCCGCGAGGTAGAACTTGCAGACCTTCGCCTCGTCGCCCAGGTCACCGTAGGGGGTGCCGACCTTGTGGACCTTGATGTCCCCGTTGTCGCCGGGGGCGGCGAACGCGGTCGGGGCGCCTGCGAGAGCGAGACCGCCGAAGGCGGCCGTGGCCGCGAGGGTGGCGGCGAGGGGACGAACGGCACGAGCGGGCATGCTGATTCCTCCGAGAAAGGACATGTCGGATGGTTCAACCGATAATCTGACTATCAGCCACCAACTGGGCGCCCCGGGGCCGACATGCCCGCGCCGCCCCTCCGAGTCGCCCGTCCGGCCCACAGCCGGAACCCGGCCCCTCGCGGGGCCGGGTCCCTTTTCCCGCCGGTGCGGGGTCCCCCTTCCCCGCCCGGAGCCGGGGCCGTTTCCGCGGCGGCACCGGGTCCGGCGTCCGGGTCGCTTCCCCGGCGCGCTGCGTCCGGTTCCTCGCCGGAGCGCGGCCCCGGCCTCCCTCAGACGATCCCGTAGAGGACCGCCGCCGCCAGGACCACCAGCGAAGTCAGCGCGGCCCACTTCACCGTGAACCGGGTGTGGTCTCCGAACTCCACCTTCGCCATGCCGACGAGGACGTACACGGCGGGCACCAGCGGGCTCGACATGTGCAGCGCCTGGCCGACGATCGACGCCCGGGCGATCTCCAGGGACGACACGCCGTGGGCCGCGCCCGCTTCCGCGAGGACGGGCAGCACGCCGAAGTAGAAGCCGTCGTTCGACATGAAGTAGGTGAGCGGAAGGCTCAGCACACCGGTGACCACGCCCATGTGGGAGCCCATGGCGTCGGGGATCGCGCCGACGAGCCAGTCGGCCATGTGCTTGACCATGCCCGTCCCGGTGAGGACGCCGGTGAAGACGGCGGCGGCGAAGACCATGCCGGAGACGTTCAGGACGTTGTCGGCGTGGGCGGCGATACGGGCCTTCTGCTCGGCCATGTTCGGGTAGTTGACGGTGAGTGCGAGGGCGGCGCCGATCAGGAAGAGCACCGGGATCGGCAGCAGTTCGAGGATCATGGCGGCGAGCAGCACCACCGTCATGCCGGCGTTGAACCAGTACAGCCGGGGGCGGAGCGTGGCCCGCTTCGGGTCCAGCCCCTGGAACCCCTCGCCATCCCCTTCACCCACCCCGGCAGAGGCAGGGGCAGGGGCAGCGACACCGGCGGCGCCGCCGGCCTCGGCTCCGGCTCCGGCCCCGGCTTTGGCGGTCGTCGCTCCGCCGAAGGCGGCCGCCTTCCCGGTCGCGCCCTCGCCGGAACCGCCGCCGGCCGTCGCGGCCAGGACCGCGTCCGGCTCCGGCACCAGGACCTCGTCGAGCGTGAGGTAGCCGACGCGCCTGCGCTCACGGCGGCCGAGGACGTACGCGAGGACGAAGACGAAGAGCAGCCCCGTGGCGAGCGCGGGAATCATCGGCACGAAGATGTCGGCGGCGTCCACCTTCAGGGCGGTCGCGGCGCGGGCGGTGGGGCCGCCCCAGGGCAGGGTGTTCATGACGCCGTTGGCGGTGGCGGCGACGCCCGTCATGACGACCAGGCTCATCCCGAGGCGCTTGTAGAGCGGATACATCGCCGAAACGGTGATCATGAACGTGGTGGAACCGTCCCCGTCCAGGGAGACGATCGCGGCGAGCACCGCCGTACCCACGACGATCCGTACGGGGTCGGCCTTGCAGAAGCGCAGGATGCCCCGGACGATCGGATCGAACAGACCGACGTCGATCATGACGCCGAAGTAGACGATCGCGAACATCAGCATCGCGGCCGTGGACGCCAGGTTGCCGACCCCCTCGATGACGTAGTCGCCGAGGTGGGCCCCCTTCCCGACCGCGACGCAGAAGAGTGCGGGAATCAGCACGAGCGCCGCGATCGGCGACATCTTCTTCGTCATGATCAGGACCAGAAAGGTCGCGATCATGGCGAAGCCGAGGACGGTCAGCATGGAGGACACCTCACGTTCACCCTTGAACTGCCGCCGAGCGGCGGTCCGGATGACCGTAGGTGCCCCCTTCCGCCGTTAACAAGGTGTTGACCCGCGAGCAATACGAGCAAAAGGAGCAGGTCAGAGCCGGGTTACGACGGGGAACGGAGCGGCCGCGAGGAGTGGCGGGTCACGACAGCGAGGGCACCAGGTAGGCATGGAGGAGCAGCCGGGTCTCGGCGATGAGGTCCGGATCGCCCTCGGGGTCCGCGCGGAAGGCGAGCCGGACGAGGGCGTCGGCGGTCTCGACCCCGACGAGGACCTTCCGGCGCAGGCCCTCGTCGGCGGAGTGACCCAGATGTTCGGCGAGCAACTCGCAGATCCGCTCGGCGACGAGGAGGTTGGGGTCGTCACCGGACGGCACGCCGGGACGGCGACCCGGGGCCGCGCCTCCGTCCGCGTCCGCGCCCCCGGCCGGCTCCGCGTCTCCCTCCGGGTCCACCTCCCCTGCCGGATCCACCTCCCCCGGGTCCGCCCCTCCCCCCGAGCCCCTCACTCTCTCCGGATCCGCCCCTCCCGCCGAGTCCTTCTCTCCCACCGGGTCCCCCCCTCCCTCCGGGTTCGCGCTTCCGCCGGGGAGCGCGCCTCCGTCCGGATTCGCGTTACCGTCCGGTCCCTCTTCGGTCATCGTCCCGGCCACTCCCCCGGCCGTGGCCCGGGGCACCTTTCCGGTCACCTCTCCGGCCTCCCCGGCGGGCAGGCCGAAGTCCACGAGCGCGAAACCGGGAACGGTCCGCTTCATCGCGATGAACTCGTCCAGGACACCGTCGATGGCTCCGCGCGCGTCGAGGAGCGGCGTCGAGGCGAAGCGTTCGGAGATCCGCTCGGCGTACCGGTCGAGGTTGCGGAGGGCGAGGGCAGCCACCATGGCCCGCTTGTTGCCGAAGAAGCGGTAGACGGAGCCGATGGGGACTCCGGCGCGAGCGGCGACGGCGCGGGTGCTCAACCGCTCGTACCCGGTCTCGTCGAGGAGCACGGCACAGGCGTCGAGGATGCGAGCGAGCCGTTCGGTGCTCCGCTGCTGCACGGGGGTGCGGCGGAGCAGCGGCGCGACCTGGGGACGGGGCTGGGGGTGGGTCTGGGGGTGGGTCTGGGGCACGGGGTCCATGATGCCGTCCGTCCGGGCCGGACGAGGGCGGGACTTCGGGTCGGACGGGGCTTCGAAGCCGGCTGGGCTTCGGGGAATCCGGTCTCAGGCGACGAGCAGGGCGATGCCTCCGAGGGTGTACACGATCATGAGGAGGAACAGGGGGAGTTGACCGGCGACGGCCCGGGCGGGCGGGAAGAGTCGCACGGACCGGTCGTGGGCCGCCACGACGCCGAGGACATGGCCGGTGACGACGGCCGCCACCTGGAGGGTTGCGAGCCCTCCGGGCCCCAGGGGTGGATCGAGGGGGGATGCAGAGTCCATACCCACCATCATCGTCACTATGCGTGGAGATTCAGTGACTAAGAGTGAGAAGTAGTGGGCAGTGAGATAACCGAGGGCGATGGGGAGCAGCGCATGGGCGAAGGAGGTGAGCGGAGTGGTGAGTCCACGGTCCATCAGACGCAGGACGCCGGCGCAGAGACCGTAACAGGCGGCGACGAGGGCGACGGCGGCGAGAAGACCGAGGGTGGCGGTGGGGACGGGGCCGAGGGGCGAGGTCTGGAGGGTGGTGATCCAGCGGGGGTTGTCGGAGAGGCCGTCGTAGGCGGTGGAGCCGAGGAGGACGCAGACGGTGGCGACGAGACCGGGGAGGCCGGGGGTGGAGTCGAGGCCGTTGAACGGAGAGCGCAGGACCAGTCGGCCGTCGGCCCGTCGGCCGAGCGGGGAGAGCCGGGCGAGGAGGGAGGAGTACACCTCGAAGGGGTCGGCGTGGGCGAACCACCGGTCGCCGTAGCGGGCGGCCCCCAGGAGCTGGAAGCCGGTGTGGACGGCGAGGGCGGTCAGGAGGACTGCGCGGGAGGTGTTGTCGGGGGCGACGAGTTCGAGCCAGGCGAAGAGGAGGAGTCCGGCGGCGGCGGGGCGGATGCCGAGGGCGGTGGGCAGCGGGCGGGGGGCGCGTGGTGGGTGGAAGGAGTGGAGGGTGCGCAGGGGATTGAGCAGGCGCCAGACGGGACCGAACAGGAGGGAGGCGGGGACGAGTCCGACCCAGAGGAGGACGTAGAGGGCGCCGGGAGCGGGGTTGAGGTCCGGATCGTCCGGTCCGAACAGGAGGTGCAGGAGGAGGACGAGGGTCACCGCGGCGCCGAGGAGACGGAGGGCGGCGCGGGTGACCGGGGCGTCGGCCGCCCGTTGCAGGGCGGCGGGGAGGGGGTGTCCGGCCAGGTCGCCCCGGAAGCGGGAGGAGGACCAGAGCAGGCCCAGGGCGAGGAAGGAGACGAGGAGCGCGGTGAGGGCGCCGGCGTAGGCGTAGAAGGGCGAGAGGGGGAGGTCGTGCCGGGAGCCCACGCCGTGGGCGAGCGGAAGGGTCGGGACGGGGGCATGGGCGGGGGCGAGGAGGGAGGTGAGGGCTCCGTTCATCGGACGACGAGTTGGGTCAGCACGAGTCCGGACTCGTGCGTCTCGACCTCGAAGAGACCGGTGCGGTCCACCGTGAGGACGAGGGACGCGGGCGTACCGGGCGAGAGGGGCAGCTCACGGTCGTAACCGTGGACGTGGAGGGTGTCGGCCCGGTCGCTGGTGACGCGGAGGGTGAGGCGTTCGCCCTTCTTCAGCTCGATCCGGGAGGTGGGAGGACGGACGGTTCCGTCGGTGATGGCGAGGGTGACGGTCCGGCCGGGCGCGGTGGGGCGCGGGGGCGGCGGCGTGGTCGTGGCGGGGGCGTCGCCCAGGCGGACGGTGGTCTGGACGGGGGCGCCCGCAACGGCCCAGACGGTGTGGTCGTCCGCGTGGAGCCGGACGGTCAGGGTGTGGCCGCCCGCCGGTACGTACCCCCAGGGGCCGTACAGACGGCCGGTCTCGCGGCCGTCCACCAGGAGACGGGCGTGGCCCCGGCCGGGGAGTGCCGCGCCGCCGGTGCTCTCGGGGGTGAAGCGGAACCTCTCCGCGGTGAGGTGGACGTTCCAGCCGCCCTCGGGATCGGGCCGCGCCTCGGCCCGGACGGTGGGCGCGTCGGCGGCGGGAAGTTCCCGGAGCCGGTGCCCGGCTCCGTCCCGGGCCGGAAGCAGGGTGCCGTTTCCGCCGGTGGCCTCCTGGTGACTGGTGCCGGGTTTGTGGTGGGTGGTGGCCCGGCCGCCGCAGCCCGCGAGGGCCGGGGCGGCGAGCAGGGCGAACGTCAGGCAGAGGCCGGCGAACCTGCGGCCGGGAACCCTGTGGGAGGGGAACCGGGTCCCGTACGCGCGCGTCATGACGTCTCCTCCCCGTGCGGCCGGGTGTCGGCGGGCGGGGATGCCGGGCCGGACCCGTACCCGGACCGGATTTCGGCCCCGACCCCGGCCTCGCTCCCGGCCCCGACTCCAACCCCAGCCCCAGCCCCAGCCCCAGCCCCAACTTCGGCCCCAGCTTCGGCGGCCGTGTCGGTTCCGGGTTTCGCCCCCCGTTCCGGCCTTCCGTCCGGAGTGCCCGCGCTCGACGCCACCACCGCCCAGAGGACCCAGACGCAGGCGAGGAGGAGACGGAGCCAGGCGGGGCTCAGGGGGATGCCGGGAATCATGAGGACCGCCTTGTCGAAGGCGTCGAGGAGGGTGAGGGCGCCGAGGGCCAGGGTGACCCGGGCGAAGACGGGCCGGGCGGGCCGCAGGGCGAGGGCGAGCAGCGTCCACCAGACACCGGTGAACAGCAGCGCGAGGGCCGGGACGACGGTCGGGGTCAGGGTGAGCGTCGCGCCGGCCACGTCCATGGCGAGGCCGGCCAGACCGACGAGGGTGGCCGCGCCCGCGAGCCGGTCGCCGCGCAGCCGGCGCCACCACAGGGCGCCGCCGGTGAGGGCGAGGACGAGGGCGCCGGTGAGGGCGAGCTGGACCTCGACGCGCTGGAGGCCGCGGGCGCCGTACCAGTCGCAGCCCGCGGGGAGGCGGCGCGTCCGGACGTCGTAGTCGGCGCAGACGAGGAGTTGGGCGAGTTTGACCGGTTCGCCGACGAGGCGGTCGGTGGCGCCGGAGACCTCGCCCCGGCGGGCCCCGCACCGGGGCAGGGCGCCGGGGGAGCTCGCGCCCGCGTCGGCCTGCCAGCAGTTGCCGCCGCCCTGGCCGTCCCACCAGACGTCGGTGCGGTTGGGGCGGGAGGCGCCGGACCGGTCGACACCGAGGTGGTTGCCGGCGTAGCGGTTGTGGTGGGAGGTGTCGGTCTGCTTGCCCCAGGCGGACTCGCCGCGGACGAAGGCGGGGACGGCGTTCAGGTAGAAGGCCGCGCGCTGGTGGCCGTAGACCCAGTTGTCCTCGTAGAGGTTCCAGTTGCCGCCGGCGGTGATGACGCCGGTGCCGGGCGGCATGGAGATCTGGGGGCAGACGACGCCCTGTTCGTAGCCGCGTTCGGCGGGCGGTCTGGCGCAGGTGCCGTCGGCGACGTACGGGTAGTAGTTCTGGTTGTTGTCGTGGATCAGGTTGCGTTCGAAGTGGGCGTGGTTCTGCGGGAGTCCGGGGTGGCCGGGGAAGGCGGAGTCCATGGAGGCGCCGCCCATGTTGTGGTCGAACTCGTTGTCGTGGGCCCAGACCGAGTCACCGGCGGTGCCGGAGTAGCCGACCATGTTGTGGTGGCTGCGGCAGCCGGTGATCTCGATGGAGTGGCGGGGGACGTCGTAACCGCGGCCGTCGTTGATGTTCGAGGCCGAGCCGGGGTAGATGCCGGAGTCGCCGTTCCCGTAGGACTCGCAGTTCTTGTAGAGGCCGTGGTCCGAGGCGAAGGTGAGGAAGCCGTACTCGTCGTTCCAGCGGGTGAGGACGTCGTCGATGACGAAGCCGTCGGCGGCGA
Source organism: Streptomyces sp. NPDC014907 (assembly GCF_055562975.1). Classification (NCBI taxonomy): domain Bacteria; kingdom Bacillati; phylum Actinomycetota; class Actinomycetes; order Kitasatosporales; family Streptomycetaceae; genus Streptomyces; species Streptomyces sp. NPDC014907. The sequence goes on along the minus strand of NZ_JBVHEG010000007.1, from coordinate 70,867 downwards.
GGACGTACAGCGAGTTGAAGGTGGTGCGCTGGGCGGTGAAGTTCCGGAAGTAGACGCCGTCGGAGCCGTCGGCCCGGATCGCGTTGAGCTTCCGGTACCCGGCGTCGACCACGACGTCGAGACGGGACGCGCCGGTGCCCTCGATCTGGAGGTCCTTCTTGCCGAGGATCGCTACCAGGTTCTGGTTGTGGGGGCACTGCCGCTGCTGCTCGTAGCCGAGGATCTGGTAGCCGAGCGCGGAGACGGGTGCGTCGAGGGAGGCGCAGGCCCCGGTGGGCGGGGGCTGCGAGGGCTCCTCCTCGTAGAGCCCGGGGAGCAGCGCGATGGTGAGCCCGGGACGGTCGACGGCGTCGACGGCCTGCTGGAGGTGCCGGTACCCGGAGGCGGCGCAGTGCTCGAAGAGGGCGAGGTTGCGGGCCTTGAGGGCGGCGGGGAAACCGGAGACCCGGCGTTCGAAGTCGGCCCGGTCGGTCTTGCAGACGAGGAGGTCGGGTTCGCCCGTGCGGAGCTTCGGCACGCTGCCGGAGCCGTCGGGGAAGGCGACGGGCCGCTCCTCGTGGGCCTGGGCCCCGGGTGCGGCGAACAGGGCCGCCGTGAGCGCCGCGAGCACGACGGAGAGGGCGAGGACGAACCTTCGGGTTCGGGACATGCGCGTGAGAGTAGAGCATTGTTCATCTTTTTTGACCCCCTCGCGCACGCACCGGTTTCCGCCCCGTGAGCGCGCCGGCCCGCGGCGCCTCCGGCGGCCCCCCGTTGACGGGAGCCGCGCGGAATCCTACGGTCAGCCATAGGATTCCCTTGCGGGCTCAGGACAGGAGCGGGCGATGAACACGGAGCAGGCCAGGAAGACGGCCGAGGCGCTCACCTACAGCACCGGTTTCGGCAACGAGCACGGCTCGGAGGCGGTCCCCGGCGCGCTGCCGCACGGCCGCAACTCCCCGCAGCGCGCACCCCTCGGCCTCTACGCCGAGCAGCTCAGCGGCAGCGCCTTCACCGAACCCCGGTCCCACAACCGCCGTTCGTGGCTCTACCGCATCCGCCCGTCGGCCGCGCACCCGGCGTACACCCGGATCGACAACGGCGCGCTGCGGAGCGCTCCCTTCACCGAGACCGTGCCCGATCCCAACCGGCTGCGCTGGGACCCGCTGCCCGACCCGGCGCCGGGCACCGACTGGCTGGCCGGCCTGTGGACGCTCGGCGGCAACGGCGACGTGACCCAGCGCGCCGGCATGGCCGTGCACCTCTACCACGCCAACGCCCCCATGGAGCGGGTCTTCGGCGACGCGGACGGCGAACTCCTGATCGTCCCCGAGCGCGGCGGCCTCCTCCTGCGCACCGAACTGGGCCTGCTCGCCGCCCGCCCCGGCGAGGTCGCCCTGATCCCCCGGGGGGTCCGCTTCCGCGTCGAACCGCTCGACGGGACGGCCCGCGGGTACGTGTGCGAGAACTACGGTGCCCCCTTCCAGCTCCCCGACCTCGGTCCGATCGGCGCCAACGGCCTGGCCAACGCCCGTGACTTCCGGGCCCCGGTAGCCGCCTACGAGGACGTCGAGGGGCCGGTCGAGGTCGTCAACAAGTACTGCGGCAACCTCTGGTCGGCGACGTACGGGCACTCCCCGCTGGACGTCGTCGCCTGGCACGGCAACCACACGCCGTACGTCTACGACCTGCACCGCTTCAACGTCATCGGGTCGATCTCGTACGACCACCCCGATCCGTCGATCTTCACGGTGCTCACCTCGCCCTCCGACACCCCGGGCCTCGCGAACGTGGACTTCGTGGCCTTCGCCCCGCGCTGGCTGGTCGGCGAGGACACCTTCCGGCCGCCGTACTTCCACCGCAACGTGATGAGCGAGTACATGGGCCTGATCGAGGGCGCGTACGACGCGAAGACCGCCGGGAAGGGGGGGTTCGTTCCGGGCGGCGGCTCGCTGCACAGCATGATGTCCGCGCACGGACCGGACCGGGAGACCTTCGACAGGGCCAGTGCCGCCGAGCTGAAGCCGCAGAAGATCGACGACGGCCTCGCCTTCATGTTCGAGACCCGCTGGCCGGTGACGGCGACCCCGCAGGCCGCGAACGCCGACCATCTGCAGAAGGGGTACGACGACGTGTGGCAGGGTCTGGAGCGCCACTTCCGGCCGTAGCATCCCGGCCACACGCCCGCAGCACTCGTACGGAGGACCCGTGACCGCCTTCGCTCCCGACTCGCTGGTCCTGAACCGCAAGCTGCCGCTCTGGTACCAGGTCTCGCAGTCGCTGCGCGCCTCGATACTGGGCCGGGCGCCGGACGCCTCGCTGCGGCTGCCCACCGAGGAACAGCTCGCGGCCCACTACGGCGTGAGCGTGCTGACGATGCGCCAGGCCCTCAAGGAGCTGGAGGAGGAGGGCCTGATCAGCCGGCACCGGCGGCGCGGCACCTTCATCGAGCCGGGCGCCCGCCGTTCCGCCCCGCGCCGGCTGCTCGGCTCGATCGACGCGATCGTGGCCCAGCAGTCGGGCGAACGGACGACGGTCCTCGGGTACGGCACCGTGCCCGTGCCCGGGGAGCTGGCGGAGTACTTCCCCGGCGTGCCGGAGGTCGTGGCGTACCGGAGGCTGCGCAGCGACGGCGAGAGCGGAGAGCCCACGAACTGGGCGGAGAACGCCGTGCTTCCCGCGCTCGCCGGTGCCATCGACCCGGCCGACCTGGAGCGCTGGCCGATGACGAAGGTGCTGCGGGACGTGGTCGGGGTGCGGATCAGCCGCATCACGGACACGGTCGAGGCCCGTCTCGCCGACCCGGAGACGGCCGGGCTGCTCCGGGTCCCGCTGCTCTCCCCGATCCTCCACTACACGGGAGTGACCTACGACGAGGACGGCAGGGTCGTCGACGTGGCGCGCATCCGCTACCGGGGCGACCGGTTCTCCTTCACCGTCACGGTCGAGGCCGACTGACCACCGGTCCGCAGCGGCGCGGAACGGCCGGCCGTCGCCTTCCGTACCGGTGGAGGCCCACCGACGGCGGTCGTTAGCATGCGGGGCGTGACGGATGACGCCCGGCCGCAGGACGCGCCCCTCCTCGACGAGTTGATGCCGTGGTCCGTGGCCCCGCCCCGGTTCGGCCGTTCCTGGATCGTCGCTCCCGACGTACGGACGCTGCGGGCCCGCTGGGACCGGCTGGCGGCCTCGGAGGGGGCCGAGCGGGAGGCGCTGTTCCGGCCCAGCAGGGCGCGGACCCCGGAGAGCGCGGTGGCCTCGCTGCCCGGACAGCGGACCGGGACCGCGCGGTTCGCCCGCGAGCCGGGTCCGTGCCCGGAGCCGGTGCGGGTGGCGCACGGGCCGTTCGACGAGCAGTGGCTGCTCCCCGACCACCGGCTGATCGACTCCGCGCGGCCGGAGCTGTGGCGGGTCGCCGGGGAGCCGCAGCTCTTCGCCGTCGAGCAGGGGTACGGGGCGGGAACGGCCGGCCCTCCGCTCCTGGTGACGGCCGCCCTGCCCGGAGGGGACTCCCCGGCGGACCGGCGGGGGCGCGTCCGTCCGCTGTTCCGGCGCCCCGGCGGACGCGAGCCCAATCTGGCGCCCGGACTCCTGGCCTTCCTCGGGGAGCGGTACGGACCCGGGGCCACCCCGCACGACTGGCTGGCGTGGACGGTGGCGGCGGCCCGCCCCTCCCCCGCCGGGTGCCGCGTTCCGCTCCCCGCCGGCCGGGAGGCCTGGGCGGCGGGCGTGGCCCTCGGCCGGGAACTGGCCGACGTGCAGCTGCGCGGCGCCCTGAGCGGCACGAGACCGAGACTGCCCGGCGGGCGCCGTCCCTATGTGCGGGCGGCGGTCCCGGCGCGGCCGACGGCGATGGCGTACGACCCCGGGGACGAGGCGCTGGACCTCGACGGGGGCCGCGTCTCGCCCGTACCGGTGGAGGCGTGGGAGTTCCGGGTGGGCGGGGCGCGGGTCCTGGAGCGGTGGTTCGCGCGCCGCACCGCTCCCGTGGAGCCCGGCTCCCTGGAGGCGATCCGCCCGGCCGCCTGGCCGCAGGAGTGGACCTCGGAGCTGCTGGACCTGATCACCGTGCTCGCGCTGCTCGGCGCGCGGGAGCCGGAACGGGCGGCCCTCGCCGTGGGGACGGCCGGCGCGGCGGAACTGCGGGCCGCCGGGGTGCTGCCGCCGCCGGCCGGGACCCGGCGCCCCGCGTCCGTACTGGACCATCGGGAGGAGGGGCCGGAGGGGCAGTGCGCGCTCCTGTGACCGGCGGGGTGACGCACCTCCCGGTGACAGGGACCGGCCCGGCAGGATAGGCAGGACGGTCATGAGCACTCAGCCACTCCCCCTCGCGGGGGTCACGGTCGTCACCGTCGAGCAGGCGGTCGCCGCCCCCTTCGCCACCCGGCAGCTCGCCGACCTCGGCGCCCGCGTCGTCAAGATCGAGCGCCCCGACGGCGGCGACTTCGCCCGGGGGTACGACACCGCCGCCCGGGGCCTCGCCTCGCACTTCGTGTGGTGCAACCGGGGCAAGGAGTCGGTGGCGCTCGACCTCAAGGACCCCCGGGGCCTGGCCCTCGCCCGGCGGCTGACGGCGGGCGCCGACGTCTTCGTGCAGAACCTCGCGCAGGGGGCCGCGGCCCGCCTGGGCCTCGACGCCGCCACCCTGTGCGCGGCGCACCCCCGGCTGATCGCGGTGGACGTCTCGGGGTACGGGGCGGAGGGACCGTACGCGCACCGGCGGGCGTACGACATGCTCGTCCAGTGCGAGGCGGGGCTGGTGTCGGTGACCGGCACCCCGGAGCGCCCCGTCAAGTCGGGTGTCCCGGCGGCCGACATCGCCGCCGGGATGTACGCCTTCGCGGGCGTCCTCGCCGCTCTCGTGCGGCGCGGCACGACCGGTCTGGGCGGACCGGTGGAGGTCTCCCTGCTCGACTCGCTCGCCGAGTGGATGGGGCACCCGCTGCACCACGGGATGCACGGGGGCGCGGCCCCGGCGCGCACGGGGCTCGCACACGCGGTGATCGCCCCGTACGACGCCTATCCGACGGTGGACGGGACCCTGGTGCTGCTCTCCGTGCAGAACGACCGGGAGTGGCGGCGGCTCGCCGGGCAGGTCCTCGGCCGGCCCGGCCTGGCCGACGATCCGGCCTTCGCGACGAACGCGGCGCGGGTGGCCGGACGGGCGGCGACGGACGCGGTGGTCGCGGAGGCCCTGGCCCCCCTGACGGCGGCCGAGGCGCTGGCCCGGCTCGACGCGGCGGGCATCGCCTGCGCCCGGCTCAACTCGGTGGCGGAGCTGGCGGACCATCCGCAGCTGACGGCGCGCGACCGGTGGCGGGAGGTGGGGTCACCGGCCGGGCCGCTGCGGGCGCTGCTTCCGCCGATCGTGTTCCCGGGCGCGCCGGAAGCGCGGATGGACCGGATTCCGGCCCTCGGTCAGGACACGGACGCGGTGCTCGCCGAACTCGGGCTGGACGGGGCGGAGGTGCGGGCGCTCCGGGACGAGGGCGTGGTCGCCTGACGGAGGGGACCGGAGGGGCGCGGACACGGCTGTGCGCCGGACGGGTGGGGACACGTCCGGCGCGGTCGCCGTCGGGGCCGTGCGGGCGGCCGGATCAGTGACGGGTGCCGAAGAGCGAACGGCGCAGGCGGCGGAGCGGGGCGAAGAGCGAGACCCGCGCGCTGCGGCTGCGGTGTCCGCGCATCGGCGTGTCGTGCGTGCGCGCCGTCAGTTCCCGCATCAGCAGGGTCGCCTCGGCCGCCTCGCGCTGGGGCACGGCGGGTCCGCCGAGCACCGCGAGATGGCGGTCGAGCCGCGAACTGGTCGCGCTGCTCCCGCAGGTGATGGCAGGCACTCGCGGCCTGCTGCGCATTGCTATCTGTTCCATGTCACTCCCCACCCGTACAAGGGCACCCGACCCGGGCAGGCTAACCCTATCGCCCCGTCGTCACACTCGTGTATCCCGGCGACGGGATTCGACGCATCCGTACGGGGGTTGACAATCACCCTCCGAATTCATCTGATTCCAGGGTGACTTGGACAGGCATCGAACACCTGTCGAATCGTCACGAACCATCCTGCACTCCGGCGCGACGGGCGCGGGCACGGAAGCCCGTGTGATCTCCACCACCAAGATCCTTCACCGGGCTCCGCCGCCGGGACGCGCCGCCGGGAGCCACCGGCGGGCCCCGCGGGCGGCCGCGACACCGGAGCGGGGAGGACGCCCCTCGGCTACCGTGGGGCCATGACGGTGATCGCGGGTCGTTACCGGCTTCTGGACGTCCTGGCCGAGGGGGCGACGGGCACCGTCCGGCGCGCCCTGGACGAGACGGACGGCCACGAGGTGGCCCTGAAGGAGATCCGGGTCCCGCCCGGCACCGCGGCGCCCGGGGCGCCTCCCCCTCTGGCCCGCCTGGAGCGCGAGGCGCGGGCCGCCGCCCGGATCTCCCACCCCTGCGTCGTACGGGTCCTCGGGGTGGTCTCCGGGAACGGCCGGCCCTGGGTCGTGACGGAGCTGGTCCGGGGCCTCTCCCTCGCGGAGGCCCTGGAGGCGGACGGCCCCCTGCCCCGGCGGGAGGCGGCGCGCGTCGGCGCCGAGGTCCTGGCCGGGCTGCGGGCCGCGCGGGAGGCGGGCGTTCCGCACCGGGGCGTGCGGCCGGACCACGTCCTCCTGGGGAACGACGGCCGGGTCGCCGTCACCGGCTTCGTCACCGGCCTCGGCGGCGGGCCCGACGGGGACACGGACCCGGCGGCCGACCTGCGTTCCCTGGGCGCTCTCCTGGAGACGGCCTCGGACGACCGGTCCGGGCCGCTGGGCGCGGTGGTCGACGCGCTCCTGCGCGCGGAGCCGGGGGGCTCCGGCTCCACGACGGCGGACGGGATCGAACGCGAGCTGCGCCGGATCGCCGGGGGCGGGACGGGGACGGGCGCGGCGGACCCCGCGGGGGCGGGGGCGGGGACGGAGGCGTCCGCCCCTCTCCCCGGCGCCCACGGGGACGGCGGCGGTGACGCGCGCGGGGCGCGCGGCGCTCCGGCGGAGCGGGACGGCGGAACGCCCCGGCGGAACGCGTCCCGCCGCACGCGCGTCCTGGTGGCGGGGATCGTCGGGGTACTGCTGATCGCGGGAGCGTTGACGTACCACTGGACGCGGGACGGCGGACGGGGCGCCGGGCCGGGTGCGCCGGGCGGTGTCACGAGCACCGCTCCGGCCGGTTCCGGCGCCACGGGGGCGGACGGCGAAGGGGTTACGCCGCGTTCCTGAAGGGGGGCAGGTAGCCGCCGGACTGCCCGGCGGCGGTCGGGTGGTAGGACTCCCCGATGTTCAGCCAGTTGACGCTGTGCAGCCAGGCGGAGCCGGAGCAGATCTCGTGGCCGGTGAAGGCGGAGACGACGCCGGCGAAGGTGAAGCCGTGGTCGGCGGCGCGCTTGGCGATGGCCGCGTTGAGGTGGTCGGAGGCTCCGTTGATGGCCTGGCGCTCGCCCTCGCTCAGGCCGGCCACACAGGTCCCGCCGAGCTGGTAGAAGCGCGGGTAGCCGAGGACGACCACCCGGGCGTTGGGGGCCTTGCTGCCGATGGCGTTGTACACGGAGTCGAGCTTGCCGGGCAGGGTCGAGTCGACGTAGGCCTTGGCCTGATTCACTCGGTTCACGCAGGTGGATTCGGACTGCAGCACACAGGTCGTCATGACGTCGGCGAAACCGGCGTCATTTCCCCCGATCGTGAGGGAGACCAGGTCGGTGGCGGCCGAGAGGGGGCCGAGCTGATTCGCGGTCACATCACCCGTTCGGGCGCCCGAGCAGGCGGTGAAGGCGAACGAGGCGGGGGCGTTCGCGTTCTTCCAGAGGACGGGGTACGCCTTCGTGGACCGCTTGCAGTTGCCGCTGGCGCTGTCGTAGCTGCCGGCGCCGACGCCGGAGGAGTACGAGTCGCCCAGGGCCACGTAGTCGACGGCCGCGGCGGTTCCGGCGGCCTGTGCGGCGCTCGCCCCGGTGAGGGCGAGGACGGCACCGAGCAGGAGCGAGGACGAGAGGGCGGTGAATCGGGTGAGTCTCATGGGACCTCCTGTAGCAGGATCTCTGCGCTACCAGGTAGTAGCAGCGGAATCGCCCGGCTGGAAGTGTTCATGCCAAAAGCAGGGGTGAAGGACTGGTGAACCCCCCTTGTGGAGCAACCGGTTTAGGCCACTACGGGAACCGGAAGGTCCGCTCCCGCTCGACGGCCGGACGGAAACACGCCCCGCCCGCCCGTCACCCCACAGAAGAGCGGTCCCGTCCCACCCTTCTCACCACGTCATCGAATTGACCGAATCCGACCGAAAACTCGACCGTTCCGATCGCTGGTTCTTCGTCAAAGAACAGAAAAGCGGCCCGGGAAGGGGGGTCTTGCCATACAGTCCCCTGCATCAATACCGTCGTACATCTCACCCGCTCCGCTCCGTCGCGCACACAGCTCTGGGGAGGGCTTCCGCGCCGCGAAGGTTCCGGCGCGGGGCGCGGTAAGGGGGGGTGCCGTGCTCGGTGACAGCACGTGCGCCGAGTCACGGGTACCGCGCGGCCGGACATGCCAACTCGCCGTTCCCGCAAGGAGATCGTTTCCACGCGGGCGGGCGGGAACCCCCCTTTCGCACCGGACACACCACCGGGCCGCCCAAGGGGTGGGCGGCCCACCGGACGAGAGGGAAACCAGACCCATGAGCTCGTTCCTGCGCCCGGCCGCCACGGGTCAAGAAATGACCGAGCCGAGTCGAATAGCCGCTCAGTACCGGGCCATCACCTCCCACCTGGCGATCACACCGCCGGTGAGTGTGGTCATTCCCGCGATGAACGAAGCGGAAAACCTTCCGTACGTCTTCAAGACGCTGCCGGAATGGATACACGAAGTCGTCCTGGTCGACGGAAACTCCACCGACGACACGGTCGCCGTCGCCCGCGAGCACTGGCCCGACGTCAAAGTCGTGAAACAGGTCGGCAGGGGGAAGGGCGACGCGCTGATCAGCGGATTCGCCGCCTGCACCGGCGACATCATCGTCATGGTCGACGCGGACGGCTCGGCCGACGGCCAGGAGATCGTCTCCTACGTCTCCGCCCTCGTCGGCGGCGCCGACTTCGCCAAGGGCTCCCGCTTCGCCAACGGCGGCGGCACGGACGACATGACGACCATCCGCAGAATCGGGAACTGGGCCCTCTGCACGCTCGTCAACCGCAAGTTCGGGGCCCGGTACACCGACCTCTGCTACGGCTACAACGCCTTCTGGCGCCACTGCCTCGACAAGATCACCCTCGACTGCACCGGGTTCGAGATCGAGACCCTGATCAACATCCGGGTCGTCAAGGCCGGACTCAGGGTGCAGGAGGTGCCGAGCCACGAGTACCTGCGCATCCACGGCGTCAGCAACCTCAACGCCGTGCGCGACGGCATCCGGGTCCTCAAGGTCATCCTCAGGGAGAAGGCCGTGCGCCGGTCGGCCCGCCGCCGACCCGCCGCGTTCTCCGTCAACGTCCCGCGGGGAGAGACCCCTTGAGCGACCGCACGCCCCCGCACCGCTTCTCGGTGGTGATCTGCGCCTACACGGAGGACCGGTGGGAGGACATCCTCGCCGCCGTCGACTCCGTGCGGAAGCAGTCGCTTCCTCCCCTGGAGACCCTGCTCGTCGTCGACCACAACGAGCGCCTCCGGGCACGGCTCGCCGGGGAGTACGCGGACACCCGGCCCGGCGAGGAGGTGCGGGTCCTCGCCAACACGGGCCCCCGCGGCCTCTCCGCCGGCCGCAACACCGGGATCGCCGCCTCGCGCGGCGAGTTCGTGGCCTTCCTGGACGACGACGCCGTCGCCGAGCGGGACTGGCTCCACCACTTCGCCGCCGCCTACGACGACCCGCGCGTCATGGCCGTCGGCGGCCGGACCCTGCCCGTCTGGGCGTCCGGCCGGCGCCCCGGCTGGTTCCCCGAGGAGTTCGACTGGGTCGTCGGCTGCACCTACCGGGGCCTGCCCCCGGGCCGCGTCCCCGTGCGGAACGTGCTCGGCGGCAACGCCTCCTTCCGCCGCACCGCCTTCGACGCGGCGGGCGGTTTCGCCACCGGCATCGGCCGGGACGGCGACCGGCGACCCCTGGGCGGCGAGGAGACCGAGCTGTGCATCCGGCTCTCCGAGGCGCTGCCCGGAGCGGTCCTGCTCATGGACGACCGGGCGGTCATCCACCACAAGGTGCCCGCCGCCCGCGAGCGCTTCGCCTACTTCCGGTCCCGGGTGTACGCCGAGGGGCTCTCCAAGGCGCTCGTCTCGCGGAGCGTCGGCGCCCGGAAGGGCCTGGAGTCCGAACGGCGCTACACCACCCGGGTGCTGCCCGCCGGAGTCCTGCGCGGTGCGGGCGACGCGCTGCGCGGCCGCCCCGGCGGCGCGGGCCGCGCCGGGGCCATCGTCACCGGGGTGGCGCTCGCGGCCGGCGGCTACGCCCTCGGCCGGCTCCGCGCCCGCCGCTCCGGCACCACGTTCTCCTGGGGACCGGTCGGAAGGACCGGTGAAGGAACCGGGGACGGAACCGGTGACGGGGTCGGTGAACGGACCGGGGACGGAACCGGTCGCGGGGTCGGCGAGCGGACCGGGGACGGAACCGCCGTGAACGGGGCCGCCGAGGGAGCGGCCGCGTGACGGGGACGACGCCGGGCGCGCCCGCGGCGCCCCGGGGCACGCCCGTGCCGATCCTCATGTACCACGCCGTCGCCCGGGACCCGGCCCCCGGCGCCCTCGGCCTCTCCGTCACGCCCGGGGCGTTCGCCGCGCAGATGGCGGTGGTCGCCGAACGGGGGTTCACGCCGCTGACCACCGCCGGGCTCGCCGCCGCCTGGCGGGACGGGACGCCGCTGCCCGCCCGGCCGCTGCTGATCACCTTCGACGACGGCTACGAGGGCGTGCACCGGCACGCGCTGCCCGTGCTCGCCGCGCACTCCTTCGTGAGCACCGTCTTCGTCTCCACGGGCTGGCTGCGCGGCGGGCACCACGAGGGCGGCGCGCCCGACACCATGCTCGACTGGGCGCAGGTGCGCGAACTGGCCGGCGCCGGAACGGAGATCGGCGGCCACAGCCACAGTCATCCGCAGCTCGACCAGCTCGGCGCGGAACGGCTCCGGTTCGAGACCCTGCGCTGCCGGGAGATCGTCGGCGAGGAGCTGGGGACCGCCCCCGTCTCCTTCGCCTATCCGTACGGGTACTCCAGCCGGCGGGTCCGCAGGGCGGTCCGGGAGGCCGGCTTCGCCCAGGCGCTCGCCGTCGGCAACGCGCTGGCCCGCCGCCGTCAGGGGCCGTACGCCCTGGAGCGGGTGACCGTCCGCCGCTCCACCGGCACCGAGGAGTTCGTCCGGCTGATCGAGGGCCGGTCGATCGCGCGGAACTTCGCGGCGGACCGGGTCATGACGAAGGGGTACGCGCTCGTCCGGCGCGCCCGGGGCGCGGCGCGGGGCCACTGGATCTGACGCGCCCCGGGGGCGCGACGCCGGCGGAACCGCGCCGCGCCCCCGCCCCGGTCACGGGGCGGGGCGGGGCGGAGCCCGTGCCCCCGGCGCTTCCGGGAGGCCCGGGTCCCGGTCAGCCGGACAGGTCCTGGCTGTCGTACGCCGCCCGCAGGGCCTCGTTCATCGCCGCCTCGGCGGCCTCGCGGCTGAGGCCGAGGCGGCGGGCCTCCTCCGCGTACCGGGCGGCGGCGCCGGCGACCCGGCGGCTCGCCGCGTCCCCGGCGGCGGCGACGAAGGTCCCGTGACGCCCGCGCGTCTCGATCACCCCGTCCGCCTCCAGCGCCTTGTACGCCTTGGCGACCGTGTTCGCTGCGAGTCCCAGCTGCTCCGCGAGCCCCCGTACGGTCGGCAGTTTGTAACCGACCGGCAGTCCGCCCGACCGGGCCCGCTCCGAGATCTGGGCACGCAGTTGTTCGTAGGGAGCGGTGGTGGATTCGTGGTCCACGACGATGGTGAGTGTCACCCGCCGATTCTGCCCCCACCCCGCCGGAAAAGGGGAGGCGGTGGCGCGCCCTCCCCCGTAACGTGCGTCCGCATGACCGTGATCGTCCGTGACGTACAGGACCGGGACGCCGAGGGCTGGGCCCGGGTCCGCCGTGCCGCGCTCCCCTTCATGCTCGCGACCGCCGACGCGTTCCTCTTCGAACGGGCGCACGCCCACCCCGACAGCCACGCGCGTCCGCTGGTCGCCGTGACCGAGGACGGCCGGGTCACCGGTACCGCCCAGCTGCGGATCGCCCACGACTCCCCGGAGCCGGGCATCGGTTCCGTCAACGTGTACGTGGACCCCGCGCACCAGGGGCGCGGCGCCGGGACGCTGCTGCTGCGCGCCGCCGAGGAGCACCTGGCCGAGCACGGCGCGCGCACCTTCTACAGCTGGGTCCTGGACGCGCCGGAGCACCGCGCCTGGGCCGGGCGGCGGGGGTACTCCCCCAGCCGTTCCGCCCACTTCCTCCGGCTGGACCTGAGGAGGGCCGGGCTGCCGCCGCTCCAGGAGCCGCCCGCCGGTGTCGAGCTGCTCACGGCCGAGGACTTCGCGGCCGACCCCCGGCCGCTGTTCGAGCTGGACGCGGTGACGACCGCCGACGAACCGGGCGACGTGACGGTCGCGATGGACGACTACGCGCACTGGCGGGAGACCACCTGGGAGCATCCCCTCCTCGACCGGTCGCTGACGACGGTGGCGGTGGTGGACGGGGTGCCCGCCTCGTTCAGCGTGGCGCAGACAGACGGTCTGGGCCGGTACGGCACGGGGATGACGGGCACGGCGCCGGCGTTCCGGGGCCGGGGGCTCGCCAAGCTGGTGAAGAACGCGTCCCTGCACCGGGCGCGGGAGGCGGGCTGCGCCGAGGCGTTCACGGGGAACGACACCGGGAACGGTCCGATGCTGGCGATCAACCGGTGGTTCGGCTACGAGATCGCGGCGACGGAGGTGCGGTATGTCCGGAAGGCCGGTTGAGGTCACCCTGACGAAGGCGGGCCGGACGAAGATCCGCTACCCGGCCGAGGTGGTCGCCGAGGGGGCGGGCCGGCTCTCGGTGCGCGCGCCGTGGGCGGCCGAGGGGGTGCGGGACTTCGGTTTCGTGCGGTTCGAGCCGGGCGACGTCTTCGTGGAGCACTACTGGGACGACCGCTGGTTCACCGTCAAGGAGGTGTGGTCCGCCGACGGCCTCCTCAAGGGCTGGTACTGCGACGTCACCCGGCCCCCGGTGATCGACGGCTCCGGGGTGGTGGTCGAGGACCTGGACCTGGACCTGTGGGTGTCGGCGGACGGCAGCGAGGTGCTGCGGCTGGACGAGGACGAGTTCGCGGCGAGCGGTCTCGCCGTCTCCGATCCGGAGGCGGCGGCCCGGGCCGCGGCCGCCCTGGACGAACTGGAGGCGCTCGGCCGGGACGGGCTGGCGGGGCTGGCCGGCCCCCCGGGGACGGCCCGGGACGCGTCCGGAGGGTAGTGCCGCCGGGGGCTCTCCGGACGCGCCCGGAGCGCGTCAGCGCAGTTCGACGTCCGTCTTCTCCACGACGAGGAAGCGGGGCAGCGGCAGGCCCGTCCCGCTGAGCTGGAGCAGGGTGGCGTCCACCCGGGCGGCGCCGGGACGGTAGGCGGGGTCCTTCACGACGGAGCGGTTGGTCCAGGTGTGGAGGTGCCCGTCGCAGACGGCCCGGGTGCCGCCGATCCCGGTGGAGCGGTCGCCCTGGACGAGGGTGGAGCTGACGAAGACGGGGCCCGCGCTGTCGTCCAGGCACCGGTAGGTGCCGGAGAGGGTGACGGTGCTGTCGGCCGCGACGGTGCCGTACGCGTCGACGAAGAGGGCGTTGGTGAAGTGGCCGTCCGCGACGAGGCTCAGGTCCTCGGTGAGGCGGCCGGCGTCGGCGGTGGGGCGGCCGGCGCCGTCGGTGGCCTGGCCGTCGTCCCCTCCCGCGTGGGCGAGAGGGGCGACGGCGGCGGTGAGCAGGGTGGCTGCGGCAAGAACGAGCCTGACGCGCATGAGGGGGGTTCCCTTCGGGTGTGGGGGATGGTGCTGCCCGCCAGGGATACCCGAATCCGGCCAACAGATGGCCGGGATTAATCCCTTCGGCGGCGGGTCGGACCGGCCGCCGTACCCTCCCCCACCCCCTTCACGCCCCGGCGCGCCGTGCTGTCGCCCTCCTCAGGAGCGGCCAGGCGAGCAGGACCGCGACGACCGCGTACACGGTGATCGAGAAGGGCGTGTTCACCAGGCCGACCGGTGAACCGTCGCTGATCTGGAGGGCGCGGCGGAGCTGCTGTTCGGCGGCCGGGCCGAGGATGACGCCGATGACGGCGGGCAGCACCGGCAGGCCGTAGCGGCGCATCCCGAGCCCGATCAGGCCGATGACGAGCAGGACGACCAGGTCGAGCGCCTCGCCCCCCACCGCGTACGCGCCGACGGCGGCGAAGAAGAGGATGCCGGCGTAGAGGTAGGGGCGCGGGATGCGCAGCAGCCTGGCCCAGACCGGGGCGAGGGGCAGGTTGAGCGCGAGCAGCAGCACCATGCCGACGAAGAGCGAGGCGATGAGCCCCCACACCAGCTCGGGCTCCCGCTCGAAGAGCAGCGGGCCGGGCTGGATGCCGTACTGCTGGAACGCGGCCAGCATCACGGCGGCGACGGCGGTCGTGGGCAGCCCCAGGGTGAGCATGGAGACGAGCGTGCCGGCCGCGGAGGCCGAGGCCGCCGCCTCGGGCCCGGCGACGCCCTCGACGGCGCCCTTGCCGAACTGCTCCTTGTGCTTCGAGAGCCGCTTCTCCGTGACGTACGCGAGGAAGGTCGGGATCTCGGCGCCGCCGGCCGGGATCGCCCCGAAGGGGAAGCCGATGAGCGGACCGCGCAGCCAGGGCTTCCAGGTGCGCCGCAGGTCCTCCCGGCCCAGCCAGGGACGGCCGACCGGAATGGCCTCCCCCGCCGTGCGGCGCAGGTGCGCGGCGACCCACAGGGCCTCGCCGATCGCGAAGAGGCCGACCGCGACGATGACGACGTCCACGCCGTCGGCGAGCTGGAGCGAACCGAAGGTGAGGCGCTGCTGCCCGGTCATCGGGTCCAGGCCGACCAGGCCGATCGTGAGGCCGATGAGCAGGGAGGCGAGGCCCCGGACCCGGGAGGAGCCGAGGACGGAGGTCACCGCGATGAAGGCGAGGACCATGAGGGCCAGGTAGTCGGGGGCACCGATGCCGACGGCGAGCGCGGCGACGGCCGGGGCGAGGAGGACGAGCAGGATCGTGCCGATCATGCCGCCGGCGAAGTGGCCGACGGCCGCCGCGGCGAGCGCCTGCGCGCCCCGCCCGGCCTTGGCCATGGGGTTGCCCTCGATGGCCGCGACGACGGCCGCGCTCTCGCCGGGGGTGTTGAGCAGGATCGAGGTGGTGGAGCCGCCGAACATGGCGCCGTAGTAGATGCCGGCGAACATGATGAAGGCGCCGGTCGGGTCGAGTCCGTAGGTCACCGGCAGCAGCAGGGCGACGGCCATGGCGGGGCCGATGCCGGGCAGGACCCCGATGGCGGTGCCGAGGAGCACGCCGAGGGCGGCCCAGAGCAGGTTGACCGGGGTGAGGGCCGTTCCGAAGCCGTCGATCAGGGAGTTCAGGGAATCCACGGGTCAGATCACTCCCATCAGGGGGCCGCCGGGCAGCGGGACGCCGAGCAGCCTGTCGAAGACGGCGTAGGTGAGGAGCGACAGGGCCGCCGCGATCAGCGGGTCGCGGCGGAGGTGACGGCTGCCGAGGGCGTAGGCCGCGCCCCAGAAGAGGAGGGCCCCCGCGACGGGGAAGCCGGCGGGGCCGATGAGGACGGCGAAGGCGAGGAAGGCGCCCGCGAGGAGCAGGACGGTGCGCCAGTCGGCGGGTTCGGCCAGGTCGACGTCCTCGCCCGCCTCCGCCTCGCCCCGGCCGCCGCGCAGGACGTCGACGGTGAGGAGGACGGAGACGGCGAGGAGGCCGCAGCCGACGACGAGGGGGACGGTGGCGGGGCCGACCGGGCCGCGGCCGCCGGCGGTGCCGTCGAGGGTGAGGGCGTCGGTGAGGACGAGGACGCCGAGGAGGAACAGGAACGCCCCGACGCCGAGTTCGGAACGTCCGCGCAGCCAGGTGGGAACGGTCGGTCTCACAGCCCCAGCTCCTCGAGGACGGAGGTGACGCGCCGGTCCTGCTCGGTGAGGAAGGCGCCGAAGCGCTCACCGGGGAGGAAGGCGTCGGTCCACCCGTGGGTCTTCAGCGACTCGCGCCACTGCGGGGAGGCGTGCAGTTCGGTCACGAGGGTGACGAGCCGGTCGCGTTCGGCGTCGGAGAGGCCGGGCGGGGCGACGATGCCGCGCCAGTTGGTGAAGTCGGTGTCGAGGCCGGCCTCGCGGAGGGTGGGGGCGTCGAGACCGGGGACCCGCTTCGGGCCGGTGACCGCGAGCAGGCGCAGTTCGCCGGCCCTGATCTGGTCCAGGTACTCGCCGACGCCGGAGACGCCGAAGGCGACCTTGTTCCCGAGGATGGAGGCGAGGAGTTCGCCGCCGCCGTCGAAGGGGACGTAGTTGACGTCCGAGGGGGCGATCCCCGCCGCCTGGGCCATCAGCATCGGGGCGAGGTGGTCGGGGCCGCCGGGCGAGGAGCCGCCGCCGACGGGCAGCTTGCCGGGGGCCTTCCGCCAGGCCGCGAGCAGGTCCTGGACGGTCCTGTACGGGGAGTTCTTGCCGACCACGACGATGTCCTGCTCCTCGGTGAGCCGGGCGATCGGGGTGGTGTCGGCGAGGGTCCTGGCGGTCTTGTTGGTGTGGACGGCGCCGACGACGCCGAGTCCCATGGACATGGCGAGACGGCCGTTGCCGCGTTCGCCGACGAGCCGGGTGAGGCCGACGGTGCCGCCCGCGCCGGGCAGGTTGAAGACCTCGACGTCGCCGGTGAGGCCGGCCTCCTCGGCGTTCTTGGCGGCGGTGCGGGCGGTGACGTCGTAACCGCCGCCGGGGGTGTTGGGGACCATGAGGCGCAGTCCGGGAATCCGGGTGCCGGTGTCGGCGCCGCTGCCCGGGCTGAGCAGGGGCGGACCCACCAGCACGAGCAGCGCCGCCCCGAGGAGGGCGAAGGGGGTGCGCAACCGCACGTGTGCCGCCTCTCAGAAGGTAGGGGATGGGGGTGAGGTGGCCCACATGTTGCCCGCGCGTTAAGAAGCTGTCTCTCTTCCGCAACCAACGGACGTTGTGGTCGTTGTGGTCGGGACCTAGCGTGGGTCGGCGTGACGAAAGTGCTGGTCGTGGACGACGACTTCATGGTCGCCAAGCTGCACTGCCGCTATGTGTCGGCGGTGGCGGGCTTCACGGTGGCCGGGGTCGCGCACAGCGGCGCCGAGGCGCTGCGCGCCGCCGAACGGCTCCGGCCCGACCTGGTGCTGCTCGACGTGTTCCTGCCGGACATGGACGGCGTCCGGGTGCTGCGGGAGCTGCGGGCGGCCGGGCACGGCACGGACGCGCTCTTCATCACGGCGGCGCGGGACGCCGGGACGATCCGTTCGGCGCTGCGGGCCGGGGCGCTGCACTATCTGATCAAGCCGTTCAGCCAGGCCGCGCTGCACGAACAGCTCCGTCACGTGGCCTCGTTGCGCAGCCGTCTGGACGAGCTGGACGAGGCGCGGCAGGAGGACGTCGACCAGATCTTCGGCACCCGCCCGCGCGGCTCCCGCGAGCTCCCCAAGGGCCTCGCCGCCCACACCGCCGATCTGGTCGACTCGGTGCTGCGCGCCCACCCGGAGGGGCTCTCGGCGACGGAGTGCGCCGAGGCGGGTGCCCTGTCCCGGGTGAGCGCCCGCCGTTATCTGGAGTACTTCGCGGAGACGGGCCGCGCGGAGGTCACCCTCCGCTACGGCGGTACGGGCCGCCCGGAACGGCGCTACCGGCGGCTGGGCTGACGGCGGGGGCGCGCGGGAGCGTTTTTCTCAGGCGTCGCTTAGTGGCTCCTTAAAGCGGTCCTAAGAAACGGCCCTCTCCTCTCTCCGGGGGCTTTTCGGCGGTTCCGGGCGGCTAGCTTGCTGATCGACCCGCTCGCCGGTCGTCCCCAAGCCCCCTCGTGAAGGAGCTGTCCTCCCATGACCTCTCGCCGTTCGGCCGCGGCCGTCACCGCCGGCACCGTGCTGGCCCTGTCCGGGCTCACCGCCGGGCCCGCGTTCGCGCACGGGTCGATGACGGACCCGGTGAGCCGGGTCTCGACCTGCTACGCCGAGGGGCCCGAGAACCCCCGGTCGGCGGCCTGCAAGGCGGCGGTGGCGGCGAGCGGGAAGCAGGCGTTCTACGACTGGAACGCGGTGAACATCGCGAACGCCGCCGGACAGCACCGGAAGCTCATCCCGGACGGCAAGCTGTGCAGCGCGGGCAACGACACGTACCGGGGGCTCGACCTGGTGCGGGCCGACTGGCCGGCGAGCAGGATGAGCTCCGGGTCCCACACCTTCCACTACAAGGGGACGGCGCCGCACGCGGGCTCGTTCGAGCTGTACGTGACGAAGGACGGCTACGACCCGTCGAAGCCGCTGAAGTGGTCGGACCTGGAGGCGAAGCCGTTCGTCTCCGTGACCGACCCGCAGATGCAGAACGGCGACTACGTCTTCAAGGGGACGGTCCCGAAGAAGTCCGGCCGCCACCTGATCTACTCGATCTGGCAGCGGTCCGACTCCCCCGAGGCGTTCTACACCTGCTCGGACGTCGTGTTCGGGAAGGACAACGGCTCCCCGGCGCCGAGCGCCACCACGCCCACCGAACGGCAGATCGAGGACGGCGCGAGCCGGTCCTCGGCCGACCACGGCGGGCACGGCGGACACGGTGCCGGGGCGAAGGGTGCCGAGGGGACCGGCACCCGGAAGACGGGCGCCGAGGGGACGGCGGCCCCCGCGCCGGCCTCCTCGGCGCCCTCGCACGGGTCCGCGCCCGACACGCGCGCGCAGGCCGGTACCGGCGTGGAGCTGGCCGAGACCGGCGGCGACTCCACCACCCCGTACCTCGCGGCCGCCGGCGGCGGCGTGCTCGCGATCGGCGCGGCCGTCCTCTTCGGGACCGCCCGGCGCCGCCGGGCGTAGGGAGTGCCGGGCCCGGTTCCCGCCGGGCCCGCGCCGTGCGGGGGGGGGGGGGGGGGGGGGGGGGGGGGGGGGGGGGCGGCGCGGGCGGCGCGGCGGGGGGGGCCCCGCGCCGCCCCCCCCCCCCCCCCCCCCCCCCCCCCCCCCCCCCCCCCCCCCCGGACGGGGAAGCGGTCCTCGTGCTTCCGGCGCGTCAGACGCCGTCCGCCGCTCCGGCCGTCCTGGTACGGCGCATCAGCGCCGAGCCGGCCAGGAAGACGATGGCCACGGCGCTCAGCAGCGCCACCGCCTTGGCCCAGGCGAAGGAGGTGCCGAGGCTGCCGCTCAGCAGGTCGACCGCGCGGGCGCTCGCGACGCCGTGGAACGCGATGACGACGACGGCGAGGCCGGCGGCCGCGGCCCAGACGGCCAGGGTGTCCCGGACCGCGAGCCACACCGCGCACACCAGGCAGAGCACGGTGACGACCACGGACAGCGTCTGCACGTCGCCGCCCGCGCGCAGGGCGGCGAGGTCCGTCGGCAGGTGGAGGAGGCCGCAGGCGAACAGCGCGATCGCGGCGGGCCAGCGCAGGGCCGACCGCAGGGCGGGAGAGACGCTGTGGCTGCCGGGTCCCGTGGCCAGCGCGCCGTCCAGGCGCGACTTCTCCGGCCCGGCGCCCCGGGCCCGCTTCGCGGCGGTGGCGGCCGGAGCGGGGCTCCCGCCGGAGCGCGCGCGGTCGTCCTGGCCGGGTGCGGCGGTCCCGGTGACGGGCTGCCAGTCGCTGCTGTCGGCGCCGAGGATGCCGACGAGCTGGACCACGTCCTCGATCGGCCGGCCCACCGCCGCGGCGCGCAGCGTGGTCTCGGCCTGACGGAGGTCGTACCCCGACGCGTTGAGGAGCGCGAGCAGTTCCCGCACCTCGCCCAGGGGGCGGGTGACGGCGGCGGCGCGGAGCGCCACGTCCGCGGGGCTGGACAGCTCGCCGGTCTCCTGGAGCCGGGCCACCAGCGCGGCGACCTCCTCGACCGGGCGCTCGGTCGCGGCCGTCCGCAGCAGCGTGTGGACCGCCTCGTCCCCGTTCTCGTCCTGGGGAGTCCCGTCCTGGGCGGCGACCCCGTCCTGGACGGTGACCCCGGCAGCGGCGTCCTCCGGGGCGGGGTCCCCGGGGGCGGACGGAGCCTCTTCGACCGCTTCCGGAACCTCACGAGCCGTCGCTCCCTCCGGAACCGCCACCGCCCCGGGGGCCCCGGCGTCCGGGGCTTCCGGGACGGGCGGCGCCTCCGGTCCGGCCGCCCGCCCGTCCCGCTCCGCCCCGGCCGGGACGGCGCCGGGATGCGCGGGTGCGGCCGGGAGGACCGTCACCGCCGGGAAGGCGGGGGGCAGGGCCGGACGCTCGGGGAAGGAGGGCGCGCCGGGCGCCGCGGCCGGGGAGACGGCCGGCCGGCGGGCCGGTCCGGGTGCGGCTTCCGCGGTCGGTCCTATGTCGTCGTCCGCCGGGTGGATGTGGGGGGCGTCGGTGGTCATGTCGCGGGCTCCATTCGTGAACATCCCGAAGGTGTCCACCGTGGCTGTCTCGTGAAGTGCGAGAAACGCACACTTGACCACGATTAGCGCGCATCCCGTGGCACTGCGCCATCGGGGGGGCGGTCCCGTTGCTCCGACGGAGCGACAGCGCCCGGCCCGGTCTCCCGGGGGCCGCGCGGCACGGCCGGGCCCCGGAGAGGGCCCGGCCGCGTCCGGAACCGTTGCCGTTCCCGCGGTCAGCCGGCCGCGGAGAGGCAGGTGGTCGGGGTCGCGTGGGCCGGGTCGAGGGCGTTGGCCACCTCGTGGAAGGCGATCCGGTCCACCGTGCCGACGGCCACGTGCTCGGACAGGTCGAGCGCGCACTTGTCCTGGAGGAGGACGTTGGTGACGTTCGGGCCGCTCAGGAACTGCGAGCGGTAGGGGGTGACGACCTCGTCGTACCGGGTGGCGATGACGTGGTAGCGGACCCCCGGCACGGTGTCGCCGCCCTCGTTGAGCGCGGTGATGAAGGGCGAGCCGGCGATCTGGTCGGCGAGGCCGGGGGTCGTGGAGCTGATCAGGTCCTCGGCCCCGGGGAAGTACGGCAGGAGCCTGGTGAGGCCGAGCAGGGTGGTGCCGTGGTTGTCGGGCGCGATGCCGACGAGCGCGTTCACCTTCCCGGCCCCGCCGAGGAACTTGAGGTACCAGCGCGGCATCATGCCGCCCTGCGAGTGTCCGACGAGGTCGGCCTCGGGCGCCCCGGTGGCGGCGAGGACCCGGTCGACGTAGGTGGCGAGCTGTCCGGCGGAGGTGGCGATGGGGCCGAGTCCGTGGAAGAGGGGGACGTTCGGCAGCTGGCCGTAGTCGAGCGAGAAGACGCAGTACCCCCGGTCGACGAGGTACGGCGCGAGGCCGAGCCAGTTGTCGACGGAGTTCCCGAAGGTGCCGTGGACGAGGACGACGGGGCGCGGGTGCGCGGCGGAGGGCTTGCAGGAGAAGTCGTTCCAGCCCCGGCCGGACGCGGTGGCGGTCTCCGCCGGGTCCGGGGCGGCGGAGGCGGCGGCGGTGGGGGCGAGCGTGGCGGCGGCGGTCAGCAGCAGGACGGACAGCGCTCTGACGGCGTGCTTCCAGGGCAGCATCGGGCGATCTCCTTGCGGCTCAAGCGGAGAGGTGGGGTGTTGCGCCCTGCGGCCCGGACCACGAGTGGGGATGCGCTCCAGCCAAGCTACGCACGGGTAGCCTCCGCTGGGAAGTTACGGGTCGGCAAAAAGTGATGCGCCGTCACGACCGCCCGGTGTAGGGGCGTCGGGCGCGGTACGGCCGCCGGGCCGCGCCCCCCGGGTGTCCGACCCCCGGGCGCCCGTGCCCCGGCCCGCGCCTCCGGTCAGCCATTCGGCCGCTTCCCGCCTGCGGGAAGATCCCCCGCCCCGGAGCGTGGGGGCATGAGTTTCGCCGATGAACTGAAAAGCGCCGTCACCCCCCGGGCCGCCCTGCTCGTCGTGGGCGTCTTCGCCCTCCAGCTCCTGTTCATCGCCTCGTACGTCGGGGCCCTGCACCACCCCAGGCCGAAGGACGTGCCCTTCGGCGTGGTCGCTCCCTCGCAGGTCTCCGCCTCCCTGGTGGGGAGGCTGGAGAAGCTTCCCGGCGACCCGCTCGACCCGAGGGCGGTCGCCGACGCGGCCGGGGCCCGGAGGCAGATCATGAACCGGGACCTCGACGGCGCCCTGGTCGTCGACCCCCGGGGCCGCACCGACACCCTGCTCGTCGCCTCCGGCAACGGGACCGCGCTCTCCTCCGCCCTCCAGTCGATGATCACCAAGGTGGAGGGGAGCCAGCAGCGGACGGTGCGGACCGTCGACGTGGCCCCGGCCTCCCCGCAGGACTTCAACGGGCTCTCGTCCTTCTACCTCGTCATCGGCTGGTGCGTCGGCGGTTACATCTGCGCCGCCATCCTGGCGATCAGCGCGGGCTCCCGGCCCGAGAGCCGGGCGCGCGCGGTCATCCGCCTCGGCGCGCTGGCGGTCTACTCGGTGCTCGGCGGTCTCGGCGGCGCGATCATCGTCGGCCCGGTCCTGGGCGCCCTGCCCGGCGGCATCGCCGCGCTGTGGGGCCTGGGCGCCCTGGTGGTCTTCGCGGTGGGCGCCGCCACCCTCGCCCTCCAGTCGGTCTTCGGGATCGTCGGCATCGGCCTGGCGATCCTGCTGGTCGTGGTCGCGGGCAATCCCAGCGCCGGCGGCGCCTTCCCGCTCCCGATGCTGCCCCCGTTCTGGAAGGCGATCGGTCCGGCCCTGCCGCCGGGCGCGGGCACCTGGGCGGCGCGTTCCCTCGCGTACTTCAGGGGCAACCACATGACCGCCTCGATGCTGGTCCTCTCCGCCTGGGCGGTCGCCGGCACGGTGGTCACCCTGGTGGTGTCCTCCCTGAAACGCGCTCCGGAGGGCGGGGCGGTCTCCCGGGAGACCGGGCCGGTCCGCTCCTGACGGGAGACCGGGCCGGTCCGCTCCCGACGGGCCGGAGCCCCTCCACGAACGGGTGCGCGGAGGGGCTCCGGTGCGACGCGGGCGGCCGTCAGTACACGTTCACCCCGTACGCGCTCAGCGCCTCCGTCACGGGCTGGAAGAACGTCGTCCCGCCCGAGGAGCAGTTGCCGCTGCCGCCCGAGGTGAGGCCGATGGCCCGGCTGCCCGAGTAGAGGGGGCCGCCGGAGTCGCCGGGTTCGGCGCAGACGTTGGTGCGGATCAGGCCGGAGACGATGTCGCCGCCGCCGTAGTTCACGGTGGCGTTGAGGGCCGTCACGCTGCCGCTGTGGGTGCCGGTGGTGGAGCCGCGCCGGGTGACCGACATGCCGACCGTGGCGTTGGCGGCGCTCGTGATGTCCACGCTGCCGACCGTTCCGGACTTGGTGACGGAGCCGTTGGTGTAGCGGACCAGTCCGTAGTCGTTGCCGGGGAAGCTGGACCCGGCGGTGGTGCCGAGGACGGTCGTCTTGGAGGAGTTGGAGTACCAGGTCCCGGCACCGTCCGTGCAGTGGCCGGCCGTCAGGAAGTAGTAGTTGCCCGCGCCGTCCCGGACGTTGAAGCCCAGCGAGCAGCGCCAGCCGGCGTCGGCGTAGATCGGGTCGCCGCCGGATATCAGCTTGCTGAAGCGGCCGGGGGTCCGTTCGACGCGGAGGGCGCCCGCGTTGACTCCGGCCCGCTGCTTGATCCTGGCGATCTCGGCTTCGGAGACGGTGGAGTCGGCGGCGACGACGAGCTTGCCGGTGGCGGTGTCGACGTGCCAGGCCGTGCCGGCCACGTCGGCGGCGCGGACCGCGTCGCTCGTCGCCGCGAGGGCGGCGGCGCCGAAGGTTCCCGGGTTCTGCGTGGAGTCGGCGTTCGCGGTGGGGACGGCGAGCGCCGCGGCGGCGGCGAGACCGGCGGTGACGGCGAGCAGCCGGATCGTTCTCGTGGGGGTGGTGCGCATGGTCCTCACTTCTCGTTCCTCCCGAGGGGAATCGGGGGCCCGCCGTGGGGTGCCGGGCCCGTGAGGCGCGGCCCGGAGGCCGGCGCTGTGGGGGAGTCTCGGTCCCGGCGAGTTCACGCCGCAAGGGCGCCTTTCGGCCGTATGACCTTCAACACACCTGCCGGGCAGGGGGGTTGACGGAGCCGGTCGGTCGTGCGAGCGGACCCCGGTCCCGCACCGCCTTCCCGCCGCGCCGCCCACCCCGTCCTCCGCCGCCGCTCCCGGCGCGCGCCGCTCCCGCCGGGCGGCCCCCGACCACCGCTCCCGGCCGCCGGCGCCCCGGTCGGAGCGCCCCGCGCTCCCCCGCGTCCCCCCGCGCGGACGGAAGGCTCCGGGCGCGGGACCGGCGCCGGGCGTACGGAACGGCTCCGGCCCCGGGCAGTGCGGCGCGCCTCCGTGCCGGGGCGGGGAGCCCGCGCGGCCCACCCGGCGGGAACGGCCGGAATTCGCCCCTCCGCGTGCTCGGGCACCCGGCGGACGGGGGCGGGGCGCACGGGGAGGGGAGGCGGCGGGGGCTCCGCCGGGACGTCAGCAGTCGCAGCCGCAGTCGCAGCCGCCGCAGCAGCCGTCCCCCTCGCAGCAGGAGGAACAGTTGCTGCAGCAGTCGCAGCAGTCACAGCAGTTGCCGGGGTCGCACTGGCCGCAGAGGCCGTCGCGCCGCTGCCGGGTCCAGGGGTCCTCGTACGTTCCGCAGCACATCTGGCAGGTGCAGGCGAGCCCGGCCCAGAGGGCGCATCCGGCGATCAGTCCGCGCCGGTCCGGCGGTCCGGGCGGGAGCGGCCCGCCGGGTCCGCCCGGACCGCCGGGTCCCGGGGCGTAGGGACCTCCCGGCCCGCCGGGGCCGCCCGGTCCGGGGGCGTACGGGTTGCCGGGGACCGGCCCGTGGGAGGCGTACGGGTTCCCCGGCAACGGTCCGCGGCCGGCTTCCGGCGCGCCGTGCGAGCAGGCCGTCGTGCCGAAGGCGCGGTCCACCGAGGTGCGCAGTTCGTGGGCGAGCAGGACGTGGACGAGCCTGCCGTCGGCGAACCGGGCGTCCTTCAGGGCGAGGCGTATGCCGTGCAGGGCGTCGTCGGCGAGCCTGCGGGCCTCCGCGCGGGAGGTGCCGGTCGCGGTGAGCGGGTTCCAGGCGCCGCTCGCCGCGTCGGCCTCCTGGTCCTCCACCGCGTCGAGGAGGTGGGCGAGGCGGCCGAAGAGGCGACCGGCCTCGGCGAGCGGTTCGGCGTTCTCGGGGCGGCCCGCGAGGACGGCGGTGTGCGCGAAGGCGGCGGCGGTCGCCGTCTCGGTGGGTTCGGTGACGGCGAGCAGCGGGGTGCCGGGGCCTGCGAGCGCCTCGACGCCGGTCTGGCGGTCGACGGCGTCGACGAGGACGGCGGTGTCGAAGCCGAGGGCGCGGCCGGTCCTGGCCCCGGCGCGGTCCCAGGAACGGGCGACCCGGCGGGCCGCGGCGGCGACGGGCCGGCGCGCCAGCAGGCCGTCCCGGTCGGCGACGTGGTCCCGCACCTTCGCCGAGGCGAGGACGAGCGAGACGGCGGCGGCGAGCCTGGCGCCCTCGCCGCGGGCCACGGGCGCGGTCCGCATGCCGCGCAGCGGGCAGGGCCCGGCGGTGCGCCGTCCGCCCGTCACGGTGCCGGCCTGAGCTTCCGTCAGGACCGAGACGATGAGGCCGTCGTAGTTGGTGACGATCCGGGCGAACTGGCCGTGGTCCGCGCGGAGTGCCAGGCAGAGGCCGCAGAGGTGGGCCATCCATTCGGTCCTGAGGCCCTCGGTGAGCCGGTGCGTGCAGGGTCTGACGATTCCGAACAAGGACTCCCCCGTGAGTCGTGGGTCTGGGCCGCGCGAAGGACCGCGCGGAGACCGGTGCGGCCGGCCGCGCGGAAGCCCGCGCGGAAGCCCGTGCGGACAGGTCGTGCGGGGCCTCCGAACGGCCTCACGGCATCGTAACGAGCCGTTTCGTTCGCCCGTACGCGCCCATCGTCACCCTTCCGGCACGACTTTCATATTTTCATCTGCATGGCCCCTCGCCAGACCCCCCATACCGCACGTTTTCTGACGAAACGCCAGTAAATGCCCCTCACGTTCTGCACCAGTACCGTCACGAATCCCCTGCGCGCCGACTATCCACTTGGCGCACGATCCGCATCATGGACGACGATGGGGACATGCGGAACCACAAGTGACCGCGCTGAAAGGAGGCGTCGATGGGATCGGTGCGCAAGGCAAGTGCCTGGCTGGGACTCGTCGAGGACAACGACGAGCGTTACTACGACGACGAGTACGCCGACGGTGCCGAGAGCCGCGACGCCTGGGTCACGGACCCCCGGGTCCGGGTGGCCACGGACACCGCCGAGGAGCGGGGCCGGCGGATCGCCACCGTCTCCCCCGACGGTTTCCGGGACGCCCGCGGCATCGGCGAGCTGTTCCGGGAGGGAGTCCCGGTGATCGTGAACCTGACCGCGATGGAGCCGAACGACGCCAAGCGCGTCGTCGACTTCGCCGCCGGCCTCGCCTTCGGCCTGCGCGGCTCGATCGAGCGCGTGGCGACCCGGGTCTTCCTGCTCACCCCCGCCGACACCCGGATCGTCAGCGACACGGGCCGGCGCGGTCAGGACGGCTTCTTCAACCAGAGCTGAGCCGGCCGGCCGGTCCGGCCGGACGCCTCCCGGCGGACCGGATCAGCGCGTCGGCCTCCCCGAGCCGGCGTGCTCGGCCGCCTCCCGGGTCGCGGGCACCCGCGGCTCGGACCCCCCGCTCCCGCCGGGGCCCTCCGGGACGGCGGACACGACCCCGCCCCCGATCCCCACCGGGTCCGCCGCGTCCGCCGGCGACTCCATGACCCGGGGCAGCCGCCTGGCCATCACCGCGCCGGCGAGCAGCAGCGCCGCGCTCACGCAGAGCGTCACGTGCAGCCCGTTCACGAAGGAGTGCCGGGCCGCCTGGTGCAGGGCGCCGCCGGCGGCCCCACCGAGCTGGTCCGCGATCTTGTAGGCCTCGCCGAGCGAGTTCGCGGCGTCCCGGCTCGCCTCCTCGGGCACCCCGGGAATGCCGCTGAGCCCGGGGGCGTACGCCGCGTTCATCACGCTGCCGAGCAGGGCGATGCCCATGCCGGCCCCCAGCTGGTACGAGGTCTCGCCGATCGCCGCCGCGCCGCCCGCGCTTCCCGGCGGCGCCTCGCTGAGCATCGACTCGTACGCCGAGAAGAGCGTGGTCTGCAGGCCGAAGCCGAGCAGCACGAAGCCCGTCGTGAGCAGCAGGGGCCGGTCGTGCTCCCCCATGAGGACGAGCAGCAGCACGGCCCCGGCCGTGAGCACGAAGCCCCAGCCGACCATCCGGCGGGGTCCGATCCTGCGCAGCGTGTACGAGCCGGTGGCACCGGCCGCCATGGCGGCGAAGGTCAGCGGGAGCAGCCGGAGCCCGGTCTCCAGGGGGCTCAGGCCGAGCACGAGCTGGAGGTACTGGACGGCGATGAGCTCCAGGCCGACCAGGGCCAGCATGGCGAGGACGATGCAGCCGACCGAGGTGGTGAAGGCGGCGCGGGAGAAGAGCCCCGTGTCGATCAGCGGGTGCGGGCGCCGCTTCTGCCGCCGCACGAAGAGGACGAGGAGCGTGGCGCCGAGCAGCAGCGGCCCGGCGGTCGGGAGGGCGGCCGGCGGGTCTCCGGCGCCGGCGTGCTTGACGCCGAGGACGCAGCCGAGGACGCCGGCCGCGGCCATGAGCGCGCCGACGACGTCCCAGGGCCCGTCGCCGTCGCCCCGGGACTCGGGGAGCAGACGGCGGCCGAGCGGCAGGATGAGCGCCATCAGCGGGATGTTGATGAGGAAGACGGAGCCCCACCAGTAGTTCTCGACGAGGAAGCCGCCGAGGACCGGACCGGTGGCGGCCCCTATCGCGGCGACCGCCGTCCAGACGCCGATGGCGGTGGCGCGCTCCCGCCGGTCGGGGAAGACCGTCCGGAGTATGGAGAGCGTGGCGGGCATGATCATGGCGCCGCCGACGCCGAGCAGCGCGCGGGCCGCGATGAGGACCCAGGGCTCGGTGGCGAGGGCCGCGAGGGCGGAGGCGGCCCCGAAGAGGGCGTAGCCGAGGAGGAGCACCCTGCGCCGCCCCACCCGGTCCCCGAGGGTCCCGAAGAGGATCAGCAGCGAGGCGCAGATCAGGGGGTAGGCGTCGACGATCCAGAGCAGCGCGGTGGAACTGGGGCGCAGGTCCTCGGTGAGCGAGGGGACGGCGACGTGGAGGATGGTCGCGTCCAGGGCGACCAGGAGGAGACTGACGCACAGGACGACGAGGACGACCCAGCGGTTGGCATCACCGCCCGCGGCACGCGGTCGTGCTGGGGCCGTGTCCGTCCGCGACATGTACGCAACCTCCCACAGTGAAGCTCTCGCGCTCGGCGGGCCCCGACCAGGGCTTACGCCCCCGGGGCGGCCCGGCATCGACGGGCGAGTGAGCCGTCAGCGTACGCGAGTTCAGGCGTCGAGCGCGTGGTGCACCTCTCACCCGGGTGGAGCACCCCGTGTGTCGTACGCCACTCGGCCGGACCGGCGCGTCGCGCGGAATTCCACGCGCTTCCGCGTTCCGAACAATTCACGGGCGTTCAAACGGCTTTCCGCAATACGGCTCCCCCAATAGCGACTCAGGTCATCGGATTTCCGGACGGACGGCGGGAATGGATCGCCCGTTGAGACCCACTCCACATCACATCGTCATCACGAAGAGGCCGGATTGACAGGGACGGCTTCTCACTCCCTGTAACGTCGATTGGGTGCGTACCGACATCTTTGCCCGCCTGGACCGGGAGCCGGAACCGCCGAAGATAGAGGTCCCGGGGATGACCCGCACGCGTCTCGCCCTCTTCGGCGGGACGTCGGCGTTCTATCTCGCCATCGTCGTGGCCGTCCTGCTCTCGACCTGGCTGGTGACCCTCGACTGGAAGATCATGCTGTTCCGGCCCTACCAGCAGTGGCCCGAGCTGCACGCCTTCCTCGACTACTACGTCGTCCTCGGTCAGCGCGGCCCCACGGCCGTCATGGTGGCCGCGTGGCTGGGCTGGCGCTCCTGGCGCCAGCACACCCTGCGTCCCCTGCTGTGTCTCGGCGCGGCCCTCCTGCTGCTCAACGTCTCGGTCGGCTCGGTCAAGCTCGGCCTCGGCCGCCTCGGCCCCCACTACGCGACGCAGGTCGGCTCCGCCGAACTCTTCGCGGGCGGTGACATATTCCCCTCCGGCCACACCGCCAACGCGGTCGTGACCTGGGGAATCCTGGCCTATCTGGCGACCACCCCGCGGGCCAGGCGCTATCTGTCGGCGCTCTCCGCCGTGGTCGCCCTCGGGGTGGGCCTCACCACCGTCTACCTGGGTACGCACTGGCTGAGCGACGTCCTGCTCGGCTGGGCCGCCGGGCTCCTCGTCCTGCTCGCGCTGCCGTGGTGCGAACCGGTCCTGGCCGTGGCGGAGTCGTGGGTCCTGGCCGCGCGCGACCGGGTGCGGGAGCGCCTCCGGGACCGGCGGCGCCTGGTGCCCTCGCTGCCCGTGGCGTCCGGAGGCCCCCGCCCGGGGCTCTTCCCGGCGCGCCCGCCCGGTTCCGAGGAGCCGGTCCGGGAGCCCGTGGGGGTGGCCGGCGGACGGCGCGCCCCGGCGGCCCGGGGCTGACTCCCTTCCCGTGACGGACGGAGGGGCCCCGACCGCGCGGTCGGGGCCCCTCCGTCCGTCACGGGCGTCCGGTCCGGCCGGTCAGCCCTGCCAGCAGCGGGTGACGACGCCGCCCTCGACCTCGAAGTTGATGCGCCCGGCGAGGTACTCCATGGTGACGATCGAGCCGGACGGCAGGGAACGGACGACGTTCCAGCCCCGGGCCCTGGCGCGCCTCTCGGCGGCTTCCGCGTCGAGGCCCACGTAGGACCCGGGGGCGTCGTGGGACGGTTCGGGAGTGCGCGATGTGGGTGCCATGGGTCTCACGTTAGTACCTTGCCGGTCACGCTTGTGTCACAAGTCCTCGACATATGTTCGATGCGCCTCGCTTCGCGCTCGAAGCACAGTTTTCGAACGTTTACCCGCCAATTCGGGAAAGATGCGGGGCGTTCTTCCCGGCGGCCGAAAGGGCCATAAGAGGTGACCGATCGGCCTTCCACCGGGAGGCCGCAGCGAATTGCCCCCGGTCACGCGTGCGCGAGGCGCTCACGCTTTCCTTACACCATGCTTACGACTTCCGGACATCCGCCCGTCCCGGTCCGGGGTCGCCGTTCCGCCCCGGCCCGGGATCACCGTTCCGCCGACGTTCCGGGGTCCGTCCGGTCGAGGGCCCGGGACAGACGGTCCCGGAGGACCCGTATCCGTTCCGTGAGTTCCGGCGGGTCGACCACCTCGAAGTCGAGGCCCAGGAACGCCACGTGGAACACCATGACGTCGAGGTCGTGCGCCCCCGTCCGCAGCAGGCAGGCCGTGTCCCCGTCGGCCTCCAGGACGCCGTCCAGCGGACCGACGGCCGCGGCGGCCTCGGCGAGCGGCACGAACAGCCGGACCGTCGCCTCCTGCGCGTAGGCGCTCCGGGACACTCCCCTCGCCACGTAGGCGGCCAGGTCCCCGGCGGGCGGCTCCCGGGGCGGGAAGCGGGGGCCGTGCGGCGGCGTGGGCTCGATCCTGTCGGCCCGGAACGTACGCCAGTCTTCCCGGTCCGGGTCCCAGGCGACCAGGTACCAGCGCCGCTCGGCGCAGACCAGGCGGTGCGGCTCGACGCACCTGCGGGTGGCCGTGCCGCCGTGGTCCCGGTAGACGAAGCGCAGCCGCTCGCCGTCCCGGCAGGCGTGGGCCAGCTCGGTGAGGACGGCGGGGTCGACCCGCTCGCGCGGGGTGCGCAGCAGGGGCACCGTGAAGTCGTTGAGCGCCCCGATCCGCCGTCGCAGCCGGCCCGGCAGGACCTGTTCCAGCTTGGCCAGGGCGCGCACGGAACTCTCGCCGATGCCCGCGACGCCCTGCCCGGCGGCGGCGCGCAGCCCGACCGCGACCGCCACGGCCTCCTCGTCGTCCAGGAGGAGCGGCGGCAGTTCGGCCCCGGCCCCGAGCCGGTAGCCGCCGCCGGTGCCGGGCCCCGCGTGCACCGGGTAGCCGAGTTCCCGCAGCCGGCCGACGTCCCGGCGCACCGTGCGCGGGGTGACGCCGAGCCGGTCGGCCAGATCGGCACCGGACCACTCGCGGCGGGTCTGGAACAACGAGAGCAGGCGCAGCAGCCGTGCCGAGGTCTCCACCATGGGCCCGAGTCTGACAGCGGCCCCGGACGGGCGCGGCCCCGGCCGGCCGCGCGGTCGTCCGCCGGGTCAGCGGAAGCGGCGGACCAGACGGCCCGCCCGCGCCTTCTGGGTGTAGACGGCGTCGATCGCCCGGCCCGCCGTCCGGTGGAACGCCGCGCGGCCCGGGGAATGGGTGCGGCGGCCCGCGCCCCGGTCGAGGAGTTCCGTCCAGAGCGCCTCGTGCCGGGCGGCGATCCGCGCCGGGTCGAAGCGCTCGGAGGCGGCGAGGGCCGCCCGCGCCGTCCTGGCCCGCAGCGCGTCGTCCTCGACCAGCTCCCGCAGCGCCCGCGCGACCGCCGCCACGTCGTCCACCGGCACGAGGCGCCCGTCGACCCCGTCCTCGATGATCTCGCGCGGCCCGTTCGGGCAGTCGGTGGAGACCACCGGCAGGCCGCAGCGCATCGCCTCCACGATCGTCATGCCGAAGGACTCCCGCTGGGAGGTCACCGCGGCGATCGAGCCCTTGACCCACTCCGGTTCCATCGAGGCCACCGACCCCATGAGGAAGGCCCGGTCCTTCAGGCCCCGCTCCTCGATCCGGCGGGCCAGCGGGGCCCTGAGGTCCTGGACGGCGTCCCCGGCGCCGTAGATCCGCAGCCTCCAGTCGGGGTGGTCCCGGGCCACCTCCGCGAAGGCGTCGATCAGCACGTCGTACCGCTTGACCCGGGTCAGCCGGCCCGCCGCGACGACGGTCTTCGCGGCGGGGTCGGCGGGCGGGCCCGGGGGCGCGGGCACGCTGTTGGGCACGGCCTCGATCCGCACGCCGGGCAGGCCGAGCTTCCGGTAGGCGCGGGCGTCGGCCTCGGTGACCGTGGTGACGGCGTCGAGGAGCGCGTACTCGTGGCCGATGTCCCGGCGCAGCCGGTAGCTGTGGCCGTCCAGGATCAGGTGCTCCTGGCCGACCAGGACCGGCCCCCGCCGGGCCTGCCGGACGAGGTGGACGTTGAGGCCGGGCCGGGTGGCGACGAGGACGTCGGTCTCCACGCCGCGCAGGTGCTCCCCGATCCGGGCGTCGGTGAGCGCGCTGTACTGCTTCCAGCGTCCGTCGCCGCGCGGGAAGACCACGGCGGGGCGGCGGAAGTCGGGGTGGTCCCCGTCGTATCCGGGGCTGTCCCGGCGCAGGTCGACGAGGTGGCGCAGGGTCACGCCGCCGGGCAGGCCCAGGAGCGGCCGGTCGCGGTGGCGGAAGACGGAGACGATCTCGACCTCGTGACGTTCCGCCAGTTCCTCGGCGAGCGTGAAGGTGGTGCGGATCGTGCCGCCGTAGTGGTAGCCGTTGTGGAGCAGAAAGGAGATACGCATCGCGCTGCCGGTTCCCCCCGGTCAGTTGGTCGGTCTCCCGACTGTACTTGCCGGTGCGCCGCCGGTGGCCGCGGGTGGCGACCGGGCCGGACGGGGGCCGGCCGCGTGCCTCCGGCCGCCCGTCCGGCGGGTGTCAGAGCGGGGCGATGCGCAGCATGGTGCCGACGGCGATCCGGTTCGGATCGGCCCCGATCACGCTCCGGTTCGCCGCGTACAGCGCCGGCCAGCCGCCCTTGATCCCGAAGCGGCGGGCGATCGAGCCGAGGGTGTCGCCGGCCCGGACGGTGTGGACGCGCCCGCTCAGGCCGTACTTCTTGGAGCACGTGGGCCAGGCTCCCCATCCCTGGACGCGCAGCACCTCCTCGGCGACGGTGATCTGCTGCGCCCGGGTGGCCAGGTCGGCGCGCCGGGCGTACGCGAGTCCGCCGTACCCGGCCCAGGTCGGCTGCCAGAACTGGAGGCCGCCGTAGAAGCCGTTGCCGGTGTTGGCGTTCCAGCGCCCGCCGCTCTCGCACTCGGCGACGCACCCCCACGGCCACTGGTCCCGGGCGCAGGCGTAGGAGGGCACGGAGGCGGGGCGCGGGGAGGCGGGGGCGATGCGCGGGGAGGCGGGGGCGGTGCCCCGGGGGGCGGAGGCGGGCGCCCCGGACGCGGAGGCCGCCATTCCGGACGCGGCGGAGGGGGTTCCGGCCCGGGCGGGTGCCGGAGCCAGGGCGAGGAGCGCGGCCGCGGAGGCCGCCGCGAGGGAACCGGCCGTCCAAAATCGGATCTTCGACATCGGGGCAGGCTAGGCGGCCCCCCGGCGCCCCGGCCCCCTGCCGCGCGGGACCCCGCGGGCGTCCCACCCGGTCGGAGTCACCGTCCCGCCGCGCGGCCCCGCGGCAACTTGCCCCGCATCCG
Source organism: Streptomyces sp. NPDC014907 (assembly GCF_055562975.1). Taxonomy (NCBI): domain Bacteria; kingdom Bacillati; phylum Actinomycetota; class Actinomycetes; order Kitasatosporales; family Streptomycetaceae; genus Streptomyces; species Streptomyces sp. NPDC014907. The sequence goes on along the minus strand of NZ_JBVHEG010000007.1, from coordinate 37,374 downwards.
CGCGTGACCCCGGCCGAGCCTGGCCCGTTGAACCCGGCGTGAGGCGCCCGGGAACGGCCCGGCGTCCGCCCGTACCGAGTCCAGGGAGCCCCCGTGCCGCGCATGCTCGACGTCAGCGAGGACGTACGCGCCGAGATCGGCGACGAAGAAGCCGACCGGCTGCTCGACGGCGACAACGCCCCGGGCAGCTACGACTGCACCTCCTGCCGCACGCCGGGGGACTCCGAGCAGGAGCGCACCAGCACGGTGCTGTTCGTCGGGGAGGAGACGGCGGTCCTCGCGTTCGCCCACGCCGGCTGCATCCCGTCGCAGGTCGTCCGGGTCGCCGAGGAGCAGCTCCAGGGCGCCGTCGCCTCCATCACGGCCTCGGACGCCGCCGACGCGCTCGCCGTCTCCCACCCCGAGCAGGCCGTCCTCGGGGTCACCAGCGGCCTCGTCCTGATCGGCGGCGACCTGCACCCGGCGCTCGTGGTGGAGCCGACCGCCCCGGTGGCCCGTCCGGGGTCGGACGGTCTCGTCGACGAGTTCCTCCCGCTCCTGGCCGAGCAGGGCTTCCGGCAGGTCGCGGACATCGAGGCGAAGCCGGAGGTGCTTCCGGGCTGGTCGGTCCTGGTCGCCATGGGCCAGCTGCACTCCGTCCTCCAGCCCGGGCCGGGCGGCGCCGGCCAGGTCGCCTGGTGGCAGGCGCACCAGCCGCTCCAGGTCACCGAGGGCTGGCGCGCGGCGGCCAACAAGACGCACACGGTCCTGGTCTTCGCCGCTCCGGTGGGCTCGATCGGCCGCCAGCCGCGCGAGGACCTGCTGCGCGACGCCCTGGAGAAGGCCGCCGCGAACGGTCGCCTGATGGCCGCCGCGATGCCGCTGGCCGGTACCTGATGGCGCACGGGAGGCCGGGCTCGGGGTGGGTGCGGGTCCCCGGACCGCCCGCGGGCCGGGGCGCGCCGGGACCGGGCGTCCCCACCGTGCCGCGTCCCCGGCCGGCTCCCCTTTCGGAGAACCGCCCGCATCCGACGGGCGGCGGGGTCGTTGGCACCTACGTGCACCCATACGACCCTTCCCCCCAGCCGTGTCCGAGCCCGATCCCCGCGATGCGCCCCGCGCGGGACGCGGCGGCGGGCCCCTCTCCCACGCCGATCTACGACGCCCTGTGCGCGGAGTACCGCAGGATGTTCCGCACCCTGCCGGGCGACCGCAGCGGCGAGGAGGTGCTGGACTTCCGGGCGTTCGGCACGCTGCTGAGCACGGGCGCGGGCGGCCCGAGGCACCGGGGCGCGGCGGCGCACCCGACGGCGTGGTCGGCGCGGACGCCGTCCCCCCAGCCCCGGGCGGCCCTGCCGCCGGGACCCCGCAGGGAACACTGAGGCGTGTCGCGGGATGCGCCCCGCGAACGGCCGGGGGGCGGGGCCCCCCCCCGGGGCCCGCCCCCCCCCCGGGGGGGGGGCCGGCAAAATTTTTGGCGCGCCTGTGCGCCCCCCCCCCCCCCCAGTTGGTTTGGGGGGCCACCAAAACCCAAAACAACCCG
>NZ_JBVHEG010000007.1:0-35842 GCF_055562975.1 Streptomyces sp. NPDC014907 | reverse complement strand
GCGGGGGGCGCCCCCCCCGCCGCCCCCCCCCCGCCCCGGGGGGGGGGGGGGGGGGGCGCCCCCCCGCCCGGGGGGGGGGGGGGGCCCCCCCCGGGGCCCCCCCCCCCCGGCCGTGTCGTACCGCGTCACTTCTTGCGGCCGCGCTTCTCGCGCACCCGCACCGAGATGTGGATCGGGGTGCCCTCGAAGCCGAACTCCTCGCGGAGGCGGCGCTCGATGAAGCGGCGGTAGCCGGCCTCCAGGAAGCCCGAGGCGAAGAGCACGAACCGGGGCGGCTTGGTGCCGGCCTGCGTGCCGAAGAGGATGCGGGGCTGCTTGCCGCCGCGGATCGGGTGCGGGTGGGCGGCGACGATCTCGCCGAGGAAGGCGTTGAGCCGGCCCGTGGGGACGCGGGTCTCCCAGCCGGCGAGGGCGGTCTCGATGGCCGGGACCAGCTTCTCCATGTGGCGGCCGGTCTTGGCGGAGACGTTGACCCGGGGCGCCCAGGAGACCTGCTGCATCTCGGTCTCGATCTCGCGCTCCAGGTAGTAGCGGCGCTCCTCGTCCAGCTCGTCCCACTTGTTGTAGGCGATGACGATGGCGCGGCCCGACTCGACCGCCATGGTGATGATGCGCTGGTCCTGGACCGAGATGTTGTCGGTGGCGTCGATGAGGATGACGGCCACCTCCGCCTTCTCGACGGCCGCGGCGGTCCGCAGGGAGGCGTAGTAGTCCGCGCCCTCCTGGAGGTGGACCTTCTTGCGGATGCCGGCGGTGTCGACGAACTTCCACGTCACGCCGCCGAGCTCGATCAGCTCGTCCACCGGGTCGCGGGTGGTGCCGGCCAGTTCGTTGACGACGACCCGGTCCTCGTTCGCCACCTTGTTGAGCAGGGAGGACTTGCCCACGTTCGGGCGGCCGATGAGGGCGATGCGGCGGGGGCCGCCGACCGCGTTGCCGAAGCGCTGCGCGGGGGCGTCGGGCAGCACCTTGAGGACCTCGTCCAGGAGGTCGCCGGTGCCGCGGCCGTGCAGCGAGGAGACGGGGAACGGCTCGCCGAGGCCCAGCGACCAGAGCATGGCGGCGTCGGCCTCGCCGGACTGGCCGTCGACCTTGTTCGCGGCGAGGACGACCGGCTTCCCGGAGCGGCGGAGCAGCCTGACGACGGCCTCGTCGGTGTCGGTGGCGCCGACGGTGGCGTCCACGACGAAGAGACAGGCGTCGGCGGCCTCGATGGCGAACTCGGCCTGGGCGGCGACGGAGGCGTCGATGCCGAGGACGTCCTGCTCCCAGCCGCCGGTGTCGACCACCTTGAAGCGGCGGCCGGCCCACTCGGCCTCGTAGGTGACGCGGTCGCGGGTGACGCCCGGCTTGTCCTCCACGACGGCCTCGCGGCGGCCGATGATGCGGTTCACCAGGGTCGACTTGCCGACGTTCGGACGGCCGACGACGGCGAGCACGGGGAGCGGGCCGTGGCCGGCCTCCTCGATCGCGCCCTCGATCTCCTCCGCGTCGAAGCCCTCTTCCGCGGCGAGCTCCATGAACTCCGCGTACTCGGCGTCGCCAAGTGCCCCGTGGTCGTGCTGGTCGTTCATGAAGTCCGTTCCTTGATCATTCGTGGTCGGTGGTTCCCGGACGGCGGGTTCCACTACTGAAAGTCTCGCTCAGCGCCCGGTGAGGCGCCTGGCGTTTTCCAGATGGGCGGTGAGCCGCCCCTGGATGCGTACGGTGGCCTCGTCCAGCGCCGAGCGGGTGCGCCGGCCGCTGCCGTCGCCCGCCTCGAAGGCCTCGCCGAAGACGACGTCCACCCGGCCGCGCAGCGGGGGCAGGGCCTTGACGAGCCGTCCCCGGCGGTCGGTGCTGCCCAGGACGGCCACCGGGACGATCGGCGCGCCGGCGCGGACCGCGAAGTACGCGAGGCCGGCGCGCAGCGAGGCGAAGTCGCCCTCGCCCCGGGTGCCCTCGGGGAAGATCCCGAGGACGCCGCCCCGCTCCAGGACGCCCAGGGCGTTGGCTATCGCGGTGCGGTCGGTGCCCTCCCGGTCCACCCTGAGCTGCCCGATGCCCTCCAGGAAGCCGCCGAGCGGGCCGACGAACGCCTCCTTCTTGACGAGGAAGTGCACGGGGCGCGGGGCGGTGCCCATGAGCATGGGGCCGTCGATGTTGTGGGCGTGGTTGACGGCGAGGATGACGGGACCGGAGGCCGGTACCCGCCAGGCGCCGAGGACGCGCGGCTTCCACAGCCCGTACATCAGTCCGATGCCGATGCGGCGGCCGACGGCGGCGCCCTTCTCGGAGGGCCGGGTCACCTGGCGGCCGCCCTCTTCTCGTCCACCAGGGTGACGACGCACTCGATGACCTGGTCCAGGGTGAGGTCGGTGGTGTCGACCTCGACGGCGTCGTCGGCCTTGGCGAGCGGGGAGGTCTTGCGGCTGGAGTCGGCCGCGTCCCGCTTGACCAGGGCTTCCCGCGTGGCGTGCACGTCGGCGCCCTTGAGCTCGCCGGAGCGGCGGGCGGCACGGGCCTCGGGCGAGGCGGTGAGGAAGATCTTCAGGTCGGCGTCGGGCAGGACGGTGGTGCCGATGTCCCGTCCCTCGACGACGATGCCGTGCTCCGCTTCCCCGGCGATGGTCCGCTGGAGCTCGGTGATGAGCGCGCGCACCTCGGGGACGGCGCTGACGGCGCTGACCCTGGAGGTGACCTCCTCGGTGCGGATGGGCCCGGAGGCGTCGACGCCGTCCACGGTGATGGTGGGCCGGGACGGGTCGGTCCCGGAGACGATGACCGGCTTGGCGGCGGCACCGGCCACGGCGTCGGCGTCGGTGACGTCCACGCCGTTGCTGATCATCCACCAGGTGATCGCCCGGTACTGGGCGCCGGTGTCGAGGTAGCTCAGACCCAGCTTGGCGGCGACCGCCTTCGAGGTGCTCGACTTGCCCGTGCCGGACGGCCCGTCGATGGCGACGATCACGGATTCCACGGTGGGAACACCTTCCTGGGGTGAGCGGTGGGGCCCGGCGGAGTTGCGGGGGACCTCCACAAGGTTACCGAGTCCCACGCACCCGTTCGGCCCAGCCCGCTCCGGCCCGCGCCCGCGGGGCGCCCGCCCGCCGCCCCCCGGGGTGCGGGCACCGGACGGGGCGGGCGCGCGGGGGCGGGCGGCGGGCGGGTGCGGGCCGGAGCGAGGGAACGGGCGGCGGGCGGGTGCGGGCGGCGTCAGCCCGTGCGCAGCGACCAGCCCCGCTCCTGGAGCGCGGCGCCGAGGACGGGGGCCGCGGCGGGCTCCACCATGAGCTGGACCAGACCCGCCTGCTGGCCGGTGGCGTGCTCGATGCGGACGTCCTCGATGTTGACGCCCGCGCGGCCCGCGTCGGCGAAGATCCGGGCCAGTTCGCCCGGCCGGTCGCTGATGAGGACGGCGACGGTCTCGTAGGCGGCGGGGGCGGCGCCGTGCTTGCCGGGGACGCGGGAGCGGCCGGCGTTGCCCCGGCGCAGGACGTCCTCGACGCCCGTGGCGCCGTCCCGCCGCTCGGCCTCGTCGGCGGACTGGAGGGAGCGCAGGGCGCGGACGGTCTCGCCGAGGTCGGCGGCGACGCCGGAGAGGACGTCGGCGACGGGACCGGGGTTGGCGGAGAGGATCTCGACCCACATGCGGGGGTCGGAGGCGGCGATCCGGGTGACGTCGCGGATGCCCTGCCCGCAGAGGCGCACGGCCGTCTCGTCGGCCTCCTCCAGGCGCGCGGCGACCATGGACGACACCAGCTGGGGGGTGTGGGAGACCAGGGCGACGGCCCGGTCGTGGGCGTCGGCGTCCATGACGACGGGGACGGCCCGGCAGAGGGCGACGAGTTCCAGGGCGAGGTTGAGGACCTCGGTGTCGGTGTCCCGGGTCGGGGTGAGGACCCAGGGGCGCCCCTCGAAGAGGTCGGCGGTGGCGGCGAGCGGGCCCGAGCGCTCCTTGCCGGACATCGGGTGGGTGCCGATGTACGCGGTGAGGTCGAGGCCCAGGGCCTCCAGCTCCCGCTTCGGTCCCCCCTTGACGCTGGCGACGTCCAGGTAGCCGCGGGCGAGGCCCGCCTTCATGGCGTCGGCGAGGGTGGTGGCCACGTGGGCCGGGGGCACGGCGACGACGGCGAGGTCCACGGGTCCCCCGGGCGCCTCGTCGGTGCCGGCGCCGAGGGCGGCGGCGGTGCGGGCGCGGGCCGGGTCGTGGTCGCGCAGGTGGACGGTGACGCCCCGGCCGGCGAGGGCGAGGGCGGCGGAGGTGCCGATCAGGCCGGTTCCGATGACGAGCGCTGTTCTCACTGGGCGGTGTCCTTGCGCGGGGCGGTCGCGGCGCCGGGTCGGGCGGGCGCGATCCGGATCGTGGGCGGCTCGGTCCGGACGCGGGCGGGGGGCCGGGCGGCCCCCGGTGCGGCGTCCCCGGTGCCGTGCCGTTCCGGCTGGACGGCGCCCCGGGCCGCTCGTACCGCCACGTCGTGCTCCCTCGCCTGCGTCGGTGCTCCTTCCAGCCTAGTCAGCGGCGGGGGCGGTCCGTCGTGCCGCCCGCCCTCCGAGACGGCCGGTCCCGGCCGCCGCGCCGGCGGGCGGGGCCTCCGGGCGGCCGCTCCGGGCGGGAGGGCCTCCCTCGCGTAACCTGCCCGGCATGACTCCGGAAGAGCTGGTGCGCGAGCACACGATCTACTCCTGCGTGACGGGCTCGCGCGCCTTCGGCCTGGCGACCGGGGACAGCGACACGGACGTGCGGGGCGTGTACCTCGCCCCGACGCCGCTCTTCTGGCGCTTCGAGAAGCCCCCGGCCCATGTGGAGGGGCCGCGCGAGGAGCAGTTCAGCTGGGAGCTGGAACGTTTCTGCGAGCTGGCGCTGCGCAACAACCCGAACGTCCTGGAGTGCCTCCACTCCCCCGTGGTCGAGTACGCCGACGCCCTCGGCCGCGAGCTGCTCTCCCTGCGCGGGGCCTTCCTCTCCCGGCGGGCCCATCAGACGTTCGTGCGGTACGCGGACGGGCAGCGCCGCAAGCTGGACGCGGACGTGCGCCAGTACGGACGGCCGCGCTGGAAGCACGCCATGCACCTGCTGCGGCTCCTGGGGAGCTGCCGGGACCTGCTGCGCACGGGCGAGCTGCGGATCGACGTCGGCGGGGACCGCGACCGTCTCCTCGCGGTCAAGCACGGCGAGGTGCCCTGGCCGGAGGTCGAGTCCTGGATGGAACGCCTCCGGGAGGAGGCCGGCCGGGCCCTCGACGCCTCCCCGCTGCCCCCGGAGCCCGACCGCGCGCGCGTGGAGGACTTCCTGGTCCGGGCCCGCCGCGCGTCGGCCCCGCGGGACCTGTAGCCGGTCCCGTACGGCGGAACCGCGCGGGGCGACGGCCGGGGCCCCGGGGGCGGGCGTCGCGCCTCAGGCGTCCCAGAGGGCGCCGAGGGCCAGCAGCTCGTCGCGGTGCTCGACGCGCTCGGTCCACTCCCCGGGCCAGGCGTCCGCCCCGAGGTGGGCGCCGGCGAAGGCGCCCGCGAGGGCGGCGATCGAGTCGGAGTCGCCGCGGGTGCAGGCGGCCCGGCGCAGGGCGGTGAGCGGTTCGCCGGGGAAGAGGAGGAAGCAGAGGAGCCCGGTCGCCAGCGCCTCCTCCGCGATCCAGCCGTCGCCCGTGTACGCGCAGGGGTCGAGTTCCGGGTCGGCCGTGCGCTGCACGGCGGCCAGGCGTTCCAGGACCGCCAGGCACTCGTCCCAGCCGCGCTCGGCGAAGTGCCGCGCGGAGGGGTCCTGGGAACGGGTCCACAGGTCCCCGAGCCAGTGCTCGTGGTAGCGGGAGCGGTTCTCGTACGCGTACGAGCGGAGCTGTCCGACGAGTCCGGCCGGGTCCACGCCCCGCGCCAGGAGGTACACGGCGCGGGCGGTGAGGTCGGAGGCGGCGAGCGCGGTGGGGTGGCCGTGGGTCAGCGCCGCCTGGAGCTGGGCGGCGCCCGCCCGCTGCTCCTCGCTCAGGCCGGGGACGAGGCCGACGGGCGCGACCCGCATGTTGGCGCCGCAGCCCTTGGAGTGGATCTGGCCGGCGTCCTGCCAGGGGCGGTCCCCGTCGAGGAGTTCGCAGGCGCGCAGGCAGGTGGTGCCGGGGGCCCGGTCGTTCTCCGGGGAGTGGTACCAGGCGACGAACTCCTCGCGGACCGGCCCGGCGAGGCTCCGCGGGGAGAGGACCGCCCGGTCCGTGGCCGCGCGGATGCCCCGGGCGAGGGCGAGGGTCATCTGGGTGTCGTCGGTGACGTACGCCGTGCCGTTCCTGACGGGCAGCTCCATCTCCCGCCAGGGCCCGGCCCCGGCGAGGATGGACGGCACGTCCTTGAACTCGGTCGGGAAGCCCAGCGCGTCTCCGAGCGCGAGCCCGGTCAGGCAGCCGGTCGCGGTCCTCTTGGCGGCGCGTGCGTGGTTCACGAGGAGTGTCCCTCCGGTCGCAGGAGGGGCGGGTGGAGGGCCGTGGCCCCGCCCGCCCGGTAGAGGGCGGCCGGTTTCCCCCGTCCGCCGGTGAGGCGCGGCGGTCCTTCCACGGCCCGGACGAAGCCGGGGGTGGCGAGGACCTTGCGCCGGAAGTTGGGACGGTCGAGTTCGACGCCCCAGACCGTCTCGTAGACCTGCCGCAGCTCGCCGAGGGTGAACTCGGGCGGGCAGAAGGCGGTGGCGAGGCAGGTGTACTCGAGTTTGGCGCCGATCCGGTCGTGGGCGTCGGCGAGGATGCGGTCGTGGTCGAAGGCGAGCGGCCCGTGCGTCCCGTACGGGACCCACCGCGCCTGTGCCGCGTCGCCGCCGCCGCGCGGCTCGGGGGGGTCGGGCACGAGGGCGGTGAAGGCGATGGAGACGACCCGCATCCGGGGGTCGCGGTCCGGATCGGTGTAGGTGCGGAGCTGTTCGAGGTGGAGCCCGGCGACGGTGGTCCCGGAGAGCCCGGTCTCCTCGGCGAGTTCGCGGCGGGCGGCGGTCTCGGCGGACTCGCGGGGCAGCACGAAGCCGCCGGGCAGGGCCCAGGACCCGGCGTACGGCTCCTGGCCCCGTTCGACCAGGAGGACGTGCAGGCGTCCCTCCCGGAGGGTGAGGACGGCGAGGTCGACGGTGACGGCGAAGGGCTCGAAGGCGCGGGGGTCGTACTCCCCGGGGGCCGGGCGGTCCGGGGGCGTCCCGGTGACGTGCTCCCCGGAGGGCCGGCGGCCGCCCGCCGGCCCGGGAGCGCGCTCCCCGGGGTCCCGGTGGCCGGTCACCGGCGCTCCGGCAGCGGGTCGGCGAGGCGCGGCCCCTCGGCGAGCAGCGCGTCCACGGCGGCGACGGCGGTGGCGAGCCGTTCCTCGTGCGGTCCGGTGAGCACCACCGTGCGGCGGCCGGTGTGGGCGAGCTGGGCGAGGAAGCGGGCGGTCATCCAGGGCCGCAGGTGCTCCCCGTCGCGCAGCCCGTCGTCCTCGAAGCCGACGCCCCGGTGGTCGGTGAGCAGCCAGAGGTGCTGGCGGCCCCGGGCGGCGATCTCCCCCGTGCCGGGGCTGACGGTGCCCATGTACCGCTCGTGCCAGATGGTGGTGGCGAAGGCGTCGGTGTCGCAGAAGAGCACGGGGGAGCCGTCCCGGGCGGCCTCCTCCTCCAGTTCGGCCTGGCGCTGGGCGATGACGGGGAAGTCGGAGGAGCGGAAGACGACGTCGGACCAGGCGGCGCCGGGGCGCTCGGCGCGGAGTTCGGCGAGCTTGAGCGCGCTGTACTCGCGCCCGAACTCCGGTACGTACCGGGTGCGGGCCCAGACGCCGCCGCGCCGCCGGTAGTGGTCGGCGAGGGCGAGCGCCATCGTGGTGGTGCCGGTGGACTCGGCGCCGAGGACGACGACGCGCCGGGTGAGGGCGGCGCGTACGGGCGGCTCCAGGAAGTCCCAGCATCCGGCGGGGTCCGCGCGGACGGCGGTGCCGGAGACGGGGAAGCGGACGCGGTCGGGGTCGACGAGGACGGAGTCGGCGCCGAACCGGCGGCCCAGCTCCTCGCCGTACGGCTCCGAGGTGAAGACGGCGTCGACGCGTTCGGGCACGGCGGCGCGGAAGACGGCCATGTGGGCGTCCCACGCGCCGGGGTCGTGGAGGTCGACGGGGTGGTCGTCCACGGCGCCGACGACGAGGGCGTCGGGGTGGATCTCGCGCATCCAGGCGACGCGCTCCCCGAGGGGGACGGATTCCACGGAGGAGGCGCAGACGAGCACGGTGAGGCGGTCGCAGCGGGCGAGGGCGGTGCGGACGAGGTGGTGGTGGCCCGCGTGCGGCGGATAGAACTTGCCGAGGACGAGGCCGTGGCCGTAGCGCTTCACGCCGTCGCCCCCGCCGGCCGGGCGGAGCCCGCGAGGTCCCTGGTCCAGCCGCGCAGGCCGAGGACGCAGAGCGTCATGAAGCCGGCGTAGAGCAGGGAGGTGAGGTACAGCCCCTTGTACGCGTAGAGCGGCACGTAGACGACGTCGGCGGCGATCCAGAGCCACCAGGACTCCAGGCGCTTGCGGCACTGGCCGTAGGTGGCCGTGAGGGAGAGCGCGGTCGTCAGGGCGTCCCAGAAGGGGACGGTGGAGTCGGTGGCGCGGTCGAGCAGCAGGGTCAGCCCGAGGGTCCCCACCGCCCCCGCCGCGAGGAGCCTCGTCCACTCGGTGCGCGTGGTGCGGCGCACCGGGAGGACGCCGGAGCCCGGTCCACCCCCGTGGGTCCAGGTCCACCAGCCGTACGCGGCGAGGGTGATGAAGACGATCTGGAGGCCGGCGTCGGCGTAGAGCCCCGCCTGGGCGAAGAGCAGGACGAAGAAGACGTTGTTGGCGATGCCGACGGGCCAGTTGGCCACGTGCTGGCGGGCCACCAGCCAGACGCAGAGCGCCCCGCTGCCGAATCCCAGGACCTCGGTCCAGCTGACCGGGGTTCCGAGGACGGTGAGGAGCGGCTGCCGCAGAGGATCGAACAGATTTGCGAGGCTCATGGCCCGCCTCCTTAAGAGTCATCTTGACTATAAAGGTCGGCGGGCCGCGCGCACAAGGTCCACCGGCACGCGGCCGGCACGCGGAGAAGCCCGCGACCGCCGGGCGGTCACGGGCTTCTCCTACGGCGGGGCCGGGCCCTACATGCCGACTTCCTTCATCAGCATGCCGACCTCCGTGTTGGTCAGGCGGCGCAGCCAGCCGGACTTCTGGTCGCCCAGGGAGATCGGGCCGAAGGCCGTGCGGACCAGCTTCTCGACCGGGAACCCGGCCTCGGCCAGCATCCGGCGCACGATGTGCTTGCGGCCCTCGTGCAGGGTCACCTCGACCAGGTAGTTCTTCCCGGTCTGCTCCACCACGCGGAAGTGGTCGGCGCGGGCGTAGCCGTCCTCCAGCTGGATGCCGTCCTTGAGCCGGCGGCCGACCTCGCGGGGCAGCGGACCGGTGATCGCCGCCAGGTAGGTCTTCTTCACGCCGTACTTCGGGTGCGTGAGGCGGTGGGCCAGCTCGCCGTGGTTGGTGAGCAGGATGATGCCCTCGGTCTCCGTGTCGAGCCGGCCGACGTGGAAGAGCCGGGTCTCGCGGTTGGTGACGTAGTCGCCGAGGCACTGGCGGCCGTCCGGGTCCTCCATGGTGGAGACGACGCCGGCGGGCTTGTTCAGCGCGAAGAAGAGGTACGACTGGGTGGCGACCGTCAGGCCGTCCACCTTGATCTCGTCCTTCTCGGGGTCGACGCGCTTGCCCTGCTCCAGGACGATCTCGCCGTTGACCTCGACGCGGGCCTGCTCGATGAGCTCCTCGCAGGCGCGCCGCGAGCCCATGCCGGCGCGGGCGAGGACCTTCTGCAGCCGCTCGCCCTCCTGCTCGGCGCCGGGGAAGGTCTTGGGCGTCCTGATCTCGGGACGGCCCTCGTACCGCTCCCGGTTGCGCTGCTCGATCTTGGCGTCGAGCTCGCGCGAGCGGGCCGGGCTCTGCCGCTGCCCGTGCGGGCCCCGGCGGGGCGGGATGCCGCCCTGCGGGGCCTTGGGGCCGCCCTTGGCGCCGCCGCGGGCCGCGGCGCCGCGGCCCTTCTTCGGGGCCTCGGAGGAGTCGCCCACGTCGTAGGAGCGCTCCTCGGGGCGGGGCCTGCGGGGGTTGCCCGCGCGCTTCTGGTCGTCGCGGCCACCGCCTCCGGCACCCCGGTAACCGCCACCGCCCCCGCTGCCGCCCCGGGAGCCGACGCCCCCGCCGGCGCCGCCACGGCCGCCGCTGCTGCCGCCGCGGCCGCCGCTGTTGCCACCACGGCTCCCGCCGTTGTTTCCGCTGCTGTTCCTGCCGCTGCTGCTTCGCATCAAACTTCCGTCTTGTCGTCGTCCTCACGATCCGGTGCATCCGGATCGAACGACGGAACCCCTTCCAGCGAGTCCGCCTCGACCGCCTCCGCCTCGGGGAGGAAGGGGGCGAGTTCGGGGAGTTCGTCCAGGCCCCGCAGGCCCATCCGCTCCAGGAAGTGGTTCGTCGTCCTGTACAGGATCGCACCTGTTTCGGGTTCCGTGCCCGCCTCCTCCACCAGACCGCGCTGGAGGAGGGTCCGCATCACCCCGTCGCAGTTGACCCCGCGGACCGCCGAGACGCGGGAACGGCTGACCGGCTGGCGGTACGCGACGACCGCCAGGGTCTCCAGGGCCGCCCGGGTGAGCCGCGCCTGCCGGCCCTCCAGGACGAAGGCCTCCACGGCCGGGGCGTACGCGGGGCGGGTGTAGTAGCGCCAGCCCCCGGCTACCCGGCGCAGCTCGAAGCCCCGGCCCTGGGCGGTGTACTCGTCGGCCAGCTCGCGCAGGGCGTCGGCCACCTCCCCGGGGGCGCGCCCCAGGACCTCGGCGAGGTGGGCCTCGGTGGCGGGCTCGTCGACCACCATGAGCACGGCTTCGAGGGAGGGTTTGAGGTCGGGGTCGCTCACGCGCGGGCCTCCGCTTCCTGTCCGGATTCCTGATCGAACTCGCCGGTGACGCGGGCCTCCCCGTCGCCGCCGGTCCAGGAGACCGTGAGGTCGCCGAGGGCGGTCTCCTGGTCGAGGGCGACGGCCCGCTCGCGGTAGAGCTCCAGGAGGGCGAGGAAGCGCGCGACGACGGTGAGGGTGTCGCCGGCGTCCTCGACCAGCTCCCGGAAGACCGCCGTGCCGCGCTCGCGCAGCAGGGCGGCGACCACGGCGGCCTGCTCGCGGACGCTGACGAGGGGGGCGTGGACGTGCTCCACGTACACCTGCGGCGCGGCCCTGGGCCGCATGGCCCCGGCGGCCAGCTTCGCGAGGCCCTCGGGACCGACGGAGATGACCACCTCGGGCAGCAGCGCGGCGTGGTGCGGTTCGAGCCCGACGGTACGGGGGTGGCGGAGGCCCTCGCTCTCCCAGCGCTCCTCGAGGAGGTCCGCGACGCGCTTGTAGGCGCGGTACTGGAGGAGCCGGGCGAAGAGCAGGTCGCGGGCCTCCAGGAGGGCGAGGTCGGCCTCGTCCTCCACCTCCGCCGCTGGCAGCAGCCGGGCGGTCTTGAGGTCGAGCAGGGTGGCGGCCACGACGAGGAACTCGGTGGTCTGGTCGAGGTCCCCGTCCGGCCCCAGGGCCCGCAGGTGCGCCATGAACTCGTCGGTGACCCGGGAGAGCGCGACCTCGGTGACGTCCAGCTTGTGCCGGGAGATCAGCTGGAGGAGCAGGTCGAAGGGGCCCTCGAAGTTCGTGAGCCGCACGGTGAACCGCCCGTCACGCCCGCCGTCGGCCCCGGGGGACCCGCCGTCCCCGTCCGGCCGGCCGGTCCCGGGGGGCCCGCCGGTCCGGCCGGCCCCGGGCAGGGGTTCCGGGCGCTCCTCCCCCGGCGCCGGGCCCCCGCCGCGTCCCGGGGTGCGGCGGCGCGGCGGACGGGACGTCTCGGGGGCGGGGGCGTGGCGCATGGGGGTCCAGGGGGAGCGGGGAGCGAGGGCAGCCCGCAGGTTATCGTCAGCGGCCGCGCAGGCGGCGGACGAGGATGCTCGCGTCGCCGCGCGACTCCAGGTCCGCCAGGACGACCGCGACGGCCTCCCGGACGATCCGGCCCCGGTCGACGGCGAGGCCGTGCTCGCCGCGCAGGACGAGCCGCGCGTGCTCCAGGTCCATCAGTTCCTCGGCGGAGACGTAGACCGTGATCTTCTCGTCGTGGCGCTCGCGGCCGCTGGGCCGTCGGCTCGCGGTACGGCCGCGCCGCCGGGACGCCGCGGAGGCCGGGGCGGGGACGGCGGGCGCCGCCTTCTCCGGTCCGGCCGTCCGGGCGCGCGGTTCCGCCGTCTCGGAGCCGGCCGTCGCGTGCTCCGCGGGGGCCTCGGCCGCCGCCGGGTCGCTCTCGCCCGCCGGTGCCGGGACGGTCCGGCGCGGCGCGGACGCCTGGAGCCCCGTCCCCCCGGTCGTACGGAAGAGTTCGTCGGCGCCGGGCAGGCTCACTCGGCGTGACACCGGGCGAGCACCTCCCTGGCGAGCTGGCGGTAGGCGGCGGCGCCCACGGAGTTGGAGGCGTACGTGGTGATGGGCTCGCCGGCGACCGTGGTCTCCGGGAAGCGCACGGTCCGTCCGATGACCGTGTGGTACACGTGGTCGTCGAAGGCCTCGACCACGCGCGCGAGGACCTCGCGGCTGTGCACGGTCCGGGAGTCGTACATCGTGGCGAGGATGCCGTCGAGCTCCAGCTCGGGGTTGAGCCGCTCCTGGACCTTCTCGATGGTCTCGGTCAGCAGCGCCACGCCGCGCAGGGCGAAGAACTCGCACTCCAGCGGCACGATGACCTTGTGAGCCGCCGTCAGGGCGTTCACGGTCAGCAGGCCGAGCGAGGGCTGACAGTCGATCACGATGTAGTCGTAGTCGTTCATCAGCGGCTTCAGGGCGCGCTGGAGCGTGGACTCGCGCGCGACCTCGCTGACGAGCTGGACTTCGGCGGCCGAGAGGTCGATGTTGCTCGGCAGCAGGTCCATGTTGGGCACGGCGGTCTTCAGGAGGACCTCGTCCGCCGACATGCCCCGCTCCATGAGCAGGTTGTAGACGGTGAGGTCCAGCTCCATCGGGTTCACGCCGAGGCCGACCGACAGGGCTCCCTGCGGGTCGAAGTCCACGAGCAGGACCCGGCGGCCGTACTCGGCGAGCGCGGCGCCCAGGTTGATGGTCGACGTGGTCTTGCCGACGCCGCCCTTCTGGTTGCACATCGCGATGATCTTCGCGGGACCGTGGTCGGTCAGCGGTCCGGGGATCGGGAAGTACGGCAGGGGCCGTCCGGTCGGGCCGATCCGCTCGCGGCGCTGGCGGGCAGCGTCGGGTGCGAGGGTGGCCGCGTACTCCGGATCGGGCTCGTACTCGGCGTCGGGGTCGTAGAAGTGCCCCTCGGGCACCTCGTCGTAGGCGGCGAAGTGGGTGGACTCTCGGCCCATCTCGTTGCCGGCCGTGGCGTTCACGTGTAGGCCGTCCATCGTCTTCATCGTGTGGGCTGTCGTCACGGGCTGGTGCGTCGCGAAGGTCCGCACCGCGACGGAGCCGATCGGAGCTCCCGGCGCACCACTCCCGGGAGTAAATGTCGACTCATTCACAAGTCGTCTTACCTCCTTGGGTGTGACCGGGAACATTTATCGATAGGTCAGCGTGGCACCATGCCGACGGTTGGCGACTCTATGGCGTGTCACCGGTCCGCAGCAACACAATCCGCCGGACCCGGCCCGATGTGTCGGCAACCGATCACCCCTCTGTCAAGGGCGCACGGGCACGCATCCGCGCGTTTCCGGGGTGTGCGAATCGGATGAAGGGTTACGTTCGCGGCGAGTTGCCCGAACGTTTCGGCGTGGCCGGAGACACAGTCGGCCGGACCTTGTCGAACAAGGTCCGGCCGGGTGTGCGGCATTGACGGCACGCGTTGACGGCGGTGCCGGGCGGGTCAGCCCAGGAGGCTGCTCAGCTCGACGTGCTCGAGGCCGTGGGCCTCGGCGACCTCCTTGTACACCACCTTGCCGTCATGGGTGTTGAGACCCAGGGCGAGGGCGGGGTCGCGGCGCAGCGCCTCGGCCCAGCCGTTGTTCGCCAGCGACACGATGTAGGGCAGCGTGGCGTTGGTGAGGGCGTAGGTGGAGGTGTTCGGGACCGCGCCGGGCATGTTGGCGACGCAGTAGAAGACCGAGTCGTGGACCCGGAAGGTCGGCTCGGCGTGGGTGGTCGGGTGCGAGTCCTCGAAGCAGCCGCCCTGGTCGATGGCGATGTCGACAAGGACACTTCCGGGCTTCATCTTGGCGACGAGCTCGTTGGTGACCAGCTTCGGGGCCTTGGCGCCCGGGATGAGGACGGCGCCGATGACGAGGTCGGCCTCGACGACGGCCTTCTCCAGCTCGTAGGCGTTGGAGACGATCGTCTGCACCTTGGTGCCGAAGATCTTGTCGGCCTCGCGGAGCTTGTTGATGTCCTTGTCGAGCAGGGTCACGTGGAAGCCCATGCCGACGGCGATCTGGGTGGCGTTCCAGCCGGAGACGCCGCCGCCGATGACGACGGCCCGGCCGGCGTGGGTGCCGGGGACGCCGCCGGGGAGGACGCCGCGGCCGCCGGCCGAGCGCATCAGGTGGTAGGCGCCGACCTGCGGGGCCAGGCGGCCCGCGACCTCGGACATCGGGGCGAGCAGCGGGAGCGCGCGGCCGGCGGTCTCGACGGTCTCGTACGCGATGGCGGTGGTGCCGGAGGCCAGGAGCGCGTCCGTGCACTCGCGGGAGGCGGCGAGGTGCAGGTAGGTGAAGAGGGTCTGGTCCTTGCGGAGGCGGTGGTACTCCTCCGCGATCGGCTCCTTGACCTTGAGGAGCAGGTCGGCGGCGGCCCAGACCTCGTCGGCGGTGGGGAGTATCTCCGCGCCGGCGGCGACGTACTCCTCGTCCGTGATCGAGGAGCCGACACCGGCGTTCTGCTCCACGAGGACCTGGTGGCCGTGGCGGACGAGCTCGTGGACACCGGCGGGGGTGATGGCCACGCGGAACTCGTTGTTCTTGACCTCGCGGGGGATGCCGACCTTCATCGTCGATCACGGTCCTTGAATCAGGGGGATAACTGGCGCACTGCGATACATACCCGGAGGCATTGCGGCGCACCGGGGCAGACCACGTATGAACGCGGCTCGACCAGTCTAATGAAGGAGGTACCGCTGTCTAGCCTTTCAAAGTATCAATCTTCGATGAACCCACTGCGGATTTCGTAGGCGGGCGGCGCGGTTTCCAGGAGTCTCTCCGCTCCGGCCCGGTGCAGCCGCGCGGCGGCCGGGTCCCCGAGCCGGTCGAGGGTGTCGGCGAGGCGCAGCCGGAGCGCCGCCTGGAGCCGGGTGTCCTGGGCCCGGCGGGCCCACTCCACCGCCTCCTCGCAGGTCCGCAGGGATTCCTCGGGCCGTCCGGCGTACTCCTGGACCCGGGCCGCCTCGCTCAACGCCCTTGCGTAGCCCGGGAGATCGGAGAGCCTGCGGTAGCCGGCGGCGGCGGCCCGCCAGTTCCGCAGCGCCTCCCCGTACCGGCCCGCGTAGGTCTGCACGGCACCGAGGCGGGCGTACAGCCGGGCCTGGTCGGCGCGCTCGTCCCGGGCGAGCCGCTGGGCGAGCGCCCGTCCGTACCAGTCGCCGGCCCGCTGCCAGTCCCCCAGCTCCTGATAGGAGCCACCTACGGATTCCATCGCCCGACCGGTCGCATACGGATCATTTGCTGCGCGTCCGGCATCCAGAGCCAACCGATATCGCAGAAGAGCGTCCTTCGTCCTGCCGGTGCGGGCATCGAGGTCCGCCAGGTTCAGCAGGGCCGCGGCCCGCTCCCGGTGCAGCCCGCGCCGCTCGGCCACGTCCAGGACGAGCCGGTGCAGCCCGTAGAGCTCGGGGGCGGCGGCCTCGGCCCCGCGGTGCGCGGCGAGCGCCTTGACCAGGGAGGCGATCAGGCGCCGCGCCAGGGTGTCCAGCTCCCCGTCGGCGACGGCGAGGCGGGCGGAGGCGAGCAGCACGGGCCGCCGGGACTCCAGCCAGGCGGCCCCGGCGGCGGCGGACGGGAAGCGCAGGGCGCGCGGCAGTCCGGCCAGCTTCCTGCGCGCGGGCGAGCCCTCGGGCTCGGTGACCGCGCGGCAGGACTGGAGGAGCCGTACGGTTCGCTCCAGCATCCGGGCCCGGGCGAGCTGCACCTCGGCGGGCCGGTCGCGCTCCTCCAGCTGGGCGCGGAGGAGGGGGACGAGATGGGCGCGCACCTCGTACTGCCCGTCCTCGCCGGCGGAGACGAGCCCCAGGGCGGCGAAGTCGGCGAGCGTGGTGGCGGCGGCCGAGACCGAGCAGCCGGCCAGGGCGGAGGCGGTGTGCGCGTCGGCCCGGCCGAGCGGGGCGAGCGTGAGGAATCGCAGTATCCGCGCGGCGGTGGGCGGCAGCGCCTCGTGGACGAGGAGGAAGGCCCGGGTGAGGGGGTCCCCGCTCACCCCGCGCAGCCGCTTGGCGAGGTCGGCGACGGAGGTCTTGGGGTGGGTGGAGAGCCAGCCGCCGGCGAGGACGACCGCGGCGGGCAGTCCTCCGCACTCCTCCACCAGGGTCTCGGCGGCCTGCGGGTCCACGGTGATGCGGACGGAGCCGGTGAAGGCGCCGAGCAGTTCGATGGCCGACTTGGGGTCGAGTCCGCCGAGGGTGCAGGGCCGCACGTCGGGGATGCCGGTGAGCGGTCCCCCGGAGACGCCGATCACCAGGGTCCCGGGGTCGTCGGGGATCAGCGGGTCCGCCTGTTCCGCGTCGACGGCGTCGTCCAGGATCAGGACGGCCCGGCGTCCGGCGAAGGCGCCGCGGACCAGTTCGGTCAGCTCGTCCTCGGCGGCGCCGGGGGGCTCGGGGACCCCGAGCGCGGCCAGGAGCTCCTGGGCGGCCCGGGCGGCGGGGACGGGCGCGCCGCCGGGTTCGGTGAGCCGGACGCGGACGATCCCGTCGGGGTACCGGTCGGCGACCCCGGCGGCCAGTTCCTCGGCGAGGGCGGTCCGCCCGGAGCCGGGCCTGCCCGCGATGAGCAGGACCCGGGCGCGGGGCGCCTTGCGGCCGGTGAGGGTGTCGAGGCCGGTCCGCTCGATGTCGGCGCGCAGGGCCTTCACCTCGCGCTGCCGGCCGAAGAACCGCCGGCTGCCGGCCGTCGCCACCGCCTGATCCGTCACGGGCCACGCTCCCGTCCACCTGCGCACGAGCCGATCCCGCGAGGGGCTCCGCACGGGCGTTTCCGAGCGTAGTTCAGGGCACGGCACGTACCCGGCGGAGCACGGCGGACACGTCCCCCGATCGGATCAGCAGATCTTCAGACAGGATCGCTGCCGTGGCGGACGGAGACGGCCTACGGCTCGAACGGCCGCGCCGGCCACGGCGCGTCCGCCGGACGGAGCGCGTCCAGCCCCCCGCCCGCACGGGCGGCGGCCAGCGACAGGACCCCCACGACCAGGCAGTTGTTGTGCAGCTCGCCCGCGAGGACGCCCCGCACGAGGTCCGCGAGCGGCACCCGCGCCGTCTCCATGTCGGCCTCCTCCTCGGTGACCTCGAAGCGGCCGCCCTCCGCCTCGGCGAGGTCCCGCGCGAGGAAGATCCGCACCGCCTCGTCGCAACCGCCCGGAGTGGGGTACACGTCGGTCAGGACCCGCCAGTCCCCCGCCTTGACGTGGGCCTCCTCGTACAGCTCCCGCTGGGCCGCGTGCAGCGGGTTCTCCCCGGGCACGTCGAGGAGGCCGGCCGGGATCTCCCAGAGCTTCTGCCGCACCGGGTGCCGGTACTGCTTGATCAGGAGGACCCGGTCCTCCCCGTCCAGGGCCAGGACGGCCACCGAACCGGGGTGGACCTGGTAGTCGCGGCGCGCGACCGTGCCGTCCGGCATGACCACGTCGTCCGTGCGCATGCTCGTCTTCTTCCCCCGGAACGGGGTCGCCGTCTCGACGACCCGCCACTCCTGCGGGGTGTCCTGCAACTCCATCAGCCGTCCTCCCGTACACGAACACACGAACACGTACACGAACCACACGCGAAAGCCGGGGCACGGGCCCCGAAGGACCCGTACCCCGGCAACGTTAACGCCGCGGGACCGGCGCGCCGGTCACCCGGCCGGCTTGCCCGTCTTGCGCTCGACGGCCGCCTTGACCAGGCCCGCGAAGAGCGGGTGCGGACGGGTCGGGCGGGAGCGGAGCTCCGGGTGCGCCTGGGTGGCGACCAGGTAGGGGTGGACCTCGCGCGGGTACTCGACGTACTCGACGAGCTTGTTGTCCGGGGAGGTCCCGGAGAAGACCAGGCCGGCCTTCTTCTCCAGCTCCGCGCGGTACGCGTTGTTGACCTCGTAGCGGTGGCGGTGGCGCTCCTCCACGTACGGCTCGTCGCCGTAGACCTCGCGGACGATGGAGCCCTCGGCGAGCTTCGCCGGGTACAGGCCCAGGCGCATCGTTCCGCCCAGGTCGCCCGCGCCCTCGACGTACGCCAGCTGCTCCTCCATCGTGGAGACGACGGGGTGCGCGGTGGCCGGGTCGAACTCGGTGGAGTTGGCCTCGGGGATGCCGGCCAGGTTCCGGGCCGCCTCGATGACGATGCACTGGAGGCCCAGGCAGATGCCGAGGAGCGGCACCTTGTGCTCGCGGGCGTACCGGATCGCGCCGACCTTGCCGCTCACGCCGCGGTCGCCGAAGCCGCCGGGGACGAGGATCGCGTCGACGTCGCCGAGCTGCTTCTCGGCACCGGCCGGGGTCTTGCACTCGTCGGAGGTGACCCACTTGACCTTGACCCGGGCCTTGTTGGCGAAGCCGCCGGCCCGCATGGCCTCGGTGACCGAGAGGTAGGCGTCGGGCAGGTCGATGTACTTGCCGACGAGCGCGACGGTGACCTCGTGCTCCGGGTTGTGGACGCGGTCCAGGAGGTCCTCCCAGACGGTCCAGTCCACGTCGCGGAAGGGCAGGTCGAGCTTGCGGACGACGTAGGCGTCCAGGCCCTCGGTGTGCAGCACCTTCGGGATGTCGTAGATCGACTTGGCGTCGATGGCGGCGACCACGGCGGCCTCGTCGACGTCGCACATCAGCGAGATCTTGCGCTTGATGGCGGTGGGGACCTCGCGGTCGGCGCGCAGCACGATCGCGTCGGGCTGGATGCCGATGTTGCGCAGGGCGGCGACCGAGTGCTGGGTCGGCTTGGTCTTCAGCTCGCCGGACGGGCCGATGTAGGGCAGCAGCGAGATGTGCACGACGAAGACGTTGTCGCGGCCGACCTCGTGGCGGACCTGGCGCACGGTCTCCAGGAACGGCAGGGACTCGATGTCGCCGACGGTGCCGCCGACCTCGGTGATGACCACGTCCACGTCGTCGGTCGCCATGCGGCGGATGCGGGACTTGATCTCGTTGGTGATGTGCGGGATGACCTGCACGGTGTCGCCCAGGTACTCGCCGCGCCGCTCCTTGGCGATGACCTGCGAGTAGACCTGGCCGGTGGTGACGTTGGCCGAGCCGTCGAGGTCGACGTCGAGGAAGCGCTCGTAGTGGCCGATGTCCAGGTCGGTCTCGGCGCCGTCGTTGGTGACGAACACCTCGCCGTGCTGGAACGGGTTCATCGTGCCGGGGTCGACGTTGAGGTACGGGTCGAGCTTCTGCATCGTGACCCGCAGGCCCCGCGCCTTGAGGAGCGCACCCAGGCTGGAGGCGGTGAGGCCCTTGCCGAGGGAGGAGGCGACACCCCCGGTGACGAAGATGTGCTTGGTCGTCGTGGTGTTGGGCGGCATCGCCAAGAGGGGGCTCCCGTGGTCGCGTTCTGGAGGTGCGTACCGGCGTCCCCTCCGGAAGAATCGGGGGGTGCCGTCGCTGCGGTCGCGGGGTCCTCGGCTCTCGCCGTTTCCCACCGGTCCACGGGGTACCAGGGTATCAGCGACATGGGGAGGCCGCTTCCGGCCACACGCGGGAGCCGGGCGTTCACGGACGGCGACGCGACCGCCGGGGCCGCCTCCCACCGGCCCGGGGGAAAGGGGTGTTCACCTGATCGGATCAACGCTCTCGCGGGCTTGCCCACCGGGCGGTGGGCGGCTCGACGTATCCTGCTCGGACCGGCCCGCCGAGCCGGCCGGCCGACGGAGCCGCCGCTTCCGTCCGGGGCCGGGCGCCCGGGAAGCGCCCCCGTTCCGGGCCGGGGCCCGTCGAAGACCCCCAACCACTGACACACTCGGACAGAGCGGGCCGGACACCGGCCGGGCATCTGGAGCAAGCGCCCCGAGGGGCGGACATGGCCGTTCGACTGGAGTGAAGCACGTGGCCGGGCGCATCGAGGATTACGCACTCATCGGAGACATGCAGACCGCTGCCCTGGTCTGCCGGGACGGCAGCGTGGACTGGCTCTGCCTGCCCCGCTTCGACTCGCACGCGATCTTCGCGGGACTCCTCGGCACCGAGGAACACGGGTTCTGGCGGGTGGCCCCCGCGGGCCCGGACGACGCCGAGCCGGCCCCCGCCGACCGGCGCCGCTACCGGGGCGACTCGCTCGTCCTGGAATCCGAGTGGGACACCCCGCGCGGCACGGTCCGGGTGACCGACTTCATGCCCCCGCGCGACGGCGCGCCGCAGCTGATCCGGATCGTGGAGGGCGTCAGCGGCCGGGTCCCCGTGCGGTCCGCGCTGCGCATGCGGTTCAGCTACGGCCGGATCGTGCCCTGGGTGCACAAGGTCGGCGAGCGCACGGTCGCGGTCGCCGGACCCGACTCGGTGTGGCTGGACACCGACGCGGAGACCCACGGCGAGCACCTGACCACGTACTCCGAGTTCACCGTCTCCCCCGGGGAGCGGGTCGCCCTCACCCTCTCCTGGCAGCCCTCGCACAAGGAGCCGCCGGCGCTGCCGGACCCCGAGGGCGCCCTGGAGGCGACCGTCGGCTTCTGGAGCGAGTGGGTCGACCACTGCACGTACCACGGCCCCTACCGGGAGGCCGTGGTCCGCTCCCTGATCACCCTGAAGGCGCTGACGTACGCGCCGACCGGCGGGATCGTCGCCGCCCCGACGACCTCGCTGCCCGAGGAGATCGGCGGCGTGCGGAACTGGGACTACCGCTACACCTGGCTGCGGGACGCGGCGATCACCCTCTCCTCGATGCTGCGCACCGGCTACCGCGAGGAGGCCCGCGCCTGGCGGGACTGGCTGCTCCGGGCGGTCGCGGGCGACCCGGAGAACCTCCAGATCATGTACGGCATCGCGGGCGAGCGGGAGCTGGGCGAGGCGGAGCTGGACTGGCTCCCGGGGTACGAGGGCTCCACCCCGGTCCGGGTCGGCAACGGCGCCGCGAACCAGCTCCAGCTGGACGTGTACGGCGAGGTCACCGAGGCCCTGCACCTGGCGCACATGACCGGCCTGTCCCGCAACGACTACGCCTCCCTGCTCCAGCTCAAGCTGATCGAGTACCTGGAGAAGAACTGGAACCAGCCCGACGAGGGCATCTGGGAGGTCCGCGGACCGCGCCGGCACTTCGTGCACTCCAAGGTGATGGCCTGGGTGGCCGTGGACCGCACGATCAAGCTCATCGAGTCCGGGGACGCCGACGGCCCGCTGGAGCGCTGGCGCGAGCTGCGCGACGAGATCCACCGGGACGTCTGCGAGAAGGGCTACGACAAGGAGCGGAACACCTTCACGCAGTCGTACGGCTCCAAGGAGCTGGACGCCTCGCTGCTGCTGATCCCGCAGATGGGCTTCCTGCCGCCGGACGACAAGCGGGTCATCGGCACGATCGAGGCGATCCAGCGGGAGCTGTCCACCGAGGACGGTTTCGTGCTGCGCTACCCCACGGCCGGCGAGGAGGCCGGCGTGGACGGCCTGGCGGGCGACGAGGGCGCGTTCCTGGCGTGCTCCTTCTGGCTGGCCGACGACCTGGCGATGATCGGCCGCGTGGACGAGGCCCGCACCCTCTTCGAGAAGCTGCTCTCGCTCCGCAACGACCTCGGCCTGCTCGCCGAGGAGTGGGACCCGGTCCTCCAGCGTCAGGTCGGCAACTTCCCGCAGGCCTTCAGCCACGTCCCGCTGATCGACACCGCCCTGCGGCTGACGGCCAGCGGCGCCTACGGCGGCTGAGGGACCCCCGCCGCCCCGCCCGGCCCCGTGGCGGGAGGTGACCGATCGCCCCCGTGGCCGGGGGGATGCCTCCGGGGCGGGGACGCGGGTAGCGTCCGGGTCCATGGACAACCAGGGCGGGATCACCGTGCAGCGGGCGCTCGACCTCCCGGGCCTGCGCGGCGGGCTCCCGGAGGTGGTCGCCTGCGCGGACCGGCTGCACCGCACGGTGCGCTGGGTGCACGCGGGCGAGGTGCCGAACATCGCGTCGCTGCTCAAGGGCGGCGAGCTGCTGCTGACCACGGGCCTCGGCCTGGGCACCCGCCCGGCCGAGCAGCGAGCCTTCGTGCGGCGGCTCGCCGACCGGGGCATCGCGGCGCTCGTGGTGGAGCTGGGGTCGCGCTTCGCCCGGCTGCCGGCGGCGCTCGTGGAGGCCGCGCGGACGGCGGGCCTGCCGCTGGTGCAGCTGCACCGCGAGGTGCCGTTCGTGGCGGTGACCGAGGAGATCCACACCGAGATCGTCAACGGCCACTACGCCCTCCAGCGGCAGGCCGAGGAGGTCCACCGGCGGTGCACGGAGGCCCTGCTCGGGGGCGGCGGGGTCCCGGAGGTGCTGCGCGTCCTCTCCGGCTTCGCCGCCAACCCGGTCTTCCTGGAGACCGCCGACGGCCGGCTCCTGTACGCGGCGGGCGCCGGGCCCTCGCCCGCCGACCCGCTCCAGGTGTGGGACGGGCTGCGCGGCGGGCGGACGGCCCGCGAGTCCGGCCCGCCCACCGGCACGGTCCTGGTCGACGTGCCCGGCGGCGGCCCCGGTACGGGCGCGGTACGGGCCCGTCTGGTGCTCCCGGCGGTCTCCGGTGCCCTCTCCCCCGTCCACCGGATGGCGGCCGAGCGGGCGGCCGGGCTCCTCGCGGTCGTCCTCATGCAGGCCCGGCAGGAGGAGGAGCTGGCCGCGCGCGGCCGGGGCGACTTCCTGACGGACCTGGCGGAGGGCGCGATCAGCGCCGAGGACGCCCCGGCCCAGGCCCGGGTCCTCGGCTTCAGACCGGGGGACGGCCCGCTCCTGCCCGTGGTGATGCGCCTGGCGCCCGAACTCTCCCCGTCCGGCAGCTGGGCGCTGCTCGCCCGCGCGGTCCTGGAGGAGCTCTCCTCCCTCGGCGTCCCCGTCCTCCTCGGCGTCCGCCCGGTCGAGGGCCGCGTCCCGCTCCTCCTCGGCCTGCGCGCGGAGACGGAGCGCGCGGCGGTCGCGGACCGGGTCGCGGCGGCCCTGCGCGCGGGCGTGGGGCGGGCCGGCCTGGAGCGGGCCGGGGCGCACCCGCCGGTGGTCGTGGTGGGCGTCGCCGGGGGCTGGGCGGCGGCCTCGGCGGGCCTGCGGCACGCGGCGGAGACGGCGACGGCGGCGCAGGGCCTGTCGGACCGTCCCTGGTACGACGCGCGGCGCCTCGACATCGATCTGCTGCTGTGGCGGCTGCACCTCCACGGGGACACGGTGCTCGCGGCCTTCGTGGACCGGGCGATCGGTCCCCTCCGGGAGCACGACCGCACCTCCCGGCCGCCGCTCCTGCCCACCCTGGAGACGTATCTGGCCCACGCGGGCCGCAAGGCGGAGACGGCCCGCGAGCTGCACCTCAACCGCCAGACCCTCTACAACCGGCTGGCCCGCATCTCCGAACTCCTGGGCACCGACCTGGACGACCCCCAGACGGTCCTGGCCCTCTCCCTGGCCCTGAGGGCCCGCCGCCTCACGCCGTGAGGGGCGCGGCGCCCCCCGTCACCGCCCCACCAGCTCGTCGTACACGCTGAGCACGTGGGCCACCGTGTCGTCCTCGGTCGGCCACGTCCCCGCCCGGGTCCGGCCCGCCGCCGCCAGGTCCATCCGCCGGTCCGCGTCCTCGAGGAGCCCCCGCACCGCCGCCGCGAGCGCCGCGGCGTCCCCGTACGGCACCAGTTCCGCCGCGTCGCCGACGAGTTCCGGGATGCCGCCCACCGCCGTCGCGACGAGCGGCACACCGAGCCTCAGGGCCTCCTGGGCGAGCGGGGAGCGGGCCTCCCAGCGGGACGGGAGGACGGCGACGTCCGCCGCCGCCAGCAGTTCCGCGACGTCCTCGCGGTGCCCGAGCAGCCGTACCGGGAGGTCCTCGCCGGCGATCCGCCGCCGGAGGCGGGCCCGTTCGCGCCCCTCCCCGGCGATGGCGAGGAGCGGCTGCGGGTCGAGGTCGCGCCACTCCCGGGCGGCGTCGAGCAGCGTCCGGTGGCCCCGGCCCCGTTCCAGCGCCCCGACCGCCATCAGCAACGGCCGGCCGACCGCGCCGAGTTCGGCGCGCGTCTTGCCGTCGTGGAGGCAGACGGGCCCGCGCGCGGCGGGCACGGCGACGGGGGCGAGCCGGGCGTCGCGGGCGCCGCGCCGCCGGGCCCGGTCGACCAGTTCGGAGGAGGTGGCGAGGACGACGCGGGCGGCCCGTACGGTCCGGCGTTCGAGGAGCCGGAGGGCACCGGCCCGCGCCCCCTCCGCGTGGCTCCGGGTGTGCCAGGTCGTCACGAGGGGGACCTCCGGCCCGCCGGACAGCGCGAGCGCGGCCCGTACGGAGGCCTGGAGCCCGTGGGCGTGGACCACGTCCGCGCCGACGCAGGCGTTGCGGAGCGCGGCGACGGCGGCGGGGTCGCCGAGGCGGGGCAGCGGCACGAAACGGGCGCCGGCCCCCGGGTAGTCGTGGAGGCGGTCGAGCGCGGGAGGAGCGCACACGGTCACCCGCACGCCCCTCGCCACCAGCCCCGCGGCGAGTGATCGGACATGAGCGCTGCTGCCCGCGCCGCCACCGCCCAACACCTGGACCGTACGGAGCTGTGTCACGCGCCCAAGAATGCCAGTTCGCGCTCCCGACCGTACGCGCGTTCCGGCATCGAAGTGCCGTCGTTCCCCTGTACGGGGGGCGTACGGCGGCACGTTCCGCCCCTCGGGTTCACCCGCCCGAGCGAGCGCGCGAGGAGACCGCGCGCTCCCCCGTACGGCCGCGGCGACGGCCCGGCCGCGTGCGGGGCGGTCCCGGTCCCGGGGAGCCCGGCGGGCGCGCCGCCGCTTCCCGCCGCCGTCCCGAGGGCGACGGCGGGCCCGGCCTCCGGGCCGGCGCTCCGCCCCGGTGGCCCGTCCGCGTCCGGCGCGCGCCGCGCGGGAGCCTCCGCGGCCCCTCGCACACCGCCCGGGTCGCTCAGGCGGCGGCGAAGGGGGCGGGGCGCCTCATCCGTCCGCCCGCGCCGTCGCGAGCAGTTCCTCCGCGTGGGCCCGCGCCGTCTCGGAGTCCTCCTGGCCGGCGAGCATCCGGGACAGCTCCCGGATGCGTTCCTCGCCCTCCAGGACGGTGACGCCGGAGCGGGTCACCGAGCCGTCGCTGGTCTTCTCCACCAGCAGCTGGCGGTCGGCGAAGGCCGCGACCTGCGGCAGGTGGGTGACCACGACGACCTGGGCCGTCCTGGCGAGCCTGGCGAGACGCCGGCCGATCTCGACGGCCGCCTTGCCGCCGACGCCCGCGTCGACCTCGTCGAAGAGGTACGTCGGCACCGGGTCGACCCCTGCGAAGACGACCTCCACGGCCAGCATGACCCGGGACAGCTCGCCGCCGGACGCGCCCTTGGCGATCGGCCGGGGCGGGGCGCCGGGGTGCGGGGCGAGCAGCAGCTCGACCTCGTCGGCGCCGGACGGCCCGTAGGCGACCCGCCGGCCGCCGACCTCGACGCCCTCGGGGTCCTCGGTCTGCCGGATGTCGAAGGACACCCGCGCGTGCGGCATGGCCAGCGAGGCGAGTTCGGCGGTGACGGCGGCGGCGAACCGGTCCGCCGCCTCCGTCCGCGCGTCGGTGAGCCGCTGCGCGAGCGCCGACAGCTCGTCGCGCAGCCGGTCGCGTTCGGCGGTCAGCTCCTCGATCCGGCCGCCGTCGTCGTCCAGCTCGCCGAGCCGGGCGGCGCTCTTCTCCGCCCAGGCGAGGACGGCGTCGGTGCCGTCCCCGTCCCCGTACTTCCGGATCAGCTGCGTGAGGGCCGCGCGCCGCTCCTCGACGGCGGCGAGCCGCAGCGGGTCGGCGTCCAGGTCGTCGGCGTACCCGGCCAGTTCGGTGGCCACGTCCGCGAGCAGGATGGAGATCTCCCCCATCCGGTCGGCGAGCGCGGCGAGCGCCGGATCGTGCGACCGCACGGCCTCCAGGGCCCGGCCCGCGCCCGCGACGAGGGTGGTCGCGTCGACGGACTCGGGGTCCTCGGGGGAGCCCGCGAGCGCGCCGTGCGCGAGCGCGGCGGCGGAGGCGAGGGCCTCGGCGTGCCCGAGCCGGTCGGCCTCGGCGGCCAGTTCGGCGTCCTCCCCCGGCAGCGGGGCGACGGCCTCGATCTCGTCGAGCCCGAAGCGCAGCAGATCGGCCTCCTGGGCGCGTTCCGCGGCCCGGGTGGTGATCTCGTCCAGCTCGGCGGTGACCGCCCGCAGCCGCCGGTACGCCTCGCCGTAGGCGGCGAGCGGCCCGGAGACGGCCGCGCCCGCGTACCGGTCGAGCGCGCCGCGCTGCCGGGCGGGCTTGAGCAGGCCCTGCTGGTCGGTCTGGCCGTGGACGGCCACGAGTTCGTCGGCGAGTTCGGCGAGCAGCCCGACGGGCACGGAACGCCCGCCGAGGTGGGCCCGGGAGCGTCCCTCGGCCGAGACGGTGCGGCTGACGAGCAGCGCCCCCTCGTCCAGTTCCGCCCCGGCCTCCTCCGCGCGCAGGGCGGCCGGCGTGCCCGGGGACACGCTGATCCGTCCCTCGACCACGGCCGACGCCGCGCCGATCCGTACGAGCGCCGGGTCCGCCCGGCCGCCGAGCAGCAGCCCCAGGCTGGTCACGACCATGGTCTTGCCCGCACCGGTCTCACCGGTCACCGCGGTGAACCCGGGCGACAACTCGACCACAGCGTCGTCGATGACCCCGAGCGACCGTATCCGCATCTCCTCCAGCACGCCCCAGACCATACGAGGTTTCCCTGGTCCGATGCGACATCGGCCCGGCCGGGACCCCCGGCGCGCCGCCCGGCCGGACGTCCGGCGCCGGGAGGACGGGCCGGTCCCCCGGCCGGTCGGAGCGGTCCCGCGCCCGGCCGGGGCGGCCGGCGCGGCGCCGGGGCGGAGGGCCGGGCACCGGGGCGGAAGGCCCGGTCAGCGCGGCGCGCCCCGCCACCCCGACACCGGGAGGGCGAACTTGGCGACGAGCCGGTCCGTGAAGGAGGCGTGGTGCAGCCGGGCGAGCCGGACCGGCACGGCACCGCGCCGGACCTCGACCCGCGCGCCGGCCGGCAGTTCCACGGTCCGCCGCCCGTCGCACCACAGCACCCCGTCCGGGGTGTGCGGCTCGACCTCGACCGCGAGGACCGACTCCGGGGTGGTCACCAGCGGTTTGGCGAAGAGGGCGTGCGCCCCGATCGGGACCATGAGCAGCGCCTCGACCTCGGGCCAGATCACCGGCCCGCCCGCCGAGAAGGCGTACGCGGTGGAACCCGTCGGTGTCGCGCAGATCACCCCGTCGCAGCCGAAGCCGGTCACCGGGCGTCCGTCGATCGCGAGGACGACCTCCAGCATCCGTTCCGGGGACACCTTCTGCACGGCCGCCTCGTTGAGGGCCCAGTCGCGGTGCAGGACGTCGCCGTTCTGGTACACGGTGACGTCGAGGGTCATCCGCTCCTCGACCTCGTAGTCCCGGGTGACGACCCGTTCCACGACCTGGTCGAGGTCGTCGCGTTCGGCCTCCGCGAGGAAGCCCACCCGCCCCAGGTTGACGCCGAGCATCGGCACTCCGGAGGCGCGGGAGAGTTCGGCTCCGCGCAGCAGGGTGCCGTCACCGCCGAGGACGACGAGCAGTTCGCAGTCGTCGATCGCGTCGGAGCAGGCCTCCGGCACCTTCTCCACGGAGGACGGCAGCGGCAGGTCCGCCGCCTCGGCCGCCAGGACGCGGACGCCGATGCCGGAGCGCAACAGCCCCTGGACGACCCGTTCGGCGCTGCGCACGGCGGCGGGCCGCCCGGTGTGCGCGAGCAGGAAGACGGTGCGTGGTGCGGTCTCTGATGGTGCTGCCGTTGAGGTCAACGAGGTCCTTCCGCCACGGCGCGGTCGACGTCCGCCGGATCGAGCGCGGGCGCCCCTGCCCGCAGCCACAGAAAGTACTCGACGTTGCCGGACGGGCCGGGCAGCGGGCTGGCGGTGACGCCGAGGACGCCGAGTCCGAGTGCGCCGGCCTGCCGGGCCACGTTCTTCACGGCGTCCGCGCGGAGTTCGGCGGACCGGACGACCCCGCCCGTGCCGAGCCGTTCCCTGCCCACCTCGAACTGCGGCTTCACCATGAGGACGAGGTCGGCGCCGGGCGCCGTACAGGCCGTCAGGGCGGGCAGGACGAGGCCGAGGGGGATGAAGGAGAGGTCGCCCACGACGAGGTCGACGGGGACGCCGTCGATCGCGTCGAGCGTCAGTTCGCGCACGTTCGTACGGTCCTTGACGGTGACCCGTTCGTCGCTCCGCAGCGACCAGGCGAGCTGCCCGTAGCCGACGTCGACGGCGACGACGTGGGCGGCGCCCGCGCGCAGCAGGACGTCCGTGAAGCCGCCGGTGGAGGCCCCGGCGTCGAGGGCGCGCCGCCCCTCGACGACCAGCCCCTCCGGCACGAAGGCCGCGAGGGCCCCGGCGAGCTTGTGGCCGCCGCGCGAGACGTAGTCGGGGTCGGAGTCGTCCTGGGCGACGACGATGGCCGCGGCGGTCTCGACCTGGGTGGCGGGCTTGGTGGCGACGGTCTTGCCGACGGTCACCCGGCCCGCGGCGATCAGCTGGCCGGCGTGCTCCCGCGAGCGCGCGAGCTTGCGCCGGACCAGCTCGGCGTCGAGGCGGCGGCGTGCCACTCCTGCCACGTTCTGTTCAGCTCCTGTTTTCGTGCGGATGGGGGGCGGGCCGCGCGTCGAGCGAGGTCAGTTCGTCGCGCAGTCCACGGTGTACATCCTCGTACACCTCCAGGTGCCGGTCCGCCGGGAGGCGGTCGACCTCGGCGAGACGCGCGAGGCGGACGTCGACGGCGGCGTGGCCGGTCGGCTCCCGGACGACGCCGAGCGGCGCGGCGGCGGTCCCGGCGGGCGTCCCGCCGGGCGCCCCGGCGGGAGGTCCACCGGGGGCTTCGGCGGAAGGTCCGCCGGGCGCTTCGGCGGGGACCTCGGGAGGGGTCGCGCCGGGGACTTCGGGAGGAGGCGCACCGGGGGTCTCCCCCGGCGTCCGTCCGTCCGGTCCGTCACCGGCCCGTCCCGTCACCCCGCCGTCCGTCACGGGCCCCGGTTCCGGCATCGCGTCGCTCATGCCCCGACGCTACCGCGAAGCCCTGGGGTACCGTCGACGGCGATGGCGACGATCACGGAGTGCCGCGACGCACTCGACAGACTTTCCGGCAATCTCGCGCGGGCCGAGGGCGGCGTGCGCGGCGCCGCCGCGCTCGACCGCACCCTGAGCTGCCACGTCACCGACCTGGACACGACCTTCACGGGCCGCCTCACGGGCGGCCGGATCGAGGTCGACTCCGCGGTGGAGGGCCCGCCGCCGGTGAAGGCGCAGATCCGGCTCGCGATGAAGAGCGACGACCTGGTGGCGATGGTGGACGGCCGGCTGAACTTCGCGAAGGCCTGGGCCTCGGGCCGGGTCGGCCTGGAGGCCGGCTTCCGCGACCTCCTGCGCCTCCGCTCGCTCCTGTAGCCCGCTCCCGGCGGCTCCCCACCGCGGCGCCGCGCGGTCCCGTCACCGCAGCGCGGCCCGTGCCTTCCGTCCGGCCGGCACGACCAGCGGCGTTCCCGTCTCCGGGTCCTCGATGACCCGGCACCGGAGCCCGAAGACCCGTTCGACCAGCTCGGCGGTCACCACCTCGGCCGGCGGTCCCTCGGCGACCACCTCGCCGGCGCGGACGGCGATCAGGTGGGTCGCGTACCGGGCCGCGTGGTTCAGGTCGTGGAGGACGGCGACGAGCGTGCGGCCCTGCGTCTCGTGCAGTTCGGCGCACAGGTCGAGCACGTCGATCTGGTGCTGGATGTCGAGGTACGTCGTCGGCTCGTCGAGCAGGAGCAGCGGGGTCTGCTGGGCGAGCGCCATGGCGATCCAGACGCGCTGGCGCTGGCCGCCGGAGAGTTCGTCCACGTACCGGCCGGCCAGCTCCGCGACCCCGGTCGCCTCCATCGACTCCCGTGTGATCCGCTCGTCCTCCGGGGACCACTGGCGCAGCAGGCCCTGGTGCGGGTAACGGCCCCGGGCGACGAGGTCGGAGACGGTGATGCCGTCGGGCGCGACGGAGGTCTGGGGCAGCAGACCGAGGGTCCTGGCGACCTTCTTGGCCGGCATGGTCTGGATCGACTGCCCGTCGAGCAGGACGCGCCCCTCGCTCGGCTTCATCATCCGGGAGAGGGCGCGCAGCAGGGTGGACTTGCCGCAGGCGTTCGGCCCGACGATGACGGTGAAGGAGTGGTCGGGGATCTCGACGGACAGGTCACGGGCGATGACCCGCTGCTCGTAAGCCAGCGTGACCGCCTCCGCGCTCAGGCGCTGCCCCTGCCGACCGTCCATGCCCGTGACTCCCGTCGTCCTGGTCCGCGATCGTGCCGGACGACGGCCCCGACCCATGTCGAGTTAGGTTAGCCTATCCAACTTCTCTCCCCGTCGAGCGGGCCCCGCCACGGGCCGCCCCGTCACCGGCCGCCCGGACTCCGCCGCCCTCGGGCCCGCCGTTTCCCACCACCCCGCCGCTTCTCGAAGACCCACCGCTCCCCACTGCCCCGTTCCTCCCGGCGGACCCGCCGCTTCTCGCGATCCCGCCGCTCCCGGCAGACTCGCCACCTCCCGCGATCCCGCCGCCTCCCGCAGTCCCGGCGCCCTCACAGCCCCAGCCGCGCAAGCACCTTCCCCGCGTCCGGCACGCCCGCGCCCTCGTCCGCCGCCGTCCAGGCGGCCCCGCACAGGGCCCGCACCCCGTCCATGGCGTCGGAGCCCTCCGCGGGCTCCCCGTCGAGCACCAGCGCGTTCCCGTCGACCGACGCCCGCAGGCCTCCGCAGGTGAAACCCCCGTCCCCGTCCGCGACCACCTCCGGCTGCCCCACGAGCAGCCCCCGCAGATCGGCGGCCACATACGTCGGGCGGTGCTCGGGCACGGCCGCGAGGAGCTGCGCCACGTCCGTCACCCCGGTGAGGACGAGCAGCGAGTCCACCCCTCCGTTGAACGCGCCCTCGATGTCCGTGTCCAGCCGGTCCCCGACGACCAGCGGCCGTTCCGCCCCGGTCCGGATCACCGTCTCCCGGTGCATCGGCGGCAGCGGCTTCCCCGCCGCCTTCGGCTCGAAGCGCCCTCCCGTGGCGATCCGCACGACCTCCACGGCCGCGCCGTTCCCCGGCCCGATCCCCCGTGCCGCGGGGATCGTCAGATCCGTGTTCGAGGCGTACCACGGCACTCCCCGCCCCACCGCGTAGGCGGCCTCCGCGAACCTCTTCCACGGCAGATCGGGCCCCCCGTACCCCTGCACGACCGCCACCGGGTCGTCGTCCGCCGACTCCACCGGCACGAGTCCCCGTTCGCGCAGCGCCACCCGCAGCCCCTCGCCGCCGATGAGCAGCACCCGCGACCCCTCCGGCACCTCGTCGGCGATCAGCCGGGCGACGGCCTGCGCCGAGGTGACCACGTCCCCGGGCTCCGCCGGCACCCCCAGCTCCGTGAGGTGCTCCGCGACGGCGTCGGGCGTCCGCAGCGCGTTGTTGGTGACGTACGCGAGGCGCATCCCGCCGTCCCTGGCCGCCCCCAGCGCCTCGACGGCGTGCGGAACGGCCACGCCGCCCCTGTACACGACCCCGTCCAGGTCCAGGAGGGCCGTGTCGTACGCCCCGCTCAGCGGCACCGCGCTGCTCCCGGGCCGCTTCCTGCCGCCCTCGTTCCGCCGTTCCCGGCCGTTCCGCACCGTCACCGCTCGCTCCTCTTCTCACCGGGTGTGATCCCCCCGCTACCCCGATCATCGCTCATGTCCCGCCCCGCATACGATGTCGAGATGAACACCTCAGGTCACGCGGCCGACGACGTCCGCGCCGACGCGGCGGGGCTGCGCCTGACCCCGTTCCGCGGCATCCGGTACGTCCCCGAGCGGGTCGGCAGCCTCGCCGCCGTGACGTCCCCGCCCTACGACGTCGTCGTACGACCTGACGGACTGAGCCACCTGGAGTCGGCGGACCCGCACAACATCGTCCGGCTGATCCTTCCGCAGGCCCTCACCGCCGGCACCCGCCACCGCAAGGCCGCCGTCACCCTGGACCGCTGGCTGGCGGACGGCGTCCTCGCGCCCGATCCCGCGCCCGCGTTCTACGTGTACGAGCAGCGGGGCGACGGCGTCCTCCAGCGCGGGCTCATCGGGGCCCTGGAGCTCTCGCCCCCCGAGGCGGGCGTCGTCCTCCCCCACGAGGACGTCATGCCGCACGTGGTCGAGGACCGCGCCGACCTGATGCGGACCACCGCGGCCAACCTCGAACCCCTGCTCCTCACTTACGTCGGGGAGGAGGGCGCGGGCCCGGACGAGGTCGTCGAGCGCGCCGTCCGGCGCGAGCCCCTGCTCTCCACCACCACCGAGGACGGCTTCCGCCACCGTCTGTGGGCCGTGACGGACCCGGCCGAACAGGCCGCCGTCACCACGGGTCTCGGCCGCCACCAGGCCCTCATCGCGGACGGCCACCACCGCTGGGCCACCTATCTGCGCCTGCGCGAGGAGCACGCCGCGCCGGGCCCCTGGAACTACGGCCTGGTCCTCCTGGTGGACACCGCCCGCTATCCCCTGCGGGTCCGCGCCATCCACCGCCTCCTCCGCCGACTGCCGGTCGCCGACGCCCTCGCGGCCGTCGAGGGCTCCTTCCGGGTGCGCCACCTCGACGGGCCGCTGCCGGCCGCCCTGGAGGCGCTGGCGACCGCCGCGGCCGGGGGCAACGCCTTCCTCCTCGCGGGAGACGGCCGCTTCCACCTCCTGGACCGCCCGGACCCCGCCCTCCTGGAGCGCGTGATCCGCGCGGACCGCCCCGAAGCGTGGCGCACGCTGGACGCGACGGTCCTGCACTCCGCCCTCCTGGAGCACGTCTGGAACGTCCCGGACGCTCCCGAGGACGTCGTGTACCTCCACGACGCCGGCGCGGCGGTCGCCCAGGCGGAACGCGGGGGCGGCACGGCGGTCCTCATGCACCCGGTACGGGAGGAGATCGTGCGGGACCTCGCCCGCCAGGGCGTCACCATGCCCCGCAAGTCGACCTCCTTCGGCCCGAAGCCCGCGACGGGTCTGGTCCTGAGGAGCCTCGCGCTGGACTGACGGGACACCCGGAAACGGAGAAGGGCGGCACCCCCCCGGGGGGGTGCCGCCCTTCTCACTGCCGGACCGGATCAGGCCTTGTCGCCGTCCCGCTCGTCGCCGTCGCCCGGCTCCCCGCGCGAGTCGCCGGACTCCTCGGACTCGCCGGCCCCGGCGGGCTCGTCGGAGTCGTCGGAGTCGTCGGAGTCGTCGGAGTCGTCGGAGTCGTCGGAGTCGTCAAAAGCGTCCACGAACTCGACGCCGTCCATCTCGGCGAGCCGGTCGGAGGCGTCCGTGGCGCCGTCCTTGTCGGCCTCGAGGGCCTTGGCGAACCACTCCCGCGCCTCCTGCTCGCGGCCGGCGGCGAGGAGCGCGTCGGCGTACGCGTACCGCAGGCGCGCGGTCCACGGGTGGACGGCACCGGAGGCCAGCTCGGGGCTCTGCAGCGTCACGATGGCCGCGTCGATCTGCCCCAGGTCCCGGCGGGCGCCGGCGGCGACGAGACGCATCTCGACCTGACCGGCCTTGTCCAGCTTCTGCACCTCGGGCTCACCGGCCATCGTCAGCGCCCGCTCGGGCCGGCCGAGACCGCGCTCGCAGTCGGCCATGACGGGCCACAGCTCGACCCCGCCGCTCATCCGCCGCGCGGCCCGGAACTCGGCCAGCGCCTCGGAGTACTTCTGCGTGGCGTACGCCGCGAAACCGGCGGCCTCACGGACGGCGGCGACGCGGGACGCGAGCCGCAGGGCGATCTTGGAGTACTCGTACGCCTGCTCCGGGTCCTCGTCGATCAGCTGGGCCACCATGACGAGGTTGCGCGAGACGTCCTCGGCGAGCCCCTTGGGCAGGCTCATCAGCTCCTGGCGCACGTCCGGGTCGATCTCCTCACCGGTGACCTCCGGCGGGATCGGCAGCCGCCTGATCGGGGCACGGTCGCCGCGGTCGCCCCGGTCGTCCCGGCGCCCGTACCCGCCCCGGCTGTCGCCGCCGCGGTCGTCACGCCCACGGAACCCGCCACCGCGGCTGTCGTCCCGACGGAACGACGGACGGTCGCCACCCCGGTCATCACGGCGGAAGCCGCCACCACTGCCCCGGTTGTCGTCACGCTGGTAGGAGGGACGGTCGTCCCGACGGAACGACGGACGGTCACCGCCACGGTCGTCGCGGCGGAAGCCACCGCCGCCACCCCGGTTGTCGCCGCCACGGTCGTCACGGCGGAAGCCACCGCCG
Source organism: Streptomyces sp. NPDC014907 (assembly GCF_055562975.1). Taxonomy (NCBI): domain Bacteria; kingdom Bacillati; phylum Actinomycetota; class Actinomycetes; order Kitasatosporales; family Streptomycetaceae; genus Streptomyces; species Streptomyces sp. NPDC014907. The sequence continues at coordinate 1,294 of NZ_JBVHEG010000007.1, read as the reverse complement.
CCGCCACGGTTGTCGTCACGGCGGTCATCGCGCTGGTACGAGGGACGGTCGCCGCCCCGGTTGTCGTCACGGCGGAACCCACCGCCACGGTTGTCACCGCCGCGGTTGTCGTCGCGCTGGTAGGAGGGGCGGTCGTCCCGACGGAACGAGGGACGGTCGCCACCCCGGTCATCGCGACGGAACCCGCCACCGCCGCCCCGGTTGTCACCGGCACGGTCGTCACGGCGGAACCCACCGCCGCTGCCCCGGTTGTCGCCGCCACGGTCGTCACGGCGGAAGCCACCGCCGCCGCCACGGTTGTCGTCACGGCGGTCATCGCGCTGGTAGGAAGGACGGTCATCGCGCCGGAACGAGGGACGGTCGCCACCCCGGTCGTCACGGCGGAACCCACCACCGGTGCCGCTGCCCCGGTTGTCACCGGCACGGTCATCACGGCGGAAGCCACCGCCGCCACCCCGGTTGTCACCGCCGCGATCGTCGCGGCGGAAGCCGCCGCCACTGCCCCGGTTGTCGTCACGCTGGTACGAGGGACGGTCGCCACCCCGGTCGTCACGGCGGAACCCACCGCCACGGTTGTCACCACCACGGTTGTCGTCCCGACGGAACGACGGACGGTCACCGCCACGGTCGTCGCGGCGGAAGCCGCCACCACTGCCCCGGTTGTCGCCGCCACGGTCGTCACGACGGAACCCACCACCGGTGCCACTGCCCCGGTTGTCGCCGCCACGGTCGTCACGGCGGAAGCCACCGCCGCCACCCCGGTTGTCACCGGCACCCCGGTCATCGCGACGGAACCCTCCGCCACGGTTGTCGCCGCCTCGGTCGTCGCGGCGGAACCCGCCGCCACTGCCCCGGTTGTCGTCACGCTGGTAGGAGGGACGGTCGTCGCGCCGGAACGACGGACGGTCAGCGCCACGGTCGTCGCGACGGAAGCCACCGCCGCCGCCCCGGTTGTCGCCGCCACGGTCATCACGGCGCGGCGCGCGGAAACCGCCCCGGTCGCCACCAGCACCGTCCCTGCGACGCGGCTCGCGCTCCGGACGATCGTCGGGAGAGTTGGTGGGCATGATGGTGACTCCTGTCTTCGGGTACTGCAGTCATTCTCGCGCAGCCGGCACTCCGCCGCGCATCGGAAGAAATCCAGAAAAACAAAAGGACCCCTGGTCCCAGCGTGAACGCTGGGACCAGGGGTCCTGAAGAATTGTTCGGCGGTGTCCTACTCTCCCACAGGGTCCCCCCTGCAGTACCATCGGCGCTGAAAGGCTTAGCTTCCGGGTTCGGAATGTAACCGGGC
>NZ_JBVHEG010000006.1:202467-385743 GCF_055562975.1 Streptomyces sp. NPDC014907 | reverse complement strand
GTTTCCGACTCTACCAGACCGTTTCCGGCCCGATTTCGGCGGTGCTTTCCGGCCCCGTTTCGCTTTCGCTCCGGGCCCTTCCGGCGGTTCCGACTTTATCAGATTCATTTCGGCCGACCTAATCGGTAGCTTTCGTGATTCGGATAAGAATCGGAGTGACTCCGTGGAATTGATTTCCGACCGGAGTGAGTGAGACTTTACTTGGTTGCTGCCGAGCTGTCCAGCTCTAGGCAACTGTTCAAATCTACCTCCCCGCGATCGCCGTGTCAACGGCTTTCGCGGGCACCGGAGGAGACTAGCAGCTCGACGGGGCCGTACGCACATCAGGCCGCGGTGGGGGCGTGGCGCTGCGGCCGGCCCCTTCCAGGCCCCCGGTCGCCGAGCACGTGGACCCGCGCCAGGAACACCGCCTTGGCGACACGGCCCTGTTCCGCGAGGGCCGCACGGCAATTGGCGCCGGTGGCACGCGCCTGGGCCGTGAGCCGGTGAGTCGGCCCCGTGTACGAGGGGCCGGGGTGTTGGAGCGGACGACCGGGAGGCGGGTGGTCGTGCGCTGGTACAGCGCGACGAGTTCGTCGACCTCGGTGTCGGTGAATCCGCCGTCCCGGTACAGGAGGCGGTCGGGGCGTTTCCACTCCGTGCGGTGGGCGGTGGCTTGGACATCGAGGTCCGTGCTTGGCCGCTGTTCCAGGACCGGCCGCGGTCGCGTTCTTCCTGTTCCTGCTCGCGGAGGGCGGTCGCGGTGGAGACGCTGTCCCTCGGGCGGCCGCCCAATAAGCCGGGCTGCGGGACGACGGCGGCCCGATCCGGTTCCGGCACGCGTCGGCACGGGGGCCACGGGCGTCATGGAGATCCTGATGGTCTTCGGGGTCGTCGCTCGTTCCGTGCGGCTGGTGTCCGAACGCGGGGGGCAGCTCGGGGACGTGCGCGCGGGAACTCCGGTCGTGCGGGAACGAATGCCCGCGTCACGGGTCCCGGTCGTGCCGCCCCGCCGCCGTGGCTCGCGGGGCACTGGGCGCTTCGCCCGGCTCGGCCTCTCGGCGGTGCCGGCGGTGCGCCGGTGCCTCACGTGCGCGAGGAGCCAGCACCCAGTACGCCCGGTGCCTCGCGTGCGCGGGGCGCCGGGCCCGGCTTCGTGCCGTCCGCCCGGGTCCCGGTGGTCCTGGGGTCAGGAGAAGACCGAGGGCGGGGTGTCCAGGTCCTCGAGTTCGATGCCGGGGGCCGCGAGGACCACGTCGCCGGCGATGTGGACGGTGTGCCGCTCGCCGGTGTCCAGGGTGCTGACCTGGTACTCGTCCACTGTCAGGGGGCCGTTGTCAGTGGGGTGCGCTTCACTTTTCAGCAGGGCCCAGGACTGGTCGACCGTGAGGGGGGCGAGGACCGGAACCGTGAAGGCGACGAGCCTGACACGGGTCTCGGGGGAGCGGGGGGTGAGACGCAGAAGTCGCGTGAGGGCGACGAGGAACGCCGGGGACGTGCCGGTGAAGGCGTGGGCGCGCACATTGCCTTCGGTGGCGTGGGTTCCGGTGGGGTCCGTGCGGACCCAGGTGACGCCGTCGAGGGCCGCGCCGCGGACCTGCCAGCTCGCGGCGTGCAGTTCGAGACGGATGGGGCGGCCGAGTTCGTCGACGGCCAGGTCGACGGAGCCCGCGTGGTCGCCGGAGGGGGTGGTGGTCTGCGAGACGTAGCGCCAGCCCGAGGGGCCGGGCGCGCAGTGGAAGTGTTCTTCGCCGAGGGGGGTGTGATCGTGCGGGTCATGGAGTGAATAACGGCCGCGGGGCATGGGGCGGTCCTCGGGAGGGGGCGCTTCCAGGAGCGGGGGCGGGGGCTGGACGGGGCAGGCCCCCCGGCACGGGGGTGCGGGGGGCCTGGCCGGGTGCTCGTCCCTCCGGGGCCGTCCCTTCACGGGGGCGGCCCCGGGCGGGGTCCGGTCCTGCTGTCCGGGACGGCGTCGCGTCAGCGCGCGGGCGCCGCCGGCCGGGACATCAGTAGCGGTAGTGGTCGGGCTTGTACGGGCCCTCGACCTCGACGCCGATGTAGGCGGCCTGCTCCGGACGCAGGGTCGTCAGCTTGACGCCCAGCGCGTCCAGGTGGAGACGGGCGACCTTCTCGTCCAGGTGCTTCGGGAGGACGTAGACGTCGGTCGGGTACTCCTCCGGCTTGGTGAAGAGCTCGATCTGGGCCAGGGTCTGGTCCGCGAAGGAGTTCGACATCACGAAGGAGGGGTGGCCGGTCGCGTTGCCCAGGTTCAGCAGGCGGCCCTCGGACAGCACGATGAGGACCTTGCCGTCGGGGAACGTCCAGGTGTGGACCTGCGGCTTGACCTCGTCCTTGACGATGCCCGGGATCTGCGCGAGACCGGCCATGTCGATCTCGTTGTCGAAGTGGCCGATGTTCCCGACGATGGCCTGGTGCTTCATCCGGGCCATGTCACCGGCCATGATGATGTCCTTGTTGCCGGTGGTGGTGATGAAGATGTCGGCGGTCTCGACGACGTCGTCCAGGGTCGTGACCTGGTAGCCGTCCATCGCCGCCTGGAGCGCGCAGATCGGGTCGATCTCGGTGATGATCACGCGGGCGCCCTGGCCGCGCAGGGACTCGGCGCAGCCCTTGCCGACGTCGCCGTAGCCGCAGACCACGGCCGTCTTGCCGCCGATGAGGACATCGGTGGCCCGGTTGATGCCGTCGATGAGGGAGTGCCGGCAGCCGTACTTGTTGTCGAACTTCGACTTCGTCACGGCGTCGTTCACGTTGATCGCCGGGAACAGCAGCGTTCCGTCGCGGTGCATCTCGTACAGGCGGTGGACGCCCGTCGTGGTCTCCTCCGTCACGCCGCGGATCTCGGACGCCAGCTGGGTCCACTTCTGCGGGTTCTCGGTGAGGGTGCGGTTGAGGAGGCGCAGGATGTGGGCGTACTCCTCGCTGTCCGCGGTGGACGGGTCCGGGGCGGAGCCGGCCTTCTCGAACTCGACGCCCTTGTGGACGAGGAGGGTGGCGTCACCACCGTCGTCCAGGATCATGTTCGGGCCGCCGGTGGGCGTGTTCGGCCAGGTCAGGGCCTGCTCGGTGCACCACCAGTACTCCTCCAGGGTCTCGCCCTTCCAGGCGAAGACCGGGACGCCCTGGGGGTTCTCCGGGGTGCCGTTGGGGCCGACGGCGATGGCCGCGGCGGCGTGGTCCTGGGTGGAGAAGATGTTGCAGGAGGCCCAGCGGACCTCGGCGCCGAGCGCGACGAGGGTCTCGATGAGGACGGCGGTCTGCACGGTCATGTGCAGGGAGCCGGTGATCCGGGCGCCGGCCAGCGGCTGCTGCTCGGCGTACTCGCGGCGGATCGACATCAGACCGGGCATCTCGTGCTCGGCGAGGGTGATCTCCTTGCGGCCGAAAACGGCCAGGGAGAGGTCGGCGACCTTGAAGTCCTGGTGGGCGACAGTCGTCATGACGGGGCTGCTCCTCGTGGATCGGGTGCGAGGGTCGGTCGGGGCGCCGGGCACCGCGGCGGGGCCCCTGGGCATACGGATGCCCGGGTCCTTCCATGGTGCCGTCGTCGGAGGCCCTCTCTCCCTCGGCCGGTCCCGGGACCGCCCGACCGCCATCAGCAGCGACGTCTGGCTGGTCACGAATCTACACCGACCGGCGCGGCGGGCCACAGTCCGGATCGAGCCGGGGAGAGGGCGCGGGGCTCCGTGCGGACGTGCCGGGGCCCCCGGAGCCGCGGGGTTCCGGGGGCCTCAGTGGGGCGGGACGGGGTCAGTGGCCGGTGCCCCCCGGGGTCGCGGACGGGTCGGGGCCCGCCGCGGCCTCCTTCTCGCTGTAGATGTCCGGCTCCAGGTAGATGACCCGGGCGATCGGGACGGCGGCGCGGACGCGTGCCTCGGCGGCGTCGATGGCGCGCGCGACGTCGGCGGCGGTGTCGTCGTGCCGGACGGCGATCTTGGCGGCGACGAGGAGTTCGTCGGGGCCGAGGTGGAGCGTGCGCATGTGGATGAGGCGGGTGACGGTCTCGCCGTCCACCACGGCCGCCTCGATCCTCCTGACCTCGTCGACGCCCGCGGCCTCGCCGAGGAGCAGCGACTTGGTCTCGCCGGCGAGCACGAGCGCGATCAGGATGAGCAGGACGCCGATGCAGAGGGTGCCGATGCCGTCCCAGACGCCGTTGCCGGTGAGGAGGGCGAGGCCGACGCCGCCGAGGGCGAGGACGAGTCCGACGAGGGCGCCGAGGTCCTCAAGCAGGACGACGGGCAGCTCGGGGGCCTTGGCCCGGCGGACGAACTCCTTCCAGGAGAGGTCGCCGCGGAGCGGGTTCGACTCCTTGATGGCGGTGCGGAAGGAGAAGGACTCGGCGATGATCGCGAAGACGAGGACGCCGACCGGCCAGTACCAGGCCTCGATCTCGTGGGGGTCCTTGATCTTCTCGTAGCCCTCGTAGACGGCGAACATGCCGCCGACGGAGAAGAGCACGATGGAGACGAGGAAGGCGTAGATGTACCGTTCGCGGCCATAGCCGAAGGGGTGCTGCGGGGTCGCCTCGCGCTGGGCCTTCTTGCCGCCGACGAGCAGCAGTCCCTGGTTGCCGGAGTCGGCGAGCGAGTGGACGCTCTCGGCGAGCATCGAGGACGAGCCGCTGAACAGGAACGCCACGAACTTGGCTGCGGCGATCGCGAGGTTGGCGGCGAGTGCCGCCACGATCGCCTTGGTTCCGCCTGACGCGCTCATGGGTGTACGTGGTCCCTTCGTCGGTTCTCCGGCTCGCTGGCCGTCGTTCGGCCGGTCATTGTCGCATCAGGCAATGACGGTGGCGCGGAAGACCGTACCCGCTCCGGACAGTTGGATGCCCTCTCCCGCCGGTACGAAGACGGACTCGCCCGGGGCGAGGTCCGTCTCCCCCGCCCGGGGCCGTCCGGCGACGGCGAGCAGGATCTGGGGGGTGGGGGCGGTGAGGTCGGCCGGGGCGGCGCCCTCGGCCCGCACGAAGCGGGAGAGGCGGAACTCGTCGGTCGGGGTCTCGTAGACCTCTTCGCCCTCCGGGGAGGCCTCGGGGCGGAGGACGGCCGGGTCGGCCGGGTCGAAGCGGACGACCCCGAGGAGTTCGGGGACGTCCACGTGCTTGGGGGTGAGGCCGCAGCGCAGCACGTTGTCGGAGTTGGCCATGATCTCGACGCCAAGGCCGTCGAGGTAGGCGTGCGGGACGCCCGCGCCGAGGTAGAGGGCCTCGCCGGGCTGGAGCCGCACGTGGTGGAGGAGCATCGCGGCGAGGACGCCGGGGTCGTGCGGGTGGTGGTGGGCGAGGGTCGCGTACGGGGCGTAGACGCCGCCGAGGCGGTCGGCGGCCCCGGCGGCCTCGTCGACGGTGCGCGCCGTCTCGTCGGGGTCGGCGGTGAGGAGCGCGGTCAGGACCTCGCGGAGCGCGGCCCCGGCGGGACGGGCGTGCAGCAGGTCCACGTACGGCTTGAGGGAGTCGACGCCGAGCCCGGCCATCAGGTCGCCGGCGCCGGCCGGGTCGCGGAAGCCGCAGAACCCCTCGAAGGGGGTGAGGGCGCAGATCAGCTCGGGCTTGTGGTTGGCGTCCTTGTAGGTGCGGTGCGGGGCGTCGACCGGGATGCCGGCGGCCTCCTCCGCGGCGAAGCCCGCGCGGGCCTGTTCGAGATCGGGGTGGACCTGGAGGGAGAGCGGGGCGCCGGCGGCGAGGATCTTGAACAGGAAGGGGAGGCGCGGGCCGAACTTCTCGACGGTCCGCTCGCCCAGTTCGCGTACGGGGTCGGCGTCGATGAGCCGGTTCAGCGGGCCCCGCCCGGTGAGGGAGGGGGCGCCGGGGTGGGCGCCCATCCACATCTCGGCCTGGGGCTCGCCGGTGGGGGTGGTGCCGAGCAGGTCGGGGATGGCCGTCGTGGAACCCCAGGCGTAGGGGCGGACGGTGTTGACGAGGCGGTCCATGGTGCCTGCCGGCTCCTCGGGTGGTGGCGGACGTGTGGTGTGTCGCGAGACAGATGACAGGGGGTGGGTGACGGGCGGGTGTCGGGACGGTGGACGGGGACGGAGGCCCGGGCGGAGCGGACGGGGGTACGGGGTACGGGGCGGTTCGGGGTGCCCCGTACTGGTTGCCGCTCCGGGGCGTGCGGGGCCCGGACACGGGACCGGACACGGGGCCGGGGTCCGGGTGGACGGAGCCGGGGCCGTGGCCCGGTCGGCACCCGGGCCGGCACCGGGTCCGGGCCCGGCGGGCCGCGGGGCCGGGGTCGCGCGGCCCGGGGTCGCGCGGTCCGGGGTCGCGCGGTCCGGGGTCGCGCGGTCCGGGTGTCTACGGGGTCGCGCGGTCCGGGGTGGCCAGGGCCAGGTAGACGGCCGCGAAGTCGGTCACGGCGAGGAGTTCGGCGAGCGTCTCCAGGGCGCCGCCCTCCTCCGGTTCCAGTTCGCTGACGGCCGTGTCGTGGCCGAGGGCCAGTTCCCGGGCGGCGGGCGCGGCGCTGAGGCCGTCGGCCGGCCGGTCGCGGAGCAGGACCACCCGGGCGCGCAGGGCCTGCGGCTCCTCGACCCGGTCGCGGAAGAAGTCGTCGGGGTCGGCGCCCGCCGCGTAGCCGCCGGTGAGCAGGACGCCGTGCGCGGGCAGCGCCTCGGGGAGTTCCGCGGCGAGGGCGGGCTGGCCGGCCAGTTCGGCGAGGACGGCGGCGAAGCGGCGGCCGACCGGGCCCGCCGCGTCGCCCTCGGTCCAGATCAGCGGGAGCGAGTCCGCCAGCTCGGCGGCGAGCGTCTTCGCCGGGTTGTCGTAGGTGGCGACGGCCGGGCCGCAGCGTTCGGCCGTGCGGTCGAGGCGGTCGGCGACCTTCTCCAGGGCCTCCGGGGGCGCCTCCAGGAGGCCGAGGCGGTTGAGGAGGGCGAGCAGCGGGGTAAACAGGGCCCAGAGGGCGCCGGGGCTGGCCGCGATGTTCTCGGCGTACTCGTCGGGGAGTTCGTTCGGGGCGACGGCCATCGGGACGAACAGGCCGTGCGAGCCGCTGACCGTCTCCGTGAGCGGGCAGCCCCGGGGGGCGACGGCGACGACCGTGAGGCCCCGGCGGTACGCCTGTTCGGCCAGGAGCGCGAGGCCCGGTTCGGAACCGTCGGTGGTGGGGAGCAGCAGCAGGTCCACGGAGCCGGCCCAGCCGGGCAGCGCCCAGCGCAGGGCGCCGCCGGCGGGGGCGACGCCGGTGGGACGGAGCCGTACGACGGGGGCGGCGGCTCCGGCGAGGGCGCCGATCAGGTCGGCGACGCCGGTGGCGGCGGTGCCGGGGCCCGCGACGAGGACCGCGCGGGGGCGGCCCTCGGGGCGGAGGTCCGCGATGCCGGCCTCGGCCGCGTGGCGGGCGGCGGTCCGTACCCGCGCGCCGGCCTCGGCGGCCCCGAGGAGGAGGCCGCGGCGGTCGGCCAGGGCGAGGTCGTCCGGGGCGTCGAGGAGGTTCTCGTCGAGCATCTGGTGCCTCCCGGGGGTGGGGTGGGGGTTCCCCTGGCGGGGTGCCTCGGGGTGGGTGCGGGATTTCCCCGACGGGCTCCGTGGGGCGTGGTGTCGCGGGACGTGGCCGGGACGTCCGCGCGTGCGGGTCCGGCGGGGCGCGGGGCCGTTGCGGGGCCGGCGTCGGTGCGCCGGGGTGCGGGTCCGGGGCCGTCCGGCCCGCGTGCGGTGCGTCCCGCTCCGGTCCCCGCCGTCCGGGCCGTCCCGGGGTGCGGGTCCTCCCCCGGGCGGTGACCGGTCGCGCGGGGCCGGTGCCGGGTCCGGCCCCGGCGGGTGTCACCCGTCGTGCGCGCGGGGACGGCCCGGTCCCCGTACGGCCGGACGGCTGCCTCCCGGGGGCGGGAGGGGGGCGCGGGGCCACCGGCCCCGCGCCGTCCCCCGGGACGCGGCGGTCACGACGGGCGGCGGGCCTCGTCGGTGAGGAGGACCGGGATGCCGTCGCGGACCGGGTAGGCGAGGCCGCAGTCGGCGCCCGTGCAGACCAGTTCCGGGGTCTCGTCCGCCGTGCGGTCGTTCAGCGGAGCGTGGCACGCGGGACAGGCCAGGATCTCCAGGAGGCCGGCTTCGAGCGGCATGGGATGGTCCCTTCGGACGAACGGTGGTGGTACTGCCCTTCGGGCCGGGTCAGCCTACCGCCGGGGAACGGGGACGGCCCCGTGCCCCGGCGTCCGGCGCGGGGTCAGTCCGCCGCCCGGACCAGGGCGAGGACCTCGTCGCGGACCCGGGCCATGGTGGCCTCGTCGCGGGCCTCGACGTTGAGGCGGAGCAGCGGTTCGGTGTTGGAGGCCCGGAGGTTGAACCACCAGTCCCCGGCGGTCACGGTGAGGCCGTCGAGCTCGTCGAGGGCGATCCCGTCCCCGCCCTCGTACGCCGCCCTGACCCGGGCGGTGCTGGCGGCCTGGTCGGCGACGGTCGAGTTGATCTCGCCGGAGGCGGCGTAGCGGTCGTAGACGGCGACCAGCTCCGAGAGGGTGCCCTGCTGGCCGCCGAGGGCCGCGAGGACGTGGAGGGCGGCGAGCATGCCCGTGTCGGCGTTCCAGAAGTCCCGGAAGTAGTAGTGCGCCGAGTGCTCGCCGCCGAAGATCGCCCCGGTCTTCGCCATCTCCTCCTTGATGAAGGAGTGGCCGACGCGGGTGCGGACGGCCTCGCCGCCCTGCTCGCGGACGACCTCGGGCACGGACCAGGAGGTGATCAGGTTGTGGATGATCGTTCCGCCGGGGTGCTTGGCGAGTTCGCGGGCGGCGACGAGGGCCGTGATCGCGGACGGGGAGACCGGCTCGCCCCGCTCGTCGACGACGAAGCAGCGGTCGGCGTCGCCGTCGAAGGCGAGGCCGATGTCGGCGCCCTCCTCGCGGACGCGGGCCTGGAGGTCGACGATGTTCTTCGGGTCGAGCGGGTTGGCCTCGTGGTTCGGGAAGGTGCCGTCCAGTTCGAAGTACATCGGGACGGTGTCGAGCGGGAGCCCCTCGAAGACGGTGGGGACGGTGTGGCCGCCCATGCCGTTGCCCGCGTCCACGACGACCTTCAGGGGGCGGATGTCCGTGAGGTCCACGAGGCCCTTGAGGTGGGCGGCGTAGTCGTCGAGGGTGTCCCGCTCGGTGATCGTGCCGGGGGTGGCGGCGGCCTCCGGGGCGCCCTTCTCGGACCATTCCTCGGCGAGGGCGCGGATGTCGGCGAGACCGCTGTCCTGGCCGACGGGGGCGGCTCCGGCCCGGCACATCTTGATGCCGTTGTACTGGGCGGGGTTGTGGGAGGCGGTGAACATCGCGCCGGGCAGGCCGAGGCTGCCGGAGGCGAAGTACAGCTGGTCGGTGGAGCAGAGACCGATGAGGGTGACGTCGGCGCCGAGGCGGGCCGCGCCGCGCGCGAAGGCGCCCGCCAGGCCGGGCGACGAGGGGCGCATGTCGTGGCCGACGACGATCGCGTCCGCGTCCGTCACCCGGACGAAGGCGGCGCCGAAGAGTTCGGCGAGCGGCTCGTCCCACTGGTCGGGCACCACTCCGCGGATGTCGTACGCCTTCACGATCTGCGACAGATCGGCAGTCACGGATCCACCCTCCTGAGTCATGGGCACGCGTGTACGGCGCGTGTTGTACGGAACGCCCAAACTACCCGGAGCGGGGCGGGCGAACCGGGAGGGTGGCCGGTTGTGCTCCGTTGTCGTCAGTTGTCGGGCGAACGGAGCACCCTGAGGTGTCCCCGGCGGCCGACCTCCATGGGGTCGCCGCCGCGGCCTCCGCCGCCCTTGCCGCCGGCCTCGGCCGCGCGCTCGTGGGGACGGGCCGCCTCCCGCACCGCGTTGGCGAGGGCTTCGAGGTCGTCGCCGCTGGGGCGGACCGGGGCGGAACTGTCGGAGAGCCGCACCACTTCCCACCCGCGCGGGGCGGTGAGGCGTTCGCTGTGCTCGGCGCACAGGTCGTAGCAGTGGGGCTCGGCGTAGGTGGCGAGCGGGCCGAGGACCGCAGTCGAGTCGGCATAGACGTACGTCAGTGTCGCGACGGCAGGGCGGCCGCACGCGGTGCGCGAACAGCGACGTACAGGGCTCACGACGTTGGACGGTACCGCACTCTTGAGCGGGCCGCGACGACCCTCCCTCGGGTCACTCCACCGTGTCGCGGTGTGACCTCCGCCATACCGCCGCCCGGACCGGCCGGTCCGACCTGCGGGGAAGGCCTGACGGGGGTTCGGGGAATGGGGGCGATCCGGACACTTTGGGATATGAATCCGGTCAACCGGGGCCAGATGGCCGATCGTGACCGGGTTCCGTACCGGACAGGCGATTGGCCGGAATGTTCAGGTTTCGACAGGCCGCGCGGGAGACGGGCGACGGCACGGGAAGGGCGCGCGGGCGACGGGGGCGGTGCGGGAGGGACGGCGCGGGAGGGGCGCGAGGGCGGCGCGGGAGGGACGGCGCGGGAGTGCCCGGCATCGGGGGACGGGGAGGGTTACGCTGCGTCAGTGATGGACAGTCCCGTGCCACCGAGCCCTTCGCACCTTCCCGGGGAGCCCCCGGCGGAGCCGCGGGTCCGCCGACGCGACCGGCACGGCCGCGGGATGCGCGGGCCGGTCGCCCCGCCGCAGGTGCCGCTCTCCACGAGCCGCGCCGACACCTTCCGCGATCTGGTGCTGGACTCGGTGGAGCGCCTCGAACGGCGCTGGCCGCAGCTGGCCGACGTCGAGTTCATGGTCCTGGAGGTGCCGCCGCCCGTGCCGGGCGAGACGGTGCCGCTGGGCGGCTCGGTCCCGGCCGGGAAGGGCGAGCCCGCCCGGGTGGTCGTCTACCGGCGGCCGGTCGAACTCCGCTCCAAGAGCCGGGACGAACGGGCCCTCCTCGTCCACGAGGTGGTCGTGGAGCAGGTCGCGGAACTCCTCGGGCTCTCCCCCGAATCGGTGGACCCCCGGTACGGGCAGGACTGACGTCCCGTCCGCCCGTACGGGACCGGCGTCCGCTCCCGTACGGGGCCGCCCCGGGTCCCTGCGGGCGGGACCCGGGTGCCCGTACGGGGCGGCCCTCCGGCCCGTACGGGCGCGGTCGCGGCCCGCGCGTCCCGGCGGAGGGTCAGTCCAGCACTCCCAGGTCCTGGCGGGCCGACGGGACCTCGACCGTGCCCCGGTCGTCGGTGAGGACCTGGACGGTGAACATCGGGACGCCGTCCCGGGGCACCGCGAGCATCCGGGCCGCGTGCACCTTGCCGCCGGAGACCGGTTCGACGGTCAGCGCGTAGGAGCCCTTGAGGCCCTGGGGGACGAGGTCGGTGAGGGTCGCCGTCGTGCCCGCCTTGACCGTGACCGTCCTCGACACCGGCGTGCCCGCGCCCGAACCGGCCGAGGCCGTGACCTTGACCTGCGCGGCGGCGCCGGGAGCGGTCAGGAAGAGCGTCGAGGCCCGGGCGCGGTTGTCGGCGACCGTCGCGCGGGCGGAGACCGCCGCGGCCGCCGGGACGAAGGCGACCTCGGTGTTCGCGCCCTTGCCCCGGACCACCTGGAGGGCCGCCACCACCGGGGTGGCCTTCTTCGGGTCGCTCGGGGTGAGGAGCAGGGAGCCCGCCTCGCCGCGGGTGAGGTCCGGCAGGTCGACGGAGGCCGTCATGCCGGACTTCACGTGCAGGGAGCCGGCGCTCGCCGGGACGATCGCGCCGGTCGCGGTGGCGAGCTGGATCTTCAGGTCGGCGTCGTCTTCGCCGGGCGCGAAGGCCACGAGCCGTACGGAGGTGGCGTCGCCCGGGATGCCGGGCAGCACCACGCTGCTCGCCGGGTCGGCCGAGGCGGCGAGCCAGTCGCTGCCGAGCTTTCCGTCGGCGACGGCGACGGCCGCGCCGACGCGCCCGCTGCGGGTGGTGACGTGGACGGTGACGTCCCGCTGCGCCGCCTCGCCGGTGAGGGTGGGGAGGAGGACGGGAACCGTGGAGCGGGCGGGCACCGGAACGCCCTCGGTGAACTGGGACTTGAGGACGCCCCCGGGGCCGTACAGCTCGATGTCGGCGACGGCCGCCGTGTCGTCCGGGTTGGTGAGGTGGACGTAGTCCTGGCGCTCCTTGGCGGTGGAGGCCGCCGGGAACCAGAAGTCGGTGTCGGGGGCGCCGCAGGTGAGGCCGAGGAGGCCGCGCGCGCCGCCGGCCGGGACGGCGGTGGTCTGCTGGACGGTCCAGCCGGGGGCCAGGGCGCCGGTCGCCGAGCCGGTGAGGGCGGGCACCGCCGCGCCGTCGGCCTCGGCGGTGACGGGCTTGCCGGGGGCGGTGACGGTGGCGGGGGGCGCCTGGGGCTTCCTGCCGGCCCCGCCGGCGGCCGTCGCGGCGGCCCGCAGGAGGGCCGCCGGCCGGTCGGCTCCGCCGGAGCCCGCGTCCTTGCCCGTGCCCGTGTCCGTGCCCGCCGGGGTGTACGAGGTGTAGACGGTCTCGGCCACCTCGGAGCCGCTGGGGGCCGGGCAGGTGAGGCTCGCGCGCTCGACCGGCAGCCGGGTGGTGGACTTCGCCGCGGTGGGAGCGGCGGTGCCGTCCGGGGCGGTGAGGGCGGCGAAGCCGGTGACGGCGGCGAGGGCCGTGGTGCCCGCGATCAGGGAGAGGGTCGTGCGCTTCACTGGTTGCTGCTCCCGTCGGGACGCTGCTCGGTCTCGTGGCCCTGGGGGTGCCCGTAGCCGTACCCGTAGGGGTCGTACTGCCGCTGCGGGTCGTAGCCCTGCCCGCCGTACTGCTGCGGATCGTGGCCCTGCGGGGCGTACCCCTGGCCCTGCGGGTCGTAGTCCTGACCCTGCTGGTCGTAGCCCTGGCCTTGGGGGTCGTAACCCTGTCCCTGCTGGTCGTAGCTCTGACCCCGGGGGTCGTAACCCTGACCCTGCTGGGGGTACGCGTACGGCTGCTGGTGCGGGTCGGCCGCGTACTCCTGGTAGTAGCCCTGGTCCGCGTAGGGCTGGGCCTGGGCGTAGGCGGGGTCGTACCCGCCCTCCCACTCCCGCTCCTCGGGGGACCGCTGTTCCTGGGACTGCTGCTCGGGGGGCTGCTGCTCGGGGGGCTGCTGTGCGTGGACCTGCTGTTCGTGGGACTGCTGCTCCGGAATCGGGACGGCGGCCGGGGCCGGGGCCTGCGGGTCCCGGGACGGTTCGCCCTCCGGTGTGCCGGCCGCCCCGGCCTCCGCCTCGGCCGCGGCGCGCAGGCGGCGGGCCCGGCGGCCGTCGCCCTCGGCCGCCGGGGCCGGGATCGCGACCTCTTCGTCGGGCAGGTCGTCGTCGATCTCGCGGCGTCGGCCGGGCAGCGCCAGGACGACCAGGACGACGGAGAGGGCGACCTGGGTCCAGATCCACGCGGTGTGGGTGAACGGCTCGTCGTACGTGACGTCGAGGCGGCCGCCCCCGGCGGGGAGTTCGAAGCCCTGGGCCCAGCCGTCGACGGTGGTCCTCTTCAGCTCCTTGCCGTCGAGGGTGGCGGTCCAGCCCTCGGCGGTGCGGTCGGCGAGGCGCAGGACGCGGCCCCCGGGACCCGCCGGGATCTCGGTGTGCGCCTCGACGGGGCCGGCGGCGACGGGGACGGCCCTGGCGGTCTCCTCGCCGGCCGGGGCCCCGGCCCCGGCGGCGGGCGGGACGATCATGATCCGGGCGATCTCGCGGTCCACGCGCCACAGGGCGCTGCCGTCGAGCTGGCTGAGGCGGCTGAGTCCGGGGGTGGAGTCGAGGACGCGGCTCACCTGGCGCGGTGCCCCGTCGCGCACGAGGACGTAGCGGACGGCGTAGCCGCTGAGCTCCCGGGTCTGGTCGGCGCCGGACCCGGCGACGAGGCGGGCGACGACCCGGTCGAGGTGGGAGTCGTCCCCGGCGGCGGCGGCGAGTTCGGCGTCGCCGAGGCGGGCGCCGGAGCCGCGGACCAGCGTGTAGGCGACCTCGCCGGGCGTGGAACCGCCCAGGACGAGGGTGCGGGGCTGGTCGCGGGTGCCGCTCTCCTCCGCGACGAAGGCGGGGACCTGGACCGGGTCGCGGCGGGTCAGCGGGCCGTCGGCGCCACCGATCATCCAGCTCACGGCGGCGACGGCGGGGCCGACGGCGCAGGCGAGGGCGACGAGCGCGGCGACGGGCTGGCGCCAGCCGAAGCCGTGGGCGGCGACGCGGGTGCGGCCGCCCTCGGCGCCGATCATGCCGGCGGCGACGAGCGCGGCGCCGTAGACGAGGGTGGCGGGCCCGGCCCAGCCGGTGCCGCCCGCGCCGTTGGAGAGGGCGGCGAGGAGGAGTCCGGCGAGGGCGGCGGCCCAGGCGGCGTGGACGGCGAGCCGGCGCTCCTCGCGCAGCAGCCCGGCGAGTCCCGCGAGGACGAGGCCGGCCAGGAGGAGGCCACCGGTGGTGCCGGGGCCGCCGGGGCTGGTGCCGAGCAGGTCGAGGGCGGTGGCGGTGCCCGTGCGGAGGTCGACGCCCGCCTCGCGCAGGAACGCGGAGGGACTGGTCAGAAGGGTGAGCGACCAGGGCGCGAGGACGAGCAGCGGGGTGCCGACGGCGGCGAGGAAGCGGAGCCCGTACGCGGTGATGTCGGAGCGGCGCACGGCGAGGACGCCGAGGCCGAGGAGGACGGCGAGCGGCCAGACGACCGGGGTGAAGGCCGTCGTGAGGGTGAGCAGGAGGGTGTACGCCCAGGTGGCGCGCCAGCTTCCCCGGTCGGGCCGGTTGAAGCCGTGGGCGGCGACGGCGGCGCGGGCGATCAGCGGGAGCAGGATCGCGAGGACGGCGGTGCCGAGGCGGCCGGTGGCGAGGGCGCCGGTGACGGCGGGCAGGAAGGCGTACGCGACGGCGCCCCAGGCGCGCAGGAGCCGGGACCCGACTATGCCCCGGGAGGCGAAGTAGGCGGTGAAGCCGGCGAGCGGGACCGAGCAGACGAGCAGCAGGGTCAGCGCGGTGGAGGTGGAGCCGAGGAACAGCGCGGAGAGCACGGCCAGGACGGCGAGGTACGGCGGGGCGGGCTGGGTGCCGCCGGTGCCGAGGGCGTGCCAGGCGTCGGCGTACCGGGACCAGAGGCCGGAGACGGTGTCGGGGGCGGGCAGCAGGGCGCCGCCGGCCAGCGAGCCGCCGGCGAAGAGGTTGCGGCAGGCGACGAGGGAGACGGCGAGGAGGAGGGCGAAGAGCACGGGGCCGGGGCGGCGGGCGATCTTCTTGAGCCGGGCGAACTGCTCGATCTCCAGGTAGTCGGCGTCGTCGCCGCCGGGGCCCGACTCGACCACACCGCGCCGGGAGCCGCCGGACTCGGCCTCGCCGCCGCCGACGTTGGCGGTGAGCTGTTCGAGGGCGGCGCGGACGGTGGCGCCGGGCGGCGGGAAGAGCGGGCGGAGCTCGCTCGCGGGGACGGCGGGGTTCCCGCGCCGTCTGCGGGCGGCCAGGATCTTCTCGGGGCGCAGCAGGACGGCGAAGAGGCCCATGACCTCGTCGACGGCCTGTACGGGGACCTTGCCGACGAGGTAGGCGAGGGTGCGCAGCAGGGTGCTGAGGACGAGCCGTACGAAGACGTAGGGGAGGGCCGCGCCGCGGGTGTTGACGAGGAGCGTGTAGACGGCTCCGGCCTTGTCGACGCGGTGCGGGTTGGCGGCGGTGCGGCCGGCGCAGTCGACGGTGCGGCGCTCGCGGGCGGCGGCCTCGGCGTGGCGCAGGACGGCGTCGGGAGCGACGAGGACGCGGTGGCCGGCGGCGTGGGCGCGCCAGCACAGGTCGACGTCGTCGCGCATGAGGGGCAGCCGGCGGTCGAACCCGCCCAGCTCCTCGAAGACGTCACGGCGGATCAGCATGCCGGCGGTGGAGACGGAGAGGACGGAGCGGACCTGGTCGTGCTGGCCCTGGTCCTGCTCGCGGCGGTCGAGGCCGGTCCAGCGGCGGCCGCTGCGGGCGATGGAGACGCCGGTCTCCAGGAGCTGCTTCCGGTCGTACCAGCCGCGCAGTTTGGGGCCGATGACGGCGGCGTGCGCGTCGGAGTCGGCGACGCGCAGGAGTCCGGCGAGGGCGCCGGGTTCGGGCGCGCAGTCGTCGTGGAGGAGCCAGAGCCACTGGACCGGTTCGCCGTGCGGGAGTTCGGGGAGGTCGTACGCCTCGTCGTTCCAGGTGTGATTGACGGGGTCCCAGCCGCTGGGGCGCTTCAGGTAGGGCAGGTCCTCGGGTCCGAGCACGGGCGCGGTGCGGGCGGCCTCGTCGACGGCGGTGCCGAAGCCGGTGCGGCGCGCGAGGTGCAGGACGCGGTCGTCGCCGATGGCCTCGGCGACCAGCCGTGCCGAGTCGTCGGCGCTGCCGGTGTCGGCCGCGATCACGTTCTGCGCGGGGCGTTCCTGGGCGAGCAGGCCGGCCAGGGCGTCCGGCAGCCAGCGGGCGCCGTCGTGGGTGACGAGCACGGCGGTGACGACGTGTCGCGGAAACTCAGGAGTTGAGGACATCGAGCTACGGGCCCTCCGGCCGGGGTCGCCCGCGGGGGGCGTGGGGAGCGTCTCGGACGGAGGCCCACACTAACGGCTCGCGCGGAGGGGCCGGCCGCCCCGTGGACGGAGGCCCCGGACAGAGCGGACGGAACGGTCACGGGGAGGGGCGGGAGGACGCGGGGCCGGGCGTCCGGTGCGAGTCCCGGTGTACGGGACCGGTGCGCGGGGCCGGGCGGCTCCGGCGGGACGGCTCCGGGGCGGCACGGGCCGGGGCGCGCGGGCCGGGGCGGACCACACGGGCCGGGACGGGACGGCACCGGCCGGGACGCGGGGCGACGCGAACGGCCCGCCGCCTGTGGATGGGTCACAGGGGCGGGCCGTTCGCGTGGTCCTGGTGCGCGTGCCGCCGCACGGTCCCGGTGGGCGCGTCCCGGCTCGGGGGTCCGGACGCGGTCGGGGGCCTGCGGCGGTTCAGACGGCGGCCTTCTTCAGGCGGCGTCGCTCGCGCTCGGAGAGGCCGCCCCAGATGCCGAAGCGCTCGTCGTTCTGCAGGGCGTATTCGAGGCATTCGGAGCGGACCTCGCAGGCGAGGCAGACCTTCTTGGCCTCGCGGGTCGAGCCCCCCTTCTCCGGGAAGAAGGACTCGGGATCGGTCTGGGCGCACAGCGCGCGCTCCTGCCAGCCGAGTTCCTCGTCCGCGTCCTCGACCAGCAGCAGTTCCTGGAACAACTCGGTCATGTGCGCCCCTCGTCTGTTCTGTGCGTCCCCGTGGTGGTGCCGTGCGAGCACGGCCGAACGACACGAGTGAAATTACAAGTTCGTGCTCTGTGCGAGTCAAGCCGGGATCTGCTATTGGGCCCCGTATTCACTCTGCGGAACCAAGCGTATGCGGTAAGTGTTCAAATCACCAAAAACCATGACACATGCCACTGGCGTGACCGCGCCGCGTCCCTCCACGAAGGAGGACGCCCGCGACGTGGATCTTGTTGCGACCCCCTCGCGGAAGCGATTCGGATCACATTCCGGTCACGGGTCGCCCTCCGCGCGCGGGAGCGACACGCGGGCGCCGCCGGGTCCGCGGACACGGTCGAAGCGCCATCTCTCCTGGTCCGGGCATGAGCAAACCTTTCTCCGGAGAGGGCAACCGGATGAGGTGAAACATTGCCCCCAAATCGGGCATTGGGTTGACAGTCGGGTGCCCCTCCGGCCACCTTTGGTGGCATGCCAGCGACCGCAGCGCCCTCCGTGACCCACGCCCGTGGGTTCCGTCGCGCTGTCCGGTTCGGCTGTCGCTGTTGTCGCCCCGGCTGTTGATGCCGCCAGGCCGTCGATGCCCCAGAGCTCCGGCCCCGTTTCCCCCCTCGCGCCCTCCCGCGCCCCCCGCGTCACCGCTCCCGCGTGACCCACCGCTTCCGTTTCTGCCGAGGAACCACCGCACCCCATGAACATGGACAGCGACCTTCAGATCGCCGGCGACATCCTGGAGGTCCCCCACCTCCTCCAGCCCGAGCGCGTCCACCCCGTCACCGTGGCCGAGTTCGCCGGCCTCGCGCGCTCCCTCGCGGACGACCGCTCCCACTGGGCCCCGTACGTCGAGTACGACGCCACCACCCGCTGGTACCACCGGCTGCGCACCGGCCCGGGCTACGAGGTGTGGCTGCTCTCCTGGGTGCCCGGCCAGGGCAGCGGACTCCACGGCCACGGCGCCTCCTCCGGCGTCCTCACCGTCCTGGAGGGCGAGCTGACGGAGCGTACGGAACGGGGCGCGCGCACCCTCGCCGCCGGCGCGCAGCGCGTGTTCGCGCCCGGGTACGTCCACGAGGTCGTCAACGACTCCCTCGAACCGGCCGTCAGCCTGCACGTCTACTTCCCGGGCCTGACCGAGATGCCGGTCCACGAGTCGTTCCGGGAGCGGTGCGCCCAGGCTCCCGCCGCCGCGGGGACGACCACCGCCTGACACACTGCTGTGCATGCGCATTGTGGTTCTGGCAGGCGGTATCGGCGGTGCCCGTTTCCTTCGCGGCCTCAGGCGGGCCGCGCCGGACGCGGAGATCACCGTCGTCGGCAACACCGGTGACGACATCCACCTCTTCGGCCTGAAGGTCTGCCCCGACCTGGACACGGTGATGTACACCCTCGGCGGCGGAATCGACGAGGAGCAGGGCTGGGGCCGCGCGGACGAGTCCTTCGCCGTCAAGGAGGAACTCGCGGCGTACGGCGTCGGACCCGAGTGGTTCGGCCTCGGCGACCGGGACTTCGCGACCCACATCGTCCGCACCCAGATGCTCGGCGCGGGTTATCCGCTGAGCGCCGTCACCGAGGCGCTGTGCGCCCGCTGGCAGCCCGGGGTGCGCCTGCTCCCCATGTCCGACGACCGCGTGGAGACCCACGTGGCGATCGAGGTCGACGGCGAGCGGCGGGCGGTGCACTTCCAGGAGTACTGGGTCAAGCTGCGCGCCTCCGTGGACGCGAAGGCCGTCGTGCCGGTCGGCGCGGAGACCGCGAAGCCGGCGCCGGGCGTCCTGGAGGCCATCGGGGAGGCGGACGTGATCCTCTTCCCGCCGTCCAACCCGGTCGTGTCCGTCGGCACGATCCTGGCCGTGCCCGGCATCCGCGAGGCGGTCGCCGCGGCCGGGGCGCCGGTCGTGGGCCTCTCTCCCATCGTCGGCGACGCGCCCGTGCGCGGCATGGCCGACAAGGTCCTCGCTGCGGTGGGCGTGGAGTCCACGGCGGCGGCGGTGGCCCGGCACTACGGCCCCGAACTGCTCGACGGCTGGCTCGTGGACACCGTGGACGCGGACGCGGTCACGAACGTCAGGGCGGCGGGCATCGCCTGCCGCGCGGTGCCGCTGATGATGACGGACGTGGACACGACGGCCGCGATGGCGCGCGAGGCCCTGGCGCTGGCCGAGGAGGTGCGCGGGTGACGGACGCCGCCGCCCCGGACGGGGCCGCCGCCTCCCCCTGCGGGACCGGGTCCTCCTCCCACGGGCTCTCCTCCTCCCACGGGTCCTCCCCCCGCGGGACCGCCGCCCCGGACGGGGACGGCGCCTCCCCTTACGGGACCGGTCCCGGCCCCTCGTACCGGGTCTGGGCGCTGTCCGGACTGCCGGAGGTGACGGCCGGGGACGACCTCGCCGGGATGATCGCCGCCGCCGCGCCGGACCTGGCCGACGGGGACGTGCTGCTGGTCACCTCCAAGATCGTCAGCAAGGCGGAGGGGCGGGTGGTCGCCGCCGGTGACCGCGAGGAGGCCATCGACGCCGAGACGGTGCGGGTGGTGGCGCGGCGCGGCACGCTGCGGATCGTGGAGAACCGGCAGGGCCTCGTCATGGCCGCCGCCGGGGTGGACGCCTCCAACACCCCCTCCGGGACGGTCCTGTTGCTGCCCGAGGACCCCGACGCCTCGGCCCGGCGCATCCGGGCGGGACTGCGGGACGCGCTCGGGGTGGACGTGGGGGTCGTCGTCACGGACACCTTCGGGCGGCCCTGGCGCAACGGGCTCACGGACGTGGCGATCGGGGCGGCCGGGGTGCGGGTCCTGGACGACCTGCGCGGCGGGACCGACTCCCACGGCAACCCGCTGAACTCGACCGTGGTCGCCACCGCCGACGAACTCGCGGCCGCCGGCGACCTGGTGAAGGGCAAGGCGGCCGGGCGCCCGGTGGCCGTCCTCCGGGGCCTGCCGCACGTGGTGGCCGGGGACGGGGAGCCCGGGGCGCGGGCGCTGGTGCGCGGGGCCGCCGACGACATGTTCCGGCTCGGCACCTCCGAGGCCGTGCGCGAGGCGGTGACGCTGCGGCGGACCGTGCGGCGGTTCACCGCCGAGCCGGTCGACCCGGGCGCGGTGCGGCGCGCGGTCGCCGCCGCCGTGACGGCCCCCGCCCCGCACCACACGACGCCGTGGCGGTTCGTCCTCCTGGAGTCGGCGGAGTCGCGGACGCGGCTGCTCGACGCGATGCGGGAGGCGTGGATCGCGGACCTGCGCCGCGACGGGAAGTCCGAGGAGTCGATCGCGAAGCGGGTGCGGCGCGGGGACGTGCTGCGCAACGCCCCCCACCTGGCCGTGCCGTGCCTCGTGATGGACGGCTCCCACCACTACGGCGACCCGCGACGGGACACCGCCGAGCGCGAGATGTTCCTGGTCGCGGCGGGCGCGGGCGTGCAGAACTTCCTGGTGGCGCTGGCGGGCGAACGGCTCGGCTCGGCGTGGGTCTCCTCGACCATGTTCTGCCGGGACGTCGTGCGGGAGGTCCTCGGCCTGCCGGACCACTGGGATCCGCTGGGCGCGGTGGCGATCGGCCACCCGGCGGCGCCGCCGGGGGAACGGCCGGCGCGGGAGGCGTCGGAGTTCGTCGAGGTGCGGTAGCCGGGACGCGCGGGGCGGGTCACGGGGGCCGGACGCACGCGCGGAACGCCCGTGGAGCCGCGGGCGCCCCGCGCGTGCGCGGCGGTCAGGCCTCGCGCTTCTTCACCACGTACTCCCCCTCCTTCGCCGCCAGCGCGAAGAGCTCCGTGAGCGCCTCGGCCCGTTCCCGCAGGTCCTCCAGGTAGCCGTGGGCGAGTCCGTGCCGGAAACCGAGCACCGAGGCGTCGGTGGACGCGAGCAGGGCCCGGAAGTCGACGGCCGCCAGCGCCTCGGCGGTGGCGGTGACGTCGGCGAGGTCGAGGTACCCGTACGTGGTGCCGTGCCCGTCCTCCCCCAGGTACTGGGCACCGCTGGTGGCGTTCTCCGCGGCCTCGGCCCCCAGGGCCGGCGTCAGCACGGCCCGCAGCGACCGGTCCTCCTCGTCCAGGGCGCAGTAGGTCCCGGCCGGGGAGCCGCCGGCGTCGTCGTCGCCCGCCGATCTCAGGAGGGCGCTCTCGATGTCCTCGAAGCGGCGCAGGACGGTGTCGGTTCCCTCGTGCACGGTGTCCCCGGACATCCGCGTGAGCGTCAGGCCCATGGCTTCTTCCCCTCTTCCCCTCGTCCCTCTCCCTGTTCTTCCCTGGACTTCCGGGTACCCCGGATTCCCGGTTCAGAGCGCCGCGATGTTCCCCGGGGTCATGCGGGGCGCCCGGCGGGGCGGGACGCGGCCGCCGAGGAGGATCAGGCGGGCCGCGCGGTGGCGCTGGCCCGCGTAGGGGGCCAGGAGGCCGAGCATGGCCGTGTCGTCGGCCGTGCGGTCGCCGGCGAGGGCCCAGCCGATGATTCCGGGCAGGTGGCAGTCGCCGGTGGTGACCTCGTCGGGGGCGCCGTGGGTGCGCTGGACCACCTCGGCGCTCGTCCAGGGGCCGACGCCCGGGACCAGTTCCAGGCGCCGGCGGGCCTCGGCCGGGGTCATGTCCGCGGCCTCCTCCATGCGGCGGGCCACCCGGCACACGCGCAGGACCGTCGAGGCCCGCTTGTCGTCCACGCCCGCGCGGTGCCACTCCCAGGACGGGATCAGGCTCCACGTGCGCGCGTCGGGCATGACGTACATGCCGTCGGGCGCGGGGCCCGGCGCGGGCTCGCCGTACTTCCGCACGAGCAGCCGCCAGGCCCGGAACGCCTCGTCCGTCGTGACCTTCTGCTCCAGGACCGAGGGGATGAGCGACTCCAGGACCAGGCCGGTGCGGACGAGGCGCAGGCCGGGGCGGCGGCGGTGGACGGCGGCGAGCAGCCTGTGGCGGGGCACGAAGGCGGCCGGGTCGTCCTCGGCGCCGAGGAGGGCCGGGAGGCGGTCCAGGAGCCAGGGGGCGCCCGGCCCCCACGCCCCGGCCTCCGCCACGCCGTTCCGCACGGCGACGCGGAGGGTCCCCGGGCCCTCGGGGGTGCGGGTGGCCCGCCAGTACGAGCCGTCCGGGGTCGCCCGGTAGGTGGGATCGGCGGGGCCCCGGCGGAGGGGGCCGAGGGTGAGGGCCGGGTCGAGCGGCTGCTCCAGGGGGAGGGAGCGGACCCGGGGCGCGGGGGCGCGGCCGGCCACCCGTACGGGGGCGGGGGTGGGTCTCTGGGGGAAGCGGCCGGCCATGGGGACGAGGGTAACGGGACCGGCCCGGTGCCGGTCTCCCGTACGGGACCGGGCCGGGCGGGGTGGGGCCGGGCCGTGCGGGGCCGGGCGAAATCGGCTCCGGAACCCGTACGGGACCGGCTCGGAACCCGTGCGGGACCGGCTCGGAACCCGTGCGGGACCGGCTCGGAACTCGTACGGGTTCGCGCGAGCCCCGGAGGCGCGCCCCCGCCCGTACGGGTTCCCGGACCCCTACTGGTCCGACGAGAAGCGGATCGCGCCCGCCGGAAGGGTCGTGTCGCACCAGACGCGGGCGCCGTCGCGGAGTTCGTTGTCGGGACCGACCCGGGCGCCGTCGCCGATGACCGCGCCGGTGAGGACCGTACGCGCGCCTATGCGGGCGCCCGCGCCGATCAGGGAGTCCGTGATCACCGCGCCCGGTTCGACGACCGCTCCGGCGAGGAGCGTCGAGCCCGTGACGCGCGCGCCCTCGCCGACCACCGCGTCCGCGCCGACGACCGTGCCGCCGGTCAGCTTGGCGTCCGGGGCGACGCGCGCCGACGGCAGCACCAGGCGGTCGCCGCAGCGGCCCGGGACGGCCGGGGAGGGGGCGCGGCCGAGGACCAGGTCGGCGGAGCCGCGCACGAAGGCCTGCGGGGTGCCGAGGTCCAGCCAGTACGTGGAGTCGACCATGCCCTGGAGGTGGGCACCGGAGGCGAGGAGCTCCGGGAAGGTCTCGCGCTCGACCGAGACGGGCCGGCCGGTGGGGATGGTGTCGATGACCGAGCGGCGGAAGACGTACGCGCCCGCGTTGATCTGGTCGGTGACGATCTCCTCGGGCGTCTGCGGCTTCTCCAGGAAGGCCGTGACGCGGCCGGTGGCGTCCGTGGGGACGAGGCCGAAGGCGCGCGGGTCCTCGACCCGGGTGAGGTGCAGGGAGACGTCCGCGCCGGATTCGGCGTGGGTGGCGACCAGGGCGCGGATGTCGAGGCCGGTCAGGATGTCGCCGTTGAAGATGAGGACGGGCTCGTCGGGCCCCGAGCGCAGCCGGGAGGCCACGTTGCGTATCGCGCCGCCGGTGCCCAGCGGCTCCTCCTCGGTGACGTACTCCAGGCTCAGGCCGAGCGAGGAGCCGTCGCCGAAGTGCGGCTCGAAGACCTCGGCCAGGTAGGAGGTGGCGAGCACGATGTGCTCGACGCCCGCCGCTCGGGCGCGGGCCAGCTGGTGCGTCAGGAAGGGGACGCCGGCCGCCGGGACCATGGGCTTGGGGGTGTTGACCGTGAGGGGCCGCAGCCGTGTCCCCTTGCCACCGACCAGGAGGATCGCTTCTGTCACCTTGTCGTCTCTGCTTCCTGTTCGGGGCCCGTCGGCACGCCCGTCTCGGTCGTCCCTGCGATATGACCGGTCAGTTTATGCAGATGGTTGCCCCGGGGACCCCATCAGCTCCTTCCCTGGTACGACGCCGCGCTCGTACGGGCCGTGCCGAGCCGGCCGTACAGCTTCGCCCCGGGACAGTCCGTGGCGAATCCGTCGCGGTGTCCGGCGATGGCGTGGAACCGGACGCTCGTACCCTTCTTGTACAGGTTTCCGCCGCCCGAGACCAGGGTCACCGTTCCCTTCGGGTTGATCCCGTGGAGTCCCAGCTTCCAGGCCGTCAGACGGGCCACGGCGTTCACGGCGGCGGCCGGCGGGGCGGTCTTGCCGAAGCTGCCGAGGACGGCGACGCCCATGGTGTTGGTGTTGAACCCGAGGGTGTGCGCGCCGAGCACCGGCTTCGCCACGCCGCCCGCCCGGCCCTCGTAGATGTTGCCGCACTTGTCGACGGCGAAGTTGTAGCCGAAGTCCCGCCAGCCGCTGCTCTTGACGTGGTAGCGGTAGATGCCGCGCAGGACGGAGGGCGCCTGGGCGCAGGTGTAGTTGTTGCCGGTGGCGCTGTGGTGCACGAAGGCCGCCTTGATCGTCTTCGTGTAGACGAAGCCCTTCTCGCGGATGCTCTCGTCCGCTCCCCATCCCTTACGGGTGATGATCGCGGGCCGGGGACCGATGTACGGCTTCGCGGCCTGGGCCTGGGCCTCCTGTGCCTGGGCCTCCTGTGCCTGGGCCTCCTGTGCCTGGGCCTCCTGTGCCTGGGCCTCCTGTGCCTGGACCGCCTGCGTCTGGACCTCCTGCGCGCGGGGCGGGAGCAGGGCCGCGGCCTCGGTCGCCTCCTTCGTCAGCGCCGGAATCCAGTTCGCGCCGTACGCGGCGAGCCGGGCGTTGGCCGCGCTGACGGCCGTCTCCGCCGCGCTCAGCCCGGCCAGGAGGCCCGGGAAGGCGGGGAGGGAGGAGGCGGCCGGGAGCCCCGGGAGCGCGGGGGCGGCCTGGAGGGCGGGGACGGTCCCGGTGATCGGGAACGCCGGGGCGGCCGGGGCCGAGACGGGAGGCGGCGGGACCCGGGGAGCGGTGGAGGCCTTGGACGCCGCAGGACCCTCGGGGGCCTTGGGGGTCTTAGGGGTCGTGGGGGCCTTGGCGGTCATGGGGGCCTGAGAGGTCAGGGCCCTCCGGGTCGCGTCGGTCGCCGGAACCACGGCGGCACGGGCCTGCGGCGGGTTCGTCCCCGTCCCCGTGACCGGCACCGCCGGCCCCGACTCCATCTCCCCCGTCCCCGTCCCCGTGACCGGCGCAGTCCCCGTCTCCGTCTCCGTCTCCGTCTCCGTCTCCGTCTCCGGGAAGGTGACCGGTTCCGTGTCGGCCTCCGTGGCCAGGGCGGACCGCGTCTCCGGCTCCGGGTCCTCGCCCGGGTCCACCAGTTCGAGGCGCAGGCCGCGCGGGAGCGGGACCGTGCGGCCCGTGCCGTCCGCCTCCGCCCGTACGCGGAGCTCGACGCCGTCCGAGTCGCCCACCCACAGGGGCGCCGTGGAGCCGCGGAGCCCCCGGGCGGAGCCCTCCTCGGTCCCCGGGTCGGCCCCGTGCTCGTCGTTGTGGGTCTCCACGTCCTGCCACTCCGACCAGGCTCCGCCGCCGGTGGCCCGGGTGCGGACCTGCACGGTGCCGCGCAGCGGGACCTCCGGGTCGTCCCAGACCACGCCGACGAGCGAGAAGGGCCTGACGTCGCGCCGGACGATCCCCTGTTCGCCGGAACCGCCGCCGGCCCGGGAGGAGGGGCCGAGCGGGGACAGCGGCAGGGACTGGGTGGAGCCCGGCGTCTCGGGCGCGGGTGGCAGCGCGGAGACCGCCGGTGGCTGCCCGAACACTCCGGCCGCCGCGGGCGCGGCGGAGGAGACCGGCAGGGCGAGGGCCGCCGCACAGGTGACGGCGAGCGAGGAGGTGAGTGAGGCACGCATAGGCCGATCGTGCGTACCGCCGGACCGTTCCGCGCGCCGGGAAACCGCCCGGAAAGCGGCGGCCGGTCGGCCCGACCGGTGGACCCCGTCACCGGTACGGCGGACCCCGGCGCACCCGCCCGCGTACGCTGTCCGGCGTGAACGCCAGCGACCGCACCCCCGCCGACCTGCTGCGATCCGCGCTCGCCGCGGACCCCGCCCGCCCCTTGGTCACCTTCTACGACGACGCCACCGGTGAGCGCGTGGAATTGTCCGTCGCCACCTTCGCCAATTGGGTGGCCAAGACGGCGAACCTGCTCCAGGGCGAGCTGTCCGCCGCGCCCGGCGACCGGCTCGCGCTGCTGCTGCCCGCGCACTGGCAGACCGCCGTCTGGCTCCTCGCGTGTTCCTCCGTCGGCGTGACCGCCGAGGTCGGCGGCGACCCGGCCGGGGCGGACGTCGTGGTCGCGGGGCCGGACGCGCTGGAGGAGGGGCTGGCCTGCTCCGGGGAGCGGATCGCGCTCTCCCTGGCACCGCTGGGCCGCCGGTTCCCCGCCGTGCCCGCCGGTTACGCGGACTACGCGGTCGAGGTGCCGGGCCAGGGCGACCGGTTCGCGCCGTTCGTCCCGGTCGATCCCGAAGCTCCCGCCCTCGTCGTCGACGGTACGGAGCGCAGCGGCGTCCAGCTCGTCGAGCAGGCGCGCGTGGACGCGGCGGCGCTCGGCCTGGCGCCCGGCTCCCGGGTGCTGTCCGGTCTCGGCTACGGGGACTGGGCGGGGCTCTCGACCGGCCTGTACGCGCCCCTCGCCGCCGGCGGCTCGGTGGTGCTGTGCCGGAACGCGGACCGGCTCGCGCCCGGTTCGCTCGACGGGCGGGTGGAGAGCGAGCGGGTCACGCACTCGGTGCTCTGAGGCGTCCGGCCCGGGCGCCGGTTGACCCCGTTCGGCCCATCGACGCGCCGAGTCCCCGGGTTCGCGCGCCCGCTCCGGTGGATGATCGGCCGGGGGGAGTCGACTCCTTCCGCACAACCAAGCGTCGGATTCGGCCGTCTTCCTCTGCGACCGGTGGCCGTCCGACGTGCCGCCGACGCCACGAAGGACGGACGCAGACGTGACGGACCGCGCGGGCACGCCCGCCGAACCGGACCCACCGGCGCCCGAGGAGACCGCGACCGGCGCTCCCGGGGGCGGGCCCGCCGGTGCCCCGGAGGAGCCGGCCCCCGGGGACGCGACGGCCGGCACCCCCGGGGGCACGGACGGCGGCGCTCCCGGGGACGCGGACGGCACCCCGGGGAAGCCGCGCCGGCACCGCTGGCTGCGCTGGGCCGCCCTCGGCGTCTCGGTGACCGTGCTGGCCGGGGCCGGGGCGGGCTGGTGGTTCTACCGCAAGCTCGACGGCAACATCACCACGGACACCGGCGCCGCCGACGAACTGCGGAAGTACGAGAAGGAGCGCCCTCCGGCGAGTTCCTCGGCCGCGCGGAACATCCTGCTCATCGGTTCGGACACCCGGTCCGGCGAGGAGAACGGCAAGTACGGCAGGGACAAGGGCACACAGCGTTCCGACACCGTGATCCTGCTGCACCTGGCGGCGGGGAAGCAGAGCGCCACCGCCGTCTCCCTGCCCCGCGACCTGATGGTCACGGTCCCCAGCTGCCGGCAGGCCGACGGGAGCCGTACCCGGGAGCGGTTCGCGCAGTTCAACCAGTCCTTCGAGGTCGGCGGCGCGGCGTGCACGATCCGCACCGTCGAGAAGCTGACCGGCGTCCGGATCGACCACCACATGGTGATCGACTTCCGGGGCTTCAAGAAGATGGTGGACGCCGTGGACGGGGTGGAGGTCTGCCTCAAGGAGCCCGTGGACGACGCCGACGCGCACCTGAAGCTGCCCGCCGGGCGCCAGACGCTCCACGGGGAGCAGGCCCTCGGTTTCGTACGGGCCCGGAAGTCGATCGGCAACGGCAGCGACACCGACCGCATGGACCGTCAGCAGCGGTTCCTCGGCGCCCTCGTCAACAAGGTGCAGAGCAACGGGGTCCTGCTGAACCCGGCCAGGCTCTATCCGGTCCTGGACGCGGCCACGAAGTCGATCACCACCGACGAGGGGCTCGACTCGATGCGGGACCTGTACGACCTGGCGCGCTCGATGCGGGCCGTCCCGACGGAGCGGGTGCAGTTCCTCACGGTTCCCCGCCGCCCGTACGCGTACAACGCGAACCGGGACGAACTGGTACAGCCTGCGGCGAGCCGGCTCTTCGAGCAGCTGCGGAAGGACGAGCCCGTGGCGGTGGAGCCCGGCGAGAAGGAGAAGGAGGGGACGGGGAGCCGGCCGCCCGGCGACGCGGGCACGCCCTCCCCCTCCGCGGCCCCCTCCGCCACCCCCACCTACACCGGGCGGAACGCGGCGGAAGGGGTGTGCTCGTGAACGGGGGCCGCGAGAACCTCGTGCGAAGGATGAGTAAAGGGCGAACCAAGGGGAGGGCGGGGCCGGATGCCGTTTGACTCGATTGCCCGGTTATGGGGGGCGTGGACTTCGTCACGGTCGTCGCCCCGCGCCGAACTGGGCGGATACTGTGACGCGATCCGGTGCACTCCGACCACGTGGTCGTCGCACTCACCAAGGATCGAACGACCGAGAGAGCGGCGCCCCCTGGGGAAGGCGCCTCGCGTGGCACCGACGGAGGATTCGAGTAACCGTGGACGCGCACAGCCGTGGACAGGCGGACGGGATCGACCCCGCCGACCAGTGGGTGCTCAACCCGCAGACGGGCAACTACGAACTGCGACTGGACCACTCCGCTGAGCACCCGCGGACCCCCTCCCGGTCCCGTGACGCCGCGGCCCCGGCCACCGCGCCCGAGGGCGGGACCGCCACCGCGACCGAGGCCGCCGTCCCCGGCCAGCGCAGGCGCCGGGTCCCCGAGCAGAGCCGGGGCGGCCCGCAGCCGCCCGCGAGCCGCCGCAGGCCCAAGCAGGGCGCCTCCCGCAAGAAGAAGGTCCTCCTGTGGACGGGCGGCACGATGGCCTTCGTCCTGGTGGGCGGGGGAACCGGGGCGTACCTGGTCTACGAGAAGCTCAACGGCAACATCGGCACGGTGGACGTCGGCGACGCGGCGGTGCAGACGCCGACGATGGACGGGCCGCTCAACATCCTGATCATCGGCAACGACGTCCGGACCGGTGAGGGGAACGAGAGCTACGGCAACAAGAGCAACGTGACCGGCCACGCCGACACCACGTTCCTCATCCACGTCTCCGAGGACCGGACCAACGCGACGGCCCTGAGCATCCCCCGGGACCTCAAGACCGAGATCCCGGACTGCCCCACGAAACAGCCCGACGGTTCGACCAAGGTCATCCCCGGCTCGGTCGGGAAGACCAAGTTCAACGAGTCGTTCGGGGTCGACGGCCGCGACCCGGGCTGCACGATGCGCACCGTCACGCAGATGACCGGGGTGGGGATCAACCACTTCATGATGGTCGACTTCAACGCCGTCAAGACGCTGTCGACGGCCGTCGGCGGCGTCAAGGTCTGCCTGACCAAGCCCCTCCGGGACAAGAAGTACTCCAAGCTCGACCTGGCGGCCGGCGACCACCGCATCCAGGGCGAGCAGGCGCTCGCGTTCCTGCGCAACCGCCACGGCCTCGGGAACCAGAGCGACCTGGACCGCATCAAGATGCAGCAGCAGTTCCTCGCGTCGATGCTGCGCCAGCTCAAGGAAGACACCCTGGACAGCCCGACGCGGCTGCTCTCGGTCGCGAACGCGGCGACCGAGGCGCTCACGGTGGACAAGGGGATAGGCAGCGCGCTGAAGCTGACCGCCCTGGCCAAGGAGATCGGGAAGGTCGACCTGAAGAACATCAGCTTCATGACCGTCCCCGTGGTCGACAACCCGGACGAGCCGCCCACCAGGAGGGCGACGGTCGTCCTCCACCCCACCAAGGCCTCCCCGGTGTTCGAGATGATCAAGAACGACGTCTCCTTCACCGCGGTGAAGAAGAAGGAACAGGACGCCAAGAACGCCCAGGCGCAGGCGCAGGCCGCGCTCCTCAAGGGCACGCGGTCCACCGCCGCCCAGGTGCGCGTCGACGTCTACAACGGCAGCGGCATCCGGGGCGCGGCGCAGTCCACCATCAACTGGCTGCAGAACGAGCAGGGCGTGACCCGCTCCACCAACAGGAGCAACGCCCCCGAGAAGGCGGCGAACACCACGCTCACCTACGCACCGAACCAGGCCGATCAGGCCCGCAAGCTCGCGGACATGATGGGTCTGCCCGCCACGGCGCTCAAGCCGGGCACACAGGACGCCGGGGAGCGCGAGCCCATGACGCTCGTCCTCGGCGCCGACTTCAAGGGCGCGGGGGTGCCCGTCAACGGCCCGGCGAAGGCGCCGGACGTCGAGAAGGTAGAAGCTGACAAGAAGGTGTGCGCCAAGTGACCCGGAAACACCGGGCTCTGGCGTGCTCCTGATTCATGAGGGGACCTGGGGTGGGACAGAGCAGCGTGCGCGGGGAGGGAACGCGGAAGAGCGTTCCGCACGCCCGTGAACTGGGCTGGGACGACGATCTGCACGGTGCGGGCGAGGCGACCGGTGCCGGCGCCTCCGACGGGACGGAGGCCCCCGACGGGGCCCCGGACGGGACGACCCGTGCCGAACGGCGGCGCGGCGCGGCCGGCACGGCGGGCGATGACGCGCGGAGCGGACACCGCCGCGCCGGCTCGCGGCGGCGCACCAGGAAGACGGGCAAGCGCAAGACGCTGCGCTGGGTGGCGGTCACCCTCGCGCTGCTGATACTCGGCACGGCCGGCGCCGGATACCTGTACTACGAGCACCTGAACGGCAACATCCGCAGCGACAGCCGCGCCGGCGGCGAGAGCGGCGTGAAGAAGGCCGCGCCGAACGCGCTCGGCGACACCCCGCTGAACATCCTGCTGATCGGTTCCGACAGCCGCGAGGACGAGAAGAACATCGCCCTGGGCGGCGGCCGCGACGACAAGAACCGCGCACCGCTCGCCGACGTGCAGATGCTGCTGCACGTCTCGGCCGACCGGCAGAACGCCTCGATCGTCTCCATACCGCGCGACACGGTCGTCAAGATCCCCGAGTGCAAGGACAAGGCCGGCAAGACCTACCCGGGCACGAACAACCGGCCGATCAACGAGAGCCTGCAGCGCGGCGGCCCCGGCTGCACCCTCACCACCTGGGAGAACCTCACCGGGGTCTACATCGACCACTGGCTGATGGTCGACTTCGCCGGTGTCGTGTCGATGGCCGACGCGGTCGGCGGCGTCCCGGTCTGCGTGAAGACCGGCGTGTGGGACAAGCCGACCCGGGACGTGAAGGGCGGCTCCGGCCTGAAGCTGCCGAAGGGCACCACCGAGGTCCAGGGCGAGCGGGCCCTCCAGTGGCTGCGCACCCGGCACGCGTTCGGCAGCGACCAGAACCGCGCCAAGGCCCAGCACATGTACATGAACGGCATGATGAAGAAGCTCCAGAGCCAGAACGCCTGGAGCGACACCGGCCGTCTGATGAGCCTGGCCGACACCGCCACGAGGGCCCTCCAGGTCTCCGACGAACTCAAGAGCGTGAAGAAGCTCTTCGACCTGTCGATGCAGCTCAAGAACGTCAAGATCGAACGCCTCACGACGGCCACGGTCCCGACCGTCGAGTACCCGCCGCGGCGCAAGGAATGGCTCCAGGTGGTCCCGTCCGCCGCCGACAGGATGTGGGCGATGCTCCGCGAGGACGTCGCCTTCGACAAGAACGGCGACAAGGCCGGCGCCAAGCCGAAGCCGGCGGCCTCCGCGAAGCCGAAGACGCCCGCCGACGCCCCCGGCTCCTTCGCCGTGACGGTCGTCAACGGCACGGCGGGCGACGGCGAGCCGCCGGCCGAGGGCAGGGCCGGCAAGGTGAAGGAGATCCTCCGGGGCAAGGGCTTCACCCAGGCGGACGCCTCGAAGGAGGCCCAGCCGCGCAAGGACACGATCGTCTGGTACCCGACCGCCGACGGCGAGCGGGGCAAGGCGAACGCCCTGTCCGTGGCGAAGGCCCTGGGCCTGCCCGACGCCAAGGTCCGCGCCGACGCCAAGACCGGGGGCATCACGCTCGTGGTGGGCTCGGACTGGCGCGAGGGCTCCGTCTACAAGAAGCCGGCCACCGTCGCGGGCGACCTGCCCCAGGGCGCGGACGACAAGGCGGACTGCATGGACATCTACTCGGTCTACCGGTGGGACGGGAAGAGCTGACCCCGTTCCCCCCGCACACGGCGACGGCCGGACCCCGGAAGGGGTCCGGCCGTCGCCGTGTGCAAAGGCGCGGTCGTCAGACCGTCTCGCTCTCGGCGGCCCCGACCGCCGGACGGCGGCTCGCGATGACCTTCTTCGCGAGGGAACGGGGGCTGGTGAGGAAGCCGTACCCCCACGACATGTGCATCGTGGCGAGGGCGACGGGAATCCGGAGGCGGGCCTTGAGCGGGAGGCCCCTGCCCGCCGGGACCGAACCGGCGGTGATGGCGGCGAGGTACCCCGCCGGGACCACGAAGCCGAGCGGGGTGAGGGTGACGCCCACGACCACGCCCGCGGCGATGGCGCAGACGGCGGCCGGCGGGGCCAGGTAGCGGAGGTTGATGGAGCCCCGGTGGTAGCGGGCCACCACGTGGCGCCAACGCCCGTAGTCCTTGTACTGCTTGGCGAGGGCCCTCACCGTGGGCCGGGGGCGGTACTGGACGCGCAGCTCCGGCGAGAACCAGATCAGGCCGCCCGCCTCGCGGATGCGGAAGTTCAGCTCCCAGTCCTGGGCGCGGATGAACTCCACGTTGTACCCGCCCTGTTGCTCCAGGG
The DNA here is from genome assembly GCF_055562975.1 of Streptomyces sp. NPDC014907. Classification (NCBI taxonomy): domain Bacteria; kingdom Bacillati; phylum Actinomycetota; class Actinomycetes; order Kitasatosporales; family Streptomycetaceae; genus Streptomyces; species Streptomyces sp. NPDC014907. The sequence goes on along the minus strand of NZ_JBVHEG010000006.1, from coordinate 353,278 downwards.
CCTCGCGCCGGAAGACGCCCAGGTACACCGTCTCGGCCGGGCCCGCCTCGCCGCCCGTGTGGAAGGCGGCGTTGCCGACGCCGATCTTCGAGGTCATCGCGGCGGCGACCGCGTCCTCCCAGGCGTTCTCGCCCTCGGCGTGCATGACGCCGCCGACGTTCTGCGCGCCGGTCTCCTCCAGGAGCCGTACGGCGGTGGCGATGTAGTCCGGGGAGAGCATGCCGTGGCCGTCGACGCGCACCACGATCGGGTGACGCGAGGCCGCGATCGCCGCGTTGAGGGCGGCGGGCGTACGGCCCGTGGGGTTCGGCACGGTGCGGACGCGGGCGCGGGCGTCGGACGCGGTCTCGCGGACGAGTTCGGCGGCGATCTCGTCGGTGCGGTCCGTGGACGGCCCGAGCGCGATCACCACCTCCATCTCGCCGTCGTACTCCTGCTCCAGGATGTGGCGGACGGAGTTGCGCAGGTGCCGCTCCTCGTTGAGGACCGGCATGATCACGGAGACGGGGGGCAGCATGGTTCCTCGGCGGTACGGGGATCGTCCCCGGCGAGACGGCATTATCGTCCGCCACGTTACCGCGAACGGGGGACACCGGTGCGCGCCGGACGGGTGGTGCGCCTTTGCGCTGATCGTATGGGCCTACGGTGCTCATGGTTCCCCCGTCCGTCCCGCGCCCGCGGAGGTGTCCGTCCGTGCCCGCACCGCCCCGCACGCCCCGTCCCCGGCCCGCCGCCCGCCGCCCGCCGGCGCGCCGGCCCCGGTGGGGGGTGCGGACGGCGACGGCGCTCTCCGTGGCGGTCCTCGCGGCCGGCGGCCTGGGGCACGCCCTGGTGACCGGGCTCGACACCGGGCTCACCCGGGTCGACCCCTTCAAGGACATGAAGAACCGGCCGCAGGCGGGGCACGGGATGAACGTGCTGGTCGTCGGCACGGACGGCCGGGACCGGATCACCCCGGAGGAGAAGGAGAAGTACCGCCTCGGCGGCGAACCCTGCCACTGCACCGACACCGTGATGCTGGTGCACCTCTCGCAGGACCGCGAGCGGGCGAGCGTGGTGAGCCTGCCGCGCGACTCGTACGCCGAGATGCCCGAGCACACCGATCTCACCACCGGCGAGAAGCACCACGCGCATCCGGTGAAGCTGAACGCGGCCTACGCGGAGGGCGGTCCCGCGCTGACGGTGCGGACCGTCGAGTCGATGACCGGCGTCAAGATCGACCACTACCTGGAGGTCGACTTCACCAGCTTCATGCGGACCGTGGACGCGGTCGGCGGGGTGGAGGTCTGCACGACGAAACCGCTGAAGGACGCCTACACCGGGCTCGACCTGGCCCCCGGCACCCACGAGCTGGACGGCGGCCGGGCCCTCCAGTACGTGCGCTCCCGGCACATCGACGGGGCCGCCGACATCGGCCGGATGCAGCGGCAGCAGCGGTTCCTGGCGGCCCTCGTCGACCGGGTGACGAGCGGCGGGGTGCTGCTCAACCCGGTGCGCTTCCGCGCGGTGGCCACGAGCATGCTGGACTCCGTACGGGCCGACGAGGGCTTCGGCACGGACCAGTTGCTGTCCCTGTCCAGGGCCATGCGGGGCTTCACCCCGGCGTCGTCGGAGTTCGTGTCCGTGCCGGTCGGGGACATGAGCTTCCCCGTGAAGGGCGTCGGCTCGACGGTGAAGTGGGACGCGGCCAGAGCCATGCGGCTCTTCCAGGCGCTGCGCGAGGACCGGCCGCTGGCCCCCCCGAGGACGGCATCCCCGCCGAAGGCCCCGTCCGGTGCCGTGGTGGACGTGCCGCCGTCCGAGATCCGGGTGCAGGTCTACAACGGGACCCGGCGGAACGGGCTCGGCCGGAAGGCGGACGACGCGCTGCGCGGGGCCGGCTTCGCCACGACCGGGTCCCCGAGGACGGCCCCCGGGGCGGCCCGGGAACGCACCCTCGTGGAGTACGACCCGCGCTGGGACCGCTCGGCGAAGACCCTGGGCGCGTCCCTGCCCGGCGCGGAGCTGCGGGCGGTGGAGGGCAGGGGCGGGACGCTGCGGGTGACGGTGGGGACGGACTACAGGGGCGTGCGGGCGGTACGGGCGGAGGAGACGGAGACGCCGTTCGAGGCGGTCACGGGGAACGAGGTGGTGTGCCCGTAGCGGGACGGGACCCCGCCCCGCCACGGCCCCCGGCCGGCGGGCCCCCAGGGCTCCCGGACGGCCCCGGCGCCGGGCGGAGCCGGTCACAGCGGTCACGGCCGGTCACAGCGGTCACGGCCGGTGACGGAGCCGACCCTAGTCCTCGTACCCCTCCGCCGCACGGCGCTCGCGCAGTTCCTTGATCGCGCGGCGGCGGGCCAGGCGGTGGGTGCGGCGGATCTGGGCCTCCTGGTTGCGGCGCTTGTCCTGCTCGGTCTCCGGGAGGACCTGCGGGACGGGCCGGGGCCTGCCCTCCGCGTCGACGGCGGCGAAGACCAGATAGGCGGAGCCGACCTGGGTGGCGGGCGTGGACTCGTTCCAGCGCTCGGCCATGACCCGTACGCCGACCTCCATGGAGGACCGGCCGGTCCAGTTGACCTGGGCCTTCACGTGCACCAGGTCGCCCACCCTGACCGGCTCCAGGAAGACCATCTCGTCCATGGAGGCGGTCACGGCCGGGCCGCCCGAGTGGCGGCCCGCGACGGCGCCCGCCGCGTCGTCCACCAGCTTCATGATCACGCCGCCGTGCACCGTACCGAGGAGGTTGGTGTCGTGGCTGGTCATGATGTGGCTGAGGGTGGTGCGGGAGGCCGAGACGGGCTTGCCCGGAATATCGCCCTGATCTGTCATGCCCTCCACCTTATGCCGGGCCCTCCCGGCGTCCCCGTTCGGCCCGCTTTGCATCAGCTTGGCAACAGCCCCGCTGCGATCCTCCACCCGCCCTGTCGCACGCGAAGCCCCGCCCGGCACACTGTTCCGTATGAATGACTGGCCCGATGAGGGCGGATACGGCCGCGGCCCCGCGAACCCCCAGCCCGAGGGTCCCCGCAGGATGAGCCACGTGCGGCGTCCGCAGGTCCCGCAGCAGCCGCCCCGTTACGACCGGGGGGACGACCCGAGCTTCACCCAGGCCCGGGGCACGGGGTACGACTCCGGCTACAGCGCGGGTCAGGTGTACGGCGGCCCCCAGGGCGGCGGCCGGGGCACCGTCCCCCCGCAGCACGACCCGCGGGGGCCCGGCGCCCCCGCCCCGGACTGGCGCAAGCGCGTCAAGGTCGGCTCGATCGTCCTGGTCGCCGCCGTCCTCGCCTGGGGCATCGGCACGTACGCGTGGGCGAGTTCGCAGATGCGCAACGAGGTCGACCTCTCCAAGGTCATCGAGCGGCCGTCCGAGGGCGACTGCACCACGTACCTGATCGTCGGCTCCGACAGCCGCGAGGGCATGACGGCCGAGGAGAAGAAGAAGCTGCACACCGGCTCCGCCGAGGGCAAGCGGACCGACTCGATGATGATCCTCGCGGCCTGCTCCAGCGGGAACACGATGATCTCGCTGCCGCGCGACTCCTGGGTGACGATCCCGTCGTTCGTCGGCTCGACCTCGGGCAAGAAGTACGAGGCCCGCCGGGGCGGCTCCAAGCTGAACGCGGCCTACGCGATGGACGGTCCCGAACTGCTCGTGCGGACCGTGGAGTTCAACACCGGGCTGCGGATCGACCACTACGCGGAGATCGGCTTCGCCGGCTTCGCGAACATCGTCGACGCCCTCGGCGGCGTCGACCTCACCATCGACAAGGCCTTCAAGGACAAGAAGTCCGGCGCCGACTTCCAGGCGGGCGAGCAGACCCTCGACGGCGAGCAGGCCCTCGCCTTCGTCCGGACCCGCTACGCCTTCGCCGAGTCGGACCTGGCCCGGACGAAGAACCAGCAGAAGTTCCTCTCCGCCCTGGCCAACCAGGCGGCCACCCCGGGCACGATCCTCAACCCGTTCGCGCTCTACCCGACGCTGGGCGCCGGTCTGGACACGCTGATCGTGGACAAGGACATGTCGCTGTACGACCTCGGGAAGATGTTCTTCGCGATGAAGGGCATCAACGGCGGTGACGGCAAGTCGATGAACATGCCGATCTCGGGCTCCGCGCCGCAGAACTCCCTGCGGTGGGACATGCCGAAGGTGAAGCAGCTGGTCGAGCAGATCAGGAACGACGAGAAGGTCACGGTCGAGTCCGGCCACTGACGCGGGCCCCGGCCGGCGCCCGGAACGGGCGCCGGCCGTCCGCGTTCCCCTGGTCAGGGGAGGTTGCGGGCCATGACGATGCGCTGGATCTGGTTGGTGCCTTCGTAGATCTGGGTGATCTTGGCGTCGCGCATCATGCGTTCGACGGGGTAGTCGCGGGTGTAGCCGTAGCCGCCCAGGAGCTGGACGGCGTCGGTGGTGACCTCCATGGCGGTGTCGGAGGCGAAGCACTTGGCGGCGGCGCCGAAGAAGGTCAGGTCGCCGTCGACGCGTTCGGACTTGGCGGCGGCGGCGTAGGTGAGCTGGCGGGCGGCTTCGAGCTTCATGGCCATGTCGGCGAGCATGAACTGCACGCCCTGGAAGTCGGCGATGGGCCTGCCGAACTGCTTGCGTTCGGTGACGTAGCCCTTGGCGTAGTCCAGGGCGCCCTGGGCGATGCCGATGGCCTGGGCGGCGATGGTGACGCGGGTGTGGTCCAGGGTCTTCATCGCGGTGGCGAACCCGGTGCCCTCCGCGCCGATCATGCGGCTCGCGGGGACGCGGACGTTGTCGAGGTAGACCTCGCGGGTCGGGGAGCCCTTGATGCCGAGCTTCTTCTCCGGCGCCCCGAAGGAGACCCCCTCGTCGTCCTTGTCGACGACGAAGGCGCTGATGCCCTTGGAGCGCTTGTCGGGGTCGGTGACGGCCATCACCGTGTAGTACTGCGAGACGCCGGCGTTGGTGATCCACCGCTTGACGCCGTTGAGGACCCAGGAGTCGCCGTCGCGGACCGCGCGGGTCTTCATCCCGGCCGCGTCCGAACCGGCGTCCGGCTCCGACAGGGCGTAGGAGAACATCGCCTCGCCCCGGGCCAGCGGGGCCAGGAACCGCTGCTTGAGCTCCTCCGAACCCGACAGGACCACCGGCAGCGACCCCAGCTTGTTGACCGCCGGGATCAGCGAGGACGACCCGCACACCCGGGCCACCTCCTCGATCACGATCACCGTCGCCAGCGCGTCCGCCCCCGCGCCCCCGTAGGCCTCGGGCACGTGCACCGCGTGCAGGTCGTTGGCGACCAGCGCGTCCAGGGCCTCCTGCGGGAACCGCCCCTCCTCGTCCACCACCGCCGCGAACGGCGCGATCTTCGCCTCCGCCAGCGCACGCACCGACTCCCGGAGCATCTCGTGCTCCTCCGAAGGCCGATACAGGTCGAAATCGCGAGAACCTGCCACGCTCACTCACTCCCACGCTTGCTAACTACCGTTAAGTAACCCAAAGGGTAGGCCGTGCCGGAGCCTCCGACCAGGGCGGGACTATGCTCGGGCAGGCATTCCGCCCGACACCACTGGAGTACCGCATGGCCCTCAGGATCACCGTGATCGGCACCGGCTACCTCGGCGCCACCCATGCCGCGGCCATGGCGGAGCTGGGATTCGAGGTGCTCGGGCTCGACGTCGTGCCCGAGAAGATCGAGCTGCTGTCCTCCGGACGGGTCCCGATGTACGAACCGGGGCTCGAAGACCTGCTGGCCAGGCACGTGGCCGGGGTCGAGGGGTCGAGCGGGCGGCTGCGGTTCACCACCTCCTGGGAGGAGGTCGGCGCCTTCGGCGACGTGCACTTCGTCTGCGTGAACACCCCGCAGAAGCACGGCGAGTACGCCTGCGACATGAGCTACGTGGACGCCGCCTTCGCCTCCCTCGCGGGGGTCGTGCGCGAAGGGGCCCTGGTGGTCGGCAAGTCGACCGTGCCGGTGGGCTCGGCGGAACGGCTGGCGGCCCTGCTGCCGGAGGGCGTGGAGCTGGCCTGGAACCCGGAGTTCCTGCGGGAGGGCTTCGCCGTCGACGACACCCTGCACCCGGACCGGATCGTGATCGGCGTGCGCGGCGAAGAGGCCGGCCGGGCCGAGAAGCTGCTGCGCGAGGTGTACGCGGTGCCGGTCGGGGAGGGCTCGCCGTTCGTGGTGACCGACTTCCCCACGGCCGAGCTGGTGAAGACGGCCGCGAACTCCTTCCTCGCGACGAAGATCTCCTTCATCAACGCGATGGCGGAGGTCTGCGAGGCGGCGGGCGGCGACGTCGCCAAGCTGGCGGAGGCGCTGGGCCACGACGACCGGATCGGCGCGAAGTTCCTGCGGGCCGGCATCGGCTTCGGCGGCGGCTGCCTGCCGAAGGACATCCGGGCGTTCATGGCCCGGGCCGGTGAGCTGGGCGCCGACCAGGCCCTGACCTTCCTGCGCGAGATCGACTCGATCAACATGCGGCGGCGCGGCCAGATGGTGGAGATGGCCCGCGAGGCCCTGGGCGGGAACTCCTTCCTGGGCCGCCGGGTGGCCGTCCTGGGCGCCACCTTCAAGCCGGACTCGGACGACGTGCGCGACTCCCCCGCCCTCAACGTGGCCGGGCAGATACACCTCCAGGGCGGCCAGGTCACCGTCTACGACCCGAAGGGCATGGAGAACGCCCGCCGCCTCTTCCCCACCCTGGGGTACGCGGACTCGGCCCTGGAGGCCGTGCGCGGCGCCGACGTGGTGCTGCACCTGACGGAGTGGCGCGAGTTCCGCGACCTCGACCCGGCGGAGCTGGCCGGGGCGGTCTCGACCCCGACCGTCCTGGACGGCCGCAACGCGCTGGACGCGGCGCGCTGGCGGGCGGCCGGGTGGACGTACCGGGCGATGGGACGACCGCGGGCGTAGGACCGCGCGGGCGGCGCCCGGACACGGGCCGCCTTGCCGCGCCGCGATGCGGGTAGGAGGGGACGGCGGGACGCCCCGTCCCGCGCGCGAGTCCCCACGAAAGAGGAGAGCCATGCCCGTCGCCACCCTGCGGTCCGTCGTCCTGGACTGTCCCGACCCGATGTCCCTCGCGACCTTCTACGCCGGAATCCTCGGCGGCTCCCCGCGCCTCTCCGAGGACTCGGAGGAGGGCGACTCCTGGGTGGTCCTCTCCGGGCACGACGGCACGCGGCTCGCCTTCCAGGAGGTCGCCGGGTACGTCGCGCCCCGCTGGCCCGAGGAGGAGGGCGGGCAGCAGTTCCACCTCGACCTGACCGTGGACGACCTCGACCGGGGCGAGGAGCGGGTGCTCGCGCTCGGTGCCAGGCTCCTGGACGCGGGCGAGCCCGGCCGCGCCTTCCGCGTGTACGCCGACCCGGTCGGGCACCCGTTCTGCCTCTGCGTCGACTGAGCGGCCCGGAGAGGCGCCCGTGGCCCCCTCCCCGGCCGGGGAGGGGGCCACGGGCGTCCCGGCGTCAGGCCGCCGTGCCGTCCAGCGACTCGATCGTCGCGTTCGACGGGGCGGTACGGCTCCTCAGGTCGCGGGAGACGTCCTCCGCGTCGCGCAGGACGCGGACCGCGTTGGACCAGGTGAGCTTCGCCAGGTCCCCGTGCGACCAGCCGCGGTGGAGGAGTTCCGCGATCAGGTTCGGATAGCCGGCGACGTCGTCCAGGCCGGACGGGGTGAAGGCCGTGCCGTCGTAGTCGCCGCCGATGCCGATGTGGTCGATCCCGGCCGCCTCGCGCATGTGGTCGAGGTGGTCGGCGACCGTGGCGGCGGTGGCGACCGGCCGCGGGTTCGCCTCCTCGAAGGCGCGGTGCAGCCTCATCGCCTCCGGGGTGGTGTCGAGGTGGTGGAGGCCGTGCGCCCGCAGGTTCTCGTCCGCCCGCGCGGTCCACTCGACGGCGGCGGGGAGGATGAACTTGGGCACGAAGGTGGCCATGGCGACGCCGCCGTTGGCGGGCAGCCGCTCCAGGACGTCGTCCGGCACGTTGCGCGGGTGGTCGCAGACCGCGCGGGCCGAGGAGTGCGAGAAGATCACCGGCGCCGCCGTGGTGTCCAGCGCGTCCCGCATGGTCGTCGCGGCCACGTGCGAGAGGTCCACCAGCATGCCGGAACGGTTCATCTCGCGGACGACCCGCCGGCCGAAGGCGGAGAGGCCGCCGACGCCCGGCGCGTCGGTCGCCGAGTCCGCCCAGGCGTTGTTGTCGTTGTGGGTGAGCGTCATGTAGCGCACGCCCAGGGCGTACAGGGCGCGCAGGGTGGCGAGGGAGTCGTTGATCGAGTGGCCGCCCTCGGCGCCCTTGAGGGAGGCGATGCGGCCCTGCTTCCGGGCCGCCTCCATGTCGTCGGCGGTCAGGGCGGGCGCGAGGTCCGCCGCGTACCGCTCCAGGAGCTGGTCGACCACGTCGATCTGCTCCAGGGTGGCGCTGACCGCGTCGTCCCCGGCCAGCTCGCAGGGCACGTACACCGACCAGAACTGGGCGCCGACGCCGCCGGCCCGCAGCCGGGCCAGGTCGGTGTGGAGCGAGGCGCTCTGGTCGGCCGCGATGTCCATGCGGTCCAGGTCGTACCGGACGTGCTCGCGCAGCGCCCACGGCAGGTCGTTGTGCCCGTCCACGACCGGGTGGGCCGCCAGCAGCTCCCGGGCCTCCGCGAGGCGGCCGGCGGCGGTCACCGGGCGAAGCCGAAGGACTCGGCGCCCTCGACCCTGGCGCGCAGCCGCTTGCCCTTCTCGGTGGCCTGCTCGTTCAGCTCCCGCTGGAAGGCGCGCATCCGGTCGAGCAGGGCCGGGTCGTGCGCGGCGAGGATGCGGGCCGCGAGCAGGCCCGCGTTGCGGGCGCCGCCGACGGAGACCGTGGCGACCGGGACGCCGGCCGGCATCTGCACGATGGAGAGGAGCGAGTCCATGCCGTCGAGGTACTTCAGCGGCACCGGCACGCCGATGACGGGCAGCGGGGTGACGGAGGCGAGCATGCCGGGCAGGTGGGCGGCGCCGCCCGCGCCCGCGACGATCGCCCTTAGCCCGCGCCCGGCGGCCTCCTCGCCGTACGCGATCATCTCGCGCGGCATGCGGTGCGCGGAGACGACGCCGACCTCGTACGGGATCTCGAACTCGTCCAGGGCCTGGGCGGCGGCCTCCATGACGGGCCAGTCGGAGTCCGAGCCCATGACGATGCCGACGACGGGGCTGGTGCTCATTCGGTGATCGTTCCTCGCAGGTAGCCGGCGGCGTGGCGGGCGCGCTCCAGCACGTCGTCCAGGTCGTCGCCGTAGGTGTTGACGTGGCCCACCTTGCGTCCGGGCTTCACGTCCTTGCCGTACATGTGGATCTTGAGCTGCGGGTCCCTGGCCATGCAGTGCAGGTACGCGGAGTACATGTCCGGGTAGTCGCCGCCCAGGACGTTGCACATCACGGTCCACCGCGCGCGGGGGCGCGGGTCGCCGAGGGGCAGGTCGAGGACCGCCCGGACGTGGTTGGCGAACTGCGAGGTGATCGCGCCGTCCTGGGTCCAGTGGCCGGAGTTGTGCGGGCGCATCGCGAGCTCGTTGACGAGGATGCGGCCGTCCGCCGTCTGGAACAGCTCCACGGCGAGGTGGCCGACGACGCCCAGCTCCCGGGCGATCCGCAGCGCGAGCTCCTGGGCCTGTCCGGACAGCTCCTCGGACAGGTCGGGGGCGGGCGCGATCACGGTGTCGCAGACGCCGTCGACCTGGCGGGACTCGACCACCGGGTAGGCGACGGCCTGGCCGTGCGGGGAGCGGACGATGTTGGCCGCCAGCTCCCGCACGAAGTCGACCTTCTCCTCCGCGAGGACCGGCACGCCCGCCAGGAACGGGTCGCGGGCGTCCTCGGGCGAACGCACGAACCAGACGCCCTTGCCGTCGTAGCCGCCGCGCACGGTCTTGAGGATGATCGGGAAACCGCCGGTCTCGGCCGCGAAGGCCTCCGCGTCCGCCGCGTCCGCGACGATGCGGTGGCGGGGGCTCGGCACGCCGATCGCGTCGAGCCGGGCGCGCATCACCCCCTTGTCCTGGGCGTGCACCAGCGCGTCGGGCCCCGGCCGGACGGGGATGCCGTCCGCCTCCAGGGCCCGCAGGTGCTCGGTGGGGACGTGCTCGTGATCGAAGGTGATCACGTCACATCCGCGCGCGAAGTCACGCAGCGTGTCCAGGTCGCGGTAGTCGCCGACGACGACCTCGCTCACCACCTGGGCAGCCGAGTCCTGCGGAGTGTCACTGAGGAGCTTGAACCTGATGCCGAGGGGGATGCCCGCCTCGTGGGTCATACGGGCGAGCTGACCGCCACCGACCATGCCGACTACCGGAAACGTCACCCTCTTAGGGTATCCGCACCACCGGGGAGCACGCGTCCGGCTGTGGTTTGGCACAAGGAGGGCCGCGCGGAGGCCGTACGGAGCGGCCGGAGGGGCTCCGGGGGAGGGAGCGCGGCGGGGGGCCGGGCCGGCCGGGGTTCGCGAGGTGCACCGGCACGGGCCGGGGGCCCTGGTTAGCATGGACTGGTTGACGTCACCCGGACGTCATCCGGACGGACGGGACAGAGCCATCACCATGAGTGAACCCGGCGCGCTGCGCACGCGACTCGACCGGCTCTTCCGCGAGGTCGCCAAGTTCGGGGCCGTGGGTGCGGTCGGGGTCCTGGTCGACCTCGGCGTGTTCAACCTCGTGCGCCACTTCTCGGACCTGCCGGTCGTACGGGCGAGCGTCGTCGCCACCGTCGTCGCGATCGTGTTCAACTACGTCGGCTTCCGGTACTTCACCTACAAGGACCGGGACAAGAGCCGCCGCACCAAGGAGATGACGCTCTTCCTCCTCTTCAGCCTGGTCGGCCTGGTGATCCAGAACGGCCTGCTGTACACGGCGACGTACGGCTTCGGCTGGGACTCGCCCCTCCAGAGCAACTTCTTCAAGTTCTTCGGGATCGCGGTCGCGACCCTGTTCCGCTTCTGGTCCTACCGCACGTGGGTCTTCCGGGCCCTGCCGGCGAAGGAGGCGGTCCAGACCGCCGAATCGTTCCTGGAGCAGGCCCCGCGCCAGGCCACCCGCCGCCAGCCCGACCGCGTCTGACCGGGCCGGGCCCCCGCCCGGTCCCTCACCGCACGGGGCGCTCCGGCGGCTCTCCCGGCCCCGGGACGCCCCTGACCTCCCGGCCCAGGAAGAGCGCGAAGACCGGCGGCTGCTGCTGGAGGAGCTCCAGGCGCCCGCCGTCCGCCTCCGCCAGGTCGCGGGCGACCGCCAGGCCGATGCCGGTGGAGCTGCGCCCGCTGACCGCCCGCTCGAAGATCCGCGCGCCGAGGTCGGCCGGGACGCCCGGGCCCTCGTCGGTGACCTCGATCACCGACTGGTTGCCGGTGACCCGGGTCCGCAGGGCGACCGTGCCGCCGCCGTGCATGAGCGAGTTCTCGATCAGGGCGGCGAGGACCTGGGCGACCGCGCCCGGGGTGCCCACGGCCCGCATCCCCTGCTTGCCGGAGCGCACGATGGCCCGTCCGGCGCTGCGGTAGGCCGGCCGCCACTCCTCGATCTGCTGCTTGACGACCTCGTCCAGGTCGAAGGCGACGGCGGAGCCGGTCCGGGGGTCCCGGGAGTTGGTGAGGAGCCGCTCCACGACGTCGGTGAGCCGCTCGACCTGGGTGAGCGCGATCGTCGCCTCCTCCTTGACCGTGTCCAGGTCGTCGGCGAGCGCGACCTCCTCCAGGCGCATGGAGAGCGCGGTGAGGGGCGTGCGGAGCTGGTGGGAGGCGTCGGCGGCGAGCCGGCGCTCGGCGGTGAGCATCCGGGCGATCCGCTCGGCGGAGGCGTCGAGGACGTCCGCGACCCGGTCGAGTTCGGGCACCCCGTACCGCTTGTGCCGGGGGCGCTGGTCGCCGGAGCCCAGGCGTTCGGCGGTCTCCGCGAGGTCGGTGAGCGGCGAGGCCAGCCTGTTCGCCTGCCGCACGGCGAGGAGGACGGCGGCGACGACGGCGAGCAGGGCCACCGCGCCGATGATCAGGAGGGTGCGGCCGACCTCGGCGGTGACGGCCGAGCGGGACTCCTCGACGGTCACGGTCTCGCCGCGCTCGCCCTCGGCCGTGCCCCGGATGACCTCGCCCCCGGGCCGTTCCCCGATCTCGATCGGGGCGCGGCCGGGGATGCCGATCCGCGCGTACCGCTTGGCGCCGCTCTGCTCGGCCAGGATGTCCGGGTTGACGGGCTCGCCGCCGATGAGGCGGCTGTCCACGATGGAGACGATCCGCAGCGCCTCCGAGTCCACGCTCTCCTGGGCGCTGCCGGCGATCGTGCGGGTCTCCACGATGACGAGGGAGACGCCGAAGACGGCGATGACGACGAGCACCACGGCGAGCGTGGAGTTGATCAGGCGGCGGCGCACGGCGGCTCCTCCGGCTCCTCTCCCTCAGCTCTTCTCGAAGCGGAAGCCGACGCCCCGCACGGTGGCGATGTAGCGCGGGTTCGCCGCGTCGTCGCCGAGCTTCTTGCGCAGCCAGGAGATGTGCATGTCGAGGGTCTTGGTGGAGGACCACCAGGTGGTGTCCCAGACCTCGCGCATCAGCTGGTCGCGGGTGACGACCCGGCCGGCGTCCCGGACGAGGACCCGGAGCAGGTCGAACTCCTTGGCGGTGAGCTGGAGCTCCTCCTCGCCCATCCAGGCCCGGTGCGACTCGACGTCGATCCGCACGCCGTGGGTGGAGGGGACGGGGGCCGGGTCGGCGGCGCCGCGCCGGAGCAGGGCCCGGACCCGGGCCAGGAGCTCGGCCAGCCGGAAGGGCTTGGTGACGTAGTCGTCGGCGCCCGCGTCGAGCCCGACGACGGTGTCCACCTCGTCCGCGCGGGCGGTGAGGACCAGGATCGGGACCGTGTGCCCTTCGGCGCGCAGCCTCCGGGCGACCTCCAGGCCGTCCATGCCCGGCAGCCCCAGGTCGAGCACGACCAGGTCGACACCGGCCTGGAGACCGGTGTCGAGGGCCGCGGGGCCGTCCTCGCGGACCTCGACCTCGTACCCCTCTCTCCGCAGGGCTCGGGCCAGCGGCTCCGAGATGGATGCGTCGTCCTCGGCGAGCAGTACACGGGTCATGGGGTGATGGTAGTCCGCACCGGGACCCGGCCGGGGGGCGATCCGCGCGGCCCGGAGAGGCCCTGGGGATCTTGTGGGCATCCTGTGATGGACCTTCGAAAGACCGCGTACGGTTGCACTTCCGCCTGTGATCCATCTCTCAAGTCCTTCCATATCCGGCACTGTCGTGTCGTAAGGTGGCGAGACGTCTGTAGCGGTATACGGGGACCTTTGGCCGGTTTGGCGGGCCGGGGTCCTCTTTCTGCGTGAGGCCGGCCCGCCGGTCTCGACGACGGCGAACGACCTGTGGGCCGGGTCCCGGGGCGCGACGACGCGCTCCCCGGGGCGTGGATCCCCGCGGGGTCCCCCGACCCCGCCGGTGCCGGCCTCCCCCACCGGGCGCACCCCGCTCACAAGGCGAGCGTCCCGACAGAGCAAGGATCGACATGGCGTCCAGCCTGACGACGTCTTCCACCGGTGCTCCCGGCTACGAGAAGACGTTCCTCGGCCACCCCCGGGGCCTGGCCACCCTCTTCATGACCGAGATGTGGGAGCGATTCTCCTACTACGGCATGAGGGCTCTCCTGGTCCTTTACCTGGTCTCCGGCGGCGTGGACGCCGCCACGGGCAGCCAGGGCGGCGGTCTCGCGATGACCGCCGCGACGGCGACGGCCATCTACTCCGTCTACGTCTCGATGGTCTACCTCATGGCCATGCCCGGCGGCTGGTTCGGCGACCGCGTCTGGGGTGCCCGGAAGACGGTCGCGATCGCGGCCTCCGTGATCATGCTCGGCCACGTCTCGCTGGCCGTGCCCGGCCAGGCGATGTTCTTCGTCGGCCTCGCGCTCGTCGCGGTCGGCTCCGGCCTGCTGAAGGCCAACATCTCGACGATGGTCGGCCACCTCTACAAGGACGCGGACGACCCGCGCCGTGACGGCGGCTTCACGCTCTTCTACGTCGGCATCAACCTCGGCGCGTTCTTCGCCCCGCTGGTCATCGGCACCGTCGGCGAGAAGGTCAACTGGCACCTGGGCTTCGCCCTCGCCGCCGTCGGCATGGGCCTGGGCCTGATCGTCTTCCTCGCGTTCGGCAAGACGCTGAACCCGAAGAGCAGCGAGGTCCCGAACCCGCTGTCCGCCGAGGAGCGCAGGGCCGTCCTCACCAAGGCCGCCGTCGTCGTCGCCGTGGCCGCCGTCTTCTACGGCGCCGTGGTCGCCCTCGGCATGTACACCCTGAACTGGGCGATGGTCCCGATCACCCTCGCGGGTCTGGTCATCCCGGTCGCCGTCCTGGCGCGCATCAAGCGCGACAAGGACCTGAGCGCCGGCGAGCAGTCCCGGGTGACCGGCTACATCTGGTTCTTCGTCGCCGCCGCGATCTTCTGGATGATCTACGACCAGGGCGGCTCGACGCTGTCGCTGTTCGCCGACGACAAGACCGCCGACACCGTCTTCGGCCTCGGTTTCCCGGCCACCTGGTACCAGTCGCTGAACCCGCTGTTCGTCATGGCGCTGGCTCCGGTCTTCGCCTGGCTGTGGCTGTGGCTGGCCCGCAAGAACCAGGAGCCGAACGCCATCGTGAAGTTCACGATGGGCCTCGTCCTGGTCGGCGCGTCCTTCTTCGTCTTCATCGTCCCGATGAACATGGCGGGCGACGGCACCAAGGTCTCCCCGATGTGGCTCGTCTCGATCTACATGATCCAGACCATCGGCGAGCTGTGCCTCTCCCCGGTCGGCCTCTCCGTGACCACGAAGATGGCGCCGCGGAAGTACGCCTCCCAGATGATGGGCGTCTGGTTCCTCGCCGTCACCGCCGGCGACTGCACCACCGGACTGCTGTCGATCGCGGGGGCCGACCTCAACGGCACCGGGATCATCGCGATGGAGGCGGCGATGGCCGTCGTCGCCGGGTTCGCGATCTGGATGTACCGCAAGAAGGTCCAGACCCTCATGGGCGACGTCCACTGACGTCACCCGTCGCACGACGGCGGAGGCCGCCGCACCGGACCGGTGCGGCGGCCTCCGCCGTGTGTGGTGCGGGAGTACGGGGTGTGCGGGCGTCCGGACGGCCCGGGGTTCCGGGAGCGCCGGGTGGTCCCTGAGGGCTCGGGGGGTTCCTGAGGCTCGGGGGGGTCCTGAGGCTCAGAGGGGTTCCTGAGGCTCGGGGGGTCCCTGAGGGCTCGGGTGGCCGCTGGAGCCTCGGGTGTCCCTGAAGCTTCGGGTGTCCCTGAAGCCTGGGGTGGTCCCTGATAGCCGCGGGCGTCCCTGAAGCCCCGGAGCCCGTTCCGGGAAAGGCCTCGGGTGTCCCTGAAAGCCCCGGGCCGTCCCGGGAGGAGGCCCCGGGCGTCCCGGGAAGAGCCTCAGGCGTCCTGGGCCGGTGCCGTCAGCTCGGCCCAGACCGTCTTGCCGGGGGTGCCCGGCGTGCGGTCGATGCCCCAGTCCCGGCAGAGCCGCTGCACGATGAACATGCCGTGTCCGCCCGGCCGCCCGGCCCGGTGCGGGGTGCGCGGGGCGGGCTGTCCGGCGCCCAGGTCGGTGACCTCGAGACGCAGCACCTCGGGCAGGCGCACGACGCGCAGCTGCTCGGGCCCCTCGGCGTGCAGGCAGGCGTTGGTGACGAGCTCCGAGACGACCAGGAGGACGTCCTCGGCGGCGGCCCTCCGGTCCGCGGTGGCGGCGGGCAGCCAGCCCCACTCCTGGAGCGCCGTGCGCGTGAAGTCACGCGCGAGCGGCACCGTTCCGCTGGTCCCGCCGAGGGCGAGCGTACGGACGTCGGAAGCTGGGTCCATCAGCGCTTCACCTCACCGATCGACGGGGCAGGGGCAGGAAGTACGGGGGCGCGGGCGGAGCCGGAGAGGAGGGGGCGCGCCGGGCCGGGCTCTGCGGGGCGGTACGGCGCACGGCCGGACCTCATTCCGGGAGCGCCGTCTCCAGGGTGTCGTGCACCGTGAAGACGGTGTCCGCGCCCGTGATGTGGAACACCCGGGCCACCGCGGGCCGCATTCCCACCAGATGGACCTCACCGCCGACGGCGTCCGCCCGCAGCCGGGCGCCGAGCAGCACGTTGAGTCCGGTGGAGTCGCAGAACTCCAGGCCCGAGCAGTCGACGACGAGCCGTGAGCGGCCCGCGTCCAGCGCCCCGTCCAGGGGGGCGCGCAACAGTTCGGCGGTGTGGTGGTCGAGTTCGCCCACCGGGGTGAGGAGTTCGCTCTCCCCCACGGCCCGCACTCCGACCCGCAACCGCGCGGGCAGTGCGCCGCCGATGTGTTCGCGGTCCATGGCCGTGCCTCTTCTCGCTCTCGCGGATGCCGACTGACGTCCGTCGAACACTACAAGCGGGGTGGCCTCCGATGCACATGCGGCCCATCTCATAGCGGGACAAACGGGATTATTGACACTTGCAACGTCCCCCGTCGAGCAGGTAGGTGTGGAGAAGACACCCGACACGGCCGGCTTGGAGGCGCCGCAAACCGCTGCGAGAAGTACCCGAAGGAGACCCATGTCACCCCGCCTCGACGCACCGCGCACCCCCGGCGCGCCGTCGACCGCATCCCCCTCCGCCCACTCCGCCCTTCTCCCCGACGGGCTCGCCGGGCACATGCTCGACCGGCCCCTCGACAAGATCGGGGCGGTCGACGCACGCGCCCTGTCGAAGCAGCTCTTCGCCCGGCTCGCGGAGCTGGAGGAGGGCACCCACGAACACGCGTACGTCCGCAACACCCTCGTCGAGCTGAACCTCGCCCTGGTCCGCTTCGCCGCCGCCCGGTTCGGCACCCGCAGCGAACCGATGGAGGACATCGTCCAGGTCGGCACCATCGGGCTCATCAAGGCGATCGACCGCTTCGAGCTCTCCCGGGGCGTCGAGTTCCCCACCTTCGCGATGCCGACGATCATCGGCGAGATCAAGCGCTTCTTCCGGGACACCTCCTGGTCCGTGCACGTCCCGCGCAGGCTCCAGGAACTCCGCCTCGACCTGGCGCGGGCCACCGACGCGCTGTCCCAGCGCCTCGACCGCTCCCCCACGGTCGCCGAGCTCTCCGAGGAGCTGGGCATCCCGCCGGAGGAGGTCGTCGAGGGCATGACCGCGAGCAACGCGTACACCGCCAGCTCGCTCGACGCCCAGCCCTCCGAGGAGGACGGCGGCGGCGGAGAGGCCGCGCTCGCGGACCGGCTCGGCTACGAGGACAACGGCCTGGCCGGCATCGAGTACATCGCCTCCCTCAAGCCGATGATCGCCTCGCTGCCCGCCCGCGAGCGGCGCATCCTCTCCCTCCGCTTCGTCTCCGGCATGACCCAGTCGGAGATCGGCGAGGAGCTGGGCATCTCACAGATGCACGTCTCCCGGCTGCTCACCCGCACCCTCGCCCGGCTGCGCCAGGGCCTCACTCTGGAGGAATGAGCCCCGCTCCCCCGCCCGGGGCGCCAGGATGGCTTCCGGAAGGGCCCGTCCACGGTCTGACGACCCCGGACGGGCCCTTCCGCGCGACCGAGCGCGTGATCCGGCCCGCGACCGGGGCGTTGTTGACGCACGGTCCGGGCTGGGCCACATTGAGCCGGGGTTTCAGGGGGGAATCACATGGTTTCTGCGTACGCGGAACTGGAAGAACGCATGCGCGGCAGGCTCGGCGGCAGGGAGTGCCTCTACGTGCCGTCGTGCCGCTTCGGCCTCTACCTGGCGCTGCGCCACTGGTGCGAGCCGGGCGGACGGGTGCTGATGTCACCGGTCAACGACGACGTGATCTTCTTCGTCGTCCTCGCCGCCGGACTCCGCCCGGTCCAGGCGCCGCTCGACCCGCGGGACGGCTCCCTCGACGTCGCGGCCGTGCCCGGGCCCGTCTGGCGGGGCCTGTCCGCCGTCCTCACGACCAACCTGTACGGGAACCCCGACCCGGCGCCCGAGCTGCGCGAGCGGTGCGACCTGCTCGGCATCCCGCTGATCGAGGACGCGGCCCACGCGATCGGCTCCACCGTCGGCGGGCGCCCGGTCGGCACGTACGGCGAGGCGTCCGTCTTCAGCCTCTCCAAGCACGCCCGCGCCGGGACGGGCGGCTTCCTCGCCCTCGCCGACCCGGCCCTGCGCGACGAACTCGCCGCCGCCCGCGACGCGTTGCTGCACCCGGTCCGTGCCACCGCCGAACTCGCCCACCTGGCGCGGCCGTACGCGGAGGCCGCCGTGCGCGGACTGCGCCTGACCGGCGCCGCGCGCGCGGCGCTGCGGGCCCTCGGCCTGGAGGAGCGCGAGGAGATCCGGATGCCGCTCCGCGCCGGCGCGCTCGCCCGGGCCCTCCCCGCCGCGCCCGCGCTCGACCCCTTCCACTCCTGGGTCCGCGTCGACATGCACGACTACCGGCTCCGTCCGGGCCCCGGCAGGCTCCGCCGCACCGCCCGCAGGCTCGCCGGGCTCGACGCCGTCCTCGACGCCCACCGCACGGGCACCGCCCGCCTCCTGGCCAGCGAGTACGGCTCCGCCGCCGGCGCGGAGCCCCAGCCGCTGTTCCGGGTGCCGCTGCTCGTCGAGGACCGGGACGCCGCCGTCGCCGCCCTCGCCCGGCGCCGCGTCACCACCGGCTACCTCTACGACCCGCCGCTCGACGCCTACGCGGGCGAACCGTTCACCGACCCCTCCCCCGCGCCCGAGCGGGCCGCCTGGTTCGCCCGGCACGCCCTGCCCGCGGACCCGCGCCGCGCGGACGACGTCCTCGCCGCCCTGCGCGCCGCCGGCCTGCGGCCCGTCCACCCGTCGGCCGCCCTCGGCGGCACCCGGTGACCGGGTCCGTACGGCTGCGCGGGGCGGGACGGTCCGCGTCCGGCGGGACCCGCGCGGACGCCGGCGCGGCGGGGGGCGACGGGGACCCCGGCTCCGGCGAGAGCTCCCTGTTCCGCAACGCGTACGCCCTGATGCTCTCCACCGGCGTCTCCGCCGCCCTCGGCCTCGGCTTCTGGCTGGTCGCCGCCCGCCACTACTCCGAGGAGGCCGTCGGCCAGGGCTCCGCCGCCATCGCCGCGCAGCGGATGCTCGCCTCGATCGCGGCGACCACCCTGGCCGGCGCGGTCGTCCGCTACGTGCCCCGGGCCGGCCGCGCCACCGGGCCGCTGGTCCTGCGCCTCTACCTGACCAGCGCCGTCGTCGTCGGCGTCGCCTGCGCCCTCTTCCTGCTCACCCTGGACTGGTGGGGCCCCTCGTACGCCCCGCTCGGCACCGTCTCCGCCGGGATCTTCTTCACCGCCTCCTCCGTCGGCTGGGCGCTGCTCTCCCTCCAGGACGGCGTGCTCACCGGGCTCAGGCGCGCGATCTGGGTGCCCGTCGGCAACGCGGCCTTCTCGCTCGGCAAGCTGGTCCTGCTCGTCCTCCTGGCCTCCGCCGTACCGGTGCTCGGCGTCTTCGTCTCCTGGGCGGCGGCGATCGCGCTCTCCGTGGTGCCGCTCGGCTGGCTCATCTTCCGCCGGCTCATCCCCCGGCAGGCCCGCGCCGACCGGGACCGCGAGCCGCCGAGCCTGCGCGAGATCGGCCGCTTCGTGGCCGGGGACTCCGTGGGCGCGTTCTTCAGCCTCGTCATGATCAGCCTGCTGCCGATGATGGTCGCCGTCCGCTTCGACGCCGCCCACAACGCCTTCTTCTACACGGCCTACACCGTCGGCGGCACGATGGAGTTCATGGCCATCAACATGGCCTCCTCGCTCACCGCGCACGCCTCGCACAGCCCGGAGTCCCTCGCCGAAGGGGTCGGGGGCGCCCTGCGCCGCATGACGCTGCTGCTCGTCCCGGTCGTCCTCGTCCTCGTCGTCCTCGCCCCCCTGATCCTCACCCCCTTCGGCCGGGGCTACGCCGACAACGGCTCCACGGTGCTGCGGCTGCTCGCCGCGGGGGCCCTGCCCCGGGTCGCCGTCGAGCTGTACATCGGCGTGCTGCGCGTCCAGGGGCGCACGGGCATGCTGGCCGTGATCCAGGGCTCGATGTGCGTCCTGGTCCTCGGCGGCGCGGCCCTCCTCCTCGGCCCGTACGGCATCGACGGCGCCGGGTTCGCCGTCCTCGGCTCGATGACGGTGATGGCGGCGGTGTGCGTGCCGGGGCTGCGGGCCGTCCTGAAGGGCCGCGCGCCGGCCGGACGGCCCCGGCCGGCGGCCCGGACGAAGCCCGGAGACGGGGGCGGGTACGGGGACGGGTACGGCACGCGCTGGGCGCGCGAGAGCGCCTATCTGCGCGGGGCGCACGACGCGGTGACGCCCGCGTTCGGCGTCCCCGTCCTCGTCCCCCCGGACCGGGCGCCCGGGGTGGCCGCGCCCCCTGGGGCGGGGGCCGGGACGGAGGGGGCCGGGACGGAGGGGGCCGGGACGGAGGGGGCCGGCCGGGAGCGGTGGACGGCCGGGCTGTGGCCGCTGCTCGGCCTGGCGGCCGGGCTCTTCTGGTACCCGCTCGCCCGCTCCCGCGAACTGGACGTCGAAGAACTCTCCGGCACCGGTCTGATCGCCGCGCTGCCGCCCGTCACGGTCGGCGCCGGGCTGCTGCTCGTCGTCCTCCAGGGCGTCGCCGCGGGCCTGCGCGCCTTCCGCCCGGGTTTCGCCTCGGCGGTGCTCCTCGCGACCTTCCTCGCCCTGCACACCGCCCCGCCGCTCCTCGGCCTGCGGCCGGCCGACGCGGGGGGACCGGGCGCCGTCCTCCTGGGCGAGGGGACGGGGCGGGCCGTCGCCCCCGTCGCGCTCCAGGCGCTGTGCCTGCTGCTCGTGGCGCTGCTGCTGCGGGTGCTCGGCACGGGCGCGCGGGTCACGGCGGGGGTGGTGTGGGTGCTCGTCTGGGCCGGCTGGGCGGGGCAGCAGGCGTTCGCCGGCGCCCCGCTGCCGCTCTTCCTGGGCCTGGCCGGGGGCACGGCGGCGGTGTGCGCCGTCCGGGGGGCGGCGGGCCGGCGGCGCTGACGGCGGGCCGCCCGGCGGCCGGTCAGCGGTCCGGCAGCCGCTGCCGGAAGTACGGGTCCCGGCCGGCGGTCCGGTACCCCTCCAGGGCGGGACCCGCGTTGACGGTCAGGTCGCAGCCGGGGCCGGGCACGGCCCGGTTCCAGTGCACGTACGCCTTCACCTCCGGCAGCGTCGGCGCGACCCCGGGGATGGCCGTGTACCAGTCGCGCTGCCGCTCGGGCCGCTCCGGGTCGGGGGCGGTGGAGAACTCGGCGAGCATGACGGGCTTGCGGGCGGAGACGTTCTCCCGGAGCCAGTCGTAGGCGGGACGCTGGCTCTCGTCGAAGTCCAGCCAGTCCGGCGTCCCGTGGCAGAGGTGGTAGTTGTACTGGTCCATGCCGATCCAGTCGACGTGGTCGTCGCCCGGGTACAGCCGCTTCATCGTCTCCGCGCTGCCCAGGTAGCCGGAGACCGTCCACACCCAGACCACGTTGTCGGCGCCGAGTCGGCGGAAGCGGTCGCGGAGGTGGCGGTAGGCGGCGACGTACTCGGCGGGCGTCCCGGCCCCCTCCGCGACCCGGGCGTCGGCCTCCTGGTCGAAGGAGAGGAAGATCCG
Organism: Streptomyces sp. NPDC014907; assembly: GCF_055562975.1. Taxonomy (NCBI): domain Bacteria; kingdom Bacillati; phylum Actinomycetota; class Actinomycetes; order Kitasatosporales; family Streptomycetaceae; genus Streptomyces; species Streptomyces sp. NPDC014907. The sequence goes on along the minus strand of NZ_JBVHEG010000006.1, from coordinate 331,755 downwards.
CTTGCCGTAGGCCTTGACGCGGCGGATCTGCGGATCGAGGACCTTGGCGTCGTACCGCCCGGACGCGATCTCCTTCCAGCCGAGCTGGGTCTCGGTCCAGCCGGCGTGGTGGGGTTCCTTCCAGACCGTGGACTCCCAGGCGAGCATGAGCATCCGGTCCCGTCCGAGCAGCCGCTCGTCGGGGGTGAGCAGGGTCCCGTCCAGCGCGTTGCCGGACATGTCGTGGTACGTGTACACGAGGTCGAGCCGCCGGCCGATCCTCCGCTCGAAGTCGCGCACGGGCCGGACGAGCGAACCGTCCCCGGCGTGGGGGACGTACGCCCCCCACCAGGCCCCGCAGGGGGCGACGAGCCGGGCGTCGGGGACGCACCGGACCTCGTCCCCGGCGGCGGTCGCCCACACCCCGGTGCCGGCGAGGAGCACGCCGGCGGCGGCGAGCGCCACCGCGCGCCGGCCGGTCACCGGGTGCCACCGGGGGTTCCGCGCCGCGACCGGAACCGTCCCGTGCCCTCCGGTTCGGCCGCCCCCCGGGTGGCCGCGGGCAGCGGCAGGCCCGGCAGGAGGGCCGCGCCGGTGGTGAACGCGGCGAGCGGGACGAGGAAGGCGGTGACGGAGAACACCCCGGCCAGGAAGAGGAGGGTGGCCGTGAGCGAGGCGAGGGAGAGGCTGATCGGCGCGGCCAGCGCGAAGGCCTCCAGGCGGGCGCCGGGCCGCAGTCCGCGCGGCTGGGGGTGGAGCAGGGCGGCGCCGGGCCCGAGGCAGACGAAGAGCAGGACGGGCAGCCAGCGCGGGGGCCAGCCGCCGGGCAGCAGGGTCGCCGCGAAGGCCACCCACCCCGAGACGGCGACGAGGGCCCTGATCCGGTTCCGGCCCGGCTTCACGGGGTGCCTCCCGGGGTGGCCGGGGACGCGGGCGCCGCCGGGACGTGGGCGAGGACGATCCCGTACGGCTTCTCCTCGACGGTCCTGAAGAGCGGGGAGGCCTTCAGCCGGGCGCGCAGGACCTCGAAGCCGCCCGGCGGCAGCAGGCCCTCCCCCGCCGTGTAGACCTCCTGGGTGCGGGTGAGGACGACGTGGGCCGTGGTGCCGGGCGGAATGCCCTCGGTCAGGTAGCGGGCCGGGTCGGCGAGCATCTTCTCGTTCTCGGGCAGCTCCTGCTCGGCGAAGAACCAGTGGTCGACCCGGTCGTAGCCGTGCAGGGCCTGCGGGAAGGAGCCGGACGTGGCGAGGAGCAGGCCGCCCCTGGGCAGCCGGTCGATGGCGCGGGTGACCAGGTCCGACTCGGCGGGCGGGGTGTAGTACATCGTCTCCTTGCCGTAGTACGAGGGCAGGAACCCGGCCACGAGGACGACCAGGACGGCGGGGAGGGCGACGGCCGCCGCCCGGCGCCGGGCGGCGGCCGCGCGGCTCCTGCGGGCGTCCGCGGCGGCGGGCACCAGCGCCGCCGCCGCGAAGAACGCGGCGCCGGGCAGCCCGAACAGGTAGACCCGGAAGAGCATTTCGCCGCCGTAGTCGTTGACGGCGAAGAGCGGGACCGGCGCGACCGAGACCAGCAGCAGCGGCAGCGCGCTGTGGGTCAGCCGGCGGCGGACGAGCACGGCGGCCCCCGCGAGCACGACGACGGCGAGGGCCATGGCGATGCCGGCCCGGCCGGCCAGCTCGGGCCCGGGGCCGGTGAGCTGCCCGGCGTATCCGGCCCGGGAGTTCTCGGTGAGCCGGCCGAGCGACGCGCGCAGCGTGCCGAGCATCTCCAGGAACAGCGGCCGGCCCATCGTGAGGTTCCAGGTCAGCATCAGCAGCCCGGCGACGGCCAGCAGGCCGTAGTTGCGGTAGCGGCGGGTGAGGCCGAGGGCGAGCAGGGCGGCGCAGAGCATGACCGGCGTGAGCTGGTGGACGGCGTTGATCGCGAGGATCACGGGCGAGAGGATCACCAGGCAGACCGCGCGCTGGCGCGGGCTCGTGGGCGGCGGCACGGAGGTGGCCGCCGGATCGAGGTGCGCCCGGTCGCGCAGGCGTCCCGCCGAGCCCGGCCGCACGAAGTGCCGCAGGACGACGGCGAGCACGGTCAGGTGCAGGAGGTACGCGAGGCCCTGCGGCGCGAAGTAGTCCTGGCCGACCCAGTTGGCGAGCTGGAAGATCCAGACGGCGGTCCACACCAGCCGCCAGTCCTCGGCGAAGGTGCGGTAGATCAGCACGAGCAGGGGCAGGGCGATCAGGCCGAGGAGGACCGGCGCCCAGTTGAGGTAGGTGGCGGCGCTCTCGGTGCCGAAGGCGCGGACGAGCGCGGCGTTCAGGGTGAAGAAGCCCGGCCACTGCTCGTAGGCGGACATGTTCCCGGACAGCCCGGCGTCCGGGCGCAGCTTCCCGGCGCCGAGGACGGCCTCGACGACGGCCTCGTGCTTGGAGGCCCAGGGGTAGCGCACGGCGTCGTACAGCACCGCCGGGGGCGCCTTGAGCGCGACGAGCAGGGCGGAGCAGTAGACGAGCGGCCAGCCCGGCGAGGTCCCGGCGCGCCGCAGCGTCACCAGGAATCCGGCGGTGAGGACGAGCAGGGAGGCGTGGAAGGCGACGGGCAGGCGGTCCAGGAGGCCGTAGTCGCCCATGGTGCGGAAGTCGATGCCGGGCAGGGCGGACGCCCACAGGCCGAGGCCCAGCACGAGGAGGGCGGGGGGCAGCGCGGCGAGGAGTCCGGGCGGGGCGCCGCGGCGCGCGTGCGACGGGGGTCCGCCGCCGTCCCGGGCGGGGACGGACCGCGCGCCGCCCGGGGGCGCCGGCCCGGCCACCGGTGTGAACGCCTTCTCCGTCATCCCGCGAACTCCGTTCCGCGCACCAGCGCGCGCGTGCGTCGGTACACGCGCCAGCCGATCGTGGCCGGCGAGTCCGGGTACGGCGCGGCCTTCGCGCCCCGGCCCTCCATCCACCGCTCGACGTCGGCGGTGGTGTGGGTGCGGCGCACGATGAGCCGGGCGATGCGGTAGACCTCGTCCGTGCCGGAGCTGAGGGCGTGCCGCACGGCGGCGGCCGAGGCGTACCCGGCCGCCGCGGCGGCCCGGCGGACGGCCGGGCCGTTGTAGCCGTGGGGGTAGGCGAGGTGCGCCACCTCGTGGCCGAGGACGTCCTCCAGTTCCGCCTTCGAATCGCGCAGTTCGCGCCGCAGGGCGCCCGGCGCGAGGGTGTCGAGCTGCGGGTGGGTGACGGTGTGGCCGCCGACCTCCATCCCGTACTCCTCCAGGCGCGGGGCCCGGTCGAGGGTCATCATCGGCGCGGGCGGCAGCAGGCAGGGCCGGCCGGGGGTGAGGGCGCCGGTGGTCAGGTACGCGGTGGCGGGCAGTCCGCGCGCGGCGAGCGCCTCGGCCGTGGGCCCGGCGAGGTCGGCGAAGCCGTCGTCGAAGGTGAGGACGACGGGCCGGGGCGGCAGCGGGGTGCCGTGCGCGAGGTGGGCGGCGAGGGCGCCGGCGGTGACGGCGGTGCGGCCGGAGGCGACGACCGCGTCGAGCTGGGAGGCGAACTCCCGGGGGCCGACGGTGAATTCGGCGATCCAGTCCGGCGGGTCCTCCATGACGGCGTGGTAGAGGAGGACGGGTATGCGGGCGTGGACGGGGACCGGGGGGCCGCCGGGCAGGAGGGCGCGGAGGCCGCCGGTGGCGCGCGTCATCGCGGTCCCGCCTTCCGCAGCCGGGCGGTGGCGTATCCGATCGGGCCGTAGAGCATGCCGCGTCGCTCCAGTCGGGAGAGGCTCCGGGGCCAGGGGTGGTGGTGGGCGCCGTGCTCGCCGGGGACGCCCCCCGCGGGGGTCCCCCCGCGCCGGGCGGTGATCGTCCGGGCGTGCGCGAGGCCGCGCGGCAGCCCGGCGAGCAGGGCGGGCAGCAGCCGGGGCCGGCGGACGAGGGTCGCGGTGAGGTACGCGGTGAGGCCGGCGCCGTAGCCGTACGCCTGGTTCCGCAGGTCCTGCCAGGTGTCGCGGTGGTGGTGCCAGACGAGGGCCCCGGGGGCGTAGCGGAGGCGGAAGCCGGCGGAGAGGACGGCGACGAAGGCGTACAGGTCGTCGCCGCCCCGCGCGGCGGTCCCGGTGCCGGTGGCGGGGTCGAAGCCGCCGGCCCTCCTCAGCGCGTCCGCCCGGAAGGCCATGTTCGCCCCGGAGCCGAAAGCACCCGCGGTGAACGGGAAGAGCGGTTCGTCGGCGGGCGGCCGGGCCGGGTCGTACAGGCGCGGGGCGAAGCCCTTGGCGAAGCCGCCGTGCGCCTCCAGGAGGACCTGCGCGGGGGTGGACAGCCGGGCGGGCAGGATCAGTCCGGTGACGCAGCCGAGGCCGGGATCGGCCGCGAAGGGGGCGGTGAGCGCGGTCAGCCAGCGCGGGTCGGCGACCACGTCGTCGTCGGTGAAGGCGAGGACCCCGCTGCGGGCGGCGGCGGCGCCGGTGTTGTGGGCGGCGGCGAGGCCGGGGGCGTCCTCGCGGACGTACCGGACGCGGCCGGCGTACTCCCGGGTGACCAGGTCGTGCGTGTCCCCGGTCCGGGGCGCGTTGTCGACGACGACGATCTCGAAGCAGGGGTGGTCCTGGGCGAGGAGCGAGTCGAGGGCGCGGGCGAGCCGCCCGGGGCGCTCGCGGGTGGCGACGACGACGGAGGCGCGGGGCGGGACGGGCTCCTCGTCCGTCGCCGGCCCGGCGAGCCGTTCGGCGTCGGTGGGGGGCGTCCGCCGGGCGAGCCGTTCGCGGGCGAGGGCGGCCAGCACGCCGGCGGGGTCCTCGCCGTCCGCGACGGTCCCGACGACGGTGGCGGCGGGCCGCCCCCGGAGCCGTACGAGCGCGTAGACGTCCCCGGGCACGACCGGCGGCCCGCCGGGTGCGGGCCGCAGCGACAGGACGGGTCCTCCGGGCGCGGCGAGGTCGATCTCGGCGACGGAGAGGGGGCGGGGGAGGGAGCGCCCCGCCGGGGAGGCGGGCCTCCCGGACGCGGTCACCGTCCGCCCCGCAGCCGGGCGGCCCCGTTGAGCGCGGCGCGGGCGCGGGCGGCGAGGGCGGGCCGGCCGCGGACGAACCCGTGGACGCGCCGGGCCGGTTCGCGCGCCAGCCAGTGCAGGGCGGCCCGCGCGCCGGGGACGCGGACGGCCCCCTCGTGCACCGTCAGCTCCCCCGTCTTCAGGGCGTCCTTGTACTCGGCGTCGCCGCGCCCCAGGTCCAGCGTCCCGATCCCGGCCTCCGCCGCCGCCTCGGCCATCCGCAGGTGCAGCACGAGGCCGGGCGAGTACTTCGCGAACTCGGGGTCGTACGAGGGGAACCAGCAGGACAGCACGGTCGCGGACCGCAGCCCGAAGTGCGCGGCGACCGGCCGCTCCCCCGCGTACAGCACGGACAGGACGCCGGAGCAGCCGGGCGTGCGCCGCTCGTGGAGGTGCCGGACGAGGGTGGCGATCCACTCCTTGGCGAAGCGGTCGCCGCGCCCGGTCCTGCGGTACTGGGCGGACTTCCACTCCATGAGGGTGCGCAGGGCCGCCGGGTCGCGTTCGTCGAAGACGAACCGCGTCCCGCCGTCGGCCCGGCGGGCGAGCCGGCGCTCCTTGGCGAGGGTGGTCCTGAGGAACTTGGGCGACCGGACGCGCAGCAGCGCCTCGTAGGCGGCGTACCCCTCGCGGACGTCGATCACGGGGGAGGCGAAGGACTCGGCGGCGGCGGGCCCGAAGACCGGCTGGCCGTCCTCCAGGTTGTCGAACTCCCAGACGGCGAGGCCGCAGTGGCGCAGCAGGGCGCGGGCGCCGGGCCGCAGCCCGGGCCGGAGGACGGCGCCCTGGCTGTCGGAGACGCCGTACCCGAGGGCGCGGCCCCGCCCCAGCGGCCCCTTCTCGTACGGGAAGAAGCCGACCGGTTCGTCCCCCTCCCACCAGACGGCGACCCGCGAACGGGGCCGCACCCGGGCCACCGCCCGCGCGAACTCCGGTGTCATGAAGGGGTTGTCGGGCGCCCCGGACCCGGCGCGCAGCTTCCGCCACGCCTCGATCTCGCGCGCGCCCAGCTCCTCCGGCCGCACGACCCGCACACGGACAGCGTTCACCCTGCCGACCCCCCGGTCTTCCCCCCTGAGTCCCGCCAGGACAGGACGGTACCGGTCCGCGGCGCCCCGGGTCAGGGATACCCGGTCTTTCCGTGACCGGTCGCGGGAGGGAGGGGCGGGCGGCGGGTCCGGCCCGTCGGAGGGGAGCGGGCGGTGGGTTCCGGCCCGCCGGAGGGGAGCGGCGGACGGGTGATGTCCGGATCGCGGGCGTCCCGGAGGGGCCTGCCGCGTTCGACGCGCGCGTCACGGGGAAGATCCGGGGGGCCACGAGTCACACGAGTGACACGAGTTCCACGAGACGTCCCCGGCACCGAGGAGCCCCCGATGAGCGTGCGCCGCGTCGTTCCCAACCTCCGTACGGCCTCCCCCGGGGAGAACCGGGATTTCTACGGGCTCCTCGGCTTCGAGCAGGTCATGGACCTCGGCTGGATCGCGACCCTCGCCTCGCCGGCCGTCCCCACCGCCCAGATCAGCCTGATGGGCTCCGACCGGACCGGCCCCGTCGTCCCCGACCTGAGCGTGGAGGTGGAGGACGTGGACGCGGTGTACGAGGTGGTGCGGGCGGCGGGCGCGGAGGTCGTGCACCCGCTGACGGACGAGGAGTGGGGCGTCCGGCGCTTCTTCGTGCGGGACCCGGACGGCCGGGTCGTCAACGTGCTCGGCCACCGCGCCTGAGGGGGGACGGCCGCGGCGTACGGGGGCCGCCGGCCGTTCAGGCCACCCGTACGCCCTTCCGCCACACCTCCGCCACCAGCGGCACCCCCGGCCGGTAGGCCAGGTGGACGTGGGACGGGGCGTCCAGGAGGACGAGGTCGGCCCGGGCGCCGGGGGCGAGGCGGCCGACGTCCGTGCGGCGGAGGGCCGCCGCGCCGCCCGCCGTGGCGGACCAGAGGGCCTCGTCCGGGGTCATGCCCATGTCCCGGACCGCCAGGGCGACGCAGAAGGGGACCGAGGAGGTGAAGGAGGAGCCCGGGTTGCAGTCCGTGGAGAGGGCCACCGTGACGCCCGCGTCGAGGAGGCGGCGGGCGTCCGGCCACGCGGCCCGGGTGGAGAACTCCGCCCCCGGGAGGAGGGTGGCGACCGTGTTCCCCGACGCCAGGGCGTCCACGTCCTCGTCCGTCAGGTGGGTGCAGTGGTCCGCGCTCGCCGCGTCCAGCTCCACCGCCAGCCGGACTCCGGGACCGTACGTGAGCTGGTTGGCGTGGACCCGGGGGTGGAGGCCCTTCGCCTTTCCGGCGGTGAGGATCGCGCGGGCCTGGTCGCCGTCGAAGGCGCCCTCCTCGCAGAAGACGTCGATCCAGCGGGCGTACGGGGCGCAGGCGTCCAGCATCTCGCCCGTCACGAGGTCCACGTACGCCGCCGGGTCGTCCGCGTGCTCCGGGGGGACGACGTGCGCGCCGAGGTACGTCACCTCGTCGGTGTGCGCGGCGGCGACGCGCAAAGCGCGGGCCTCGTCCTCGACCGTCAGGCCGTAGCCGGACTTCGTCTCGAAGGTGGTCGTGCCCTGGGCGAGGGCCTCGCGCAGGTAGCGGGCGACGTTCGCCGACAGGGCTTCGTCGCTCGCCGCGCGGGTCGCCGCCACCGTCGTGCGGATGCCTCCCGCCTCGTAGGGCCGCCCCGACATGCGGGCGTTGAACTCGGCCGTGCGGTCGCCCGCGAAGACCAGGTGCGAGTGGGAGTCGACGAAGCCGGGGACCACGGCCCGGCCGCCGGCGTCGACCCGGTTGTCAGTGGCGGGTGCTTTGCTGGACTCACCGATCCAGACCACGCGGTCGCCCTCCGTGACGACGGCCGCGTTCCGGATCAGCCCCAGAGGACTTCCATCACCGAGGGAGGGATCGTTGGTGACCAGGCTCGCGATGTTGACGATGGCGGTGGCGGGCGTCGCCACGGCGCTGTTCGCGCTCGTGGGGGCGGAGGTCGCCGCCGCGCTGTTCCTCGCCTCGGGTCCGGTGTTCATGGTGAGGGGTCTCTCCTTCAGCCGCGCAGGACGGCGATCGAGTCGGCCAGGGCCCGCGGCACGTCCGGCACGGACCGGTGGACCCCGTCCCTCACGACGTGGCGGCCGCCCACGACCGTGTGGCGCACGTCCGCTGCCGACGCTGCGAATACCGCCGTCTCGGCTGCCAGACGCGGCACCGGCCCCGCTGTCCTGACGGAGTCCAGGGCGATCGTCGTGAAGTCGGCGAGGGAGCCCTCCTCCAGGGCGCCCGCCTCCTGCCAGCCCAGGGCCGCGTGGCCGCCGGCGGTGGCGGCGCGCAGGAGCGCGGCGGCGGTCCAGTGGCCCCGGACGTGGGTGCGCAGCCGTTCGTTCAGCTCCATGGCCCGCGCCTCTTCGAGGAGGTCGACGACGGCGTGGCTGTCGCTGCCCAGGGAGAGGGGGGAGCCGGCCTTCTGGAGGGCGGTGGCCGGGCCGATGCCGTCCGCGAGGTCGCGTTCGGTGGTCGGGCACATGCAGGTGCCGGTGGAGGAGGAGCCGATGAGGGCGACGTCCCCGTCCGTGAGGTGGGTGTTGTGGACGCCGGTGGTCCGGGGGCCGAGCACGCCGTGTTCGGCCAGGAGCCCGGTGGGGGTGAGGCCGTGGGCCGCGAGGCAGGCGTCGTTCTCGGCGGTCTGCTCCGAGAGGTGCACGTGGAGGGGGGCCTCCCGCCGCCGGGCCCAGTCGGCCACCGTGGCGAGCTGGTCCGCCGGGACGGCCCGTACGGAGTGGATCGCCGCCCCGATCCGTACGCCCTCCCGTTCCCTCAGCGCCGACGCCCGTTCGGCCCAGGCGTCGGCGGTGCCGTCGGTGAAGCGGAGCTGGTGGTGTTCGGGGGCGGCGCCGAAACCGGAGGAGAGGTAGGCGGTGTCGAGGAGGGTGATGCGGACGCCCGCCTCGGCGGCGGCGGCGATCAGGGCCTCGCCCATGGCGTTGGGGTCGGCGTACGGGGTGCCGCCGGGGGCGTGGTGGAGGTAGTGGAACTCGCCGACGGAGGTGATGCCGGCGAGCGCCATCTCCGCGTACACCGCACGGGCGAGCGCGAAGTAGCTGTCGGGGGTGAGGCGCTGGGCGATCTTGTACATGGTCTCGCGCCAGGTCCAGAAGGTCCCGGAGCCGACCTGGACGGTGCCGCGCAGGGCGCGGTGGAAGGCGTGCGAGTGGGCGTTGGACAGGCCCGGGACCGTCAGGCCGCGCAGGACCTCGGCGCCCGGCGGGGGCGTCTCCGCGCCCGTCCGGACGGACGTGATCCGGCCGTCCGTCACGTCCAGGGCCACGCCCGGCTCGACGTACGGGTCGAGCCAGGCGTGTTCCAGCCAGTACGTCGTCGTCAGCGGCACGCCAGCTCCTCCAGTACGTCGGCGAGTGCGCGGACCCCGGCCAGGCAGTCGTCCTCGGCCGCGAACTCGGCCGGGGAGTGCGAGACGCCGGTGGGGTTCCGCACGAACAGCATGGCGGTCGGGATCGATTCGGACAGGATGCCCGCGTCGTGGCCCGCTCCGGTGCCGAGGACCGGCACCTTCCCCGAGGTGCCCAGGATCCGGGACAGTTCGTCGCGCAGGGCGTGGGAGAAGTCCACGACGGGGGTGAAGGACTCGCGGACGACCGTGAGGTCGACTCCGTGCCGGGCCGCGTGGTCGCGGGCCGCCGTCTCGACGCCCGCGACGACCGCGTCCAGCGCCTCCTGGTCGGCGGCGCGCGCGTCGAGCCAGCCCCGGACCAGGGAGGGGATGGCGTTGACGCCGTTCGGCTCGACCGCGACCTTGCCGAAGGTGGCGACGGCGCCCGCGAGTTCGGCCTCGCGGCGGGCGGTGAGCACGGTCTCGGCGTAGGTGAGCATCGGGTCGCGGCGGTCCACGAGCCGGGTGGTGCCGGCGTGGTTGGCCTCGCCGGCGAAGTCGTACCGCCAGCGGCCGTGCGGCCAGATGGCGGAGGCGATGCCGACGGCGTCGCCGGACAGGTCCAGGGCCCGGCCCTGCTCGACGTGCAGTTCCACGAAGGCGCCGATGCGGGCGAGCCGCTCCGGGTCGGGTCCGATGGCGTCGGGGTCGTACCCGGCGGCCTCCATGGCCTGCGGGAGGCTGGTCCCGTCGGCGTCGCGCAGCTCGTGCGCCCGCTCCTTCGTCAGCCGGCCGGCGGTGAGGCGGGAGCCGACGCAGGCCAGGCCGAAGCGGGCGCCCTCCTCGTCACCGAAGTTGACGACGGCGAGGGGACGCCGGAACGAGACGCCCCGGGAGCGGAGTTCGTCGAGGGCGGCGAAGGAGGAGACGACGCCGAGGGGACCGTCGAAGGCCCCGCCGTCGGGGACGGAGTCCAGGTGGGAGCCGGTGACGACGGCGTCGCCGGCGGCGGGGTCGCCGAGCCAGGCCCACTGGTTGCCGTTGCGGTCGGTCTCGACGTCCAGGCGGCGGGCCTCGGCCTGCATCCGGAACCAGAGGCGGCAGTCGGCGTCGGCGCCGGTCCAGGCGTAGCGGCGGTAGCCACCGGAGGCGGCGCTGCGACCGAGGGGCCGCAGCGACCGCCACATGGCGTGGAAGCTCTCGCTCACGCGGACGCCTCGTCCTCGGCGCCCTCGCGCATGGGGACGCGGACGCCCTTCTCGTCGGCGACCCGCTCCGCGATGTCGTAGCCGGCGTCGACGTGGCGGATGACGCCCATGCCCGGGTCGTTCGTCAGCACGCGGCGGATCTTCTCGCCGGCCAGCGGGGTGCCGTCGGCCACGGAGACCTGGCCCGCGTGGATCGAGCGGCCCATGCCGACGCCGCCGCCGTGGTGGAGGGAGACCCAGGAGGCGCCGGAGGCGACGTTGACCATGGCGTTGAGCAGGGGCCAGTCCGCGATGGCGTCGGAGCCGTCGAGCATGGCCTCGGTCTCGCGGTACGGGGAGGCGACCGAGCCGCAGTCGAGGTGGTCGCGGCCGATGGCGAGGGGGGCGGCGAGGGTGCCGTCGGCGACCATGTCGTTGAACAGGGCGCCGGCCTTGTCGCGCTCGCCCTGGCCGAGCCAGCAGATGCGGGCGGGTAGGCCCTGGAAGTGGACGCGCTCGCCGGCCATCCTGATCCAGCGGTGCAGGGACTCGTTCTCCGGGAAGAGGTCGAGGATCGCCTTGTCCGTCTTGTGGATGTCGGAGGCCTCGCCGGAGAGGGCGGCCCAGCGGAACGGGCCCTTGCCCTCGCAGAACAGCGGGCGGATGTAGGCGGGGACGAAGCCGGGGAAGGCGAAGGCGCGGTCGTACCCGGCCAGCCGGGCCTCGCCCCGGATCGAGTTGCCGTAGTCGAAGACCTCGGCGCCCGCGTCCATGAAGCCGACCATGGCCTCGACGTGCCGGGCCATCGACTCGCGGGCGCGCGCCGTGAACCCGGCCGGGTCCTTCGCCGCCGCGTCGGCCATGTCCTCGAAGGCGATGCCGGCGGGGAGGTAGGAGAGCGGGTCGTGGGCGGAGGTCTGGTCCGTCACGATGTCGATGGGCGCGCCCTCGGCCAGCATCTGCGGGACGAGTTCGGCGGCGTTGCCGAGGAGGCCGATGGAGAGGGGGCGGCGGGCGTCGCGCGCCTCGACCGCGAGCCGGAGGGCGTGGGCGGGGTCGTCGGCCCTCACGTCCAGGTAGCGGTGCTCGATGCGGCGCTCGATGGCGCGCGGGTCGACGTCGACGCAGATCGCGACGCCGTCGTTCATCGTGACGGCGAGCGGCTGGGCGCCGCCCATGCCGCCGAGGCCGGCGGTGAGGGTGATGGTCCCGGCGAGGGTGCCGCCGAACTTCTTGGCGGCGACGGCGGCGAAGGTCTCGTAGGTGCCCTGGAGGATGCCCTGGGTGCCGATGTAGATCCAGGAGCCGGCCGTCATCTGGCCGTACATGGTGAGGCCGAGCTGTTCGAGGCGCCGGAACTCCTCCCAGTTGGCCCAGTCGCCGACCAGGTTGGAGTTGGCGATGAGGACGCGCGGGGCCCACTCGTGGGTCTGCATGACGCCGACCGGGCGGCCGGACTGGACGAGCATCGTCTCGTCCTGCTTGAGGGTGCGCAGGGTGCGGACCATCGCGTCGAAGGAGCGCCAGTCGCGGGCGGCCTTGCCGGTGCCGCCGTAGACGACGAGCTTGTCGGGGTGCTCGGCGACCTCGGGGTCGAGGTTGTTCTGGAGCATCCGGAGGGCGGCCTCCTGCTGCCATCCCAGGGCGCTCAGTTCCGTACCGCGCGGGGCCCGTACGGGGCGGGGTCCTGACATGGCGGTGCCTCCTCGAATGTCGTTCAGATATTCACATCCTGGCTCCATGAATAGTTGTAGTCAACAGGGTGGGGCGGCGGACCGGGACGCGCCGCCCCCTCCCGCTGCCGCACCGGAGGGGCGACGATGGGCCGCATGGCCTCCTCACGTCGCGATCTCGCCGTCCGCGCCGCCGTCGAGCAGGGACTCCTCTCCCCCGCCGAACCGGTCGTCGCCCTCCTCGACACCGCCGGCATCCGCGCCTCCGCCGCCGCGCTGACCAGCGCCTTCGCCGCCGTCACCGACGCTCCCGTCCTGCACGCCTTCGCCGTGAAGGCCGCCCCGCTCGTCCCCGTCCTGCGCCTGCTGCACGAGGCCGGGATCGGCGCCGAGGCGGCGAGCCCCGGCGAGCTGGCCCTCGCCCGCGCCGCCGGGATTCCGCCCGGCCGCATCGTGCTCGACTCCCCCGCCAAGACCCCGGAGGAGCTGCGCCTGGCCCTCGCCCTCGGGGTCGCGGTCAACGCCGACAACTTCCAGGAGCTGGAACGCCTCGACGCGCTCGCGGCCGCCGCCACCACGCCGCTCCCGCCCCTCGGGCTCCGGGTGAACCCGCAGGTCGGCGCCGGTTCCATCGGCGCGCTCTCCACCGCGACCGCCACCTCCAAGTTCGGCGTGGCGCTCCGCGACGGGGGCGCCCGCGAGGCCGTCGTGCGGGCCTTCCTCGACCGCCCCCGGCTGACCCGCCTGCACGTCCACACCGGCTCCCAGGGCGTCCCCCTCGCGCTGATGGCGCGGGGGGTCGCGGAGGCGTACGCGCTGGCCGAGGAGATCAACCGGGCGGCGGGCGGACGGAGGATCGACACCCTCGACATCGGCGGCGGCCTGCCGGTGAACTTCGCCTCCGACGAGGAGACGCCGACGTACGCGGAGTACGCCCGGCTGCTCGCCGCCACCGTCCCCGGCCTCTTCGACGGCCGCTACCGCCTGGTCACCGAGTTCGGCCGCTCGCTGCTCGCCAAGCACGGCACGGTCCTGACCCGGGTGGAGTACACCAAGACCTCCGGGGGCCGCCCGATCGCCGTCACCCACGCGGGCGTGCAGCTCGTCACCCGCACGGTCTACGCCCCCGCGTCCTGGCCGCTGCGCGTCCTCGCGTACGACTCCGGGGGCCGGCCGCGCACCGGGGAGACCGTCGTCCAGGACGTGGCGGGCCCCGCCTGCTTCGCCGGGGACCTGCTCGCCGCGGGCCGCGCGCTTCCGCCGCTCCGCCCCGGGGACGTGGTGGCGGTGCCGGACACCGGCGCGTACTGCTTCGCCCACCACTACGCGTACAACAGCCTGCCCCGGCCCGCGGTGCACGGCTTCACGGTGGGCGGCGACGGGACGGTGGCGTTCGCGACCGTGCGGAGGGCCCAGACGACCGAGGAGATCGTGGCCGAATCCGGTGGGGACCTGGCGGACGCGCTCGTGGGCCGGCCGGACGGGGACGGGCCCGCCGACCGGGCGGAGGGCACGGGAACGGCCCGCGACGGGGGTGGTGACCGGGGCGGGCGCTAGGGCGAATTCTCGTCACTCCGGGGCATGTTCCGATGGAAAATGCCAGAACTCCCCCTCCGGACGGGAACGTTCAGTAGCGTCACCGTTACTGCCGTACGTTCGCACACCGCATCGGGAGGGGAATCCGCGTGCCCGGAATCGACGAGTGCCTGACGGAGGCCATGACCCTGCCGGGTGCCCGGGGCGCCTCCCTGGTCGACTGGACCAGCGGGCTCGCGCTGGGGACGGCGGGGGACTCACCCGTCGGGGACCACGAGACGACGGCCGCCGAGACCGCCGAACTCGCCCGGTGCGCGGCCGAGTTCGACACGTTCGTGACGGCGGGCGACGATCCCGCCGCCGCCGGGGGCCCGCCCGTCGAGGACCTGATCGTCACCACCCGGGCCGGCTACCACGTCCTCCGCTTCGTGGAGACCTCCTTCGACAGCAGCGTCTTCCTCCACCTCTGGCTCGACCGCGACACCGGCAACCTCGCCCTCGCCCGCATGCGGCTCCGCGACATGGCCGAGAGGCTGGTCCTCGGATGAGCGCCGTCGCCACCCCCGTCTCCCCGATGCTGGTCCGGCTCGCCGCCGAGCGGGCCACCGGCGCCCTGCTCCGCGACCACGGCACGCTCTACCTGGTCGACGGCCGGGTGGTGCACGCGGAGAGCCCCGCCGCCCCCGGCGTCGACGTCCTCCTCACCACCGGCGGCCGGCTGCCCCGGGAGAACTGGGACGAGGCCGTCGACCGGGCCGGCGCCCACCGCGCGGTGGGCCGCTTCCTCGTGGACAGCGGCCGTCTCCAGGACGGCGAGCTGGAGATATGCCACCTCGGCGCCGTCTTCGACGCGGCCTTCTTCGCCCTCTCCCCCGCCAGCGGGCCGACCCGCTTCCGGTACGGGGTGGGGCACTGGTTCGGCACGGTGCGGCCGGTCTCGGCCGAGGCGGTGGAGCGCGAGACGGCGCGCCGCCGCGAACTCCTCGACACCGTCTGGCCGTACGCCGCCGTGGACACCGCCCCGGTCGTCCCCCGCCCCGCCGTCCCGGGCCAGACCGTGGGGGCGCGCCAGCGGGCGCTGCTCGCGCTGGCCGACGGGGAGCGGACCCCGGCGGAGCTGGCCCGGCTGCTGGGCCGCCCCGCCTTCCACACCCTTCTCGACGTACGGCGGCTCGCCGCCGCCGGACTGGTCGAGACCCCCCTCACACCCGATCCGGAATCCGTTCCCGCACCACGGACGCCGTCCTTCCCGTCGGTCCTGCCGACGGCCCATCCCGACATCGCCCTGCTGCGCCGGCTCCGTGACGCCCTGGAGGCACACCTGTGATGAGGCGTGCCCTGCGCATGCGCGCCGAGAGGAGACAGCTCATGACGGCAGAAGCCGAGGTCCTGGGCGAGCTGAGACGGCTGCGGGCGCGGCTTCCCCAGCTCACCGGTGCCCTCGCGGCCAGCGCCGACGGCCTCGTCCTGGCCCACGACACCGTGGACGGCGAGGCGGAGAACGTGGCCGCGCTGACGGCGGCGGCGCTCGGCGTCGGCCGGCGCCTGACCGACTCCACGGGACAGGGCCGCTTCCGCGAACTGCTCGTGCGCGGGGAGAACGGCTACGTGGCGACGTACGCGGCGGGCGACTCGGTCGTCCTCACGCTGCTCGCGGAGCCCCGGATCAACGTGGGGCGGCTCCACCTGGAGGCCCGCCGGTCCAGCGTCCGGATAGGCGAACTGGTCGACGGCGCGCTGGAGCGCAGGGAGCAGCCCCGTCTCGGACAGCTCCCGCCCCCGTATCCGGCGGGGCCTCCGTCCCCCGGCAGGCCCCCGTCCCCCGGGAGGCTCCCGACCCGGGACGTCCGCGCCCCCGGGAGCCCGTGACCGCGGGAGCCACGCGGCCCGGAAGCCCGTGGCCCACAAGACCGTGACCCGAGAAGGCCCTCACCCGAGAAGGCCGTAACCCGAGTAAGAAAGAAGTACGACACCATGGCGAACACCGAGACCTCCCTCAAGGAAGCGGCCTCCATCGACGGCGCGATCGGCGCGGCCCTCGTCGACTACACCAGCGGCATGGCGCTCGGCACGATCGGCGGCGGCAAGGAGCTCGACCTGAACGTGGCGGCGGCCGGCAACACCGACGTCGTCCGCGCCAAGGTCCGGGCGATGGAGATGCTGGGCCTCAACGACGAGATCGAGGACATCCTCATCACGCTCGGCACCCACTACCACCTGATCCGGCTGCTCAAGGGACGCAACACCAACGGCCTCTTCCTCTACCTGGCCCTGGACAAGGGCCGGGCCAACCTGGCGATGGCCCGCCACCAGCTGAAGAAGATCGAGGCCGAACTGGAGGTCTGACGGCGCCGGACCCCGCCGCCCGGCGCGCCCGCCCCGCCCGTCTACTCGACGAACAGGCCCCGCGCCGCCGCCTTCGTGTCGAACTCCTCCAGGCGCGCCTGCGCGTCGGGGAGTTCGTCGGCCATGGCCTCCAGGAGGACCCGGCCGAGCATCATGGGGGCGCAGGCGGTGTCGAAGGCGAGCCCGGTGCCCACGGCGGCCGGGATCAGCAGGTCGCTGTGGGCGGCGACGGGCGCGAACGCCGAGTCGGCGACGGTCACGACCGTGAGCCCGGCCGCCCGCGCGTACGCCAGGGCCTCGACGGTCTCGCGGGGGTGCCGGGGCAGCGCGAAGCAGAGCAGGGCCGTGGCCCCGGCCCGTACGGCCGCGTCCACGCGGTCCGTGAGCATCGAGCCGCCCTCGTCGAGGAGCCGTACGTCGGGGTGCACCTTGGCGGCGAAGTAGGCGAAGCCCCGCGCCTGCGAGGAGGCGGCCCGCAGCCCGAGCACGGGCAGCGGGCGGGAGCGGGCGAGCAGCCGTCCGGCCCGCTCGGCCGGCCCGGGGTCCGCGAGCAGTCCGGCGAGGTGCCGGAGGTTCTCGATCTCGGCGAGGACGGCCTGCTGGTACTCGTTGAACGCCTCGCCCCCGTCCTCACCGGCACCGGCCCCGGGGGGCGTGACCTCGCGCAGGTGGCGGCGGAGCGCCGGGTACCCGTCGAAGCCGAGGGCGACGGCGAAGCGGGTGACGGAGGGCTGGCTGACCCCGGCGAGTTCGGCCAGCTCCACGCTGGACAGGAACGGCACGTCACCGGCCCGCCGCACCATGCAGTGCGCGATCCGCCGCTGGGTCGGCGTCAGCCGGTGCCCCTCGAAGAGGGCCTGGAGCCGGCCGGCCGGGCTGTCGCTCACGCCGCCCTCCCCTTTCACCTATTCACGCGCGCATCACTCTGCATAAGGATATGCACGATCCCGGCGGGGCGTCCCCTGCGGGACCGGACTCCCGCCTCCCCGGGCGGCTGCGGTGCTCCCGCCTCCCCGTGCGGCCCCGGCTCCCGCCTCCCCGGCGGTTCCGGTGCTTCCGGCAATTCCGGTGCTTCCGGCGGTTCCGGCCCTCCCGGTCCTCCCGGCAACCCCCGCGCGCCTTCCCCGGCCGCGCCCCGGGACCGGCAGGCGCCCACCGTACGGCCGTGCCGCCGCACGGGAAAGGGCCCCCGCTCTCGCGGGGGCCCTTCCGTGAAGCCGGGCGCGGGGACCGCCGCACCCCCGTTGCCGGGGGGCGGGACGACGGCGGTCCCCGCGAGGGACACGGGCCCGGGTCAGGGCCGGTCTCCGCGTCCGGCGGCGTCTCTGGAGGCCCGGGAGCCGCTCCGGAAGTCCGTGACGCCGACGGGGAACAATCTGCCGGACGCGTGTTAAGCGGGTGCTGCGCGCACGTGTCGCGCGCGTACCGATTGCGCGAACGGCGCCGCGTCCGGTGTCACGGCCGATTTCGCGGACCCCGCCGCGGGCTACTTCGCGCCGCCGCCCGCCAGGAAGGCCAGCAGGTCCTGGCGGCTGACGACACCGGTCGGCTTGCCCTCGACCAGGACGATCGCCGCGTCGGCGGACTCGCCCAGGACGGTCATCAGGTCCGCGACGGGCTCGCCGGAGCCGACCTGCGGCAGCGGCGCGCTCATGTGCCGCTCCAGCGGGTCCTCCAGGGAGGCGCGCTGCGTGAAGAGGGCGTCGAGCAGCTCGCGCTCGACGACCGAGCCGACGACCTCGGCGGCCATGACGTCGGGGTGGCCGGCGCCGGGCTTCACGATCGGCATCTGGGAGACGCCGTACTCGCGCAGCACCTCGATGGCCTGCCCCACGGTCTCGTCCGGGTGCATGTGGACGAGGGAGGGCAGGCCGCCCTCCTTGTGGCGCAGGACGTCGGCGACGTTCGCGGAGGAGGTGTCCTCCAGGAAGCCGTAGTCGGCCATCCACTCGTCGTTGAAGATCTTGGACATGTAACCGCGCCCGGAGTCCGGGAGGAGGACGACCACGACGTCGTCGGGGCCCAGCTCGCGGGCGACCTCCAGGGCGGCGACCACGGCCATGCCGCAGGAGCCGCCGACGAGCAGGCCCTCCTCCTTGGCGAGGCGGCGGGTCATCTGGAACGAGTCCTTGTCGGACACGGCCACGATCCGGTCGGTGACCTTCTGGTCGTACGCGGTGGGCCAGAAGTCCTCGCCGACGCCCTCGACCAGGTACGGACGGCCCGAGCCGCCCGAGTAGACGGAGCCCTCGGGGTCGGCGCCGATCACCCGCACGGCGCCGCCGCTGACCTCCTTGAGGTAGTTGCCGGTGCCGGAGATGGTGCCGCCGGTGCCGACGCCCGCGACGAAGTGGGTGATCCTCCCCTCCGTCTGCTCCCACAGCTCGGGACCGGTGGTCTCGTAGTGCGAGCGCGGGTTGTTCGGGTTGGAGTACTGGTCCGGCTTCCAGGCGCCCGGCGTCTCGTGGACGAGCCGGTCGGAGACGTTGTAGTACGAGTCCGGGTGCTCCGGGTCGACGGCCGTGGGGCAGACCACGACCTCGGCGCCGTAGGCCCGCAGCACGTTGATCTTGTCGAGGGACACCTTGTCGGGGCAGACGAAGATGCACTTGTAGCCCTTCTGCTGGGCCACGATCGCCAGGCCGACGCCGGTGTTGCCGGACGTGGGCTCGACGATGGTGCCGCCGGGCTTCAGCTCGCCGCTGCGCTCGGCCGCCTCGATCATCCGCAGGGCGATCCGGTCCTTGACCGATCCTCCGGGGTTGAAGTACTCGACCTTGGCCAGGACGGTCGCCTGGATGCCCGCCGTGACGTTGTTGAGTTTCACCAGCGGGGTGTTGCCGACGAGACTGATCATCGAGTCGTGGAATTGCACCGTAATCTCCGGGGTCTCCGTAATGGTGTGGCCAGCGTATGCGTAGTCGGAGCGGGTTACGGGGCAGTTAGACCCTGAACGGTCTGAAGCCCGGCCGGCTTGAGGCCTGAACGGCTCGGAGGAGGTGACGGCCCCATGTCGAGGGCGAGGGTGGCGCGGCGGATCGCGACGGGTGCGGCGTACGGCGGCGGGGGCATCGGGCTCCTCGGGGTCGCGGCGGTGGGACTCCTCCTCGCCGAGGCGCAGATCGCGAAGCGGACGGTGGGGGGCGGGGCGGCCCCGCTGCCGCCGGCGGCGGACGGCCTGTACGGCCGGGCTTTCGGCGGGGAGGAGCCGCTGCGGCTCGCCCTTCTGGGTGATTCCACGGCGGCGGGCCAAGGGGTGCGCCGGACCGGCCAGACGCCGGGCGCGCTGCTGGCCTCGGGGCTCGCGGCGGTGGCGGAGCGGCCGGTGGTGCTGCGGAACGTGGCCCTGCCGGGAGCGCGCTCGGACGACCTGGAGCGGCAGGTGTCGCTGCTGCTCTCGCAGCCCCTGGGGCCGCCGGACGTGTGCGTGATCATGATCGGGGCGAACGACGTGACGCACCGGATGCCGCCGACCGAGTCGGTGCGGCACCTGGCGGCGGCGGTGCGGAGGCTGCGGACGGCGGGCGCGGAGGTGGTCGTCGGGACCTGCCCCGATCTGGGCACGATCGAGCCGGTCTACCAGCCGCTGCGCTGGCTGGCGCGGCGGGCCTCGCGGCAGCTCGCGGCGGCGCAGACGATCGTGGTGGTGGAGCAGGGCGGGCGGACGGTGTCGCTCGGCGATCTCCTGGGGCCGGAGTTCGAGGCGAACCCGCGCGAGATGTTCGCGGTGGACAGCTTCCACCCCTCGGCCGAGGGGTACGCGACGGCGGCGATGGCCGTCCTGCCCACGGTCTGCGCGGTGCTGGGCATGTGGCCGGAGGCCGACCTGCTGGAGCCGGCGCGGCGGGAGAACGTGCTGCCGGTGGCGGAGGCGGCGGCCGAGGCGGCGAAGGAGGCCGGCACCGAGGTCACGGCCGCGCGGGCGCCGTGGGCCCTGCTCAAGTACCGGCGCAGGCGGCGGCTGCCGGTCGCGGCGGCGGAGACGGGAGAGGCCGGGGAGGCAGGAGAGGTCGAGGCGGCGGGAGGGGCCGGGAAGGCCGCCGGGGGCCTGCGGGCGCCCGTGGACCCCTCTCCTCCGACCGACACCCCCACCAACTGAGCGGCCGCTTAGAAAAGAGGTCCGCATCACACACCCGTCCCGGTGACCCCGTGCGGTACGTACGGGTAACTTCCCTTTGAGTCCGCCCACTCCGCACCCCATGGAGCCGTGATGCCCGAAGCCGTGATCGTCTCGACCGCCCGTTCCCCCATCGGCCGGGCCTTCAAGGGCTCCCTGAAGGACCTGCGGCCGGACGACCTGACCGCGACCATCGTCCAGGCCGCCCTGGCCAAGGTGCCCGAGCTGGACCCGCGCGACATCGACGACCTGATGCTGGGCTGCGGTCTGCCCGGCGGCGAGCAGGGCAACAACCTGGGCCGGATCGTCGCCGTGCAGATGGGCATGGACCACCTGCCGGGCTGCACGATCACCCGGTACTGCTCCTCCTCGCTCCAGACCTCCCGGATGGCGCTGCACGCGATCAAGGCGGGCGAGGGCGACGTCTTCATTTCGGCGGGCGTCGAGATGGTGTCCCGGTTCGTGAAGGGCAACTCGGACTCGCTGCCCGACACGCACAACCCGTTCTTCGCCGAGGCCGAGGCCCGCACCGCCGAGGTCGCCGCCTCCGAGGGCTCCACCTGGCACGACCCGCGCGAGGACGGCCTGGTCCCGGACGCCTACATCGCGATGGGCCAGACCGCCGAGAACCTGGCCCGTCTCAAGGGGATCGGCCGCCGGGAGATGGACGAGTTCGGCGTGCGGTCGCAGAACCTCGCCGAGCAGGCCATCAAGAACGGCTTCTGGGCGCGCGAGATCACTCCCGTGACGCTGCCGGACGGCACGGTCGTCTCGGCGGACGACGGCCCGCGCGCGGGCGTCACCCTGGAGGGCGTGCAGGGCCTCAAGCCGGTCTTCCGCCCCGACGGCCTGGTCACGGCCGGCAACTGCTGCCCGCTCAACGACGGCGCCGCCGCCCTGGTGATCATGTCCGACACCAAGGCCCGCGACCTGGGCCTGACCCCGCTGGCCCGGATCGTCTCCACCGGCGTCTCCGGTCTGTCTCCCGAGATCATGGGCCTCGGTCCGGTCGAGGCGTCGAAGCAGGCCCTGAAGCGCGCCGGCCTGACCATCGGCGACATCGACCTGGCCGAGATCAACGAGGCGTTCGCCGCCCAGGTCGTCCCGTCCTACCAGGAGCTGGGCCTGGACCTGGACAAGGTGAACGTGAACGGCGGCGCGATCGCCGTCGGCCACCCCTTCGGCATGACCGGCGCCCGCATCACCGGCACGCTGATCAACAGCCTCCAGTTCCATGACAAGCAGTTCGGCCTGGAGACCATGTGCGTCGGCGGCGGCCAGGGCATGGCGATGGTCATCGAGCGGCTGAGCTGAGCCGGAGCGGAGGGTAGGGGTCGCCCGAGGTACGAGGGCGGCACCTGCCCGCAGCGGTGGCGAAGCTCGGCGCGACCGGAAGAGCGAGCGGCTGAGCTGAGCCGGAGCGGAGGGTAGGGGTCGCCCGAGGTACGAGGGCGGCACCTGCCCGCAGCGGTGGCGAGGCGCGGCGCGACCGGGCCGTGTCTTCCGTCCCTGCGGCCCCGTCCGCACCGCGTCCCAGCCGTGACCGAATCTCCCCCAGGATGTGACCTACGTCCCGGGGGAGTTTGTTTTCGCAGGTCAGGGCGGTTCGGGGACCAAATGCCCGGAAGAAATACCTGTCCAATTCGTGACGTAATGCACTGACAGGGGGCACCACCCCGCGACAAGCTGAGGTAGGAAGTCGGGGGATCGACTCGGAAACGGGAGTACGTCAGTGAGCGCCATGCCTCTTGCCCTGCTGCTGACCACGGCCGCCGCCACGGCCGTGGGCACTGCCGCCCTGCACGCCGTCCACGGTCTCCGCAAGCAGATCACCGCCCTGCGGAGCGAGCTGGCGGCCGGGCGCGGCGCCACGGTGCCCGCGGCACGGGCCACTCCCGCCGCCGAGATACGGGCCGCGGTCACCGAGGCCCTGGCCGAGGAGCGCGAGCGCGAGCTGGCCGAGGCGCGCGCCTTCTGGGCCGCGCAGGAGGCCCGGGACGCGGCCGACGCCCCGTCCCTGCTCGGCGGCCCGGCCGAGGACGCCGCCTTCTTCGTACCGCGCCAGACCGACTTCGTGGGTCTGGAGGCGATGGCCCTGGAGGCGTTGGAGGCGGAGGCGGAGGCGCTCGACGGCGTGCCGGACCCGCTGGAGGAGTTCCCGGAGGACTCGCCGGAGCTGGCCGCGGCCCGTCGCCGGCACCCTTCGCACCCGGACTTCGTGCCGGTGCAGACCCCGGTCGTCACCGATCACGAGCGGACGGTGTCCCGTCTGGAGGAGCTGGCCGACACCCGCACCGCGCTGACCGACGTCCGCCCGGGACCGCTCGGCACGCTGGACGTGTACGTCTTCGCGGACGGCACCACGCTCTGCATGACTCCGGGGCACCGCGAGACCGCGGAGCGCCTGGCCGAGGCCCTGCGCGCGGGCCGCACCCCCGTCCTGCTGGGCGGTTCGGGCGTGTCCGGCGCCTTCGCGCTGACCTTCTCGTACGGCGACATGGCCGAGGAGAACGTCTACATCCTCGCGGACCGCGTGATCGCCTCCCTGTAGCCCCCGGGCGGGCGGCTCAGAGTCCCGAGCGCTCCGCCGCCTCCCGTACGAGTCCCACGGCCTCGTCCAGTTCCCCCTCGCGGGAACCGGCCGGGGCCGTTCGCAGTGCTTCGGCCAGGTCGTTGCCGGCCACGACCAGCTGGTCGGCGACGGTGAAGACTCCGGCGTCCGGCATGGTCCTCGGCTCCCGGTCCGGGTCCTCGGCGCGCTGCGCGCGCGCCGCGAGTTCCCGGGCGAGGGCCAGTCCCTCGGCCGCCGCGCCCCGCTGGAGGCGGCTGTGCGGGGCGGCCCGCAGCCGGTCGGCGAACCGCGTCACGGCG
This sequence comes from Streptomyces sp. NPDC014907, assembly GCF_055562975.1. Taxonomy (NCBI): domain Bacteria; kingdom Bacillati; phylum Actinomycetota; class Actinomycetes; order Kitasatosporales; family Streptomycetaceae; genus Streptomyces; species Streptomyces sp. NPDC014907. The sequence goes on along the minus strand of NZ_JBVHEG010000006.1, from coordinate 308,658 downwards.
GTGGTCAGATCACTCGTATCACGCACCCCGCGACCCTACGCGCCGGGCCGGGCCGCCCGCCAACGGGTGCCGGGGACGCGGAAGGGCCCGCCCGGCACGAAGCCGGACGGGCCCTTCCCCCGGGACGGGGAGCGTCAGTCGTCGCCCTGGAGGATCGACAGCAGACGCAGCATCTCCAGGTAGATCCACACCAGCGTCATGGTGAGGCCGAAGGCGGCCAGCCAGGCCTCTTCGCGCGGCGCGCCGTAGGTCACGCCGTCCTCGACCTGCTTGAAGTCGAGGGCGAGGAAGCAGGCGCCCAGGATGACGCCGATGACGCCGAAGACGATGCCGAGGCCGCCGCTGCGGAAGCCGAGGCCGTCGCCGCCGCCGAAGACGGAGAACAGCAGGTTGGCGACCATGAGGAGCATGAAGCCCATCGCGGCGGCCATCACGAAGCCGTAGAAGCGCCGGTTGACGCGGATCCAGCCCATCTTGTAGGCGATGAGCACGCCGGCGAAGACCGCCATGGTGCCCAGGACCGCCTGGGTGACGACGCCGTCGGCGATGTACGTCGAGACGGCGGCCGAGATCACGCCGAGGAAGACGCCCTCGAAGGCGGCGTAGGCCAGGATGAGCGCGGGGGACGGCTTGCGCTTGAAGGACTGTACGAGCGACAGCACGAGGGCGACCAGGGCGGCGCCGACGGCGATGCCGTACGACTTGTTCAGGTTGGCCGGGTCGACCGGCAGCAGCAGCCAGGACAGGACGGCGGTGAGCACGACCGTGCCGAGCGTCATGGCCGTGCGGCTCACGACGTCGTCGATCGTCATCACGTTGCCGCGGGCCTGCTGCGGGGCGCCGAGCCGCGTGTCCTGCGGGGCGTACGGGTTGGTCGCGTACGGGTTCGCCGCGCCCCCGGCGTACGGGTTGCCGGTGGCGTACGGGTCGGTTCCGACGGCGGGGCCCCCGGCCTGCGGCTGCTGCGCGTTGAAGCCCGCGTAGCCGTTGTCGCGGCTGAACCCCCGTCGCGAGAAGACCGGGTTGCTGCTCCTCATCTCACTCCTCCATGGCAGACCGCACGGCGCGGTCATGCGTCAAGGGTAATGCGTAGGCAAAAGAAACTCTCTCGTGCTCGGGGAGGATCTTTTCCCGCGAGATCTGGGTCTCCTACCCCCGGAACTTCTCGTTCCACCCCTTGATTCCCGTTCCTGGCGGAGGACCGGCGGAGGAGCCGGCCGGGGAGCGCGGCCGGAGGGCCCGTCCCGGCCGGCCGGAGGGGTCCCGCCGGGCGCGGACGTCCGCCTGGTCACGGTGGTGCCCGGAACCGGACTCGAACCGGTACGGCCCGAAGGCCAGCGAGGTTTAAGCTCGCCGTGTCTGCGTTCCACCATCCGGGCGTCGCGAAGCTCCGCGTTGGCACAGGAGCCTATCGGGACGCTTCCCTCGTTCAGCGGAAGAGTCAGACCGATGTTGTCTTATTTTATTGACGCCTGAGGGTGCGTCAGTGCAGGTGGGAACGTTTTTCCCGAACCGTGACAGGGTGCGCGGGCGCAAAGCCGCACCTCCGGGAATGACGAAAAGTCGTCGCCTTTCTGTCACCTCCGCGCGAGGGCGGGTCTCAGGGGCGCCGGTCATACCTCAGGAGGAGGTCGCGGCCCCCCGGTCCGACTCCAGACTGCCCCGGGAACGGGCACGTGGGCGGACGTGCGGGGAGTGAACGCCCGAGACGATGAGGGAGTTCCCGCACCACCCCCGCAGCGACAGGAGTCCTCCTCGTGACCACCACCCCCACCGTGCCCCGCGCCACCGCGGTGGCAGCCCGCGCCACGGACCTCTCGAAGGTCTACGGACAGGGCGAGACCCAGGTGGTCGCGCTGGACCACGTCACCGTCGACTTCCGGCAGGGCGAGTTCACGGCGATCATGGGCCCCTCCGGTTCCGGCAAGTCGACGCTCATGCACTGCGTCGCCGGACTCGACTCCTTCTCCTCCGGCTCCGTGCGGATCGGCGAGACGGAACTGTCCACCCTGAAGGACAAGCACCTCACCCAGCTGCGCCGGGACAAGATCGGCTTCATCTTCCAGGCCTTCAACCTGCTGCCCACCCTGACGGCCATGGAGAACATCACGCTCCCGATGGACATCGCGGGCCGCAAGCCGGACAAGCAGTGGGTCCAGCAGGTCATCGACATGCTCGGCCTCTCCGGCCGGCTCGGCCACCGCCCGACCGAACTCTCCGGCGGCCAGCAGCAGCGCGTGGCCGTGGCCCGCGCCCTCGCCTCCCGCCCCGAGATCATCTTCGGCGACGAGCCGACCGGAAACCTCGACTCCCGCTCGGGCGCCGAGGTCCTCGGCTTCCTGCGCAACTCGGTGCGGGAGCTGGGCCAGACCGTCGTCATGGTCACCCACGACCCGGTGGCCGCCTCCTACGCGGACCGCGTGATCTTCCTCGCGGACGGCCGGATCGTCGACGAAATGCTCAGCCCCACGGCGGACGGCGTGCTCGACCGCATGAAGGCCTTCGACGCCAAGGGCCGTACGAGCTGACGCGGAGGCGCCGGAACCGGACCCGAACCGGTACGGCCCCGCCCGCCCCGACCCGACCTCCGCCCGTCCCACCCTTCCGTTCAGGACACCCCATGTTCCGTACCGCCCTGCGCAACGTCCTCGCGCACAAGGCGAGACTGCTGATGACCGTCCTCGCCGTGATGCTCGGCGTGGCCTTCGTCTCCGGCACCCTCGTCTTCACCGACACCCTCTCCCAGGCCTTCCGCAACCAGTCCGCGAAGAGCTACGACGACGTCGCCGTGGCCGTCACGATGTACGGGGACCCCGAAGACCCCCGGAAGACCCCCGGCCTCTCCCAGCGCGACGTCGACGCGGTCGCCGGGCTCGACGGGGTCGTCTCCGTCTCCGCCCGCGTCGACGGCTTCGCCGGCGTGCCCGACAGGGACGGGAAGCTGATCGGCGTCGGCTGGTCCAACAAGGGCACCAACTTCGCCCCCGGCAAGGACGGCAAGGACCGCGCGTACGACTTCACCACGGGCACCGGGCCGGTCGAGGCGGGTCAGGTCGCGCTCGACAGGGACACCGCCGACAAGGGCGGCTACAAGGTCGGCGACACCGTCCGCGTCGCCACCAACGGCCCCGTGAAGGAGTACGTCCTCTCCGGCGTCTTCACCACCGAGGACGGCGCCGTCAACGCGGGCGGCAGCCTGGTCCTGTTCGACACCGCCGTCGCCCAGAAGCTCTACCTGAAGCCCGGCTTCTACCGCGACATGACCGTCACCGCCGCTCCCGGCACCGACGACGGCAAGCTGCTCGCCGAGGTCCGTGAGGTCCTCCCGAAGACGGCCGCCACGCGGACCGGAAAGGCGCTCGCCGACAAGCAGGCCAAGGAGATCGAGGACGGTCTCGGCGCACTCAACCAGGTCCTCCTGGGCTTCGCGGGCATCGCGCTCTTCGTCGGGGTCTTCCTGATCTCCAACACCTTCACCATGCTGGTCGCCCAGCGCACCAGGGAGCTGGCCCTGATGCGGGCGATCGGCGCCTCCCGGAAGCAGGTCACCCGCTCCGTCCTCGCCGAGGCCGGTCTGGTCGGCCTGGTCGCCTCGGTCGTCGGCTACGTCCTCGGCGTCGGTCTCGCCGTCGGGCTCCGCTCGGCCATGGCCTCCTTCGAGATGAAGGTCCCGGACGGCGAACTGGTCCTCACCGCCACCCCGGCCCTCAGCGCCTTCGGCGTCGGCGTCCTCATCACGATGCTCGCCGCCTGGCTGCCCGGCCGCCGCGCCTCGAAGATCCCGCCGGTCGCGGCCATGAGCAGCGTCCACGCCGCCGCCGGCACCAAGTCGCTCGTCGTGCGGAACTCCCTCGGCGCGGCGATCACCGCCCTCGGCGCGACGCTCATCGTGCTCGGCGCGAACCAGGGCGGCGACGACGGCCGCATGCTCGTCGCGGGCGGCGCGTTCCTCACCCTCATCGGCGTCATCGTGCTGATCCCGTTCCTGTCCCGGCCGGTGATCGCCGTGATCCGCCCGGTATTCGTGCGGCTCTTCGCGGTCTCCGGAAAGCTCGCGGGCCTGAACGCGGTCCGCAACCCGCGCCGCACCGGCGCCACCGCCTCCGCGCTCGCCATCGGCCTGACCCTCGTCACCGGCCTCTCCGTGCTCGGCGCCACCGTCGGCGCGGCCCTCGACAAGATGACCACGGACGACCTCAAGGCCGACTACCTGGTCGTCATGGCCGGCGGCAACCCCCTGAACGAGGAGGCGCTGGCCGCCCTGGAGAAGGCCCCCGGCGCCCTCGCGGTCTCCCCGCAGGAGGCGGGCTCCTTCGAACTGAACGGTCAGTACGTCCCGGTCTCCGGCGTCACTCCCGGTGCGATCGGGAAGGTCCTCAGGGTGGACGTCCTGCGGGGCTCCCTGTCCTCCCTCGGCGGCGACACGATCGCCGTCGAGGAGGAGACCGCCGCGAAGCGGCACCTGAAGGTCGGCGACACCGTTCCGGCCGACTTCCCGGACAAGCGCAAGGGCCGGCTGACCGTCGGCGCGATCTACGAGAACAACCAGTTCCTCTCCCCGGTCCTGGCCGACCACGCGCTGCTCGCCGCGCACGACGAGGAGGCGCAGATCCGCGAGATCTTCGTCTCCGCCTCCGGCGGCGCGAGCGCCGCCAACGAGCGGGCACTGTCGAAGGCCATGGGCGACAACCCGGCGATCACGGTGATGGACCACAAGGACGTCCGCGACGCCTTCGGCGGCCCGATCAACATGATGCTGAACATCATGTACGGCCTGCTCGGCATGGCCCTGGTGATCGCCGTCCTCGGCGTCGTCAACACCCTCGCGATGTCCGTCTTCGAGCGCAAGCAGGAGATCGGCATGCTGCGGGCGATCGGTCTCGACCGGCGCCGGGTGAAGCGGATGGTCCGTCTGGAGGCCGTGGTCATCTCGGTCTTCGGCGCGGTCGTCGGCGTCGGGCTCGGCTCGTTCCTCGGCTGGGCCATCGGAGAGACGGTCAAGGACAGCCTGCCGGGCTACGCCCTGGTCCTGCCCTGGGACCGGATCGGGATCTTCCTGGTCCTGGCCGCCCTGGTCGGCGTCCTCGCCTCCCTGTGGCCGGCCCGCAGCGCGGCCAGGCTGAACGTGCTCGCCGCCATCAAGGCCGAGTAGCGGCCCCGTACGGCGTGAGGGCCGGTCCCCGTGCGGGGGCCGGCCCTCCTCCGCATCCGCGTCAGTCCGTCCCTTCGTCCCAGACCCGCGTCCGCAGGCCCAGTCCGCTCGTCCCCGGCTCCGGGGTCTTCACGGCGAGGAACTGGTTCACGCCGATCCGGTTGCGTTCGAAGGAGACGGCGGAGGCCGCCATGTAGAGGCGCCAGATCCGGGCCCGGGCCGGCGAGACGAGCCCGACGGCCCGGTCCCACTCCCGTTCCAGGTTGGCCACCCACTGGCGCAGGGTCAGCGCGTAGTGCTCGCGGAGGGCCTCCATGTCCCGGACCTCGAACCCGGCGTCCTCCAGGGTCGTCAGGGTGCGGCCCGCGGGGGCGAGTTCGCCGTCGGGGAAGACGTACGCGTCGATGAAGGGATCGACCTCGTAGGCCTCCTCGTCGGGCTCGGGGCGCCGGGAGATCTGGTGGTTGAGGAGCCGCCCGCCGGGCTTGAGGAGCCCGTACAGGAGGTCGGCGTACTCCCGGTACCTCACGGCGCCGACGTGCTCGGCCATCCCGATCGAGGAGATCGCGTCGTACGGGCCGTCCGTGACGTCCCGGTAGTCCTGGACGCGGATCTCGATCCGGTCCGCCAGGCCCTCCTCGGCGATCCGCTTGCGGGCGTGGACGGCCTGTTCGCGGGAGAGGGTGATGCCGACGACCCGGGCGCCGTACGCGCGGGCGGCGTGCAGGGCCATGGAGCCCCAGCCGCAGCCCACGTCGAGGAGGCGGTCGCCCTCCTTCAGGTTCAGCTTGCGGGCGACGAGGTCGAGCTTGTCGTGCTGGGCCTCCTCCAGGGAGCCGCCCGGCGTCCAGTACGCGCACGAGTAGACCATCGAGGGGCCGAGGACCAGCCCGTAGAAGTCGTTGCCCACGTCGTAGTGGTGGCTGATCGCCCGCCGGTCGCGGCGTCTGGTGTGGCGGCCGCCCCGGCGGTGGCGGATCTCCTCGGCGGGCGGCTTCGGCGGCGGCAGAGGTCCCGCGAGCCGCAGCAGGGAGGCGGCCGCGGCCCTCAGCCGGGCGTCGCGGGCGGCGGTGAGCAGGCCCCGGCCCGTGTCCCCGCGCTCCCAGAGCAGACCGGAGAGGCGGTCGAGGGCCTCGTACAGGTCTCCCTCGACGTCGATCTCCCCGGCCACCCAGGCGCGGACCAGGCCCAGTTCGCCGGGCTTCCAGATCATCCTGCGCAGGGCGCGGCGGTCGCGGACGATCAGGACGGGGGCGTCCGGGGGGCCGGCCTCGCTGCCGTCCCAGACCCGCAACCGGACCGGGAGCGGTCCTCCCAGCAGTTCCTCGGCGAGTGTCGTCAGCCGCAGCGCGGCGTCGGCCATGGTGCACACCTCCGTGATCTCGTGCCCCGGGAATGCTCGTCAGGCGTGTTCGTCACCAAGGGAACACCGTCCGTGCGCGTTCTCACTCCCGCCGCAGCGCAACGAGTCGGCAAAACACGCGAAGGGCCGTCCGCACCACGGATGGCGGACGGCCCTTTCGGGTCACCTCGGTACGGCCTCGTACCGCTTCGTACTGCTGTGCTCCTCTTCGCCCCGACGGGACGTCAGGAGGCCTTGGCCTTCTCCTGCACCGGGGCGGCCGGCGCCGGGGCGGGCTTGGCCGCCTCGTAGAACTCCTCGCGCGGCGACTCGATGGCGCCGAGGGAGACGACCTCGCGCTTGAGGAACATCGCGAGGGTCCAGTCCGCGAAGACGCGGATCTTGCGGTTCCAGGTCGGCATCGCCATGCCGTGGTAGCCGCGGTGCATGTACCAGGCGAGACGGCCCTTGAGCTTGATCTTCATCTTGCCCATGACGATCATGGCGACGCCCTTGTGCAGACCGAGTCCGGCCACGGCGCCCTTGTTGGCGTGGCTGTACTCCTTCTGCGGGAAGCCGCGCATGCCGGCCACCACGTTGTCGCCGAGGACCTTGGCCTGGCGCAGCGCGTGCTGGGCGTTCGGCGGGCACCAGGCGTTCGGGTTGCCCGCGCGGCGGCCGACCATGTCGGGGACCTGGGCGTTGTCGCCCGCGGCCCACGCGTAGTCGAGGCCGTTGATCTGGAGCTTCTCGTTGCAGTCCACGTGGCCGCGGGGGCCGAGCGGCAGACCGAAGCGGGAGAGCGCCGGGTTCGGCTTCACGCCGGCGGTCCACACGATGGTGTTGGAGTCGACCTCCAGGCCGTTCTTCAGCACCACGTGGCCGTCGACGCAGGAGTCCATGGAGGTCTCCAGGTAGATCTCGACGCCCCGGCCCTCCAGGTGCTCCTTGCCGTACTGGCCGAGCTTGGGGCCGACCTCGGGAAGGATCTTGTCGGCCGCGTCGACCAGGATGAAGCGCATGTCCTCGCGGGACACGTTCTGGTAGTACTTCGCGGCGTCGCGGGCCAGGTCCTCGACCTCGCCGATGGTCTCCGCGCCGGCGAAGCCGCCGCCCACGAAGACGAAGGTCAGCGCCCGGCGGCGGACCTCCTCGTCGGTGGTCGAGTCGGCCTTGTCGAGCTGCTCGAGGACGTGGTTGCGCAGGCCGATGGCCTCCTCGATGCCCTTCATGCCGATGCCCTGCTCGGCGAGGCCGGGGATCGGGAAGGTGCGGGAGACCGCGCCCATCGCGATGACCAGGTAGTCGAACGGCAGGTCGTACGCCTCGCCGACGAGCGGCGCGATCGTGGCGACCTTGCGGTCCTGGTCGATGGTGGTGACCCGACCGGTGAGCACCTCGGCCTTGGGAAGGACGCGTCGCAGCGGGACGACGACGTGCCTCGGCGAGATGCTGCCGGCGGCGGCTTCGGGCAGGAAGGGCTGGTAGGTCATGTACGACCGCGGGTCGACGACCGTGACGGTCGCCTCCGCGTAGCGCATCTTCTTGAGGATGCGCCGAGCTGCGTACAGGCCTACGTACCCGCCGCCTACTACGAGGATCCTGGGACGCTCCGTGGTGCTCATGGGATCGAGTATCCACCCCGTTCGGGGGGTCACCTCGTGCGCCCCTTCACAAGGTCTGCGGACACCTCTGCTACACTCCGCCGCCCACGTGATCCACGTCATGGTCCTGCAAAGGAACCGGGGTGCACCGGCGAACGTTGTTCACCCCTCGTGAACTGGACAGGAGAGCCTCCGTTAACGCTGAAGCGGAGGCCCGGTTCACACGATGGAAACATCGGGCCGATCGGCCTCCGCACCTGCGAAAGGGCCCCGAGGTGCCCCCCGGAGGGCCCAACGGCCCTCCTCGGACTCCCTCGGGGCCCTTTTCCTTGTGAAGAACTTCACGAACTTTCCCGGGGGAACGCCCTCAGGAGGCTCGATAGTGCCCCGCTATGCCGCGGATAGCGCGATCCCATCGAGGATGTCGTGCTCGCTGACGACCACCTCGGCGGCCCCGACGCGCTCCACGACCTCCCGCAGGACGAGCGCCCCGGCGACGATCACGTCCACGCGCCCGGGGTGGATCACGGGCATCGCGGCCCGTTCGTCGTGCGTGGAGGCGAGGAGCCGGTCGGCGACCTCGGCGACCTGCGCGGCGGAGATCCGCGCGTGGTGGATCTTCTCGGAGTCGTACTCCGGGAGCCCGAGGGCGAGGGCGGCGACGGTGGTCACCGAGCCCGCGAGCCCGACGAGGGTGCCGGCGGTGCCGAGCGGCACCGTCTCGGCGGCCAGGTCGAGCGCGGCCCGCACGTCGGCGCGGATCGCCTCGGCCTCCCCGGCGGTCGGCGGGTCGTGGCGGACGTGCCGCTCGGTGAGCCGGACGCAGCCGATGTCGACCGAGCGGGCGGCCTCGACCCGGCGGCTGCCGGTGACGAACTCGGTGGAGCCGCCGCCGATGTCCACGACGAGGTACGTCTCCGTGCCGGGCAGGTCGCCGGTGGCCCCGGTGAAGGACAGCCCGGCCTCCTGGTCGCCGGTGACGACCTCGGGCTCGACGCCCAGGATCTCCACGACGCCGTTCACGAAGTCGTCGCGGTTCTCGGCGTCGCGGGAGGCGGAGGTGGCGACGAAGCGGACCTTCTCGGCGCCCAGCTCCCGGATGACGTCCGCGTACTCGCGGCAGGCGGCGAAGGTCCGCTCCAGGGCCTCGGGCGCGAGCCGCCCGGTCCTGTCGACCCCCTGGCCGAGCCGGACGATCCTCATCCGCCGGTCCAGCTCGGTCAGCCCGCCCGTCTCCGGGTCGACGTCGGCGACGAGGAGGCGGATGGAGTTCGTGCCGCAGTCGATCCCGGCGACCCTGGTCACTTCTCCTCCTCGTCGTCGGCCGGCCTGAAGGCGAAGTGGCCGTTCCCGTCGCCCTCGACCGTCCAGCCGTCCTCCTCCTTCGGCGTCACGCACGGGGTGACGCAGGGGCCCTTCGCCCACCACTCCGGCAGCATGGCGATCGCCTCGTCGCCGAACGGGTTGACGCCGGGACCGGCCACCAGCGCGTGACCGACGAGGACGTGCAGGCACTTGACGCGGTCCGGCATGCCGCCGGCGCTCGGGAAGCCCTCCAGGACCTCGATGGCGTCGCGCCGGGCGAGGTAGTCCTCGTGCGCGGCCCGGTAGGCGGCGGCCAGCTCCGGGTCGGTGGCGAGCCGGGCCTGCATCTCCTTCATGACCCCGTTGGCCTCCAGGGTGCCGATGGCCGAGGCCGCCCGGGGGCAGGTCAGGTAGTACGTGGTGGGGAAGGGCGTGCCGTCGGGGAGCCGGGGCGCGGTCTCGACGACGTCCGGCTGCCCGCAGGGGCAGCGGTGCGCGATGGCGCGCAGGCCGCGGGGCGGCCGGCCGAGCTGGAGCTCGAAGGCGGCGATGTCCGCCTCGGTGGGCTCGGTGCGTTCGGTCTGCGGAGGGGGCGTTTCCATGTCTGCCTTGGTCGTCGGGTCGTCGGGTCGTACGGGGGGTCAGCGGCGGTCGGCGTCGTCCACGCCGTCCCAGAGGTTGTCGTACCAGGGGCGGTCCGCCGCGCCCCGGTCGGCGCGGGACCGCTGCTCCGCGCCGGGGTCGTCCACGGTGAAGCCGGTCTCGCCGGGGAGCACGTAGTGGAGGTGTTCACGGGCCAGGCGGCGGACGTAGGCCGGGTCCTGGAGGCGGGCCTTCTCGTCCCTCAGCTCCTGGACCCGCCGGGCGGCCTCGGCGGCCCGGCGCTCCTGCTCGGCGATCTCGCCCTGCTGGGAGACGTAGCTGCGCATCGGGTAGGCGAGCGCCACGACCAGGGAGCAGACGACGAGGGCGAGGAAGGCCGCGCGGCCGGTGAGCCGGGAGCGGCGGGCCTGGCGGCGGGTCTGGGAGCGGTAGACACGGGCGGCGGTCTGCTCACCGAGCAGTCTGATCCGGGTCGCGGTCGAGAACCGGTCCCGGTCCTTCACGGCCATTCGTGTCGCCTCCCCTGTTCACGCGGACGTCCCCGCACACGGTACGGGACCGAGTACGGGGACGTACGGAAGCCGCCCTGCCGGGGGCTCGGCGTGTGTGTCAGCCCTTGAAGCGCGGGAAGGCGCTGCGGCCGGCGTAGACCGCGGCGTCGTCCAGGATCTCCTCGATGCGCAGGAGCTGGTTGTACTTGGCGACGCGCTCGGAGCGGGCCGGGGCACCGGTCTTGATCTGGCCGCAGTTGGTGGCGACGGCCAGGTCCGCGATGGTGACGTCCTCGGTCTCGCCGGAGCGGTGGGACATCATGCACTTGAAGCCGCTGCGCTGGGCCAGCTCGACGGCGTCCAGCGTCTCGGTCAGCGAACCGATCTGGTTGACCTTGACGAGCAGGGCGTTGGCGCTGCCCTCCTCGATGCCGCGGGCCAGGCGCTCCGGGTTGGTGACGAACAGGTCGTCGCCGACGAGCTGCACCTTGGAGCCGAGCTTGTCGGTGATGGCCTTCCAGCCGGCCCAGTCGTCCTCGAACAGCGGGTCCTCGATGGAGACCAGCGGGTACGCGGAGACCAGCTCCTCGTAGTACTCGGTCATCTCGGCGGCCGAGCGGGACTTGCCCTCGAACTCGTACGAGCCGTCCTTGTAGAACTCGGAGGCGGCGCAGTCGAGGGCGAGCGCGATGTCCTTGCCCGGGACGTAGCCGGCTTCCTTGATCGCCTCGAGGATGAGGTCGAGGGCGGCGCGGTTGGACTCCAGGTTCGGGGCGAAGCCGCCCTCGTCGCCGAGGCCGGTGGAGAGGCCCTTGCGCTTCAGGACGGCCTTGAGGGTGTGGTAGACCTCGGTGCCCCAGCGCAGGGCCTCGGAGAAGGACTCCGCGCCGATCGGGGCGATCATGAACTCCTGGATGTCCACGTTGGAGTCGGCGTGCGACCCGCCGTTCAGGATGTTCATCATCGGAACGGGCAGCAGGTGCGCGTTCGGGCCGCCCAGGTAGCGGAAGAGCGGGAGGTCGCTGGCCTCGGAGGCGGCGTGCGCGACGGCGAGGGAGACGCCGAGGATGGCGTTGGCGCCGAGCGAGGACTTGTCCGGGGTGGCGTCCAGGTCGAACATGGCCTGGTCGATCAGGCGCTGCTCGGTGGCGTCGTAGCCGACCAGCTCGGGGCCGATCTGCTCGATGACGGCGAGGACGGCCTTCTCGACGCCCTTGCCCTGGTAGCGGTCGGGGTCACCGTCGCGGAGCTCGAGGGCCTCGAACGCACCGGTGGAGGCGCCGGACGGAACGGCAGCACGGCCGGTGCTGCCGTCGTCGAGGCCGACCTCGACCTCGACCGTGGGGTTGCCTCGGGAGTCCAGGATTTCCCGGGCTACGACGACGTCGATGGACGGCACGAGCATCTCCTTCTGGGATGTGACGCTGGATGTGACGCAAGGTCGGTGCGGGGTCGCTCGGCCTTGCGGCAAGAGCCTAACCGTCCCGGGGGCTCCGGTCGGCCGGGCGCCCGCACCCTGGGACGAAAAAGGACCCAAGGGTACGCACAAGGTGAGGAATCACCCCGTATCTACCGGCCGGTAACCCTTGAACGGCCCGCACTCCCGTACGGAGGGGGCCCCGTACGGACCCGCGCGGAGCGGCCGGGAAAAGGGGGAACCCCGGCCCGGCGCGCACGGGGGAGGGCGCGCCGGACCGGGGTGGTCACCGCGGGAGGGCCGTCGGGGCCGCGTGAGCCGCCGGACTCACGCGACCCGCCGGACTCACTTCAGGTGGAGCTGCTGGCCCGGGTAGATCAGGTCGGCGTTCTCGACGACGTCCTTGTTCAGCTCGAAGAGCTCGGCCCAGCCGCCCTCGACGCCCTGCGCCGCGGCGATCCTGCTGAGGGTGTCGCCGGTGACGACCTTGTACTCGCCGTCGCCCTTCCTGACCGTCTCGCCGGTCGGGGTGATGACGGTCTTCCTGGCGGACTGCGGAGCGGCGTGGCGCTTCTCGGCCTTCTTCGGGACCTGGCGCTGCTCGCTGCGGGTGGTCGGCTGCTCGGCCGAGCGCTTCTGCGTCCGCTGCTTCTTCGCGGGCTTCTCCTGCTCCGTCGCGCTCTCGGCGGAGCCGCCGTACGAGGCGCCCGAGAGGCCGACGCCGCAGTGCGGCCAGGCGCCCTTGCCCTGGCCCGCGAGGACCTTCTCGGCGACGGCGATCTGCTGGGACTTCGAGGCCTGGTCGGCCCGCGGGGCGTAGGCGGTGCCGCCGTACGCGGCCCAGGTGGAGGACGTGAACTGAAGGCCGCCGTAGAAGCCGTTGCCGGTGTTGATGGACCAGTTGCCACCGGACTCGCACTGGGCGACGCGGTCCCACTCGGAGGCCGTGGCGGCCGAGGCGGCGCCCGCGGTCATCAGCGGGGCGGCGACGGCGACACCGGTGACGCCGACGAGCGCGGCGACCTGGGTGGCCTTGGAGGGACGGCGGTGTTTGCCCTTGGCGGAAAACAGCATGGAGTTTCTCCTCACCGACGCCTGCGAGGTGAGCTGTCGGGTTCGGGCCAATGAGTTGCCCGGCCGCGTGTCCTAGCACGCGGCTTCACCCCAAGCCGATCGTCGGCCGTCTGTCTCAACGGCCGGGGCCGGCGCTTACCTTGGTTCCCCCGCTCCTGCCTTCGGCGCTTGCGCGACGACTGTTCCCGTCGACCGACGGCAGGATTCGGCGTTTCGGTCGATGGGGCCCGCGGTGGCGAGCGGTGACGACCGTACGCACAGACCGCCCCGAAGTTCAAAGAGGCTCATATGACTAATTTCGCCTCTCCTTGCACACCGCCGGGGCCCGTTTGCGCAGGTGAGAGGTGACGGAAGCAGAGCTTCCGGACACGACACGCCAGTTGGGGCAAAGAGACCCATGTCTCACTCGCATGGATTCGGACATAAGCCCGCGAACTACCCCGCCGCCGACGTCGGAGCCGTCGTCAGATCGAGGTTCTGACCAGGGAGGATGAGGTCCGGATCGGTCCCCACGGTCCGCTTGTTGGCGTCGTAGAGGGCGGTCCACCCTCCGGGGAGTTCGTTCGCCCGTGCGATGTCCGAAAGGCTGTCACCCGGACGCACGACGTATTCACCCGAAGAGCCCTGACTGTCCGTTACGCTCGAATCCCTCACCCCGTCGGTGACGGGGGTGCCCGTGGGGTTTTCGGCGAGCTTGTCCGTACCCGAGGCGTGTCTGCCGGATTCGATCGATTCGCCCGTCTTGGGGCTTTCCTCCGGTGCGGCACCGCCCCGGTGCTTGCCGGTGCCGGGCGCGACCGACGTCCCGTCACCCTCCGGCGTACCGGGCGTAACAGACGTATCGGGCGTAACGGGCGCGAGGGAGCCGCCGGGCGCGGTCGGACCCACCGGCGCGGACGGGGCCGTGGACCCGGTCGATCCTGTCGGCGCGGACGGCGTGGCGGGAGCCGACGGCACGGCCGGGGTGGTGGTCGCCGCCGGCGCGCCCGGCGTCGTGGGCGTGACGGGGACGGCCGGGGGCGCGGAGCTCTCGGCCGCCCCGGGCGCCGTGGTCTCCGGGGTGGCGGCGGGGGCGCCCGAGCCGCCCGTGTTCCAGCCCGACTCGGGGACGGGCTTCACGGCGGGCGCGGGAACGGTGGCCGGGCCCGGGTCCACCCCGGCGGACCTCCCGTCGTTCGTCAGGCCCGCGATCGGCGCGCAGGTGGCCCACTCGGCGCTGCCCCCGGCGAGGGCCTTCTCGGCCACCGCGATCTGCTGGGCGCGGCTGGCCAGGTCGGGGCTGGGCGCGTACGCCAGACCGCCGTGGCGCTCCCAGCTCTCCTGGGTGAGCTGGAGTCCGCCGTACATCCCGTTGCCGGTGTTGGCGCTCCACTGTCCCCCGGACTCGCACTCGGCGACCCGGTCCCAGGTGGCGGAGTCGGCGGCGGAGGCGGAACCGGTGGCGAGCAGCGGCAGTGCCATGGCCGATCCGGTCACCCCTGCGGCGACGACGAGGGCGGGGGCCTGACGGGGGCGACGGTGTCGTCCGTTCCCGGAACGCATAGGAGCGCCTTTCGCGTGACGGCTGAGACTGCCGCGAAACGTAGCCGCATTCGAACGTCCGTCACAAGTCGATGGCTCCCCGATCACGTGAAGATCACATTTCTGACACGCCGTCAGTGGGGAGGAGCCGCGCGGAGGGGGAGAACTCCACCGGAAGCGTGCGCAATCCACGCATGATGAGCCCTCCGCGCCACCGCAGTCCGGCCGGGTCGACGGCCGCCTCCAGGTCCGGCAGGCGGGTCAACAGGGTTGCCAGCGCCGTCTGTCCCTCGAGACGGGCGAGCGGCGCGCCCAGGCAGTAGTGGATGCCGTGCCCGTACCCGAGGTGCTGGTTGTCGCGCCGGGCGAGGTCGAGCGTGTCGGGCCCGTCGAACCGCTCCGGGTCCCGGTCGGCGGCGGCGAGCACCACGAGCACCGGGTCCCCCGCCGGGATCTCCTGCCCGCCGATGGTCAGCGGCCGCGTCGCGTACCGCCAGGTCGCCATCTCCACGGGCCCGTCGTACCGCAGCAGCTCCTCGATCCCGGTCTCCAGGAGGCCGGTCTCCCCGGCGGCCAGGGACGCCTGCAGCCGTTCCCGCTGCCCGGGGTTGCGCAGCAGCGCGTAGAGCCCGTTCCCGATCAGGTTCACGGTGGTCTCGAAGCCCGCGAAGAGGAGGATGAAGGCCATGGCGGCGGCCTCGTTCTCGGTGAGGTGCTCGCCGTGGTCGGAGGCGCGGATGAGCCCCGAGATCAGGTCGTCCCCCTCTTCTTGTTCTTGACGCAGGCCCTCGCGCTTGCGGTGGATCAGCTCCGCGAGATAGCCGCGCATCTTCTTCACCGACCGGGCGACCCCGCCGCGCGGGCCTCCGCCGTGCCGGATCATCATCCCGGCCCAGTCGCGGAAGTCGTCCTGGTCCTCGCGGGGCACGCCGAGCAGGTCGCAGATGGCGTAGATGGGGAGCGGGAAGGCGAACTCGTGGATGAGGTCCGCGCTCCCCTTCTCCACGAAGCCGTCGATGAGCCGGTCGGTCAGCTCCTGGACGCGCGGGGCGAACGCGGCGACCCGGCGCGGGGTGAACGCCTTCGACACGAGCCGCCGCAGCCGGGTGTGGTCGGGCGGGTCGATGTTGAGCAGATGGGTCATCAGCTCGGCCTTGCGCTCGCCCGGAATGCCCGTCTTGCCCTTGGCGTGCGGGGACTCGTCGTGGTGCGCCGGGTTCTTGGAGAGCCGCTGGTCCGCGAGGGCCTGCCGGGCGTCCGCGTACCGCGTCACGAGCCAGGCCTCGACCCCGCTGGGCAGCGTCGTCCGGTGCACGGGCGCGTGCTCCCGCAGCCAGGCGTAGGCCGGGTACGGGTCGGTGGCGAACTCCCAGGTGAAGAGCTCGGGGGCGGGGCCCTCCCCGGAGATCGAGGCCGGGTCCTCCCCGGGGGCGGGGTTCTCCCCGGTAACGGGGACGGGGCTTTCCCCGGAGACGGGGACGGGGTTCTCCCCGCAGGCCGGCGCGGGGTCCTTCCCGGAGACCGGGGCCGGGCCCTCCCCGGGGACGGGGCTTTCCCCGGTGACGGGGGCGGGGTTCTCCCCGGTAACGGGGGCGGGGCTTCCCCCGGAGACGGGGACGGGGCTTTCCCCGCAGGCCGGCGCGGGGTCCTCCCCGGGGGCGGAATCGGGGGTCGGTTCGGGGGCCGGGGCGGTGCTGTCACTCACCCCCCGACCGTACAGCGCCCCCTCGCGCGCCCCTCCCGTGCGGGAGGGGCCGTCGTTCACTCCGCGCGCCGCCCCTGCGCCGCCCACTGGACGAGCAGGGCCACGCTCAGGACCGCGCCCAGCGCCGAGACCATCAGGGGCCACCCCGGGGAGTCGTCGCTCGTCGCGTCCCACGCGAAGAGCAGCAGGAACAGCACGGTCCCGGCCGCCCCCGCCGCCAGGTCGCCCCGGGAGGCCTTCCGGGGGGTCTCCCCGGAGGTCTCCCGGGAGGTCTTCTTCTCGTCGCCGTCGTTCACGCCTTCTCCTCCAGTCCCTCCGCCGCGCGGATCGCGTCACGGTACGTACGGGCGGCGGCCCGCAGCGCCGCCTCCGGGTCCACGCCGGCCGCCTCGGCGCGGGCGGCCAGGGCGAGCAGTTCGTACCCGAAGCCCTCGCCCGCCGGGAGCGGCACGCCGAGTCCGGCCGCCCGCGTCCGGCCCGCCAGCTTCGCGGCGAGCGCGAGGCCGGGCTGCCCGAGGGGCACGCCGTCGGTGACGGACTCCCGCCGCTTCTCGATCGCCTTGGTGCGCTGCCAGTGCGCGCGGACCTCCTCGGGCGTCTCGGCGGTCGCGTCCCCGAAGACGTGCGGGTGGCGGTGGATCAGCTTCTCGGCGAGCGTTCCGGCCACGTCGTCCACGGAGAACGGCTCCTCCGGGTCCTCCTCGGCGATCCGCGCGTGGAGGACGACCTGGAGCAGGACGTCCCCCAGTTCCTCGCGCAGCGCGGTCCGGTCGCCGTCCTCGATCGCCTCCACGAGTTCGTACGCCTCCTCGACGGCGTACCCGGCGAGCCCCTCGTGGGTCTGGACGGAGGTCCAGGGGCAGACCCGCCGGATGCGGTCCATGATCTGCACGAGGTCGAGGAGGCGGGCGCCGGGCAGGTCGTACGAGCCGGGCAGCAGCTCCAGGTCGGGCATGGCGACCCGGCCGGAGCCGGCGAGCCGGGCGAGGCCGTCGGTGAGGTCCCGGTCGCCCTCGCCGGAGGGCAGGACCAGGACCGTACGGCCCCCGGCGCACGCCCCGACCAGTTCCCCGGCGGTGAGCCGGGCGTGCTCGACGGCGATCCCGGCCTCGCGCAGGTACGGCAGCTGGGGGTGGTGCTCGTCGGGGCAGAGCACCCGGTCCGCGCCGTGCAGCGCCTGCCAGGCGGGCCAGGACAGCAGTCCGGGCGCGACGCGGTGGCTGGCGGTGAGCAGGACGATGCGGCCGGGGCTCTCGGAAGTCACCCCCCGAACCTACCCGGACTCAGGCGCCGGCCTCGACGGCGGCCGGGTCCCGGGTGACCTGGCGCAGCCAGGGCGCGGTGGTGGAGGTGAGCCGGACCTCGGCGTCGTCCCAGGCGCCGAAGCGCGGGTTCACGTCGATGCCGAGGTCCCGGGAGGCGGCGGAGAAGACCTCCGTCAGCTTCTTCTGGCCCTCGGGGCCGGCGTCCACGCCCAGCTTCTCGGCGATCTTGTTCATGAGGACGTTGCGGCGGACGACGCCGTCGATCTGGCCGGGGGCCACGCCCTGCTCCTGGAGGAGGACGGCGGCGAGCCGGTCCTCGCCGCCGCTCTGGCGGACGAAGGCCGTCCGGGTCTGCTGGAGTTCGGCGCGGGTGGCGGTGACGCCGTTGTCCCGGGCGACCTTCTCGACGACCCGGTCGAAGATCATGACGTTGAGCCTGCGGCGGCTGAGGTCGCCGCCGCTCCCGATCAGCCGGTCGGCCTGCGGGGAGGCCTCCTGCGCGGCCCGCACGTCCTTCACCTGCGCCTGGAGGGTGGAGACGTCGATGCGTTCGCCGCCGACGACGGCCGCCGCGCCCGGGTGGGAGTCACCGCCGCAGGCGGTGAGCAGCGGGGCCGCGGCGAGGAGCGCGGCGGAGACGGTGAGCGCGGTGCGGCGGTGCAAAGGAGCCTCCCGGGCGGTCGTGCGTCGGTGGAACGACCTTGCGGTGATCGATGGTAGGGAGTCACCCGGGCCGGAGCCACTACTTCGGGGCGACTGTTTCCCTCAACGGCCCGTCCGCCGCCCGGGTACCGGCCCGTCCCGTGTTTTCCCGGGCCGTGCCCCGGCCCCGGTCCTCGTGCGTCTCCTTCAGGAGGTAGTGGGGCCGCCGCTTCACCTCGTAGTAGATGCGGCCGACGTACTCGCCGATGAGGCCGATCATCATCATCTGGACGCCGGCGAGGGCGGTGATGGCGACGAGGAGCGTGACGTAACCGGGCGCGTCGACGCCGTTGACCAGGGCGGAGCCGACGATCCAGGCCGCGTAGCCGAGGGCCACGAGGAGAAGGAGGAGGCCGAGGTGGACGGCGGCGCGCAGCGGCTTGTTGTTGAAGGAGAGCAGGCCGTCGAGGCCGTAGTTGAGGAGCTGCCCGAAGGACCACTTGGAGCGGCCCTCCTCACGGACGGCGTTCTCGTAGGAGAACGTCGTGGTGGGGAAGCCGACCCAGGAGAAGAGGCCCTTGGAGAAGCGGTTGTACTCGCCGAGGTCGAGGACCGCGTCGACGGCCCGGCGGGACAGGAGCCGGAAGTCCCCGACGCCGTCGACCAGTTCGACGTCCACGAGCCGGTTGATCGCCCAGTAGTAGAGGCGGGCGGTGAGGGTGCGGGTGACGCGGTCGCCCTCGCGGGTGCGGCGGGCGACGACCTGGTCGTACCCCTCGGCGTGCAGCGCGACCATGCGGTGCACCAGCTCCGGCGGGTGCTGGAGGTCGGCGTCCATGATCACGACGGCGTCGCCGGACGCGTGCCGGAGCCCGGCGAGCATGCCGGCCTCCTTGCCGAAGTTGCGGCTGAAGGAGAGGTAGCGGACCCGGCCCGGGTCGCGTTCCGCGAGCTCCCGGAGGATCGGCAGGGTCTTGTCCCGGCTCCCGTCGTCCACGTAGACGATCTCGAACTCGCCGTCGAGGCGTTCGAGTTCGGCGGTGACGTGGTCGTGGAAACGGGCGAGGACGTCTTCCTCGTTGAAGCACGGGACGACTATCGAGAGCAGCACGCGGTCATGATAGCGGTGCGCCACCCCCCGATCTGACGCGCGCATGACCCCCGGGCGGCCATCGCGTGAACGGCTCCCCGGACCGCTTCCCGCCCTTGGAAACGCTGGGCATATTCGACTCGTCATGCCGAACTCCAAGGGCCCGCGCCCGCTCGCCGCCGCACTCCCCGCGCCGTCCGCCGCCGCACTTCCCGCGCCGTCCGCCGCCGCGCTCCCCGCACTGCTCGCCGCCGTGCTCGCCACCGTCGCCGTCTGCGGCGGGGACGCCGCCGCCCGGGTCTTCCCCTTCGGGCCGCGCCACCGGTCCGTCAACGACCTCGCCAACCAGTTCGTGCCGTTCCACGCGCACCTGTGGGACCTGCTCCGGGGCCGGGCGGACGGCGGCCTCCTCCTCGACTGGCGGGCGGGCTGGGGCACGGCCTTCCTGCCCGACTACGGCACCTACCTGTCGAGCCCCTTCGCCCCGCTGGTGGCGCTCTTCCCGCGCGGCGACGTCGCGTACGCGGTGTACGCGATCACCGTCCTGAAGACGGCGGTCGCGGCGGCGGCCATGACGCACCTGCTGCGCCGGCTGGGTCCGGGCGCGTGGTGGTGGGCGGCGGTCCTGGGCGCCTCGTACGCGCTGTGCGGCTGGTCCGTCGTGGAGGCCACCTACAACCCGATGTGGCTGGACGGCCTGATCGCCCTCCCCCTGCTCTGCCTGGTGGGCGAGTGGGTGCGGGAGGGCCGCCGGCCGCTCCTGGGCCCCCTGGTGGTGGCGGTCTGCTGGGTCGCGAACTTCTACACCGCGTACATGGCGACCCTGGGCGCCCTCCTCGTCCTCCTGGTCCGGCTGGCGGTGACGGACTCCTTCCGGGCGCGGACGCTGCTGCGGGCGGCGGTGACGGCGGTCACCGGGGTGGGTCTCGCGGCCCCCGTCCTGGTCCCGGTCCTCCTCGGTTCGCGGCACGCCCACCCGGGCCTGGTCCGGGAGTTCGCCCCGGCGGCCGGCACGGACGTCCTGGCCCGGCTGCTCCCGGTGACCTACAGCTTCTCCACCCCGGCCGCCTACGTCTGCACGGCGGTGACGCTGCTCGCGGGGGCGCTGCTCTTCCGCCGCGACGTGCCGGGCCGGGAGCGGTGGCTGTGGCCGGGACTGTGCGCGGCGGTGGCGGCGTCGATGCAGTGGGGGCCGACGCACCTGCTCTGGCACGCCTTCGCGACGCCGAACGGCAGCCCGTACCGGCAGACGTTCGTCCTCTCCGGCGTGCTGGTCCTGACGGCCTGGACGTGCCTGACCGGGGGCCGGGACGCGACGGCTCCCGGTGGGGACCGGGCGGGGGCGGCCCCGTCCCCCGGCGGTCCGGACCGCCGGGCGGTCGCGGGCGGCGCGGCCGTCGTCCTCGCCCTCGCGCTCGCCGCGCTGCCGAGCCCCCTCCTCACCCCTTGGTCGCTCGCGCTCGCGGGCGCGGGCCTCGCGGCCGCCGCGGGCGCGCTGCTCCTCCCCCGCCGGGGCCGGTACGGACTGCTCGCCGCGCTCCTGGCGGCGGGGACGCTGGTCGGCCAGTCGGCGGCGACGACGGCGTACGCGGACCGGGAGCGGATACGCCGCCTCGACGACTACCCGTCGCCGGGCGCCGCGGAGGAGCGGCGGACGGCGGCCCTGGCGGCGGCGGACGGCTGGCCCGCGTACCGCACGGACCCCGGGCTCCCCCGGGTCGCGGGCAACGACCCGCTCCTCCTGGGCGGCCAGGGCGCCGCGTACTACAGCAGCCACACCCCGGCGGTCCTCACCGCCGCGCTGGACGCGCTGGGCGGCGGCTGGACCTCGCGGGGCCGGAACCTGACGGGCCTGGACAACCCGGTGACGGACGCGCTGTCCGGGGTGGGCGCGCGGTGGCGGGACGGCGCGGTGGTCCGCACGGACGTCCGCCTCCCCCTGGTGACGGTACGGCCGCCGGGACCGCCCCCGGTCTACGGCCCGTCGCCCTTCCGCAACCAGGAACTGCTGCTCGGCTCCCGGGTGTACGGGGCCCCGCGCGCGGGCGCGTGCCCCGTCGGCACGGAGGTGTTCCTCTGGGCCCCGGACGCCACGGGCCGGGCCCGCCTGGGCGACCGCGAGGTCCGGCTCCGGGGCGGCCGGCCGAAGCGGCAGGAGGCGATGGTGTCCCTCGGCTTCCAGCGGACCCCCGGCCTGCGGCCGTCCCTCCCGGGCCCCGGGGAGCTCGGCTGCCTGGACCACGGCCGTCTGCGCGCGGCGGTGGCGGCCCTCCGCGCCCGGGCGGCGACCTCGGTGGAGGTGACCTCGTCGGGGATACGGGCGGTCCTCCCGCCGGGCGGGGGCACGGCGGTCGTGGCGGTCCCCCGCGTCGCGGGCTGGCACTGCGAGGGCGCCGGACCGGTCTCGTACGGCGGCTTCCTGGCCGTTCCCCTCGGGAGCGGCCGCACCGAGATCTCCTGCGCGTTCCGGCCCCCGGGCCTGCGGGCGGGCCTGGCGGCGGGCGCGGCGGCGGGACTGCTGCTCGCGGGGACGGCGGTGGCCGCGCGGAGGAGGGCCCGCGCCCCGTTCACGCCCCGGCGTCCGGGCTGAGGGACGTCGCGGTGCGCGGGCGGCCGGGGCACGCGTCCCGGCCCCGCTTCCGGGCGCTGCCGGCCGTCGTCGGCGTCCTCCCGTTCACCGCCCCCCGGCACCCGTCCGGTCCCGAACGGCCGGCCGGGCCGGTCCGGCCGGCGGCGGGACGTGCCGCTCCTCCCGTGACCAGGGGCGGACCAGGAAGGCGCCCAGGGCCGTGCCGGCGGTGTTGAGCAGGACGTCGTCCACGGACGAGACCCTGCCCAGGGAGAGGGCGCACTGCGCCACTTCGACGGTCAGGGAGACCGCCGCCCCGGTCAGGGCGGTCTTGAGCACGCGCCGGGAACCCGCCCACACGAACGCGACGGCCGCGCCGAACGGGACCAGCAGCAGGACGTTGCCGAGGACGTCGAGGAAGGGCACGTCCGGGAAGGCGGCCCCGGCGCGGGCCGGGGCGTTCCGGATCTCGTGGAACGGGACCGCCGAGATCCTGTTGTCCGTCCCGTGGACGCGCGAGAGGGTGACGAGCAGGAACGGCACGAGGGTGAGGACCGCCACGGTGCCGAAGACCCCTCGCGCTCGCTCCCGCCCGCGTCCGGCCTCCCGCCGCGCCTGCCACGCGCCGGCCGCGACGGCGAGCAGCGCCACGCAGGCGGAACAGAGGACTCCGTCCCCACTGATGTCCAAAACGAGCCTCCCGGAAGATGTCCCGGGCTGCTACCCCCTCACCCGGGGCCCAAGCCGCCGGGGGTCTCCGTCCGCCGCTCCCAGCGGACCTCCCCGTCCACGACCCGGCCGGTCGGGGCGAGGCCGGCCGCGCGGGCGACGGCGGCGGAGGCGGCGTGGCCGGGGTGGACGTGGGCGACGACGGTCCGCACGCCCCGGGCCGTGAGCAGCCCGACCAGGGCGCGGGCCGCCTCGCGGGCGATCCCGCGCCCCTGCCGGGCGGTCCCGACGACCCAGGCGACCTCCGCGACCCGGCCGCCCCCGGTGACGGTCGCCTGCACGGTCCCGGCGAGGCGGCCCTCGGCGCGGACCCGCACCACCCAGTTGAGCCAGGTCACGGCCGGGTCCGGCGATCCGGCGGTCAGCCGCTCGTAGCGCGCCCGCAGCGCGGCCGGGTCCGGGGGCTCGCCCCCGGTGAAGGCGTACAGGGCGGGGTCGGCCAGGATCTCCGCCATCTCCCCGGCGTGCGCGACGGCGAGCGGCACGAGGTCGAGGCGTTCGGTGCGCGGGGTCCCGGGCGCGGCCGGGTCGTCCGGTTCGGTCACCGGGGGATCGTCGCACGCCTCCCGTTGCCCCCGGCTCCGCTCCCGGCTATCTTGCATCGCATGGTTCCTGGTGAAGCAAGAGCAGAGGCGGCCGACCGGGTCGCCAGTCAGTTGCGCAAGGGCGTCCTGGAGTACTGCGTCCTCGCCCTCCTCCGGAACGGCCCCCGCTACGGCGTGGAAATCCTCGACGAACTGGCCTCCGTCAGCGTCATGACCACCAGCCAGGGGACGATCTACCCCCTGCTCTCCCGCCTCCGCCGCGACGGCCTCGTCACCACCGAACTGCGCGAGTCGGCCACCGGGCCCGCCCGCCGCTACTACACGCTCACCGCGTCCGGCGGGGCCGCGCTCGCCGGGTTCACCGAGAGCTGGCCGCGCTTCCGCGACGGCGTCGACCACTTCCTGACCGCGTCTCCCGGAGGTCCCGCATGACCCGCACCGAGCACCCCCTCGTCACCGACTACCTGGCCGCCGTCGGGCGGGAGGCGTCCTTCCTGTCCGCCGGGCGCCGCGAGGAACTCCTCGCGGACCTGCGCGAACACCTGGAGGTGGCCGTCGGGGACGACCCGGACCGGGAGACCGTGCGCGCCGCCCTCGAACGGCTCGGCAGCCCCGCCTCCATCGCCGCCGCCGCCCGCGCGGAGGAGCCGGAGGCACCGGCCGCGCCCGGCGGGGACGGGGAGCACGGCGGGCACACCGGACACGCCGGGCCCACCACCCCCGTCGTCGCCCTGGCCGGCGTCAGCGGCGTCACCGGGCTCTTCGGCGGTCCCTTCCTCGCCCTCCTCGTCCTGGCCGCGACCCTCTTCCTCCTGTGGCAGTCCGGCGCCTGGGACCGGGGCACCAAGGTCCTGGCGACCGTCCTTGTCGCCGCGACCCCGGCCGCGGTCGTCCTCGCCGGCCTCCTCGGCGCGTCGGGGCGCCTCGGCCCGACGGCACTGCTCCTCGGCCTCGCGGCCGGCGTCGCCCTCCCCGCCGCGGCGGCGGTCCGCCTCCACCGCACGGCCCGGCGGGCCGCGTAGCCGGGCCCCGGGGGCCGCCCGCACGTCCGGCCGGGCGTACGGGACCCCCCGGCCGACCAAGATCGTCACGGATGCAGAATGACCCGCATGTCCCTGACGAACACACCGAAGCCGGCCGTGATCGACGACGCTCCGGAGATGGCCCGCACGCTGGCCTCCGCCTTCGGCGACGACCCGATGATGCGCTGGTTCTTCCCCGACGACGCCGGCCGGGAGGCGGGCCTCCGCCGGTACTTCACCACCCTCTTCACCCGCCAGTACGGCCTCCACGGCGTGTGCGAACGCACCGACGCGGCGGCGGCGTTCTGGGTGGCGCCCGAGGGCGCGGAGAAGGCCGTCCCCGACGCGGAGACCATCCAGGAACTCCTGGGCATACTGGGCGACCGGGCCGGGGCCTTCCGCGACGCGGTCACGGCCGCCGCCGAGCACGGTCCCTCCGAACCCCACTGGTACCTCGCCGTCATCGGCGCCGACCCCGCCGCCCGGGGCCGGGGCCACGGCTCCGCCCTGCTGCGCTCGGGCCTGGCCAAGGCCGACGCGGCGGGCCTGCCGGTGTACCTGGAGTCCTCCAAGCCGGACAACCTCCCCGTCTACGAGCACTTCGGCTTCGTCGTGCGCGACGAGTTCCGGCTGCCCGGCGGCGGCCCGGTCCTGTGGGCGATGCGCCGGGAGCCGCAGGCCCCGTGAGCCGGGGCGTCCGCGCCTCCACCGGCATCCGGGCGGGCCGCGCCCCCGCCGGATCACGCCGCCCTCGCCCCCGGGGGCGAGGCGCCCCCGGGGCGCGGAATACCGGATGGCCGTCCGCCGGCCGGTGCCGCTACGGTGCACCCGCACGCGTGACGCGGGGAACACCCGTCCGCGCGGCATCCGGGAAAGGAACAGATGCGCACCACACTTTCGCGAGCGCTGGCCACCGTACTGGGACTCGCCTCCGCGGCGGTCCTCGGCGTGAGCACGGCACCCGCACAGGCCGCGGCCACCAGCTGTCCCCAGGGGTACTTCTGCGCCTGGAAGACGAACGACGCCACCGGCACCATGTTCAAGACGAACAAAAGCATGACGACCCTGGGGTCGTGGAACAACTCTTTCCGCACGTACAGCAACCGCTCGTCCACGACGGTCTGCCTCTACGACGACGCGAACCACAGCACCTGGAACGGCTACTTCCCGGCGTCGCCCAACGGGCCCGGGGCGTGGTCCGGTTCGGACGCCGACGTCAGCTCGCTGAAGTTCGCGCGTACGGAGCGGGAGTGCGGCCTGCCGGCCTACCCGTACTGGAGCGCGGTGACCGCGCCGAAGGCCGCCGGGTTCGGCGACATGAACGGTGACCGCAGGGCCGACGTCCTCGTCCGGGACCTCGCGGGACGCCTGTGGTTCCTCCCCGGCGACGGTACGGGGCGGATGATCGGTTCCGGCGGCTGGAACCCCATGGACTCCTTCACGCGGCACGGGGACTTCAGCCGTGACGGCCGCGAGGACCTCGTCGCCCGCGAGAAGTCCACCGGCAGGCTGTGGCTCTATCCCGGCACGGGTACGGGTGGTCTGGGTGCCCGGAAGCTCCTCGGCAGCGGCTGGAACGCCATGTCCGGGATCACCGCCTTCGGGGACCTGAACAAGGACGGCCGCTCGGACCTCCTCGCCGTGGAGAGGTCCACCGGAAAGCTCTGGCTGTACCCAGGGACCGCCTCGGGCGGCCTCGGCGCCCGGAAGCTCCTCGGCAGCGGCTGGAACGCCATGAACAAACTGGTCGCGCCCGGTGACACGAACGGCGACGGCCGCCCCGACCTGATGGCCCGCGAGGCGTCGAACGGACGGCTCTGGTCGTACCCGGGCGGTGCTTCCGCCCTCGGTGCCCGCAAGCTGATCGGCAGCGGCGGCTGGAACGCGATGGACAGCTTCCTCGCCGTCGGCGACTTCACGGGGGACGGCCGCGCCGACCTGGCGACCGTCACCAACAGCGCCTACGTCATCGACGGTTACCCGGGCCATTGGGGCTGGCTCGTCACCTACCGGGGACTCGGGACCGGGGCCCTGGCCCCGGGCAGCCGCACCGACGGCGAATGGTGGGGCCTCAACGGGGCCTTCTGACCCCGGGACACGGGACTTCGACGGCGACCGGGAAGCCGGAAGCCGGGCGGGGCCGGGGTCGCGGCTCCCTCCGGAAAGTTTTCCGGAGGGAGCCGCAACCCCGCGCGGTGCCGCACGTCTGGTGGGTTGAAGGCGCCCTTCGACAGACCACCGGGCCACGCGTCCGGACTTCCTCGCTTCCTCGGGAGAACCCCATGTCCAGCCACGTCAAGCGGAACCAACGCCCCCGCCCCCGGGTCCTGGGTGCCGTCCTCACCGGTGCCGCGCTCCTCCTCGGCGGCGGGTTCGCCGTCCAGGCCGTCGCCGACTCGGGTCCGGCCCCGGCTCCGGTCCCGGCCGCGCCGAAGGCCGTCACGGCCCCCGCCCCGGTGCCGGCCGCCCCGGCGCCGGTCACCGTGCCCGCCGCTCCGAAGCCCGCCGCGAAGCCGGCCGTGACCGTGCCCGCCGTGCCCGTGCCCGCCCCCGCTCCGGAGACCGGGAACGTCTCCCGGCCCGCTCCGGCGGCCGGCGACGTCTCCCGGCCCGCGCCCGCCGCTCCCGCTCCGGTCGCGCCCCGCGTGACCCGGCCGGTGCCGGGCAAGTAGCACCACGGCCGGGCGGGGCGGGGCGGGGTTCCCGCGCCCCGGCCCGCCCGGTCCCCGCGCAACGGATCGAGGCCCATGCAGTACGTCCTGCCCGCCGCCGCGGTGCCGCCCTGGTGGTCCCGCCTGCTCGCCCGCGTCTCCCGGAGCGGAACCGGGGCCGGAACGGTGCCCGCGCCGGAGCGCCGTCTCCGGGCGGTCGCTCCGCTCCCGTACGGGGACGGGCCGGCGCCCACGCTCACCGAGCTGTACCACGCCCGGCGGCTCGACATGGTGCGGCTCGCGCTCTTCCTGGTGGACGACCTGCACACCGCCGAGGACGTCGTCCAGGACGCCTTCGCGGCCCTGTGCCGCGCCTACGGGACCTCGCTGGACGGGCTCCGGGACCCCGGCGCGTACCTGCACACCGCCGTGGTCAACGCGGCCCGCTCCGTCCTGCGCAGACGCCGCACCGCCCGCGCCTACGTCCCGCCCCACCCGGGCGCCGGGGCGCCCGTGGACGAGGGGTTGCTGCTCGCCGAGGAGCACCGGCACGTGCTGGACGCGCTCGCGCTGCTGACCCGGCGCCAGCGCGAGGTGCTGGTCCTGCGGTACTGGTCGGAGCTGACCGAGGAGCAGATAGCGCGGACCCTCGGACTCTCGCGCGGCACGGTGAAGTCCACCGCGAGCCGCGCGCTCGACGCCCTGGAGAAGAGACTGGAGGCGGTCCGATGACACCGGGCGCCGAAGAACACGGGCCCGCGCAGGAGACCGGTCGGCCTGTGACGGAGACCGGCCCGGCCGTGACGGACGGACGGTCGCGGACCGTGGCGGACGGGCGGTCGCGGGCCGCGACCGAGGAGCGGCTGCGGGCCGCGTTCGCCGCGCGGGCCGCCCTGGTGACCTACCGCGACCTGCGCCGCGACGCGCCGCCGCGGGGGCGTTCCTGGGGGACGCGCCGGGTCCGCCGGGTGGCCCTCGCCGCGTTCGGCGCGGCCGCCGCCGTGGCCGCCGCGTGCGTCCCGGCCCTGCTGCCCGGCGCCTCGCCGGCCCCGGCCCCGGTGCTCCCGGCCCGTACCGCCGCCACCACCGCGCCGACGGGCCCGGCCCCGTCGCCCGTCCCGACGCCGACATCGGGCCCGGCCGCCCCGACGGTGACGACCCCGGAGCCGGCCGACGCCCCGTAGGGGACGCGGAAGGGCCGGGACCCGGGGGTCCCGGCCCTTCCTGGGGGGCGGCGCGCCGCTACTTC
This sequence comes from Streptomyces sp. NPDC014907, assembly GCF_055562975.1. Taxonomy (NCBI): domain Bacteria; kingdom Bacillati; phylum Actinomycetota; class Actinomycetes; order Kitasatosporales; family Streptomycetaceae; genus Streptomyces; species Streptomyces sp. NPDC014907. The sequence goes on along the minus strand of NZ_JBVHEG010000006.1, from coordinate 280,682 downwards.
GCGGTGACCTCGTCCAGGCAGAGGACGAACTTGTCCGACTTCAGCTGCTGTCCGAGCGCCGACAGTTCCTCGCCGCACTTGCTCAGGTCGAAGCTGTCGTCGATGACCTTGACGACCTTGAACAGGTCGGCCTTCCCGGAGGAGCAGTCGACGGTGTCGACCTTGGGGTCGTTGTCCGGGCCGGTGACGGTGACGCACTCGCCGGGCTCGGCGTGCACCGGGGCGTTCCCGGTGAGGTGCGGGAGGCCGACCTTCACGGCGACGGCGACGACGATCGCCACGAGGACGCCGCCGACCTTCTTGAGGACCGCGGAACCCTTCTTGGCCTTGGCGGGAGCGGGCTGCTGCTCCGGGGCGACGGGCTGCTGCTCCGGAGTGACGGGCTGCTGCTCGGGGGCGGAAGGCGCGGAAGGCGTCGTCATGAAGGATTCCTTGGGGATGTGAACATGATCAGACGCGAACGCTACATTTACCAAAAAGGGCAAAAAGGATCACGGGGGTTCGTTGACCGATCAGATGCGGAGTCGTGATGCTGTCGCCCCGTCAGGGACGCGGGCCGGACAGAGCCCGGGAACGGTGAAGCCCCGGAGGGTTCCCTCCGGGGCTTCACCGTTCAGCCGGCTACTCCGACGGGATCGCCGCGACCGTCACCTGCCCGTCCATCAGGCATTCGATGAGGACGGAACCACCCAACGGGTAGATCCAGAAGTGCGGTCCCGCTTCGACGATGTCCCGCGCGTGCCGCACGGCGACGCGCGCGGGCATGGTCACCGTCGGCATCACCAGGTTTCCCCAGAGAACGGCCACCCGCTCCTCGCGTTCCGCGTAAGGAGCGAGGAGATCCGCCGCCATCCTCGCCCAGTGCTCCTCGTCGTCCCACCAGAGGCGGTCCTCGTACGAGACGGCATCGAAATCGAGGACATCACCGGAGGCGGCCGGGAACCTGTTGAGGGTCACCGCTTCCAGCTCCCGGCTTTCGGCACGGTCCAGTCGCACGACCTGGCGACCGTCCTCGTCCCGCGGGTCGTTCATGAAAGCCGGAAGGTAGTCCGGCCGGCTTCCGTAAGTATTGTTCTCGGTCATCTCTGCAGCTTCCTGAGCCAGGGGGCGACGGTGTCGGACGGCCAGCGGATCGCGTACTTCCGAACGTTCGCGCCCCTGCCCGTCATGACATTGATGTGCGCGCCCTTCTTTTCGTCGACGTCCAGGCGGAACTCTCTGTACTCGCCGCCGCTCTTCCCGGTGAATCCGGTCACCTTGCCGAAGGTTTCGACGGCGACCTCCAGGCGCCCCCGCATGGTCTTCCGGGTACCGGTGTCGAGCGAACCGATGATGTCCAGTCCGGTGTTCCTCGCGGATTCGAAGGAGTCCCTGTCGAGGGTCACCTCGCTCCTCGGGTTCTCCGGATTGCACTCACAGACGCTCGAGTGACCGGGCTGTTTGCCACCGCAATTGTGCACCAGCACCGCGTCACCCGGATCGGCCGCCACGACCGAGTCGCCCGCGAACACGAAGTACGTGTGCAGGCCCTCGACGCTCAGGTCGTACGTGGTCCTGTCGGCCTCGTACGACGTGACGTCGACGATCGCCGCCGGGGCGCCCTCGCCGTTCTGGAGCTTCTGGCCGGCCTTGAGGTCGCCCGCCTGCGTCCAGGAGTTGCGGCTGAACTCGTAGAACTGGTGGTGCCTGGTGGTCTCGATCGTCTTCCGGCCGGTCTTCGTGACGAGGGTGACGTCGACGTAGTCGCGGTCGGTCTTGGTGACGATCACCTGCTTGACCTCGTGCGCCTCCTTGGTCTTCTTGCCGGGCTCGGCCGTGAGGACCTTGTCGCCCGCCTTGACCTTGGAGATCTCCCTGGTCGTGCCGTCCGCCATCAGGACCGGCGTCCTGCCGGTGAAGCTGTGCGGCGTGCCTCCGCTCCGGATCGGGCAGCCGGGACCGGAACTGTCGCCCCCGGACTGCTTCGACTTCGGACCGTTGCCCTTGCCCTTCGCGCCGAACGCGCCGCCCATGACGGCACCGATCGTGGCCGCCTTCGCGGCTCCGGCGACCGAGCAGCCCTCCTCGCTGTTCACACAGGAGGTGCCGTACTCGACCGCGCCCGCGAGGGCTTCCTCACCGGCGCTCTCCGCGACGTTCGTCGCGATCCTTCCGGCCGTGCCGGAGAGCAGCCTGCCCGCGGCGCTCGCCGCGAGACGGCCGCCGACGCCGCCGGCCGCACCGGTCACGGCGCCGATGGCGACCGCGCCGAGGAAGCCTCCGACGGACTTCGGGCCGTCGCTCATCATGTAGCCCACGCCGTTGGCCGCCGCGCCCGCGAGGGCGGCGCAGCCGACGGCGCCGACACCGGCCGTCAGCGTGGTGCAGCCCGCGAAGACGGCGATGCCCGTCGCCACCGAGGCGATGGTCGAGGCGTGCTGTTTGACGAAGTGGGCCGTCGCCTTCGCCGCCTTCTTGACGGCCCTGCCGACCTTCTTGGCCGCCTTGACGACCTTCTTGGCGACGTGCTTGACCGCCCTGGCGACCTTCCGCACGGCCCTCTTGACGTGCTTGACGACCTTGTGGGCGACACGTTTCACGCGTTTGTACACGCGTTTGACGTATCTCTTCACCTTCCGCACGCTGTCCGCGACGTGACGCACGGCCTTCCGCACCGCGCGCTTGGCGCGCTTGACCACCTTCTTGACGGCCTTCTTGACCGCCTTGGCGGCCTTCTTGACGACCTTGGCGGCCTTCTTGACCGCCGCCTTCGCCTTCTTGTAGGTCGACTTCGCGACCGACTTGACCTTCTTGGTGACCTTCTTGAAGGCCTTCTTGATGGAGTCGAACCAGTGGCCCGTCGGGTCGACGCCCGTCATCGGGTTGCCGTTCGCGTACGCGTACCGGTTCGCGTTCACCGAGTCGGGGAGGGGCGAGTTGTCCGCCGTGTCCCGGCCGTTGAACTGTCCGGTCTGCGGCGAGTACCAGCGCGCGGCCATGTTGACCTTGGCCGTCTGCGGGTCGGTCCATCCCGACTGGTAGCCCAGCGCGCCGAGCATCGACGAGGACTGGGCGACCTTGCCGAAGGGCGAGTAGGTCGTCGACCCCGTCAGCGCCTCGCCGGAGGCGGTGAACTGGGCGATCACGTCGGTGTGCAGGTCCGTCAGGGCCAGCACCGCGGTGGCCGCGCTCTTCACGCCGACGACGGAGCCGTCCGCGTCCCGGCTGTAGGTGGACACGCCGTCCGAGGCCACGTCGTTGTCCGCGCCGCTGTACTGGAAGGCGTGGACGGCCGTACCGCCCTCACTGGCGGACAGGACCCGGTCGAAACCGTCGTAGGCGTAGGTGCGGTCGCCTTCCTGGATCACCCGGTTGAAGGCGTCCGTCTTCATGGTCGTGACGCGGCTGGCCTCGTCCGTCACCGAGCTCAGCGTGCCGCGCGCGGTGTACGTGTACGTGCTGTGGCCGTCCGACGTCAGCCGGTTCCGGGCGTCGTACGTGTAGGTGTCGCCGCCCACCCGGGTGCGGTTGCCGGACGCGTCGTAGCCGTAGACCTCCGTCGTCGTCCCGTTGTTCCAGGACGCCAGGCGGTCGGCCCAGTCGTACGTGTACGTGTTGGCGGAGGCGCCCACGACGCCGGCCGTCGTCTTCGACGTCATGTTGTCGTTCTCGTCCCACCCGTAGGTGAGGGACGAGAGCGTCCTGCCCGTCGGGGACGTGAGCGTGTCGTTGGTCAGGCGCTGCAGCTTGTCGTAGCCGAAGCTGCGCTTCGCCCTGCCCGGGCCGTAGCCGACCGACGTGACGTTGCTGTTGACGTCGTAGTCGTACGTCATCGTCGTGCCGGTGGCGCCGTCGTTGGTCGTCTTCAGACGGCCGGCGGCGTCGTAGCCGTACGTCGACGTGCCCGAGGCGTCCGTCCGGGTGGTCATCGCGCCGTCGCCGTTCCAGGCGAAGGACGAGGCGCCCGAGGGGCCGTTGGCCGTCAGGAGGAGACCCCGGTCGTCGTAGGAGAAGGTGTTCTTCTCCGAACCGAGGCCCGCGACGGCCGTCAGGCGGTCGTCCTCGTCGTAGGCGTAGGTGTGGTCGGCCGTGGCGGCCTCCGCACCCGTGCCCGTCTGCCTGACGAGGCGGCTCTTCGCGTCGTACTCGAAGGAGTTCGTCACCCCGCCCGGGGAGCGGGACTCCTTCACCCGCCCGGCGGCGTCGTAGACGGCCGTGAAGGTCCGGTCCGCGACGTCCGGGTGGGTCGGCGTCGAGGGCTCGATCACCGACTCCGGCATGCCCCACGTGTTGTACGTGGTCAGGAACGGGTTGCCCCGTCCGTCGGTGAACCGGGTCCGGTTGCCCGCGGCGTCGTAGCCGAAGGTCGTGGTGATCGACTCGGTCGCGGAGACCGGTTCGACCGCCTTGGTGATCTGGCCCACCGCGTCGTACGCGAAGGTCTTGGTGTGCTGACGGTAGTCCGTCACCGAGAGCGCGTTGCCCGTGCGGTCGTACGACGTGCGGGCGGTCCGCAGCACGGCGCCCGTCGCGTCCAGGTCCTCGGTCTTCACCAGCTGGCCGAAGCCGTCGTACGTGTTGCGGGTGCTGGTGCCGTCGGGGTCCGTGGACAGGAGCGGCCGGCCGTCCATGTCGTACGTGAAGCGCGAGACGCTTCCGGCGGAGTCGGTGACCTCCGTCATCTCGCCCAGCGCGTTGTACTTGTACGACTCGCTCACACCGCCCGGCGAGACGGCGCGCGAGAGCTCGCCGCCCGGCGCGTCGTACTCGTTGATCGCCGTGTAGGCCCGCTGCGTGGGCTGGCGCACGATGTCCGTGTTCGTCAGCTCGCGGCCCAGGTAGTCGTAGGTGACCTCCTGGCGGGCGCCGTTCGGCCGGGTGGCCGACAGCTGGTCGCCGTTGGTGTCGTACGTGTACTTGGTCGTACCGCCGCCCGGCTCGGTGACCGAGGCCAGGTCGCCCAGCTGCGTGTACGTGTACGTGGTGCGGTTGCCGAGCGGATCGACCTCGGCCGTGACCTGTCCGAGCCTGTTGTACTCGTTGAAGGTCGTGGCCCGGACCGGTGCCGGGGCGCCCGGCGCCCGGTACTCCGGCGTCGTGACCGAGGACTCCTGGCCCTCGGCGTCGTACGCCGTCGTCGTCACGTTGCCCAGCGGGTCGGCCAGTTCCGTCGCCTCGCCGAAGGTGTTGTACCCGGTCATCGTGACGGGACGGACGGAGACCGGGGTCCCGCCGTTCCGCTCCGCCATGACGGCCGGTTCGGTGACGGCCGTCTGCTGCCCGAGCTCGTCGTAGCCGTAGTCCGTGACGTTGCCCGCGGTGTCCGTCTGGGACATCGGCAGGCCGCGCTGGTCCAGCTTCCACGTGGTCGTGCGGACCGTGCTGCCGGCCGCCGGCAGGGTGCCGCCCTTGACCGCGGTGACCTGCGCCGGGGTCAGCGCCTCGGAGTAGACCTGGACGTCGTCGACGCCTCCCTTGAACTCGTAGTCGTAGTTCCCGGCGCCCATCTTGTGGCGGCCGATCTGGAACGGGCCGGTCGCCTCCCAGTTGCCGGCGACCGCGACTTCCTGGGCGAGCGTGCCGTTGACGTACAGGCGCAGCTTGGAGGCCTGCGCGTCGTACATGCCCACCAGGTGGGTCCAGGCCCCGGCGACCGCCGCCGACGGGGCGGAGACCGCCCGGTCGTAGGCGAGGGGCAGCGCGTCCGCGCGCGGGCGGGCGAACGCCCAGCCGGTGTTGGCCGCGTAGTAGAGCACGAAGCCGTACACGCTGCCGCCGTCCTGGGACAGGACCGTGCGGCCCGTGGTCAGGTCGGACAGTTTGGCCCACGCGGAGACCGTGAAGCTGCCGGCCGTGTTCACGGCGGGCCCGGAGGCCTGTGCCCAGGAGTTGACGTCACCGTCGAAGGCGGCGCTGCCGCTCCGGTCGGTGCTCCAGTGCATGCCGGTGCCGTGGGTGCCGGTGTTGTTGGCGCCGGAGGAGTCGGCCAGACCGAAGCCGGTCGTCTCGTCCAGCTCGTAGCGGGCCACCGGGGCCGTGGTGCCGTCGTGGACGGTGGTGCCGGTGATGTTGCCCAGGGAGTCGTACCGCGTGTCCGTGGTGGACACGTCACCCGTCGCCGGGTCGCGGTCCGTCTCGGTCACCACGTTGTCGTCGGGGTCGTAGGCGGTGTGCGTGGTCCTGGCGAGCCCGTTGGGGTCGAGGATCTCGGACACCGTGCGGTCGGCCGCGTCGACGGTGAAGGTGGTGCGGGTCTGCCCGTCGTTGGTGACCTGCTCGGTCAGGTTGCCGGCGGCGTCGTAGGTGTTCGCCTGCTCCGTGAAGGACTTGCCGGTCTGCGGGTCCTTGCGGGCCACGGTGGCCGACAGGCCGTCGTCGGTGTAGGTGTACGCCGTCTGCCAGCCCATCGAGTCGGTGACCGACGCGAGGCGGCCGGCCGGGTCGTAGGCCCGGGACTCCTGGACGAGGGTGGTCGCCGGCGAGGGGTTGAACGGGTCGCCGGTGTAGTTCAGCAGGCTGGTGAGGAGCGGCCGGCCCTCGGCGTCGAAGGTGTAGGTGTTGACCGTGCCCGCGGGGTCGGTCTCCTTCACCTTGTTGCCGTAGACGTCGTACTCGAAGGACGTGGTGTCGCCGCCCGGGTCCGTCCTGCTCGCCATCAGGTTGTTCGCGTCGTACGTCATCGACGTCACGCGCGCGGTGTCGCCACCGGTGAGGTCGGTGACGCTCTGGGACAGGATGTTGCCGTCCGGGTCGTACGCCGTGGTGGTCCTGGCCTGGTGCTTCGCGCCCGTCACCCGGTTGGTGACGGCCGGCGTGGTCTCGGTCAGGACCTGGTCGTTCTTGTCGTACGTCCGGCTCGTGACGAGGCCGGCCGGGTTGGCGTCCGAGGTCTCCGTCCTGGAGGTCTCGCGGCCGAGGTTGTCGTACGCGTGCGTCACCTTGGCGCCGTTGGCGTCGGTGATCTGCGCCAGGTCGCCGTTGGCGTAGTACGTGTACGTCGTCTTCCGGCCGCCCGGCGTGGTGACCTGCGCCACCAGTCCCGCCGGCGTCACCGCCGTGCCGCCCTCCGCCGCCGGGGTGGTGGCGGTGGTGTACGTGGTGCTCGCGGTCCGGCCGTTCGGGTGCCCGGCCACCGGGGGCGTCGTCACCGACAGCAGGTTGCCGCCGGTGTCGTACGAGTAGCTGGTCAGGTACGCGTTGTCGGTGGGGCCCGTGGAACGGCCGTCGCGCTCGGTGAGCATCAGGTCGTTGCGCAGGTCCATCGGCGGCAGCACGGTGGTCGCGTCCGGGAAGTACGTGTAGTACTCCGTCGAGCACTTGTTGGCCTTCGTGTCCTGGCAGGTGGTCTGGGAGACCGCGTTGCCGCGCACGTCGTGGCCGGTGATCGAGCGGTTGCCGTTGGCGTCCGTGATGGTGTGGAGGAAGCCTCCGGTGTCGTAGCCGTAGGTGGTGCGGTTGCCCTCGGTGTCGATCGCGGCGAGCAGGCGGTTGCCCATCTCGGCGTCGTACACGTAGGTCAGCGTCTTGCCGGTGGGGTCGGTCAGCTTGACCGTCCGCACCGGTGCGATGCCGGAGGACGCCTTGTAGGCGGACCAGTGGGTGGCGACGTCGGCGTCGGTCAGGCCCTTGGAGTGGACCGCGACCTCGGCGAGGGAGCCGGTGAAGTAGGAGACGTCACCCGGCGAGCTGTACCACTTGCCGAAGCCGGCGCCGAGGAACGTCCGCGTGTTCGTCTGGTCGTTCGGGGCGCCGGTGCAGGTGCCCTGCTTGACGCCGTCGAGGTAGAGCGTCTGCGTGGTGCCGACGGCCGACAGGGCGGCGTGGTGCCACTTGTCGTCCGTGACCGTGCTCGTGGAGCCCAGGGCCACCGTGCCGTTGCACGTGGAGCTCCACCAGTGGCCGTGCAGCTTGTTGTCCGCGCCGACGTAGAGCAGGTCGCTCCAGGTCCCGGTGGGGGTGGTGGTGCTGTTCGGGGCGACGCTCGTGTCGCTCATGATCACGCCGGGTTCGGACGTCTTGAACCAGAGTTCGACCGAGCGGTCCGGCTTGGCGTGCAGCGGCCCGTACGGGATCTCCAGGAAGGAGCCGGTCCCGTCGAAGGTCGTCGCCGTCACGTCGTCGGGGCCGAAGGGGCCTTCCGTGCCCTGGGTGACGTTGTTGTAGGTGCCGAAGCCGGTGTTGACCTGGTTGGCGGCCTGCGCCGCGGCCTGGGTGTCGTCCAGGCGCCAGTAGCCGGCCGGGGCGGAGCCCATCACCGCGGAGCGGTAGACCTGCGAGGAGCCGGTGATCGTGGCCGGGTTGAGCTTCCACGTGCCGCCGTTGCCGTCGGTGGACTGCAGGACCAGGTCGTCGGTGGTGCCGTAGACGACGGAGGCCTGGGTCTTGCCGCCCGGGGTGGTGATCGTCTTCAGCAGCCCGGCGGACCGCTTGGCGGCCTGGTACTGGGTGGCGATCACGGACGCGCTGAGCGGCTCGGAGAAGACGGCCACCTCGGCCATCTGGCCCGTGAAGTGCCCGAGCCGGTCGTTCGGGTTCATCGACGGCCAGCCGTCGGTGTTCACGCCGGCGCCCAGGGTGATGTAGGGCTGCACCCAGTCGTTGATGGTGCCCGCGAGGGAGCCCTGCGAGGTGCCGTCCAGGTACAGGGTCTGGCTGTTGGCCACGCCGGTGAGGACCGCGTGGTGCCACTGGCCGTCGGTGACGGTCGCGGTGGACGTGATCGTCGACATGCAGCCGGGCGACATGGCGAGGCAGCCGCGCAGCTTGCCGTCCGTGCCGACGTAGACGGCGGGGGTGTTCTTCGTGGTGTTGGCGACCGGGTTGGGGTCGCTCAGCGGCTTGTCGCCGTAGTAGAAGAGGACGCCGCCGGCGGTGGTCGTCCTGAACCACAGCGACACCGACGTGTACGACGGCGTCGCGCCGGGGGCGCTCGGCATCTCCACGTACGAGGTGGTGCCGTTGAACGTGGCCGTCTTCTGCGTGGAGCCGGCGAGCACCGGGGCGCTGCCCAGCGTCACGTTCCTGTACGTGCCGTTGTACTGGCCCTGGTTGGCGTCGATCGCGTCGGCCGCGAGCGTGCCGGAGGTCTCGCCGAGCCGCCAGTAGGCGAACGGGTCGGCGTCCAGGACGGTGGTGCGGTAGTGGTTGCCGGTGGCGTAGGCGTACGTCGTGCACGTGGTCCGGTCGGCCGGCGGGCACACCGCGGCGAGCTGGTCGCCGGTGTAGCCGTACTGCCAGGTCTGGACCGTGGCGGCGTCGCCCGCGGTCGACGGGTCGGTGGCGACCGTCTGGACGTGCGGCACGGTCGCGCCCGCCGGGGTGGACCAGGCGAGCGTCAGCGAGCGCTTCGACGTCGTGTTGGTGATCTTCGTCAGCTGGCGCGAGGCGTTGTAGGCGAACGTCTCGGCCCGGCCCGCGAAGTCGACGATGCCGGAGATGGCGTAGACCCCGGTCCTCCCGGTGGCCTGCGTGAGGGAGTAGGCGGTGAAGTCCTTGTCCGTCAGCTTGTAGCCGGCGGCCGGGGTGGTCACCGCCTCCAGGCGGGCGTACCGGCCCAGCGGCGGCACGAACGTGCCGTCGGTGTTGCGGCCGAAGGCGACCTGCTCACCGCCCGGGTAGGTGATGACCACGCTGGTGACCGTGCCGGCGCCGTCCTTGACCTCGGTCGCCTTCATGTCGGCGATCGTCGACCAGCCGGCGCCGAAGGCGCCGTCGATCCGCGGGTCGAGGCTGTTGTAGGAGCGGTCGATCTCCAGGGACGGGCCGATGACGGGGACGTCGGCGTCGGTGTCCTCGGTCGTGTAGTTGCCGTCCGACGGGTCGAACTCGTGGCCGTCGGTGTTCTGCGTCAGGCCCGAGGTGACCGGCGGCTGCGGCACGGCGGTGGTGAGGCTGCTGGAGTGGACGACCTCCGTCGTGCCGTCGCCGACGCCGACGAGCCAGTCGTAGTTCTTCGACCACTTGAGCTTGCCCGCCGGGACCTTCCAGTTGCTCTTGGCCAGAGCGCCGGAGGAGGCGACGAGGGTGGTGCCGTCGTAGACCTCGAAGGTGTACGAGAGCGGGCTCGGCCCCTTGTCGGCGTCGCTCGCGTGGACGAGCAGTTCCGGCTGGAGGGTGTTGGCCTGGAAGTTCTCCGGCGGGTACGAGGCGTTGACCTGCGGCGCGGTGTTCGCCGTGTACGTCAGGTCGAGGGCCGGGCGGAAGCCGGCGGTCGCCGAGTTGTCGGAGTGGAACTTCTTCCAGTGCAGCATGTCGCCGGTCGGCGCGGTCAGCGCGAGACCGTAGTTCGCCGCGCCGCCAGCGACCTGGTTGAACCAGGTCGTGTTCAGGCCGACCGGCATCTTCACGCCGACGCCCGCCGAGTTCGCGGTGTTGGAGCAGGAGGCCCCGGGGGCGGGCGTCGCCGAGCCCATGGCCGTGCCGAAGGCGGGGCCGGGGTAGGCGGTGACCCCGGAGGGGGTCCAGGACTGGGTGACGGGGTGGACCGAGAACGACTGGGCGGCGCAGGTCGAGGACCAGAGCGCGTACACGTTCAGGGTGGCGGCGGTGACCCGCTGGCCCTTCAGCGTGGTGCCGAGCGAGGAGAACTGCAGGAACGAGTTCGCCTTGTTGGTGCCCGAGTCGTACGAGCCGACCTTGATCTGGGTCTCGGTGGAGTGGTCGCCGCCGATGGTGTTCTGCGTGTACGTGGAGTTCGACGCGGTGACCGTCGGGTCGACGGTCACCGGGTAGACCCGCTCGGGGGCGTCGAGCCAGGCGCGGTCCGCGGTCATCCGCAGGGCCGGCCCGCCGTCCGTGGTCGTCAGCTCGTAGGAGACGGCCCGCGACCGGGCGGCGTCACCGGAGCGGGGGTCGATCCTGGAGTCCTCCATGTACGCGTGCGGGACGGTCGCGGTGACCCTGCCCGTCGCGTCGGTGAACTCCACGTCGCCGTCGTCGGTGACGCGGGGCGTGAGCCCCTTCACGGCGAGCGGGAAGACCCAGGAGTTCGCGGCCCGCGGGGAACGCAGGACGATGTTCTCCTTGAAGCCCTCCGCCAGCGGCACGAGCTGCACGTCCGTCCCGGGCAGCACGCCCGGGTACGTGACGGTGCCGTTCCCGGCGACGGTGGGCGCGGCCTTCGCGGCGTCCTTCAGCGCGTACGCCAGCGAGCGTCCCGCGCCGAAGTCGACCGAGGCGAGCTGCCGGTCGGCGGCGTCCGGCGCGAACTCGACGTCCAGGGAGTTGGCGCGCTGCTGGAGCCGTCCGTCGGTGTCCTCGGTCAGCCGGGTGTCGATCGGCTTCCAGGAGCCGTCGGCGTCCTTGAAGTTGGTCCGTCCGGCGAAGTGGCGCACGGTGGTGGAGCCGTCGGCGTTGACGAAGAAGTCCGAGGCCGCCGTCGACCTCTTCGCGTCCCGCTTGCTGGTGCGCGCGTCGAAGCTCCGGGCGTCGCCCCGGGCGGCGCCGGTCTTCGACGTGCCGGGGCGGTCGGTGCCGCGGGTGTAGGGGGCGAGTTCGCCCTTGCCCCTGCCCGGCTTGCGGCCCGCGTCCCCTTCGAGGCTCGTGGCGTCGGCGGAGGCGCGGTGGCTCTTGCCACGGGCCGTTCCGCCCCGCTGGTCGGGGGTGTCGAGCGGGTTCTCGTGGAGCCACTTCCAGAGTCCCGAGAGGGACATCTGGGGCATGCGCACCGGTTCGAGCGTGACGCCGGCGGCGACCGCGGATTCGGTGGTGACCATGAGGAACAGGGAAATGAGCACGGAAAGAGCCGTAGCCCTCAGCCTGCGTCTCCCGGGGCGACCGGGTGGGAACAGGTGAGGGCTACGGGCCCGGCGTATACGCATGGGCCTGCCTTTGCTGACGCGGTGGATACAAAACCCCGCGAGCCTGCCCGATGACGGAACGCCAGTTCACACCAGGGTGTGCTTTTTTGCCCTTCCTTTGCCCGTGTGGGGGAACTTTTCCGGATGTCTCCCCGTCTTCCGGTGTCCGGCGCGGGCGGTCAGCCTTCGTGGGCCAGCCGCTTCAGCGTCGCCGCGACGTCGTCCTTCAAGGACTCCCCCGGTGCCAGCCGGACCAGGTTGCCGTGCGCGGCGCCGCCCTCCCGGGTGACCGTCACGAACCGGATCTCCGGATGCCGCGCCACCGCCGCCTCGGCCGCCGCCACCTGCGGGGCGCCCGAGGCGACGACGATCTCGCAGTCCCGCTGCACGAGGCCGTTGAGGAACGGGCGGGCGTTCGCCGCCGACTGCTCCCCCATCACCGGCACGAACGTCACGCGCATCCGCCCGTCCGCGGACGCCGCCTGCATCCCCTCCCACACCGGGGCCGCCGGAGCGCCCGACACGATGCCCCGCTCGCCGGTGAGCAGGCAGGCGTCGCGGTCCTCGTAGGCACGGGCCCGGGGGTCGGGCGGGGTGCTCCGCTCCCCCGGCACGGCGAACAGCCGGAGGCCGAGGAGGCCGAGGACCAGGACCAGGACGGACCCCAGGACCCAGCCGGCCCGGCCGCGCAGCGCCCCGGCGGTGCCGGCGAGCAGGCCGGAGGCCCGGGCACCGGACCCCGCCGCCTCCCTCCTGGCCGCACGCCGCTCCGCCGCACGCCAGACACGACGGGTCTTCACCGGCCGACCGCCTTCACGAAGAGGCAGTGCGCCGCCGCGCCCGCGGTGGAGGCCGCGAGCAGCACCACGTCGAGGAGGTACGGGAAGCCGTGCGTCTCCTCGGGGGTCAGCGCGACCTGGAGGCACCAGCCGGCCGAGACCGCCGTGAACAGCAGGGCCGCCAGCCGGTCTCCGCGCGTTCCCCGGCGCAGCGCGAACACCAGCGACGGCACGAACCCGAGGACGCCGAGGCTCAGCGGCGGCACGAGCGCGATCCCCGCCCGGGCCCACCGGCCCGGCAGTTCCTCGCGGTGCGGAGGCTCCGCCCCCTTCTCCCAACCGACGGACTGGTTCACGATCGCGGGGCCTCTCACGGATGCGCGCCGGGGCGCACGGGCGTACGACAGGGGACGCCGTACGGTACATCCCCCGCCCCGAAGATCACCCCCGGGGTTCCCCGGCGCCCGGCCGCCCCCCGGTCACGCGATCCGGTGCCTGACCCACACGTTGGGCTCGACGTAGACCGCGTAGCCGCGCGACGCCTCGCAGTGGACGGGGACGAGGGCGCCCCCGACCTCGACCGGGCCGTCCGTGTCGAAGGGCAGGCCGGTCCACTTCCGCCACTGCTCGACGGAGCCGGGGACGGTCATCGACGCCGGGGCCACCGCCTCGATCGTGCCGCCCGCGCGCACGTGGACGCGGAGCCACGGGTCGTGCGGCAGGCCGTCGGACTCACGGGTGCGGAAGGCGTACTCGTGGATGGACGCCCCGGCCTCCCGGTGCTTGCCGTTGGGGCGGACCGGGGCGACCAGCTCGGTGAAGCCGCGCGCGGCCGTGTTCTCCCGCAGGGCGGACAGCATCCGGTGCGAGACGCCCTGCCCCAGGTGGTCCCGGTCGACCGTGATCTCGATCGCGCTGACCGTGTCGGGCTCCCGGCCCTGCTTCAGGTCGGAGAAGGCCCACAGCAGCACCTCGTCCCAGCCCCGGTCGGGCAGCGCGCGGCGGCCGTCCAGGTCCATCCGGAAGGGGACGCTGAAGCCGCGCGCGACGAACGCCCCGTCGGCGCCGGTGGCGACGAGCACGTACTCCGGGAACCGCCGCACGATCCGGCCCATGTTCGCCCAGCCCACCGGGTCGTGCATCATGAACTCGGGCCAGAGGTGGCGCATGTCCCACATCGGCCCTTCCAGTTCGGGGCGTTCGGCGAGGGTCGATATGTTCAGTTCCATGGCCGCAGACTAAAGAGCGTTCCGGCGGGGGCCAACGGGTTTTCCCGCAGGTCGCCGTGCGGGTCCGCGTCCGGGCGCCGCCCTACGGGAGCTTCTGCTCCGGGCAGCCGCCGAGGACCCGCTTCATCGCGTCCCGCTCCCCTTCCGTCACCCACACCCGGTACTTCTTCTTCACCGCGACCTGGCGGGCGACGTACGCGCAGCGGTACGCGCCGTTCGGCGGCAGCCAGGTCGCCGCGTCGCCGTCGGACTTGCCGCGGTTGGCGGCGGCGTCCACGGCGAGCAGGTTGAGCGGGTCGTTGGCGAAGCGGCGCCGGGTCTCCGCGTCCCACTGCCGCGCGCCCTTCTGCCAGGCGTCGGAGAGCGCCACGACGTGGTCGATGTCGACCTTGCTGCGGCCCCGGGTGTAGGTGACGGTGGTGCCGGTGTACGGGTCGTTCCTCAGGGTGCCGGAGGCGACCTTGCAGTGGCCGTCGGTGAACCGGACCCCGGTCAGGTCGCGCTTGAGGATGTCGTCCCGGGTTATCTCCATCTCCCTCCTCAATGCGATGCACATGAGGCACAGCCGTAACCCATTCCTGTCCCTCGCTGTTATCAGCCATGCCGCGAGGCATATGAGCGACATTGGAGACAGGAAGTAGATCCCGTGACGTTACGCACAGAGAAGGCCGTATCGCCTACCACCGGCGAGATCACCTGGCTCCTGGTCGACGAGGAGACGTACACGCCTCATCCTGAGGCCCGCGAGTTCTCCCTCTACCTGCGTGGAGCCGGGCGATCCCCACAGACACAGCGCGCGTACATCCCCAGAATCGGTCGCTTCCTCAGCTGGTGCGCGGAGCGAGGCACCGACTGGAAGACCGTCCGGCTCGGTGACATGAGCCTGTTCAAGTTCCACGTCGAACGGACACCGACACGACATGGGCGGCCTCCGTCCGGCAAGACGGTCAACGCCACGCTCACCGCGGTGTGCGAGTTCCTCCGCTTCTGCGCGGTCCAGGGACATGTGGATCACGAGGTCGCGGCGCGTCTCAGCGAACCGCGCTTCCTCACCCATGCCCCAGTCGGCTTCGACCCCGGCGAGGGCGGCCAGCATCTGACGGTCAAGGCCCGTGCCCTGAAAGCAGCGGAAATCGAGCGAGCACCGCAGATCCTCACCAGCAACCAGATGGATCAGATCCTCGACGCCGCTCGCACCGCGCGTGACCGGCTGCTGCTGACCGTCCTGGTGGAGGCGGGCCTCCGCATCGGCGAAGCCCTCGGGCTGCGGCGTGAGGACATGCACCTACTCCCGGACTCCACACATCTCGGCTGCCGGACCGGTGGCGCCCACCTGCACGTCCGCCCCCGCCAGGACAACAAGAACGGGGCACGCGCCAAGGCCGGTCGGCACCGTGCGGTGCCCCTCGCTCAGACCGCCGTTCACCGGTACCGCGAGTATCTGGCCGAGCGGGAAGACGTTTCCGGAGCGGCAGGCTGTGACTACGTATTCGTGAATCTCGTCGGCGGCTGGGCGGGCCGTCCGATGTCGTACTCGAACGCGAAGCAGGTCATCGAGCGCATCGGTGACCGTTGCGGCCTGCGCGCCCGGCCGCACATGATGCGGCACACAGCGGCAACCCGCTGGATCCGCAGCGGCGTGGCGCCCGATGTCGTACAGACCTTGCTGGGGCATGCGTCGTCGGCCAGCACGGCTGTCTATCTCCACGCTCAGGACGAGGACCTTCGATCGGCCGTCGACAGCCTCACCCTAGAGATCGCGCGATGACATCGAGCACTGCGCTCGCCACGGTTCCCCCGCACTCAACCGCGCTCACCGACTGGTCCGCCTGGCTCGCAGAACGCCTCGCTTCCAGTTGGCGAACGACCGAATGGGATCCGACCAAGGCACTGTTCACAGCTGATCCAGACAATCCGACGACCCACGTGTTCACCTGCGCAGTCGCGGCTTGCTCCACGCACGTCGGAAACAACGGCAGTCGCTGCGACGCCTGCCGCAAAGCCCGTCTTCTCAGAGGAAATCCTGCGGACTTCGACACGACGTACGCCCCAGTGGTGGCTCGTCGACGGCCGAACGTCACTGACGGAGTGAAGCCAGGGGTCTCCCAGTTCTCTCTGGCACGGGTTTCCCCAGCCGTGCGACACGAGATTCTGTTTGGGCTTCAACAACGCGACGACGCTGGAATCAGCCTCGTCCCCCAACGCATGCGCCGCATCGTGGCAAGCCTCCCGCGGGAGCTCGACTCCCTCCTGAGCCTCGACTCCGGCTTCTCCTCCGAACTCCCCGCTGCTGCCAGAGGCGTTCTCAACAGCGTCCTCCTTCACATCCGATGTGCCCGGGCGGAGTTCGAAGGCGCCGACCCCACCTCGGGCGACGTCTGGGAATGCGCGCTGGTGGGCCTCACTGCAGGTCGGGGCAGGAAGTACAAAGCCGTTCATGGCGTGGTCGATTTCCGGCCCGTACGACAGACGTGGCTTCGGGAACTCGTCAAGGAGTACGGGCGCGTGACGCGTCCCGATGTTCTGGAGCTGAGGCAGACCGTGTACGCCGCGACCATCGCGTCGGCCGCGCTGGCTCTCCGCTCCGAGGGAGACACCCCTGAGCGGCTGTCGATGGCGGACATGAACGCTGTAGTGGACCACTTCCGCATCAGCAAACGCCCCGAGGACGGGCACGATCACTTGACGAGCCACAGGCGAGCACTGCTGCGGCGCTGGCGTGCGTTCCTGGAGTTCGCCCGGCAAGCCGGGATGATGGACCACATCCCCGGCGGGTTCGCCGTCAATCCCCGCTTCCACACCATCGCGGCGATCGAGGTGACCGAGGACGACATCGGCCGCGCAGTTCCCGAACATGTCATCGCCCAACTCGATGCGCACATCGACCTGCTGGGCACTTCCACGGCTTACGAGAGCGGCGGTTGGACCACTGCCGACTTCGCCCGCATGTATCAGGTGGTCTACACAGTCCTGAGGGACACAGGACGCCGCCCGGGCGAGGTCACCAGCCTGCGGCGAGACTGCCTGGAGTGGATCGACGGCAAACCGACGCTGATCTACGACAACCACAAACGGCGCCGACACGGCCGCCGCCTGCCGATCTCCGAGAGCACCGCCCGGGAGGTCGAGGCCTGGCAGAGGGAGCTGGAGGCTCTCCCACCGGTGCCGGCCTGCGCCGAGTGGCTGTTTCCTTCCCCCGGGCAACGCAACCGTCCCCGCCGTCGGCACCTCACCTCGCCGCAGTTCTGCAGCCGCATCTTCCGTATCTGGGTCGACGAGCTGATCCCCACCATCTGGGACGAGCGCCTGGACGAGAACGGCGAACCACTGGCATACGATCGGACCAAGATCGTTCCTTACGGCTTTCGCCACGCCTACGCTCAGCGTCACGCGGACGCCGGCACCCGGCCGGACGTCCTCCGGGAACTCATGGACCACCGTTCGCTGGACGTCACCATGGGGTACTACAAGGTCTCCCTCAGCCGGAAGCAGGAGGCCGTGCGGACGGTCGCGGCGCTCGCCGTCGACCGGCACGGGAAATCCCGTGGCTTCAGTGACCCACTGGCCTACGAAGTGGAGAGCGTCGGGGTTCCGTACGGCGGCTGCACCGAACCGAGCAACGTCAAGGCCGGAGGCGGGCACTGCCGCATCCGCTTCCAGTGCGCGGGGTGCGACTTCTACCGGCCCGACCCCTCCTACCTGCCAGCCCTGGAACAGCAGATCGCGGACCTGCGGGCCGACAAGGAGGCCGCTCTGGCGATGGAGGCAGCGGACTGGGTTGTTCGCAATCTCGACGACCAGATCCGCGCGTACTCGAAGTCGGCCGACGAGATGCGGAGGAAGCTCGATGCGCTGCCTCTCGAGGAGCGGGCCGCCGTCGAATCCGCCTCGCGTGAGCTGCGCAAGGCCCGCTCCGCAGCGGCCTTCGTCCCCTTGCAGGCACTGACGACACGGAGCCCCGAATGAAGAGTCCCGCCGCTTCCGACGGCAATGAGCGGGATGCGCGGGTCGAGCGCCTGCGCGCCAGCCGTGCCAAGGACAGCGAGGACAAGACCAAGCGCGCGCTCGATGCAGTGGACGGCCTTCTCCGCTCGGGACGGCGCATCACCGTCAGCCAGGTGGCGCGGGACGCGGCGGTGTCGACGTGGTTCGTCTACAACCAGCCCCAGGTGCACCAGGCCGTTCAGGACGGCATCACCACCCAGCGAGAGCAGGTACGTCAGAACTCCCCCTCTCCGGAGGCACAACAGGTGTCCCCTGCCGGGCTGCGGACGGACCTCACCCTGGCACGCGAAGAGATCAAAGACCTCAAGAGGGAACGGGATCGGCTCCGGAACCGGGTCCGGCTGTCTCTCGGTGCCGAGCTGGACGGGGTGAACCGAAACGAGCTGGTCGAACGGGTGCAACAGCTGGAACAACAGAACACGGTTCTGAGCCAGGATCTGTCGGAGGCCAGGGACAGGATCCTCGCCCTGGAGAGCCGCCTGCGGGAGACGGAAGACGATCTCACGGCCGCGCGCGCCGGTCTCCGCCGTGCGATGCGAGCCGTTCCGTCTCAGTAGTCCGTGCCGAACCACCACACGGCAGGCTGTCCGTTTCCCCTCGCGGCCGGCACTGCCAGTGAAAGGAACGGATCGGACTGACCCCACCCCGGTAGTCGCACGATCTATCGGGTCCCTACCCAACCCGATGGTGAGTGGTCGACCGGTGCGGGGCTACTCGTCGAAGCGCATCCAGGGGAAGCCGTGTTCCCGCAAAGGGGCGAGGGTTTCGCGATGGAGCGCGCCAAAAGCAATGGTCGCCTGCGTCTCGTCGCCACTGACGCTCGCGAGGAGTCCCGGGGCTGCGTAGAACCGGTCACCCCCGTAGGTGGGAAGGAAGGGGCTCAGGGGGACGGGGCGCAGACGGTCCCACAACGGTTCCAGTCGCTCAACGGGCATGACGAGGGACCAGGCATTGAAGGGGGCAATGCCGCTGGTGGCTTCATTGAGGGTGAACTGCAGCAGGAACCGGCTGAGGGGTTCCGCTTCAAGAATGACCTCCGGGTCGTCGTCGTGCCAGGGGTCTTCGGTGAGCCAGACGCGAGGGTCAACCTCGGCGGGGCCTTGCGGCGGCCAGGGTATGGACCAATCCCTGCACCCCTGGTTATCGGCGGCGATGACGAGGCGGCCGCCGCGCGGTCCTGTGGTGTGCCGAGGGTGTTCGAGCACGGGGTTGCTGAAGCGGTAGAGGTCGGGGCGGAGGCGGGCAAGGCGGTGGAAGGCGGCAAGCGCCCGCGGCAGGTCGGCTGCTCCGTCGTCCATGGTCACATCCCGATCCGGCGCGGTGACTCCGGCGGGGAACCAGCCGAGGACAAGCATCTCCAGGGCACGAATAGGGTCGATGTCGATGTGGTCGATCCAGTCGACTGGCGGTAGCGGCCCTACGGAGGGCTTGGCCGCGCGGGGCGAGGGCCGGGGAGTCTGTGTCATGGGCTCACCTTAGGGAGGGGCAGACGACCAAGCCGTCGCATCGGGGCCAGAAGAGGCCGTTCTGACCAGCCGCTTGTCAGCCCCCGCACTGCTTCAGCATCGTCTCCTTGTCCGGCGCCGTCACCGACATCTCGTACTTGAGTGCCACCTGCGCGAAGCGGACCACATAGGCGCACCTGATCTGCTTGTTCGGGGGCAGCCAGGACGCCGGTCCGGAGTCGCCCTTGGCCGAGTTGGCCCGGCCCTGGACCGGGATCAGGTTGAGCACGTCGTTGGCGAGCTGCTCACGCTTGCTCTTCGACCAGCGCGACGAACCCATCTGCCAGCTGTACGAGAGCGGCACCACGTGGTCGATCTGCACCTCGGAGGCCTGCTGCTTGCGCCACTCGATGGTCGTCCCGGTGTACGGGTCGTGCAGTGTCATGGAGATGGCCACACAGTCGGAGCCGCTTCGGAAACGAAGGTTCTGACCATCACGACGGATGAGATCGTTTCGAGTGTCACACCCGTTCCTCGCGAGCGGCACACCGTCCGCTGTGTCCATCCACGCGTAGCCGAACTTGTCGCGGTCGTAGCCCGTCTTCGGCCCCCGACCCTTTGTGGTCAGCTTCTCGATGAGTCGGCGGGCCGCCGCTTCGTCCGCGTCGGCCGTCACGGGCGCCAGGCCGGGCTTCGTACCGTCCGGGTTCTTGAGCGGGCTGACCGCCCGTCCGTCCGACGCAGTCGGACCGGAGCTCGCGGAGGAGCCGCCCTGGCATCCAGAGACGAGAAGCACGGCAGCTGCTGCCACCGCCGCCGCGCGAAAGAAGCGCACGTTCCCCACTCCCTTGTGACTCATGTGCCTCTCAGTAAGCACAACCCATCGCCCCCTGCATGAGCTGCACAAATGCCCCAGTTACCTGGCGAAGCATAGAGATAACCCGGGTGCCGCAGCCGTTCTTGTCGACGTCCACCCAGGCGCGGCCGAACTCCTCCCGGTCGTACCCGGTCTTCGGGGCCCGCCCCTTGACGGTGAGGGTGTCCACGGCGGCGAGGGCGGTACCGGGCGCGGCCGGCGTCCCGGTCGTGCCGCCGCCGCTCCCGGGCGAGCAGCCGGCGACGACGAGGACGGCGGCGGCGAGGGCCGGGGCGGCGAGGTTCCTGCGATACGTCGGCACCATCGAATCCTAGGTCGGACGGCCCGGAGGCCCTCCGGCCCCGGAACGTTCGGGTTCCCCCGTTCCGGAACGTCACACCTTCCCGGGGACCACGCCTCCCCAGGGTCGCACCCTCCGGGGTTCCGCGCCTCCTCCGGGACGGGCGGCGCGGGCCCCCGGGGGGGCTCCCGTCCGCCCGCCGGCCTGCTCCTCACGAGGTGACTTCCGTCCGGGGGCGGTAGGGGCCCGCCCCCGCCGGTCATCAACGGAACCATGGGAACCATGCTCGTCCTCTGCCGCGCCGCCGCGGCCGTGCTCACCACGGCCGCCCTCGCCCTGTCACCGTCCGCCACCGCCGCCCCCGGCCCCCGGGACTCCGCGTGGCGCGGCGCCTGGGCCGCCTCCCCGCAGGCACCGGCCGCCCCGCACTCCCCCGACTGGTCGTGGCGGGGCTTCGACGACCACACCGTCCGCCAGGTCGTCCGCGTCACCTCCGGCGGCGCCCGGGTCCGGATCGAACTGTCGAACCGCTACGGCGCCGCTCCCCTGCGGATCGCCGGCGCGACCCTCGCCCGCGCCGCGCGCGGCGGCGCCGTCGTGCCGGGCTCCCTGCGGCACCTGCGCTTCGGCGGGGAGGAGTCCGTGACGGTCCCGGCCGGCGGCACCCTCCACAGCGACGCCGTCCGCTTCCCCGTCGCGCCCTTCGAGTCCCTGACCGTCACCCTCCGCCCGGCGGGCCCCACCGGCCCCGCCACCTTCCACCGGCTCGCCGCCGCCACCGCCTACCGCGCCGACGGCGACCACCGCGCCGACGAGTCCGGCGCGGCCTTCGGGGAGACCGGCCGGTCCTGGTACTACCTCTCGGGCGTCGAGGTATCCGGCGGGCGGGACGCCGGCCGCCGCGACGGCGTCGTCGCCCTCGGCGACTCCCTCACCGACGGCGCGGGCTCCACTCCCGACGCCGACAACCGCTACCCGGACGAACTCGCCGAGCTCCTGGCCGGGGCAGGGCGGCCCCGCGCCGTCCTCAACCACGGCATCAGCGGCAACCGGCTCCTGGACGACAGCTCCTGGGCGGGCGAGAAGGGCCTCGCCCGCCTCCGGAAGGACGTCCTCACCGAGCCCGGCGTCCGGACCGTCGTCGTCCTCGAAGGCATCAACGACATCGGCGCCGGCACGGACGTCTCCGCCGGACGGCTGATCGACGGGTACCGCGCCCTGATCGGCGAGGCCCGCGCCCGGGGCCTGCGGGTCGTCGGCGCGACCCTCCTCCCGGTCAAGGGCTCCCGCTACGGCACCCCGGCCAACGAGGCCGTGCGGGACGCCGTCAACCACTGGGTGCGCACCTCCGGCGCGTACGACGCCGTCGTGGACTTCGACCGCGCGGTGGCGGACCCGGCGGACCCGGACCGCCTCC
Organism: Streptomyces sp. NPDC014907; assembly: GCF_055562975.1. Taxonomy (NCBI): domain Bacteria; kingdom Bacillati; phylum Actinomycetota; class Actinomycetes; order Kitasatosporales; family Streptomycetaceae; genus Streptomyces; species Streptomyces sp. NPDC014907. Next base: position 258,873 of record NZ_JBVHEG010000006.1, on the reverse strand, counting down.
TCCCCGCCTACGACTCCGGCGACGGGCTCCACCCGAACGACGCGGGCTACCGGGCGATGGCGGAGGCGGTGGACCCGGACCTGCTCTGACCCCGGCACGGGCGGTGGGCGGCCCCCGGGGGCGGGCCCCCCCCCCCCGCCGGGCCCCCCCCCCGGGGGGGGGCACGGCCCCCCCCCCCCCCCCCCGGGGCCGCCCCCCCCCCCCCCCCCCCCCCCACAGCCCCCCCCGCGGGGGGGGCCCCCCCCCCCCCCCCGGGGGGCCCGGGGGGGGGGGGGGGGGGGGGGCCCCGGCCCCCCCCCCCCCCGGGCGGGGGGGGGGGCCCGCCCGGGGGGCCCCCCCACCGCCGCGCGTCAGGACCCCAGGATCGTGGTCAGGAACTCTCCCGTCCACGCGAGCAGTTCGCGGCCCACCACCGGCTTCCCGCCGATCCTGCCCCCCGTGGGGCGCGGGACCAGGATCTGGTGGGCGGACGGCTTGACGACCGCGCGCGGGTGCAGGCGCTTGAGCCGCAGCTCCTGGGACTCGCGCAGCTCCACCGGGGCGAAGCGGACGTTCGGGCCCTGGAGGACGATCTCGCCGACCCCGCAGGCGCGGGCCAGCATCCGCAGGCCCGCCACCAGGAGCAGGTTCTCGACCGGCTCGGGCAGCTTGCCGTAGCGGTCGGTCAGCTCCTCCCGCACCGCCCTGATGTCCTCCTCCGAGTTCGCGGAGGCGATCGCGCGGTAGGCCTGGAGGCGCAGCCGCTCGCCCGGCGCGTAGTCGTGGGGCACGTGCGCGTCGACCGGCAGCTCGATCTTGACCTCCAGCGGGGCCTCCTCCTCGCCGCCGCCCTCGGTCTGCGCCCGGTAGTCCGCGACCGCCTCGCCGACCATCCGCACGTACAGGTCGAAGCCGACGCCCGCGATGTGGCCGGACTGCTCGCCGCCGAGCAGGTTGCCCGCGCCCCGGATCTCCAGGTCCTTCATGGCCACGTACATGCCGGCGCCCATCTCGGTGTGCTGGGCGATCGTCGCGAGCCGTTCGTGCGCGGTCTCCGTGAGCGGCTTCTCCGGCGGGTACAGGAAGTACGCGTACCCCCGCTCCCGGCCGCGTCCCACCCGGCCGCGCAGCTGGTGGAGCTGCGACAGCCCGAAGTTGTCGCCGCGCTCGACGATGAGGGTGTTGGCGTTGGAGATGTCGATGCCGGACTCCACGATCGTCGTGGACACGAGGACGTCGAACCTCTTCTCCCAGAAGTCGACCACGACCTGTTCCAGGGCCTGTTCCGACATCTGGCCGTGCGCGGTCGCGATCCGCGCCTCGGGCACGATCTCGCGCAGCCGGGCCGCCGCCCGGTCGATGGAGTCGACCCGGTTGTGGATGTAGAAGACCTGGCCCTCGCGCAGGAGTTCGCGCCGGATCGCGGCGCCGATCTGCTTCTCCTCGTACGGGCCGACGAAGGTGAGGACGGGGTGCCGCTCCTCCGGCGGAGTGGTGATCGTGGACATCTCGCGGATGCCGGTGACCGCCATCTCGAGCGTGCGGGGGATGGGGGTGGCGGACATGGTGAGCACGTCGACGTTGGCCCGGAGCTTCTTCAGCTGTTCCTTGTGCTCGACGCCGAAGCGCTGCTCCTCGTCCACGACGACGAGGCCCAGGTCCTTGAACTTCGTCTCGGAGGAGAAGAGGCGGTGGGTGCCGATGACGACGTCCACCGAGCCGTCCCGCAGCCCCTCCAGGGTCGCCTTCGCCTCGCTCTCCGTCTGGAAGCGGGACAGCGCCCGCACCTTCACCGGGAACTGCGCGTACCGCTCGGAGAAGGTCCCGAAGTGCTGCTGCACGAGCAGGGTCGTCGGCACCAGGACCGCGACCTGCTTGCCGTCCTGGACGGCCTTGAAGGCCGCCCGGACCGCGATCTCCGTCTTGCCGTAGCCGACGTCGCCGCAGATCAGGCGGTCCATGGGGACGGTCTTCTCCATGTCCTCCTTCACCTCGGCGATGGTGGAGAGCTGGTCGGGCGTCTCCACGTACGGGAAGGCGTCCTCCAGTTCGCGCTGCCAGGGGGTGTCCGGGGCGAAGGCGTGGCCGGGGGCCGCCATCCGCGCCGAGTACAGCTTGATCAGGTCGGCGGCGATCTCCTTGACGGCCTTCTTGGCGCGCGCCTTCGTCTTCGTCCAGTCCGCGCCGCCGAGCCGGTGCAGGGTCGGCGCCTCGCCGCCCACGTACTTGGTGACCTGCTCCAGCTGGTCGGTCGGGATGTAGAGCCGGTCGCCGGGCTGGCCGCGCTTCGCGGGCGCGTACTCCACGAGCAGGTACTCGCGGGTGGCGCCCTGCACGGTCCGCTGGACCATCTCCAGGTAGCGGCCGACGCCGTGCTGCTCGTGGACGATGTAGTCGCCGGCCTCCAGGGTCAGCGGGTCGATCGTCTTGCGCCGCTTGGCGGGCATCCGCTGCCCGTCCTTGCCGGCCGCCTTCTGCCCGGACAGGTCGGTCTCGGTGAGCACGGCCAGTTTCAGGGCCGGGTCGACGAAGCCGTGGTCGACGGAGCCGCGGGCCACGTGGACGACGGAGGGCGAGAGGGAGGTGAGGTCGGGGACCAGGCGGGCGGCGATGCCCTCGCCGCCGAGGACCTCGACGGTGCGGGACGCCGTGCCGTGGGCCTCCGTCACGTACACGGTGCGCCAGCCGTCGGCCAGCCAGCCCTTGGTGTCCGCGAGCGCGCGGGCGGTGTCGCCCCGGTACGACTCGGGGGCGCGCATCCCCAGGGTGAGGACGTCGCCGGACGTCTCCCCGTCGGCCGCGAACGGCGACACCGACCACCAGGGCATGCCCAGTTCGCGCGCCCGGTCCCGTACGTCCGCGATTCCCCGCAGGGAGGCCGCGCCGACGTCGATCGGGGCCTCGCCGCCGCCGGCGGTGGCCGCCCAGGAGGCCTGCAGGAACTCCTGGCTGGTCGCCACCAGGTCCGCCGCCCGGGTCCGCACCCGCTCGGGGTCGCAGACGACGGTCATGGAGCCCGCCGGCAGCACGTCGAGCAGCAGCTCCATCTCGTCCACGAGGACCGGCGCCAGGGACTCCATGCCCTCGACCGCGATGCCCTGCGCGATCTTGTCGAGGAGTTCGCCCAGTTCCGGGTGCTGTTCGGCGAGGGCCGCCGCCCGTTCCCGCACGGAGTCGGTGAGCAGCAGTTCGCGGCAGGGCGGCGCCCACAGGCCGTGCTCGGCGATCTCCAGGGACCGCTGGTCGGCCACCTTGAAGTAACGGATCTCCTCGACGTCGTCGCCCCAGAACTCGATCCGGAGGGGGTGCTCCTCGGTGGGCGGGAAGACGTCCAGGATGCCGCCGCGCACGGCGAACTCGCCGCGCTTCTCGACCAGCTCCACCCGGGAGTACGCGGCGGCCGCCAGGCCTTCCACGACCTCGTTCAGGTCCGCCGTCTGCCCGGTCCTCAGGGCCACGGGCTCCAGGTCGCCCAGCCCCTTGACCTGCGGCTGGAGCACCGAGCGCACGGGTGCGACGACCACGGCGACCGGTCCGGAGGCCGGGTCGTCGTCCCTGGGGTGCGCGAGGCGGCGCAGCACGGCGAGGCGGCGGCCGACGGTGTCGGAGCGGGGCGAGAGGCGTTCGTGCGGCAGGGTCTCCCAGGAGGGGTACTCGGCGACCGTGTCGGGGTCCAGGAGCGAGCGCAGCGCGGCGGCCAGGTCCTCGGCCTCCCGGCCGGTCGCGGTCACCGCGAGCACCGGGCGTCCCGCGTCCCGGGCGAGCGCGGCCACGGCGAAGGGCCGGGCCGCCGCCGGGCCGATCAGGTCCAGGTGCGGGCGGTTGCCGTCGGCGGCGGCCTTCACCGCCTCCGCGAGGGCCGCGTCCTTGACGACTACATCGAGCAGGCCGTGCAGACTCATGAAGCTTTTCCATCCCGGGAAGTGACGGGGGCGGGCAACGCGAACGGCCCGGCACGTCGCACGGGCCGGGTGGTCCCGGGCGCGTCCGGCCCGGTCGCCCCCAGCCTACGACGTGCCGCCGTCACTCGCCCGAAGGAACGGCGCCACCCGGGAGAGTGATGCGGCCGGCTCACGACCCGGCCGCACGACTAAGCTTAGTCTTGCACTTAGTCCACCCAGCTCCGCCCAGCCGTGAGAGGCCGCGATGGAAGCAGCCCGGCAGTACAACGTCCACGAGGCGAAGACCCACTTCTCCAAGATCCTGGAGGCGGTCGCGACCGGCGAGGAGGTGATCATCAGCAAGTCCGGGGAACCGGTGGCGAAGGTGATCCCGCTCCGGGGGAAGGTCCGGCGCACCGCCCGGGGCTCCCTCACCGCGCCCGTCGTCCTCCACGAGGACTTCGACGACATCTCCGACGACCCCGGCTTCGCCGAGGCGTTCGGACTCGGCCGGGAAGGCACCGCGGAGTGAAGCTGCTCGTCGACACGCACGTCGTCATCTGGTGGCTGCTCGACTCCTCGCAGCTCTCCGACGACGTCAAGGACCTGCTCGACACGGAGGAGCAGGCGTACGTCAGCGCCGTCACCCCCTGGGAACTCTCCGTCAAGCAGGCGCTCGGCAAGCTCGACGGACCGGCCGGGCTGCCGGAGCTGGCACGCGATTGCCAGCTGAGGCAGCTCCCGATCACCGGCCTGCACGGCCTCCGCGCCGGCCGGCTCCCGCCCCACCACCGCGACCCCTTCGACCGGATACTGGTCGCCCAGGCGCAGACCGAGGGGCTCACGCTCGTGACCCGGGACAAGCGCATCCCCCTCTACGACGTGCCCGTCCTCACCGTCTGAGCGGTCCGGACGGCCGTACGGCCCCGGTGCGCGCGCACCGGGGCCGTACGGGTTCCGCGCCGCTACTCGCTCGCGATCGCGTTCAGGACGTTCATCCGGCCCGCCCGGAACGCCGGGACCAGGGCCGCGAAGAGGCCCACGAAGGCCGATCCGGCGAAGACGGTCAGGATGGTCGGCCAGGGGATGTCCAGGACGCCCAGGCCCTCCAGGGCCAGGAGCTTCTGGGCGGCGGCGCCCCAGCCCATGCCCAGGCCGAGGCCGAGGAGGGCGCCGAAGAGGGCGATGACCACGGACTCCAGGCGGATCATGCGGCGGAGCTGGCGGCGGGAGAGGCCGACGGCCCGCATGAGGCCGATCTCCCGGGTCCGCTCGACCACCGACAGGGCCAGGGTGTTCACGACGCCGAGGACCGCGACGACGATCGCCAGGGCGAGGAGCCCGTACACGATGTTCAGGAGCTGTCCGATCTGGTCCCGCAGCTCCTCCTTGTAGTCGGCCTGGTTGCTGACCTTGTACTGCGGGTACGGCGCGAGGGCGTCCTTGAGGTCCTGGTAGGCCCGCGCCTCCTGCCCGTCCTTCGCGGCGGCGAAGAGCAGCAGGCTCTGCGGCACGCGGTCGGCGGGCAGGTACCGGGCGGCGGTGGCGATGCTGGTGTACATCGCCCCCTTGTCGACGCTGCCGGTGTCCGCCGTGATCGCCGCGACCCTGAGCCTGGCCGTCCCGCCGCCCTTGAAGGCGACGGTCAGCACGTCACCGGTCTTCACCCCGTGGCCGGCGGCGTAGTCGCTGCCGACGGACATGGCGTCCGGCCCGTAGGCGTCCTCGAGCCGGCCCGCCGTGGTCTCCCGGCGCAGGTCCCGCGCGTACGACGGGTCGGCGGCGGCCAGGCTCTCCACGGCCTTCCCGCCGCGCGGGTCGGTCACGGTGGCGTCGATCCGCTTGTACTCGGTGACGTGGTCGAGGCCCGGGACCTTCGCCAGGGCGGCCCGCACCTGCGGCACGACCGGCTGCCCGGTGCCGGACTGGACGATGAAGTCGGCGCCGACCGAGCGGTCCAGTTCCTCGGTGGCGGAGGCCACCATGGACGAGCCGACCACCGACAGGCAGGCGACGAGCGCGAGGCCGATCATCAGGGCGGCGCCGGTGGCGCCGGTGCGGCGCGGGTTGCGCAGGGCGTTGCGCTCGGCCATCCGGCCGACCGGCCCGAAGGCCCGCAGGACGACGGCGCCGAGGACGCGGACCACCCCGCCCGCGAGGAGCGGGCCGACGACGACGAAGCCGAGGAGGGAGAGGACGATGCCGAGGCCGAGCCAGGCGGAGCCGGGGGCGGCCTCCCCGGCGCGGGCGGCGGTCACGAGGGCGGCCGCCCCGGCGGCCGTGAGGACGAGGCCGAGGGTGGCCCGCACCCGGCCGGCCCGGCCGTCGGCGGGGGTGCCCGCGTCGCGGAGGGCGGCCATCGGGGAGATCCTGCCCGCGCGGCGGGCCGGGACGTAGGCGGCGGCGACGGTGACGACGACGCCGAGGACGAGGCCGACGACCGGGGTCGTCCACTTCACGGTGAGGTCGCCGGTGGACAGTTCCATGCCCACGGCGGACATCAGCTTCATCAGGCCGACGGCGAGGCCGACGCCCGCGGCGACTCCGGCGACCGATCCGGTCAGGCCGAGGAGCAGCGCCTCGACGAGGACGGAACGGTTCACCTGGCGGCGGCTCGACCCGATGGCCCGCATGAGGCCGATCTCGCGGGTGCGCTGGGCGACCAGCATGGAGAAGGTGTTGACGATGAGGAAGATGCCGACGAGGAAGGCGATCCCGGCGAAGCCGAGCATCGCGTACCGCATCACGTCGAGGAAGCCGGCCATCTCCTCGCGGCCCGCGTCGGCGGTCTCGGCGGCCGTCCGGAGCTCGTAGCCGCCCCCGAGGGCGGCGGCGAGGTCCGCCTTGAGGGCGTCGTCGCTCACGCCGGGCTTCGCGTCGACCGAGATCTGGGTGAAGAGCCCTTCGCGGCCGAGGAGTTCGCGCTGGGCGGTGGCGGTGTCGAAGTAGACGACGGTGGCGCCCGGGTTGGTGACCTTGAAGTCGACGATGCCGGAGATCCTCGCGGTGAAGTCACCGGTGACGGAGATGGTCCGCAGCGCGTCGCCGAGCTTCAGGCCGTGCTTCTCGGCGGTGGCGCCGTCCACGACGACGTCGGTGGGGCCGCGCGGTTCGTGGCCGGAGGCCATCTCCACCGAACGCAGCTCGTTCGGCGTCCAGTTGCCGGCGATCGTCGGGGCGCCGCCGGTCGGCCCGACGTTCTTGTTCCCGGCGTCCACGACGGTGACGCCCAGCGAGACGACCGCGCCCCGCGCGTCCTGGACGCCCCTGGTCCCCGCGACCCGCCCGAGGAGGGAGGCGGGAAGGGTCTCGGGCCGGCCGGTCCGCGGGATCTCGGTGTCGGACGCCGCGCCCCGGGGGCTGATGGTGACGTCGGAGGCGGTGGTGGCGAAGAGCTTGTCGAACGTCGTGTTCATCGTGTCCGTGAACACGAGGGTCCCGGCGGCGAAGGCGACGGAGAGGAGGACGGCGACGGCGGAGAGCGCCATGCGGCCCTTGTGCGCGAGGAAGTTGCGCAGCGAGGTCTTGAGGACGGTCACGAGGTCCGTCCCCGCGCGTCGGAGTCGGGGGTCCGGGGGTTCCCCCCGGGGAAGAGGCGCATCCGGTCGAGGACGGCCTCGGCGGTGGGCCGCTCCATCTCGTCCACGATCCTTCCGTCCGCGAGGTAGAGGACGCGGTCGGCGTAGGAGGCGGCGACCGGATCGTGGGTGACCATGACGATCGTCTGCCCCAGCTCGTCCACGGAGGTGCGCAGGAAGCCCAGGACCTCGGCGCCGGCCCGCGAGTCGAGGTTTCCGGTCGGCTCGTCCCCGAAGATGATCTCGGGCCGGGCGGCGAGCGCGCGGGCCACGGCCACGCGCTGCTGCTGGCCGCCGGAGAGTTCGTTCGGCCGGTGCTTCAGCCGCTCGGACAGGCCGACGGTGTCCACGACGCGGCGCAGCCAGTCGGCGTCCGGTCTGCGGCCGGCGATGTCCATCGGGAGCGTGATGTTCTCGATCGCGCTCAGGGTCGGCAGCAGGTTGAACGCCTGGAAGATGAAGCCGATCCGGTCCCGACGGAGCCGGGTGAGCTTCTTGTCCTTGAGGCCGGTGATCTCGGTCTCGTCCAGGAAGATCTGCCCGCTGGTCACGGTGTCGAGCCCGGCGAGGCAGTGCATCAGGGTGGACTTGCCGGAGCCCGAGGGCCCCATGATCGCGGTGAACCGTCCCCGGGCGATGTCGACGTCGACGGAGTCGAGCGCGACGACGCGGGTCTCCCCGCTGCCGTACGCCTTGACGACCTGACGCGCCCGCGCGGCGACGGCCGTACTCCCTCCCGTACCCCCGTGCTTGGGGATGGTCACAGCCGTGGTCACGTTTCTCTCCTCGGGGAGGCGATGGGTTTGTAAGTTCAACTTAAGGAACGGGGAAGGGATTTCTCCTCCTCCAGCGGTACGACCGGCCCCTGGCCCCTATGGGGGAGGAACCCCTAGGGGCTTCTCCGCCCGTGGTGCGAGTGGCACGCTGTCCCGCGAGCATTTAGGTGTACGAAGAAAGGAAAGCCGCCGTGTCCGAGCCCTCCACGACACCGGCCGGGACGCCCCCGCCGGCGACCGCCGGACCGGCCGCGGACGGCGGCCGCGCACCGGAACGCCGGAGACCCGTCGTCGCCGCCCTCATGCTCGGGATGGGACTCGCCGCCCTCGACGGCACGATCGTCTCCACCGCCGTCCCCCAGATCGTCGGGGACCTCGGCGGGCTCGCCGTCTTCTCCTGGCTGTTCTCCGGCTACCTGCTCGCCGTCACCGTCACCCTGCCGGTGTACGGGAAGCTCAGCGACACCTTCGGCCGCAAACCGGTCCTCGTCGCCGGCGTCGTCCTCTTCCTGATCGGCTCCCTGCTGTGCGCCGCCGCCTGGAACATGGCGTCCCTCATCGCCTTCCGGGTCGTCCAGGGCCTCGGCGGCGGCGCCCTCCAGGGCACGATCCAGACGATCGCCGCCGACCTGTACCCGCTGGAGGAGCGGCCGAAGATCCAGGCGCGGCTCTCCTCCGTCTGGGCCGCCTCCTCCGTCGCGGGCCCGGCGGCCGGCGGGCTCCTCGCCGGCTACGCCGACTGGCGCTGGATCTTCCTGATCAACCTGCCCGTCGGCCTGGTCGCCCTGTGGCTGATCCACCGGCACCTGGTGGAACCGGCCCGCACCGCGCCCCGCGCACGCGTACGGGTCGACTGGGCCGGCGCCCTCTGCGTCTTCGCGACCGGCGCCCTGCTCCTCACCGCCCTCGTCCAGGGCGGCGTCGCCTGGCCCTGGCTCTCGGCACCGTCCCTCGGGCTCCTCGGCGCGGCGGCCGCCCTCGGCGCCGTGACCGTCCTCGTGGAGCGGCGCGCCGCCGAACCGATCATCCCCGGGTGGATCTGGCGCCGCCGCACGATCGCCGCCGTCAACCTCGCCCTGGGCGCCCTCGGCCTGCTCATGGTCGCCCCGACCGTCTTCCTGCCCACGTACGCCCAGTCCGTCCTGGGCCTGGGGCCGATCGCGGCCGGGTTCGTCCTGTCCGTGATGACCCTGAGCTGGCCCGTCAGCGCGGCGCTCTCGAACCGGGTCTACACCCGCGTCGGCTTCCGCCGCACCGCGATCCTCGGCATCTCCGGCGCGCTCCTCGTCCTGCTCGCCTTCCCCCTCCTGCCGTACCCCGGGGAGCCCTGGCAGCCCGCGCTGCTCATGCTGCTGCTCGGCGCGGCCCTCGGCCTCTTCCAGCTGCCGCTGATCGTCGGCGTCCAGTCGACCGTCCCCTACGGGGAGCGGGGCACGACCACCGCGTCCGTCCTCTTCTGCCGCCAGGTCGGCCAGAGCGTCGGCGCGGCCGTCTTCGGCGCCGTCGCCAACGGCGTCCTCGCCGCCCGCCTCGGCGGCGACGGCGACCTGGACGCCCTGGCCCGCGCCCTGGACTCCCCCGGGTCCCTGCCGCCCGCGACGGCGGACACGCTGCGGCGCGCGGTCGACGCGGCGGTGGACTACGTCCACCTGGGCGCGGCGGGCGCGGCGGCCCTGGCCCTCCTGGTCCTGCTCACCCTCGCGCCCCGCCGCTTCCCGGTACTGAAGGAGGCGGCGGGGCGCGAGGACTGAGCGCGTACGAACGCGTACGGGCGGGGGCTGTACTACTCCGCCGAGGCGAGCCCGACGAACCCGGCCCACGCGTCGCGCGAGACCCGGAGGGCCGGCCGGGCCACGTCCTTCGAGTCACGGACGTGCACGGCTCCCGCACCGGCGGCGACCTCGACGCACTGGCCGCCGTCGCCGCCGCTGTGGCTGCTCTTGAACCAGGCGAGGGATTCCGTGGTGTTCATAGCTCTCCCACCAACTTCTCGATGAATTCAAGGGACTCTCGGGGGGCGAGAGCCTGTGAGCGGATGACCCCGTAACGCACGGCGGCGACGGTGGCGTTCTCCGGTTCGTTCACCAGCGTCATCTGGTGCGTCGCCTCGAAGTAAAGGAACTGCTTGCCGTCCTTCCGCGTGGCGATCGTAAAAGGACCGCCCATGCCGGCGTTCTCCTCGCATTCGAGCGGCATGACCTGAATGTCGATGTGCGGCTGTTGCCCGATCAGAAGCAGGTGTTCGAGCTGTCCGCGCAGGACCTGTTTACCGCCGTACCGCTGCCGCAGCACCGTCTCGTCCAGAACGAAGCTGCTGAGCGGTTCGGGACGCCGACCGAAAACGGCGCTCTGGCGGGCCAGCCGGGACGCAACCCGCCGCTCCACGGTCTCCGGATCCAAAAGAGGACGGCGCATCGCGAACAACGCCCGCATGTACTCCTCGGTCTGCAGCAGGCCGCTGACCAAGAACTTGTCGTAATGGAGGAGCTCGATCGCCGTCTTCTCCAGCTCCACCAAGCCCTGGAAGCCCGCCGGGTACTGGGCCTTGTCCAACTGCCCCTTCCACACCGAGAGCAATCCGTCGGCATTCAAGACGTCATCCGTCTGTTCGACCGTGCGCGACGACGGAATCCTCCGCCCCTGTTCGAATGATGCGATGGTCGAGGCCGAGTAACCGAGCCGTCTGCCCAACTCCTCCCGCTCCAGTCCCGCCCTCGTCCGCAGCGTCTTCAGGGTCTTCCCGAATGCCACCGCGATGCCTTGGCCGGCCCCTGGAAGCGGTGCCGCACCCGCCCGTTCAGGTTGCTCCTCCAGCATCCCACCCGCCTCTCACCACTGCCTCGTACCAGCGCCGTGGCCGCCACGTACAAGCCAGCGGCGTCGGTGCGTCACCACTGGTCACGCTACGCCACCGGGAGGATCTTGGCAGGCATGACGAGCAACAACGGCGACCCCACGGTCACCACTCAACTCGTGGCCGAGTCCCCATATTTGAACAACAGGACTTTCGGCCTGCGTTTCACGTCGACGCCCCGGGGCGCCCGGCTCGCCCGCCGGCTGGTCGGCGTCCGGCTGGACGAGTGGGGCGTCCCCTACGGGACCGGGCCGCACGAGACCGTCGTCCTGGTCGCGGCCGAGCTGACGGCGAACGCGGTGCGGCACGGGCACGTGCCGGGGCGGGACTTCCACCTGCTGCTGCGGATCACGGAGCGTCCCCGGCCCGTCGCGCGGATCGAGGTGGGCGACACCCGCGCCGAGCGCGTGCCGCCCCGGCCCGGACGGCTCCCCGGCCCCGGTCCGGAACTCGCGGACGGGGGCCGGGGGCTGCTGCTCGTCGACGGGCTCGCCGACCGCTGGGGCTGGTGTCCCCGGCCCGGAGCGCCGGGAAAGACGGTGTGGGCGGAGTGCGCCCTGACCTGAGGGACCCCGGGATCAGCCCTTCCCGTCGGCCCGGGAACCGCCGTCCCGGGTCTCCTGGGTTTCCCGGGCCTGCTGGGCCTGCTGGGCCTTCCGGTCCTCCCGGGCCTGCTCCGGACCGGACTCCGCCGCCGGTTCCGGGGCCGGTTCCGCCACCGGTTCCGGGGCCGGGGGCTTGCCCGTCAGGGCCGCCAGCGAGTTGCGGATGTGCTCCATGTGCGCGTGGATCTCGTCCCGCGCCTCCTCGTGCTCCCGCAGGACCCGTTCCGTGGCGCGTTCGATCCGCTCGGCCTTCAGGCGGGCCCCGGTGAGCAGCTCCGCCGCCTTCGCCTCGGCGTCCTCCTGGCCGTGCCTGGCCTCTTCCTCGGTCTTCGCCAGGAACCTCCGCGCCTCCGCGAGCCGGCCCTCCGCGCGGGCGAACAGTTCCTCGTGGCGGGCCTCCTGCTCGGCCGCGCGCGCCTGCTCCTCGTGCTCGGCCTGCTCCCGCAGCTTCTTCTGCCCGGCCCGCTGCTCCTCCAGGAGTTCCGCCGCGCGCCGCTCGGTCTCCTCGAACGTCTCCCGCGCCGCCGTCCGCAGCTCCTCGGCCTCGCGGCGCGCCTCCGCCGCCAGCTTCCCGGCCCGCTCGCGGGCCGCGTCCAGGGTCGCGCGGGCCCGCGTCTCCGCCGCCTCGCGGACCCCCTCCGCGTACGCCCGCGCCGACTCCGTCGTCTCCCGGGCGGCCGCGTCGGCCGCCTCCGCGAAGGCCTGCGCGTCGGCCTCGGCGGCGCGGACGAGCCTCTCGTCCTCCTGTTCCGCCAGCTCCAGGATCTTCTGCGCCGCCTCGCCCAGCGACTCGTACCGCTGCGGCGGCAGTGCCTCGGCGGTCTCGCGGAGCCGGGCGAGTTCCGCCTCCCGCTCCTCCACGAGGGCGGTGAGCCGCTCCACCCGCTCCCAGGCGGCGTCGCGCTCCCCGGAGAGTCCGGCGAAGAAACGGTCGACCTGCTCGGGGCGGTACCCCCGTCCTCGTCCGACAGCGAAACTCATCCCTGATGTCCCTTCCCTGTGGCCCGAACGTCCAGGATGCTTCATAAGAACGGACAAAAGGCGCCCAACGTGCACGCACGCCGAGCGCCTTTCATCACATTCTGCTCAATTTCTGTCAAGAGTGGCCTCTGGCAGAGCGGCCTACAGCAGACCGTCCCACATCTGCTCCAGCAGCACCGACCACCAGTTCTCCGGCGACGCCAGCGCCGCCGGGTCCAGCATCGCCAGCTGCGCCTGGAAGTCCACCGTCCAGCGGCCCGCCTGCTCCGGGTTCAGCCCGAACCGCAGCCGCCACATCCGGCCGAGCAGCGCCATCGACCGCGTGAACTCCGGAAGCCCGGTGTTCACGAACTGCGGCGGCACCGGCTGCCCGTCCGGGCCGGCCTCCACCGGCACCGCCACGATGTGCGCGGTCCCGTACTGGACGCACAGCGCCCGCCCGAAGTCCGAGCCGAGCACCAGGTACGAACTCGCGTCCGACGCCGCCCGCACCTGCCGCTGCGCCGCCAGCTCGGCCAGCGTCGGCACCACCGGCACCGCGGGCTGCGCCCAGAAGAACGGACCGAAGTCCGCCGGAAGCCCCGCCCACACCAGCGTGCGCGCCACCAGCTCCGGCACGCCCTGCCGGGACACCGCCCGCTGGTCGAACCGGAGGATGCCCGGACCGAACGCCCCCGCCAGCTCCTGCGCGACCGCCTCCGGCGGCACCGGGGGCAGCGGCTGCACCGGCGGCAGCGGCGCCCGCACCGGAGCGGGCCGCGCCGGACCGTCCGCGACCTGGTGCAGCTCGCCCTGATGGGTCAGGAGCTGCCGCATCCCCTGCTGCCGGCCCGCGTGATCACGTCCGTACGGGGCGATGCTCGTGATCCGCGCCTGCGGCCACGTCTCCCGGATCATCCGCGCGCAGTAGCCGCCCGGCAGCTCACAGGACTCCAGCTCCGTGTGCAGCTCCAGGACCTGCTGCGGCGGCACGTTCATCGCGCGCAGCTCGTGCAGGATCTGCCACTCCGGGTGCGGGGTGCCCGGCGCCGAACGCCGGATGATCTGCGCCTCGGAACCGTCGGGCGCCCGGTAGCGCAGCACCGCCTGGTAGCCGGGACCGACCGTCGGCTGCCCCGGAGGCTGCTGCGGATACCCGTACGCGGGAGGCACGGGACCGGGTCCCGGCACGGGCGGCGGCGTGTGCCCGCCCACCGGCGGCGCCGGAGCGGGCGGGGGCGGCGGAGCACCCGGACCGGGGTGCGCCAGCATCGTCGCCGCGTGAGCGATGCCGCCCGGGGGCGTGCCGGGAACACCCGGCGGCGGGGGCGGGGGCGGCGGCGCCCCCGGACCGGACGGCCCCGGGTGCGCCAGCATCGTCGCCGCGTGGTGCACGGGCTGCGGCGGCGTCACGGGACCCGGCGGAGCGGGCGCGGGCGGCGGACCGGGCGGGGCCGGCGCGGACGGCGCGGACGGCGCGCCGGGCGGCTGGGGTCCGTCGGGGCCGAGCCGCGAGACCAGCTGCGTCGGAATGTACGCACCGGCACCCGAGGCCGGACCCGAAGCGCCCGGAACACCCGGGGCACCCGGCGGGGGCGGCGGACCCACCGGACCGCGACCGCCCTTCGGCGGCAGCGCGGCCTTGCTCGTCGCGGCGTCCGCGATGTCCCCGGCACCCGGCGCCGGGGACGCGGGGGCGGGCGGCGGCGGAAGCGGCGAGACGCCCGGACCGGACGGGGCCGGCGCGACGAGGGGCGCGGACGGGGCCGACACCATGTAGTCCGGCAGGGGCGGCGCGGCCGGGTCGAGCCGGGGCGCGATGGCCGTCGGGGGCAGCGCGCTGCCCCCCTTCATCAGGGCGGTCGGCGCGTCCGCGCCCACCGACGGCGGCGGGGCGTCCTCGTCGTCCGCCCCCGACAGCGGCGGCGCGAAGACGGTCGCGGGCAGCGGCACCGCCCCGTCGGCGCCACCGGAACTCGCGTTCGCGTCCACCCAGGGACTGTCGGCGGGCGCGGAAGGCACGACCGGAGACGCCGGAGACGACGCCGGGACCCCGTCCATCGCGGTCGGCTCGTACCCGTCGTCCTCACCGGAACCGGAACCGGGACCGGGCACGCTCTCCGGCGCCCCCGCCCCACCCGGGGCCGCCGACCCCTCCGACACGTCGGACGCGTCGGACGCGTCGGACAAGACGGAGGAGGCGGACGAGACGGAAGGCACCGCCGGCCCCACCGCGTCCGACACGTCGTCCACCGACCCCGACGCGCTCGCGTCCTCCTGCGACGCGTGCGACTCCTCCTTCGGCAGCCCGATCTTGTCCGCCGCGTCCTGCAGCCACTCCGGAGGAGTCAGCAGGAACGACGTCTGGTTCAGATCGATCCGGGCCGCGGGCACCGCCTCCTGGGCCGGCACCTCGTCCGCCGCCCCGTACTCCTCCTCGTACCGCCGGATCACCTCTCCCACCGGCAGCCCCGGCCACAGCGTCGCCTCACCGCTGTCCCGCGCGATCACGAGCCGCTGGCGCCCGCCGTCCGACGTCGGACCGCCCTCGCGGTCCTCCGCCCACGCCACGAACCCCAGCTCGAACTCCCGCACCCGCACCTCACGGTGCTGATAGCCCGGCAGATCGCCGTTGATCCACTCCTCGGCGCGCTCCTGCGCCTGTGCGAACGTCACCACAGCCAGCTCACTCCCCCACCGGGACCACGGGAACGGCGCGCGCGAAGCCGCCGTCCACCATCAGGTTCGCCACCGTCTCCAGCTCCGGCGGATTGCCCGCGAGCCGCTGGAGGAACGCGTCGAAGTCCGCGCCGCAGGGCAGCAGCAACCGCTCCACCCGCTCGCCCACCGTCCAGCCGGCCGCCACCTCGCCGGCGTCCCGCGCGTCGTCGTACGCGCAGAACCACACCGAACCGACCGCGTCACCGCGCACCTTCAGGGCGATCAGACCGCCCTGCACGAACGCGACGCCCAGGTAGTCCTTCGTCAGGTGGTCACGGAGGCACTTGTTCACGTACACGAGGTCGTTGATCCCGGCCTCCTCCCGCACCGTGAAGAACGGCTGGTCCACCAGGAGCCCCAGCTCCGCGTCCAGCGCCGCCCCCACCGGGGCGCAGCCGCCCGCCGCCTTCAGGAACGAGCGGTACGCCCCCGGAAGCCGGTAGCCCAGGTCCTCCTCGACGCCCTGGAGCTGCTGCTCCGACACCGCCACCTGCCCCTTCGGCAGCCCGAAGTGCGCCGGCCGCGTCTCCTGCAGCGGACGCGTCCCCCGCTTCGCGTGGTCCACGGCCGCCGTCGCGATCCCGCCGTGGTGCCGCAACAGCGCCTTCACCTCGACCGGCACCAGCTCCATCCGCCGGCCGCCCGCCACGTGGTGCCACGTCCAGCCGTGCGGCGTCGCCACCGGCGGAATCGTGTCCCACAGCTCATGACCGGTCGCCGCCATCGCCGCGTTCGCCGACACGTAGTCCGTCAGCCGCAGCTCGTCGACGCCGAAACCCTCCGGCGGGTCCGCGATCTCCGCCGCCGCGCGCGCGTACGGCGAGAAGTCCGGATACCCCCGCGCGTCCACCCGCACCCCCCGGGGATGCCGGGAAGCACGGACCGGGTCCGGGAAGTGCACGACCTGCCCGGCATAGGCCGCGTTCGGTGGCGCGGTGTCCTGCCCGAGCCGACCTGTCGTCATGGCGGTTGCCCCCTGCATGGCGTCGCTGACTGCTGCTACCGACAGCCGGGGCACTCACCACCGCCGACTGATGCCGCACAGCCTATGCGGTGCCACAAGAGCCCGGACCTGCCCGATCCCCCGGTCACCAACCGTCACGCCCCCATGACAGTCACACCATGATTCCGACACACCGACCACACGTTCAGCCGCCCCAGCTTCCCCATGTGGCTCCCTGTTTGGCAGGCTGTCCACGCAACTCGGGGGATTGCAGGAGGGGAAGACCAGCACCATGCACACAGCGACAACGCCCACACAGGGTGACCCACGCCTCAACTGGAGCGGCAGCGCCGACGCCACGCGCGCGCCCGCACTGCGCCACCGCCGCGACGGAATCCTTCCCACCGTCGGGGCCGCACTCTCCGTGCGCGGGGAGACACTCACCGGAACGGCGGGCCGCGGCGACCGGCCCCCGGTGCTGCACCCCCTCGTCCAGGACTTCCTGGACACCCTCACCACCGGCCAGCGCGAACGGTTCACCGGCCGCTGCCCCGAGGCCATCCTGCTCTCCCGGCACCTCACCGCCGTCGAGAACGGACGCTCCAAGCGCGCCCAGCGCAAACCGCTCACCCACGGCGAGGCCCGCCGCTCCCTCCGCCACGCCAAGCTCACCGCCCGGCACATCCGCGAGGACGGCGACCCGCTGCACGGAAACTACGCGCCGCCCTGCCGCTCCTGTACGGCGATGCTCGCCCACTTCGGCGTCCGCGCCGTCGACCCCACCACGCCTGTCGAGAACGGCTGACCGCATCCCCATGCCCGACCACCTCAGCACCACCCGCTTCCCGGTCAACGTCGACGCCGCCCTCCGCGAGGCCGGCTGGCAGCCCGGCCGCTGGGACATCGCACGCGCCGAGGAGTGGGCCGACGCCCTGCGCGCCCACGTCTCCCCCACCGGGCACCGCCACAGCGTCTTCCCCGCCGTCGTCGAGGCCTGGGCCGAGTTCGGCGGCCTGCGGATCACCACCCCCGGCCACGGCCGCCAGATAGCGCCCGCCGCCGTGCGCTTCGACCCGCTCGCCGGCCTCCACCTCTGCCGCACCCTCGCCGACCTCGGCCGCGCCCTGGAGACGGAACTCGCCCCCCTCGGGGAGGAGGGCGACCACCGGGCCGTCCTGGCGATGGACGCGGAGGGCCGCGTCTACGGCCTCGACCACGCGGGCGACTGGTACCTCGGCAAGGACATCGACGCGGCCCTGTCGACGCTGGTCACGGGGGCACGACCGACCCGCCTGACGGCCGGCTAGCGGCGTCGCGGGGCGCGGTCCGGACGGGGCGGGGGCCGGGAGCGGTAGAGCCGTACGGGGGCGGGCCGCCCGAGGAACGGGGCCGGACGAGGAACGGGGCCGGACGAGGGACGGGACCGGGCCGGAAGCCGTGCCGGGCGCCGCCGGACGGCGGGCCGGCGGGCCGACAGGCGGCCGACCGCCGGAACTCCCGGTCCGCGCCCTACGGCGCGTCCGGGCCCGCGCCGGAGGCGGCGGGTCCCCCGGGGGCGGCCGGCAGGACCGCCGACACCTTGAAGCCCCCCGCGTCGGTCGGCCCCGACACGAACACCCCGCCCAGCCGGGACACCCGCTCCCGCATCCCCACGAGCCCGTTCCCCCCGCTCGGCAGCCGCACGTCGGCGGCCCCCGCGTCCGACGGGCACGGACCGTTCTCCACCTGCATCGCGACCTCCGACCCCCGGTGGGCCAGCCGCACCACGACCTCGGCGCCCGCCGCGTGCTTGTGGACGTTGGTCAGCGCCTCCTGCACCACCCGGTACGCCGTCCGCTCCACCTCCGGCGGATACGCGCACACCTCCCCCGTCACCACGAACTCCACGGCCGCCCCCGCGAGCCGCGACTGCTCGCACAGCGCGTCCAGCGCGTCCAGGCACGGCCCGTCGTCCGCGGCGGCCTCCGCCGCCGCCGCGGCGGCCCGGCCGACCGCCGCCAGCGGCACCGCCGCCGGACCGGCCGGAACGGCCCCCTCCCTCAGCACGCCCAGCATCTCCCGCAGCTCCGTCAGCGCCTGCCGGCCCATGTCGCCGACGAGCGCCGCGTTCTTCACCGCCTTCTGCGGGTCCTTCAGGGCGACCGCCTGGAGCGCCGCCGCGTGCACCACCATCAGCGACACCCGGTGCGCCACCACGTCGTGCATCTCGCGGGCGATCCGCGTCCGCTCCTCCTGCCGCGCCCACTGGGCCCGCTCCTCGGCCCGGTCCGCGAGCAGCGACAGCTCCTGCTCCAGGCTGTCGGCCCGCTCCCGCAGGCTCTCCATGAGCCGGCGCCGCGCCCCTATGTAGAGGCCGAAGAACAGCGGCGGCGCGTTGAGCCCGAGGGTCACCAGGAGCGCCGTGCTCGGCACGTACCAGCCGCTCGGATCGAATTCCCGCTGGTCGACGTCGGCCTGGAGGACGTCCTGCCGCAGCCCCGTCATCGTCACGACGAACACGGCCGTCGTGGACATCCCGGCCAGCAGGACGGTGACCCGGCGCGGCACGTCGGACGCGGCGAGCGTGTACAGCCCGACGATCCCCATCAGGAAGCCCATCTCGGCGGGCGCGACGGCGATCGAGACGAGGACGACGGCGATGGGCCTGCGGCGGCGCACCACCAGCACGGAGCCGACGAGCAGCCCGAAGACCACCCCGACGGGCACCGGCGGCCCCGCCTTCTCCGCGAACTCGACCCCTTCGAGCCCGCACTCCAGCGCGGACA
The DNA here is from genome assembly GCF_055562975.1 of Streptomyces sp. NPDC014907. Classification (NCBI taxonomy): domain Bacteria; kingdom Bacillati; phylum Actinomycetota; class Actinomycetes; order Kitasatosporales; family Streptomycetaceae; genus Streptomyces; species Streptomyces sp. NPDC014907. The sequence goes on along the minus strand of NZ_JBVHEG010000006.1, from coordinate 239,811 downwards.
CCACGGCGAGCCCGATGTCCAGGACGGCGCTGCGCCGTCTTCCCCACCACCTGTTTCCGACGCCCGTGGCGTCCCGGTCTGCCCCCGTTGCGGTCATGCCCACCACCCTACGGGCGGGCCCCTCCCCGACACGCCCCTCGTCAACGATGCGCACGCCAGTCCCTCGAACTGCTGAATCGACAGGACTTTCGACCCGGACGTCCGCATTCCGGACGAAAGTGTTCGCATGACAACCGAGACGAGCCGGTACGCCGACTTCGACGGCCTGCGGGAACAGGCCGTCGCCCTCCGGCGCGAGGGCCTCAGCCTCCGCCAGATCCGCGACCGCCTGAAGGTCCACAACAACGACCTCCTCCACCGCCCGGTGAAGGGCGAGCCCGCGCCGGAGCGGACCGGGAGCTTTTCATCGCCGGGGTCGCGCTCTATTGGGCCGAGGGCACCGAGGACAAGCCGTACGGGCGGCGCGAGATCCTCCAGTTCGTCAACAGCGATCCGAACGTCATCGCCCTCTACCTGCGGTGGCTGGACCTCCTGGGCGTCACGCCCGACCGGCTGCGCTTCCGGGTCGGCATCCACGAGCACGCGGACGTCGCGGAGGCCGAGAGGTTCTGGGCGGAACCGACCGGGGCCGACGGCTCGACGTTCTAGAGGACCACCCTGAAGCGCCACAACCCCCGGACCGTCCGGAAGAACACCAGGGAGGCGTACCGGGGATGTCTCGTCGTTTACGTCACGGGAGGCTCGGAGCTTTACCGTCGCATGGAAGGGGCCTGGTACGGCATAGTAGAGGCCGCCAGGGCACGGGACTGACAGCATGTCCGTTTTGGCCCTATACGCCATCCCCTGTGGTGTAATTGGCAGCACTGGGGCTTTTGGTGCCCTATGTCCGGGTTCGAGTCCTGGCAGGGGAGCTGCACGACGCGGGTCCCGGCCTCCACGGCCGGGACCCGCGCCCATGTCCGCCCCCCGGCCCCCCGGTATCCTTCGTGCGTCCACCACCCAAAGCCGAAGGGCAATCCCGTGAGCGCCAACCGCCCCCAAGTTCTCGGCTCCGCTCGAACAGGGGAGGCCCCCTTGGCAGCCGTCGTCGTCCTCGCAGCGGGTGAGGGCACCCGCATGAAGTCGAAGACCCCCAAGGTCCTGCACGAGATCGCCGGGCGTTCGCTCGTCGGGCATGTCGTGTCCGCGGCCCGGGAGTTGGAGCCCGAGCACCTCGTCGTGGTCGTCGGGCACGCCCGGGAGCAGGTGCGGGGGCACCTGGAGGAGCACTACGCCGGCACCCGGACCGCCGTCCAGGAGGAGCAGAGGGGCACCGGGCACGCGGTGCGGACGGCCCTGGAGGAGCTGGGCGAGGCGCCCGGGGGGACCGTCGTGGTCGTCTGCGGCGACACCCCCCTGCTGTCCGGGGAGACCCTGCGCGCCCTGGTGGACACCCACGCGGCCGACGGGAACGCCGTCACCGTGCTGAGCGCCGAGGTGCCGGACTCCACCGGTTACGGGCGGATCGTGCGGGACGCGGAGACCGGTGCCGTGACCGAGATCGTCGAGCACAAGGACGCCTCCGAGGCGCAGCGCGCGATCCGGGAGATCAACTCGGGCGTCTTCGCGTTCGACGGGAAGCTGCTCGCCGAGGCGCTGGGCCAGGTGCGGACCGACAACAGCCAGGGCGAGGAGTACCTCACCGACGTGCTGTCGATCCTGCGCGAGGCCGGGCACCGGGTCGGGGCGTCCGTGGCCGCCGACCACCGGGAGATCCTGGGCATCAACAACCGGGTGCAGCTCGCGGAGGCCCGCGGTCTGCTGAACCGCCGGCTCCTGGAGCGGGCCATGCTGGCCGGTGTGACGGTCGTGGACCCGGCGTCGGTGTTCGTGGACGTGACGGTGACGTTCGAGCCGGACGCGGTGATCCTGCCCGGTACGCAGCTGCTCGGTGCCACGCACGTGGGCGAGGACTCGGTGGTGGGTCCGAACACGCGCCTGAAGGACACCCGGGTCGGCAGGGGCGCCCGTGTGGACAACACGGTGGCGGATTCGGCCACGGTCGGCGACGGCGCCTCGGTGGGTCCGTACGCGTACCTGCGTCCGGGCACGAACCTGGGCGCGAAGGCCAAGGCGGGCACGTACGTCGAGATGAAGAACGCGACGATCGGCGAGGGCACGAAGGTCCCCCACCTGTCGTACGTGGGTGACGCGACGATCGGCGAGTACTCGAACATCGGTGCGGCCAGCGTCTTCGTGAACTACGACGGCGAGACCAAGCACCACACCACGATCGGGTCCCACTGCAAGACCGGTTCGGACAACATGTTTGTGGCTCCGGTCACGATCGGGGACGGCGCCTACACCGCCGCCGGGTCCGTGATCACCAAGGACGTGCCGTCCGGCGCCCTGGCCGTGGCCCGTGGCCAGCAGCGGAATATCGAGGGCTGGGTGGCCCGGAAGCGTCCCGGCAGCGCCGCCGCGCAGGCCGCTCAGGCCGCCTCGGAGGGGTCCGCCGGCGAAAGCTGACCGGAAACGAGTGCGTCGAACTCGGCGTACCGTGATACGTGCACACAAATTCGGCTGGTTCGCTCACGCGCCCGGAAGCGCGGGGACCGCGGCCAGAGAACACGTCTGAGGAGACAGTGCTGTGACCGGGATCAAGACGACCGGCGAGAAGAAGCTGATGCTCTTCTCCGGCCGCGCCCACCCCGAGCTGGCCGAGGAGGTCGCGCACCAGCTGGGTGTCGGCCTCGTTCCCACCAAGGCGTTCGACTTCGCCAACGGTGAGATCTACGTCCGCTTCCAGGAGTCCGCGCGCGGCGCGGACTGCTTCCTGATCCAGAGCCACACGGCTCCGATCAACAAGTGGATCATGGAGCAGCTGATCATGATCGATGCGCTGAAGCGGGCCTCGGCCCGGAGCATCACCGTGATCATCCCGTCGTACGGCTACGCCCGTCAGGACAAGAAGCACCGCGGCCGCGAGCCGATCTCGGCGCGTCTGGTGGCGGACCTGCTGAAGACGGCGGGGGCCCACCGGATCCTGACGGTGGACCTGCACACGGACCAGATCCAGGGCTTCTTCGACGGCCCGGTGGACCACCTGTCGGCGCTGCCGGTGCTGGCGGACTACGTGGGCGCCAAGGTCGACCGCGCGAAGCTGACGATCGTCTCCCCGGACGCGGGCCGCGTGCGGGTCGCCGACCGCTGGTGCGACCGGCTCGACGCGCCGCTCGCGATCGTGCACAAGCGGCGCGACAAGGACGTCGCGAACCAGGTGACCGTGCACGAGGTCGTCGGTGACGTGAAGGGCCGCGTGTGCGTCCTGGTGGACGACATGGTCGACACGGGCGGCACGATCTGCGCCGCCGCCGACGCGCTCTTCGCGCACGGCGCCGAGGACGTCATCGTGACGGCCACGCACGGCATCCTGTCGGGTCCCGCCGCCGACCGGCTGAAGAACTCGAAGGTGAGCGAGTTCGTGTTCACGGACACGCTGCCGGTGCCGGGAGGCCTGGAGCTGGACAAGATCACGGTGCTCTCGATCGCGCCGACGATCGCGCGCGCGGTGCGCGAGGTCTTCGAGGACGGTTCGGTGACGAGCCTCTTCGAGGAGCACTGAGCCGGAAGCACGTCGTGGAAGGGCCGTCCCCCGGGTGGGGGCGGCCCTTCCGCGTGCTCGCGCCTGATCCATTTGGGCGGTCCGGGGGCGGCGGGTAGACTGCCGGAGTTGCTCGGCGAGGGAGGCCGTACCCCCAGGGGTCACGGCGGTCCGTTATCGACGCGCTCTTCGTAGCAGGCCATCGCCAGTCGTGGCCGGGTGACCTCTTTTCCGTCACCTTTCTACGAGGAGTGCACCATGTCCGAGGTCAAGCTCGCCGCTTCCGTCCGCACCAAGTTCGGCAAGGGCGCCGCCCGTGCGATCCGCCGTGACGGCCAGGTTCCCGCCGTCGTCTACGGCCACGGCTCGGAGTCGGCGCACGTGACCCTGCCGGCCCACGACCTGGCCCTGGCGCTGCGCACGCCGAACGTCCTGCTGTCCCTGGACGTCGAGGGCAAGACCGAGCTGGCGATCCCGAAGGCCGTCCAGCGCGACGCCATCAAGGGCTTCCTGATCCACGTCGACCTGCTCCTCGTGCGCAGCGGCGAGAAGGTCACGGTCGAGATCCCGGTCCAGGCCGAGGGTGAGCTCGCCGCCGGCGGCAACCTGCTGGAGCACGTGCTCGGCACCCTGTCCATCGAGGCCGAGGCCACCCACCTCCCCGAGGCCGTCACGGTCTCCGTGGAGGGCCTGCAGGCCGGTGACTCCATCCTCGCGAAGGACATCGCCCTCCCGAAGGGTTCGTCCCTCGTGACCGACGCCGACGCCGTGGTGCTCCAGGTCCTGGCCGCGCAGGCCGAGGAGCCGGCCGCCGAGGGCACCGAGGGTGCCGAGGCCTGAGCCGTGGGCTCTGCCCTACGTGGCGGGGTGACGGGCCGGACGGCCCGTCACCCCGTTTCTCTTGTACGGAAGTACGGACGCGCGTGACCGCATACGAGGAGACCTGACGCACATGACGGACGACGCCAACGCGCCCTGGCTGGTCGTCGGCCTCGGCAACCCGGGGCCGGAGTACGCGGCCAACCGCCACAACATCGGCTTCATGGTCGTGGACCTGCTCGCGGAGCGGATGCGCGGCTCGTTCAAGCGGGCGCAGAAGGCGCAGGCGCAGGTCGTGGAGGGCCGGACGGGCCCGCCGGGCCCCCTGGGCCGCCGGGTGGTCCTGGTGAAGCCCCTGTCGTACATGAACCTGTCGGGCGGGCCGGTGACGGCGCTGCGCGACTTCTACAAGGTGCCGACGGCGCGCGTGGTGGCGGTCCACGACGAGCTGGACATCGACTACGGGGTGCTGCGGCTGAAGCTGGGCGGCGGCGACAACGGGCACAACGGCCTGAAGTCGATGACGAAGGCGATGGGTCCCGACTACCACCGGGTGCGGTGCGGGATCGGGCGTCCGCCGGGCCGGATGCAGGTGGCGGACTTCGTCCTGAAGGACTTCTCGTCGGCGGAGCGCAAGGACCTGGACTGGTTCGTGGACCGGGCGGCGGACGCGGTGGAGTGCCTGGTGGCGGAGGGCCTGGAGCGGGCGCAGTCCTCGTACAACTCCTAGGGAACGTCCGTGCGGGGGCGCGGCTGTACGATCGCGGGTCATGACGCACGTCCGTAACGCCGCCATGGCCCTGGTCGCCCTGCTCCTCGTCGTCGCGGGCGTGTGGTCCTCGTGGGACTCCGCCCAGCACGTGCTGTTCGCCAAGGGGCGCGAGCACGGGACGCTGACGGTGACGTCCTGCGGCGAGGAGAGGTGCGAGGGCCGGTACGTTCCGGAGGACTCCGGTGCGGGGCGCCGGGTGCTGACGATAGGGCGTTCGGTGGCGGCGGGGCCCGGGGAGACGATTCCGGTCGTGGTGAAGCCGGGTACGGGCGAGGGCGTGCGGACGGGCTGGGGCGGGGGGCTGCACGCCTGGCTGCCGCTCGGCGGGGCGCTGCTGCTGGCGGCGCCGCTGGTCGGCGGCGGGCTCCGGCTGTCGCGGACGGCGTGGTCGATGGCGGGTCTGGGCGGGGGGCTGCTGGTGGCGGCGTTCTTCGCGCTGTGAGGGGTGTTTTCCGGTCACGGTGGGGCGTATCTCCGCAGCCCTGTCCTGTTTTGACCGTCCTCTGGCGCAATCGTTATGGGCCTCTGGCTTAAGGCCCGCTTAAAGCGGCGGATAAGCTGCCCCCGCCACCTCCCACGGCATCATCCTCATCCCACAGATGGACGACCGCACATGCGACGCACCCTCATATCTTCCGGCGCGCTCGTCGCCGCCGTAGCGGGTTCCCTGATCCTCGCGCCGGTGGCTTCGGCATCCGGGGGCCAGACGACGTACGAGCTCAAGCTGCACCAGAAGACGCCGATCACGGCCGCCTCGTACGAGCAGGGCACGTGCCCGGGCATCCCGGGCGACAAGGACGGCTGGCACTTCGTCATCCCCGGCAACGGCGTGAACTTCGTCGAGCTGACGGTCCGGTTCGACGACGGCGCCCCGATCACCATCAAGGAGTTCGGCCCGCCGAAGGACGACCACGCCTACGTGGCGTCGGCGCCCGGCGCCAAGCTGACCTCGGCGGTCGCCCTGGTCGACGGCAAGGTGAAGCAGGGCTTCTTCAACCTGTCGCACGCATGCGCGGCGGACGTCGCCCCCACGCCGACGGGCACCCCTTCGGGCACGCCGTCCGAGACGACCCCGGGCACCCCCTCGGGCACCCCCTCGGAGACGACCCCGGGCACGCCGTCGGGCACCCCGTCGGAGACCACCCCGGGCACCCCGTCCGGCACCCCCTCGGGCACGCCGTCCGCGACCACCCCGGGCACGACCGCGTCCCCGACCGGGACCCCGGGTGCCTCCGAGACCCCCGGCGGCACCGAGTCGCCCGCCACGACCGCCCCCGCGGGCGGGACCGGCGGTCCGGGCACCCCCGGTGAGGGCGACCTCGCCGAGACCGGCGCCGGCGCCCCGGTCGGCATCCTCGCCGCCGCGGCCCTGGCCCTCGCGGCCGTCGGCGCGGTCCTGGTGACCCGCCGCCGCAAGGCCCAGCAGCACTGACGCACCCCGTCACGACGGAAGCCCCCGCCGGAGTCCCGGCGGGGGCTTCCTCGTGCGCGGAAGGGGGTCAGCCGGTGTTGCGCAGGCCCGCGGCCACGCCGTTCACCGTGAGGAGCAGGGCCCGCGCGAGCAGCGGGTCCGGCTCCTCGCCGCGCTCGGCGTCCGCGCGCTGGCGGGCGAGGAGGGCGACCTGGAGGTAGGAGATCGGGTCCAGGTAGGCGTCGCGGATGGCGAAGGTCTGCTGGAGGACCGGGTTGGAGTCGAGGAGCTTCTCGCCGCCGGTGACCTTGAGGACCTCGGCGACGGTCAGCTCGTGCTCGGCCCGGATGGTGTCGAAGACGTGCTTGAGGTCGTCGGGGACGAGGGTGTCGACGTAGTGGCGGGCGATCCGCAGGTCCGTCTTCGCGAGCGTCATCTCCACGTTGGAGAGGAAGTTGCGGAAGAAGTGCCAGTGCTCGTACATCTCGCCCAGGACCGGGTCGAGGCCGGCCTCGCGCAGGGCCTTGAGGCCGGAGCCGACGCCGAACCAGCCGGGGACGATCTGGCGGGACTGGGTCCAGCCGAACACCCACGGGATGGCGCGCAGTCCGTCGAGGCCGGCACCGGAGTCGGGGCGGCGGGAGGGCCGGGAGCCGAGGTGCAGGTCGGCGAGCTGGTCGACGGGGGTCGCGGCGAAGAAGTACGCGGGCAGGTCCGGGTCCTCGACCAGCCTGCGGTACGCGGTGTGGGCGGCGTCCGAGACGGTGTCCATGGCCGCGTCCCAGCGGGCCAGGGCCTCGTCGGACTGGCGGGGCGCGGTGTGCAGGGCGGAGGCCTGGAGGGTGGCGGCGACCGTCAGCTCCAGGTTCTCCCTCGCCAGGGACGGGATCAGGTACTTGTCGGAGATGACCTCGCCCTGCTCGGTCACCTTGATCTCGCCCTCCAGGGTGCCCCAGGGCTGGGCGAGGATCGCGTCGTGCGAGGGGCCGCCGCCGCGGCCGACGGTTCCGCCGCGGCCGTGGAAGAGGCGCAGGCGGACGCCGTAGCGGTGGGCGACGTCGCGCAGGCGGCGCTGGGCCCGGTGGATCTCCCACTGGCTGGTGGTGATGCCGCCGAACTTGGAGGAGTCGGAGTAGCCGAGCATGACCTCCTGGACGTCGCCGCGGAGCGAGACGAGGCGCCGGTAGGAGGGGTCGGCGAGCATCTCGTCGAGGATGACGTCGGCGGCCTTGAGCTCGTCGGTGGTCTCCAGGAGCGGCACGATGCCGATCTTGGCCCAGCCGCCGTGCAGGTCGATCAGGCCGGCCTCGCGGGCGAGGACGGCGGCGGCGAAGACGTCGTCGGCGCCCTGGCACATCGAGATGATGTACGACTCGATGACCTCGGGGCCGAAGCGCTCGAAGGCCTCCTTGACCGTGTGGAACACGCCGAGGGTCTTGGCGCCGGCGGCGTCGAGCGGGGCCGGGGTGGGGGCGAGCGGGCGGCGGGAGCGCAGCTCCTTGGCGAGCAGCTTGCGCCGGTAGTCGCGGGGCATGTCCGCGTACCGCCAGGATTCCTCGCCGAGGCGGTCGAAGAGCTGGCCGAGGGCGTGGTGGTGGGCCTCGGCGTGCTCGCGGACGTCCATGGTGGCGAGCTGGAGGCCGAAGGCGGAGAGGGTGCGGATGACCCGGTCCATCCGGCCGTCGGCGAAGAGGCCGCCGCGGTGCTCGCGCAGCGAGGTCTGGATGAGGGTGAGGTCGTGGAGGAGTTCGGCGGTGCCGAGGTAGTCGCGGCCCTCCTGGTGCGGGGTGCCGTTGGCGAGGCGCTCGCGGGTGTTGACGAGCTTCTGCCGGACGCAGGTGGCCTTGAGCCGGTAGGGCTCCTCGGCGTTGAGCCGCTTGTAGCGGGGGCTGATCTCCGGGAGGAGTTCCAGGTCGCGCCGGAGGGAGTCCAGGAGTTCCGGGGTGGCTCCGGTGTAGCGGATGGAGTTGGAGAGCAGGCCGCGCAGGAAGTCGATCAGTTCGAGGGCGTCGGTGATGCCGTGTTCGTGCTGGAGGATCAGGACGTCCCAGGTGACCTGGGGGGTGACGTTGGGGTTGCCGTCGCGGTCGCCGCCGATCCAGGTGCCGAAGGTCAGCGGGCGGGTGCCGGCGGGCAGCTCGACGCCGACGCGCTCCAGCTCGGCGGCGAGGTCCTCCAGGACGTCGCCGACGGCGTTGGCGTGCAGTTCGTCGAGGTAGTAGATGGCGTTGCGGGCCTCGTCGGCGGGCTCGGGGCGGACCACCCGGAGTTCGTCGGTCTGCCAGATGAGGTCGATGTGCTCGGCGAGGCGCAGGTCGGTGCGGCGCCGGTCGGCCGGGGTGACCGGGGTCTCCAGGAGCGCCGCGATCCGGCGGAGCTTGTTGAGGACGGAACGGCGGGCGGCCTCGGTGGGGTGCGCGGTGAAGACGGGCCGCACGTTGAGGTTCCGTACCGTCGCGCGGACGTGCTCGGGGTCGCCGTCCTTGAGCATGTCGACGGTGCGGGCGAGGAGGCCGCCCTCGGCGGCGCGCCGGTCGCGGAGCTCGCGGCCGCGGTGGACCTGCTCCGTCACGTTCGCGAGGTGGAAGTAGGTGGAGAAGGCGCGCACGAGCTTGGCGGCCGTCTCGAGTTCGACGCCTTGGAGCAGTTCGGCGGCGGCTTCGCCGTCCTCCCGGGTGAGGCGGCGGACCTTCTCGACGAGGTCGAGGAGTTCCGGGCCTTCCTGGCGGACGAGCGTCTCGCCGAGGAGGTCGCCCAGTCGGCGGATGTCGGCGCGCAGCTCGGTGCTGGCGGTGGGGGTCTGGTCGGCACTGCTCACAGGTGCGGCTCCTTGCAGTGTTTGAGCACGTCTGGAGGTGTTCTGGAGGCTTGCGGACCGCGCTGTCCGACGCACACAGGATAGGTGGCCGTCCCCCCGGTGGCGGTCAGGCCCCTCTTGTGCCCTCTTGCAGCGCGTCTCGACGCTGCCATACTTACGACACCGTAGGTTACGGAGGCGTAGCCACGGGTCCGCCTTCGCGCGCGTTCCCCCATCCCCTCACCCCCCAGGGAGACCCATGACCATGAGCCCCGAGATGACCTCGGCGACCGGGACGCCGGACGGTTCCGACGTCCTCCCCTCCGCCACGCTGGGCGGTGACAGCAAGCGTTCGGTCGAGCAGATCACGCTGCTGCTGTTCATCACGGTGCCGTTCCTGGCACTGCTCGCGGCGGTGCCGCTGGCCTGGGGGTGGGGGGTGAGCTGGCTGGACCTCGGGCTGATGGTGGCGATGTACTACATCGGCTGTCACGGGATCACGATCGGTTTCCACCGCTACTTCACGCACGGGTCCTTCAAGGCGAAGCGGCCGTTGCGGATCGCGCTGGCGGTCATGGGGTCGCTCGCGGTGGAGGGGCCGCTGGTGCGCTGGGTGGCCGACCACCGCAAGCACCACAGGTTCTCGGACGCGGAGGGCGACCCGCACTCGCCGTGGCGGTTCGGCGAGACGGTCCCGGCGCTGATGAAGGGCCTGTGGTGGGCGCACATCGGCTGGATGTTCGACGAGGAGCAGACGCCGCAGCACAAGTACGCCCCCGATCTGATCAAGGACCCGGCGATCCGGGCGGTCTCGCGCCAGTTCGTGCTGTGGACGATCGTGTCGCTGGCGATCCCGCCGCTGGTGGGCGGTCTGGTGACGTGGTCGTGGTGGGGCGCGTTCACGGCGTTCTTCTGGGGTTCGCTGGTGCGGGTGGCGCTGCTGCACCACGTGACGTGGTCGATCAACTCGATCTGTCACGCGGTGGGCAAGCGTCCGTTCAAGTCGCGCGACCGTTCGGGCAACGTGTGGTGGCTGGCGGTGCTGTCCTGCGGCGAGTCCTGGCACAACCTGCACCACGCGGACCCGACGTCGGCCCGGCACGGGGTGCTGCGCGGCCAGGTCGACTCCAGCGCGCGCCTCATCCGCTGGTTCGAGAAGGCGGGGTGGGCGTACGACGTGCGCTGGCCGGTGAAGTCCCGCGTCGAAGCCCGCCGCCGGGCCGCGTCAGCAGACGCGGCATGATGGAGGACGTGGCGATCGAGGGCAGGACCGGCGGTACCGGCAGCGGCGGAGAACAGAAGCCCCGGCGCGGGCGGCGGGTGCGGATGACGGGTGCGGAGCGCCGGGAGCAGTTGCTCGACATCGGCCGCACCCTGTTCGCCGCGAAGGGGTTCGAGGGCACGTCGGTGGAGGAGATCGCGGCGAAGGCCGGGGTCTCCAAGCCGGTGGTGTACGAGCACTTCGGCGGCAAGGAGGGGCTGTACGCGGTCGTGGTCGACCGGGAGATGCGCCAGCTCCTCGACGGGGTGACGGGCGCGCTGACGGCGGGGCATCCGCGCGAGCTCCTGGAGCAGGCGGCGTTCGCCCTGCTCGACTACATCGAGAACTACACGGACGGTTTCCGGATTCTCGTGCGGGATTCGCCGGTGGCGCAGTCGACGGGCACGTTCGCGTCGCTGATCAGTGACATCGCCACGCAGGTGGAGGACATCCTGGGCCTGGAGTTCAAGGCCCGGGGCTTCGACCCGAAGCTGGCGCCGCTGTACGCGCAGGCCCTGGTGGGCAGCGTGGCGCTCACGGGCCAGTGGTGGCTGGACGTGCGCAAGCCGAAGAAGGCGGAGGTCGCAGCGCACCTGGTGAACCTGGCGTGGCACGGCCTGGACGGTCTGGAGCAGAAGCCTCGGCTGATAGGGCACCGGAAGAGCTGAGGGACGGGGGCGGAGTTCCGTACGGGGTTCCGGGGGCTCCCGTACGGGGTCCCGGGTGAGCCCCGTAAGGGGACCCGGGCAGGGTTCCGGAGGGTTCCGGGCGAGCCCCGTACGGGGCCCCGGACGAGCCCCGGGAAGGGCTCCGGGCGGACCCGCCGGATCACCAACACCCCCTGGGTACAAAAAAGTTACCGGGCAGTCAGAATGTGGGCGCAACCCTCTGGCCGATGGCGCCGGCGTGGGTAAACTACGGGTCACATTCGGGGGTGGCCCCATCCTCGCGCGATGCCGTCTCCACGCGCCGGCAGGCCTGCGGAGACGTTGTTCGAGTGCGCGCGAGTCCCCCTGCGCGATCCCGTCGAACTTCCGATCCCGGGGGGATTCTTGTTCTTCCTTGACTCCGGACGCGCCCGCCGCGTCGCCGCCTGCACCGCCCTCGCGCTCTCCGCGGGCGCCCTCCTCGCGGGCCCCGCGTCCGCCGACACCCCGGCCCCCCGCCCGGCGCTGCGGAAGCCGGCCGGTTCCGGCGTCCGGCCCCCGGCCCCGCTCCCGCCGCCGGGGGGCCGGGACACCGGGGCGGCCGGCGTCGCGGCCGCCGGGACACCGCCGCGCTTCGACGTCGACTTCGACGGCCGCGGCGACATGCTGTTCCGCGACTACGACGGCGACATCCGCGCGGTGCAGTCCAGCGACAGTTCGAGCCAGGTGCTCGCGCGCTCGGACAACTCCAAGTCGTTCGTCGAGGAGGCCGTCCCGATCGGTGACCAGGACCTGGACGGCAGCGGCCCCGAGTTGCTGCTCCTGTCCCCGGACGGCGTCCTGGAGCTGTACGCGAACGCCAGCGGCCAGATGGCCATGAAGGTGGAGTGGAAGGGCCTCGGCTGGCAGATCTACAACAAGGTCCTCTCGCCCGGCGACCTCAGTGGCGACGGCCGCCCCGACGTACTGGCCCGTACGCCCTCCGGCGAGCTGTGGGTCTACGTCGCCACCGGCGTGCCCACCGCCCCGTTCGAGGCCCGCCGGAAGATGGGCGACGGCTGGCAGGTCTACGACCAGCTGGTGGGCCTCGGCGACAGCGACGGCGACGGCAGGGGCGACCTCATGGGCCGCACCCCCTCGGGCGACCTCTTCTACTACGGGAGCACCGGCAGCCCGTACGCCTTGAAGACGCGCGTCAAAACCGGTTACGGCTGGCAGGTGTACAACCAGATCGCCGGCGCCGACGACGCCAACGGCGACGGCGTCGGCGACGTGTACGCCCGGAGCGCCGACGGCACGCTGTGGGCCTACGCGGGCACCGGCGGCGGCCATTTCGCCCCCCGCACGCAGGCCGGGCCGGCCGGCTCCTGGGGGGAGGGCGTCGCCCAGATCGCCGGCGCGGGCAACGTCCCGGCGCACGGCAAGGAGGGCTTCGCCGCCCGCGACAAGGCCGGCACGTTCTTCTGGTACAAGACGCGGGAGACCGGCGCCCCGGCCCCCCGCCAGCGGACCAGTGACGTCGGCGAGGTCGGCGGCCTCACCCTCTTCGAGGTCAACTCGCTCGACGGCAACGGCATCTCCGACACCCTGGAGATCTACCGGGACCACCTCTACGGCCCCAACTCCGACTTCGGCGGCGGCTGGAGCGTCTACGACCACCTGGTGGGGCCCGGCGACCTGAACGGCGACGGGCGCGGCGACCTGCTCGCGCGCGACCGCTCCGGCGGCCTGTACCTCTACCGTTCCAACGTCCACGGCAACGCGTTCAGCACGCGCCTGAGGGTCGGCGGCGGCTGGGGCGCGTACGACCGGATCGTGGGCTCGGGCGACTACACCGGCGACGGCCTGAGCGACCTGGTGGCCCGGGACGGAGCCGGCGTGCTGTGGCTGTACCGGGGCACGGGCCGGGCCGACCAGGTGTTCAAGCCCCGTACGAAGGTCGGCGCCGGCTGGAACGCGTACACCCGCCTGGTGGCGCCCGGCGACCTCACGGGCGACGGCAAGGGCGACCTGCTCGGGGCCGCCCCGAACGGCGACCTGTTCCTCTACACCGGCACCGGCGGGGCGGCCCACCCCTTCAAGGGACGCGTCAAGGTCGGTTACGGCTTCCAGATCTACAACGCCCTGTACTGAGGGGCCGGACGGGCGCCCCGCACCGGAGTTCCGGTGCGGGGCGCCCGCGCGTCCGGGGCCGTGCGCTCCGGGGGCCGGGCGTCAGGCCGGTTTGCGGGCGACGGCGAAGATCCGGCGGAACGGGAAGACCGTCCCGTGCGGGCCGGGCGGGTAGGCCTCGCGGAGGAGGGCGCGGTACTGGCCGAGGAAGGCGTCGGCCGCCTCCGGGTCGTCGTCCAGGGCGGTGAGGACGGGCCGCAGGGCGGTGCCCTTGACCCAGTCGAGGACGGGGTCCTCGCCCTGGAGGAGCTGGCAGTAGGTGGTCTCCCAGACGTCCGTCTCGCAGCCGAGACCGGTGAGGCGGGTGAGGTAGTCGGCGGTGTCGAGGACGTGGACGAAACGGCGCCCCCGGTCGCCGAGGCGGTCGCGCCACTCGGGGGCGTCGCAGAGTTCGCCGAGCAGGGCGTGGCTGGGCGAGACGAAGTTGCCGGGGACCTGGAAGGCGAGGGTGCCGCCGGGGCGCAGCCCGTCGATCCAGGCGGCGAAGGAGTCGGGGTGGCCGGGGACCCACTGGAGGGCCGCGTTGGAGACGATCAGGTCGTAGGGCTCCTCCGGTGTCCAGTGGGCGGCGTCGGCGGGCCGGAAGTCGATCCAGCCACCGCCCCGGGTGGTCCCCGCCCAGTCCTTCTCGGCCCGCTCCAGCATCTCGGGCGAGAGGTCGAACCCGGTGATGTGGGCGTCGGTCCAGCGGTCGGCGAGGAGGGCCGTCACGTTGCCGGGGCCGCAGCCGAGGTCGGCGACGCGGGCGGGCCGGCCCACGGCCGGCAGGTCGGGTATGCGGGCGAGCAGGTCGAGGAAGGGCCGGGTGCGGTGGCCGGAATGGCGGAGGTACTGCTGTGGGTCCCACGTCGGTGCGGCGGATTCCACGGATTGCATGGTCGAAGCCCCCTTGTTACATACGCATGGCCGAAACGGAACGGTGTTCCGGCCGGGTGCCTTCCCCATAGTCCAGAGAAATATATCTTGACATCAAGAAATATTAGGTAAAGAAAGTTAATATCAAGAGACTTTATGTCAACAGACCCTCTACACTGATCGTCATGGAGGACGAGGTCGACCGACTGGTCGCAGCATGGCGCCGCGAGCGCCCCGACCTCGACGTGGAACCGCTCGAGGTGCTCAGCCGTGTCTCACGGCTCGCCCGGCACCTCGACCGCGCGCGTCGGCTCGCCTTCTCCGAGCACCAGCTGGAGCCCTGGGAGTTCGACGTCCTCACCTCGCTCCGCCGGGCCGGAGCGCCCTACCAGCTCTCCCCCGGCCAGCTCCTCACCCAGACCCTGGTCACCTCCGGGACCATGACCAACCGCATCGACCGGCTCACCAAGAAGGGCCTCGTCGAACGGCTCCCCGACCCCAGCGACCGCCGGGGGGTCCTGGTCCGGCTCACCCCCGAGGGCCGCGACCGCGCCGACGAGGCCCTCGCCGGCCTCCTCGCCCAGGAGCGCGCCATCCTGGCCCGGCTCTCCGGCGCCCAGCGCGCCGAACTGGCCGCGCTGCTACGCCGGCTGACCGCCCCGTTCGACAACGTCCCCGGTTAGGGCGACGGGCGCGGACCCCGCTCCCCCGTCCCCCACCGGCTCCGCCGGACCCACGCCCGCCCGGCGGGCCAGCGCGACCGCCGCCAGGGTCGAGTGCACGCCCAGCTTCCCCAGGACGTTCTGCGTGTGCGTGCGGACGGTGTGCGGGGAGAGGAAGAGGCGTTCGGCGACCGCCTTGCGACCCAGGCCCGCGACCATGCAGCGCAGCACCTCCCGCTCGCGCGGCGTCAGCGACTCCACGAGCCGCTCGCTGTCCGTACGGTGCCTGCGGGCCGCCGTCAGCTCCCGCAGGACGCCCGTGAGCAGGGCGGGCGGCAGATGCGTCTCGTCCCTCAGCACGCCCCGCACCACCGCGAGCAGCCGCTGGAGCGAGCAGTCCTTCGCGACCCAGCCGGACGCCCCGGCCTGGAGGGCGAGCGCGGCCCGCCGGGGGTCGTCCCGCTCCGCGAGGACGACGGCGCGGACGGCGGGATGGGCCCGGCGCACCCCGGCCACCAGGGAGATCCCGTCCACCGCGCCCCCGCCGTCGTCGGGCACCGCCCGGGCCGGGGCCGCCCCGGGCGGCCCCGCGCCCAGCTCCGCGTCGACGAGCAGCACGTCGAACCGGCGTCCCTCCGCCGCGCCGCGCTCCAGGCAGCGCAGGGCGGCCGGGCCGCTGCCCGCCGCGGTGACGTCGACGTCGGGCTCCGCCGCGAGGGCGGCGGCCAGCGACTCGGCGAAGACGCGGTGGTCGTCCACCACCAGGACCCGGACACGTGCCACGGACACCCCCAAGCGTCGAGGAACGGACCGGCGCGGGAACGGCGCCGGGCGGGTCCGCCGCGGACACGGCCGCCGCCGCGGGAGGACGGACACCCGCGCCCACGGCGCCGTGCCCGGCGGGTCTCGTCCCCCGGACGGCACCGGCCCCCGCCGGCACCGCCCCTCAGGGTAGAGGCGGGGCGGGACGGCGGGGGCCGATTCGCGGAACTGCCCGGGGGCACGGGGCCGGGGGGCGGCGTGCGTGCCGCCGGTGGGCTCAGAGGCGGCGGGCGCCCGCCGACGGCACGGCCGGGAAGATGCCCGGAGGGGCGTGCCCGGCCCCGGCGAAGGCGCGTCCGACGGCCCCGGCGACCGCCTCCGCCCGCGCGGCCTCGACCAGGACGAGGGCCGAGCCGCCGAATCCGCCGCCGGTCATCCGGGCGCCGAGCGCGCCGGCCGCGTTCGCCGTCTCCACCACGAGGTCCAGTTCGGGGCAGGAGACCCGCAGGTCGTCCCGGAGGGAGGCGTGGCCCTCGGTGAGGACCGGGCCGACCGCCCGGAGGTCCCCGGCGTCCAGGAGCGCGATCGTCCGCTCGACGCGCGCGTTGTCCGAGACGACGTGCCGCACGTACCGGCGCACCGTCCCGTCCTCCAGCAGGGCGAGCGCCTCCGGCAGGCGTTCGGCGTCCACCTCGCGCAGGGCGCGCACGCCGAGCGCCCGCGCGCCCGCCTCGCATCCGGCGCGCCGTTCGGCGTACGCGCCGTCCCCGAGCGCGTGCTTCACCCGGGTGTCCACGACGAGCAGCGTCAGCCCCTCGGCGGCCGGGTCGAAGGGGACCTGACGGTACGACAGGTCGCGGGTGTCCAGGTGGAGGGCGTGGCCGTCCTCCGCGCAGGCGGAGACCATCTGGTCCATGATCCCGCAGGGCACGCCGACGAAGGCGTTCTCGGCGCGCTGGGCGAGCCGGGCCAGCTCCGGCCGGGAGAGCCCGAACCCGAACAGGTCGTTCAGGGCGAGCGCCACGGCGGTCTCCAGGGCCGCCGACGAGGAGAGCCCGGCGCCGGACGGCACGGTCGAGGCGAGGTGGACGTCGGCGCCCGTCACCGGGTGCCCGGCCTCCCGCAGCGCCCGGACGACCCCGGCGGGATAGGCCGCCCAGCCGCCGGGGGACGGTTCCGGGGCGTCGGCGTCCAGCCGGACGACCCCGCCGCCGGTGTCGGCCGAGTGCAGGCGCAGGACGCCGTCGTCCCGGCGGGAGACGGCGGCGACGGTGGTGTGCGGCAGTGCGAACGGCAGCACGAAGCCGTCGTTGAAGTCGGTGTACTCCCCGATGAGGTTGACCCTTCCGGGGGCCGCCCAGACCCCGTCGGGGGCGGTCCCGTAGAGGCTCTCGAACCCGGCCGCGACGTTCACCGGCGCTCTTCCTCTCTCCGCAGGGCGAAGGCCCAGGCGTCGGCGACCATGTCCGCGAGGCCGGGGCGGGAGGGGGTCCAGCCGAGGCGTTCGCGGGCGGTGGCGGCGGAGGCGACGAGGACGGCCGGGTCGCCGGGGCGGCGCGGGGCGGCGGTCGCCGGGACCGGCCGGCCGGTGACCTCCCGCGCGGTCTCGATCACCTCGCGGACGGAGAAGCCGTTGCCGTTGCCGAGGTTGCAGACCAGGTGCTCGCCCGGCGTCGCGGCGTCGAGCGCCAGGAGGTGGGCCTCGGCGAGGTCGGCGACGTGGATGTAGTCGCGGACGCAGGTGCCGTCCGGGGTCGGGTAGTCCTCCCCGTACACGGAGACCGTCCCGCGCCGGCCCAGGGCGGCCTGGAGGACGAGCGGGATCAGGTGCGACTCCGGCTCGTGGCGCTCGCCGTACGCGCCGTACGCCCCGGCCACGTTGAAGTAGCGCAGCGAGACGGCGGCCAGGCCGTGGGCGGCGCACTCGCCGGCGATCATGTGGTCCACGGCCAGTTTGGTCGCCCCGTAGGGGCTGGTGGGGGCGGTGGGCGCGGTCTCGGGGATCGGGACGGTCTCCGGCTCGCCGTAGGTCGCGGCGGTGGAGGAGAAGACGAGCCGGCGGACCCCGGCCGCGCGCATCGCGGCGAGCAGGGCGATGCTGCCGCCGACGTTGTTCTCCCAGTACTTCTCCGGTTTCGCGACGGACTCGCCGACCTGGGAGGAGGCGGCGAAGTGCAGGACGGCGTCGTAGGAGCCGTCGAGCCACTTCGCGGCGGACTGGACCCGGCCCTCCACGAACTCGGCGCCCTCCGGCACGGCTTCGGCGAAGCCGGTGGAGAGGTCGTCGAGGACGGTGACCCGGTGGCCCCGCTCCAGGAGGCGGGCGGCGACGACGCTGCCCACGTACCCCGCCCCGCCCGTCACCAGATACCTGCGCGTCACGCGTCCGCCACCTCTCGCAGTCGTCGGGCCGCGTCCTCCGGGCGCACGTCGTTCATGAACGCGCCCGCGCCGGACTCGGTGCCCGCGAGGAACTTGAGCTTGCCGGGGGCCCGGCGGACGGTGAAGAGCTCCAGGTGGAGCCCGAAGTCCTCCCGCCGGTCGTCCGTGAACGGCGCCTGGTGCCAGGCGGCGATGTAGGGCGTCGGCGGTTCGTCCGGGCCGAAGATCCGGTCGAAGCGCCTCAAGAGTTCCAGAAGGACCTGTGCGCACTCCGTGCGGGCGTCGCCGTCGAGGGCGAGCAGGTCGGGCACCCGCCGCTTCGGGTGCAGGTGGACCTCGTACGGCCAGTGGGCGGCGTACGGGACGAACGCGATCCAGTGGGCGGTCTCCAGGACCACCCGCTCGCCGTCGGCCCGTTCGCGGGCCACCACGTCGTCGAAGAGGTTGCGTCCGGTGGCGGCCCGGTGCTCGTCGAGGCGGCGCCGCACGGCGGCCGTCCGGGGCGTCACGTAGGGGAAGGCGTAGATCTGGCCGTGGGCGTGGGGCAGGGTGACGCCGATCTCGGCGCCCCGGTTCTCGAAGCAGTAGACCTGCTGGACGCCGGGGAGGGCGGAGAGTTCGGCGGTGCGGTCGGTCCAGGCGTCGAGGACGAGGGCGGCCCGTTCCTCGGTGAGGTCGGCGAAGGAGTCCGTGTGGTCGTCGGTGAAGCAGACGACCTCGCAGCGGCCGGCGCCGCCGGAGAGGGAGGGGAAGCGGTTCTCGAAGACCGCCACCTCGTACTCCGCCTCGGGGATCTCGCTCTCGTGTCCGTCCCGGGAGGGGCAGAGCGGGCAGGCGTCGGCGGGCGGGAGGTAGGTGCGGGACTGGCGGTGGGAGGCGATGACGACCGGGTCGCCGGTGAGTTCGTCGTACCGGATCTCGGAGCGGGAGGCGACGGGGGCGAGGGGGCGCGGGTCGGCGGCGGTGCGGACGGTGTCGTCGCGCGCGTCGTAGTAGATCAGCTCGCGCCCGTCGGCGAGTGTGGTGACGGTCTTCTTCACGGGTTGCCCTCCGGGCAGGACCAAGCACGATCAAACATAACCACCCACAAAAAAGCACACTCGAACATCGCCGTCAATGGGCGGCCCGCCCCCGGCGGTGCGGGACGGAGGCCCCGGCCTCCCGGTCGGGGAAGGGGACCCGGCACCCGGCGGTGCGGGACGGAGGCCCCCGGCCTCCCGGTCAGGAAGGGGACCCGGCCCCCGTCGCCGCCCGGCCCGGGGCACCGGCCCGCCCCGGCACCGCCCGGTCCAGGAGACCGGTGCGGGCCGCGAGGGCCGCCGCCTCCAGGCGGGAGCCGACCTCCAGCTTCATCAGGACCCGCTGCACATGGGTGCGCGCCGTGCTCGGCGCGATCCTCATCCTCTCCGCGATCAGCCGGGTGTCCTCCCCCTCCGCGATCCGCGCCAGGACCTCCGCCTCCCGCCGCGTCAGGAGCCGCAGCAGCCGCTGCCCCTCGTCGTCCGGCCCCGCCGGGGGGTGGAGCAGCTCCGCGAAGGCGCCCTGGAGGAGCTGCGGCGCCACCGCCGCCTCCCCCGCCCTGGCCCTCACCAGGGCCCGCTCGACGTGCTCGACGCGCTCGTCGTGGCGGACGTACCCGGACGCCCCGGCCGCGAACGCCGCCGCGATCCCGCGCGGCGACGGCACCGGGCCGAGCACCACCACCGCCACCTGCGGCCGTTCCCGTTTGATCCGCACGACCGGATCGAAGGTCCCCGGGCCGTCCGGCGCCGCCGTGCCCAGGAGACAGACCTCCGGCGCCCGGCTCACCACCAGCTCCGCCGCCCCCGCCACCGGCGCGGCCGACGCGAGCACCCGGTGCCCGCGCAGCTTCAGCGCCGAGGCGAGCGCCTCCGCGTGCAGCCGGTGGTCGTCGACCACCACGAGGCGTACGCCCATCCCGGTCATCCCCCTCCTCCGGGCCCGCCGGAGCTCCTGGCCGCCGGAGAGCCGGACGGGCCTGAACCCGGCAAGCTACACGCTCCCCCGCCCCGCCCCGCGCCAACCGCGGGCACCGGAGCACCGGGGCTCCGGCGCCTCCGGGGGCACGAAGAAGCGGCGGGCCCCTCCGGTGATCCGGAGGGGCCCGCCGCTCGGTCCGCGCGCCGCCGTCAGCGCGGGACGGCGTAGGAGACGACCAGGTACTCCTTCGTCCCGGCGCTCGACGGCCGGGTCTTGCTGATCATGTTGTCCGAGAGGAAGAACCGCCCGTCCCGGTACTGGAGCTCGGAGCCGGTCAGGCCGAAGCTCCTCTCGATGTCCCGGGTCGGCTTGGCGTCCGGGTTCTCCAGGAGCAGCGTCTCCTTCATGGTGCCCCCGTCGACCGACACGATCCGGCCGCCCTTGTCGTACGGCGGGATCTTGTAGGCGATGATGTTGCCGCCGTCCATGCGCAGCGGGACGAGGGTGTACTTGTCGCCCGCGTCGGCCTTCTCCGGGGCCGTGCGCCCGGTGGTCAGGTCGAAGGCGATGATCTCGTTGGTCTCGTCACCGTACTCCCCGCCGGCGCCCTCGTGCTCCTCGGTCGGCACGTACAGCCGGCCGTTGCCGACCAGCGCCTGGCTGCAGGACTCGACCCGGGTCGAACGGCAGCGGGCCGCGTACTGGTCCGCCGACGCCGCGATCTTCACCTTCAGCTTCCCGGTCTTCTCGTCGATCGAGAAGAAGTCCGAGATGCCGCTGCCGTCGCCGGCGGTGTCGCCGACGTCGGCCGCGACGACCAGCGGCTTGGTGGAGACGACCGACGCGTACTTCACGCCGGTCGGCATCTTGTACTGCGAGAGCGGCTTGCCCGTCATCGGGTCGAGGTTCTGGATCTGCACCGTCTCGCTGCCGTACGTGCCGCACTTGCGGACCGCGACGAGGCCCTCGCCGCCGCCGTAGCCCATGTCGTAGCAGCTGTCGGCGTCGGACTGCGGCTTCCAGCGCGGGTTGCCGTTGGCGACGTCGAAGGCCGCGCCCCCGTCGCCGCCGCCGGCCGCGACGGTCGTCCCGCTGAGCGTGACCTCGCTGAACCGCACCTTGTCGTCACCGGCGGAACCACCGCTGACCGAGGCGGACCAGACCAGCTTGCCGGTGTTCAGGTCGGCCACGCCGACCTCGGTGCACTGCTGGTAGTAGCGCGGCGCGACCCGCTTGGCGGCCTCGAAGAGGATCGGCACCTTGTGGTCGGCGGTCATGTGCCGCGAGGCGCCGCACACCTGGCCGGTGAGCGGGAGCGTCCACAGGACGGTGCCCTTGTCCAGGTCGTAGGCGACGAGGGAGTCGATGCCGGACTTCACGAACGCCTTGTCGGTGATCCAGGAGCCGGAGACGTCGGTGACGTCCGGGACCTTCGGCTGCGGGACCTGGAAGGCCAGCTTCGCGCGGGTGTCGGCCGGCGGCTTCTCCTTGCCGCCCCCGCCGATGCCCTTGCCCCCGGCGTCGCCGCCGCCGGCTGCGGAGCCCTGCGAGGAACCCTGCGCGGTGCCGCCCGTCGTGCCCTTGGCCTCGTCGTCGCCGCGGGACCCGGCGTACCAGATGCCGGCGCCGACGATCAGGGCGATCGCGACGGCCGCCGCGATGACGATCTGGAGCTGCGGCGACAGCTTCTTCCCGCCGGCCGGGGCCGGGGCGGGCTGCGGGTAACCGCCGTACTGCGGCTGCTGGGGCTGGGTCGGGTAGCCGTACGGGGGCGGGACCGGCTGCTGGTGGTCCCCGTACGGCTGCGGCGGGGCCGGGTGGCCGTACGGCTGCTGCGGAGGGGCCGGGGGCTGCTGCGGGTAGCCGTAGCCCTGCTCCGCCGGAGGCTGCTGCGGGTAGCCGTAGCCCTGCTCCGCCGGGGGCTGCTGCGGATAGCCGTACCCCGGGCCGGCCGGAGGCTGCCGCGGGTGGCCGTAGCCCCCGGGCGGGGGCTGCTGCCCGCCGTGGCCGGGCTCCGGCGGCGGGGGCGTCGGGGCTCCGAAGCCGCCCTGCGGGCCCGGCGGCTGGTTCGGCGGCTGGTTCGGCGGGGGAGGAGGTGGCTGCGTCATCGGTCCGTGTACCTCACTTGCTGAAGGCCATCATCGTCTTGACCTGCTTCTCCTCCGCGTCGGAGCTCGCGGACACGCGTCCGCTCGACACGACGAGGACGCCGTTGCCGTAGGCGTAGCCCGGGCTGAAGAAGCTGCTCTCGATCTGGGCCGTGGAGACCGGGTGCTGGAGCAGGACCTTCGGCGCGCCGCCGGTCGGCGCGATGGTGGCGGTGGCGCCGCCCTTGTTGTAGCGGGGCCCCACGTACACCAGGACCTCGGAGCCCTCCATCCGCAGCGGGGTCATGGACTGCTCGGCGGGGGCCGTGGAGCGCCACTTCGGCTTGCCGGTGTTCAGGTCGAAGGCGACGACCTCGTTGGCCTTGCCGTACGGGGTGTCGGTCGCCATGTAGAAGGTGTTCGCGTCGGCCGCGACGCCGTTGCAGCCCTGGAGCTTGCGGCCGAAGATGACCAGTCCGCCGCCGCACGAGACGGAGAACTTGTCCGTGCCGCCCTGGATCTGCGAGCGGAGCGTGCCGTCGGGCTTGAGCGCCAGGACGGCCCACTTCTTCGGCTCGTCCTCGCGCTGGATGGCCGAGACGACCAGCGGGTCGACCGAGTAGACCTTGTCGACCTCCCAGCCCTCCTTCAGGGCGTAGGTGAAGCGGGGCTTGCCCGTGCGGGGGTCGACCTCGCCGATCGCCTGGTTCTTCTTGGCCGAGCCGCTCCCCCGGCACTCCATGGCGGCGATCAGCTTGCTGCCGCCCGCGTACGCGAAGGGCCTGCAGCCGGTGGTGGCGCCGGTGAAGATCTGCTTGCCGTCGGCCAGGGAGAAGCCGTAGGCGCTGCTGGTGCCGGCGACGGTGAGCGTGTCACCGCTGATGGCCAGGGTGTTGTCGGAGAACGCGAACAGGCCCGTGGGCTTGGGCACGGACTTCTTCCAGCCCGCCTTGCCGGTCTTGAGGTCGATCTGCTGGAGCTCGGTGCACTTGGCGCCGTCCTTGGCGCTCTCCTGGTACGCGAAGACCATGCGGCCGTCGGCGGAGGGGGCCGCCGGCGTCGCGCACAGCTTGAACGGCACGTCCACGTGCCACTTCACGGCACCGTCGGCGAGGCCGTAGCCCTCGATGCTCTTGTACATGGCCTTGACGACGGTGTCGCCGACGATCCACGGGCCGTACGCGTCGGAGCCGTTGCGGGGCAGGTCGACGGTGTTCGTGGTGAGCCAGTTCACCTTGGCCTCGCCGGCCTGGCGGCCCGCGTTGAGGTCGTCGCTTCCCTCGCGCCCGTCGCCGGAACCGTCGCCCTCGTCCACCGACGCGGTGGGCTTGGGCGCGGGGGTCGGGGTGGCCGTGGCGGAGTTGGTGGGCTGGGCCACCGGCCCCTTCTCGTCGTCACCGCCGCCGACGACGGCCCAGGTCGTGACGGCGGCGACCAGGACGGCGGCGGCGGCCACACCGGCGACCAGGCCGGTCCTGCCCTTGAAGGGACCGCCGCCACCGGGCGGCGGGGTGGGGGCGCCCGGCTGGCCGGGGTAACCGCCGTAGGGGTTCGCCTGCTGCCCGTAGGGGCCGCCGGGCTGCTGCGGGGGACCGTAGGGAGGCGGCACCGGCTGCCCGTAGGGGCCGGGCTGGCCGGGCTGGCCGTACGGACCGGGCCGGCCGGGCTGCTGGCCCGGCTGCTGCGGGTAGCCGTATCCGGGCTGCTGCGGGGCCTGCCCGTACGGGCCGGGCGCGGCGGGCGGGGCCTGCGGAGCGGGCGGGGCCTGCGGAGCCTGTGGCGGGACCGGCGGTACGGGCGGGTGGCCCTGGTCCGGGGACCGGTCCGGGTCCTGAGGGGCTCCGAAGCCCCCCGGCGGCTGGTTGCTGGGCGGCTGGCTCATCAGCGGTTTCCCCCTTGGCGTGAACGGGTTTTCTTTCTACCACCCACGCGATGGCGCAAAAGCGACCGGTCCACCCCTTGTGTCCAAGGGAGGACCGGCCTGTGATGCCCTCGTTATGCGTCCTCGGCCAGTTCCAGCCAGCGCGTCTCCAGCCCCTCACGCTCCGCGGCGAGTCCGCGCAGCTCCGCGTCGAGCTCGGCCACCTTCTCGAAATCGGTGGCGGCGTCCGCCATCCGCGCGTGCAGCTTCGCCTCCTTCTCGGCGACCTTGTCGAGCTGCCGCTCGACCTTCTGCAGCTCCTTCTTGGCGGCGCGCGCGTCGGCGGCGGAGACGCCCGGCTTCTGCTGGGCGGGGGCGGCCGCGGGCGCCGGGACGGACGCCTCGACGGCCTTGCGGCGGCGCTCCAGGTACTCGTCGATGCCGCGCGGCAGCATCCGCAGCGTCCTGTCGCCGAGCAGGGCGAACGTGCGGTCCGTGGTGCGCTCGATGAAGAACCGGTCGTGGGAGATGACGACCATGGAGCCCGGCCAGCCGTCGAGGAGGTCCTCCAGCTGGGTCAGGGTCTCGATGTCGAGGTCGTTGGTGGGCTCGTCGAGGAAGAGGACGTTGGGCTCGTCCATCAGCAGCCGCAGGAGCTGGAGCCGGCGGCGCTCGCCGCCGGAGAGGTCGCCGACCGGCGTCCACTGCTTCTCCTTGGTGAAGCCGAACTGCTCGCAGAGCTGCCCGGCCGTCATCTCGCGGCCCTTGCCGAGGTCCACCCGGTCGCGGATCTGCTGCACGGCCTCCAGGACCCGCAGCGAGCCGGGCAGCTCGGTGACGTCCTGCGAGAGGTAGGCGAGCCGGACGGTCTTGCCGACGACGATCCGGCCGGCGGCGGGCTGGACCTCGCCGCCGCTGCGGGCGGCGTCCGCGAGGGCGCGCAGGAGGGAGGTCTTGCCCGCGCCGTTGACGCCGACGAGGCCGACGCGGTCGCCGGGGCCGAGCTGCCAGGTGAGGTGCCTGAGCAGTTCCTTGGGCCCGGCGGTGACGGTCACGTCCTCCAGGTCGAAGACCGTCCTGCCCAGGCGCGCGTTGGCGAACTTCATCAGCTCGCCGGTGTCGCGCGGCGGCGGCACGTCCGCGATCAGCTCGTTGGCGGCCTCGATGCGGTAGCGGGGCTTGGAGGTGCGGGCGGGGGCGCCGCGCCGCAGCCAGGCCAGCTCCTTGCGCATCAGGTTCTGCCGCTTGGTCTCCTCCGTGGCCGCGATCCGCTCGCGCTCGGCGCGGGCGAAGACGTAGTCGGAGTAGCCGCCCTCGTACTCGTGCACGTCGCCGCGCTGCACGTCCCACATGCGGGTGCAGACCTGGTCGAGGAACCAGCGGTCGTGGGTGACGCAGACGAGCGCCGAGCGGCGCTCCCGCAGGTGCTGGGCGAGCCAGGCGATGCCCTCGACGTCGAGGTGGTTGGTGGGCTCGTCGAGGACGATGAGGTCCTGGTCCTCGATGAGGAGCTTGGCGAGCGCGATCCGGCGCCGCTCGCCGCCGGAGAGCGGGCCGATGACGGTGTCGAGGCCCTTCTCGAAGCCGGGCAGGTCCAGCCCGCCGAAGAGCCCGGTGAGCACGTCGCGGATCTTGGCGCTGCCCGCCCACTCGTGGTCGGCCATGACGCCGATGACCTCGTGCCGGACGGTGGCCTCCGGGTCGAGCGAGTCGTGCTGGGTGAGGACGCCGAGGCGCAGCCCGCCGCTGTGGGTGACGCGGCCGGTGTCGGCCTCCTCCAGCCGGGCGAGCATCCGGATGAGGGTGGTCTTGCCGTCGCCGTTGCGGCCCACGACCCCGATCCGGTCCCCTTCGGAGACACCGAGCGAGACCCCGTCGAGCAGGGCGCGGGTGCCGTACACCTTGCTGACGTTCTCGACATTGACCAGGTTGACGGCCACGTTGACTCCTGTACGGGGTGATCGATCGACGTCCAGGGTACGTCGGCGAGGCCGCCCGCCCGCCGGGTGTCCGCCGGACGCGGACGGGGGGAGGCGTCAGGACGTCAGGACGGTCGCGCCCGCCGCCGGGGACGTCGCCGTGCGGGCCGTGCGGCAGGTGCCCGAGGCCGTCAGGGCGGCGGCCACCGCCGACGCGGCCTCCGCGTCCTTCACCAGGAACGCGGTCGTGGGGCCCGAGCCGGAGACCAGGGCCGCGAGGGCGCCCGCCTCCGTGCCGGCCGCCAGGGTCGCGGCGAGGGAGGGGCGCAGGGAGAGCGCGGGGGCCTGGAGGTCGTTGGCGAGGGCGCCCGCGAGGGCGGTGGTGTCGCCGGTGCGCAGGGCGTCCAGGAGGTCCGCGGGGACGGCCGGCGCGGGGACGGCCGTCCCCGCGGTGAGGCGGTCGAACTCGCGGAAGACGACGGGGGTCGAGAGCCCGCCGTCCGCGACGGCGAAGACCCAGTGGAAGACGGCGCCGACCGGCAGCTCCGTCAGCCGCTCGCCGCGTCCGGTGCCGAGCGCGGCCCCGCCGACCAGGCTGAACGGCACGTCGCTGCCCAGTTCGGCGCAGATCTCCAGGAGCTCGGAGCGGGGCGTGTCCAGGCCCCAGAGGGCGTCGCACGCGAGGAGGGCGGCCGCGCCGTCCGCGCTGCCGCCGGCCATGCCCCCGGCGACCGGGATGTCCTTGGCGATGTGCAGGCGCACGTCCGGGGAGAGGCCGTGCCGGGCGGCGAGGAGTTCGGCGGCGCGCGCGGCGAGGTTGGTGCGGTCGAGGGGCACCTTGTCGGCGTCCGGGCCCTCGCAGGTGACCGTGAGCGCCCCGGCGGGGGTGGCGGTCACCTCGTCGTACAGGGAGACGGCGAGGAAGGCGCTGGCCAGGTCGTGGAAGCCGTCGGGCCGGGCCGGGCCGACCGCGAGCCGGACGTTGACCTTGGCGGGGACGCGGACGGTGACGGACGGCTTCCCGCCGCCGGGCGTGCCGCCGCGCACCGTCTCCGGTACGGCGGTCACCGGCTCCGTGCCCCCGCTCACGCCTTCGCCTCCGCGATCCGCGCGAACTCCTCCACCGTCAGGGACTCGCCGCGCGCCTGCGGGGAGATCCCGGCCCTCACCAGGGCCTCCTCCGCCGCCGCCGGGGAGCCCGCCCAGGTCGCGAGGGCCGCGCGGAGGGTCTTGCGGCGCTGGGCGAAGGCCGCGTCCACCACCGCGAAGACCTCCCGCCGGGTGGCGGTGGTCGCCAGGGGCTCGGCGCGGCGGACGAGGGAGACGAGACCGGAGTCGACGTTCGGCGCGGGCCAGAAGACGTTGCGGCCGATGGAGCCGGCCCGCTTCACCTCGGCGTACCAGTTGGCCTTCACCGAGGGCACGCCGTACACCTTGTTGCCCGGGCCGGCGGCGAGCCGGTCCGCGACCTCGGCCTGGACCATGACGAGGGTCCGCTCGATGCTGGGGAAGCGCTCCAGCATGTGGAGCAGGACCGGTACGGCCACGTTGTACGGGAGGTTGGCGACGAGCGCGGTCGGCGCCGGGCCCGGCAGCTCCTCGACGAGCATGGCGTCGGAGTGCACGAGCGCGAAGCGGTCGGCGCGGGCGGGCATCCGGGCCCCGATCGTGGCGGGCAGCGCGGCGGCGAGCACGTCGTCGATCTCGACGGCGGTCACCCGGTCGGCGGCCTCCAGGAGGGCCAGGGTGAGGGAGCCGAGTCCGGGCCCCACCTCGACGACGACGTCGTCGGGGCGCACCCCGGCCGTGCGGACGATCCGCCGGACGGTGTTGGCGTCGATAACGAAGTTCTGGCCCTTCTGCTTCGTGGGGCGCACGCCGAGGGCGGCGGCCAGCTCACGGATGTCGGCGGGGCCGAGGAGGGCGTCGGGGGTTTCGGGACCGGTGGTGGTGCTCACCGGTACAGACTAGGGCCTGTCCGGGGGACGGGGCCCGGCGCGGTCGCGGGGGCGGGGCGCTTCCGGGGCCGTGCCGGGGCGCTTCCGACGCCGTTCCGGGGCGCTTCCGGGGGCGGTTCCCCGGCGGGCCCCGGGGCGGAACGGCCCCGGAAGCGCCCCGGCCCGCCCCTGGCCCGCGCGGGCCCGCCCCGGGCCCTCGGCCGTCAGTAGTCGAAGGCGCGGGCCGTGTTGGCGGCGATCGCCGCGGCCAGTTCGTTCTCCCCGATCCCGCGCACCCGCGCCATGGCCCGGACGGTGACCGGGATCAGGTACGGGGCGTTGGGGCGGCCCCGGAAGGGCGCCGGGGTGAGGAAGGGGGCGTCGGTCTCGACGAGGACCAGCTCCAGGGGGGCGACCGCGAGGGCGTCCCGGAGCGGCTGGGCGTTCTTGAAGGTGACGTTGCCGGCGAAGGACATGTAGTAGCCCTTGGCCGCGCAGATCTCCGCCATCTCCGCGTCGCCGGAGTAGCAGTGGAAGACGGTCCGCTCGGGGGCGCCCTCCTCGTCCAGGACGCGCAGCACGTCGGCGTGGGCCTCGCGGTCGTGGATGACGAGCGCCTTGCCGTGCCGCTTGGCGATCTCGATGTGGGCCCGGAAGGAACGCTCCTGCGCGGCGACGCCCTCCGGTCCCGTGCGGAAGAAGTCGAGCCCGGTCTCGCCGACCCCGCGCACGTGCGGCAGGGCGGCGAGCCGGTCGATCTCGGTGAGCGCGTCGTCCAGGGCCGCGTCCCCGCCGCCCTCGCGCGCGCCCTGCCGGGACCAGCCGTCGGGGTCCCCCAGGACGATCCGGGGGGCCTCGTTGGGGTGCAGGGCGACGGCCGCGTGCACGTTCTCGTGGGCGGCGGCCGTCTCGGCGGCCCAGCGCGAGCCCTTCACGTCGCAGCCGACCTGCACGACCGTGGTGACGCCGACGGCGGCGGCCTTCACCAGGGCCTCCTCGACGGTCCCCGCCTGCATGTCCAGGTGGGTGTGCGAGTCCGCGACCTCCACGAAGAGGGGTTCGGGCAGCGGCGGCGGGGCGTCCTTGGCACTCATGGCCCCGATCGTACGAGGGCCGGGGGCGCCGTGCGCGGGGTCCCCGGCGGAGCCGGGGACCGGAACGCTATCCGCGCCGGCGGAAGGGGTGCAGGAGGTCCGACAGGTGCCAGTGGTGCGGCACCGGCGGGGCCTCGGGGGCGTCCTCGGTCAGCTCCTGGCCGATGGGCCCGGACGGCGAGACCGGCTTGGTCGCCCGTGCCCCGCGCCCGTGCTTCTCCGTCGCGGCGATCAGGTCGAGCACCGAGGACACCTGCCCCGCGCGCATGATGCGGACGACGTGGCCTCCGCAGTTCACGCAGGTGGGACTCGACAGCGGGGACGGGACCCGCTCTCCCCCGGCCTTGTAGACGACGAACGCGTGGCCGGCGGCGTCGACGTGGTGTTCGATGTCGTACGCCTGCTCCCAGCCGTATCCACAGCGCATGCAGGCGAAGGCGTACGCCTCATGGGCGACGGATGTGCCGGTGCCGGTTATCTCGCTCATGCCAGCTCCTCTCCACTGCTCAGTGGACGCCTTTTCGGGCCGGAGCGCATCAGCGGGGGGCGAACCATGGAAGGCTTTTGGCCCTTCCCTTGCCGAAAGCCCGAGGAAATGTCCCGGCGCCGGGTTCGGCTTTACCTTTCAGCGTAAATCAGCGGCGGACGCCCCGGCCCGCCGCGTTCCGGGGGCGGATTCTCCGGGGGCCGACCCGGTGTTCCGCGCGCCCGGGACCCGGCGGTCGTCGCGAGGACGACCGCCGGGTCCCGGCCGGGACGCCGTCAGGCGATGCTGTCGAATCCGGTGCCCTCGCCCGCGTACAGCGACGTCGACAGGCGGACGAAGGGGGCGGTGGCCGACCCCGTCGAACGGTAGACGTACGTGCCGCCCGGCCCGTACGCGATCAGGTCCGGGCGACCGTCGTTGTCGACGTCACCGGCGCCGGTGAGCTGGGTGAAGGCGTTCCAGCCGCCGCCGACCCGGACGCGGGGGGCGAAGCCGCCCCTGCCGTCGCCCTGGTACAGCCACAGGACGCCGTCCTTGTCGCGGGCGACCAGGTCCCCGGGGGCCGTGCCGGCGATGTTCCCGGTGGCGGCGAGCCGGTCGTAGATCTCCCAGCCGCCGCCGACGCGGACGCGGGGGGCGAACGGGGCCGTCGAGGAGCCCGTGCCCCTGTAGAACCACAGCACGCCGGCGGTGTCGGCGGCGAGGAGGTCGGCGCGGCCGTCGCCGTCGAGGTCGGAACCGCCGGTGAGGCGGTTGTAGACGCCCCAGCCGCCGCCGACGCGGACGCGGGCCCCGAAGGCGCCGTCGCCCTTGCCCGGGTAGTTCCACAGCACGCCGTCCCCGTCGAGGGCGACCAGGTCGCCGACCGCGTTGCCCGCGATGTCCCCGACGGCCTCGATCTGCCGGTACGCGCCCCAGCCCGCGCCGAGCCGGGCGCGTCCCGCGGTCTCGATCCGGCCCTCCACCGGCCGGTCCCGCAGGTCGTCGCGCCACAGAACCCCGGAGGCGTCCCGGGCGAGGACGTCGGTGGAGCCGTTGTTCGTGAAGTCGTGCGGGTTGGCCGCGCGGGTCACGTTCATGAGCCAGCCCTGCCGGACCGGGTCGCCGGTGCCGTCGAGCAGCATCGCCTCGGCCTCCACCGCGTACGTGCCGTTCGGCGCGTCCGCTCCGTCGATGGTGGCGTCCCAGGTGTAGGTGAAGCGGTTCCCCTCGGCGGGGGCGTACACACGCGTGCGGTACGCCTTCTCCGTGGCGGTGTGCGTGAGCGTGACGTCCACGTACGCGTCGCGGTGCGACAGGGTCCATCCCAGCGTCACCTCTCCGCCGGTCCGGTCGAGGTCCACCGCGTCGGGGACGTGGACCTCCTCGATCCGGAGGTCGACGAGACGGCCCTCGTCGGCCACCTTGGTGACCTTCGGGGCGCCGTCCTGCGCGGTCTCGATCCGGAACAGCCCCTTGCCCTCGGCGGTCCGCTCGCCGCGCAGGATCAGGCTGCCGTCGCCGGCGGACCACACCGCGGTCCCGTGCTCCGCCAGTTCACGGGTCTCGCCGGTGGTCAGGTCGACGGCCCGGACGGGCGTCGAGGGGTCGCCGTACACCAGCAGGCCGCCCAGGAGCCCGGCGTACGCCTCGCTGTCGCGGGCACCGAGGACGGTCTCCTTCCGGGCACCCGTCCCCCGGTCGACGGACGTGACGAACAGCCCGGTGCCGGACCTCCAGTCGAGCCAGGCCACGTGCGAGCCGGAGAACATCAGGCTGCTGAAGCCGAATCCGGACTCGGTGGAGGAGTACGTCTCCAGGACCGTTCCCGCCGCCACGTCGACCAGGGCCCGTCCGCCGGTCCGCGCGCCCGCCGGGCCCGTCTCGTACCCGACGAGGACGGTGTCGCCCTGGAGCCGCGAACCGAAGAAGTCGGTGGCGTCCGCCGGCAGTCCCGAGATCCTGCGGGTGGTCGTCGCCGTGCCGTCCTTGGTCACGACGTGCAGCTCCGCCGTGCCGTCGCCCTTCGTCACCTGCGCGAGGACGCCGGCCGGGCTCACCACCGCCACGTAGTTCCCGTTCAGCGCGCCGAGGTCGATGTCGACGCCCGGGGCGGACGGGTCGGCCATGTTCCGCAGGGTGAGCGACCGCATCTGGGCGTTCCAGTTGTCGTCGCCGAGGACGACCACGTCGCCGGCGCCCGTGGTCCAGCCGCCGTCCTCGGGCTCCTGGAGCGGGGTCGGGGAGCCGCCGTCGTACGGCGTCCAGAGCAGTTTCCGGGTGCCGTCGTGGGCGAAGGAGTAGGTGAGGAAGCCGGAGGCGCCCACGCCGCCGAGGTCGGAACCCTGCGGGTAGACGGGAAGGGCCGCGGCCCCGGCCGTCGCGGCCGGGCCCGCCAGGGGGCCGGAGCCGGCCGCGACGGCGGACGGGGCGGTCGCGAGCGTGCCGGCCCCGAGGGCCGTGACGGCGAGGACGGCCGTGACGGCCAGGGCCAGGCGAGTGGAGCGGAACTGCAAGGTGAACTCCCACGAGAAGAACGGACACGGGGAATGCCGTGCCCGGTCAGACTCGCGATCGGTTCGAGTGGTTGTACGAAAAACTCGGCGGTCCGCTCACCGGCCGGTCCGCACGGACACATGCCGATCCGCGCGGTTTCACACCGGTCCGGCCGCGTTCCCCGCAGGTCCTGTCTCGTCCCCCGCAGGTCCTGTCTCGTCCCCCGCAGGTCCCGCCGCGCCCTACGCCGGTCCCGCCGCGTTCTTCGCCGCCACGACGGCGTCGAAGACCTCCCTCTTGGGGATTCCCGCCTCGGCCGCGACGGCGGCGATCGCCTCCTTGCGCCGCTCCCCCGCCTCCTCCCGCACCCGCACCCGGCGCACCAGTTCGTCGGCGCCGAACTCGGCGGGGCCGGTCTCCGGGGCGCCCTCCACGACGACGGTGATCTCGCCCCGCACGCCCTCGGCCGCCCAGGCCGCGAGTTCGGCGAGCGGGCCCCGCTTCACCTCCTCGTACGTCTTGGTCAGCTCCCGGCAGACGGCGGCACGCCGCTCCGCGCCGAAGACCTCCGCCATCGCGGCGAGCGTGTCGTCCAGGCGGTGCGGCGCCTCGAAGTAGACGAGGGTCCGCCGCTCCTCCGCGACCTCCCGCAGCCGTCCCAGGCGCTCGCCGGCCTTCCTCGGCAGGAAGCCCTCGAAGCAGAAGCGGTCGACGGGGAGGCCGGAGAGGGCGAGGGCGGTGAGGACGGCGGAGGGGCCGGGGACGGCCGTGACCTTGATGTCCCGTTCCACGGCGGCGGCGACCAGCCGGTAGCCGGGGTCCGACACGGACGGCATGCCCGCGTCGGTCACCAGCAGCACCCGCGCCCCGCCCACCAGGGCCTCGACCAGCTCGGGCGTACGGGCGGACTCGTTGCCCTCGAAGTAGGAGACGACCCGCCCGGAGGTGTGGATGCCGAGCGCCCGGGTCAGGCCGCGCAGCCTCCGGGTGTCCTCGGCGGCCACGACGTCCGCGTTCTCCAGTTCGGCGGCGAGCCGGGGCGGGGCGTCCGCGATGTCGCCGATGGGGGTCCCTGCGAGTACCAGCGTTCCTGTCACGCGTGCCATCCTCCCAGCCCGGACGGGCGACGCGCACAGGCGCGTTCCCTACGATGGCGCGGTGACCAGTACCGCACCCGAGATCCTGGAGGGCCCGCACGCCGTGGCAGAGCCCACTTCGTGGCAGCGGCGGCTCCGGCTCTTCGGCTACGAGCCGCCCGCCGGAAGCGCCGCCCCCATCGGGCTGCGGGAGCGGCTCGACCCCCCGTACGCCCGTCCCTCGGCACGGACGTGGTCGCTCCTCGGCCTCGGCCCCGGACCGGCCGAGCGGCTGTGGCGGCTGATGGCCTGGGGCGGTCCGCTCCTGGTCACTGCGGTCGCGGGCGTGCTCCGCTTCTGGAACCTCGGCAGGCCGAGGGCGGTGATATTCGACGAGACGTACTACGCCAAGGACGCCTGGGCCCTGATCAACCAGGGGTACGAGGGGGCCTGGCCGAAGGACATCGACAAGACGATCCTCAAGGACCCCGGGTCGGTCCTCGTGCCGAGCGACCCGGGCTACGTCGTCCACCCGCCGATGGGCAAATGGGTGATCGGCGCCGGGGAGAAGCTGTTCGGCTTCGAGCCGTTCGGCTGGCGCTTCGCGGTGGCCCTGCTCGGCACCCTGTCGGTCCTCATGCTGTGCCGGATCGGGCGGCGCCTGTTCCGCTCGACGTTCCTGGGCTGCCTGGCGGGCCTGCTGCTCGCCGTCGACGGCCTGCACTTCGTGATGAGCCGGACCGCGCTCCTCGACCAGGTGCTGATGTTCTTCGTGCTGGCCGCCTTCGGCTGCCTCGTCCTGGACCGCGACCGGACCCGGAAGCGGCTCGCGGCGGCGCTCCCCGAGGACGAGGAGGGGGTGCTGCGGCCGGACGCGGAGATCGCGGAGACGCTGCGCCTCGGGTGGCGGCCGTGGCGGATCGCGGCCGGGGTGACGCTGGGGCTCGCGGCGGCGACCAAGTGGAACGGCCTGTACGTCATGGTGGGCTTCGGCCTGATGACGGTCCTGTGGGACGTGGCCGGGCGGCGCACGGCCGGCGCGGTCCGCCCGCACCTGTCGGTGCTCAGGAAGGACCTGGTCCCGGCGTTCGTGTCGGTGGTGCCGGTGGCGCTCGCGACCTACCTGGCGACCTGGACGGGCTGGCTGGTCACCCGGGGCGGCTACTTCCGCGACTGGGCCGAGAAGCAGGACATGGCGGGCGGCGGCGGGACCTGGGGCTGGCTGCCGCAGTGGCTGCGCAGCCTCTGGCACTACGAGAGCGAGGTCTACACCTTCCACGTGGGCCTCACCTCGCCCCACACGTACCAGTCGAACCCGTGGTCGTGGATCGTCATGGGCCGCCCGGTCTCGTACTTCTACGAGTCCCCGTCCCCCGGCACCGGCGGCTGCCCGGCCGGCGCGAAGGAGAAGTGCGCCCAGGAGATCCTCGCCCTGGGCACCCCGCTCCTGTGGTGGGCGGCCTGCTTCGCGCTCCTGTACGTCCTGTGGCGGTGGGCCTTCCGCCGCGACTGGCGGGCGGGCGCGATCGCCTGCGGCGTCGCGGCCGGCTGGCTCCCCTGGTTCCTCTACCAGCAGCGCACCATCTTCGTCTTCTACGCGGTCGTCTTCGTGCCCTTCCTGTGCCTGGCGGTGGCCATGACGCTCGGCGCGCTCATCGGCCCCCGGGGCTCCTCGGAACGGCGGCGGATCTTCGGCACGGTGGCGGCGGGCTGTCTCGTCCTGCTCGTCGTCTGGAACTTCATCTACTTCTGGCCGATCTACACGGGCACGCCGATCCCGCTGGACGAATGGCGGTCCCGGATGTGGCTGGACACGTGGGTGTGACGCCCGGACGCGCGCCGGACTCCGGGCGGGAGTGACAGGGACGAGGGGGCCGTTCGACACATCGGGGGGCCCACTGCTTGACTGAACGGTCGCCTGGGGAGGGGAAACACAGTCATGCGCAGTGGAGCCAAGGTCGCGGTCGCCGGAGGCGTCTTCGTCGTCGTGGCGAGCGGAGTCGGCTACGGGGGCCACAACCTGTGGAGCGGGCTCACGGGCGGCTCGTCCGCGAGCGCCGGGGCGGACTCCGCCCCCAAGACGGGCCCGGTCACCGCCGAGGAGACGACGACCACCGCCCGGGACTTCCTGGCGGCGTGGGCCGCCGGGGAGTCCGACAAGGCGGCGCAGCTGACGAGCGACCCGGTCACGGCGGGCCCCGCACTGCTCGCCTACAAGGAGGGCGCGAAGGTCTCGAAGGCGGTGATCACGCCGGGGACGCCGGTCGGCACGACGGTGCCGTTCACCGTGAGGGCGACGGTCACGCACGAGGGCGTGTCCAAGGACCTGGCGTACGCCTCCGAACTGACCGTGGTCCGGGGGGAGACCACCGGCCGGCCGCTGGTGAAGTGGCGGCCCGCCGTGCTCCACCCGAAGCTGACCGCCGCCGGAACCCTGCGCACGGGCACCGCGAAGGTCGCCTCCGTCAGGGCCGTCGACCGCAACGGCGTCGAGCTGACGGCGGAGAAGTACCCCTCGCTCGGGCCGATCGTGGACGAACTGCGCAAGCGGTACGGGGCGAAGGCGGGCGGCACCGCCGGGGTCGAGACCTGGATCGACTCGGGCAGCGAGACCACCGCCGACCGCACCCTCCTCGTCCTGCGGCAGGGGAAGCCGGGCACGCTGAAGACCACCATCGACGCGAAGACGCAGGCGGCGGCGGAGAAGGCGGTGAAGGCCTACGGCCAGGCGGCGGTGGCGGCGATCGAGCCGTCCACGGGCGCGATACGCGCCGTCGCCAACAGCCCGGCGGGCGGCTTCAACACCGCGTTCCTCGGCAAGCAGGCCCCCGGCTCCACGATGAAGATCGTGACGGCGACGATGATGATGCAGCGGGGTGGGGCGAAGCCCGGCAGCCGGGTCGAGTGCCCCGCCGAGGTCGTGTCGCGGAGCCGCACCTTCCAGAACCTCGACAAGTTCAGCATCACCGGCGGCACCCTCACCGACGCCTTCCGCCGCTCCTGCAACACCGCCTTCATCAAGGCGATCGGCCCCCTCAGCGACAAGGGCGTCGCGGACACCGCCCTCGGCGACACCGCCCGCGCCTCGTTCGGGATCGGCCTCAACTGGCAGGTGGGCGTCCCGGCGGCGGACGGCAGCGTCCCGGCCTCGTCCGGGAGCGAGACGCCCGCCTCGTACATCGGCCAGGGAAAGATCACGATGAGCGCCCTCAACGTCGCCTCGCTCTCCGCGACCGCGAAGAACGGCGGTTTCCTCCAGCCGTACCTGGTGGCGAAGGACCTCGACGACCGCGAGTTCGCCAGGGCCGACCGGCTCTCCCCCGAGGTGGCCTCGGGGCTGCAGCTGATGATGAGGGCGACGGCGACGGGGAACGGCACCGGAGCGAAGGCGATGGCCGGCGTCCCCTCCCCGAAGGGCGCGAAGACCGGCTCGGCCGAGGTCGACGGCCAGGGCAAGTCGAACAGCTGGTTCACCGGCTACTCCGGCGACCTCGCGGCGGCGGCGGTCGTCCAGTCCGGCGGGCACGGGGGCGACGCGGCGGGGCCGGTGGTGGCGAGCGTCCTGAGGGCGGGGCGCTGAGACCGCTCAGGCCGTGGTGCCGGCCGGGACGGGCGGCGGGGCGTCCGCGTGCGGGCAGAGAACGCCCGGGGCGGTCGTGGGGATGCGCATGCGGCGCAGGAGGTCGCGGGTGGCGCGCACCGTCAGGGTGCTGCGCCAGGCGACCCCCGGGTGGCGGGAGCGCAGGTGCGAGAGGGCCCGGGTGCCCAGACCGCTGGTGCGGAAGCGTTCTTCCACGGTGACGGCCGTGATGACGCCCTGGGAGCACTCCTCGCACATCCGGTAGTGGACCCGGCCGACGACCTTGCGGATGTGGACCAGGAGCAGGCACTCCTCGCCGGGGCCCGAGCCGTCCGGGATGTGCGTGGACAGGAACTCGATCGCCCCGTACGCGAGGAACCGGCGGCGGAGGCGGACCACCATCCCGCCCCGCCGCGAGTGTCTGGGGGCGGTACGGAACGGAGTGCTGCCCGTGGGACGCGCGTGTTGTCCGTGCATGGACCTCGTGTGCCCGGCTCGTGGCGCGATATCCGTCCGGGGACGCGGACGTTCCGCTTCCCCGGCCCCGGTCCGGCCCCGGCGCGCGGCCGACGGCTCCCGGTCTCCGGTCTCCGGTCTCCGGACGACTGTCTCCGGACGACGGCGGGGGGGGGGGGGGGGGGGGGGGCGGGGCGGCGGCGGCCGCCGCCGCGGCCCCCCCCCCCCCCCCGGGCGAGGGCGGGTAGGATAATTAAAACAAAGCCGAAAAGAAGCTGAAAGAAAGAAACATAAAAAACAGCACCCCC
>NZ_JBVHEG010000006.1:93777-202457 GCF_055562975.1 Streptomyces sp. NPDC014907 | reverse complement strand
GGGCCGGGCCCCGCGGCGCCCCCGCCCCGCCCCCCGGGCCCCCCCGCCGCGGGGGGGGCCCCCCCCCCCGGCCCCCCCCGGCCCCCCCGCCCCCCCCCCCCCCCCCCCCCCGCCGTCCCGGGCGGACGCGCCGCCCGGGGGCCTCAGCCGCGTCCGCGTCGCCGGCGCAGGAGGAGGAAGGCGGCCAGCGCGGCGCTCGCCACGAGGAGCGGGACGCGCCGGTCCTTCGCCCCGGTCAGGACCGCTCCGGCCTTCTCGCGCACCGGCTCCGGGGTCTTCTCGGCGGCGAGGTGACCGGCGCGGGCCGCGCCGTCGCGGAGCCGCTCGGCGGCCTGCGCCGTCCGGTCGAGGACCGGGTCGGGGGTCTTCTCCTTCATCAGCCGCGCGGCCTTCACCGTCCCCTCCCGGAGCCGTCCGGTGACGAGCGCGGTCTTCTCGGCGGCCTGTTCCTGGAGTTCGGCCGCCTTCTCGCCGGTCTGGCTCCTGACGCCGGCCGCCTTCTCCCTGACCTGGGTCCTCACCTCGGCGGCCTTCTCCCTGGCCTGGGCCGTGACGTCGGCGGCCTTCTCCTTCGCCTGGGCCTTCACGTCGGCCTTGGCCGCCAGCGCCTCCACCGTCCGGCCGAGTTCGTCACGGGTGTGCTCGGCCTGCTCGCGCAGCTCCTCCAGGGTGGGCGCGGACTGGTCCTGCTGGAAACGGTCGTCGGTCATCGGTGGGCCTTCTCCCTGATCTCGGCCACGTCGGCCTTGACGTTGTCGATGGTCTGCCGGGGCGCGGGCGCGCCGGCCTTGTCGATCTGCTTCTTCCCGGCCGCCGCCGTCGCGGCGGCGGCCACCGCGAGCAGGGCGGCGACGATCAGGGCCGAGGCCCAGACCGGGAGGACCAGGGCGAGCGCCGCGATCCCCGCCGCGACGAGGGCCTGCGCGGCCAGGACGCCGATCAGGCCGGCGCCGCCGAACAGGCCGCCGCCCACGCCGTAGCGCCGGCCCTTCCGGGTCATCTCGGCGCGCGCCAGCCGCATTTCGTCGCGGACCAGTTCCGAGATCTGCTGCGACGCCCGTGAGACGAGCTCGCCCACCGACGCGTCGGCGGTACTGCCGTGGTCCGGCCGTCCGGCGGTGCTCATGGGACTCACCACTTCCTTCGTCTGCTCGGCCGGGTCCGTTCCGCGCGGGGGCGGCCGCCGGCCTCTCCGATGCGTCGCCGGGTCCGCCGGCCGGACCGGCGGGTGCCGGTGCCGTCCGGGCGCGGGGGCCCGGTGGCCCGCCGGTCGTGGCGGCCCGGCCGTCCGCCCTCGGGGCGCGTGTACCCCGCGTCCCCCGGATCACTCGACGGCCGTCAGGGCCGGAACCGGCGGCGGGCCGGGAGGCCGGGCGCGCTCCGGAGGAGGAGGCCGGGCGCGCTCCGGAGGAGGAGGCCCGGCGCCCTGCGGACCAGGACGGCGGCCACGGCGCCGACCGCGGCGCCGGCCGCCACGTCGGAGGGGTAGTGCGCGCCGCTGTGGACGCGTTCGACCGCCACCAGCGCCGCCGGTACGGCGCAGGCGGCTCCCGCCGGGGGGCAGGACGCCGTGACGGCCGCGGTGAAGGCGACGGCCGCGGCGGTGTGTCCCGAGGGGAAGGAGGAGCTGTCGGGCCGGTCCTCCACGTCGTCGTGCGGAATCCATTCCTCCGGCGGCCGGCGGCGTTCGACGAGCTGTTTCGCGACCCCGTTGGAGAGCAGTTCGGCCACCGCCATGGCCGTGATCCCGGCGGCCGCCGCCCTGCGGCCCCTCGGGCCCCCGGCGGCCGCCATGAGCACGGCCGCCGCCCACCACAGCTTCGTGTGCTGGGCCGCCTCCTCCACCGGGGGCAGGACCCGGCGGGCCCAGGGGGAGTCCCAGGCGGCCATCCGCCTGGTCAGCCGGTGGTCGCGGTCGCGCAGCGTCGCCAGAGGTCTCATGCGCGTCCGTCTCCCCGCACACCGGCGTTCCACACGGTGTCCGTTGCCCGCCCGGTGTCCGTTGCCCGTCCGGTGTCCGGCCCCCGCCCGGTGTCCGTCCCCACGGCGCTCACTCCTCCAGGCGACGGCGGTCCTCGTCGCTCCACTTCCGCGTGTCCCGGGGCTCGACGTAGGGCTCCTCGTCCTCCGGGTGGCCGCCGGCGACGGCGCGCTGCCGGGACATCTCGGCGTCGAACTCCAGGCCGAGCAGGATCGCGAGGTTGGTGATCCACAGCCACACCAGGAAGACGATCACGCCGGCCAGTGCCCCGTACGTCTTGTTGTACGAGGCGAAGTTCGCGACGTAGAACGCGAAGCCCGCCGAGGCGACCATCCAGATGGCGAGCGCCAGGAAGCTTCCGGGCGTGACCCACCTGAACCCCCGGCCCTTGGCGTTCGGGGCCGCCCAGTACAGGAGGGCGATCATGACCGTGACGAGCAGGACCAGGACCGGCCACTTCGCGATCGACCACACCGTCACCGCGGTGTCGCCCACGCCGAGCGCGGCGCCCGCCTGCCGGGCGAGGCCGCCGGTGAACACGACGATCAGCGCGCTGACGACGGCGATGACCATCAGGACGACGGTCAGCGCGAGCCGCAGCGGCAGGACCTTCCACACCGGGCGGCCCTCGGGCATGTCGTAGACGGCGTTGGATGCGCGGATGAACGCGGCGACGTACCCCGAGGCGGACCAGACCGCCACGGCCAGACCGACGACCGCCATGAACGAGCCGACGCCCGCGTTGCCCTGCAGCTGCCGGACCGCGTCGGTGATCACGTCGCGCGCCGGGCCCGGGGCCAGCTTCTGGAGGTTGTCCATCACCCGTTCGGTCGCCGAGTCCCCCGCGATCCCCAGGAGCGACACCAGCACCAGCAGGGCCGGGAAGAGCGCCAGGACCCCGTAGTAGGTCAGCGCCGCGGCCCGGTCGGTGAGCCCGTCGTCCTGGAACTCCTTCAGCGTGCCCTTCAGGACGGCCTTCCACGACCGCCGGGGCAGCTCGGACAACTGGTCCGGCGCCCGCTCCTCGACCTCCGCGTCCGGCCCGGCGGAGGCGTCGCGGCCCCCGCCGGGTCCCGTGGCGCGGTCGGCGTCGTGGCGTCCCCGGTGGTCGCCCTGTCCGGGCTTCGGTGTGCGTGTCATACCTGGCGGCTTTCCCGCCGGGCGCCGCCCATGCCCACCGCGTACCGCCGTTCGTGTCCGCCGGGGCCGCGCGGCGTCCGGGTCAGTCCCCCAGCACCTCCGCGAAGTGCTTGTTCACCGCCAGGAGGCCGCCGTCGACGCGGAGGACGGTGCCGGTGATCCAGGAGGCGTCCGGGGAGGCCAGGAAGGCGACGGCGGCGGCGATGTCGTCGGGGGTGCCGACGCGGCCCAGGGGGTAGACCCGGTCGGCGAGCGCGGCGAGCCCGGCCTCCCTGCCCGCCCAGGCCCGGGTCGCGATCGTGCCCGGGTCGATCTGGTTGACGCGGACCCCGCGCGTCGCCGCGTCGCCCGCCAGGGTGCGGGTGAGGGAGGCGAGGGCCGCCTTGGCGGCGCTGTACGCGTGGTTGCCGAAGTCCGCCTCCGCGTTGACCGAGCCGATGGTGACGATCGCCCCGCGCCCGCCCGCCGCGAGGTGCGGCAGCGCCGCCCGCGCGCAGCGGACGGCGCCCATGAAGGTGATGTCGTGCTGGACGGCCCAGCCCTCGTCCGGCTCGTCCTCGAAGCGTTCCCGGTCGGGGGTCACCGGTCCCAGGGCGTTGTTCACGAGGACGTCCAGGCCGCCGAAGGCCTCCACCGCGTGGGCGACGGCCGCGTCCACCGACTCCTGGTCGGCCACGTCGCACCGGACGGCGACCGCTCCCGGCAGTTCCGCGGCCGTCGTCCGGGCCGCCTCCCCGTCGATGTCCGCGACGAGGACCCGCGCGCCCTCCGCCGTGAGGCGCCGGGCGGTGGCCGCGCCGATGCCGCGCGCCGCGCCCGTGACCAGTGCTCCGTACCCGCTGAGGCGTTCCCTGAGATCCATGGGGTGATCACAGCACCGGACACGCCCCTCGCACCAGGGGTCCCGGCCGTCAGCCGGTGGACACCCGCTCGACGCGCGGCTCCGCGACGGACCTGTAGTCCTCCGTGGACAGGGCGAGCGAGCGGTCGAGCCGCGCCGCGTTGAAGTAGAGCTCCTCGTGGACCAGCAGGTCCGGGTCCACGACCAGTTCGAGGCGCTCGTCGAAGGAGAACGGCAGGATCGTGCCGCTCGGGGAGCCCGCCAGCTCCTCCGCGATCCCGGGGGAGGCGAAGGAGACGTACGTGCCGCCGTACAGCGCCTTCACCGCCGCGAGGTCGATCCGCCGGTCGCCCGGCACGACGACGAGCGCGAACCGCTTCTCCTTCTTGCCGGTCTTGACCATCGCGACGATGCACTTGGCCGCCTGCGCGAGCGGGTGGCCGCGCAGCGCGCTGACCGCCTCGGTGGCGCCCTCGGGGGCGTGCTCGATCACCCGGTAGGCGGCCCCGCGCCCGTCGAGGAGGGCGAGGAGCTTCTCGTACGTGGCGTACGGGGCGGGGGCGTCGTGGGTGTCGGGGGCGTCGTGGATCTCGTGGGCCTCGTGGGCGTCGTGCACCAGGTCGTCGGCGGTCATGCGTCTCGCTCCCCTTGCGACAGGTCTGCTCTCCGGCGCGTCGACCCTACTCGTCACGGGACCCCGGCCGCACCGTCCGTCACGGCAGCACCGACCGCACCGCCCGCACCAGCGCCTGGGCGCGCGGGTCCGCCGTGACCGTCTTCCGCATGCCGTTGGTGACGTACGCGAAGGCCGTCCCGGACTCGGGGTCCGCGAAGGCGAGGGAGCCGCCCCGGCCGGGGTGGCCGAAGGACGACGGGCCGAGGAGCGGGGAGGCCGGGCCGTGCAGCATGTGGCCGAGGCCGAAGCGCGTGCCGACGAGCAGCACCCGGTCCTGGCCGGCGGACTCCTCGGTGCGGGCGAGGGTGACCGTCGCCGGGGCGAAGAGCCGCCCGGCGCCGTCCACCGGGCCCAGGGTGGCGGCGTAGAAGCGGGAGAGGGCGCGGGCGGTGGCGACGCCGGCCGAGCCGGGCAGTTCGGCGGCCCGGTAGACGGGGTCGTTCTCGTCGGGCGCCGGGTCGATGACGCCGAAGGCGCGCCGGGTGAGGGAGTCCGGGTCCCGGTAGGCCTCGGTGACCGCGCGCCGGGGGCGCAGCCGGAGCGCGCCGCTCCCGGCCGGTTCGGTCGCCTCGACGGGCCCGATGCGGCCGGCCCGGTGGGCCTCCGCGTCCGGGAGGCCGATCCACAGGTCGAGGCCGAGCGGGCCGGCGATCTCCTCCGCCACCCAGCGGCCCGCCGTCCGGCCGGTGACCCGGTGGACCAGGCCGGACAGCAGCCAGCTGAAGGTGTGGGCGTGGTAGCCGTGGGCGGTGCCGGGCTCCCAGACGGGGGCCTGGGCGGCGATCGCGGCCGTCGCCGTCGGCAGGTCGATGGCCTCGGCGAGGGTGAGGGGCCGGTCGAGGACGGGCACGCCGGCCCGGTGCGCGAGGAGGTCCCGTACGGTCACGCGGTCCTTGCCCGCCGCCTTGAACTCGGGCCAGTACGTGCCCACGGGGGCGTCCAGGTCGAGCAGGCCGCGCTGGTGGAGGAGGAGGGGGACGGCGGCGGCGACGCCCTTGGTGGCCGAGCGGACGACCTGGGCGGTGTCCTCGGTCCAGGGGTCCCCGCCCGCTTCGCCGTCGACGTCCCGGCTGCCCGCCCACAGGTCGACGACCCGGACGCCGTCGTGGTGGACGGCGACGGCCGCCCCGCGCTCGCCGCGCTGTTCGAAGTTGCGCAGGAAGGCGTCCCGGACGGGCTCCCAGCCCGCCGCCACCGTGCCCCGGACGTCCACGTTCCCGCTCCTCGTCTCGCCGTGTTCCGACCCTCCATGGTGCAACGCGGCGCGCGGGGGGCCGGGCCCGGGGCCCTCAGGCCACCGGCCGGGGCACGAAGCCGAACGGCAGCTCCAGGCGGTGCCGGGCCATCAGCTCCTCGTCCGCGAGGAGTTCGCCGGTCGGCCCGTCGGCGACGATGACGCCCCCGCCGAGGATCACCGCGCGCGGGCACAGCTCCAGGGCGTACGGCAGGTCGTGGGTGACCATCAGGACGGTGACGTCCAGGGAGCGCAGGAGGTCGGCCAGCTCGCGGCGCGAGGCCGGGTCCAGGTTGGAGGACGGTTCGTCGAGGACGAGGATCTCCGGTTCCATG
Source organism: Streptomyces sp. NPDC014907 (assembly GCF_055562975.1). Classification (NCBI taxonomy): domain Bacteria; kingdom Bacillati; phylum Actinomycetota; class Actinomycetes; order Kitasatosporales; family Streptomycetaceae; genus Streptomyces; species Streptomyces sp. NPDC014907. Next base: position 196,250 of record NZ_JBVHEG010000006.1, on the reverse strand, counting down.
ACGAGGACGGTCGCCACGGCGACCCGGCGGCGCTGCCCGAAGGAGAGGTGGTGCGGCGGCCGGTCCGCGTACTCGGCCATCCCGACCCGTTCCAGGGCCCGCCGCACCGCGGCGTCGAGTTCGGCGCCGCGCAGTCCGGCGGCGGCCGGGCCGAAGGCCACGTCCTCGCGGACGGTCGGCATGAACAGCTGGTCGTCGGGGTCCTGGAAGACGATGCCGACCCTGCGGCGGATCTCGGCCATGTGCTTCCCGCCGACCGGGAGCCCGGCGACGGTGACGGTGCCCGCGCCGCCGGTGAGGATGCCGTTGAGGTGCAGGACGAGGGTGGTCTTCCCGGCGCCGTTGGGGCCGAGGAGGGCGACCCGCTCGCCGCGCCCGACGGTCAGGTCCACCCCGAAGAGGGCCTGGTGGCCGTCGGGGTAGGCGTACGCGAGGCCGCGCACGTCGAGGGAGGCGGGGGCGGTGGGGGCAGCGGTCATCGGAGGGTCCGTCCCAGGAGGCAGATCAGGAGCGCGGTGAGCGGCAGCGCGGCGGCACACGCCCACTGGACGCGGGTGGCGGCCGTCGCGTCGAGGACCGGCACGGTGCCGGTGTAGCCGCGGCTGACCATGGCCAGGTGGACGCGTTCCCCGCGCTCGTAGGCGCGGATGAAGAGCGCCCCCGCGGACTTGGCGAGGACGCCCCAGTGGCGCACGCCCCTCGCCTCGAAGCCGCGCGAACGGCGGGCCACGGACATGCGGCGCATCTCGTCGGTGACGACGTCGCCGTAGCGGATCATGAAGGAGGCGATCTGGACGAGCAGCGGCGGCAGCCTCAGCCGCTGGAGGCCCAGGATCAGGGCGCGCAGCTCGGTCGTGGCGGCGAGGAGCACGGAGGCGGCGACGCCGAGCGTGCCCTTGGCGAGGACGTTCCAGGCGCCCCACAGGCCGGGGACGCTCACGGAGAGCCCGAGGACCTCGGTCCGCTCGCCGGGCACGACGAAGGGCATGAGCAGCGCGAACGCGACGAACGGCACCTCGACGAGGAGCCGCCCGAGCAGGAGGCGCGCCGGGACGCGGGCCCTCGCCGCCACCACCCCGAGGAGCGCGGCGTGGAGGGCGAAGGCCCAGACGGCCTCGCGGGGCGTCGAGACGACCACCAGGACGAAGCCGAGGACGGCGACGAGCTTGGTGTGCGGGGGCAGCGCGTGGACCGGTGAGTCTCCGGGCAGGTGGAGCCCGTGGGCAGGGCCCGCACCCACGTCAGGCCGCCCCGGCTTCGGCGCGGGCCCGGCGGCGGCGCACGACGCGGAAGGCTCCGGTGCCGACGGCCAGGGTCGCGCCCACGCCGATGACGCCGGCCAGGCCGCCGGAGAGGCGGGCGTCGGCGACGTCCTCGACGCCGTAGTCGGCGAGCGGCGAGCCCGCGGCGGCGTGCTCCTCGGCCTTGGCGTCGATGCCCTGGTCGGCGGCGACCTTCTCCAGGCCGTCGGGGCTGGCGGAGGCGTAGAAGGAGACGAAGCCGGCGAGGACGAGGGCGGTCACGACGCCGCCGGCCCACAGCCTCCTCGCGGAGCCGGCGGGGGCCGGTGCGGGCAGGGGCGCGGGGCCGGCGTCCACGAGGTCCCCGCCGACGCGGAGCTTGAGCGGGGCGGTCAGGCCGCGCGCGCCGTACACCAGGTCGGGACGGACGGCGATGACGGCGCCGACGGTCAGCGTGGTGATGACGGCCTCGCCGATCCCGATGAGGACGTGCACGCCCACCATGGCCGTGAGGACCTTGCCGACGGGGACGTCGGTGGTGCCGCCGACCGCGTAGAGGAGGGTGAAGGCGACGGCGGCGGCCGGTACGGAGACGAGGGCGGCGGCGAAGGAGGCGACGGTCACCGAGCGGCGGGTGCGCGGCAGGACCAGGACGAGGCCCCGGAAGAGCGCGTAGGCCACGACGACGGTGACGACGCCCATGACGGTGATGTTCACGCCGAGGGCGGTGAGGCCGCCGTCGGCGAAGAGGACGCCCTGCATGAGCAGGACGACGGCGATGCAGAGGACGCCGGTCCAGGGGCCGACGAGTATCGCGGCGAGGGCGCCTCCGAGGAGGTGTCCGCTGGTTCCGGCGGCGACCGGGAAGTTCAGCATCTGGACGGCGAAGACGAAGGCCGCGACGAGGCCGGCGAGCGGCGCCGTCCGTTCGTCCAGTTCGCGGCGGGCCCCGCGCAGGGCGGCGGCGACGGCACCGGCGGCGGCGACGCCTGCGGCGGCCGACACGGGGGCGTTGATGAATCCGTCGGGTACGTGCACGTCGGAATGATGGGTGTTCCTGCGAAGAGGTCGCAAGAGCGCACGGGTCACATCATGGCCGCGCACGCCCGCGCATGACCTGCGGAACCATGGGCAGAAGCGATACATCGGTCGATAGAAGGACAATCTTTCAGGAGCTCCCGATGGCCGCCGCACCCGCCCCCGCAGTCGAAGACCGTGCCAAGGGCCGGATCGTCGGTGACGCGCCGGTCTCCCGGCCCGTCCCGGTCGCCCTCCGGTACGACCCGGACTTCTCCCCGGCGACCGTCCGCTTCGTCTTCCCGGGCGCCGTCGAGTGGTCCTTCCCGCGCGCCCTCCTGGAGAAGGGCCTGCGCACCCCGGCACGGCGCGGGGACATCGGGGTCTGGCCCTGCGGGCGGGTGCAGACGGTCGTCGAGTTCCACACGGAGGACGGGGTGGAGGTGGTCCAGTTCGACACCGCCGCCCTGGTCCGCTTCCTGCGGCACACGTACTCCTCCCGCCCCGCCGGTACGCGCGCGCCGTCCGCGCGTCCCTGAGGACGCGCGGACGGCGGGCGGGGCCGGGGCCGGCGGGCGGTCCGGCCCGCCGGTCAGACCTTCACGAGGTCCGGCCTCGGGTCCGCGCCGGTCCCGTCGTCCCCGCCGGTGCCCGCGGCGAGGCCCTCGCCCTCCACGTCCACGTTCGGCAGGACGCGGTCCAGCCACTTCGGCAGCCACCACGCCTTGTGGCCGAGGAGCGCGAGGACGGCCGGGACGATCGCCATGCGGACCACGAAGGCGTCGAAGAGGACCGCGACGGCCAGGCCGAAGCCGATCATCTTGACCATCTGGTCGGTCATCCCGATGAATCCGGAGAAGACCGCGATCATGATCACGGCGGCGGCGGTGACCACCCGGGCGCTGTGCCGGAAGCCGGTCACGACCGCCTCGCCGGGCCGCTCGCCGTGCACGTACGCCTCGCGCATCCGGGTGACGAGGAAGACCTCGTAGTCCATCGCGAGGCCGAAGACGACGCCCACCATGAAGATCGGCATCATCGACATGACCGGGCCGGTCTGCTCGACCCCGAAGAGGCTTCCCAGCCAGCCCCACTGGAAGACCGCGACGACCGCGCCGAGGGCCGCGACCACCGAGAGCAGGAAGCCGAGGGCCGCCTTCAGCGGGACGAGCACCGAACGGAAGACCAGGGTCAGGAGCAGGAAGGCGAGGCCGACGACGAGGGCCAGGTAGGGCACCAGGGCGTCGTTCATCTTCTGCGAGAAGTCGATGTTCATCGCGGCGGCGCCGGTGACGAGGACGTCGTCGCCGGTGGCCTCCCGGATGTCGTGGACCAGGTTCTCGGTGGCGCCGGAGGACGGGCGGTCCTTCGGGACCACCGTGATCGTCGCGGCGTCGCCGGCCTTGTTCGGGGTCGCCGGGGTGACGGCGGCCCAGCCTTCGAGACCCTTGATCGTCGAGACCGTCCGGTCGGCGGTGGCCCGGTCGCCGTCCACGACGACGAGCAGCGGACCGTTGAAGCCGGGGCCGAAGCCGTCGGACAGCAGGTCGTACGCCCGGCGCTCGGTGGCGGAGACCGGCTTCACGCCGTCGTCCGGGAGGCCCATCTCCAGGGAGGCGGCGGGCAGGGCGACGGCACCGAGGCCGAGGACGCCGACGAGGAGCACGAGGACGGGACGGCGGATGACGAACCGGGCCCAGCGGGTGCCGCCGTTCGGCTTGCCGGTCTCCGTCCCGGAACCCTTCTCCGCGCCCTTGCGCGCCTTGCGGCCCACGACCCTGTCCCCGGCGAAGCCGAGCAGGGCCGGTATCAGGGTGAGCGCGATGAGGACGGCGACGACGACCGTGCCGGCGGCGGCGAGGCCCATCTTCGTCAGCATCGGGATGTTGACGACGGCCAGGCCGACGAGGGCGATGACGACGGTGAGCCCGGCGAAGACGACGGCGGAGCCCGCCGTGCCGGTCGCGCGGCCCGCGGCCTCCTCCTTCTCCCGGCCCTCGGCCAGCTCCGCGCGGTAGCGGGAGACGATGAAGAGGGCGTAGTCGATGCCGACCGCGAGGCCGATCATCATCGCGAGGATGGAGGTGGTGGAGCCCAGGTCGAGGACGTTCGCGAGCGCCGTGATCGTGGAGACGCCGATGCCGACGCCGACGATCGCGGTGAGCAGCGGGAGTCCGGCGGCGACGAGCGAGCCGAAGGTGACGACGAGCACGACGCCGGCGATGACCACGCCGACGACCTCGCCGGCGCCGGTCTCGGGCATGGTCTGGAGGGCGTCGCCGCCGATCTCGACGGTCAGGCCCTTGCCCTGCGCGTCGTGCCCGGCCTGCTTCAGGGCCTCGCGCGTCTCGGCGGTCAGCTCCATGGCGTTGCCCTGGTAGGTGACCGCGACGTAGGCGGTGGAGCCGTCCTGGGAGACGGCGCGCGTGGTGTACGGGTCGGCGACCGAGACGATCTGGTCCGATCCGGACCTCAGCGCGGCGACGGTCTCCTCGACGACGGCCTTGTGCGCCGGATCGGTCACCTTCCGGCCCTCGGGGGCCTTGAAGACGACCCGGGCGGTGGCTCCGTCGGCCCCGGCGCCGGGGAAGCGTTCTTCGAGCAGGTCGAAGGCGCGCTGGGCCTCGGTGCCGGGTATCGAGAAGGAGCCGGAGGTGGCGGCGGGCGCGGTCGCGGCGCCGGCGCCGGCGAGCGCGAGCAGCGCCACCCAGAGGAGGGCGACGAGCCGGCGGCGCCGGAAGGCGGAGCGGCCCAGCTTGTGGAGGAAGGTGGCCACGGGTGCGTACTCCCGGTGTGGGGCGGGACGGGACAGGACGGGGGAGCCGGCCCGACGGCGTGAGCGGTACGCGGTCAGGGGGTGTGGTGCGGTGGGGTCAGGGGTGCCGGACGCCGAGTGAGGGGAGCACGACGGCGTCGACGTAGGCGCTGAGGAAGGCGTGGTCGACCGGCCGGTCCTCGATCAGCGGGCGGGCGACGAGCGCCCCGACCAGCATGTGCGGGACGAGGTCCAGCGCCGGGTTGCCGGCGTCGACCTCGCCCCTGCGGACCGCCCGGCGCAGCACTTCGCGGAAGGCCGTCATCTCGGGTTCGATGAGGAGTTCGCGCAGCGCCCGGTGCAGGTCGGGGTTGTCGTGGACGGCATGGGCCAGGCCCCGCATCAGCGCGGAGTCCTTCTCCATCTGGCAGTCGTCGGTCCGTTCGAGCATGGCCCGGAAGTCGCCGCGCAGCGAGCCGGTGTCGATCTCGGAGAGGTCGGCCGGCTTGTTGTGGCGCAGCGCCCGGGCGACCAGCTCGGGCTTGCTCCCCCACTGGCGGTAGAGGGTGGCCTTGCTGGAGCGGGTGCGGGCGGCGACGGCGTCCATGGTGAGGGCGTCGTAGCCGACCTCACGGAGGAGGTCGAGCACGGCCGTGTACAGCTCGGTCTCCCGCTCGGGAGTGAGTCTGCTGCGTGCCATGGCGATGGCTCCCTCCGGTGGTCCGCCCCCGACGCGTGCGAACGAAACGGTTTCGTACCGTACGAAGATAACCCCGCGCCCAGCGAAACGAAACCGTTTCGTACGTGTCCCGGGCCACACCTCCCCGCGCCGCGCCCCGCCGCGGACACGCACGAGTTGCCCCGCCCCCTCCGCGCGGGAAGCATGGTGTGGTGAGTGACGACGTCGCGTATCTCCGTTTTCCGCACCTCCACGACGACCTGCTGTGCTTCGCCGCCGAGGACGACCTCTGGGTCGCCCCGCTCGCGGCCGAGGGACACCGCCCCGGCCGGGCCTGGCGGCTCACCGTCGACCGGACCAGGGTCGGACACCCCCGCTTCTCGCCGGACGGGCGCCACATCGCGTACACGAACTGGCGCAGCCTGGACCCCGAGATCCACCTCGTCCCCGTCGACGGCGGGGCGACCCGGAGGCTCACCCACTGGGGCTCCACCGACACCCGGGTCTGCGGCTGGACTCCCCCCGACAAGGACGGCCGCTCCGAGATCCTCGCCGTCTCCTCGCACGGGCAGCCCTTCTCGTACTACTCCTGGGCCTACACCGTCCCCACCGACGGCTCCCCCGGCCGCCGGCTGCCCTGGGGCCCCGTCTCCGACATCGCCGTCACCGACGACACCCCCGCCCCCGGCCACGACGGCGAACGGTGCACCCTGCTCCTGACCGGGAAGCCGCCGCACGAGCCGGCGGCCTGGAAGCGGTACCGGGGCGGCGCCACCGGCCGCCTCTGGCTGCACGGGAAACGGCTGCTGCCCGACCTCGGCGGGCACCTCGACTGCCCCATGGCCGTGGACGGCCGGGTCGCGTTCCTCTCCGACCACGAGGGCGTCGGCAACCTGTACTCCTGCCGGCCCGACGGCACCGGCCTGCTCCGCCACACCGACCACGCCGACTTCTACGCCCGGCACGCCTCCACCGACGGCCGCCGGGTCGTCTACCAGTGCGCGGGCGAACTGTGGATCGTGGACGCCCTCACCCCCGGCTCCCGCCCCCGCAGGCTGGAGGTGCGGCTCGGCGGCCAGCGCGTCGGCCGCCGCCGCTACCAGGTGCCCGCCGCCCACCACGTCGACGCGGTCTCCGTGGACGAGACCGGCCGGGCCAGCGCCGTCTCCGTCCGGGGCAGCCTGTACTGGCTGACGCACCGCGACGGCCCGGCCCGCACCATCGCCGACACCCCGGGCGTCCGGGTCCGGCTGCCCGAGATGCTGGGCAGCGGCGGCCAGGTCGCGTACGTCACCGACGCCGACGGCGAGGACGCCGTCGAGGTGGCGTACCTGCCGCGCGTCAGCGGGGACCGGCCGCCGCGCCGGCTCGTCTCCGGCGGACTGGGCCGGGTCGAGGAACTGGTCGCCGACCCGGACGGCGAACGGATCGCGCTCGCCTCCCACGACGGCCGGCTCCTCCTCCTGACCGTGCCCGGGGAGACCGGCGCCACGGACGCCGAAGGGCCCGGCGCCGAGGTCACCGAGCTGATCAGGTCCGTCAACGGGCCCGTCCGCGACCTCGCCTTCTCCCCCGACGGCGACTGGCTGGCCTGGTCCCACCCCGGCATCGGCCGCTCCCTGCGCTCCATCCGGATGGCCCGCATCGCGGGCCCCGGCGCCCCCGCCGTCGTGGACGTCACCAACGGGCGCTTCGAGGACGAGAACCCCGTCTTCACCCGCGACGGCCGCTACCTCGCCTTCCTCTCCTGGCGCGGCTTCGACCCGGTGTACGACGTGCACACCGGCGACCTGTCCTTCCCCCTGGGCTGCCGCCCCTACCTCGTCCCGCTCTCCTCCGCGACCCCGTCCCCCTTCGCGCTCCTCCCCGACGGGCGGCCGGCGGCCGGCGGCCTCGACCCGGCCGACGACGACGCGGAGACGGCGGACGGCACGGTCACCGTGGAGACCGAGGGCCTCGCCGACCGGGTCACGCCCATCCCGGTCGCCGCCTCCAAGTACTCCGCCCTGCACCCGGTCAGCGGCGGCGGCCTGGTCTGGCTGCGCTGGCCCATCTCCGGCGCGCTGGGCGAGACCTTCGCCAACCCGGCCGACACCTCGGGCCGCCCCACCCTGGAGCACTTCTCCATCACCAAGGCCCGCAAGAGCGAACTCGCCTCCGACCTCGACTGGTTCGCGGTCAGCGGCGACGGGACGCGGCTCGTCGTCGCGGACGAGAACGAACTGCGGGCGGTGCCCGCGACCGAGCCCGGGGACGGCGACTCCACCGTCTACCTGGACCTGCGGCGCATCCTGCACGAGGTCGATCCCGGAGCCGAGTGGCGCCAGGCCTTCGACGAGGCCGGGCGGATCGTCCGCGCCTACTTCTGGGAGCCCGGCATGGGGGGCGTGGACTGGACGGCGGTCCTGGACCAGTACCGGCCGCTGGTCGAACGGGTCTCGTCGCCCGACGAGTTCGCCGACCTGCTCCGCGAGGTCCTGGGCGAGCTGGGCACCTCGCACGCGTACGTCACCCCCGCCCGCCGCAACGAGGGCCCGCCGCACTACCAGCGGCCCATGGGCCTGCTCGGCGCCAACCTCGTGCTCCGGGAGGCCGGCTGGACGGTGCGGCGCATCCTGCCCGGCGAGTCCTCCGACTCCAAGGCCCGTTCCCCGCTCGCCGGCACCGGCATCCGCGAGGGCGCCGTCCTCACCCACGTCGACGGCCGCCCGGTGGACCCGCTCACCGGGCCGTACCCGCTGCTCTCCGGGACCGGCGGCACCACCGTCGAGCTGACCTTCCGGCCCGCCGGGGGCGAGGGGCCGGCCCGCCGCGTCGCCGTCGTCCCGCTGGTGGACGAGCGCCCGCTGCGCTACCAGGACTGGGTGGCCAAGCGCCGGGCCGTGGTGCGCGAACTGAGCGGCGGGCGCTGCGGGTACCTGCACATCCCCGACATGGGCGGCTCCGGCTGGGCGCAGTTCAACCGGGACCTGCGCATGGAGGTCTCCCGGCCGGCCCTCATCGTGGACGTGCGGGGCAACGCCGGCGGCAACATCAGCGAACTCGTCGTCGAGAAGCTGACCCGCAGGATCGTCGGCTGGGACCTCACGCGCGACGCCCAGCCCGTCGGCTACCCCACCAACTCCCCGCGCGGTCCGGTCGTCGCCCTCGCGGACGAGGCGACCTCCTCCGACGGCGACATGATCACCGCCGCGTTCAAGATCCTCGGCCTCGGCCCCGTCGTCGGCCAGCGCACCTGGGGCGGGGTCGTCGGGATGACCGGCCGCCACCGGCTCGGGGACGGCACGCAGATCACCGTGCCGATGAACGCGGCCTGGTTCCCCGAGTACGGCTGGTCCCTGGAGAACCACGGCGTGGAACCCGACCTCGCGGTCCTGCGCACCCCGCTGGACTGGGCGGAGGGCCGCCACGCCCAGCTGGACGACGCCGTCCACGTCGCCCTGGCCCTCCTGGAGAAGAACCCGGCGGCGAGCCCCCCGGGGTACGTGGACCTCCCGGACCGCTCCCGGCCGAAGCTGCCGCCGAGGCCGGACGGGCGGAACGGGCCGGACGGGCGGGACGGGCCGGACGGGCGGGACGGCTGAGACGCGCCGCGCACGCCTCCGGACCGGGCCCGCCGCCGGGCGGCTCGGGACCGGCCCGGAGGCCGGCCGGTCATCTTCCCGAACTCCCTTCCCCCATTGGCGAGTTCGCCGCGCGGCGTTCGCGTCCCCGGTCCGCCCCGTGGGCCGCGGCGGTATCGTCCGCGAAACCTGGTCTCGTTGAAGTGTCCTGCGCCCCCCGGATACCAAGGACACATCAGCGCTCGTCACCAGCAGGGAGACCGTGATGTCCGTCCGGCGTTTCACCCCCGAGGGCCTTCTTCAGCCCACCCCCTACCACCACGTCGCCGTCGGCACCGGCAGCAGGCACGTCCACGTCAGCGGGCAGACCTCCAGCCTCGCCGACGGGACGCCCGTCGCGGCGGGAGACCTGTCCGGGCAGGTCGCGCAGGCCCTGCGGAACACCGCGCGCGGTCTCGCCGGAGCCGGCGCCACGTTCGACGACGTCCTGCGGCTGACGTTCTACGTCACCGAGTGGGAGCCGGAGAAGATGGGGGCCTTCATGGCCGGGGCGGAAAGCGTCGCGGACGAGATCGGCCTGCCGACGCCCTTCCCGCCCTCGTCGCTCATCGGCGTCGACCGCCTCTTCGCGCCCGGCGTGCTCGTCGAGGTCGAGGCCACCGCCCTCGTCGACTGACCCGCGCCCCCCGCGCGGGAGGGAGGGGCGGGGGCGCGGACTCAGGCCGCCCCCACCACCCCGTACGCCAGGTCCAGTTCGTACGCGGTCCCCGCGCGGCCGTCGAGCGTCACGCTTCCGACCGCGCCGAACCCGACCCGCCCGAGCACGGCCCTCGACCCCGCGTTGTCGAGGGTCGTGACGGCGGTCAGCCGGCTCAGCCCGTACTCCTCGCGGGCCAGCCGGCACACCTCCCGCACCCCGGCCGTGGCCACCCCGCGTCCGGTCGCCCGTTCGGCGACCCGGTAGCCGAGTTCGGCGCTCCCGCCGGCCACGTCGACGAGGTTGAAGCGGCCCAGGACCTCCCCGTCCTCCCCCACCAGGACGTGGAAGTGGACGGTTCCGGCCTCCTGTTCGCCGAGCAGGGCCCGGTGCCGCTCCTCGAAGCCGGTGAAGTACGCGTCGCCCCGGTCGGGCACGGACGCGGCGAAGTAGGCCCGGTTCTCCCGCTCGAAGGCGAGCAGGGCGGGGGCGTGGTCGGGGCGCAGACGCTGGAGTACGGCCATGGGCGCCACCGTACGGAGATCCGGCGCGGAACGCGTACAACTTTCCGCTCCTTCGGCAGTCAGTACGAGTGCCGGTGCACCGCGCGCCGGCGCCCCGGGAGGAAAACGAAGGTGCCCCACGCTTCCCCGAACCGACGCCGGCTCGTCGCCGCCGTCACCACCGTCCTCGCCGTCACGCTCGGCGCGGGCTCCCTGGCGGGCCCCGCGACCGCCGTCCCCCCGACGTCGGCCGTGACCGTCACGGCGGACGCCGCCGCGGCCCCCGTCCCCTTCCCGAAGGACCACCGGCTGCTCGCGGCCGGAGCGGGCGGTTTCCTGGCCGAGTCCTACGACGGCCGGTCGAAGCGCTTCGTCCGGTACGCGGACGGCTCCGTGGTGGACCACGGCTTCCCGACCGCCATGCGGTCGACGCGGACCACGGACTTCCTGGTCTTCCAGGAGATGTCCGGGGTGACCCTCCGGAACCTGTCCACCGGGTCGGCGCTGAGGGTTCCCCTCGGCACGGCGCCCGGAACGGCGTACGCCGGGGCCGTCGGGGACGCCGTGTTCACGACCGTGCGGCCCGACTCGGGCACGGTCCTGTACAAGCACACCGAGGCGGGCGGCACGGAGCGCGTGACCGGCCTCCCGGCCGGCGTCACCGGGCTCACGGTTCTGCCCGGCGCCCCCGACGAGGCCCTGGTCGCCTTCACGGCGGGCGGGGTGACGAAGTGGGGCCGGATCGGCTCCGCCGCCCACGCCGTCGAGGAGGTTCCCACCGCCGGCGTCCCGGCGGGCGCCTCGTTCGCCGCCGTCTCCGCGACGCACACCGCGTGGGCCGACGGTTCGGACCCCTCCCGTCCGGCGATCGTCCTCGTGGACCGCGCCGACGGCTCCGCCCGGAGGGTGCCGGTCGAAGGCACGTGGGGCAACCACTTCCGGGTCGCCCTGGTCGGCGGCTGGGTCGTGTACGGGGACACGGGCGGCCTCGCCTTCTCGGGCCCGATGTACGCCCTCACCGCGTACAACCCGGCCACCGGGGCGAGGGTGAAGCTCCTCGACCACCTGACCTCGGCGGCCGGAGGCCCCGACGGGAGCCTGTACGTGCGGGGCGGCAGCCTCGCCGAGGGCGGCGGCGAGGGCGTGTACCGGATCACGGCGACGGGGGACGCGCGCCCGGCCGTCACCCTGGTGGCGTCCACCGGCGAGCCCACCGCGATGACGGTCACGGGCCACGACGTCCCCGCCACGGTCGACCTCGACAGGAACGCCGGGGTCGCGAGGTTCACCTGGAACCTGTCCCGGACCGGCGCGGAGGTGGCGCTCACCGTGCGGCACACCCGGACCGGCCAGTCCCAGACGTTCTACGACCACCCGCAGTCGGAACGGAAGGCGGTCTTCGACTGGCAGGGCGAGTACAACGGCGACTACACCTGGCGGCTGACCGCCCGTCCGCTCAACGGCCTCGGCCCGACCGCGACCGCGACCGGCGGCTTCAGGACCACCCGCACGCCCAAGCCGCACGACTTCGACGACAACGGCGCGCCCGACGTCCTCCTCCGTGACGGCTCCGGCCGCCTGTGGCGGTCGGACACCTCCTACGGCACCCAGCTCCTGGCCGATCCGCGCCGGCTCGTCGGCGGCGGCTGGCAGGTCTACGACCGCATCGAGGCCACCGGGGACGTCGCGGGCTCGGCGGTCGGCGACCTGGTCGCCCGGGACAGGGCGGGCGACCTCTGGCTGTACCGGGGCGACGGCCGCGGCGGTTTCACCGCCCGGACGAAGGTGGGCGGCGGCTGGCAGGCCTACGACCAGCTCGCGGGCGGCAGCGATCTGACCGGCGACGGACGGGCCGACCTGGTCGCCACGGACAAGTCCGGCGACCTGTACCTGTACAGGGGCACGGGCTCCGCCACCGCCCCCTTCTCCGCCCGGAAGAAGATCGGCGGGGGCTGGGGCGTCTACGACCGGCTGACGGCCGTGGGGAACGTCGCGGGCGGCCCGGCCGGAGACCTCTTCGCCCGGGACAGGGCCGGTGTCCTCTGGCAGTACCTCGGCAAGGGCGACGGCGGCTTCGCCCCCCGCACCCGGGTGGGCGGCGGCTGGAACACGTACCGGGACCTCGTCGGCACCGGCGACGCCGACCGCGACGGCCGGCCGGACCTCGTCGGCTTCGGCCCGGCCGGCGAGTACCTCCACCGGGGCACCGGCCAGTGGCGGACGCCCCTGTACGGGGCCCGGCTCGCGGCCCTCACCTCCGGCGACGGCCCGTACGACTCCGTCGCCTGACCGGCCCGGACCGCGCGAAGGCGCACCCGGTCTCCCGGGTGCGCCTTCGGTGCGAACCGGCGGACGTCAGGCGTCGCGGTCCTGGCCGGAGCGGGTCCGCGCCTCCTGCTGGGCCCGGCGCGTCGCGTCCTCGGAACGCTCACGGCCCTGGGAGGCGCGCTCGGACGCTTCGTCCTTCGCGTTGCCCATGGCCTTCTTGCCCTGCTCCTTGAGCTGGTCCGCCTTGCCCTTGAACTGGTCCTGCATACCCATGGAAGTTCACTCCTAGCGAGGTGGGGGACGACCTGTCCCCGGCCTCGACCAGCCTCACACGGGCGGACATTCCACGCATGTCGATCAATTACGGACAGTGAGGTCCGGGGGAAGGGCCCTTCTCCGAAGCCCTCCCCCGGACCCCGCCCCGGGCTCGCGCCGGTCAGGCCTTCCCGGCCCTCGCCCGCTCGTCGGCCGCGCCCCCCGCGCCCACGAGTCCCTTGGGGATCGAGCCGAGACGCGGCTCGAAGCGCTTCACCTCGCGCTGCCCCACGACCCCGATCAGGGAGGGCAGGTAGCCGCGGATCGACTGCATCCCGCGCAGCCACCACTGGGCGTAGACGTGGGGCGAGCGCCGCTCGACGCCCTCGACGATCCGGTCGACGGCCGGGCCGAGGGGGTACGTGCGGTTCGACGGCCACGGCAGCCGCTGCCGCAACTCCCGCATGACGTCGTCCTGGTCGGCGCCCCGGACCATGTCCGTGTCGGTCCAGGAGAGGTAGCCGACGCCGACCTTCACGCCCTTGTGCGCGACCTCGGCCCGCAGGCTGTGCGCGAAGGCCTCGACGCCCGACTTGGAGGCGCAGTACGCCGTCATCATCGGCGCCGGGGTGATCGCGGCGAGCGAGGCGATCTGGAGGAAGTACCCGCGGGACTCCATGAGGACGGGCAGGAACGCCCGGCCGGTCACCGCGCCGCCGATCAGGTTGACCTCGATGACCCGGCGCCAGGCGACCGGGTCGGACTCGGCGAACGGACCGCCCGTCGCGACACCGGCGTTGGCGACGACCACGTCGACCTTCCCGAACCGCTCCTTCACCTCGGCCGCGACCCGGGCCATCGCCTCGTGGTCGGTGACGTCGGCGTGCCACCAGTCGGCCTCGGTGTGCAGCCGCCCGGCGACCTCCTTGAGGAGTTCGGGCTCCAGGCCGACGAGCGCGATCCTCGCGCCGCGCGCCGAGAGCTTGCGGGCGAGGAGTTCGCCGACGCCCCGGGCCCCCCCGGTGACGACCACGACCTGGCCTTCGAGACTCACCCTGCTCATGCTTCCTCCTTGACGTGCGCGGTGTCCTTCGCGCCCAGGTACGTGAGGGTCAGTTCACGGATCTGCGCGGTGACGGCCTCGGGCGCCTCCATCGGCGTCATGTGGCCCACACCGGTCAGCCGGACGAAGTCGGTGCAGTGCGGCAGCGCGTCCGCCATGGCCTGGGAGTGGGCGGCCGGGGTGAGCCGGTCGGCGGTGCCGACGAGCACGGCCACCGGCAGCCGCAGGGACCGCAGTTCCCGTTCGAGGTCGAGGCCGGCGAGGACCTGCGACCAGCCGTGGCGCGCGCCGCGCGGGCAGGCGTGCACGATCCGGGCGCAGGCGTCGACCCGCTCCGGCGCCGTGCCGGGGCCCATCGTCGCGTACTTCAGGACCTTCTTCGAGACGGCGTTGACCGGGCCGAGCGGCGCGTTCGAACCGAGGACGGCCCGGGTGAGCCGGGTGCGCAGCCGGCCGGGCCGCAGCGGCACGACGGTGGCCCCGGCGGTCAGCCGGGAGGGGCCCGTGGAGCAGAGCAGGACGGCGGCGGCGTGGTCGCGCAGGCCGTTGCGCTCGGCGGCGGCCATGATCGTCATGCCGCCCATGGAGTGGCCGGCGAGGACGGCCCGCTCGCCGGTGGCGAGGGTGGCGGAGAGCACCGCCTCCAGGTCGTCGGCGAGCGCCGTCGTCGAGTAGCCGCCGGGGCCGGGGTCCGGCGAACGGCCGTGGCCGCGCTGGTCGTAGGCGATGACCCGGTGGTCGGCGGCGAGCGCCCGTATCTGGTCGGCCCAGAAGCCGATCGAGCAGGTCCAGCCGTGGGCCAGGACGACGGCGGGGGCGCCCTCGGGGCCGTACACCTCGACGTGGAGGCGGGAGCCGTCGGCGGAGACGGCGGTGAGTTCGCGGGCCTCGGGGAGCGGGGTCAGGTGCCGGCTCACTGGGCGGCCTCCTTCGTGCGGGGCGGACGGGTCTTCGCGGCCGGGGCGGGCCGGGGCGCGCGGAGGACCTCGTACTCGGAGAGGTCCACCCGCCGGGTCTCGCGCCGGAACTCGCCGGTGGTGCCCGGCCAGAGGGTGGTGTTACGGCCGTTGGCGTCGAGGTACCAGCTCTCGCAGCCGCCGGACTTCCAGACGGTCCGCTCCATCCGGGCCTGCACCTTGCGGTTCCAGGCGTTCACGGCGGAGGGCCGGACGGCGAGGGCGGCGCGCCCGCCGAGGACGTTGAGCTGGCGCAGGTAGTCGGCCATGTAGTTGAGCTGGGACTCGATCATCAGGATCATCGAGGAGTTCCCCAGGCCCGTGTTGGGGCCGATGATCGTCATCCAGTTGGGGAAGCCGGCGGCGGTGGCGCCGCGCAGCGACTCCATGCCGTCCTTCCAGGCCTCGGCGAGCGAACGCCCGTCGGCGCCGACGACGCGCGGGGCGATCGGCATGTCGGTGACGTGGAAGCCGGTGCCGAAGACGATCGCGTCGGCCTCGGTCTCGGTGCCGTCGGCGCCGACCAGGGTCGAGCCGCGGACCTCGCGGAGCCCGGAGGCGACGACGTCGACGTTGGGCCGCGCGACCGCCGGGTAGTACGTGTTCGACAGCAGGATGCGCTTGCAGCCGATGCGGTACGAGGGGGTCAGCCGGGCCCGCAGCGCCGGGTCCTTGACCGCCCTGGCGATGTTGGCCCTGGCGAGCTTCTCGACGAGGCCCAGTTCGCCCGGGTGCTTGGTGAAGGCGCCGACCTGGAGTTCGCGGATGCCCCAGAGCAGGCCGCGGCGGAGGGTCGCGGTGAGGGGCAGGGCGCGGTGGAGCCGGCGCTCGACGCCGGTGATGTTCCGGTCCATGCGGGGCATGACCCACGGGGGCGTGCGCTGGAAGAGCGTCAGCCTCTCCACCCGCGGCTGGATCGCGGGCACGATCTGGATGGCGGAGGCGCCGGTGCCGATCACGGCGACGCGCTTGCCGGTGAGGTCGTAGTCGTGGTCCCAGCGGGCGGAGTGGAAGACCTTGCCGGGGAAGTCGGAGAGCCCCGGGATGTCGGGGATCTTGGGGTCGGAGAGCGGTCCGGTGGCGGAGACGACCACCTCGGCGCTGAAGGACCCGGAGGAGGTCTCGATCTCCCACCGCAGCGTCTCGGCGTCCCACACCATCCGCAGCACCTCGTGGTTCAGGCGCAGGTGCGGCCGGATGCCGAAGGTGTCCGTGACGTGCTCCAGGTACGCGCGGATGTGCCGCTGTCCGGAGAAGGTGCGGGGCCAGTCGGGGTTGGGCGCGAAGGAGAAGGAGTAGAGGTGGGAGGGGACGTCGCAGGCACAGCCCGGGTAGCTGTTGTCGCGCCAGGTGCCGCCCACGGAGTCGGCCCGCTCCAGGACCACGAAGTCGGTGATCCCCTCGCGGCGCAGCCGGACGGCGGCCCCCAGGCCGCCGAATCCCGATCCGATCACCGCCACCCGTACGTGCTCGTGCTTCGCCATGCCGCCTCCCGTGCGTCCGGCCCATTCCGCCAGCAATCACTGGCATGGTGGGGACTGTAGAGCAGCGCCCTACCGAGCGGTAGGGGTACGACGAGGGAAAGTTACCGGCGGTACAACATAGGCTGGCGGGCGTGGCAGAAGGATCGGGTCCGGGGACGGGCGCACACGGAGGCCGACGCGGCACGACGGACGACGGCGGCACGGAGACCGGCACGACGGGCCCCGACGGCGCGAAGGGGGGCGGCGTGGCGGGGGGCGGCGTGACGGGGGGTCCCGGCACCGGCTCCGCGACCGCCGCCGGCGGCGGCGTGCGCGAGTACCGCGTGGAGGAGCTGGCGGCGGCGGCGGGCATCACCGTGCGCACCCTGCGCTTCTACCGCGAACGGGGCCTGATCCCGCCGCCGCGCCGCGAGGGCAGGATCGCCTGGTACGACGAGCAGCACCTGGCCCGGCTGCGGACCATCGCCGCCCTCCTGGAACGCGGCCACACCCTCAACGGCATCGCCGACCTCACCGCCGCCTTCGAGAGCGGCCGGAACGTCCGCGAGGTCCTCGCCCTGGACACCCCCAGCGAGGAGGAACCGGTCCGGCTCACCCCCGAGGAGCTGGCGGACCACTTCGCGGGCGAGGTCACCCCGGAGAACTTCGCCGCCGCCCTGGAACTCGGCTATCTGGTGCCCGACGGCGAGGAGATCGTCCACGTCAGCCGCCGCCTCCTCGGCGTCTCGGCCTCCCTCGTCCGGGAGGGCGTCCCGCTCGCGGAGGTCCTCGGGGCGGGCGCCCGGGTCCGCGAGCACGCCGAGGCCCTCGCGGAACTCTTCACCGACCTCCTGCGCGCCCACGCCGCCGAGGAGGACCTGTGGCGCCTGCGCCCCCTCGCCAAGAGCGTGGTGGAGGCGGAACTGTCCCTGGCCCTGGACAGACGACTGCGCGACAAGCCCTGAACCGGCCCCGTCCGGCTCCGACCGCGAACAACACGGCCGGACGGGCTCCCCACCGCCTCCTACGCCCCGTAGACGACGGTGACCGGCGCGTGGTCGCTCCACCGCTCGGCGTGGGTGGCGGCCCGTTCGACGTGCGCCTCCACGGCCCTGGCGGCGAGTCCGGGCGTGGCGATCTGGTAGTCGATGCGCCATCCGGCGTCGTTGTCGAAGGCCCGTCCCCGGTAGGACCACCAGGAGTAGGGGCCCTCCCGGTCGGGGTGGAGCGCCCGTACGACGTCCACGTACCCCCCGTCCTCCCCGTCGAGGACACGGCCCAGCCACTCCCGCTCCTCGGGCAGGAAGCCGGCGCTCTTCCTGTTGGCCTTCCAGTTCTTGAGGTCGGCCTCGCGGTGGGCGATGTTCCAGTCGCCGCAGACGACGACCTCGCGTCCGCCGGCGGCGGCCCGGGCCCTCAGCTCCTTCAGGTACGGCAGGAACTCGCCCATGAAGCGGTACTTCTCGTCCTGCCGCGCGGTCCCGGCCTCGCCGGAGGGCAGGTACAGGCTGGCGACGGTCACGCCGGGCAGGTCGGCCTCGACGTACCGGCCGCCGCCGTCGAACTCGGCCGACCCGAAACCGACGCGCACCGCGTCCGGCTCCCGCCGGGTGTAGAGGGAGACCCCGGCGCGCCCCTTGGCGGCGGCGGGCGCGTGCACGGCGAACCAGCCCTCGGGCGCCCGCACCTCCGGGGGCAGCTGGGTCTCCTCGGCGCGCACCTCCTGGAGGCAGAGGACGTCGGCGGAGGTCCCGGCCAGCCACTCGACGAAGCCCTTCTTGGCGGCGGCGCGGAGACCATTGACATTCACGCTGGTGACGGTGAGCATCCCGGGAGAATACCGGCACCCACAATACGTACACACGTACGATGAATCGCATGCACATCCAGCCCACGCCCTATGACCACCCCGACGCCGTGAAGCTCAATGACGCGGTGCAGGCGGAATACGCCCTCCGCTACGACGACGAGGGCGACGTCACACCGCTGGACGCCACGATGTTCGTTCCGCCGCGCGGCCTCTACCTCCTCGCCTACACCCCCGAGGGCAAGCCCGTCGCCACCGGCGGCTGGCGCACCCAGGACGAGAACGACCAGGGCTACTCGGACGGCGACGCCGAACTGAAGCGCATGTACGTGGTCCCGGAGGCGCGCGGCCTGGGTCTGGCCCGCCGCATCCTCGCGGCCCTCGAAGCCGACGCCCGCGCCGCCGGCCGCGTCCGCATGGTCCTGGAGACCGGCGACGCCCAGCCGGAGGCCATCGCCCTCTACACCTCCAGCGGCTACGAGCCCTGCGCCAAGTTCGGCCACTACCGCGACCACCCCAGCAGCCTCTGCTACGCCAAGCCGCTGACCTGACGCCCCGTCGCGACGGCCCGCCGCGCGGTTCCCCCGGGACGGCGGGAGGCGACGGACGGTGCCGGGCACACGACCGGCCGGGCGCCCGGCACCGGTCCTCACCCGCGGGCGAGGACCGGACACGGTCGTGGATGCGCCCGGAAACGCGAGAGTCCCGCCCGGTCTTGCGACCGGGCGGGACTCTCGTTGTCTGTGGACCTGTGGGGATTTGAACCCCAGACCCCCTCGATGCGAACGAGGTGCGCTACCAGACTGCGCCACAGGCCCTTGCGACGTGTGAAACATTAGCACCCCGACCGGCGAGAACAAAAATCGCTTCCGCCGCAGGTCACCGGGGAGGCCCCCGGACCCGCGCGGCGACCGTCGCGCCGTGCGCGGCGGGGCCGGACGGGGCGGCTCCTCGCAGACCGTCCCGGCGTGCCGTTCTACTTCGCCTCTCCGGACGTCCCGGACGACGCGGCCCCGCGCCGGAGGGCGACGGGGCGGGGGTGGGCCCCGGGGCTCACTCGTTGGCGGCCCGGGGGCGGTCGTCGTCGTCCGCGTACTGGTCGAAGAGGGGGGTGCGGCCCTGGTCGCGGCCCCGCCGGGGCGGGGTGGCACGGCGGCGGGGGGCCGGAGAGGGGGCGGGGGCCGGGTCGGCCGCCGTGGAGGAGCGGGCCGCGCTCCAGGTGTCCGGGTCCGTGATGTCGACGCCGCTCGTGGCGCGCGGGGCGACCGGGGCGGTGACGTACGTGGGGAGCGGGACGGGGACCGGGTCCCAGCTGTCGCCGCGGGCCGGGCCGCGCTCGCGCTGCTGGTCCACCCACTCCGCGTGGTCGGTCTGTTCGACCAGGGCGCGCCGGTCGGCCTCCTGCGGGGAGACCGCCGGGGCCGTCGCGGGCGTCGTCCCGGCCTCCGGCGCGGGCGTCGGGGCGGGGCGGCGGCTCTCGCGCAGCCGGGCGGCCGCCGCTTCGGCGCGGCGCCGGTCCATCACGTACACGAAGCGCCGCCGCTCCTGGGTCCGCAGGTGGACGATGTACGCGCTGAGCAGCAGGGCGGGGGCCGCCGGCGCCCACAGGAAGGGGACCCCGCCGACCGCCGCGACGACCGCGCCGAGCGTGAAGGCGAGGAAGAGGACGATCGTGGTCCGGCGGCGCCGGGCGAGGACCTTGCCCCGGCGGGCGCGCTCGGCGGCCCCGGGGGCGGGGCGGGCCGGGAAGGGGGCCGGTTCCGGTTCCGGGAGTTCCAGGCGCGCCTCGGTCCTGGTCGCGGGCGCGGAAAAGGCCCGGACGTCGACCGAGCTCAGGTGCTCGGTCACCGCGTCCGGGTCCACGTCGGGCGTCGGACCCTCCGCCGTACGGTCCCGCTCCTTCAGCTCCTTGGCGTAACGGCGCTCCATGCCCGCCCGTCCGGAAAGCAGCCGGATGGCGGTGCTGAAGCGTTCCGTCGGACGGGCTTCGTTCAGCTCGTCCTGCCTGCGGAGCCACATCGGCACCAAGTAGGCGGCCCAGGCCCCGACGATGACTGCGTAGATGAGGCCGCTGCTGCTCACGATTCACACGGTAGAGGGGTTCGCGCGAAGGCATCGGCCAATTGGCCCGGTGTGTCGCACGATCTGGCTGATATCACTGAAGTTTTTTGTGATTGTTCGGGCCGACGGGTCGCCAACTGGCGATTTAATTCGAACACTTATTTCATTCTCGTGGAACGCCAGCGCCTCAGCAGTCCTTCCGGGACGTCTTCCGCGGTGAGCGCGAAGACCAGATGGTCCCGCCACGCGCCGTCGATGTGGAGATAGCGGGGCCGCAGCCCCTCCTCGCGGAAGCCGAGTTTCTCCACGACCCGGCGCGAAGGCCCGTTCTCGGGACGGATGCACACCTCCACGCGGTGCAGCCCGACCGTGCGGAAGCAGTGGTCGACGGCGAGCGCGACCGCCGTCGGCATCACCCCGCGCCCGGCCACCGCGCTGTCCACCCAGTACCCCACGTGCCCCGAGCACATGGAGCCCCAGGTGATCCCCGCCACCGTCAACTGGCCGGCGAGCCGTCCCCGGTACTCGATCACGAACGGCAGCATCCGGCCGGCGTTCGCCTCCGAGCGCAGGTGGCGCACCATCTGACGGTAGGTCGGGCGCCGGGCGGGCGGGCCGCCCGGGGGCGGCGGCGGAACCGTCGCCTCCCACGGCCGCAGCCACTCGCGGTTGCGCCGGTTCACCTCGCGCCAGGCCGCGTGGTCCCGCATCCTGATCGGGCGCAGGACGACGTCGCCGTCGGCGAGGACCACCGGCCAGGACGGGGTCACGACGGTCTCGGGTGGTCGCCGCCGCGGATCTGGTCGAGGGCGTGCCGGAGCAGCGGCTCCAGGACGGCCAGGCCGTCCCGCACCCCGCCCGTGGAGCCGGGGAGGTTCACGATCAGGGTGCCGCCCGCGACGCCGGCGAGGCCCCGGGAGAGCGCCGCCGTGGGCACCTTCTCCCGGCCGTACGCGCGGATCGCCTCCGGAATGCCCGGGATCTCCCGCTCCAGCACCCGGCGGGTCGCCTCCGGCGTCAGGTCGGTCGGCGAGATCCCCGTACCGCCGGTGGTGACGACGAGGTCGTACCCGGCCTCGACGGCCGCCCGGAGCTCCGCCTCGACGGGCTCCCCGTCCGGGACGACCCGGGGCCCCTCGACCGCGAACCGCAGGGCGGTCAGGGCCTCGGCGATCAGCGGACCGCCCCTGTCCTCGTACACTCCGGCCGCCGCCCGGTTGGAGGCGGTGACGACGAGCGCCGAGTAGGCGTCCACCGGAGCCTCCCCCGGCGTCGCGGCCCCGGCGGGCTCCGGGTGCTCGCGCGTCCCCGCGACCCGGCCGCCGCGCGTCACGACTCGCCCCGCGTCCAGTGGCCCGACCGGCCGCCCGTCTTCTCCTCCACCCGCACGTCGGAGATGACCGCGCCCTTGTCGACGGCCTTCACCATGTCGACCACGGTCAGGGCCGCCACCGAGACCGCCGTCAGGGCCTCCATCTCGACGCCCGTGCGGTCCGTCGTCCTCACGGTCGCCGTGATCTCGACCGCGTCGTCCGCGACCGACAGGTCGAGCGTCACGCCCGAGACGGAGAGCGGGTGGCAGAGCGGGACGAGGTCGGGCGTCTTCTTCGCGCCCATGATCCCGGCGATCCGGGCGGTCGCCAGCGCGTCGCCCTTCGGCACGCCCTCGCCGCGCAGCAGTTCGATCACGCGCGGCGAGACGAGGACCCGCCCGCTGGCGCGCGCCGTGCGGGCCGTGACCTCCTTCGCGGAGACGTCGACCATGCGGGCCGCCCCCGCCTCGTCGATGTGGGTGAGACCTTGCTGCGTGCTCATGGCCGTGACACTCCCGGTCGCTGTGTGGGACGACACCGTACCCCCACCCGTACGCGCTCAGCCGAGGAGGACCACCTCCAGCTCGGCTCCCGGTTCCACGCTCTCCGTCTCCTCCGGGACCACGATCAGGCAGTCCGCGTGCGCGAGGGCCGCGACCAGGTGGGAGCCGGCACCGCCCACGGGAGTGACGGCGCCCGTGTCCCGGTCGTACGCGCCGCGCAGGAACTGGCGGCGGCCCGCCGGGGACCTCAGCGTCCCGTCCGCGTCGAGGACCGCCCGCACCCGGGGCCGGTGCAGGTCCTCGACGCCCATCAGGGCGCGGATCGCGGGACGGGCGAACAGCTCGAAGGAGACGTACGAGGAGACCGGGTTCCCCGGCAGGGCGAGCAGCGGAATGCGCTCGGCGCCGACCGCCCCGAACCCCTGCGGCTTGCCCGGCTGCATGGCCAGCCTGCGGAAGTCGACCTCGCCGTCCGCGGTCAGCGCCTCCTTCACCACGTCGTACGCGCCGACGCTCACCCCGCCCGTGGTCACGATCAGGTCCGCCCGGATGAGCTGGTCCTCGAGGGTGGCGCGCAGCGTCTCCGCGTCGTCGGCGACGGCCCCCACCCGGTAGGCGAGGGCGCCGGCGTCCCGCGCGGCGGCGGCGAGCGCGAAGCTGTTGGAGTCGTGGATCCGGCCCGGCCCCAGCGGTTCGCCGGGCTGGACCAGCTCGCTCCCGGTGGAGAGCACGACGACCCGGGGGCGGGGGCGGACCCGGACCGTGCCGCGCCCGATCGCGGCGAGGAGGCCGATCTGCGGCGGTCCGAGGACGGTGCCGGCCGCGAGGGCGAGCTCTCCCTTCCGGACGTCGCCGCCGCGCGCGCGGACGTGGGCGCCGGCCTCGGCGGCCCGGTACACCCTGACCTCGCCGGACGCGCCGCCGGGGACGGTGCTCGCGGCGCTCATGCCCGTCGCCGCGCCCCCGCCCGTACCGCCGTCGGTCCACTCGACGGGGACGACGGCCTCGGCGCCGGGCGGCAGCGGGGCGCCGGTCATGATGCGGGCCGCCTGGCCGGGGCCGACCTCGGGCAGGCCGTCCGCGCCCGCCGCGACGTCGCCGACGACCGTGAGGACGGCGGGGAACTCCCCGGTGGCTCCGGCGACGTCGGCGACCCGGACCGCGTACCCGTCCATGGAGCTGTTGTCGAAGGGCGGCAGCTCGACCGGCACCGTCACGTCCTCGACCAGGACGCAGCCCTGCGCGTCGAGGAGCTGCAGCTCGATGGGTTCGAGCGGGGAGACGGAGGCGAGGATGTCGTCCAGGTGCTCGTCCACCGACCACAGTCCGCCGGCCGGGCCCGCGCAGGGGTCCGCCGCGTCGCCCCTCCCCCGGTCGCCGCGGATGTCGTGGTCACGGTGGCCGCCGTGCTCCCCGTGCCCCTCGTGCTCTCCGTGCCCCTCGTGGTCCCCGTCGGGGGACGGCGACGGTGCCGTGCTGCTGCTCAAGGCGCTACATCTCCTCGCTGACGTATCTCCGGAGCCAGGCCCGGAAGTCCGGTCCCAGATCTTCACGTTCGCACGCGAGTCTGACAATGGCACGCAGGTAGTCGCCCCGGTCGCCGGTGTCATAGCGGCGCCCCTTGAACACGACGCCGTGCACCGGTCCGCCGGTCCTCCCGTCCGAGGCGAGTTCCTGGAGGGCGTCGGTCAGCTGGATCTCCCCGCCCCGCCCCGGCGGGGTCTCCCGCAGCACCCCGAAGACGGCCGGGTCGAGCACGTAACGGCCGATGATCGCGTAGTTGCTGGGGGCCTCGCCCGGTCCGGGCTTCTCCACCAGGTCGGTCACCTTCACGACGTCCGCGTCGGCGGTGCCCTCGACCGCCGCGCAGCCGTACTGGTGGATCTGCGAGGGCTCGACCTCCATCAGCGCGATCACGCTGCCGCCCTCCCGCTCCCGGACCTCCACCATCCGCGCGAGCAGCGGGTCGCGCGGGTCGATCAGGTCGTCGCCGAGCAGCACCGCGAAGGGCTGGTCCCCGACGTGCGGGGCGGCGCACAGCACGGCGTGGCCCAGGCCCCGCGGGGCGCCCTGGCGCACGTAGTGCACGGTGGCCAGGTCGCTGGACTCCTGGACCTTGGAGAGGCGGTCGTCGTCGCCCTTCCGGCTCAGGGTCTCCTCCAGCTCGTAGTTCCGGTCGAAGTGGTCCTCCAGGGGACGCTTGTTCCGTCCGGTGATCATCAGTACGTCGGAGAGGCCGGCCGCGACGGCCTCCTCGACGACGTACTGGATGGCCGGCTTGTCGACGACCGGCAGCATCTCCTTCGGCGTCGCCTTGGTCGCCGGGAGGAAGCGGGTGCCGAGGCCGGCGGCCGGAATGACAGCCTTGCTGATCCGGCCGAACCGGGGGGGCGTGTGATTCATGCGATGCACACTAACGGCTCGGAATGAGAGAAAGATGTGGCTCCGATTAACTTCCTCCGCATAAAGGCAGTTAAGAGCGCTTCGTGAATTCACAGAGGACCGTCATGACACCGGAGATGTCCGAAAAAGCCGCACTGCGCACCCGACTTCTGGCGGCCCGCGCCGCCCTGGACGCCGCGTCCCTGGCGGAAACGGCCGCCGCCCTCGCCCGGAACGGACTGGAACTCGCCGAGCTGGCCGGGGCCTCCACCGTCGCCGCCTACGTCTCCGTGGGCCGCGAGCCGGGCACGCGCGCGCTGCTCGACGCGCTCCGCGCGCGGGGGGTGCGGGTCCTGCTTCCGGTGCTGCTCCCCGACAACGACCTGGACTGGGCCGCGTACGAGGGCCCGGACCGGCTGGCGCGGGCGGGCCGGGGGCTCCTCGAACCGGTCGGGCCCCGGCTCGGCCCGGAGGCGGTGTGCGGGGCCGACGCCGTCCTGCTGCCGGGCCTCGCGGTCGACGCGCGCGGGATGCGGCTCGGGCGGGGCGGCGGCTCGTACGACCGGGTCCTGGCCCGGCTGGCGCGGGCCGGGAAGGACCCCGCCCTGGTGGTGCTCCTCCATGCGGCGGAGGTGGTCGCCCGGGTCCCGGAGGAACCGCACGACCACCCCGTGCACGCGGCGGTGACCCCGGAAGGGGTCGTCCGCTTCCGTACCGCCGGCCCTACGGCTTGAGGACCAGGGTGTCCTTCGTCGCCGCGTTCACGGCCTCCTTGCCGTAGGCCCAGTCGAGGAGTTCGCCCTTCGCCCACGCGTCGGTCTGGTCCGTGTAGTTGGTGTGGAAGGCGTGCCCGGAGGCGCCGGTCAGGTTGATCCACCGGGACCTGTCCCAGTCGCCGACGTTGACGACCATCCGCATCGACGGCACCCAGATGACCTCGTAGCCGCCGGCCGCGTTCCAGCCGGTGGCGTCGACGGCCGCCTCGCCGCCGCCCAGGTTCCACGGGCCGCGGTTGAGGAGCCGCTGCACGGCTCCGGGTCCGGCGGTGCCGAGGGTCTGGTTCTTCAGGGTCAGCTGGTGCAGCCGGCCCCAGCTCCACGTGGAGACGTCCTTGCCGAGCTTGGCGGTCAGCTCCCAGCGGGCGTCCTTCATGGCGCGGGCGAGCAGCTGGTCACGGGTCTCGGTGGGCCGGTCCGTGCGGTTGCCGGGGGTGGTCCACCATTCGTTCCTCTCCTGCTTGAGGAGCGGGCGGACCACCTCGTACCAGCGGTCGCCGCCGTCGGGCTGCGCCGAGTCGGGGTCGCGCTGGCCGCATTCGCGGACGAGCTTGTTCTGCTCGTCGACCGGTCCCGTGGCGTCGGCCGGCCGCACGTTGACGCAGTCGCCCTCGGCGCGCACCTCCTTGGGCAGCTTGTCGCCGAACGCGAGCTTGAGGACGTTGCGCCAGACGGCGTTGAAGTAGGCGGCGGCGGCCGAGTCGGGCTCCTGGGTGTAGTCCCAGCCCTCCAGCAGCTTCTGCGCCTCGCGGACGTGCGGGTCGGCGATGTCGATCTTGAGCAGGAGCGGGTTGAGCAGGGTCGCGATCTCGCTGCGGTTGTCCGTCTGCATGGTCCGCATGTCGTCCGGCGAGATCTTGCCGCCGTCCTTGGTCTTCGCCTCGATGAGGTCGTTGATCCGCTGGCTGCGCGAGCCGTAGCCCCAGTCCTTGGTCAGCAGGTCGGGGTAGTTCTTCGGGTCGATCACGGCCTGGTTGGCGGTGACGATGTAGCCGCGCTCCGGGTTGTACTCGTAGGGCAGCTTCTCGAAGGGGACGTATCCCTTCCACCGGTACGCCGGGTCCCAGCCGGGCGCGGGCAGGGTGCCGTCGCCCTTGGCGCGCTGCGGGATCTTGCCCGGGGACTGATAGCCGATGTTGCCCTCGGTGTCCGCGTAGATCAGGTTCTGCGAGGGGACCTCGAAGTTCCTGGCGGCGGCCCGGAAGGAGGCGAAGTCCTTGGCGCGGTCGATGGCGAAGATCGCGTCCATCGACCTGCCGGGCTGGAGCGCGGTCCACTGGAGGGAGACGCCGTAGCCGGTGCCGCGGTCGGGGGCGGTGTTGCCGACGGGGGCCTTCTGGCCGACCGTCTCCAGTTCGGAGGAGCGGTCGGAGACGAGCGGGCCGTGCTCGGTGGAGCGGACGGTGATCTTGCGGTCGGGGCCGCCGGCGACCTTGATGGTCTCCTCGCGGACCGCGAAGGGCTTGACCCTGCCGTTGACCAGGTAGCCGTCGGGGCCGATCTTCTCCAGGTAGAGGTCGGTGACGTCGGCGCCGAGGTTGGTGAGGCCCCAGGCGATCCTGTCGTTGTGTCCGATGATCACACCGGGCATGCCGGAGAAGGTGTAGCCCGCGACGTCGTAGCGGCAGGTGGCCGAGACCGAGCGGCAGTGCAGGCCCATCTGGTACCAGAGGGACGGCAGCTGGGGCGCGAGGTGCGGGTCGTTGGCCAGCAGCGGCTTGCCGGAGGTCGTGTACTTCCCGGCGACGACCCAGGAGTTCGAGCCGATGCCGTTGCCGTTGGGGCCGAGGAGGGCGGGAATGCCGTCGAGGACCTCGGAGAGCGCGCCGAGCTGGGACTGCGCGTCCCGCGAGGAGCCGCCGGAGCCGTTCGGGCGGCCGGAGCCCCGCGAACCGCCGGAACCGCCGGCCGCCGCCTCCCCCGCCGTCGCGCCGCCGTTCCCGCCGGCACCGCCCCCGGGGCCGAACTTCCCGGTCGACGCGTCGATCCCGCCCTTGTCCACGATCGGCTGGTGGAGCGCGTACGGGTACTCGGGGTAGAGCTGCTTGATCTGCGCCGGGGTCAGCCGGCTGGTGAGCAGCGAGCGGTCGATCTCGTCCTGCATGTTGCCGCGCAGGTCCCAGGCCATCGCCTTCAGCCAGGCCACCGAGTCGACCGGCGTCCAGGGCTCGATCGCGTAGTCGCCGGTGAGGGTCAGGGCCGCGTACTCGACGGAGACGTCCTTCGGCGCCCGGTCCTTCAGGTAGGCGTTGACGCCCTCCGCGTACGCCTGGAGGTACTTCTTCGTCTCCGCCGACAGGACCGTGTCGTACTCCTGCTGCGCGACCCGGCGCCAGCCGAGCGTGCGCAGGAAGGAGTCCGTCTCGACCTGGCTCTCGCCGAACATCTCCGAGAGGCGGCCCGCGGTCACGTGGCGGCGGACGTCCATCTCGTAGAACCGGTCCTGCGCCTGGACGTAGCCCTGCGCGCGGAAGAGGTCCGTCTCGTTGTCGGCGTAGATCTGCGGGACCCCCTGCGCGTCCCGCTTCACCTCCACCTGCCCCGAGAGGCTGTCGAGGCGGATCTCGCCGGCCGTCTGCGGGAACGAGGCCCGGACGGTGCTGACACCCCAGTATCCGCCGCCGCAGATGACCGCGACCAGCGCGAGAACCAGGACGAGGAGGAGCAGGCGGGCACGCCGCCCTTTCTTCTTGGCGGGGGGCGCTGTCGTGTGGGAGGGCATCGCTGTCCTTCGCGGGGCAGGGTGGTCCTGGAGTACGGGAGCCACCTTAGGCGCAGCGTCCGGGCGGCCTGGACGCGGTGTCAGGAAGAGAACCGTACTGGTGAGCGAAGAAGGTCGGGGAACGCGTCAAGAAAACGTTAAAGATTAGGTAAGGTAACGAAGTGTCGCCCGCTGGAGGAACGATCCAGCCGCATGTGAGGGGAAGGAACGGCCACTGACTGTCCACCAGCTCAACGAACTCCTGCTCGTCAGCTCGCTCGTGCTGCTGATCGCCGTCGCGGCCGTGCGGATCTCGTCCCGGAGCGGCCTCCCCAGCCTCCTGCTGTACCTGGGGATCGGCGTCGCCATGGGACAGGACGGCATCGGCGACGTCGCCTTCGACAACGCCGGACTGACCCAGGTCATCGGCTACGCGGCCCTCGTCGTGATCCTCGCCGAGGGCGGCCTCGGCACGAAGTGGAAGGAGATCGAACCGGCCCTTCCGGCCGCGGTCGTCCTCTCCACCCTCGGCGTCGCGGTCAGCGTCGGCATCACCGCCGCCGGCGCCCACTACCTCGTCGGCCTGGACTGGCGGCAGGCCCTGATCATCGGCGCCGTCGTCTCCTCCACCGACGCCGCCGCGGTCTTCTCCGTGCTGCGCAAGGTGCCCCTGCCCTCACGGGTCACCGGCGTCCTGGAGGCCGAGTCCGGTTTCAACGACGCCCCCGTCGTCATCCTCGTCGTCGCCTTCTCCACCACCGGACCGGTCGACCACTGGTACGTCCTCATCGGCGAGATCGCCCTCGAACTCGCCATCGGCGCGGCCGTCGGCCTCGCGGTCGGCTTCGCCGGCGCCTTCGGGCTGCGGCACGTCGCCCTGCCCGCCTCCGGCCTCTACCCGATCGCCGTCATGGCCATCGCCGTCGCCGCGTACGCCGCCGGCGCCCTGACGCACGGCTCCGGCTTCCTCGCCGTCTACCTCGCCTCGATGGTCCTCGGCAACGCCAGGCTGCCGCACGCGCCCGCGAACCGGGGCTTCGCCGAGGGGCTCGGCTGGATCGCCCAGATCGGGATGTTCGTCCTGCTCGGCCTGCTCGTCACCCCGCACGAACTCGTCAACGACTTCTGGCCCGCCGTCGTCATCGGCCTGGTCCTGACGGTGGTCGCGCGGCCCATGGAGGTCCTGGTCAGCCTGCTGCCGTTCCGCATCCCCTGGCAGGAGCAGGCCCTCATGTCCTGGGCCGGCCTGCGCGGGGCCGTCCCCATCATCCTCGCCACCATCCCGATGGTGGCGGGCATCGAGGGCAGCGAACGGATCTTCAACATCGTCTTCGTCCTCGTCGTCGTCTACACCCTCATCCAGGGCCCGACGCTGCCCTGGCTGGCGAAGGCGCTCAGGCTCGGGGACTCCGCGGGGGCCGCCGACCTCGGCGTCGAGTCCGCCCCCCTGGAACGGCTGCGCGGCCACCTCCTCTCCGTCGCCGTCCCGGAGGGTTCCCGGATGCACGGCGTGGAGGTCGCGGAACTGCGCCTCCCGGCCGGAGCGGCGGTCACCCTCGTCGTACGGGACGGGAAGAGCTTCGTCCCGGGACCCACGACCGTCCTGCGGCACGGCGACGAACTCCTGGTCGTGGCCACCGACCCGGTGCGGGACGCCGCGGAACGGCGCCTGCGGGCCGTCGGCCAGGGCGGCAAGCTCGCGGGCTGGCTGGGGACGGGCGGCTCCACGGCGCTCGGACCGGCCCCGGCGACGGCGGCGCGTTTCCACCTGCCGGGACGGTCCGGAGGGGCGGACGGTCCGGAGGGGACCGGGAAGGAACGGAAGACCGGACGGGCACGGCGGACCGGACGGGACTGAGGGGCCGGGACGGGCCGGACGGGCCGGGGTGAGCCGGACTGTCCAGGGGAGACCGCGCGGGCCGGGTGAGCCCGGCGAGCAGGACCGTCCGGGCAGGCCGGACGGCCGAGCGGCAGGGGCGGACGGCCGGTCGAAGCCAGGTGCCCGTCCGGAGACAGGAGCGCTTTCCCGGACGGGGGAGCGCTCCTCCCTGTATCATGAAGGCACACCTGATCGAACCAACTCTGCCTGAAGCAGAGCTGGCGCGACCGTATGGCGGCCGTGGCGCCCCTCCACCGTGGGGCCGGCCCGGTATCTACCGCAGTTCCGCGCATGAGGACAGCTCTCGGCGACACCCGCACCATCCGTGCACGGGACGCGCTACCAGGCGGCGGAAAGGCAAGGACCGTGGTGTCCACGGTCGACACGGACAAGGCCCGCAAGAGCCCGGTCCCCACGGACAAGCGGCCCGGTTACGGACAGCTGCTGCGCACCCCCGGCGCGCTGTCCTTCCTGCTGCCCGGCTTCGCCGCCCGGCAGCCCTTCGCGATGCTGACCATCGGCATCGTGCTGCTCGTCCAGCACACCACCGGCTCCTTCGGCAGCGCCGGCGCGGTCGCCGCCGTCACCGGTGTCTCCATGGCGCTCTTCGCGCCGCAGAGCGGCAAGCTCGCCGACCGCTTCGGCCAGCGCGCCGTCCTGGTCCCCGGCGTCCTCGTCCACACCGCCTCCGTCTCCCTCCTCGTGGCCCTCGCCCTGGCCGGCGCCCCGCTCTGGGCGCTGTTCCTGGCCGCCGTGCCCGCCGGCGCCTCCGTGCCCCAGGTCGGCCCGATGGTCCGGGCGCGCTGGGCGGCCAGGCTCGACGGCACCCCGCTGATGCCGACGGCCGCCGCCTTCGAGTCCGTGACGGACGAGTTCACCTTCGTCGTCGGACCCGTCCTCGCCACCGCCCTGTGCACCGGCGTCCACCCGGCCGCCGGCCTGATCGCCGAGGCCGCGCTGACCCTGGTCGGCGGCCTGTTCTTCGCGGCGCAGCGCGCCACCCAGCCCGCGTTCGGCGCCGCCACCGCCCACGCCTCCGAGCCCCACCGCCCGGCGCTCTCCGTGCCCGGCGTCCGCGTCCTGATCGTCGCCTTCCTCGGCATCGGCTCGGTCTTCGGCGGCATGCAGGTCTCCCTCACCGCCTTCAGCGAGGAGATCGGCAACCCGGGCGCCAACGGCCTGCTGTACGGGGTCTTCGCCGCCGGCAACATGCTCGCGGGCATCGCCATGGGCGCCGTCGCCTGGAAGACCGGCCCCCGCCGCCGCCTGATCCTGGGTTACACCGGCCTCACCGCGGCGGCCTCCCTGCTGTGGTCCGTGCACTCGGTGCTGCTCCTCGGCGCCCTGGGCCTGGTCGTCGGCCTGTGCATCGCCCCCGCCCTGATCACCGGGTACACCATCGTCGAGACCCTGATCCCGGCCTCCGCCCGCACCGAGGCCTTCACCTGGCTCACCGGCGCCGTCGCGCTGGGGCAGGCCGCGGCCGTCACGGTCGCCGGACGCCTCGCGGACGCCCAGGGCGCCAGCGCCGGATTCCTGGTGCCGCTGGCGGGCACGGCCCTGGCCCTGATCACGCTGGTGGCGCTGCGGTCGCGGCTGAAGCCGGCCGGGCCGGGCCGGATCACGGCACGTGGTGTCGGTCACCGCGCGCCGGTGTCGGTGGACTGATTCCACGGAATGCGTCACTATGGATCGTCGTTAGCACTCGATGAGTGTGAGTGCCAGGAGGAAGTCACGTGCCGACCTACCAGTACCAGTGCACCGAGTGCGGCGAAGGCCTCGAGGCGGTGCAGAAGTTCACCGATGACGCGCTGACCGAGTGCCCCAGCTGCAAGGGCCGCCTGAAGAAGGTGTTCTCGGCCGTCGGCATCGTCTTCAAGGGTTCCGGCTTCTACCGGAACGACAGCCGCGGCTCGTCGTCGAGCAGCTCGCCGGCCGCGTCGAAGTCCTCGACCGCCGCGTCCTCGACCACTTCGACGCCGGACGCGAAGCCCGCCGCTGCGGCCTCGTCGTCCTCTTCCTCCTCCTCGGCGTCCTCGTCGAGCACCGGAAGCTCGGCCGCCTGATCCGGTCGTCCCGGACGACGTCCGTACGTTCCTCCACCGAGGGCCCCGTCGCATGCGACGGGGCCCTCGGTGCGTGCCCGGCGGGACGGCTCGGTGCGTGCCCGGCGGGACGGCTCGGTGCGTGCCCGGCGGGACGGCTCGGTGCGTATCGGCGGGGTGGTTCGGTGCGTATCCGGCGGGGTGCGGGCGGGTGCCGATCGCGGGGCGGCCGCTCGGGGCGGTGGCGGTTCGGGCGGGTATGGCTCGGGCGGTCGCGGCTCGGGCGGGTGTCGCTCGGGCGGGTGAGGGAGTTTTCCACAGGCGTCCGGTGATCCCCAGGCCGGAGCGGGGTGGGGGCGGGACGGGAAGAGTGGAAGCCGCTCCCGTTACCGATCAGGACAGGCGGTGCCCCGCGATGCACACGACCCATCCCGCCCTTCTCCCCGGCGCTCCCGCCGTCTCCGCCGCCTCTGTGGCCTCCGGCGCCTTCGACGTCCCCGCCCTCTCCGGTGCCCCCGCCGTCTCCGGTGCCTCCGTGCCGGCGCCGTGCGTGGTGCCGTCCTTCGAACCGCTGCGGGTCCGGGGCGCGCGGCACCGGTTGCGCCGGGCGCTCCGGAGGGGGCGGCGGGCGCCGGTGGTCCTCCTGGCGCTGATGGCGGCGGCGCTGGCCGTGGCCGGACCGGGGCTGCCGGGCCCGCCGGGAGCGGGTCCGGCGGAGACAGGACAGGGGAGGTCCGCCGGGGCGCCGGGGACCCCGGCCGCCCGGGCCCGGCCGGTGGCGGCCGTCCCGCTGGCGTCCGCCCCGGTACGGATCGCCGACGCCGCGACCGTACGGCTGCTGAGGCCCGGAGACCGGGTCGACGTGATCGCCGCGCGGTGGGGCGAGGAGGGCGAGACCCGGGTGATCGCGACGGGCGCCCGGGTGGCCGGGGTTCCGCTCCCGGACGAGTCCCGTCCCGACGGAGGAGCGCTCGTGGTCCTGTCCGTGCCCCGGACGACGGCGGCGGCCCTCGCGAGCGCGGGCGTCACGTCCCGGCTGGCGGTGACGGTGTGCTGATTCGCACGCACAGCCTGGCGGGTAACCGTCTCGTGTGTACCGATTGGACGCCCCCACCCCCCACACGGCGTAATGACTGCGCACACAGCACACGGGACGAACACGGAAGGCACCTCGGTGGCGGAGAAGAAGGAAAGTCTGCTGGGAGGCTTCAAGGCCTTTCTGATGCGCGGCAACGTGATCGACCTCGCGGTGGCGGTCGTCGTCGGTGCCGCTTTCACGAACATCGTGAACTCGGTGGTCAAGGGCGTCATCAACCCGGTCGTGGGCGCCTTCGGCACGAAGGACCTGGAGAGTTACGCGTCCTGCCTCAAGGACCCCTGCAAGATGGTCGACGGCGAGATGCAGGGCATCCAGATCCAGTGGGGTCTGGTTCTCAGCGCGGTGCTGAGCTTCCTGATCACCGCGGCCGTCGTCTACTTCCTGATGGTCCTGCCGATGGCGAAGATCCTCGCGAAGCGCGCCGCGCACGACAAGGCGAAGGAAGGCGTCCAGGAGACCCTGGAGGTCAGCGAGCTGGAAGTCCTCAAGGAGATCCGCGACCACCTGGTCGCCCAGGGCGGCCCCTCGTCGGGCCCGGGCGCGGGAACGTCCCGCGGGCCCGGCGGTGGCGCGGGCTCCGGCGGTGCGGGAGCGCACTCCACCTCCTGACCGGCGCGGCGCGCCGGGTTCAGAGGTGGTGCGGCGGCTTCTCGTCGAGGAAGCGCGCCAGGTCGGCGGCGCCGTCACCGCCGGCCGGAGGCCGCTCGCCCCACCCGCGGTCCGTGTCGTCCGCGGACTGCCGGTCCAGCGGATCGTCGAAGACGATGACCGGCTTCGGCCTGTCCTCGGAACGGGACGGCGTGCCGGATCGCTCCGTATCTCGCGGGCCGTGGGCGGGGGCGGTGCTCATCCCTCCAGGGTACGCCCGCTCCCCGCGTCCGTCCCCCCGGTCGGGCCCGGTACCGGGACCCGCCGTTCAGCGCCCCTCCGGGACGGACGGCCGGAGGCCGGGGACCACCGGGGAGGACGGAACGAGGAAGCCCGCACCTCCCTACGCGGTGCCGGCACCGCCCGGCGTCCAGTCGCCCACATGTCTACGCGCCCACGCGCCCACGGGTCCACCACGGTCGTCGGGCCCCGGAGCCGACCGGCGGACGGCCGGGAGGGCGGGCACGAGACGGGCGGCCGGGCAGCCGGTCGGGCGGGCGGACGGGAGTTCCGGGGAGCGCTCGGGCTCCTGCACCGCTCCCGCACCCAGCCCCGACCCCGGCGCGGTGTGCCCGGCCCGGGGGTTGCCGCAGCCGCCGGCGGGCCGGCGCTGCGGACGGAGCTCGCGCAGGGGAAGGCCCGGGCGGCGCCGATCCCGCCGGAGCCGGCGGCGGGGGGTGGCGGTGGCGGACACGCGGGCCGCCCGCGGTGTGCCACGGTCCGCCCGCTCTGATGTGCTGGGCCCATGACAGCACCTCTCCGTCCGCTCGCCGCCCGCTCCCGCGAGGAGTCGCACCGGGCCTCCACGCCCCTGGAACTCCTCTTCGACCTGTGTTTCGTCGTCGCCGTCGCCCAGGCGGGCGCCGAGCTGGTGCACGCGGTGGCCGCGGGGCACGCCGGCGAGGGCGTCGCCGACTACGCGATGATCTTCTTCGCCATCTGGTGGGCCTGGATGAACTTCTCCTGGTTCGCCTCCGCCTACGACAACGACGACGTCCTCTACAGGGTCGTCACCCTCGTCCAGATCGCCGGTGTGCTCGTCCTGGCGGCCGGTGTCTCGCGCGCCTTCGAGGAGCACGACTTCCTCGTCGTCTACCTCGGCTACGTCGTGATGCGCCTCGCCATGGTCTCGCAGTGGCTGCGCGCCGCCCGTCACGCCACCGACCCGGCCGAGCGGACGATGTGCCGCCGGTACGCGGGCGGGGTCCTCGCCGTCCAGGTGGGCTGGCTCGCGCTGGTCCTCGCGCCCGAACCCGCCCGCCCGTGGGTCTTCGTGGTCATGGCGCTCGCCGAGATGGCCGTGCCCGTGTACGCGGAGAAGGACGCCCCCAGCACCTGGCATCCCCGTCACATCGCCGAGCGGTACGGCCTGTTCACCATCATCGTGCTCGGCGAGACCATCGCCGCCGCGACCGTCGCCGTGAAGTCGGGCGTCGTCGCGAACGACGCCCTGAACGAGCTGCTGCCGATCGCCATCGGCGGTCTGCTGCTCGTCTTCGCCGCCTGGTGGGTCTACTTCGCCGTGCCCGCCCACGACCGGCTGACCTCCAGCCGCCAGGCCTTCCTGTGGGGCTACGGGCACTACGTGATCTTCGCGTCGGCCGCCGCGGTCGGGGCGGGCCTGGAGATCGCCGTCGAGCAGGCCGTGGGCGAGGCCCCCCTCTCGACGCTCGCCGCCTCCGCCGCCGTGACGGTCCCGGCCGCCCTCTTCCTGCTGTCGGTGTGGCTGCTGCACGCCCGCCACTTCAAGGTCGGCATCGCCCAGCAGTCGGTCCTGCCGGTCGCGGCGCTCGCGATCCTGATGTGCTCGTTCGCGGGCCGCTGGGCCGTCCTCGCGGCCGGGCTGGTCGCGACGGCGGCCGTCGCGGCCGGGGTGGTCCTGACCGCCCGGAACCGGCGGTCCGGTGCCGCGGAATCCTGACCCCGGCATCGGGCCCCGTGGTAGGCAGGGGGCATGACACTCCCCCGGCGGGCGCACGGTCAGGACGCGATCACCGACGTGGACGGGCTGCGCGTGGGGCACGCGCACGTGGCCGGGCCCGGGGCGCTGAGCGGGACCACGGTGGTCCTCGCGCCGGAGGGCGGGGTGGTCGCCGCCGTGGACGTACGGGGCGGCGGGCCGGGCACGCGGGAGACGGACGCCCTGGACCCGCGGAACGTGGTCCGGCGGATCGACGCGGTCGTCCTGACCGGCGGCAGCGCCTACGGCCTTGACTCCGCCTCCGGGGTGACGGCCTGGCTGGCGGAGCGGCACCGGGGCGTCCGGGTGGGCCCCGACCCGTCCCACGTGGTGCCGGTGGTGCCCGCCGCGTGCGTCTTCGACCTGGGACGGGGCGGTGACTTCACGGCCCGGCCCGGCGCGGGGACGGGCCGGGCGGCGGTGGAGGCGGCCCACGCGAGCGGCGACCGCGCGCCCGTGGCGACGGGCGCGGTCGGCGCGGGCACCGGGGCCGTGGTCGGCGGCCTGCGGGGCGGTGTCGGGACGGCGAGCACCGTCCTGGCGTCGGGCGTCACGGTCGGCGCGCTGGTCGTGGTGAACGCGGTCGGCTCGGCCGTGGACCCGTCCACGGGCGTCCCGTACGGGAGTTACTTCGAGGACGGGCGGCCCGCCTTCCCCGGCCCGGAGGTGCACGAGGCGGCGCGGCGGCGCCTCGCGGAGGCCCGGGCGGCGTCCGCCCCGCCCCCGCTGAACACCACGCTCGCCGTGGTCGCGACGGACGCCGCGCTGTCCCGCGCGCAGGCGCGGAAGGTCGCGGGCACGGCGCACGACGGCATCGCGCGCGCCGTCCGGCCGGTGCACCTGATGAACGACGGGGACACGGTCTTCGCCCTCGCCACCGGGGCCCGGGAGCTGCCGGGCGGGGCGGACCCGCTCGCCCTGAACGAGATCCTGGCGGCGGGCGCGGACCTGGTGACCCGGGCGATCGTCCGGGCGCTGCTCGCGGCTCCCGCCGGACTGCGCGGCCCCGGCGGGGACTTCCCCTCGTACCGGGAGCTGTACGGACCGCCCGAGGGTCCGCACTCCCCCTAGACCCACGGGAGTTGGGGGCCGGGGGCGGGAACTCCGGCCGTCCTCCGCTCGTTTTGCCGGAACCCGGACACGATGTCAGACCCAGGGACTACGTTGAGCAAGCACCGAGTGACATGCGGCGACGGCCTGGAGACCCTCTTGAACGATCCGCAGGATCTTCCCGATCCGTACGAGACGACCGAGACGCACATCGAACGGCTTCTCGGCCGGGCACTCAACTCCTTCGACCTGCCCGACTCGACCGTCGAGCGCCTCGGCACGGCGCTCGCGCACTCCAGCACGCCGCACTCCTCGCACCACAGCGCGTCGCTGCACCGCACGACCCACCGCCACACGTACCTGCTCGCCGACGGCAGCACGCTCAGCCTCTGGGAGCTCGTGCACAACGCGGGCCGGGACGGCGCCGAGCAGCACGAGCTGTACACGCGGGAGGCGGAGGCCCGGCTCGCGGCCTCCCGTCTGCCGGGCGGTCCGCCGGGCCGCCCGGCGGACCCCGCCGGCGGTCACGGCCCCGACGGGGACGACGACTTCGAGCCGCTGAGCGCCCTGCTCACCCATCCGATACCCGCCCGGCCGAGGACGTACGTGCCGGACAACTCCGCCGACCACGCGCGCCGTGTCCTGCGGCGCGCGGAGAACGCGGACCGGCCGGGCGGGGCGACGGCCCGCCGTCTGCGGCTGGCCTTCGCGCACCACATCACGCAGGCCTTCGGGCGCCGCTGCCCGGTGGCGGGCGGCAGGGAGGCCGGTTTCACCCTCTACGAGCACCAGTTCCTGCTGCTCGACGGCAGCGAGGTCAGCCTCTGGGAGGTCGAGCACACGGCGACTCCCGACGGCCGTCACATGTGCGAGGTGTACGAGGACGAGGACGCGGCCCGCAGCGCGATGGAGTCCCGCGCCCGGGTGCGCTGACGCCGCCGGCACGGCGAAGGGCCCCGGCCCCGGGAGGCGTCCCGGGGCCGGGGCCCTTCGCTCGACGGTTCAGCGCGCGGCGGTTCAGCGCGCGAGCGCCGACTCCTTCTCGACGACGACGGCCGCGGTGTCGCCGTTCCCCTCGTCCTCCCCACCGTCGCCCTCGCCGCCCTCCAGGTGCTGCTTCGGCTTCGCGGGCAGCGCGAACATCACCAGGAAGATCACGGCGAGCACGCCCGCCACCCAGCCCATCGCGTTCTGGAAGGCGTCCGTGAAGGCCGCGCCCGTCTCCGCCGGGGCCCCGGAGAGGCGCCCGTCGTCGATCACGCCGAAGAAGACGACCGACACCAGGCCGAGGCCGAGCGCGTTGCCCATCTGCGTGGTCGTGTTGATCAGGCCCGAGGCCGAACCGGCGTGCTCGCGCGGCACCTCCGAGAGGACCGCGTCCGTCAGCGGCGCCACGATCAGGCCCATGCCGAGGCCCATCACGACCAGCGGCGGGATCATCTGCCACGAGGTGATCGCGGTCCCGTACCGGCCCGCCTCGAAGAGGTAGAGCAGGACGCCCGCCGTCATCGTCAGGGCGCCCGCCTGGAGCACCTTCCGGCCGAAGCGCGGCACCAGCTTCTGCACCGAGAGGCCGGCGGCCGTCGAGACCGCGATCGAGAACGGCACACCGGTGAGGCCCGCCCGCAGCGCGCTCCAGCCGAGCCCGATCTGCATGTAGAGCGTCCAGACCAGGAAGAAGATGCCCATCACGACGCCGAAGGTCAGCTGCACCGCGATGCCGGCCGCGAAGCTCTTCACCCTGAACAGCGACAGCTCGACGAGCGGCGAGCCGTCCTTGCGCGTCTTGTGCTTCTCGTAGGCGACGAGGAGGGCGAAGACGACGAGGCTGCCGGCCATCATCAGGTGGCCCCACAGCGGCCAGTCCAGCTCGCGGCCGCGCGTCAGCGGGTAGATCAGCATGAGCAGCGCGGCGGTCACCAGGAGCACGCCGACCAGGTCGAGGCGGAGCGCCTTCGGCGCCTTCGACTCGATGATGAACTTCCGGCCCAGGAGCAGGCCCGCGATGCCGACCGGCAGGTTGATGAGGAAGATCGGGCGCCATTCCAGGCCCGCGATGTTCCACTGGGTGAGCAGCGCGCCGAGCAGCGGGCCGGAGACCGCGCCCAGGCCCACGATCGCGCCGAAGAGCCCGAAGACCTTGCCGCGTTCGTGCGCCGGGAAGGTGACGTGGACGATCGACAGGACCTGCGGCACCATCATCGCGGCCGCCGCGCCCTGGAGGAGGCGGGAGGCGACCAGCATCTCCTGGCCGGCCGCGAAGCCGCAGAGCGCCGAGGCGAGGGTGAAGCCGGCGGTGCCGAGGAGGAAGAGGCGCTTGCGGCCGTAGATGTCGCCGAGCCGCCCGCCGGTGATCAGCCCGGCGGCGAACGCGAGCGCGTACCCGGCGGTGATCCACTGGATGGCCCCGAAGGAGGCGCCGAGGTCCCGTTCGATGCTGGGGATCGCGATGTTGACGATCGTGGCGTCGACCAGGTCCATGAAGGCGGCGGTCATGACGATGGCGAGGGCGATCCAGCGCCGCCTGT
The DNA here is from genome assembly GCF_055562975.1 of Streptomyces sp. NPDC014907. NCBI lineage: Bacteria > Bacillati > Actinomycetota > Actinomycetes > Kitasatosporales > Streptomycetaceae > Streptomyces > Streptomyces sp. NPDC014907. Next base: position 157,038 of record NZ_JBVHEG010000006.1, on the reverse strand, counting down.
CGTCCGGGGCCGCGGAGGCCGGGCCGGCGGGAACCGGGGCGGTGGGGGCCGGGGCGGCGGGGGCCGCCGCGCCCGTGACGGCGTCGTGTGAACTCATACGAAGGACGATAGGAGGTATGTAGGTCGGATCATGTCCTAGATGGGACGCATGCTGGACGCATGACGGACACCCCGGCACGACTCCTGAACCTGCTCTCGCTCCTCCAGACCCCGCGCGAGTGGCCCGGAAGCGAACTCGCCGAACGGCTCTCGGTCTCCCCGCGCACCATCCGCCGGGACATCGACCGGCTCCGCGACCTCGGCTACCCGGTCGAGGCGTCCATGGGCGCGGTGGGCGGCTACCGGCTCGTCGCCGGTACGGCCCTGCCGCCGCTGCTCCTCGACGACGAGGAGGCCGTCGCGATCGCGGTCGGGCTGCGCGCCGGGGCCGGACACGCCATCGAGGGCGTGGAGGAGGCCTCCGTACGGGCCCTGGCGAAACTGGAGCAGGTCCTGCCCGCCCGCCTCCGGCACCGGGTCTCCACCCTCCAGAACGCGACGATCCCGCTGACCCGGGGCGACGGCGCGACGGTCGCGCCCGCCACCCTGACCACGCTCGCGGGAGCGGTCACCGGGCGGGAGAAGCTGCGCTTCGGCTACCGGGCGGGCGACGGCGTCGAGTCGAAGCGGCTGGTGGAGCCCTACCGGCTCGTCTCCACCGGGCGCCGCTGGTACCTGGTCGCGTACGACCTGGGGCGCGAGGACTGGCGCACCTTCCGGGTGGACCGGGTGAGCGACCCGCTGGCCACCGGGGCCCGTTTCGGCCCGCGCGAACTGCCCGCGGGCGACGCGGCGCAGCTCCTGGCGGGCTCCATCTCCCGCATGCAGCCCGAACTGGACCTGGACGTGTCGTTCGAGGCGCCCGCCGACTTCGTGACGGCCCGCCTGCCGTCCCATCTGGTCCCCGCCCCGACGGGTCCGTCCTCCTGCCGGCTGCGCGCCCGCTCCACCGACTCCGTCGAGTGGCTGGCCCTGCGCCTGGCCCTGGTGGACTCCCCCTTCACCGTCCACGGCCCGGAACCCCTGCGCGCGTACGTGGAGGACCTGGCGGGACGCCTGGCGGCGTCGGTGCGCGGGTGAGCGCCCCGGGGCCGGGGACGCGCGCCGTCCCCGGGCTCCGGGGAGGGGCGCGGCCGGCTCCGGACGCGCGGCCGGCCTAGGCCACCGCGTCGAAGCCCGTGTCGCGGGCCATCTTCTTCAGTTCCAGGAGGGCGTGCTTCTCGATCTGGCGAATGCGCTCGCGGGTCAGTCCGTGCTCCTTGCCGACCTCGGTCAGGGTCCGCTCGCGTCCGTCCTCGATGCCGTACCGCATGCGGATGATCGAGGCCGTGCGGTGGTCCAGCTTGGCGATCAGGTCGTCCAGCTCCTCGCTGCGCAGCAGCGTGAGCACCGACTGCTCCGGGGAGACCGCCGAGGTGTCCTCCAGGAGGTCGCCGAACTGGGTCTCGCCCTCGTCGTCCACCGACATGTTCAGCGAGACCGGGTCCCGCGCCCAGTCCATGACGTCGACGATCCGCTCGGGCGTCGAGCCGAGTTCGGCGGCGATCTCCGCGGGCTCGGGATCGCGCCCGTTCTCCCGGTTGAACTCGCGCTGCACGCGCCGGATGCGCCCCAGCTCCTCCACCAGGTGGACGGGGAGCCGGATGGTGCGGGACTGGTCGGCGATGGAACGGGTGATGGCCTGCCGGATCCACCAGGTCGCGTACGTGGAGAACTTGAAGCCCTTCGCGTAGTCGAACTTCTCGACCGCGCGCACCAGGCCCGCGTTCCCCTCCTGGATCAGGTCGAGCAGCGGCAGGCCGCTGCGCGGGTAGCGCCGGGCGACGGCCACCACGAGCCGCAGGTTGGACTTGATGAAGAGGTCCTTGGCGCGCTCGCCCTCGGCGACCAGCGCTTCGAGCTCCTCGCGGGTCGCGCCGCCCGCCTCGCTCTCGACCTCCCCGTCCAGGATCTGCCGGGCGTACACGCCGGCCTCGATCGTCTGGGAGAGCTCGACCTCCTTGGCGGCGTCGAGCAGGGGCGTGCGCGCGATCTCGTCGAGGTACATGCCGACCAGGTCGCGATCGGCGATCTCCCCGCCCACGGCGCGAACGCTGCTTGCCCGGCCGGCCCCGCTCACGGCGGAGGTCTTGCGGCGGGCAACGGCACGGGTTGCCATGCGTGCTCCCTTGCTGAGTAGGTCACGACACCCTTTCGGGTGCCCTGCATCCGACGGAAACAACGACTGGAATCAGGACAGAATTCCCACCCGCCCCTGGATTCTCGCGATCATGCAGTATCCTGCGCGGCTCCCACCGCACCCGATGGTCCGCCCGCATCCGTGGACGCGCAGGTCAGAGCGGCCGTGGAGGGGGTGCCTCACCCTCGGCGCGAGCCCTCGTCCTCACCGCGGGTGAGATCACGATCACACCCGGCGGCACTCCTTCAGACGCGTCACGGTGGTACGGGGTTGCCCGTCCCGCGCCCGCGCCCCCCGGTGGGGACGGTGGGGGCGGTCCGCGCCGCGCCGAACCGGCGCACGCCCTCGGGTACCGGGCGGCCCGCCACCAGCCGCTTCCGCCGCTCACCGCGCTGCCCGCCGCGCCGACGGCGGCGGCGCTGGACTCCGTGCCCCCGGTGCCGGACCAGGGGGGCGGGATCAGGAGCCGGCTCGCGCGGCTGACGGCGTTCCCGGCGTGGGGCACGGCCCGGACCCGGCGAAGGCGCTGCTGGAGGAGCTGGTGGCGGCGGCGACGCACCGGTACGCGTCCCGCGGGTACGGCGGACCGGTCATGCCGGCGCACGCGGCGACCGCGGTCCTGCGCGCCCTGCCCGCGCTCCCCCGCGCGCTGTGGGTACCGAGCCCGGCCGCGGCCTGGGCGGCGGCGGCCGCGGTGACCGCCGCCCACGCCCCGGCGGCGGCCGCCCCGTACGCGCGGGCCCCGTGGAGGCCCGAGGAGGTCTTCGCGCGGGCGGCGGCGCACGGCGCCGACCACACGGTCGAGTTCGCGGACACGGCGCTCGACGTGGGCGGGCCGCCGGCCCCGGCGGCCGCCCTCCGCGCGGTCGAGCTGAATCCGCCCGTCTCCCGAGGACGGCCGGGGGCGGTCAGCCGAACTGCACGGACCGCTTGGCGAGGCCCATCCAGAAGCCGTCGATCACCGACCGCTCCGTGGCGAGGTCGCCGGCCGCGTCCGCCGCGCCGAGGGTGACGAAGAGCGGGGCGAAGTGTTCGGTGCGGGGGTGGGCGAGGCGTCCGGCGGGCGACTTGTCCGCGAAGTCGAGGAGGGCGTCGACGTCCCGCGCGCCCAGGGCCTCGCGCCCCCAGGCGTCGAACTCGGCGGACCAGGCGGGCACCCCGCCGCCGGGGTGCCGGAGCGCGGCGAGGTTGTGGGTGAAGAAGCCGCTGCCGACGATCAGGACCCCTTCGTCGCGCAGCGGGGCGAGCCGGCGCCCGATGTCCATGAGCCGGCGCGGGTCGAGCGTGGGCAGGGAGATCTGGAGCACGGGCACGTCGGCGTCGGGGTACATCTCGACGAGCGGGACGTACGCGCCGTGGTCGAGGCCCCGGCCGGGCATGTCCTGCACGGGCGTGCCGGGCGCGCGGAGCAGTTTGCGGACGCTCTCGGCGAGGGCCGGCGCGCCGGGGGCCCCGTACCGGACGCGGTAGTAGTGCTCGGGGAATCCCCAGAAGTCGTACACGAGGGGGACGGTCTCGGTGGCGCCGAGCGCGAGCGGGGCCTCCTCCCAGTGGGCGGAGACCATCAGGATCGCCTTCGGGCGCGGCAGGCCGGCGGCCCAGGCGGCCAGTTCGCCGGGCCAGAGGGGGTCGTCGGCGAGCGGCGGGGCCCCGTGGGACAGGTAGAGGGCGGGCATCCGTTCCAGCGTGGCGTCCATGGCGGCCACCTCCGACTTCCGGCAGGGTTCCGATGTGTTCCGCGTGCTTCCGTTCGTTCCGGTGCACCGCGACCCGGTTCTTGAAACTTCAAGTTCACCGGGGAAGCAGCATAGGACGATATAGTTCAACTTTCAAGGATGAGTCGTACGATGGGGGCATGGGAGACACGACCGAACCCCGCTGGCTCACCGACGAGGAGCACCGCGTCTGGCGCGCGTACCTGCACGCCACCACGCTCCTGGAGGACCACCTCGACCGCCAGCTCCAGCGCGACGCCGGAATGCCGCACGTCTACTACGGCCTGCTCGTCCGGCTCTCCCAGGCGCCCCGCCGCAGGATGCGGATGACCGAACTGGCCAAGGACGCCAAGATCACCCGTTCCCGGCTCTCCCACGCCGTGGCCCGGCTGGAGAAGAACGGCTGGGTCCGGCGCGAGGACTGCCCCTCCGACAAGCGCGGCCAGTTCGCCCGGCTCACGGACGAGGGCACGGAGGTCCTGCGCCGGAACGCACCCGGCCATGTGGCGGCCGTGCGCCAGGCCCTCTTCGACCGGCTCTCCCCGGAACAGGTGGGGCAGCTCGGCGAGATCATGCGGGTGATGGCGGAGGGGCTCGAACCCGTGGGCCCGGACGCGGACCTGCCCTGGCTCCGCTGAGCGCGGAGCCGGGGCGGGGGCGCCGGCCGGGGGTCAGTGGACCAGGACCGGGATCTTCACCTCGTCGCCGGCGTCCGCGCCGGACCCGGCGGCCACGCCGCCCTCCGGCTTCCCGGTGGTGATGAACGCGAAGGCGATCGCGGCCGAGACCGCCAGGATGCCGACCGCCCACCAGATGGCCGCCGCGTACCCCTCGACCATGCTCTGGAGCTGGAGCAGCTTCCGGGCGGCCGGGGTGGTGGCGCCGGCCGCGTGGCCGGTCAGATAGGCGGTGGTCGCCGAGGCGGCGATCGTGTTCAGCAGGGCCGTACCGATGGCGCCGCCGACCTGCTGCGAGGTGTTGACCATCGCGGAGGCCACGCCGGCGTCCTTCGGGTCCACGCCGTGCGTCGCGAGCGACATGGCCGGCATGAACGCCGTGCCCATGCCCAGGCCGAGCAGCAGCTGCGCGGGCAGGATCAGGCCGGCGTAGGAGGTGCCGATCTCCAGCCGCGTCAGGAGCAGCATGCCGACGGCGGCGGTCAGGAAGCCCGGGGCCATCAGCAGGCGCGGCGGGACGCGGGTCATCAGGCGCGCCCCGATCTGGGTCGAACCCGTGATCATGCCCACGATCATCGGCAGGAACGCGAAGCCCGTCCTGACCGGCGAGTACCCCTTCACGACCTGGAGGTAGTACGTCAGGAAGAGGAACAGGCCGAACATCGCGATGACGGCGAGGCCGAGCGACAGGTAGACGCCGCCGCGGTTGCGGTCGGCCAGGACGCGCAGCGGGAGCAGCGGCGACTTCACGCGCGCCTCGGTGACCACGAACGCCAGGAGCAGCACGGCGGAGCCGGCGAAGAGGCCGACCGTGCCCGCCTCGCTCCAGCCCTCGGACTCGGCGCGGGTGAAGCCGTACACGAGCGCGACCAGGCCCAGGGTGGACAGGACGACTCCGGGGACGTCGAGCGCGGAGCGGTTGCGGCCGCCCGCGGGCTCGCGGACGACGAGGTACGCGCCGACGGCCGCGACCGCGGCGAACGGGATGTTGACGAAGAAGGTCCAGCGCCAGTTCAGGTACTCGGTGAGGAAGCCGCCGAGGATCAGGCCCACGGCACCGCCGCCGCCGGCGATCGCGCCGAAGATGCCGAAGGCCTTGGCGCGCTCCTTGCCGTCGGTGAAGGTCACGGCGAGCAGCGAGAGCGCGGCGGGCGCGAGGAGCGCGCCGAAGAGGCCCTGGAGCGCGCGGGCCCCGAGCATCATGGCCTCGCCGTTCGCGGCCCCGCCGAGGGCGGAGGCGGCCGCGAAGCCGGCGAGGCCGACGACGAAGGCGCGCTTGCGTCCCCACAGGTCGGCGATGCGCCCGCCGAAGAGGAGCAGTCCGCCGAAGGCGAGGGCGTAGGCGGTGATGACCCACTGCCGGTTGCCGTCGGAGATCCCGAGGTCCCGCTGGGCGGAGGGCAGGGCGATGTTCACGATCGTCGCGTCGAGGACGACCATGAGCTGGGCGAGGGCGATGAAGACGAGCGCCTTCCAGCGTCCGGGGTCGGCCCCGGGCACGGTGCTCGGGGCGGTGTCGGCGGTTTTCGGCATGGGTGGGCCACCTCTTGGCGCGTACGGGTACGTGAGGGAGGAAAAGGGCGTACGGAAACCCGGGACCGCGCCCCGGGGCTGCGGACCCTGCGGTCTGTGGGTCTGTGGGTCTGCGGGTCTGTGGGGTGTGCGGGCCTATGGGGCCTGCGGGTCTACGGGGTCTGCGCGTTCCGCGGGTCCGTGGGGCCCGGGGTCGGCGGGCGGGTCACGACGGTCGGGAGCCGTGTCTCAGGTCCTCCAGGGTGGCGGCCGTTCCGGGCAGTTCGGAGCGCGCGGGCGCCTCCAGACCGTCCAGGAACAGCTGCAGATGACGGTGGACGAACGGGGCGAAGGTCCCGCAGCCCGTTCCCGGCAGCGGGCGGGTCAGCTGGGAGAGCGCCACCATCAGGTCGCCGACGCCGACGTCGGGACGGAGCCGGCCGGCCCGCTGCGCCCGTTCCACGAGGCCCCGGACGGCCTCCTCCAGCCGTTCGCCCTCGGCCCTCAGGTCGGGGTGCTCCCGGTCGAAGGAGTCGTCGAGCACCGGGCAGAGGGCCCCGACGCGTTCCTCGGCGGCGGCGTGGGCGAAGCGGCGGAGGGCGGCGAAGGTGTCGCCCTCCTCGGCGGCGGCCCGTTCGGCGAGCGCGGTCACGCGGGCCATGAGCGAGAGGACGACCTCGTGGACGAGGTCGGCCCGTTCGGGGAAGTTCCGGTAGAGCGTGGCGTTCCCGACGCCCGCGCGGCGCGCGACCTCGTCGTACGGCACCTCGGGGCCGGACTCGACGAACATCTCGCGGGCCGCCGTGACGATCCGCTCGCGGTTGCGCAGGGCGTCCGCCCTCGGCCGGGGCGTCCGGCGGGCGGGCGCGGCGCCGGTGGCGCCGGCGGCGTTCCTGGTCACGTCACGGCCTCCTCGACCTCACCGGGGAACTTCTCCCCACTTCGCTGGACACAGGCGTAAACGGGGACCCGCTCCCCGGTTATTTCCCGCACCCCCTGTGACCCCAGTCACACATGCCTCGTTTCACGGAATACCCACGATCGGGTCACCCGGCGCGCGCACCCGCACCACCCGTCACAGGCTGATCGCACGGCGCGAACCCCCTCCGCGCGCGACGGGGACGACCGCCGACCTGCCCCCACCGGAGAGGCGACCGCATGCAGCACCCCCGACGACGGATACGCAGACCCGTCGCCCTGGCGGCGACCGCGGCACTCTCCCTCGCCCTGCTCACCTCCGCGAGCACCACCCTCCGCAGGCCCCCTCCCGCCTCGGCCGGACCCGTGGCCGCCGCGCCGGACAACGTCCGCCTGGCGCCGTGCCGCATCGCCACGACGATGGGCGTGCAGATGTCGGAGGGGCTGCCCACCGCCCCCGGGTACGTGCGCTCCACGGGCCTCGTCAGGGCCCTCAACCTGATGATCGACTTCCCGGACGCCGCCGGGGACGGCACGGCGATGGGCCGCTTCCGCGAGTTCTTCCCGCAGACCGCCGAATGGTTCCGCACCAGTTCGTACGGCCGCCTGCACTACAAGGCCGAGGCGCCGATACCCGACTGGCTGCGGATGCCCCGGACGTTCTCCTCGTACGGGATCGGGCGCGGCTCCCCGTACGAGCCCGGCTACCGCGCCCTCGTCGAGGACATCGTGAAGGCCGCCGACCCGCGCGTGGACTTCAGCGCGTACGACCTGGTGAACGTCCTCGTCACCCCGAACGCCGGGCCCTCCGCCCTCGACACCGTCCTGTCCGTGACCTTCTCCGGCAACGACGAGGCCCCGTACGCCGACGGCGTGCCGCTCGCCAACGCGTCCTTCGTCTACAGCCGCCAGGACGACGGCTCCGGCAGCTTCGCGGAGACCGGCTACCGGGTCCTGCCGCACGAGAACGGGCACGTCTTCGGCCTGCCCGACCTCTACACGGCGGACGGCGGCGGCACCGTCGGGCACTGGGACATCATGTCCGAGGACTGGGGGGCCAACAACGACCTCCTCGGCTGGCACAAGTGGAAACTGGGCTGGCTCGACAACGACCAGGTGGGCTGCGCCTCCGGCACCGGCGCCACCGACTACACGCTGACCCCGCTGGCGGACGCCGGCGGCCCCAAGCTCGTGTTCGTCCCGCTCTCCGGCACGTCGGGGTACGCGGTCGAGGTGCGCGCCGGGGGCGGCAACGACGAGGCGGTGTGCGAGCGGGGCGTCCTCGTCTACCGGGTCGAGTCGGACGTGGACACCGGCCACGGTCCGGTGACCGTGGCCGACAGCGAGCGGGCCAGCGGCGGCTGCACCCACCGCGCCAACGTCCACGCGGAGCTGTCGGACGCCCCGTACGGCCCCGGCGAGACCTTCACGGACCGCGCCAACGGGATCAGGATCTCCGTCCTGGACGAGGACGGGACGGGGACGTACCGGGTCCGGGTCACCCGCGACTGAACGGGCCCCGAGGGCGGAACCCCCTCCCCGCGGGCTTCCCCCCGCACCCCGCACCCCGCGCCGGGACAGGAGCCGGACACGTCACCGGCACCCCGTACCGCCTCCCGTGGGCGACGGTGTCCCCCGGGCGGGGCCGGGCGCCCGGACCCCTCCGTGGCCCGTCCGGGCGACGGGTGAACCGTGGTCCTCAGCCCCCGCCGGCGGGCCGGCCGTCGCGGGGCACGGCGACGGCGGTCAGTATCAGCCCGTCGCGTGCCGCCCACCGGCCCCGGAAGGAGCCGACCGGACCGGGCACGAGGAGGCGGGCGTCGAACGTTCCCCCGGGGTCCAGGACGATCATCGCGTCCTCGAATCCCAGCCAGCGGTGCGTCAACGGGAACCACGCCTTGTACACCGCCTCCTTGGCGCTGAACAGCAGCCGGTCGGGATGACGGGCCCCCGCCCGCGCCAACCGCGTACGCTCCGCCGGCAGACCGACCTGTTCGAGCACCCCCTCCGGCAGCGGCTCGTCCGGCTCGGCGTCGATTCCGATCGTCCTGAACCGCGTCGCCCGCCCGACCGCGGCGGCACGGTAACCGGCGCAGTGCGTGAGGCTTCCGACGACTCCCTCCGGCCACAGCGGTTCCCGCGCCGGACCCCTCAGGATCGGCACCGGGGCGACGCCGATCCGGGCCAGCGCGCGGCGGGCGCAGACCCTGGCCGCGGCGAACTCCGACCGGCGGTCCGGCGGCGCCCCCTCCACCAGGGCCCGCTCCTCCGGGAGGAGCCCCGTCCCGGAAGCGTCGCCGTGCGATTCGGCCACGGCCGCGGCACCGGGAAGCATCTTCCCCATCAGGCCCGTCGCGGCGACCGCCCGGGGCAGCGTTTCTTCGATCACGCCGCCTCCGGGAGATCCGGTGCGGGGCGACGGCTCCCGCGACGCGGGCCCACGGGCGCGGTCCGCGCGGGGGACGGTTCGGCGGTCGGACGGGGCCCGGGGCGCTGGTGTCGGCGCTGCTCCATGCGGTCGAGCATCGCAGGGCGGGCGGAGAGGGGAGGGGCCGTCTGTCAGGTCTCCTTCAGCGCCCGGTGGCCGGTCGGCCCGCCCGGCCCGTCCGGCCTGCCGCGGCCCCTGCCCGGCCTCCGGCGGCCCAGGAGCCGCAGAGCCGCGGAGCCGCGGAGCCGCGGAGCCGCGGAGCCGCGGAGAACAGCGCGCCCCGAGGTGACGACACGTCACTTCTCTTGCAGTTCCAGGTACTCCGAGAGCAGCGCCGCCGCCTTCAGCATCGCCAGGCCCCGGGCCGTGACCCGCCGGAGCCAGTCGTCGAGGGCCGCCTCCAGCTCCTGGGTGTCGCCGGCCGCGCGGACCTGCTGGACGACGGTGGCGATCAGCTCCAGGGGATAGCGACCGCGACGGAGGAAGTGGGCCAGCTCCGCGTCGCGGACGTCGTCGGCGTCGTACGTGCGGTGGCCGGTCCCGGGGTGGCGGTCGGGGAGGAGCACGCCCGCCTCCTCCCACTTGCGGATGGTCGCCACGCTGACGCCGAGACGGTGGGCCAGCTCGCCGATGGTGAAGGGCTGGGTGGTCCTCGGCGCGCGCCAGGCGCTCCGCGAGCGCTTCGTCAGGTGGGCCAGGACCTCGCCCACGGCGGCCAGCGTGCCCCGGTCCCTGAGGAGTTCGGCGTGACTGCGGTCGACGGCGGCCAGGGCGTCGTCCAGCCGGCCCTCGGTGACCGCCCGCATGATCGTGCCGCCCTCGGCGTACCCGTGGGCCGGAACCATGGCCCGGTAGGCCCTCAGGGCGGCGGCGTGCCGTTCGGTGTAGCGGCGGTAGCCGTTTCCCGTGCGCTCGGCGGGAGGAAGGAAGCCGTCGCGTTCGTAATTGCGCACGGTCTGCGGAGAGATGCCGTGCTCTTGGGCGAGATCGGCCGGTCGGAAATATGCCATGTTTGAAACTATAGGAGGCAATCCGCCGTCACCGGCGGGCCAAGGTTCAAGAGGATGTTCAGGTGTAGCTTTCAGCCCAAGGCACCCCGGAAATGTCGTCGGACCCTTGGAAGGGAACGTCTGAAGATGCCAGCAGCGATCGAAGTGGCTGGACTGTGCAAGCGATTCGGTTCGGTGACCGCCCTCGACAACCTTGAGCTGAGCGTGCCGGAGGGCACCGTGCACGGGCTGCTCGGGCCCAACGGCGCGGGCAAGACGACCGCCGTGCGCGTGCTGAGCACCCTGCTCAGCCCGGACGAGGGGAAGGCCGAGGTCTTCGGGCTCGACGTGCGCCGCAACCCCCTGTCGGTGCGGTCCATCATCGGTCTGACGGGGCAGTACACCGCGGTCGACGACATGCTGACCGGGTCGGAGAACCTGCACATGATCGGCAGGCTGTTCCGGATGTCGACCGCGGACACGAAGGCCCGGGCGAGCGAGCTCCTGGAGCGCTTCGACCTGACGGAGGCCGCCGGCCGGCCCGCCAAGACCTACTCCGGAGGCATGCGCCGCCGGCTCGACATCGCCGCCGGGCTCATGGGCCGCCCGCAGCTGATCTTCCTCGACGAGCCCACCACGGCCCTCGACCCGCGCAGCCGCATGGACGTGTGGCGGATCGTCAACGAGCTGGTGGCCGACGGCACCACCGTCCTCCTCACCACGCAGTACCTGGAGGAGGCCGACCACCTCGCCGACTCGCTCTCCGTGATCGACCACGGCCGGGTCATCGCCAGCGGCACCCCGGACCAGCTCAAGGCCGAGGTCGGCCAGAGCTGGGCCGACGTCACGCTCATCGACTCCGGCGCGGTCGACGGGACGGTGCGGCTCCTGCGCGAGCTGCTCGGCACCCAGCCGGTCGCCGAGCCCGAGACGATGCAGGTGCACGCCCCGCTGCCCGACGGCATGACGCTGAACGAACTGCTCAACCCGCTGCGGGACGCCGGCATCGCGATCGCCGACGTCGCCGTGCGCCGGCCCACGCTCGACGACGTCTTCCTCGCCTTCACCGGACAGACCGCGACGGCCCGCGCCACCGAGAACACGGGCACCGACAAGAAGGGCGGCAAGCACTGATGGCCACCACGTCCCTGGACCTGGACGCGCGACGGGACCTCGGCGCCGTCCAGCAGAAGAGCGGCCTGTCCTGGTGGCTCTCCGACGCCTGGCAGATGGCGCTGCGCAACTTCCGGCACCTGCTGCGCAGTCCCGAGCTGGTGATGTTCTCCCTGGTCCAGCCGGTCATGTTCATCCTGCTGTTCGCGTACGTCTTCGGCGGGGCGATCAACGTGCAGGGCGGGAACTACCCGCAGTTCCTGCTGCCGGGCATCCTCGTGCAGATGGTGCTCTTCGGTTCGGTCGCCGGCACCACGATCGGCGTGTCCACCGACATGAGCCGCGGTCTGATGGACCGGTTCCGCTCGATGCCGATGAGCCGTTCCGCCGTCCTCGTCGGACGGTCGTTCTCGGAGATCGTCCGCAACGTCGCGTCCGTGCTCGTCGTGGTCCTGATGGGGCTGCTCATCGGCTTCCGCTTCCAGGGCGGGTTCCTGTCCGCCCTCGGCGGCGTCTCGCTGCTGCTGCTCTTCGGCTACGCGCTCACCTGGGTCGGCGCGATGATCGGGCTCTCCGTGGCCAACCCGGAGGCGGCGCAGTCGGCCGGACTGATCTGGATCTTCCCGTTCAGCCTGATCTCGTCGGCGTTCGTCCCCACCGGCACCATGCCGTCCTGGCTCCAGGTGTACGCCGAGGCCAGCCCCATGACCACCACGGTGAACGCGCTGCGGGCCCTCTTCAACGGCGAGCCCGCCACGGACTACGTCCTGCTCACCATCGGCTGGTCGATCGCCCTGGTCGCGGTCTTCGCCCCGCTCGCCACCCGCAAGTACAGCCGGCGCTCCCAGTGACCCGCCGCTGACCCGGCCCACGAAAACGGCCGCCCCCTCGGTTCTCCGAGAGGGCGGCCGTTTTCGTGGGCCGGGGTCCGGGGGTCAGCCCCGCCGGGGCGGATTCCACCAGCCGCCCGCGTTGTACGGGGCCGACGAGCCCGGTGTCACGACGTAACCAGCGGTCTTTCCGGAGGAGTTGACGGCGTTGGCGTACGACCCCAGGCCCTTCCCGCCGAGGTCGGTCGTCTTGATCCGGCCCCCGTCGCCCGGCTCCCACATCACCGCCGCGAAGGGGAACGAGGCCGACTCGGGGGCGGGACGGATGCCCACCATCCGGCCCCGGTCGTTGATCTCGAACGCCACCTGGCCGGGAAGCGCGACCGGCGCCGCGTCCGCGCTCGGCCAGTAGACGGCGGTGGGCGCCGTGCCGGGCGTGTTCATCCGCCAGCCGACGACCGTCCCGCGCTCGTTGCGGTCGGTGGCGAAGGTGTCGCTGCCACCGCCGGAGGAGAGCGTGCGCGGGGTCAGGGTGCCGGGCTCCCACACGGTCGCCGTGTGGTGCCACGCCCCGGTGCCGACCGGGGACACCAGCCCCCCGGCCACCCCGCCGCGCTCGTCCAGGGTGCGTGCGATCGGCACGGCCCCGGCGCCCCCGGCACCGGCCGTCGGAAGGGTGGCGTACGTCCTCGTGGCCGGGTCCCACAGGAAGGAGCCGACCGGGAGGCCGACGCCCGTGGGGTCCGTGCCGACGACGAGCACCGTGCCCGCGTCGTTGATGTCCACGGCCTGGGCGCCGGCGGCGCCGGGCGGCAGCGGAAGGACCTCCGGACCGGTGCCCGGCCGCCAGACGAAGGGCTGGGGCAGCCCGGCGCCCGGTGTGATCCCGAGGGTGCCGGCCACGGTGCCGAACCGGTTGACCGCCTCGGCCCGGGTGCTGCGCGGGTCGGACGGCGTGAGGTCGGTGAGCCCGCCGCCGCTCTCCGGGTCCATGACGAAGGCGTGGGTCGCCGCGGAGCCGGGGACCGCGGCGGCGCCGACGACGACGCCCCGGTCACTGATGTCGAAGGCCTCGCTCTGCGCGGCCGGACCCGCGAGCGAGCCGACACCGTGGAACCGCACGCCCGCCCGGTCCGCGACGCCGTCGGACGCCCCGGTGCCGGACGCCGTGAAGCCGGCCGGCCGGACGCCGGAGGCCCCGCCGGCGCCCGGAGCCGCGAGGAGGGCCGGACCCGCCGTCGCGCCGGAGTGGACCGGGCGGCCCGCCCCGGCGTCCCCGCCCGCGGCGAGCGCGCCGAGCCCGAGGCCGGGGGCGCAGCCCGTCGTCGCCAGCACCAGCACGGCCGAGGCGGCCACCAGACGCGATCTGCTCATGGGGGGCACCTCACCGCTCCGCGTGGCCGCGGGCGAGGCGGCGGAGGTTGTGGTGGGCGACGTCACGGCCGAGGTCCGCGCCGATCTCGTCGGAGAAGCGGAAGTGGACGCCGGCGAGGACGCGGGCGTCGACGTTCTCCCTCGTGAGCTTCGTCCACGCCGTGCCGCGCGGGTAGTGGCGGGTGACGACCTTGCCGTCGCCGCGCTTCCAGGTGCTGGTGAACTCCACCGGGCTGTACGGCCCGACGAGCGCCGTCACGACCACCTCGGCGGCGCCGGCGGTGACGGCGTGGCCGCTGGGGAACTCGGGGTGCGGCGGCGTCTGGAGGAACGACTCCCACGTGGGGTCGGGAGTGGTGCGGGGGTCGCCGTCGGTGTCCGCGAAGCGGATCGCCGTGACCGGGCGCCAGTGCAGCCGGACGTACTTGGCGTCGAAGCAGGCGATGCTGGAGTCCACGATGGACGATCCGAGCGCCGCGAGGACCAGCACCTTGTTGCGGCGGGAGCGGCTCCGCTGCCCGACCAGCGCGCGCAGCGCCGGCACGTAGTGGCTCAGCGGGTCCAGCCACGCCGTGTCCGTCTGCTCCTCGGTGCGCTCGGAGACCACCCCGCCGAGGCGGCGCACCTCTTCGAGGTCCCTGCGGTACCGGGCCGTGCCCAGCGCCGGCGGCGGGCCCGGACGGTAGCGGTCGGCCCGGTCGAGCAGGAAGGTGCGGGCCTTGCCGTACCCGGCGGCGACCAGCATCGTCTGGCCCGGCGTGTACCGGTACACGCCGGGCGCCTCCGGCGGCAGTTCGAACGGCACGTTCACCGAGGCCATGTCGAGGCCGTCGCCGGTGCGCGCCGCGACCATGGAGGCCGCGGCCCTCCGGCCTGCGGCGACGCCCGCCTCCTTGGCCTCGCCGGCGGGCAGCCCGGCCAGCGAGCGGGCCAGGACGTCGTCGAACCTGACCGCCTGGTCGGGGACGAGGGCGAGCAGCACGCCGTGCACCGCGGTCGCCACGGCGGCGTCCTCGAAGACCGCGCGCCGGCCCCGGGCCGCCGCCCGCGGGGAGTTGATCGCCGCCCACGCCGCCATCCAGCCCATGGCCCAGGTGCGCTCGGGCAGTCCGTGCATCGGGGACGCGGCGAACGCCCCCAGCATCTCGTCGAGCCACGGACCCACGAGGTCCGTGGCGGCGCCGGACCCGGCGGGCACGGGCGTGGCGGCCCGGGCGGTGGCCGGCAGGGCCATCAGGCCGGCCGTGCCCGCGGCGACGCCGGCGGCGGCGACCAGCAGCCGGCGCCGTGAGGTGCCCGCGGTGAGGGGGGACACCGGCGATCCGGAAGAGCCTGTCGTCATCGTGCGACCTTTCGTCGGAAGGAGATCGGGAAAGAGGGGGCGGGGAAGGGGGGACGGCCGGGTGCGGGCGGCTCAGAGCCGGCGCAGCAGCGCCGCCCGGTCGACCTTGCCCGTGCTGGTGAGGGGAAGCGCGTCGAGGGCGACGATCCGGGTGGGGAGCATGTACGACGGCAGGACCGCGCGCAGGGCGCGGACGAGGTCCGCCTTCGCCGGCGCCCCGTCCGCCGGTACGTAGAAGGCGGCCAGCGTCCGGCCGCCGGGGCCCGGAGGCGCCACGACCGAGGCCGCCCGGACGCCCGGGACCTGGAGGAACGCCGCCTGCACCTCGCCCAGTTCGATGCGGTAGCCGCGTACCTTCACCTGGTCGTCGAGGCGGCCCAGGAACTCCAGCTCGCCGCTCGCCAGCCAGCGGGCGCGGTCGCCGGTGCGGTACATCCGCTCGCCCGGCAGCGGGGCCGCCGGGTCGGGCAGGAACCGGGTGGCGGTGAGGCGGGCGGCCGAGGCGTAGCCCAGGGCCACGCACGTGCCGGCGATGTACAGGTCGCCCTCCTCGCCGAGCGGGCAGGGCCGCAGGGCCTCGTCGAGGACGTAGTAGCGGGCGTTCTGCATCGGGGTGCCGTAGGGGATGCTCGGCCAGCCGGGGTCGACGTCGCCGATCCGGTAGCGGTTCGACCAGACGGTGCACTCGGTGGCGCCGCCGAGCGCCACCACCTCGGCGTTCGGGAACGCGGCCCGGATCTGGTCGGGGAGCGGCACCGGGATCCAGTCGCCGCTGAGGAGGACCAGGCGGAGCGCGTCGCGCCCGGCCGGCTCACGGGACTGGACGAACGGCATGAGCATGGCCAGGGCGGCGGGCGCCGAGTCCCAGATGGTCACGGTCCCCCGCTCCAGCAGGTCCACCAGGGCGTCCGGCTCGGCGATCTCCTCGGCCGAGGCCAGCCGCACCGTCCCGCCGGCGGCGAGCACGCCGAAGACGTCGTAGACGGACAGGTCGAAGCAGAAGGAGGTGACGAACAGGATCTCGTCGCCGGGCCCCACCCCGTGGGTGCGGTTCATCCAGTCGACGAGGTTGACCGCCGAGCGGTGGGTGACGGCGACGCCCTTCGGCTCCCCCGTCGAGCCCGAGGTGAAGATCGTGTAGCAGACGTCCTCGGCCGAAGGGCCGTCGGCGAGCGGGCCGTCCGGCCACGGCGCGACGTGGTGGCCGGTCCACAGCGGCTCGCGGGCCGTGGCCGGACCGCCGCCGGGGGCGGTCCGGACGACGGCGTCGTACCGCTCGGCCAGTTCGCCGGCGAACCGCCCGGCGTCGCGCCGGTGGACCTCGGCGCCGGTCACGCCCGGCAGCAGCTCGGGAAGGCGCTCGACGTAGCGGGGCGGCACCCGCAGGCCCGTGTGGGCGCCGAGCGCCGGATCGATGAGGTCGGCGAGGACGATGACGCCGTCGTCGGCGAGCAGCCCGCGGAGCGCGTCGAGGACGCCGGTCAGATGGTCGAGGTCCGGCAGGAACTGCACCGTGCTCGCCAGCAGGATCACGTCGAACCGGCCGTCGATCCGCTCGGCGGCCTCGTGGGCGAAGCACACCACGCCCTCGACCTCGGCACCGGCCCGGGCCCCGGCCTCCCGGCTGCGGGCGACGGAGACCGGTGACGGGTCGGCGGCGACGTAGCGGGACGTCTCCGGCGCCAGGGCCTCCACGATCAGGCCGGAGCCGCAGCCGATCTCCAGGACCGAGGGCCGCGCGGCGGTCGTCGCCGACCGGACGAAGCGGACGACGTGGTCCCGGTAGCCGCGCACGTCGTCCTCGCCGAAGTTCCCCTGCGCGCGCCGCAGGTTGAAGCCGGCGGCCTCCAGCGGGTCGGGCGAGCCGGCCACGTAGTCGAAGAAGTCGGCGACCCGCTCGCGGCGGAACCCGGCCGTCCAGGAGTGCTCCTCGGGGATGTCCGGGCACAGCACGTGGCGGAGCGACGGCACCTCCCACCGGAACTCCTGGACGGCCGCCAGGTGGGCGCGGTCGGTGAGCAGCGCCGTCACGCCGAGCCGGCCGAGCAGCCCGACCACCCGCAGCGCGGGCCAGGACGGGTCGAGCGGCACGTAGGAGGCGCCGCACTTGAGCACCGCGAGCAGGCCGACGAGCGCCGACGCGTCCCGCCCGCCGTAGAGGCCCACGGTGGAGCCGCGGCCCAGTCCCCGCGCGCGCAGCAGCCGCGCCAGCCGGTTGGCGCGGCGGTCCAGTTCGCCGTGGGTGAGGACCTGTTTGTCGGAGGTGACGACCGCCGGGTGGTCCGGGTACCGGCGGGCGGCCCCGGCGACCAGGCCGGGAAGGGTGGCCTCGTCGGGGAAGGACCGCGTGGTCTCGTTCCACCCGCTCCAGGGGGCGTCCGGGAAGGACGCCGGCGGAGCGCTCACCGGGCCGGTGACCGGAAGGCCTCGTGGGCCGCCAGTACGGTGGTCAGTTCGTTCACGGTCGGGTGGTCGAAGAAGAGCCGCAGCGGCAGGCGCGTGCCCGCGGCCCGGCCCAGCCCGGCCATGATGTCGGCGATCAGCAGGGAGTTCCCGCCGGCCTCGAAGAAGTCGTCGTCGTCGCCGAAGCCGTCGTGCTCCAGCGCGTCCGCCCACTGGGCCCGCACCAGCGCGCGCACCCGGTCGGGCTGCGGGCCGTCGTGGCCGTCGTGGTCCGGGCCGGCCACCCCGGCCGTTCGGAAGTCGTTCACCACTCGCTCCTGCGTTCTCTCGCGGTGCTCTGTGTCGTCAACCGGACTCCGCCGCGGCCTCGTCCGCGCGGCCGCGGTGTCGGTGCGGCCGCGGTGCGCGTGACGGCCGCGGCCCGGCCGCCCGGGTCCGGCCGGCGCCGGAGACTTCCGGAACGGTCCCTCGCCGCGCGGGTGGCGAGTTCTCGCCGGCGCGAACGGGGGTGCCAGTCTTGCCGCGGCGGCCGGGCGTTGTCCGAGGATCTTTCAGAGGTCAGTCAGGGTCGGCGCCCTCCGGCGGCGGCGACTGGTCATCCTCACGGGCATGGGAACGAACACGAGAAGTCGCTGGTTCGTCGGTGTCTCCCGCGGCGAACCCAAGGAGTGCGCGCTGTACGCCTTCCCGCACGCGGGCGCCGGCGTGACCACCGTCCGTCCGCTGTGCCTCGAACTCGCGCGCGACTACGACGCGTTCGGGGTGCGGCTGCCGGGCCGGGAGTCCCGGCTGGAGGACCCCGTCGAGACCGTCATGTCCGACCTCGCCGACAAGGTGGCCGCCGAGCTGCTGCGGCACGCCGGGGGGCGTCCGGTGGTGCTGTACGGGCACTGCGCCGGCTCGGCGGTCGCCTACGAGGTGGCGCGCCGGCTGGACCCGGACCGGGTGCGGGCGCTGGTCGTCTCCTCGCACCCGGCGCCCGGGAGCCTCCGCCGCGAGCCCACCTGGGGGCTGCCGCGTCCGGAGTTCCTGAAGCAGGTCGTGACGGACGGGTACCTGCCGTCGACGCTGCTCGCCAACGAGGAGCTGCTGGACATCGTCGAACCCGCCCTGCGCGCCGACTACCAACTCGTCGAGGACTACGAGCTGGAGCTGTACGAGGCCGGGGCCGTCGCCCCCGTCGCCGTGCCGACGGTCGCCGTGCACGGCCGCGACGACCACACGGTCGAGGCCGCCCGGATCGAGGCCTGGGCGGCGCTCACCACCGGGCCCTTCCGGATGCTCTCGCTGCCGGGCGGGCACGACCTGCCGAGCAGCCGTCCCGCGGAGCTGGCGGCGGCCGTCCGGGAGGCCCTGGCCGACGGCTGAACCACGGCGGCCGGTCCCGCGCCGTGGGGCCGGTCCCCACGGCGCGGGACCGGCCGCGTCCGCCGGGTCCGCCCGGCCGCCCGGTCCGCTCAGACCGCTCAGTCCACCCGGTCCACTCAGACCGCTCAGACCGCTTCACGGCCCAGTACGTCCGCGACCAGTCCGGCGACGTCGCCGGAGACGTGGAAGTGACCGCCGGGGCGGACCCGCAGGGTGTACGCGCCCGAGGTGACGCCGGCCCAGCCGGCCATCCGCTCCTCGTCCACCAGCGGGTCGCCGTCGCCGTGGTAGCAGCTCACCGGGCAGGACAGCGGCGTGGTCCCGCCGCGCGGGCGGTACTGGGCGTGGGCCCGGAGGTCCGAGCGCAGCGTCGGCGTGAACAGCTCCCGCATCTCGGCGTTCTCGATGATCGCGGGATCGATGCCGCCGAGCGCGGCGAGCGTCTCCCAGAACTCGCCGTCGGGCGCCAGGTGGACGTCCCGGTTCTTCATGTCGCCCGGGGGGAGGCAGGCGGAGGCGCACAGCCGGCGCGGCTCGCCGCCCATGTCCCGCAGCAGCATGGCGGTCTCGTACGCGACCAGGGCGCCCAGGCTGTGCCCGAACAGCACGTGGTCGGCGGCGGGCAGGCGCAGCAGTTCCGCCACGACCCGTCCTGCCATCTCGGCCACGTCGTCCACGAGTTGTTCGCCGAAGCGGTCGCCGCGCCCCGGGTACTGGACGCCCACGAGCTCCACGTCCGGCGGCAGCGCGGCCGCCCAGCCGTGGAACGCGGTCGCCGAACCGCCGGAGTGCGGGAAGCACACCAGGCGGACGACGGGGTCTTCGGCGGTGGCCAGCGTCCGTGTCCAGCCCCGTTCCCGTGATCGGCTCATCGGTCCGTCCCTCTCGGTAGCGCGCGCTCAGGGATCCGCATTGTTCGGACTGGCCTCGGCGCGTACGCGCTTCCCGAAAGAATTCTGCAAGGAAGAGCCCGTACGGATATTGCTTCAATGGTGTTCAGGAAATCACCCGTACGGGTTCCCGCTGTCCATTCTGTCAATATCTGGAATGACTTTCCCTGTCATCGCGGTGACAGGTCGAGCGTATGGCCGCCGTCCCGTAGGTGCTACCCAAGTGACTGATTCCACAAGCACCTTGGGGGTACCGGGAACCGCCCGCGACCGTCCGTACCGAGGGGGCCGCCCCCTGGCGAGGACGTTTCCCCAGGGCGTGGAAAGACCTCTTCCGGCAGCGCGCCGAAGAGGAGGGGCACCGGACCGCCGCGACCGGGAACGACGGCCCGGCGGGCCCGGTCGCCGACGATGACGCCCCTTCCGGCACCGGCGGTCCCGACGACGTCGGGGAGCGCGAATTCGGCCACGGTTTCGGCGGCTCCGCCGCCCGTCGCGCACCGGTCCGCCGGACCCGCGCCGCCGACGACGGCCGGCCCGCAACGGAACGGGGCGTTCCGCCGGTTTCGGCGGCCCGCCGGAAACGTGCGGCGCCGAGAGCCCCCGGCAGGCCCTCACCGCGCTCCCCCACATCCTCGGCGTCCGCCGGCGCCCCGCCCCTCCCGGGGGGGGCGGGGCTTTCCGCGTCTCCGGGCCCCTCACGACCGGCCGGTCGGGTCTGGCCGAGATCTTTCAGGCCCCCGGGTGACGCGGGAATCCGTTCCTAGGGTGGACACACGAACGAGGGCGGCTTCCCGCCGGTCAGGACGCCGGAGCCGCACACCGTACGACCGAGCGGCGCTCCGCCGCGTGCCGGCGACGATCGAGAGCTACTTCTTCGGGGGTCTGCATGGGTGCTAGCGGCGATGTCTCTTCGGCGCAGGAGGCGATGTGGCTCGAACAGAACCTCGCGCCCGACATACCGAACAGCACGACGACGATCTGGGACGTGCGGGGTGAACTCGACCTCGGCGACCTCGACCGGGCGCTGCGGACGGCCATGGGCGAGGCGAGCGCGCTCCTGGTGAACTTCCGCCGGGACGACACCGGGACCGGTGCCCTGCGGCTCGTCCACCGGGAGGCCGACGCCTTCGAGCCGTTCCACAAGGACGTGAGCGAAGCGGCCGAACCGGCGCACGCGGCCCGGGAGTTCCTCACCGGGGAGATCCGGCGCCCCTTCGACCTCGCCACCGACGCGCTGTTCCGCATCGGCACCGTCCGCCTCGGCGACGGGCACCACCTCGTGTGCCTGGTCTTCCACCACATCCTCACCGACGCCTTCGGCGTCTTCGCCGTGCTCTCCCAGCGCTTCGCGGAGATCTACCGAGCCCTGCGCGCCGGGGAGCCGGTGCCCCCGGGGCGCGACGTCCCGCCCGGCATCGCCGGCGAGAAGGAGGCGGCGTACCGCTCCTCCGCCCGGTTCACCGCCGCCGAGGAGTTCTGGCGGGCCTACGTCACGGCCGACGGCACCGCCGCCCGCCTCCCCGCGGGCCTGCCCCCGCGGACCGGGACGGAACCGGACGACGCCGCCTTCTGGGACGGCCTCACCGCGCCGCTCGGCGTGTCCAGCCGCACCGCCCGCGTCCCGGCCGCCGAGGCCGCCGGATGGCAGGCCGCCGCCGACGCGGCCGGCACCACCGTCCCGGACCTGCTCACCGCCGCCGCCGCCGTCTTCCTGCGGCGCCTGTGCGACACGCCCAAGCCGCTGTTCTCCTTCACCGTCAACTACCGTCGCGGCGAACTCCGGAACGCGCTCGGCCTCTACTCCAACGCCCTGCCCCTCGCCGTCGACGTGCCACCGTCCTCCGACATCGCCGCCCTCGCCCGGGCGGTGCGCCTGGAACGCACGCGGGTGCTGCGGCACGCCGAGTACAACGTCTCCCTGATCAAGCGCTCCGCCGGTCACGCCGGCGACGCCCGCAGCCCCTTCGGCCCGGTCGTCAACGTCATCCCCTTCCTCCGGGAGATCGACCTCGCGGGCGCCGTCGGACGCTTCGCCGGCGGCACCTTCGGACTGCCCGACGAGGTCAGGATCTCCACCTACGGCGACGGCGGCCCGGACAGCGACCTGTACATCCGCTTCGACGCGCCCGGCACGCTCTACACCCCCCGGGACATCGCCGGACTCGTCGACCGCTTCACCGCCTTCGTGCGGGCCTGCCTCGCCGACCCCGGCGCCCGCGTCCAGGACCTCCCCGCCGTCGACGCCGCCGAACGCGCCGCGCTCCTCGGCCTCGGCACCGGCCCCGCCGCCGCGCCCGACGACGAGACCGTCCCCGCCCTGATCGACCGGCGGGCCGCCGCCGCCCCGGACGCGGTCGCCGTCGTCCACGAGTCCACCACGCTCACCTACGGCGCGCTCGCCGCCCGCGCCGGCCGCCTCGCCCGCCGGCTCGCCGAGTGCGGCGCGGCACCGGAGCGGGTCGTCGCCGTCGCCGTCCCCCGCTCCCCCGAACTCGCCGTGGCCGTCTGCGCGGTCCTCAGGTCCGGCGCCGTCTGCCTCCCCGTCGACCCCGAGGCCCCGTCCGACCGCATGCGGGCCCTGCTCGGCGACACCCGGCCCGTCCTGCTCCTCACCCTCGTCGGCACCGACGGCATCGCCGTCACCCCCCTCGACGGCGACCGGCCGCTGTGGGAGGCGAGCGTCGTCGAACGCGCCGGGGAGGGCGACGGGGACACGGCGCCGCCGCCCGCCCCGGCCGGCGCGGACGGCGCGGACGGCGCCCTCCTGCGCCCCGGCACGGGGGATTCCGGCCCGGCCTCCGGCGCCGTCCTCACGCACGCCGCCCTGGCGGACGGGCTGCGCGGGATGCAGCAGCGGTACCCGCTCGACGCGACCGACCGGGTGCTGCACAAGACGCCAGCGGCCCTCGGCGCGCCCGCCGTGTGGGAACTGCTCTGGCCGCTGACCGCCGGTGCCACCGTCGTCATGGCCGGGCGGGACGTCCAGCGGGACGCCACCGCCCTCGCCGACGCGGTGTGCCGGGCCGGGGTCACCACCCTGCACCTCGTCCCGTCCGCGCTCGCCGCCCTCGTCCGCGACGGGGCCGCCGCCACCGCCTGCAAGGGCCTGCGGCGCGTCCTGTGTGGCGGGGAGCCCCTCCCGTCCGGCCTCGTGGCCCGCTTCCGCGAACTCTGCGACGTACCGGTCCACCACCTCTACGGACCGGCGGGCACCGCGCTCGACGCCACCGCGTGGGAGCACCGGGCCGGCGCCACCGGCACGCCGCTCGGCCGGCCCGTGCGCAACACCGTCGTCCACGTGCTGGACGGCGCGCTCCACCCCGTCCCGGCCGGCGTCGTCGGCGAGGTGTACGTCTCCGGCACCGGTCTCGCCCGGGGCTACCCGCACCGGCCGGGCGAGACCGCGGCACGCTTCGTCCCCTGCCCGTCCGGCCCGCCCGGCTCCCGCATGTACCGCACCGGCGACCTGGCCCGCTGGAACGCCGACGGCGAACTGGAGTACGCGGGCCGCGCCGACCGGCGGGTCCGGATCCGCGGCCTGTGGGCCGAGCCCACCGAGACCGAGGCCGTCCTCACCGCCCACCCCGGCGTCGCCCACGCCTCCGTGACCATCTGGTCCGAGGCGCCCGACGGGCCGGCCCAGCTCGTCGCCCACGTCGTCCCCGCCACCCCCGGGCGGCTCGGCTCCGCGGGCCTCGACGTGGACTTCAGCGCCGGCCTCGACGTCGCGGAGCTGCGGCGCTTCGCCGCCGACCGGCTCCCCGACCACCTGGTGCCCGCCACCTTCCTCGTCCTCGACAGCGTGCCGCTCACCGCGCACGGCACCCTGGACCGCGCCGCGCTCCCCGAACCGCAGGTGTCGCGCCGGCCCCACCGGGTGGCCCGGACCCCGGAGGAACGGCTCCTCGCCGACGTCTTCGCCGAGGTCCTGGGCTCCGCCCGGGTCGGCCTCGACGACGACTTCTTCACCCTGGGCGGCGACAGCATCTCCGCCATGCGGGTCGTCGCGCTCGCCCGCGCCGGAGGCCTCTTCCTCACCGCCCGGACCGTCTTCGAGTGCCGCACCGTCGCCGGCCTCGCCGCCGCGGCCGTCCCCGCCGGCGAACCCGCCCCCGCCGCCCCGGACACCACCGGCCCGGCCGGCCCGGTCCCGCTGCCGCCCATGGCGCGCCTCTTCGCCGAGAACGGGCCCGGCCTCGACCGGCTCGCCCAGTGGCTGGTGCTGACCCTCCCGGCCGGCCTCACCCACGGCGTGCTCACCGCGAGCATCGGCGTCGTCCTCGACCGGCACGACGTGCTCCGCTCCCGACTGGCCGGCGACCAGCTGCTGATCCGGCCGGCCGGCTCGGTCGACGCGGACCGGCTCGTCCGGCGCGTCCCCTGCCCCGACGACCTCACCGGGCCCGCCTGGCAGACGCTCCTGCGGGAGGAGGCCGCGCGCGCCGTCGGCCACATCGACGCCTCCGCCGGGGAGATGCTCCGCTTCGTCTGGTTCGAACCGGCCCCGGGCCGTCCCGGCCGGCTGCTCGTCGCCGCCCACCACCTCGTCGTCGACGGCATGTCCTGGCGCGTGCTCATCCCCGACCTCGCCGAGGCCGCCGGACAGCTCCGCGCCGGCCGGGCCCCCGCCCTGGCGCCCGTCGGGACCTCCCTCCAGCGCTGGACGGACGAGCTCACCCAGGAGGCGGCGCGCCCCGAACGCACCGCCGAACTCGACCTCTGGCGCGGAATCCTCGCCCCGGCCGGCCGGCCGCTCGGCGCCCGCCCCCTCGACCCGGGGACCGACCTCACCTCCACCGCGCGCACCCACCGTGTCGAACTGCCCGCGGAGCTCGGCGGAGACCTCCTCACCTCCGTGCCGGCCGCGTTCCGCTGCGGCGTCGACGACGTGCTGCTCACCGCCCTCGTGCTCGCCCTCGCCGACCACCGCGGCACCGATGCCGACACCGGCGCCGGGACCGTCGTCCGGCTCGAAGGACACGGGCGCCAGGAGGACCTCGTGCCCGGCGCCGACCTGTCCCGGACCGTCGGCTGGTTCACCACCGTCCACCCGGTCCGCTTCGACCTCACCGGCATCGACGTCGCCGACGCGCTCGCCGGCGGACCGGCCGCCGCGGACGCCCTCCGCAGGGTCAAGGAGAGCCGCCGCGCCCTGCCCGACCAGGGCATCGGCTACACCCTGCTCCGGTACCTCAACGAGACGACCGCAGCCGTCCTCAGGGACCTCCCGGCCGACGAGGTGGGCTTCAACTACCTCGGCAGGTTCGCCTTCGACCGGTCCCGCGCGGACGGCGAGACGCCGTGGACGCCCGCCCCCGAGTCCGCCGGGCTCGTCGCCGCGCCCGACCCGGACACCCCGCTGATCTCCGCCCTCTCGCTCGACTCCCTCGTCACCGACACCGGGGACGGCGAACGGCTCCGGGCGTTCTTCGTCTTCGCCCCCGGGGTGCTCTCCGAGGACGAGGTCCGCCGCCTCGCCGACACCTGGCAGCGGGCCCTGCGCGGCCTGCGCTCCCAGGCGGCCGCGGGCGCGAGCGGACTGACCCCCTCCGACGTGCCGCTGGTGACGGTCGGCCAGCGGGACCTGGACGGCTGGCGGGAGCGGTACGGCCGCGTCGGCGACGTCTGGCCCCTCACCCCGCTCCAGCAGGGCCTGCTCTACCACAGCATGCTCGGCGACGGCGTCTCCGCCTCCTACCAGACCCAGTTCGTCTTCCGGATCGGCGGACCCGTGGACCCCGGGCGGCTGCGGACCGCCGCCCAGGCCCTGCTCGACCGGCACCCCAACCTGCGGGTCGCCTTCGCCCCCACGTCCACCGGCGAACCCCTCCAGGTCGTCGTCGACGGCGTCACCGTGCCCTTCCGCCACCTCGACCTCACCGGCCTGCCCGACCAGGAGGAGCGCCTGGACCGGGTCCTCGTGGAGGAACGGGAGGAGAGGTTCCCGCCGGACACCCCGCCCCTGCTCCGGTTCGCCCTCGTCACCCTCGCCCCGGACCGGTCCGAACTCGCCCTGACCGCGCACCACGTCCTCTTCGACGGCTGGTCGCTGCCGATCATCGAGCAGGAACTGATGCGGCTGTACGCCGGCGGGCCCGACGCCCTCGAACCCGCCGGGCACGGCTACCGCGACTTCCTGCGCCTCCAGTCCCGCCGGAACGCCGACGAGGCCGTGGCGGCCTGGGCCGAGGAGCTGTCCGGCATCACCCAGCCCACCCTCCTCGCCGCCGGGCTCGCCCGCGACACCACGCCGGAGACCGCCGGCGACGCCCCCGCCGGGACCGGCACCGGCCGGGCGGCGGCCTCCGCCGGCATCGGCCAGGTCGACGTCCGGCTCACCCCGCAGGAGGCCGCGCTCGTCGTCCGGCGGGCCTCGGCGAGCGGCATCACCCCCAACGTCCTCGTCCAGGGCGCCTGGGCGGTCGTCCTCGCCCAGCTCACCGGCTCCACCGACGTCGTCCTCGGCAGCTCCGTCACCGTGCGCCCGCCCGAGCTGCCCGGCGCCCACACCGCCGTCGGCATGTTCACCAACACCGTGCCCGTCCGCGTGCGGTGCGCGCCCGGCGACACCCTCGAAGACCTCCTCCGGTCCGTACAGGACGCCCAGGCCAGGACGCTGGAGCACTACCACGCCGGACTCGGCGACATCCAGCGGGCGACCGGGCTCAGCAGCCTCTTCGACACCATCGTGATCTTCGAGTCGTTCCCCGTGGACCGGGCGGCACTCTCCCGGGCCGGCGCGTCCGCGGAACTCACCGTCACCGGCATCCGGCCCTTCGCGCCGACCCACTACCCGCTGACCGTGCTCGCCGCGGCCGACCCGATGCTCGCCGTCACCCTCCAGCACCACCCGGACGTCCTCGACGCCGACACCGTCGAGGACATCGCGGAGCGCTTCGCCCGGGTGCTGCGGCAGTTCGCCGCCGACCCCCGGACCCGCACCGCCGCCGTCGACGTCCTCTCCGACACCGAGCGGCG
Source organism: Streptomyces sp. NPDC014907 (assembly GCF_055562975.1). Classification (NCBI taxonomy): domain Bacteria; kingdom Bacillati; phylum Actinomycetota; class Actinomycetes; order Kitasatosporales; family Streptomycetaceae; genus Streptomyces; species Streptomyces sp. NPDC014907. Next base: position 130,280 of record NZ_JBVHEG010000006.1, on the reverse strand, counting down.
GCTCGTCCTCCACGACTGGAACGACACCGCGCTCGACGTCCCCGCCGCGAGCACGCCGGAACGCTTCGCCCGGCAGGCCCGGGCCACGCCCTACGCCGTCGCCCTCGAAGCCGGCGGGGAACGCCTCACCTACGCCGAACTCGACGAGCGCGCCAACCGGACGGCCCACTGGCTCGCCGGCCGGGGCATCGGGCCCGAGAGCCGCGTCGTGGTGCTGCTCCCCCGCTCCGCCGACCTGGTGGTGGCGCTCCTGGCGGTCTGGAAGGCCGGCGGCTGCTACGTGCCCGTGGACCCGGACCACCCCGCCGCCCGCGTCCGGTCCGTCATCGAGGACTGCGAGGCCGACCTCGTCCTCGACCAGGACCTCCTCGACCGGACCGACCTCACGCCGTACCCCGCCCACGACCCCGGCCGGGCCACACCCCCCGGCCGGGCCGCCTACACCATCTACACCTCCGGGTCGACGGGCAGGCCCAAGGGCGTCGTCGTCCCCCACGGGGCGCTCACCAACTTCCTCGCCGGCATGCAGCACGTCCTCCGCCTGACCCCGGCCGACCGGCTCGCCGCCGTCACCACCGTCGCCTTCGACATCGCCGCCCTGGAACTCTTCCTGCCGCTCACCACCGGCGCCCGCGTGGTCCTCGCCGACCGCGACCACGTCGCCTCCCCGCAGGCCCTGCTCGACCTCGTCGACCGGGCCGGCGTCACCGTCGTGCAGGCCACCCCCGCCCACTGGCAGATGCTCGCCCTGCACGACGTGCGCCGCCTGGCCGGCCTGCGCGTCCTCACCGGCGGCGAGGCCCTGCCCCGGCCGCTCGCCGACCAGCTCACCGCCCACGCCGCCCAGGTGATCAACCTGTACGGCCCCACCGAGACCACCGTCTGGTCCACCCTCGCGGACGTCACCCGCAGCGCGCCCCCGTCGATCGGCACGCCCATCGCCAACACGCGGGTCCGCGTCCTCGACCCCGCCCTGCGGCCCGTCCCGCCGGGCGTCGCCGGAGACCTCTGGATCGCCGGCGACGGCCTCGCCCGCGGCTACCACCGGCGCCCCGGCCTCACCGCCGGCCGCTTCACCGCCGACCCGTACGGCCCGCCCGGCTCCCGCATGTACCGCACCGGCGACCTGGCCCGCTGGTCGCCGGACGGCGAGATCGAGTTCCTCGGCCGGGCGGACTTCCAGATCAAGCTCCGCGGCTTCCGCATCGAGCCCGGCGACGTCGAGCACGCCCTCACCCGCCATCCGGCGGTCCACGAGGCCGTCGTCGTCGTGCGCGAGGACCGGCCGGGCGACCGGCGCCTGGTCGGCTACGTCGTCACCGGGGACGGCGCCGGGGCCGTCCCGCCCGCCCGCGAACTCCAGCGGTTCGTCCGCGAGTGGCTGCCCGACTACATGGTCCCGTCGGCCGTGGTCGTCCTCCCCGCCGTCCCCCGGACGGCCAACGGCAAGCTCGACCGCGCCCTCCTGCCCCGGCCCGAAGCCACCAACGCGCCCTACCGGCCGCCCGGTTCGCCCCACGAGACCGCCCTGTGCGGGCTCTTCGCCGAACTCCTCGGCCTGGAGCGCGTCGGGCTCGACGACGACTTCTTCGCCCTCGGCGGGCACTCGCTGCTCGCCACCCGGCTCGTCGCCCGCATCCGCTCCGACCTGGGCGTCGAACTCCCGATCCGCACCCTCTTCACCGCCCCGACCGTCGCCGAGCTCTCCCGGCGGTGGAGCGGTCTGTCGACCTCCGTCCGGAAACCCCTGCGCAGGATGACCGAAAGGTAAACAGCAGCATGGCGTCCCTCTCGTACGCACAACAGCGCATGTGGTTCATCAACCGGTTCGAGGGCCGGACAGCGACGTACAACATCCCCGTCCTCATCCGGATGCGCGGACAGATCGACCGGGCCGCCCTGCGGGCCGCGTTCCTCGACGTCGTCACCCGCCACGAGATCCTCCGCACCGTCTACGACGAGCTGGACGGCCGGCCGCTGCCCCGCACCCTCGAACCGGCCGCGCTCGACCTGCCCTGGACCGACTGGGGCTGGGTCGACCCCGACCAGGCCGACTCCATCGTCGCCGCCTCCGTCCGCGAGGGCTTCGACCTCGCCACCGACCTGCCCGTCCGGGCCTACCTGCTCAGCCCCGACCAGGACACCGCCCTGCTCGCCGTGGTCATCCACCACATCGCGGGCGACGGCGGCTCCCTCGGCCCCTTCACCCGCGACCTGTCCGCCGCCTACCGCGCCCGGGTCGCCGGCACCGCGCCGGACTGGGACGAACTGCCCGTCCAGTACGCGGACTACGCGCTCTGGCAGCGCGAACTCCTCGGCGACGAGACCGACCCGGACAGCGTCTTCTCCACCCAGCTGCGCCACTGGCGCCAGGAGCTGGACGGGGTCGCCCGGCGGATCACCCTGCCCTTCGACCGGCCCCTGCCGGCCCGCGCCGACTACCAGGGCGCCAACCACGCCTTCACGATCCCCGCGGGCCTCCTGGAGAAGGCGGAGCGGCTCGCCCGCACGCACGACGTGACCGTGCCGATGGTCTTCCAGGCCGCGCTCGCCGTCCTGCTCCACCGGCTGGGCGGCGACGACGACATCACGCTCGGCTCCCCGATCGCCGGCCGCACCGACGAGGCCCTCCACGACCTCGTGGGCTTCTTCGCCAACACCTGGGTGCTCCGCGTCGGCCTGACCGCCGGCGACTCCTTCACCCGCGTCCTGGAGCAGGTCCGCGGCAAGGCCCTCGCCGCCTACGACCACCAGGACCTGCCGTTCGAGCGGCTGGTGGAGCTGCTGCGGCCCGAACGGTCGACCGCGCACCACCCGCTCTTCCAGGTCACCCTCGCCTGGCAGAACAGCGTCCGCCAGGAGCTCGACCTGCCCGGCGTCACGGCCACCATGGAGCCGGTCCCCACCGGCACCGCCAAGTTCGACCTGTTCTTCAACCTGATGCCGCACCCCACCGACGGCACCGTGACCGTCGACCTGGAGTACGCCACCGGTCTGTTCGGCCCCGACTCCGCGGCCGCGATCGCCGAGCGGTACCGCGGCGTCCTGGAGCAGGTGACCGAGGACCCCGCCGTCCTCGTCGCCGCCCTCGACGTGCCGCCCCTGCCGGCCGCCGCGGACGAGCCGGGCACCGATCCCGCCGAGCGCGAGAAGCTGTTGTACGGGTGGAACGACACCACCCGCGACTTCCCCTGTCCGGGCCCCCTCCACCTGCCGTTCGAGCGGCAGGCCGCCGAGCGGCCCGACGCCGTCGCCGTCCGCTGGGCCGGCGGCACCATGACCTACCGCGAGCTCAACCGGCAGGCCAACCGCATCGCCTGGACCCTCAAGCGGCGCGGAGTCGGCGCCGAGACCGTCGTCGGCGTCGCCGTCCGGCGCGGCCCGCTCATGATCGCGGCCGTCCTCGGCGTGCTCAAGGCCGGCGGGGCGTACCTGCCGGTCGGCGCCGCGCTGCCCTCCGAACGGGTCGCCGGGATGCTCGCCGACACCGGGGCGACGCTCGTGCTGACCACCGAGGACACCAACAAGTGGACGCCGCCGGCCGGCGTGGAACTCCTCGACGTCGGCAGCGCCGGCATGGCCTTCTCCCTGGACGGGGAGATCGACCCCGAGCCCGTCGCCCACGCCGACAACACGGCCTACGTCATCTTCACCTCCGGCAGCACCGGAAAGCCCAAGGGCGTCACCGTCTCCCACCGGCCGGTCCACAACCTGATCCACTGGTGCGGGCGGACCTTCGCCTTCGGCCCCGACGACGTCAGCCTGTGCGTCACCGCGCTCGACTTCGACCTGTCCGTCTTCGACATCTTCGGGCTGCTCTCCGCCGGCGGCGGCGTCTACGTCGCCGACTCCACCCAGCAGCGCGATCCCGAGCTGCTCCTCGACATCCTGCTGACGGAGCCCATCACCTTCTGGGACTCGGTGCCCGGCACCCTCAACCAGCTCGTCCCGCTGTTCCCGCAGACCGCCGGCCACCCCGGCGCCCAGAACCTGCGGCTCGTCTTCTTCTCCGGCGACTTCACCCCGCTCGCCCTGCCCGACCAGGTCCGCGCCGCCTTCCCGCGCGCCGAGATCGTCAGCCTGGGCGGCGCGACCGAGGCCACCGTCTGGTCGAACTCGTTCCGCGTCGGCGCCATCGACCCCGAGTGGCGCAGCATCCCCTACGGGCGGCCCATCGACAACGCCCGCTACTACGTGCTCGACGAGAGGCTGGAGCCCTGCCCCGTCGGCGTCGAGGGCGACCTCTACATCGGCGGCCCCGTCACCGCCCTCGGCTACGTCAACCGCCCCGACCTCACCGCCGAACGCTTCGTCGCCGACCCCTTCGGCGCCGAACCCGGCCGGCGGATCTACCGCACCGGCGACCGCGCCTGCTTCTTCCCCGACGGCAACATCTGCTTCCTCGGCCGCGCCGACGGGCAGGTGAAGGTCCGCGGCTTCCGCATCGAGCTCGGCGAGATCGAGCACGCCCTCACCCGCCACCCCGCCGTCCGCCAGGCCATCGCCCTCACCCGCCGGGACTCCGCCGGCGACCTGCGGATCGTCTCCTACGTCCTGCCCGACACGGACGCCGTGGAGAGCGCCGTCGCCGCCGACGAGCAGGTCCGCGAATGGCAGGAGATCTACGACCAGGGCTACCAGGAGGTCACCGACGAGGACCTGGGCGAGGACTTCAACCTCTGGGTGTCCAGCTACACCGGCGAGCCCATCCCCACCGGCCAGATGCGCGCCTGGCAGGACGCGGCCGTCGACCGCGTCCTCGCGCACGCGCCCCGCCGCGTCCTCGAGATCGGCGCCGGCACCGGCCTGCTGCTCGCCCGGATCGCCGGCGGAGTGGAGACGTACTGGGCGACCGACTTCTCCGAGACCGTCGTCGAACGGCTCGGCCGGCAGGTCGCCGACGCGGGCTGGACCGAGCGGGTCCGGCTGCTGTGCCGCCGGGCCGACGACCTCGACGGCATCCCGCGGATCTTCGACACCGTCGTCCTCAACTCCGTCGTCCAGTACTTCCCCGACGAGCGTTACCTGGAGCGGGTCCTCGACGGTGCCTGGGACCTCCTCGAACCCGGCGGCCGGCTCGTCCTCGGCGACATCCGCCGCGCCCGCTCCCTGCGCGCCTTCCAGGCCGCCGTCCAGCGGGCCAAGCACGGCGACGTGGCCGACGCCCAGGTGCGCGGCGCCGTCGACCAGGCCCTGCTCCTGGAGAAGGAACTCGTCGTCGACCCCGACTGGTTCCACCACTGGGCCGAACGCGCCGGAGCCGCCGGCGTCGACGTCCGGCTCAAGGAGGGCGCGTACGAGAACGAGCTGACCCGCCACCGGTACGAGGTCGTCGTGCACAAGCCCGGCGGCGACCCCGCCGGCCGCCCCCGCGCCGTGGACGCCGTCCCGCGCCTGGAGTGGACCGGCGACCTCGACGCCCTCGCGGACCGCGTCCGCGACCTCGGCGGGCCCGCCGTCCGGATCACCGGCATCCCCAACGCCCGCGTCGTCCAGGAGACGGCGGCCGCCCGCGCCCTCGGCCTGGAGGAGTCCGAGCCGCCGGCGACGGCACCGCTCGACCCCCACGAGCTGACCGCCTGGGCCGCCCGCCGGGGCTGGCGGGCCGTCGCGACCTGGTCGGGCACCGCCGTCGACCAGTACGAGGCCGTCCTGCTCACCGACGCCGGCCCCGGGCCCCTCGCCCTCGCCGGCACCTACGTCCCGACCGCCGTCACCGGCACCTGGATCAACGACCCGGCCGCCGCCGCGGGCATCACCGCGCTCCCCGCCGTCCTGCGCGAACACCTGTCCCGGACCCTCGCCGAGTACATGGTCCCGTCGGCGATCGTGCCGATCGGCAGCGTGCCGCTCACCGCGAACGGCAAGCTCGACCGGGCCGCGCTGCCCGTGCCCGACTACGCCGCCGCCCGCCGCGGCCGGCTCCCCGCCACCCCGGAGGAGGAGTCGCTCTGCGAGATCTTCGCGGCCGTCCTCGGGCTCGACCGCGTCGGCGTCGACGACAACTTCTTCACCATCGGCGGCCACTCCCTCCTCGCCACCCGCGTCGTCAGCCGCATCCGCGCCGCCCACGGCGTCGAGATCCCCATCCGGACCGTCTTCGAGGCCCCGACCGCCGCCGAACTGGCCGTCCACCTCACGGACCGGGGCACCGCCCGCCCGCCGCTGCGGCCCCGGCCGCGCCCCGACCGGCTGCCCGTCTCCTTCGCCCAGCAGCGGCTCTGGTTCATCCACCGCTTCGAGGGCCCCTCGGCGACCTACATCATCCCGCTCTCCATGCGGCTGCGCGGCACCCTCGACCCGCGGGCGCTGCGCCGGGCCGTCCACGACGTCGTCGTGCGCCACGAGTCGCTGCGCACCGTCTTCGACGAGACCGACGGCGTGCCCCACCAGCGGATCCTCGACCCCGAGCGGGTGACCGTCCCCTGGCAGGAACAGGAGGTCACCGAGGCCGAACTGGCCGGCGCCCTGCGCGCCGAGGCCCGCCGCCCCTTCGACCTGGCCCACGAGATACCGGTGCGCGCCGCGCTGTTCCGCCTGAGCGAGCAGGACGCGGTGCTGCTCCTCCCGCTGCACCACATCGTGGCCGACGGCTGGTCGCTCGGCCCGCTCGCCGAGGACCTCACCACCGCCTACACCGCCCGCTGCGAAGGACGGCCCCCGCAGTGGGCGCCGCTCCCCGTGCAGTACGCCGACTACACCCTGTGGCAGCGCGAACTCCTCGGCGGCGACGAGCCCGACAGCCTCTACCGTCGCCAGCTCGACCACTGGACGGAGCGGCTCGCCGGCCTGCCGGAGTCGCTGGACCTGCCCGCCGACCGGACCCGGCCGGCCGTCGCCTCCTTCGCCGGCGACGTCCTGCCCGTCGAGCTCGACGAGGAACTGACCGAGGCCGTCCGCCGGCTGGCCCTGCGCACCGGCACCACCGTCTCGATGATCCTCCAGGCCGGGCTCGCCGGGCTGCTCAGCCGGCTCGGCGCCGGCGACGACATCCCGATCGGCTCGCCGATCGCCGGCCGGACCGACGAGGCGCTGAACCGGCTGGTCGGCTTCTTCGTCAACACCTGGGTGGCCCGCGTCGACACCGGCGGGAACCCCGGCCTCACCGAACTGGCCGGCCGGGTCCGGGACATCGGCCTCGCCGCCTACGACAACCAGGACATCCCCTTCGAGCACCTGGTCGAGGCGCTGAACCCGGTCCGCTCGACCGCGCACCACCCGCTCTTCCAGGTCTGTCTGGCCCTCCAGAACAACGTCCAGCCGCAGTTCGACCTCCCGGGCCTCACGGTCACCCACGAGCCGGTCGACATGGGCGTCTCCCGCTTCGACCTCTTCCTGAACCTCACCGAGCGGACCGGCGCCGACGGCACCCACCGGATCGACGGCCTCGCCGAGTACGCCACCGACCTCTTCGACCGCGCCACCGTCGCCGGGCTCGTCGACCGCTGGCGGCACCTGCTCCGCCAGTGGGTCGCCGCCCCGGACACCCCGCTCGGCGAGGTGGACATCCTCACCCGCGACGACCTGACCGCCCTGCACCGCTGGTCGGGCCGGGACCGCGCGGCCGGCCGCACCGCCGACACGATCCCCGGGCGGTTCGCCGCCGTCGCCGCCGCCCGCCCGGACGCCGTCGCGCTCGTCGCGGGCGACGGCGAGGAGAGCTGGACGTACGCCGAACTCGACCGCTGGTCGGACCGGATCGCCCATCACCTCCGCGCCCGGGGCGCCGGCCCCGACCGCCGGGTCGCCCTGCTCATGGAGCGCTCCCCGCTGATGGTCGCGGCGGTCCTCGGCACGCTGAAGGCCGGCGCCGGCCACGTACCGCTCGACCCCACCGTCCCGAGGGCCCGCACCGAGGCCCTCCTCGCCGGTCTCGACCCGGTCGTCGTCCTCGACGAGCGGTTCGCCGAGGAGGACCTGGAGGACCCGCCCGGGACCGCCCCGGACCCCGCCGGCCCCGGCGCCGACCACCTCGCCCACGTCATGCACACGTCCGGCTCCACCGGCACCCCGAACGCCGTGGAGATCAGCCACCGCAACGTCCTCGCCCTCCTCGACGACCCCTGCTGGTCCGACGGCTCGCACGAGCGGGTCCTCGTCCACTCCCCGCAGGACTTCGACGCGACCGTGTACGAACTGTGGGTGCCGCTGCTGCACGGCGGCACGGCCGTCGTCGCGCCGCCCGGGAAGCTCGACGCGGCCCGGATCGCGGCGCTCGTCACCGAACGGGAGGTGACCGCGCTCTGGCTCGGCTCCGCCCAGTTCGACCTCCTCACCCGGCACCACCCGCGCAGCCTCGCCGGGGTGCGCGCGGTGTGGGCCGGCGGCGACGTCCTGTCGCCGGAGGCCGTGCGCCGCCTCCCGGCCGGCGTCACCCCCACCGTGGTGAACGCCTACGGCCCCACCGAGACCACCGTCTTCGCCACCCGCTACCCGATCGGCACACCGGACCGCTGCAAGGACCCGCTGCCGATCGGCGGCCCCCTCGCGTCCTCCCGCCTCGCCGTCCTCGACGGCCGGCTCCGGCAGGTGCCGCAGGGCGTGGTGGGGGAGCTGTACGTCGGCGGCGACGGCGTCGCCCGCGGTTACGCGAACCGGCCCGGCGCGACCGCCGCGCGGTTCGTCCCCGACCCGCACGGCCGCCCCGGGGACCGGATGTACCGCACCGGCGACCTCGTCCGCTGGAACCACGACGGGCAGCTGGAGTTCCTGGGCCGCGCCGACGACCAGGTGAAGCTCCGCGGCCTGCGCGTCGAGCCCGGCGAGGTCGAGGCCGCGCTGCTGCGCCGTGACGGCGTGGCGCAGGCGGCCGTCGTCGCCCGCGAGGACCGGTTCGGCGAGCGCCGCCTCACCGCGTACGTGGTCCCCGAGGTGCCGGACGCGGACGTCGACGCGCACGTCGAGAAGTGGCGCGCCATCTACGACTCGATGTACTGCGACACCGTCCCCGACCCCCGGCTCGGCTCCGACTTCACCGGCTGGAACAGCTCCTACACCCGCGAGCCCATCCCGCTGCCCGAGATGCACCGGTGGCGCGAGGCCACGGTGGAGCGGGTGCGCGGGCTGGGCGCCCGCCGGGTGCTGGAGATCGGGGCCGGTTCCGGCCTCCAGCTCGGGCCGCTCGCCCCGGAGACCGAGGCCTACTGGGGCACCGACTTCTCCGAGCCGGTGATCGAGCGCCTCGGCGCCCAGGTCGCCGCGGACCCGGTGCTGAAGGAACGGGTGACGCTGCGCTGCGCGCCCGCCGACGCCGCCGAGGGGCTGCCGGAGGCGTGGTTCGACACCGTCCTGCTCAACTCGGTCGTGCAGTACTTCCCGGACTCCGGCTATCTCGCCCGGGTCCTGGACGTCGCCCTCGACCGGCTCGCCCCGGGCGGCCGGATCGTCGTCGGCGACGTCCGGAACCTCGGCACCCTGCGGGAGTTCCTGACCGCCGTCCACCACGCCCAGCACCCCGACAGCGGTCCCGCCGCCGTGCGCGCCGCCGTCGAACGCGCCCTGCTGAGCGAGACGGAACTCGTCCTCGACCCCGGCTTCTTCACCGAGTGGGCCGCCGCCCGCCGCGAGGTCGTGGCCGTCGACATCCGCCTCAAGCCCGGCGCGTACGGGAACGAACTCACCCGCCACCGCTACGAGGTCGTCCTCCACAAGGAGTCCAGCCGGCCCACCCACCTCGCGGACGTCCACACCGCCGTCTGGGGCGCGGACGTGCGGCAGCTCTCCGACCTGGAGGCCGAGCTGGAGCGGCACGGCGGCCGCCTGCGGCTGACCCGGATCCCGAACGCCCGGCTGGTGGCCGAGGCCGCCGAGTGCGGGGTGCCCGGCACCGCGGACGGCACCGCGCTCGACCCGCACGCGCTGGAGACCTGGGGCGCGGAGCACGGCCACGCCGTCCTGTGCACCTGGTCGGCCGAGGCGCCCGGCTGGTTCGAGGCGGTCGTCGTGCCCGCCGGCGCCACGCACTGCTACGACGGCGTCTACCGGCCCCTCGACACCCGGGCCCGGCAGCTCGCCAACGCGCCCGCCGTCTCCCGCCGGGTGTCGAAGCTGCCGGCCGTGCTCCGGCAGGAGCTCGCCGCCGAACTCCCCGAGCACCTGGTGCCGGCCGACGTCATGGTCGTCGCCCACCTGCCGCTGACCGCCCGCGGCAAGCTGGACCGCGCCGCCCTGCCCGTGCCCGAGCGGTCCGGGGACGACCACGACGCGCCGCGCACGCCCCTGGAGGCCGAACTCGCCGCCCTGTTCGCCGAGGTCCTGGACGTGGACCGGATCGGGGTCGAGGACGACTTCTTCGACTGCGGCGGCAGCTCCCTCCAGGTCATCCGGCTCATCTGGCGGATCCGCGCCGAGCTGGGCTTCGAGGTCGCCATCAGGACCGTGTTCCAGAACCCGACCGTGGCCGGCGTCGCCGAGCACCTGGCGGCCGGGCAGGAGGACGTCGAGTTCGACGACCCGTTCTCGGTGGTGCTCCCGATCCGCACCGGGGGCGACAAGGCCCCGCTGTGGTGGGTGCCGCCGGGCGGCGGACTCTCCTGGGCCTACCTCGGCTTCGCCCAGCACCTGGACCCCGGACGGCCGATCTACGGCCTCCAGGCCCGCGGTTTCGCCGGGGAGCCCCGCGCGATCTCGGTCCGCGCCATGGTGGACGACTGGGCCGACCAGATGGTGCGCGTCCAGCCCGAGGGGCCCTTCAACGTCCTCGGCTGGTCCCTCGGCGGGCCGCTCGCCCAGGCCGTGGCCGCCGAACTCCAGCGCCGGGGGCGCGAGGTGGACTTCCTGGGGGTGCTCGACTCGGGCCCGTCCACCTACTTCGCCGACTTCCGCACCCCGGACGCGAAGATGGTGCGCCGCTACCTCGCCCACTACATGGGGCACCTGGCCGGCATGGACGAGTTCGAGTCGCTGGTCGGGACGTCCACCACCCTCTTCATCGAGCACACGGAGCTGATGAGCCGGTTCACCTCGCCGGTCTTCCGCGGGGACCTGGTCTTCTTCAGCGCCCTGATCGACCAGGGAACCCGTGAACGGCGCGAACTGGAGGTGGAACTCGACGTCATGTGGCGGGAGTTCACCGACGGAACCGTCCGGCGCTTCGACATCGACTGCGCCCACAACGAGATGATGTGGCCCCAGAACGCGGCGGAGATCAGCCGCATCGTCAACGAGATCATCAAGTCCGCCCGCTGAAGGAACCGAAGGAGTCAGACATGAGCGTCAACCCGTTCGACGACGAGAACGGCGAGTTCCACGTGGTCGTCAACGACGAGGACCAGCACTCGCTGTGGCCCACCTTCGCCGACGTGCCCGCCGGCTGGCGGGTCGTCTTCGGCCCGGCGGGGCGGGACGAGAGCATCGCCTACGTCGAGGAGAACTGGCCCGACATCCGTCCCCGCAGCCTGCGCGAGGCGACGCCGGCCGTCTGAGCCGCTGGTCCGGGTCCGCGGGCGGACGCCTCCGCCCGCGGACCCGGACAGGCGGGACTTCGGCGCCCGCCGTCCCGCGGAACCGTCCCGAAGTCCCCCACCCACGCGCGGACACACCGTGCGGGCACCTTCGCACACCTCTGGAGACGGCATGACCAGCGCGACCACCGGACACGGGCCCGAGGAGTCCCCGCCCGCCGAGCGCCCCCTCGACTTCATCCGGGTGCACGGGGCACGGGAGAACAACCTCGCCGACGTCGACGTACGCATCCCCAAGCGCCAGCTCACCGTGTTCACCGGCGTGTCCGGCTCCGGGAAGAGCTCCCTCGTCTTCGACACGATCGCCGCCGAGTCGCAGCGGCTGATCAACGAGACCTACAGCACGTTCGTCCAGGGCTTCATGCCCACTCTCGGGCGCCCCGACGTCGACGTCCTCGAAGGCCTCACCACGGCGATCGTCGTCGGCCAGGAACGCATCGGCGGCAACCCGCGCTCCACCGTCGGCACCGTCACCGACGCCAACGCGATGCTCCGCATCCTCTTCAGCCGGCTCGGCGAGCCCCGGCTCGGCTCTCCCCGCGCGTACTCCTTCAACATCCCCTCGATGACCGGCGCCACCGCCGTCACCATCGACCAGGGCGGCCGCAAGGTCGAGGAGCAGCGCACCTTCGACGTCGCCGGCGGCATGTGCCCGCGCTGCGAGGGCATCGGCTCGGTCACCGACGTCGCCCTCGACCAGCTCTTCGACGCCGCCAAGTCCCTCGACGACGGTGCCCTCACCGTTCCCGGCTACCACGTCGGCGGCTGGAACTGGCGGGTCTACGCCGAGTCCGGCCTCGTCGACCCCGGCAAGCCGATCGCCGAGTACACGGAGGAGGAGCGCGAGGCCTTCCTCCACCACCCCCCGACCCGGCTGAAGATCAACGGCCTCAACACCACCTACGAGGGCCTCGTCGACCGGGTGCGCAAGTCCCTCCTCGCCAAGGACGTCGACGCGCTCCAGCCGCACGTGCGCGCCTTCGTGGAGCGCGCGGTCGCCTTCATGGACTGCCCCGACTGCGACGGCACGCGGCTCAACGAGAGGGCCCGGGCCTCCCGGATCGGCGGCGTCGGCATCGCCGACGCCTCCCGCATGCAGATCAGCGACCTCGCCGAGTGGGTCCGCGGCCTCGACGAGCCGGGCGTCGCCCCGCTGCTCGCCTCGCTCCGGCACACCCTCGACTCCTTCGTGGACATCGGGCTCGGCTACCTCTCGCTGGACCGCGCCTCCGGCACGCTCTCGGGCGGCGAGGCGCAGCGCGTCAAGATGATCCGTCACCTGGGCTCGCCGCTCACCGACGTCACCTACGTCTTCGACGAGCCGACGGTCGGCCTGCACCCGCACGACGTCCAGCGGATGAACGGCCTGCTGCTGCGGCTGCGGGACAAGGGCAACACGGTCCTCGTCGTGGAGCACAAGCCGGAGGTCATCGCGATCGCCGACCACGTCGTGGACCTCGGCCCGGGTGCCGGCACCGAGGGCGGCACCGTCTGCTTCGAGGGCGCCGTCGAGGGCCTGCGGGCCTCCGGCACCGTCACGGGACGCCACCTCGACGACCGCGCCTCGCTCAAGACCTCGGTGCGCACCCCCACGGGCTCGCTGCCGGTGCGGGGGGCCGGGAAGCACAACCTGCGGGACGTGGACGTCGACGTGCCGCTCGGGGTGCTCACGGTCGTGACCGGGGTGGCCGGTTCGGGCAAGAGTTCGCTGATCGAGGGGTCGGTCGCCGGCCGCGACGGGGTCGTCTCCGTCGACCAGGGGCCGATCAAGGGGTCGCGGCGGAGCAATCCCGCCACCTACACGGGCCTGCTCGACCCGATCCGCAAGGCCTTCGCCAAGGCCAACGGCGTCAAGCCCGCGCTGTTCAGCGCCAACTCCGAGGGCGCCTGCCCCGCCTGCAACGGCGCGGGCGTGATCTACACCGACCTGGCGATCATGGCGGGCGTGGCGACCACCTGCGAGGTCTGCGAGGGCAAGCGGTTCCAGGCCTCGGTGCTGGAGTACGAGCTGGCCGGACGGAACATCGCCGAGGTGCTCGCCATGCCGGTCACCGAGGCGCTGGAGTTCTTCGCGTCCGGCGCGGCCCGCGTCCCCGCCGCCGTCGCCGTCCTCGGCCGGCTCGCCGACGTCGGGCTCGGCTACGTCGCGCTGGGCCAGCCGCTGCCCACCCTCTCCGGCGGCGAGCGGCAGCGGCTGAAGCTGGCCACGCACATGGCGGAGAAGGGGGGCATCTACGTGCTCGACGAGCCGACCACCGGTCTCCACCTGGCCGATGTGCGGCGGCTGCTCGGCATGCTCGACCGGCTGGTCGACTCGGGCCGGTCGGTGATCGTCGTCGAGCACCACCAGGCGGTCATGGCCCACGCCGACTGGATCATCGACCTCGGCCCCGGGGCGGGCCGTGACGGCGGCCGGGTCGTCTTCGAGGGCACCCCCGCCGAGCTCGTCGCCGCCCGCTCGACCCTCACGGGCGAGCACCTCGCCGCGTACGTCGGCGCCTGACGCGCCGGCCGGCCCCGCCCCGCGCGGGGCCGGCCGGGGGGCCCAACCGGCCAAGCGTCCTCTTTCGGCCATCATCAATCTTCTTCTGGCTAGGTTCTTTCACTTGTTGGCCGGACCGACACATTCCGGCCAAGGATGGGGCCGAGTCAACGGAGACTGATTTCACGGGGAAGTGATGGACGTGATCTGTGGCGCCACCGCGCGCGTGAGCGAGAAGCCGGCATCGCGCCGATGTCGTACGAACCGCCCCTCCCCCTCCCCGTACCACGACGATCCCCCGGACCCGGGTGACAGTCCCGGCCGGACCCTGCGGGGTGCGATGGCCGCATAACCGCACAGGGAACCGCCAGGAACCACGCGCTCTTGATGTCGTGAAAGGCACCGCACCGCGTCCGTGCGACGGGGCTGCCAGCTTTCGTGGGATGTCCAGGGAGGATGTGCTCGTGGGCGTTCGGAACTCCGACGTCGTCTTCGTTCGATGGCCTGCACAGGCGGATCTGCGGACCCGCTACCGGAAAGAGGGGGTGCCGCGCCTGCTCGTCGTCGAGGCGGGCGCGCAGCCCCCGGTCAGCAACGATCCGGTCGAGGACTGGATACGGCCCCCGGTGTCCAGGGACGACCTGGAAGCCCGGGTCAAAGCACTGCAGAGTCGTTTCGACAGCTGCCGGGTCCCCACGATCGACTCGACGGGAACCCTGAGCTACGGCCCCAGCTCGATCACCATCTCCACCACGCAGACCGAGCTGATGCGGCTGCTCATCGACCGCTTCGGCGAAGTCGTCTACCGCGCCGAGTTCGTGGAGTGCCTCGCCATGCGGACACCCACGCTGAACCGGAACTCGCTCGACCTGCACATCATGCGGCTGCGGCGCCGGCTCCTCCCGATCGACCTGTCCATCCGGACCGTCTGGGGAAGGGGCTACATGCTGGAGAACGCGACCGCGGCCGAGGCCGTCCCGGTGGGCAACGCCGGCGGTATCTGACCGCCGCGGCTCCCCGCCCGGGGCCCCTGCGGCTCCCCCGCCCGGGGCCCGCACGGCTCCCTCCCCCGCCGGGGCCCCGCGGTTCCCCTTCCCCGCCCGGGGCCCCCCTCCCGGCGCGCGCCCGTCGCGCCCCCTCCCCCGCACGCGGCGGAGCCCCCCGCGCACGACGAGAACCAGGGCCTGTCCGGCCGAACGGAACCGACAGGCCCTGGTGGCGGCGGAACCCCGCCTCAGCCGTCGGCGCCGTCGGACAGCAGCTTCTCGTGGACCTGCGCCCGCAGCCTCCGCAGCTCGGGGAAGGGCATGGTCACCCGCCGGGCCAGGTAATCGACGCCCGAACTTCCCCCGGTGCCGCCGCGGTTGCCCACCATCTTCGACACCAGCGCCAGATGCGTCATCTTCCACCGCCAGTAGCCGTTGGCCACGTCCAGCAGGCTGTCCGCGATCCGGTTGAGCACGCCCGCGCCCGGCCCCTGTGCGCACACCTCGGCGACGGTGATGTCCCGGTGCGCCGCCAGCTGCTCGAACGCCTCGTACAGCCGGCCCTGTTGCCGGTCCCCGCCCAGCAGCCGTGCCAGCAGCCGGAACTGGGCCGACTGCGCGCCGCTCGCCCCGTCGAGGTACGGACGGAACTCGGCGAAGTGGCGCAGCGGCAGCTTCTCCAGCGCCATCACCTGGCCGTGCAGCACCCGCAGCAGCTCGACCGTGCGGTCGAGGAACTCCAGCGCCAGTTCGTCGTCCTCCGGACCGTACGGCGGCACCATCGCCTCCGCGGCCGCGTCCAGGTCGATCGTGACCTGCTTCAGCCACAGCTCGCACGCCTGGTGGGTGACGATGAAGAAGTGCTCCGCCTGGATCACGGACCGGCTCGCGGAGTCCGGCGTACGGGTCTCCTGGAGGCCCAGCAGGACGTCGACGTTCAGATAGTCCGCGTAGGTGAGGGCCGTCATCGGCCGGCCCCGCCGCAGCCGCGGGCGAAGTCGAGCAGTTCGCGCACCCCGTGCCGCAGCGTCTCCAGCTCCCCGCACATGGCGATCCGGATCAGATGGCGCGACCACGGCGCCGGTTCGGCCGACAGCACCCGCCCCTTGGCGTCCAGCCGGGGCATCAGCGCGAAGCCGCCGCCCGGCACCACCGCCACGTTCCGCGTCTCCAGCAGACGGCTGGAGAACTCCTCCGCGGACAGCCCGGTCGGCGCCACGTCCAGCACCGCGTACCAGCCGCCCGCGGGCAGCTCCGGCATCAGGCCGGCGTCCCGCACGGCGGGCAGCGCGGCATCGCGGTTGGCGAGCACCATCGCCCGGTTCTCCCGCACCACGTGCCCCAGCCGCAGCGCCTCCAGGCCCGCGTACTGCACCGGCGTCGCCATCGCGATGAGGTTGGCCTCCTGCACGATCCGCACCGCCCGCGCGGTCCGCTCGTCGGCGGTGGCCAGGTACCCCAGCCGGTAGCCGGTCATCGCCAGGCTCTTGGAGAAGGTCTGCACGGTGTGGACGATCCGCTCGCCGACCGGCACGTCCCGCTCCAACGACGCCGTCGACACGTGCTCCCCGTCGAAGACGAACTGCTCGTACGCCTCGTCGCTGATGATCTGCCAGCCCTCCCGCCGCGCCATGTCCAGGAGCGCGGAGAGCGTCGCCGCGTCCAGGACCGCCCCGGTCGGGTTCGACGGCGAGTTGATCAGCAGCACCCGCGTCCTCGGCGTCGCGGCGGCGAGCACCGACTCCGGGTCCGGCCGGTAGTCGGCGCCCAGCGGGTAGAACACCGGGCGCAGCCCGGCGAGCAGCGCCTGCTGCAGGTGGATCGGCCAGTGCAGCTCCGGCAGCAGGATCTCCGCGCCCGGCTCGGCCACGGCCTGCATCAGCGCCGCCAGGCCCTGACAGGACCCGGGCGTGACGAAGACCCGCGACACGTCCGTGTCCACGCCGTTCTCGTCCGCGAGCTTCTCCACCAGCCGCTCGCGCAGCTCCACCAGGCCCTCGACGTCGGTGTACGTGGTCCGCCCCTCCTCGGCGGCCCGCGCCAGCGCCCGGGCGACCTCCGGCGGCGGGGTGAAGTACGGCTCCCCCACGTGCAGTTTGGTGATGGGCCGGCCGGTGACGCGCTCGCGTTCGCCGGCCTCGCGGAAGACGCGGTGCAGTTCGGAGGAGGGGATCGTCGCCGCGATCGCGGCACCGTCGGACAGCTGGGAGGAGGGGCTTGGCAGGGGCATCAAAACTCCGTTTCGATCGTGGCGGCGGCGCTGCCGGATCAGGAGGTGCGGCCGCCGTCGACGGGAATCAGGGCTCCGGTGATCCAGCCGGAGAAGTGCGGGTCGAGCAGGCCGCACACCCACCCGGCGACCTCGCCGGGCCGGCCGAAGCGGCCCATCGGCGTCGCCGCGAGCAGCCCCGTCCGGAGCGCGTCGGAGCCCGCGGCGTCGAGACCCATGTCGTCCCACATCGGGGTGGACACCGGTCCCGGCAGGACGGCGTTGACCCGGACGTCCGGGGCGAGTTCACGGGCCAGTGAGCGGGTGAGACTGTTCAGCGCGGCCTTGCCGGCGCCGTAGAAGGAACGCCCGGGCATGGCGAGGACCCCGCCCACGGACGACACGTTCACCACCGCGCCGTGCTCCTTCCGGAGCTGCGGCAGCGCCGCGCGGATCAGCGCCGCCGGGGCGCGCACGTTCACCGCGAGCAGCCGCTCGAAGTCGTCGTCGGACGCCTCCTCCAGCGGTGCGAAACGGGCCAGGCCGGCGTTGTTGACCAGCCCGTGGACCGTGCCGAAGCGGGCGGTCGCGGCGGCGACGACCTCCTCGGCCGCCCCCGGCAGGGTGATGTCGGCGGCGACCACCTCGACGCGCTCCCCGCCCGGGCCAGCGGCCAGTTCGCGCAGCGCCGCCTCGCGCCGCCCCACGGCGACCACCCGCGCGCCGCGCTCCAGGAGCAGCTCGGCGACCGCGCGCCCCATGCCCGTACCGGCGCCGGTGACGATCACCGCGCGCCCGGCCAGGCCGTCTCCGTGATCGGCCACCGCGCACCCTCCTGTCGCACCGTCCTCGGACGGACCCGGCCGAGCCGGTACGGGTCCGCGCGCCGAGCGGTCGCGAGCCGGACCTCCGCCTCGCCGGGACCGTCGCCGTCCCGGCCAATCTCCCGTCTGTCCCCCGCTTCGGCACCCCGTTCCGACAGAACTGCGCCAGATGCGCCCGGGCCCGACGGCCCTGTTGTGACGATGCGGGCACCGGCACGGCCCACCGCTCTGCCGCGCCCCCGGCCCCCGCACGGAAGGTTTCGCCGATGAGCCCGACCACGGCCGGCACCGCCGCCTTCGACCTCACCGACCCGACGACGTTCGTGCGCCACGATCCGCTCGCCTTCTGGGCCGGCATGCGCGACCGCGAACCCGTCCACTGGCACGAGGGCCGGGAGGGCCGGCCCGGCTTCTGGGTGGTCTCGCGGTACGCCGACGTGGTCGCCGCCTACACCGACGCCGCCCGGCTCAGCTCGGCCCGCGGCACCGTCCTCGACGTCCTGCTCCGGGGCGACGACTCCGCCGGCGGACGGATGCTCGCGGTCACCGACCGGCCCCGCCACCGGGACCTGCGCACCGTCATGCTCCGCGCGTTCTCCCCGCGGGTGCTCGGGTCCGTCGTCGAGCGGGTCGGGCACCGTGCCGCCGAACTGGTCCGGGACGTCACCGGTGCCGGCCCCTTCGACTTCGCCGCCGAGGTCGCCGAGCACATCCCGATGGGCACCATCTGCGACCTGCTGTCGATCCCCGAAGCCGACCGGCCCGACCTGCTGCGCTGGAACAAGAACGCGCTGTCCTCCGAGGAGGCCGACGCCGATCCGTACGCCGCGCTGGAGGCCCGCAACGAGATCCTGCTGTACTTCATGGACCTGGTCGAGCGGCGCCGCGCCGAGCCCGGCGACGACGTCGTCAGCATGATCGCCACGGCCGACGTCGACGGCGCGCCGCTCTCCGCCGAGGACGTCGCCCTCAACTGCTACAGCCTGATCCTCGGCGGCGACGAGTCCTCACGGGTGTCGGCGATCTGCGCCGTCAAGGCGTTCGCCGACCATCCCGACCAGTGGCGGGCCGTACGCGACGGCGAGGTGTCCCTCGACACCGCCGTCGAGGAGGTGCTCCGGTGGGCCACCCCCGCCATGCACTTCGCCCGCACCGCCACCACGGACCTGGAGATCGGCGGCCGGCGGATCCGCGCCGGGGACATCGTCAGCCTGTGGAACACCTCCGCCAACTTCGACGAGCGGCAGTTCGACCGGCCGGACCGGTTCGACACCGCCCGCACCCCCAACAAGCACGTGTCCTTCGGCCACGGCCCCCACTTCTGCCTCGGCGCCCACCTGGGCCGCGCCGAACTCCGCGCCCTGCTCACCGCCCTCGCCTCGACCGTCCGCGACATCGAGACGGCCGGCCCGCCCAAGCGCGTCTACTCGACCTTCCTCAACGGCCACAGCACCCTGCCCGTCACCTTCACCGGCCGCTGACCGCCCCTCCCGGAACGGGACACGGGACACGGGACGGGACGGGACAGGGCGGGGCGGGGCGGAACACGAGGCGAGGCGGGAAACGGGACGGGACGGGGGGACACGGAACGGGGCGGGCCCGGCGCACCGGGCCCGCCCCGCCGTCACACCGAGGCGCGCAGCGCCACCTTGTCGACCTTGCCGACGGGGGTGCGGGGAAACTGCTCCACCGCCACCACCCGGTCCGGGATCTTGTACGTCGCGAGCCCCCGCCCCCGCAGGAACGCCTTGACCGCCGCCGAGCCCACCGGCTCGCCGCGGAACACGACGAAGGCCACGCACCGCTCGCCCAGCGCCTCGTCGGCCACCCCGACCACCGCCGCGTCCCGGATCGCGGCGTGGGCCAGCAGGTGCTCCTCGACCTCCTCGGCGGGCACCTTCTCCCCGGCGCGGTTCACGATGTCCTTGATCCGCCCCACCACCACGATGTTGCCGTCCGGCCGGCGCCGCACCAGGTCCCCGGTGCGGAAGTGCCCGCCGGGCGTGAACGCGGTCCGGTTCTGCTCCTCGGCCCGGTAGTAGCCGCGGATCGTGTACGGGCCCCGCACCACCAGTTCGCCCTCCTCCCCGTCCGGCACCGGCCGGCCGTCCGCGCCGACGACCAGGACCTCGTCGTGCTCGGCCAGCGGCCGCCCCTCGGTGGAGACGGCGACCTCCTCCGGGTCGTCCAGGCGCGTGTACGTGAGCAGCCCCTCGCCCACGCCGAACCACTGCGACAGCGACGCGCCCATCACCGGCCCGACGTCCGCGGCCCGCCCGCTGTCGAACTTCGAACTCCCCACCTGGAGCAGCAGGTCCGGGAAGCGCGCCCCCGACTTGCGGGCGGCGTCGATCCAGAGCCGTACGACCGGCGGCACCAGCGTCGTCAGCGTCACCCCCTCCCGCTCGATCAGCGCGAACACCTCGGCCGGCCGGACACTGGACGTGAGCACCGCGGTGCCGCCGGCCAGCAGCGCGCCGAGGACACCGGGGCAGCCGAGCGCCGAGTTGTGACCGACCGGGTTCACCGCCAGGTACACGCCGTTCTCGTCGAAGCGCAGCGCCTCGGCGGTGGCCCGCATGTTGTACGCGTAGTCGTCGTGCGTCCGCGGGATGAGCTTCGGCAGCCCCGTCGTCCCGCCCGACAGCAGGAACAGCGCCGGCTCCGACGGATCGACCGCGGGCATCTCCCGCCCCGGCACCCGCAGGTCCGCCAGCGCGGTGAACTCCTCGGCCTCGCCCGCCACCAGGACGTGCTTCAGCGACGGCACCCCGGCCATCACCTCACGCGCCAGCGCCCGGTGGTCGAAGCCCTGCACCTCGTCGGCGACGACCAGGGCGACCGCCTCCGCGTGCCCGCACAGATGGGTGAGCTCGACCTTGCGGTGCCCCGGCAGCGCCATCACGGGGATCGCCCCGATCCGCAGCAGCGCGAACACGACCACGACGAACTCCGGCACGTTCGGCAGCTGGACGACCACCCGGTCCAGCGGCCCGACGCCCCGGTCCAGCAGACCGCCCGCGAGCGCCGAGGACTCCTCGGACAGCTCGGCGTAGGTCATCCGCCGCTCCCCGCACACCAGCGCGACCTTCCCGCCGTACCGCGCGCACGCCTCGTCCAGCAGGTCGCCCAGCGGCCGCCCCCGCCAGTACCCCTCGCGGCGGTAGAGCGCTGCCAGTTCCTCGGGCCAGGGCACACAACCTTCGAGCATCGCTTCCCTCCAACGGAGCCGACGGACCGGACCACGGCGCTCCCGCGCCGCCGCCCAGGGTGGCCGACCCCTCGGGGGCACGAGAGAACGAAGACAGGGACACGACAGGAGCGGCGACGGGCCCGCGCGGCCCCCGCCGGGCCCCGGGAGGCGGCCCGGCGGCCGCCGGACCTCCGCCCCCCGGCCCCCTGTCGCACTCCTTTCGCGCCACCCCGCCGGCACCGCGCCGAGCGGCTAGCTTCGGTGGCCGGCCCAGCGCCCCCCGTACCGCAGTACCGCAGTACCGAGAGGACGGAGTCAGCACGTGCCGACCGTTCCGCAGTTGTTCGAGTCCGTCGTGACCCGCGCGGGAGAACACCCCGCCGTGGTGTACGGCGACCGCGTCCTCACCTACACCGAGCTGAACGCCCGGGCCAACCGCCTCGCGCGGACGCTGGTCGCGCGCGGCGTCGGACCGGACACCCCGGTGGCGGTCGCGATGCCGAAGAGCGACGAGCTGACGGTCGTGCTGCTCGCCGTCCTCAAGGCCGGCGGCGCCTACCTCCCGCTGGATCCCCGGTACCCGGCCCAGCGCCTCGCCCACATGGTCGGCGACGCCCGGCCCGTCCTGCTGGTCCACCCGCACGGCGAACGGCCCGAACTCGACGCGCCGGTGCCCACCCTCGTCGTCGACGACCCCGACGTCGTACGGGAGACGGCGGTCCGCCCCGGCCACGACCTGACCGACCGGTGCCGCAACGCCCCCCTCGACCCGCGCCACCTGATGTACGTCATCTACACCTCGGGCTCGACGGGGACGCCCAAGGGCGTCGCCGTCACGCACGCCGGCGCCTCCGA
The DNA here is from genome assembly GCF_055562975.1 of Streptomyces sp. NPDC014907. Taxonomy (NCBI): domain Bacteria; kingdom Bacillati; phylum Actinomycetota; class Actinomycetes; order Kitasatosporales; family Streptomycetaceae; genus Streptomyces; species Streptomyces sp. NPDC014907. The sequence continues at coordinate 108,269 of NZ_JBVHEG010000006.1, read as the reverse complement.
CCTGGTGGCCGCCCAGGCCGCGACCCTCGCGCCCCGGCCCGGCGACCGCGTCCTGCAATGGGCGTCCATCAGCTTCGACGCCGCGTTCTGGGACTGGTCGACGGCCCTGCTGTCCGGCGCCACCCTGGTCATGGCCCCGGCCGACGACCTGCTGCCCGGCCCGCCGCTGCACGCCACGCTCCGCCGCCACGGCGTCACCCACGCCACACTGCCGCCGGTCGCGCTGAGCGTCACCGACTCCGACGGCGTCCTCACCGGCGGCACCGTCATGTCCACCGGCGACGCCTGCACCCCCGCCCTGGTCGCCAAATGGGCCCCCGGACGCCGGATGTTCAACGGCTACGGACCGACCGAGACCACCGTCGGCTCCACCATCGCCGGCCCCGTCGCCGACGGCGACGACATCACCATCGGCACGCCCTGGTCCGGGAACCGCGTGCAGGTCCTCGACGAGCGCCTCCGCCCCGTCCCCGACGGCGTCGACGGCGAGCTGTACCTGGCCGGCAACGGCCTCGCCCGCGGCTACCTCGACCGCCCGGGCCTGACCGCCGCCCGCTTCGTGCCCGACCCGGCCGGCCCGCCCGGCAGCCGCATGTACCGCTCCGGCGACCGCGGCCACCGCCGCGCCGACGGACAGCTCGTCTTCTCCAGCCGCGGCGACGACCAGGTGAAGATCCGCGGCTTCCGCGTCGAACTCGGCGAGGTCGAGGCCCGGCTGGCCGCCCACCCGGCGGTCGACGTGGCCGCGGTGACCGTCGTCGGCGACCTCGCGGGCGCCCGCCTCGCCGCCTGGATCAGCACCGTCGACGGCGCCGGCCTGACCGGCGCCGACCTGCGCGCCCACGCGGCGGAGACCCTGCCCGAGCACATGGTGCCCTCCTCGGTCCACCTCCTGCCGAGCCTCCCGGTCACCGCCAACGGCAAGATCGACCGCGCGGCGCTGCGACGGCTCGCGGAGCAGCCCGGCGAGCCCGCCGGGGCCCCGCCCGCCGAGGCCTCCGCCGATCCGGTGGAGCGCGCGGTGTGCCGGCTCGTCGGCGAGATCCTCGGCGTCCCCGACGTCCGCCCGGACGACAACTTCTTCAAGCTCGGGGGCCATTCGGTCCTGGCGACCCGCCTCGCCGGCCGGCTCCGCGACGAACTGGGCGTCGCCGTCCCCATGCGGGCGGTCTTCGAATCGGCCACCCTCGCCGAACTCGCCGCCGCCGTACCGGCCGACCGCACCCCCCGCCCCTAGGACGCGTGCCGGACGTCCCGCCCGCCCGGCGGCGCCCGGCCCGCACGCCACGGCACCCCCGCCGACGCCCCGCCCGGCGTCCCGGGACACCCCCGCCCGTACCCGCGCCCGCGCCCGCACCATGCCCTCCCGCCACGCCCTTCCGCCCGTCGAAGGAGAGACCGTGTACGACCCGGCCCGCGGCTTCCCCCAGGTGGTCGTCGAACTCGCCTACGCCGACCCCGACCGCGCCGTCGACTGGCTCGTCCGTGCCTTCGGGTTCCGCCTGCTCCTGCGGCAGCCGGCCACCGGCGGCATCCACCACGCCGATCTCGACACCGGCGGCGGCGTCGTCATGGTCCGGCGCACCGGCGACCGCCACTCCACGGCCTGCGCCGGCGCACACACCTGCAAACAGGTCATCGTGTGGGTCCCCGACGTCGACGAGCACCACGCCCGCGCCACGGCCGCCGGCGCCGACGTCCTGCATCCCCCCACGGACAAACCGTGGGGACTGCGCCAGTACCTGGTCCGCGACGTCGAGGGCCACCTGTGGGAGTTCACCCGCCACCTGAGGGACGTACCGCCGGGCGACTGGGGAGCGGTGGCCACCGCCTGACCCCGGCAGGGCACACCGATCCCGAACTGGAGGAAGCACCGTGACCATCGATCCCGCCCTGGCGCCCCGCCGGAGCCCCGTCGCACGGCTGCCGCACGCCTCGTCCGCCCCGCCACGCCCCGCGGGCACGGGCGCGCGGGCCGCGGTCGCGGGGGCGGCCCCGCCGTCGCAGGACACCCTCGACGGCCGGTTCGCCCGGATCGCCCGCCGTCGCCCCGAGACCGTCGCCGTCCAGGAACCCGGCGGCGGCCTGACCTATGCCAAGGCCGATCTGTGGGCCTCCCGGCTGGCGTCGGTGCTGATGCACGGCGGCGTCCAGCTCGGCGACCCGGTGATCGTCCACTGCGACGACCACCGGCAGTCCCTGGTGGCCCAGCTGGCCGTCCTGAAGGCGGGCGGCGTGTGCGTGCCCGCCGCGCACGGCCTCGGCCCCCGCGAACTGCGCGGCATCGGCATGCTCAGCGCCGCCTCCACCGTCCTGTGCAGCCGCTCCACCCGGGAGGCGTGGGCCCGCCGCCACACCACCCTGGCCCTGGACGACCCGGAGACCCGGCGCCGCATCACCACCCACCGGCTGGAGCCGGCGCTCCCCCTCTCGCACCCCGCCGAGGCCGCCTACCTGCTCGTCTCCCACGAGGAACCCGGTTCCCCCACCGGGCACCTGGTCGACCACCGCGCCTGGCGCCTCGCCGTCGACGAGCGGGTCCGCACGGCCGGTCCCGCCCCCAGCCGGTTCCACGTCGCCGGCCCCCCGTCCGGCCCCGCCGCGCTCTCCGCGATGTGGTGGGCGTTCGCCTCCGGCGCGTCCCTGCGGACGATGCCCCGCCCCGGCACACCGGCCGGCGGCGACGGCGCCCTGTGCGCCGCCGTCTGCACCCCCGAGGAGTACGCCGCCCTTCTCGACGTCCTCCCGTTCCGCCCCCGGCTCGTCCAGCTCGTCGGCGGCCCCGTGCCCGCCGGGCTCGTCACCCGCCACTTCGCCACCCTCCCCGGCACCCGCCTCCGCGCCGACTTCGCCCCCACGGACGGCGTCCTGCCCTGGACCTCCCGCGAACTCACCCTGCCGGTCACCGCCCCGCACACCCTCGGCACCCCGGTGCCCCAGGCCCGGGTCCTCGTGGTCGACGACCGAGGGCGCGCCCTCGCCCCCGACCGGGCCGGCGAACTCTGCGCCACCGGCCCCGCCCTCCCCTTCACCGTCGTCCGAGGCCCCGGCCACACCGCCCCCGCCGGGGCGGAGGCCCCCTTCCTCCGCTCCGGCGTCTCCGCCCGCCGCCTCCCCGACGGCAGCCTCGAACTCACGGCACCGGCCTCCTGACCCCTCTCCACCACGCGCGCTGCCCGCGAAACGGAACGACACCCACCCCGGCCGACCCCGGCGCCCCAATCCCCCGGTGCTCCACTCCCCGGCATCCGTTCCGCCCCGGCCGACCCCGGCGCTCCGCTCTCCGGCATCCGTTCCAGCGCGGCGGCACCACACGGGGACCGGGACCGGACCGAGGACGGCCGCACCGACGCGTCCACCGGACCGCCCGCCGCGACCACCCGGACCGGTCCGTGGCCCTCCGGCCACCGGCCGACGGGCGTCCGGGACACCCGCCGCGCACCGCACGCGGACACACCGGCACTCCGCGCCGGAACGGACGCCCCGGTCGGGGTGCCCACCACTGAGACCTTGATCACGCACGCCCCCGACCCCACACCCCTCGCCGGAACGCCCCAGGTCAGAAGAGGCGGCGCGAGCGCGTGACGGCGCCCACCGGAAAGGGAGGCGACCTTCCCAACCCCTATCCGCTAGGCTGTCAGCGGTCAGTCGGCCTTCAGGGCGCCTGCCGGGGAAGATGTCCTTCCGGACCTCACCCGGCACCACCCCGGGGGAAGCCCGACCAGGGCGTTTGTCTCACCCGCCCCGGCACCCCCTGGGGTCACCGGAACGGTCGTCGACAAGCCCCGCCTTCGTAGCTCAGGGGATAGAGCACCGCTCTCCTAAAGCGGGTGTCGCAGGTTCGAATCCTGCCGGGGGCACAAGGGAAAAGGACCCCTACCGATCTTGGTAGGGGTCCTTTGACATCTACGCCTGACATCAACGGCAGCGGTCAGGGACGGCCGGGCCGCCTCTTGAGCAGCCGGTCCATGTGACTGATCGCCTCGCGCTGCGTGTCCTGGACGACGTGCGTGTACACGTCCATCGTGATGCTGATCTGGCTGTGTCCGAGGATCTCCATCACGACGCGGGGCGCGACGCCGGCGGCGGTGAGCAGGGTGGCGCAGCCGTGCCGGGCGTCGTGGAGCCGGATGACGCGGAGCCCGGCGGAGGCGGTGACGCGGGTGAAGGAGCGATACACGTTCCGAGGCTCGACCGGGCTGCCCGTACGCGTCGTGAAGACGTAGTCACTCCCCTTCCACTCCTCCCCTGCCTTGGCCCGCTGATCGTTCTGCCGCATCCGATGCCAGCGGAGAGGCGCGATACACATGGCGGGCAGCGGTACGGCACGTCGGCGGCGGCCCTTGGGGTCGTCGTCGTACAGGACCCCTCGGCGCCGCTGCGTCTGCTGGCGGACGTAGAGGACGCGCTTGTCGAGGTCGATGTCCGCCCAGCGAAGCCCGACCAGCTCGCCCCGACGCAGCCCCATGGCAATGGCGAGGACGAAGGCCGCGTAGAGCGGGTCCTTCCTGGCGGCGGCGAGGAAGTCAAGCGTCTCGTCCAAGGACCAGGGGCTCAGTTCCCGTGCTTTCGGTCGGGGCGGCTCGACGAGGGTGGCCACGTTGCGCGTGATCAGCTCCTCGCGGCAGGCGGCGGTGAGCGCGGTACGCAGCACGCGGTGGGATTCCTTGGCCGTGGCGGCGGTGGTCTTCTTCTCCAGCTGGACGAGGAAGCGCCGGACGTCGGCCACGCTCAGGGACTCCAGCCGCTTGGAGCCGATCCCCGGGATGAGGTAGAGGCGGACGTGCGCCTCGTACTTGTCGTACGTACTGAGCTTGCGGCGCGGCTGGACGACGTTCTCCAGCCAGTACGGGAGCCACTCGGAGAGCTTCGCCGAGCGGGTCGGCACGGGGACGCCGTTGTCGACCGCTTCGAGGAGCGCGCGGCGTTTGGTGTCGCACTCGGCCCAGGTCTTGCCGTACGCGAACTTCCGGGCGCGGGTGCCGTCCGGCTGGAGGACGTAGACGGCGGCCTGAAAGCGTCCGTCCTTCCGCTGGGTGATGGTGCCGGCGCCGTTCGGGTTGCGCTTGCGCTGGGTGGCCATCAGGCAGCCTCCTCGATCTGGTTGTCGATGAAGTCCCGGATGGCGTCGGCGGGAACGCGGCGCGCCCGGCCGATGGTGATGGAGACCAGGCGCCGGGAGCGGATGAGGTCATAGACCGTGGAGCGTCCGAGCTTGAGCCGCTCCATGACCTCGGGCACGGTCAGCAGTTCAGTGGTGGCGGTGGTCATGCCATCTCCCCTTCCAGGTCGGATAGTTCGGCGCGGATCTCTCTGGCGTGTTCGCGGTTGTGCTGGAGGTCGCGGCGGATGTTGGCGGCGAGCCAGGACTCGCCGGGGGTGGCGCCGTGGCCGGCGTAGGCCCAGTGGGCGACGACGAGGAGGGTGGACTCCGGGTGTTCGTCGGGGTCGGGCAGGCCGAGGGCGGTGCGTTGCTGGGCGGCGCGGTAGTCGGCGCGGACCTGGCGCAGGGCGCCGAGGGTGGTGGAGTAGGCGCGGGACTTGGTGGAGAAGTGGCCGCGGAAGCCGAGCATGTGGGCCCAGGCGCGCAGGCGCCGATCCGGGTATGCGGCGTCGAGGTCCATGCAGGCTTCCATCAGCCGTCGGGGATGCTCGGGGACGTCGAGGAGGATCAGGGCCTCCTTGTTGCCCACGCGGTGATCGACGGAGCCGGTCGTCTCGGCGGCCTTGGTGGCGTACTTGGCGACGTAGGCGGCGACGGCCTGTTCGGTGAGCTCTTCGCCGTGGCCGAAGGCGCCGATGGGCTGGACGTCGAGCTGGGTGCCCCAGGTGAGCGTGAGGTCCTGGCCGACGCCGTACGCGGGTGCGGCGGGAACGACGACGCGGACGCGGGCGGCGGCGGCATGGATGGCGTCGGTGAGCAGGTCGAGGGTGGCCCAGGCCGGGGGCGGGGTGTGGGGTCCTTTCGGGCCGTCGAAGCGGATGACGGCATGGAAGTGGACGGCGCCGCGCTTTTGGTACTCGGCGACCTTGCCGAAGGAGACGCGGGACTGTTCGCGGGCGGCCTTCTGGGTGAGGCCGGCGCGGGCGGCGATCTCGCGGCGCAGGTAGATCGTGAAATACCGCCACAGCTCGGAGGCGTGGTTGTTCCACAGCACCGCTCCCGCGTAGTCGTACCCGGCCGGGTCGAGCGGGGTGCCCAGCTCCGGGGCGTCCTCGGGGTGGCGGGTGCCGCAGCGGCAGGGCCGGGTGCCGGGCCGGTTGTGGACCGGGCCGAAGGACGGGGCGGTGAGGGTGGCGAACACGCGGGGGTGGTCGCGGATGGTGTCGGGGGTGCCCTTGTCGGGGGCGCCGGTGAGTCCGGCGCGGATGAGGTGGTAGGTGTCGCCGGCGTAGGTCCAGGCGCAGGAGGGGCAGCGGGAGGCCCGCCGGTTGCCGCAGGCGACGCGCAGGACGCCGCCGGGTTCGGCGTCGGTGTTGTAGGCGTGGAGCACGGTGCGGGTGGCAGGGTCGAGGGTTTTGGTGGCGCCGGTGAGGCGGATGGGGGCGGTGCAGCCGCCGGTGCGGCGGAGTTGGTCGGTGAGGCGGTCGAAGCCGGGAGACCCGGCCAGCCGGAGCAGATCGCTCAGGGTGGCCGGGTCCAGGCCCGCCGCGGTGGCGGCGTCGGTCAACGGGTCACTTCCCCGCGCGGACCAGGGCGGCCGGGGCGGTGCGGGTGCCGGTGCCCTGGCAGGCGGGGCAGGCGGCGGCCAGGGTGCGGCGCTGTCCGTCGGGGGTGTGGGTGCCGGTGGTGATGTGGACGACGGGGAAGCCGTCGCAGTGGGAGCAGACGCGCGCGGCCAGGGTCTGGGGCATCATGAGGTTTCCCTTTCGGGTCCGGTGGATCTGGGAGGGGTTGAAGGCGCCCGGGGCGGCGGAAGTTTGGCGACCGAGGCCGTCCCGGGGGCCGCTCAGTGTGTGTTGCGCCTGCCGTGGCCCTTGGCCGCGTACATCGCCTTGTCGGCGGCCGACAGGGCATCGGTGAGGGTCGGCACCGGCAGGTGGCCGGGGTAGCAGCAGCCGACGGAGGCGGAGACCGCCAGGACGTGCCCCTGGTGGGTGACCGGGCTGTCCAGGCCGGACCAGAGGGCGAGGAGGCCGGCGGTGCGGTCGGGGTGGGCGACGATGGCCGCGAACTCGTCCCCGCCGAGCCGGGCGGCGATCCCGTGCCGGCCGCACCAGCCGCTCAGCCGCTGAGCGGTGGCGGTCAGGACCGCGTCTCCGGCGGCGTGGCCGTGGGTGTCGTTGACAGCCTTGAAGTCGTCCAGGTCGACCAGGAGCACCAGCGCGCCGGGGTGCTTGGCGATGAGGCGTTCGGCGCGGGCGGTCCATCCGGCGCGGGTGTGCAGGCCGGTCAGCGGGTCGCGGCGGGCGGTGGCCAGACGGCGCGAGAGCAGACCACCGTGCAGGGCCCAGCCCAGGGCCGGTAAGCCCGCAGTGGCCATGGTGTAGGTGTCCATGGGGGTCACCGGCCCTTCTGCATGTCGCGGACCAGGAGACGCAGGACGACGGCGATCAGGGCGACGGAGACGCCGGTGAGGGCGACCGCCAGGAGCATCGAGACCAGGACGGCGCCGACGACCAGGACGACGGCGCCACCGCCGGCGGCGAGGGCGAGCGCGCTGCCCGGGGTGAGCTGGATGGAGGTGCGGGCCGGGGCGACCGGCACCGGGGCGGGAGCCGGGGTGACCGGTTCGATGTCGGCGGGGGTCGGCTGGGCGAGCGGGGTGACGAGGCCGGTCGGGAGCGGGTTGACCGGGATGCGCGGCTGGAGCATGGCGGTTCTCCCTACTTGGTGATCGGGTCGATGAGCGGGGCGAACAGGCTGTCGGCGAGGAGGTAGCCGCCGAGGAGGATCACGGCGACGAGCCACCAGGGCGGGCGGATGAGCTTGATGCCGAGGCCGCCGACGACGATCAGAGCGAGCCAGAGCGGAACGTCCATGACGCGGAACTCCTCAGTGGTCAGCGGGGGTTGCAACGGTGGGTACTGGCCGCCAGCTCGGCGGAAGCGCGGGTGTTGTAGTCGGCGGAGAAGTCGCAGCCGGGGGCGGTGCACACGGCGGTGTGCTTGGTCAGGCCCCTACCGTCGTGGTGGGTGCCGACGCGGACCGGGCCGATGCGAATCACGTGGTGGAAGCGGTTCGGACGCACGGGTCTTACCTCCTTCCTGATCAGGCGAGCTGGAGGGCGATGGAGTCCGCGAGGGCGGCGGGCATGCCGTGCCGGGTGCGCAGGGTCTCCGCGTCGATCGGCGCGCCGGTCTGGGCCCGGTGGGCATCCGCGATCTTCTGGGCGTGCGCCAGCAGCGCGGGCGGCACCGGGACGGCGGGGGCCGAGGGAACAGGCTCCGGCTGTTCCTCCTGCGGGACGGGGTCCGGCAGGAGCTCTTGGGCGGTGGGTTCGGCCGGCGGGAGTTCGGGCGCCGGTTCCGGGGTCCGTTCGACGACGAGGTTGACCGGTTCGGGCTCCGGAACGGGGACAGGGTCGGGGGTGGGGTGGGGTGCGTGGGCGAGGAGGGTGCCGCCGAGGAAGGCCAGGGCGGGCCATCCGGCGACGAGGATGCGCAGCCAGGCCGGGACGTCGTTCATGTCGAGGAGTCCGGCGGTGGCGACGTTCGCGCCGAGCGAGGCGATCAGGGCGATGGCGAACCACAGCCAGGCGTCGCGGTTGACGGTGTCGGTGCGCATCCGGCGCCAGGCGGCGACCAGCAGCAGGTCGACGGAGACCGGGTAGGCCCACGCCTTCCAGCCGTCCTGACCGGCCGCGGCCGCCAGGTCGTGCAGGTGGGCGAAGGACAGGGCCCCGGCGATGACGGCCTGGACCAGGACGGCATCGGGGCGGAGGGTGCGGAACACGAGGGTTCACCTCCTTTCGGGCATGGGGCGGGTAGGGACCTGGCGTGAGACGGTCACGCCGACCGAGGGGGAACAGCAGCGCTACGCGGTGGCCGGACTCGGCTTGGCCAGCGGTACCGACTCCGGCTCGCCGACGCTCACCGGGGTAGCCGGGCGCCAGGCGGCGACGGCGGGCAGGTCCGGGGTGAGGTGCGCGTGCGCGGCGCAGATAGCGGCGGCTTCGGCGGCGGTGAGGGCGGGGGTGCGGATGCGGGACCAGCCACCGGAGGTGTCCCCCGCGACCGCGACGCCGGGCCGGTCCGGCGGGATCGTCAGCACCGTGACCACCGCGTCCGGGGCGATGTCGCCGACACCCATCTCGGCGGTCTGCTTGTCGTTGACCCGATGCACGGTCCGGCCGGTGAGCTGGGCGCGCAGCGCGGTGGCGCCCTTGCCGAGGTCGGAGCCGAACCGCTGCCCGCAGACCTCCAGGAAGATGCCGGCGGCGCGCGCCATCTGGCCCAGGCGGATCAGCTGGGTGACCATCCGGTCCCGGCGTTCCTCGTCCTTCTTCGTCACCACGAGGAACAGCTCGGCGACCTCGTCCACCAGGACCACGACCGGCACCGGCCGCAGGTGCTCGGGCAGGGCCCAGATGTCGCCGACACCGTGGTCGCTGAGCAGGTCGAAGCGCTCTTCCATCTCCCCGACCAGCCCGTCCAGCAGGCCGTCGGCTTCCTCCGGGGTGATGGCGAGGGCGGAGAGGCGGGGCGCGTAGCCGCGGTGCTCGACGCCGCGCTTGCAGTCGATGCCGACCAGGGCCACCGGCAGCCGGGCCAGCCCGGCGATCAGGTTGCGCTGGTACATCGACTTGCCCGACTGGTTCGCGCCGAGGGTCAGCGCGTGCGGGACCTTGAGGTAGTCCCGGACGAACGCGGTGCCGTCCTCCCGCAGCGCGACCGGCACCGTCATCGGCCCGGACAACTGCTGGCGGGGCATCCGGACCTTGCGCAGGACGTCGTAACCGGTCATCCGCAGTTCCACGAACCCCGGCTTGATCTCCACCACGGTGACCGAGTGGACGCCCCAGGCGTGCCGCAGCCGCTCGGAGGCCGCCATCACGTCGGCGGGCTCCAGACCGGCCGGGAGGCGCAGGGTGACGCGCAGGCCGGTCGAGGTGCCCCGGAACCGGCGGACCTTCGGCGGTACCGGCTGGACGTCGGGGCGGCGGGCGAGGTTGCGGACGAGGAAGGCGCGGAAGCGGGACGGCTGCACCGTCAGCCCGCACACGTCCATCGTGGAGCGGTAGGTCATGGCGAACCGGGTCGTCGCCACCGGCAGACCCGCCAGCGACCAGAACACCCGGGGCGCGCGGACCTTCGCGTAGCCGAGACCGCCGGCGGTTCCGGCGAGCGGGAGGCCGACCTCCCATAACGTCGCGATGTCCGTCATGGTCAGGCCCCCAGCGGGGTCACGGCGACGGCGCGGAACGAGATGCCGTGCCGGGTCTGGCCGTTGAAGGTGTTCTCCCAGTCCCGGGCCTTGAGGCCGATGACCGTCACCGGCATGCCCGGCGTCAGGTTCTCCGGGAGGCCGGTCTCCGGGATGGTCACCTGGTAGAGGTTGCCCTCGCCCTCGTCGGAGATCAGGAGTCCGACGGTGGAGAGGCCGGCACCGGTCTCCCGGTCCATGGCGCGCTCGCCGGTCTGCTTGCTCACGAGCTTCGGGACGGGGGCCGTGGCCACGAACACCACAGCGGTAGAGGTGTCCACCTTGAACGACGGCATGGGTTTCTCCTTCGAGATGGCAGGAAGGGGGCAGATGACCAACTTGACTAACCTGGTTGGTCACATCTCGAAGTTAAGGGAGATGGCTAGCCATGTCAACGACATGACTGCCATGACTGTCCTGACCTAGGCCACTCGCCTACCATCGACTCATGACCTTTGTCCCCGAGCCCCTCGACCCAGACGACGACCGTGCCCCCTACGAGCAGGTGGCCAGCAGCCTCGGCGCTGCCATCCGAACGAGGCGACTGGGTCCCGGCGAGAAGCTCCCGTCCCACAAGGAACTGACGGAGCTTTACGGGTTCGCCCGGGCGACGATCCAGCGCGCGTTGCGCGACCTCGAAGATGAAGGGCTCGTGGTCTCCCGCAAGGGCAGCGGAGTCTACGTACGCAACCGGACGGAAAGGCCGGCGGGACTGCGGCCGTACGTCGAGCAGGCCTTCGCCAAGGATCACGTCACCATCGACTTCGCCGGATTCTCCAGCGAGACCCTGCACGGCGCGCTTCAGGAGCCGCTCGACAAGATCCGGATCGGCAGGCTCACGCCGTCGAGCATCACCATGCGGATACTCGTTCCGGACATGTCCGTGCCGCAGGCCGCACCCGTGCGGATGGAGGACGGTGCCGACGACAAGCGGCTCCGCGACCGCATGCACGACATCATGGTCGGCTACACCCGCAGCATCCGAGACGCCATCACCGAACTCGGACACCTCGGACTGGTCGCCGAGACCAGCATCAACGTCCGCGTTCACAGCGGCACGCAGTTCTTCAAGCTGTACGTGATCAACGACGAAGACGCGTTCTTCGGGTACTACCCGATCCGCCCCAACAAGGTCGTCGCCCAGGGCGAGATGATCGAGATCTACGACCTCGTGGGGAAGGACACCGTCCTCTTCCACCACTCGATCAACGACGGCGAGTCCTCGGGCGGAGCCCAGCAGGTCCAGCAGGCCCGGATGTGGTTCGACAGCGTCTGGGAGACCATCGGAAGGGACTTCGACCTTGACACACGCTGATCCGCTCACCGAGACCCTGGCGAACGCCCGCGTCATCCTTTTCGATTTCGATGGACCCATCTGCGACGTGTTCGCGGGACTGCCGGCGCCAGAGGTCGCACGAGAGCTGACGGCCCTCCTCTCCGCTCAGGATGAGGCCGCGGGCGCGAAGGCCACCCAGACCGACGACCCGATCGAAGTCCTGCGCATCGCGCACGAAACCGACACCGAACTGGGTCAGAAAATCGAGCAGGCTCTCACGGCCGCCGAGGTCCGAGCCGTCGCAGTGGCCGGCCAGCCGACACGAGGAGCCGCGGAAGCGATCCAGGCAGCGTGTTCGGCCGGTCGAGGTGTGGCAGTGGTGAGCAACAACTCCGCCGAGTGCGTAAGGGTCTTCCTGGAGCTCCACAGCCTGGAGGAGTACGTCACGAAGATCGTGGGGCGGCCTTCCGAGCAGCCGCATCTGATGAAGCCGAACCCGTTCCCGCTCATCACGGCGGCCGAGCAGATGAACATCGATGTCACGAGCTGCACTCTGATCGGCGACTCGCTCACCGACATCCAGGCGGCCCACACAGCCGGGGCAACGGTAGTCGGGTACGCCAACAAGCCCCACAAGGCGGATCAGTTCACCGACGCGCAGGCCGACGCCATCACGGAAGACATGCAGGCCATCGCAGACGCGCTCACCACGGCGTAGCCAAGAGGCAGCGAGGAAGCTGTTACAGATTTCTCTACCTCATCAAGGCACCCGCCGCGCACGGCGCGGCGCGCGCGGCCCGTCGCCCGGGCCTGCGCTCCTGTCTGCGCCCCGCTCCAGCCCGGCCGCCGGCCGCACGCCTGACGGCTCGGGTTGATGGGTGGTGAACCCCTCTGTGGCTGGGGCGGTCGGCTCCACGGCTTTAGGCAGCCACTTTGGGGCGAGCCTCTAAGATCATGGCCCCAACGTCGTGCTTTACCGGGCAGGTCCACAGACTGCCCGACGCGCCGGAAGCTTACGGGGCCATGATCACTCGCCCCAAAGCAGCTCCAGCCCAAAGCCGCTCCGCCGACCTAGCTCTATCAGCGGTCCTCCAGTTCACGCAGAGCCCCTCGCAAGTCACTCACAGGCGTCCAAACAAATTCCCGCCCTCGGCGGACTCGGTTCAGCAGGCCAAGCTTCTCTAGGCCCATAAGGTCCTGCCTAGCCGTTTCATAAACAACGTTATGGCTATTTTTGTGTGACTTAGCAGTGAAGTTAGCGTTGGGATTCTTAAGTGCATACTCCAGTACGGCAACCTGTCGCGGATTAAAGAGATTGGGTGCTGTCGATACGGTCTCCTGCAGTTTCCTCAGTTCACTCATCTTATCTGCGAGATATTGATGAAGTTGCTTGATGGCCCTTTGGAGCACCTCGATTTGATAGAGGTAGAAGTATGTCAGGTCATTTTCGTCTTCGGTATACAAATAACTACGCGCATACCTGGACGGTGCCCCCTTGAGGATTGCGGAGATAACAATGAATTCCGTTAGCCAGTAGCCTTGATTGAGCATCGACCAGTAGAAAATGGCTCGCGCGGTGCGCCCATTACCGTCTTCGAAGGGGTGCTCGTACCCCAACATGAAGTGCAGAGTAATAGCTCGCAGAACAGGAGGAACGTACCCGTCCCCGATGTCGCCGTTCGCGAAGTCGCAGAGCCTCTGAATCCTGTGAGGTAGATGCTCAGCATCAGGAGGCTGATGCAGCTCCAGGCCGGAATCGGTAAAAACACCGATACGATCTTCATCGGGCAACTGAAACCTGCCCGCAGCATCCGGATTGGATAGAGTGCCCTTGGTGACAATCCTGTGAATTTCACGGATAAGATCAGGAGTTAGGCGCTCTTCCCTGATTGCCCCAATGAAGCGCATGGCCTCATAGTTGTTCAAAATCATTCGCTCATCGCGATCCCTGGGAGACCTGCCTGTGCGAATCATCTCCTTGGCGACTCGACGCGTCGTTGCAGCCCCTTCTAGCTGACTGGAGTTGATCGCCTCCTCGATTAGAGAGTTGACCAGATACCGATCTCTAGTTGCAGGATTGGTAACTTGTTCACTAATCGCAATTTGCCCACTCGTGTCGCGGTTGATTTCCTCAAGCGCCTTGAGGAGCACGTCGGGAAGCGCGAAAGTGAATGCATTCCCCTCCTTGTCCATCAGAGGTAGAGTTCGCTGCATTTGCTGCCTGACAAACTTGACGCCGAGCCACCATTCCTCGCGGGTCAAGCCGGTGGGCGGCTCCTTGAAGCGCATTTTGTCCCATGGAAGGTAGGGATCTGACGGGCCAGCCGGAATGGCCTTTAGGATATCTGTCAGCCTGTCAGACCTCTCTGTCACTACCTTGTGGAAGAGAGCGCGAAAGTCTGGCGGTGGCGATGGCTTCTTCAAGTAGGCCTCCCGGCACCCTGGGACGCAGCCAGCGCCCTTCCTACTAGTCAGCTTCACACTAGTAGAAGAGGCGGTTAGCAGGCACGGAGGAAACAGCGTCGCCTGGGAGATGGCGCTTGGAGGCGTCAGGGTCATGCCCACCCGGCCGGCTGCGGGAGCCGCCCAACCACCATGGTGGTTGTCTGCTTACCCGCCCTGAGCTGCGCAAACGCAACCAGTGCAGGCTTTGCCGCCCAAGAGTGGGAGCAACTACTAGAGCTACCAGTCCTCCTACTACCAGCCCAGCCTTCTAGTAGTTGGCCGCGGCCAGAACCCTCGATCGGTGACCAGACCTGCCCTGAGCTGCGCAAACGCAACCAGTGCAGGCTTTGCCGCCCAAGAGTGGGAGCAACTACTAGAGCTACCAGTCCTCCTACTACCAGCCCA
>NZ_JBVHEG010000006.1:0-93680 GCF_055562975.1 Streptomyces sp. NPDC014907 | reverse complement strand
CCAGCCTTCTAGTAGTTGGCCGCGGCCAGAACCCTCGATCGGTGACCAGACCTGCCCTGAGCTGCGCAAACGCAACCAGTGCAGGCTTTGCCGCCCAAGAGTGGGAGCAACTACTAGAGCTGCCAGTCCTCCTACTACCAGCCCAGCCTTCTAGTAGTTGGCCGCGGCCAGAACCCCACGGCAATGAAGGCAGACGGCAGTGGCGTTCGATGGCTCTGCCTGCTGGTTGGGCGACTGGCCGACCCACTCGGCTGTGTCCCGCCACTTCTAGGCGCCAGAACGCACCTGGGTGAGTGTCCAGCTCCCAAAACTGTTTCTCTGACATCCACGAGTGACATCAACGGCAGCGGATGGCGACGACAACCAGTGGCCGTGTGCGGCGGCAGTTGGCGAGACGGGCCCCCGCCGGACGCGGTGGAGATCGAACTCCTAAAGCGGGTGTCGCAGGTTCGAATCCTGCCGGGGGCACAGTGCATACGCTCTGACCTGGGGTTCTTTCTCCCGGGAAGGGGCCCGCTTCGGCCCCGGACGTCTCGTCCGGGGCCGTTCCCGTGGGGGCGGGGTCCCTGGGCCCCTCAATGGCCCCTCAATGATCAGTACCGTCCGATGCGGGGAGTTCCGGGCGTCCGGGCCCCACGTGCCGGGTCGCACGCTCCCCCGGGATGCGCCGACCGAAGCCCCTCCGCGGAGGGGTTCAGCGCCGCAGTTCCTCCGGGCACGCCGTCCCCCGGGAGAGTTTGTACGGGGCGGCCAGGCGGTAGACGCCCGCCTTCGGGGCGACGAGTTCCGTCCACTCGTCGCCCTCCGTGTCCGCCTCCGTCCTGAACAGGCAGCCCTCCTTGTTCGCGAAGACCTTGGGCAGCTCGGTGTCCGACGCCTCGCGGGCCAGTTTCGACGCCTCCGTCTCCTGCGGCGGCTCGACCTTGGCGCCGTGTTCGTCCACGAGGGCGAGCCACGGCGAGTACGGGACGCGGATGAGGACCCGGCCGGGCCTGTCGACCCGGATCACGACCTCGTTCGCCGCCGCGCTCTCCACCCGGGCCGGCGGGTCCGCCAGCGGCGTCGGGTTCTCGACCTCGTACAGGCGCCAGTTCTCGTCCGACCACACCTGCTCCAGGTACGGCAGGCCCCTCCGGACCAGTTCCGCCTCCCGCTCGGCGCCGGAGTCGGGGGCGCCGGTCGGCAGGACCACGAAGTGGACGGCCCAGCGGTCGAGCCAGTCCTCGTAGTTCACGGCGTTGAGGGTGTCGTCGTAGAAGAGCGGGTTGCGCTCCATGTCGGCCTGCCGGTTCCAGCCCCGCGCCAGGTTGATGTACGGGCTGAGCGCGGACGACTCGCGGTGGCTGGAGGCCGGCACGACCTCGACCCGCGCCTTGCCCGCGCCCCGCACCTGGAGCTGGTTGACGAGCGGCGCGAGCTCGCGCGCCCAGGAGGCGTCCGGGGCGGTGCGGATGACGTCGTCGACGCCCTTGAAGCCGATCCAGAAGTTCAGCCCGGCGAAGGCGAGCACCAGCGCGTACCAGCGGCGCGAGCGCGGCGCGGTGTACGGCAGGGCGGCGAGCAGCACGACCCCGGCGAAGAGCATCGGGAGCCGCGAGATGTTCGAGCCGATCTGGGAGTCGATCGCCCAGGTGAGGAAGGTCCCCACCGTGTACACGGCGGCGGCGGTGCGGACCGTCCGCCAGTCCTTCGGCACGAGGAGGAGGACCAGGACCCCGAAGATCATCGGCAGCGCGGCCGAGCCGAAGGCCATCGGCTGCGTGCCCGAGAAGGGGAAGAGCCAGGAGGAGAGGGCGACCACGGCCACCGGGGCGAGGCCGAGGGCGTACGCGCCGGGGCGCCGCTTGTTGAGGAAGAGGGCGGCCGCCGCCACCCCGAGGAACAGTCCGGCGACCGGGCTGCACGCGGTCGCGAGGCCGGCGAGGGGGGCGGCGACCACGGCCTTGGCCCAGCGCTTGCGGCGCCACCGGTGGGGCCAGCAGAAGACGGCCGCGACCGCGCCGAGCGCGAACATCATGCCGAGGCCGAAGGTCACCCGGCCCGACAGGGCGTTGCAGAGGAAGGCGAAGACGCCCGCGACCGCGCAGGCCATCGGGTTCCGGACCGCCCGCACCCGCACCAGGATCAGCGCGGTCAGGGCGGCCGACAGCGTCCCGGCGGCCATCATCGTGCTGCGGACGCCGAACACCGACATCAGGTAGGGCGAGACGACGCTGTACGAGACCGGGTGCATCCCGCCGTACCAGGCGAGGTTGTACGCGGAGTCCGGGTGCCGGCCGACGAACTCGGCCCAGGCGTCCTGCGCGGCCAGGTCTCCGCCGCTGTTCGCGAAGAAGAAGAACCAGAGGACGTGGGTGAGGGCGGCGAGGCCCGTGGCCACCAGGACGGTGTGGCGGCGCTTCCGCCGGGGGGCCGGGGCGGACGGCTCCGAGGGGAGGCGTTGCGCCGGTAGCGGTATTCGCGAGAGCACTCTTCCTCCCGAGGGGTCACCGGGGAGGGGGGCGTCCCCGGGCGGGCTGCCCGCCCCCGTACGGAGCGGGGCCGCCGCGCCGGGGCGGGGCGGAGTACCGGGCCCGTGGCCGGGCGGAGTACCGGGCGGAGTGCCGGGCCCGTGGCCGGACGGACTGCCGGGTCCGTGGCCGGGTTCCGTGCCGGGAAGGGCTTCGGGCAGGACGCCGGGAAGGGGTTCCGCGCGGTCGGCGCGTGTCGGTTCGGCGGTGGTCACTGCGGCCCTTTCCGTACGTCCCGTCTCGCACGGCGCGGGGATCACGCGTGCTTCTCGTCCCCCGGAAACGCTAACAGCCGGACGCCCCGGAGAACCGGGGCGTCCGGCCGAGCGGGTGGCTTCTCAGCCCACCCGGGTCAGCTTCTTGTCGAAGCCGGGCTCCGTCAGATCGGTCTGGAGGGCCACCGGGGAGCTGACCCGGCCCGCACCCGTGCCGATCGACACCTGGCCGACGACGTCGCCCGCCCTGCCGCTGTGCGGAACGGCCTTGCCGCCGTCGGTGAGCTCCAGCTTCACCTTCAGGCCGGGCCAGCCGACCGCCTTGAGCTCCTGGGTG
The DNA here is from genome assembly GCF_055562975.1 of Streptomyces sp. NPDC014907. Classification (NCBI taxonomy): domain Bacteria; kingdom Bacillati; phylum Actinomycetota; class Actinomycetes; order Kitasatosporales; family Streptomycetaceae; genus Streptomyces; species Streptomyces sp. NPDC014907. Next base: position 90,618 of record NZ_JBVHEG010000006.1, on the reverse strand, counting down.
GCGACGACCGGGGTCTTCCCGCCGAGACCGTCGTCGACGTGGCCGAGGACCTGGCCCTTGCGGACCACGACGGCCGAGGTGACGTCCTTCTGCGCCTGCTTGATCAGCTCGTAGCTGTAGTCGATGGAGAGCTGGAGCTTGTCGTTGAGGAGCTTGGCGTCCTTGGCCCCCATGACGATGCCGAGGATGCGGCGGTTCTTCCCGTCCACCACGGTGTTCGCCGCCCAGAGCAGGTTGCCTCCGGCCGGGGTGGAGGAGCCGGTCTTGATGCCGCTGACGCCCGGCTTGAGGAGGATGTTGTTGTTGTTCTCGATCCGGCCGGGGATGCCGTCGACGGTCACGTTCGGCATGTTCACGATCTCGCGGAACACGTCGTACTGCATGACCGCCTTCGCCAGCTTCAGCTGGTCCTGCGGGGTCGACACGGTGCTGTCGAGCAGACCGGACGGGTCCGTGTACGCGGACTGCGTCATGCCGAGCTCCTTGGCGGCGGCGTTCATCTTCTCGACGAACGCGGCCTCGGAACCGGCGTCCCAGCGGGCGAGCAGCCGGGCCACGTTGTTCGCGGAAGGAATCATGAGGAGCTCCAGGAGCTCCTTCTCCGTGTAGGTCTGGCCCTCCTTGACCGGCGCGGTCGACTCGTGCTCGGCCTTCCCCTGGTCGGCGGCCTTCTTGTCGACCTTGATCTCGGGGCCGGTCGCCTTCCCCTTCAGGGGGTGGTCGCGGAGGATCACGTACGCCGTCATCGTCTTGGTGACGGACGCGATCGGGGCCGGCTTCTGCGGTCCGTACGTGCCCATGGAGCCGACGCCCTCGACCTCGACGGCGCCCTGTCCCTCGCCCGGCCACGGCATGTTCAGGGTGCCTCCCCCGAAGGTGAAGGAGGGCGCGGCGGTGAGCGAGAGCGCGGGCGCGGGCAGCGGGCGGACCATCTGCGCGATCGCGAAGACGATCAGGAGGAGCAGGACCAGCGGGGTCCAGATCCGGATGCGGCGCACGGCCGTCCGGAGCGGGGTCGGCGGCGGGGGCGGGGTGTTGGTCAGCTCCGCGAGGAGGTCGAGCGGGGGCAGCGGAGGCAGCGGCTGCTGCCGGGTCCGCTCCGCCTCGGCGAGCGCCGCCGGTGCCGGGGCGGACGCGGACGCGGCCTCTCCGGACGTCCGGGGGGCCCCGGGGGCGGCCGGGGAGCCCGGGGCGGCGGCGGGGGCCGTCGAGGCCGCTGGAGCGGCGGCGGGGGCGGCGGAAGCGGCCTTCCGCCCGTCCTCGGCCGGGATGTCGGGCCGCAGCGGCAGGAAGGTGCTGGTGCGCTCGCTGTCGGGGTCCGCGTCCGCGCCCCTCGGACCGGCCGGGAGCTTCAGGGCGGTCGTCGGCTGGTCCACGGGCGGGCGGACCACCTTGAACATGGCCGTGGGCTGGTCGACCGGCTCCTCGTCGTCCTCGCCCCCGGCTTCGGCCTCGCCCTCGGTCTTGGCTTCGCCCTCGGTGCCGGCCTTGCTCTCGGCGTCGGCCTTCTTGCTCTCGGCGTCTGCGTCGGCCCCGGTCCCGTCCTCGGGCGAGGAACCGGCCGGGGAGGCAGCGGGGGCAGCAGAAGCAGCGGAGGCGCGCGGAACGCCGGTGTCCTCGGCGTTCCCCGTGTCTCCGGCGTTCTCGCCGCTCCCGGTCTCCTCCGCGTCCTCGACGGCCCCGGTGCTTTCGGCGGCCCCGGTGCTTTCGGCGCCTTCGGCGGCCTCGGCGGAGTCCGGGCCCGCGGAAGCGCCCGCGGGAGCGTCTGAGGAGGTGCCGGCGGTCTCCCGGGCCTCCGGGGAGGCGGACCCGGCGGCGGACGGCTCCCCGTCCGCCGTCTCCGCGTCCACCGGTCCCGCGTCCGCCGTCTCCGCGTCCGCCTCTGCCTCCGAAACCTTCCCGGTCGGCTCATCGGCCGGTTCGCCGGCCGGCTTCCCGCCGTCCGTACCGCCGCTCACGGCGTCGTCCGCGCCGCCCCGGGGCTTCTCCGCCGCCGTGGCGACCCACGCCGCCACGGCCGCCTTCAGGCGCTCGCCCTCGGGCTCCGGCTCCGCGCTCCCGGCCCCGCCGGTCTCCCCCGGCTCCCCGGGCTTCGAGGACGTCTCCCCGGCGCGCTCCCGGGGGGCCTCCGCGTCCGCGTCGGCCTCCGGTGCGGCGGTCCCCGTCGGCGCGTCGTCCCCGGACGCGCGCGGGACCAGGTTCCTGAACACGGCGGTCGGCTGGTCGACCCGCTCCGGCGCGTCCGGGGCCGTCCGCGAGGAGGACGGCGAGGGCTCCGCCTCACGGAGCACGGAGAGCCGGGGATCACGGCCGCCGCCCGAGCCCGCCGTCTCCTGCGACGACCCCTGCTGCTCCGCCTTGTCGGGGGACTCGCCCGCCACCGTGCCTCCTCCATGCGTCATGCGTACGTCCGAACCGTCTACCAGTGTCCTGTGTGAACCCCTTGGCCCCCGTGCTAGACGAGAACGACATACCTACTGGTTCCCGGATGAACCACCCGGGTGCTCTCGACAGATGAATGTGAGAGGGGTCACCCTGTCATTCATCCACGCGGGGAGGCATGGATGGGCAGGAGCCGCAGAACCATTCCGGAGGAGCTTCTGCTGCTCGCTCTGGACCCGACCACGGGTACCACAGCGCAGCCGCAGTCGCTCGACCTCGGCCTGGCCGGAGCACAGCTAGTGGAGCTGGCGCTGGCAGGCCGGATAGCCCCTGACGGGGATCGTATCGCCGTGGTGATGCCACGGCCGACCGGAGATCCGACACTGGACTCCGCACTGGAACTGCTGCGCAGGCGCGGCAGCCCGGTACGGGCCGTCCACTGGATAGGCGGGCCCCGACTGGGGCTCCGCCAGACGTACCTCTCGCATCTGGAGCGATGCGGCATGGTCCATGCCGTGGAGGGCCAGATGTGCGGGGTGTTGCCGACGACGCGCTACCAGGCGACGGAGACGGCGATCAGCCGGGAGATCCGTGCCCGGCTCGACAGTGCGATCCGCACCGGTGTACCGCCGGACCCGCGGACCGCGGCGCTCGCCGCGCTGGCCCACGCGGTCGGACTCGGCAAGCACCTCTACCCCGGCAACGAAGGACGGTCGTCGCGGTCACGGCTGCGCGACCTGATCCGGCACGACCCGATGGGCGGTCTCGTGGCGCACGCCGTGATGGACGTCCAGAACGGCGCGGGGGCGCAACCGCGCCGAAGCGCCGGGGCCGTTCCGGCGCAGCCACGCGGCGGCATGGCCCGCGCGGCGGCGCACTGAGCACCGGCCGGCGGTGACGACCCGCCACCACGCGAAGACGCGCCACCGCGCGTACGCACCACCGCACGACCACGCGTCACACGCACCACGCACACGCACCACCACACGCACCACCACACGAACACGCACCACGCGGGCCCCCGGCAGCAGGACGCACCACCGAACCATCCCGGGAGCCGCACAACCGTGCGGGGCGGCCTGGACGGCCGCCCCGCACGCGTGCGTCGTCCCGGTACGCGTTGTCCCGGTTTCCCAGCGCACACCCGGCCGTTGGTGGCAGTCTGCCAAGCGGTAGATACCCACAGCTACGCAGCAGACAGCCGGAGGTGCCGTTTCCGTGGCGTCCAACGTCAACCCCACCGTCAGGCGACGCCGATTGGGACAGGAGCTGCGCAAGCTCCGGGAGGCGAAGAACATGACGGCCGAGCAGGTCGCCGAGCGCCTCCTCGTCTCCCAGTCCAAGATCAGCCGTCTGGAGAACGGCCGTCGTTCCATCAGCCAGCGCGACGTCCGCGACCTGTGCGGCGTGTACGAGGTCGAGGACGAGCGCATGGTCGACTCCCTCATGCAAATGGCCAAGGACTCGCGCCAGCAGGGCTGGTGGCACGCCTTCGGCGACATCCCGTACAGCGTCTACATCGGTCTGGAGACGGACGCGGAGAGCCTGCGGATGTACGAACCGCAGATCATCCCCGGGCTGCTCCAGACCCACGAGTACGCCGAGGCCGTGATCGCCGGCGCGCTGCCGGAGTCGTCGCCCGCGGACATCGAGAAGCGGGTCCAGGTCCGCACCCGCCGCCAGGAGCGCATCCGGGACGAGGAGCGTCCGCTGCGCCTCTGGGCCGTCATCGACGAGGGCGCGCTGCACCGGATCGTGGGCAGCCGGCAGCTGATGGTGCAGCAGCTGGAGCACCTGCTCGAACAGTCGCAGCTGCCGCACGTGACCGTGCAGGTGATGCCGTTCGAGATGGGCGCGCACCCGGGGATCAGCGGGCAGTACTCGATCCTGGAGTTCCCGGACGCGTCGGACTCCAGCGTCGTCTACATCGAGGGCGTCACGAGCGACCTGTACCTGGAGAAGGCCCAGGACGTCGGCAAGTACAGCGTCATGTACGAGCACCTGCGGGCGCAGGCGCTGAACGTCGACCAGACCAGGGAGTTCATCTCGAACATGGCCAAGAAGCACGCGCGGGGCTGAGGTCCGAAACGATCGGGGCAGGCACGGTACACCGCGTCATCGCTCTCACGGAAGCCCCCATTGGTATATGCCACTCGGACGTGTGAACGCCGGCCCCGTAGGCCGGGGCCGGCGAGTAGCGTCGATCACGCCGTCAAGAACGTTGGCGCGGCAGACCACTGGCAGAAACTGGCAGAACCGGAGCTGAGCAGCATGGCGATTATTCAGGGTGGCACGGACACCTGGACGAAGTCCTCCTACTCGGGTGGGAACGGGGCGTGCGTCGAAGTGAAGTCCCCCGTCATGACCGCGATCGCGGTGCGGGACTCCAAGGCCCCCGAGGGCCCGTCCCTCTCGTTCGGGCCGGGTTCCTGGAGCGCCTTCGTCGGCGAGGTGAGCGGCGGGGCCCGCTGACCCCGTCCCCCGCCGGCGCGTGAACCGCCACGGCGGTGCGCGCCGCCGGCAGTACGAAAGAGCCCTCTCGTCCGGTCACGCCGTCCTGGCCGAGGGGGCTCGGTGCTTTTCCGGGTCCTCCCGCCCGGCCCCGGAGGTCCCGTCCCGTCAGCGCCCCGGGTACCCCGGATAGCGCGCCAGCCAGCCCGGCGCGGCCCCCTCGGGGGTGTGCAGGGCGGCGCCCTGGGTCATCTCCATCGAGAAGTCGTCCGCCAGTTCCAGGACCGTCCCCCGGCCCTCCAGGTCGGCCAGCCAGGCCGGCGGGAGGGCCGTCTCGCCGTGCAGGGCGCCGAGCAGGGCCCCGGCGAGCGCGCCGGTCACCGACGAGGGCCCGTCGTGGTTCACCGCGAGCCGCAGCCCGTGCCGGACGTCCTCGCCGACCAGGGCGCAGTAGACGGCCGCGGCCAGCTGTCCCTCCGCCCGGTCCTCGCCGGCCCCGAGGGCGGTCACCCGTTCCGGGTCCGGCGCCCCTTCCCGTACGGCTCCGAGGGCGCGGCCGAGCGCCTCGGCGACCGGCTCGTGGCCGGGGTGCTCCGCGAGCTGTTCCAGGGCCCCGGCCACCGCCGCCTCCACGGACCCGCCCCGGACCACGCCGTGGACGGTGACGGCGAGGGCGCCCGCCGCGAGGACGGCCGCCGGGGCGCCGTGCGACTGGACGGCGCACTCCGCGGCGAGCCGGTGGACGAGGTGCGCCTCCCAGCCGACGAGCAGTCCGAAGGGGGCCGAGCGGACGAGGGCGCCGGAGTCGCCGGCCGTGGGGTTCTTGGGCTTGTCGGGGGTGCCGGCGCGTTCGTCGCCGAAGCCGCTGAGGCAGGCGCGGGCCGGGTTGCGGCGGGCGTACAGCCACTCCTCGCGGGCGAGCCAGCCGTTGTCCCCGCGGCGTTCGTCGGGGCCCCAGTCGCGCTGGGTGGCGGCCCAGCGCAGATGGGCCCGGTGCACGTCGGTGGGCGGGTGCCAGGCGCCGGTGTCGCGGCGGACCTGGGCGCGGATCAGGCCGTCGACGGTGAAGAGGGTCATCTGGGTGGCGGCGGTGACGGCGCCCCGCCGTCCGTACGCGGGGACGGGGTCGGCGAGTCCGTCAGGTCCGTGGGCGGCGCGCAGCTCCGCGAGGTCCCGGCCGTCGGCGCCCGCGCCCAGCGCGTCGCCGAGGGCCCCGCCGAGCAGACAGCCCCGTACCCGGGCCCGGAAGTCCTGCTGTTCGGCACGGCCCCACACGGCTGCGGCTGTCGTGGCCACGACGCGCCCTCCCCCGGTCGGCGGTTCGCTGACGGTTCCTCCGCCGCACTGTAATGGACCGGGAATGCGCGTCCGGGAGCCGGAACGTTATGTGTTCCGACGCCCTTCAGGCCTGTTGTGACCGTGTTTCGCCCGGCGCCGGACGGCGGCGTCGACGGCGGCGGCCTCCCGGATTTCCGTGACCGGCGGGATCAGGAGTCAACAGGAAGGAACACCGGTGCCACGGCCGCGCCGGCGGGCGAACGGCGTGCCCGCCGCCCGCCGTTGCGCGTGTGACCAGGGCACGACGGGTGCCGCGCGCGGTGGGAGCGGCGCCCGCCCCGATGTGCGGATGTGATGGGATCGGTCGCGTCGGGGGACGTTGCAGCAGCCGGGGTGGGCGAGGGCGTCGTGGGAGAAGGACACATGCTGGAGGCGGCGGGGGTCGGGGCCGAGGAGGAGCGGGTGTACCGCTTCCTCGTCGGGGTGCGGGAGGCCGGCGCCGACGAGGTCGCGGAACGGCTGCACCTCGCGGCCGTCCGGGCGCGCGAGGTGCTGGCCTCGCTCCACGACAAGGGCCTGGTGGGGCGGACGGACACGGCGGTGGGGGACGCGGAACGGTACGTGCCGGTGGCGCCCGACGTGGCGCTGCGCCCGCTCCTGCTGCGCGGGCACGAGGCGCTGGAGTGGGCGCGGCGGGGGGTGGAGCAGCTCGCCGAGGAGTACCGGGCCGGGGGGCGCCGGCACGACGCCGGGCAGCTCGTCGAGGTGATCACGGGCGCGAACGTGATCCGGCAGCGGCTGCGCCACCTGGCGCACGGGGCCGGCGAGATGCGGTGGCTCTCCAAGGCCGACGCCGTGGCCCTGCCGGCGGAGGAGAACAGCGAGGAGTGGGAGCTGCTCGCCCGGGGGGTCCGGTACAAGGTGATCTACGAGCGCGAGCTCCTGGAGGAACCCGGCATGGTCGCCAACGTCGCCCGCAGCATCCGCGCGGGCGAACAGGCGCGGGCCACCGGGACGCTGCCGGTGCGGCTGGTGATCGCGGACGACTCGACCGCCATCTGCCCCCTGGTGACCCGGCGTCCGGACAGCGCGGCCGGGCCGGACGGTCCGGCGGGCGAGCCGACGGCCGCCGTGGTGCGCACCAGCAGCCTGCTCGACGCGCTGATCGCCCTGTTCGAGAGCCAGTGGGCGGCGGCGACGCCGCTGCACGTCACGGACTCCGGCGAGCTGGCCGGTTTCGGCGGCGGTCCGCGTCCCGGCGCGTACATCGCCGACGACGAGCGGTACCTGCTCTCCCTGATCGTCGCCGGGGTCGCGGACAAGGCGATCGCCTCGCAGCTCGGGGTCAGCCAGCGCACCGTCCAGCGCCGCATCCAGGTGCTGATGCGGCGCGCCGGCGCCACGACGCGCACCCAGCTGGTGTGGCAGGCGGCGCGGCGCGGCTGGCTGTCGTAGGAGGGCCGGCGGGGCGGTCCGGGGGCACGGGCCCGGACCGCCCCGGACGGCCCGTCCTCACTCCGCCGGCAGGACGGGCAGCAGCTCCGGCAGGTGCCCGTCCGACGCGGCGGCCGCGCGCCGCCGTTCCTCCGGGACCTCCCCGTACAGGGTCGTCCGGGGCTTCGCGGGGCGGCCCGCCGCCGCCGCGATGGTCTCCAGGTCCCTGACCGAGCGGTACGAGCCGTAACCCGACCCGGCCATGCGGGAGATGGTCTCCTCCATCAGGGTGCCGCCGAGGTCGTCGGCGCCCGAGCGGAGCATCTCGGCGGCGCCCTCCGCGCCCAGTTTCACCCAGCTCGTCTGGATGTGGGGGATGTGGGGGTGGAGGAGGAGGCGGGCCATGGCGGTGACCGCGCGGTTGTCGCGGACGGTGGGGCCGGGGCGGGCGACGCCGGCGAGGTAGACGGGCGCGTTGGTGTGGACGAAGGGGAGCGTCACGAACTCCGTGAAGCCGCCGGTCCGTTCCTGGATGCGGGCCAGGGTGCGGAAGTGGCCGAGCCAGTGCCGGGGCTGGTCGACGTGCCCGTACATCATCGTGGAGGAGGAGCGGATGCCCAGCTCGTGGGCGGTGGTGATCACCTCGATCCAGGTGGCGGTGGGCAGTTTGCCCTTGGTGAGGACCCAGCGGACCTCGTCGTCCAGGATCTCGGCGGCCGTGCCCGGGATCGAGTCGAGTCCGGCCTCCTTCGCGGCCGTCAGCCACTCCCGGATCGAGAGGCCGGTGCGGGAGGCGCCGTTGACGACCTCCATCGGGGAGAAGGCGTGCACGTGCATGCCGGGGACGCGTTCCTTCACCGCGCGCGCGATGTCGAAGTAGGCGGTGCCGGGCAGGTCGGGGTGGATGCCGCCCTGCATGCAGACCTCCACCGCGCCGACCTCCCAGGCCTGCTGGGCGCGGTCGGCGACCTGGTCGAGGGAGAGGGTGTAGGCGTCGGCGTCGGTGCGGCGCTGGGCGAAGGCGCAGAAGCGGCAGCCGGTGTAGCAGACGTTGGTGAAGTTGATGTTCCGCGTGACGACGTACGTGACGTCGTCGCCGGCCACGTCGCGGCGCAGGTCGTCCGCGATCCGGGTGAGGGCGTCCAGGGCGGGCCCGTCGGCGTGGAGGAGGGCCAGGGCCTGCGGGTCGGTGAGCCGCGTCGGGTCGTCGGCGGCGACGGCGAGCGCCTCGCGCACGTCGGCGTCGACGCGCTGCGGGACCATTCCGGGGGCGGCGGCCTCGCGCAGCGCCTCCCAGTCCCCGTACACCTCGGCGAAGTCCTCGCGCCGGTCGCCCGTGCGCCCCTCGGTGTCGACCGTGCGGTGCAGGTCGGTGCGGCCGGTGGCGGTGAAGGCCTCGTCGGGCTCCTGCCAGGGCAGGCCGCGCACGGGCGCGTCGGGGTTCGCGAGCCCGGTCCCGGGGTCGGCGAGGGCGCGGACGTGCGGGAGGAGCCGGGGGTCGAGCCAGGGTTCTCCCCGGGTGACGAACTCGGGGTAGACGCAGAGGCGTTCGCGCAGTTCGAAGCCGGCGGCGGCGGACCGTTCGGCCAGCTCCTCGATCCTCGGCCAGGGCCGTTCGGGGTTGACGTGGTCGATGGTGAGCGGGGAGACGCCGCCCCAGTCGTCGATGCCGGCCGCGATGAGGCGCTCGTACTCCGCGTCGACCAGGTTCGGCGGGGCCTGGAGGCAGGCGGAGGGGCCCATGATGAGCCGGGCGACGGCGACGGTGGCCACCAGGTCGTCCAGTTCGGCGTCCGGCATCGCGCGCATCGCCGTGTCCGGCTTGGCGCGGAAGTTCTGGATGATCAGTTCCTGGATGCCGTGGTAGGCGCGGGCGATCCGGCGCAGCGCGAACAGCGACTCGGCCCGTTCCTCCGGGGTCTCCCCGATGCCGAGCAGCAGCCCCGAGGTGAAGGGGACGGAGGAGCGGCCGGCGTCCTCCAGGACCCTGAGCCGCACGGCCGGTTCCTTGTCGGGGGACCCGTGGTGGGGGCCGCCGGGCTCGGACCAGAGGCGGGTCGCGGTGGTCTCCAGCATCATCCCCATGGAGGGGGCGACGGGCTTGAGGCGCTGGAAGTCGGTCCAGGACAGGACCCCGGGGTTGAGGTGCGGCAGGAGGCCGGTCTCCTCCAGGACGCGGATCGCCATGGCCCGCACGTACGCGATCGTGTCGTCGTAGCCGTGCGCGTCCAGCCACTCGCGCGCCTCCGGCCAGCGGTCCTCGGGCTTGTCGCCGAGGGTGATCAGGGCTTCCTTGCAGCCGAGTTCGGCGCCGCGCCGGGCGATGTCGAGGACCTCGTCGGGCGACATGAACATCCCGTGCCCGGCCCGGCGCAGCTTGCCCGGGACGGTGGCGAAGGTGCAGTAGTGGCACGTGTCGCGGCAGAGGCGGGTGAGCGGGACGAAGACGCTCTTCGAGTACGTGATGACGCCCGGCCGTCCGGCCGCCGCCAGGCCGGCGTCCCGCACCCGTCCGGCGGTCGCGACCAGGTCCGCCAGGTCCGCCCCGCGCGCCCGCAGCAGCACGGCGGCCTCGGCGACGTCGAGCGCGACCCCGTCCCTGGCCCGCCTGAGGGCACGGCGCATGGCGTTCTCGGTGGGGCGTCCCGCCCGGTGATCCGTCATGGACCGAGCATACGAGCGGGTGCGGGGAGGGCCGGGCGTGCCGTCCGCCGGTGCGCGTTCCCGGAAACGCGCGTGCGCCCCTTCCGTCCCGCCCCTACCGTGGCCCGGTGCTGAAGCGAATCGAGACGTACTACGACGCCGTTCCCCGTTCCTCCGCCCGCGCCGAGGACTTCGGTCCGCTGACGCTCTTCGTGCGGGAGGGGGAGGGCTGGCCCTTCTACGCGCGGCCCGCACTCGGGCACGAGGGGGCGGTCACGCCCGGGGCGGTGGAGCGGGTGCGGGCCCGGCAGCGGGAGCTGGGGGTGCCCGAGGCCTTCGAGTGGGTCGCGGAGACGACACCGGGGCTGCGGGCGGCCGTGGAGGCGAGCGGGCTGACCGTCCACGCGCACCCGCTGATGGTCCTGGAGGGCGACGGGCTCGCCGTGCCGGAGCCCGAGGGCGCGACCGTACGGATGGTGGAGGCGGACGACCCCGGCCTGGAGGGCGCGGTCGCCGCCCCGTACGGCGCCTTCGGCTTCCCTCCACCGCCCGGGACCGCCGAGCGGACCGCCGCACGGATCGGGGCCGGTCTGACCCGGCTCGCGGCGGCCTTCGACGGGGCGGACGGCACCGCCCTCTCGGCGGGGCAGCACCAGCCCGTGGGGGACGTCTCCGAGGTCGTCGGCGTCGGCACCCTCCCGGCGGCCCGGCGCCGGGGGTGCGGGCTGGCGGTCACGGCCGCCCTGGTCGCGGACGCCCGGGCCCGGGGCGCCGGCCTGGTGTTCCTGTCGGCCTCGGACGAGGGCGTGGCCCGGCTCTACGGGCGGCTCGGCTTCCGCACGGTGGCGACCGCCCTCATCGCGGAGGCGTAGGCGCGGGCCCGCCCGGCGGGTCGCGGGCGGGCGGTCCCGGGGCGCCGGGTGCCGCGCGGCCCCGGGCGCGGGGCTTCCCGGAAAGATTTTCCGCGTCCGTGTCACATCCGCGTCCCGCGTCCCGTCCATGGGGTGAAAGCGACGCACGCACACGCGACGAGGAGCGATCACCATGGCGACGCACACGCCCGAGGCCCGCATGACCAACCCCGCCTACGTCCTGCCCGACGCCGGCCCCGCGATCCAGGGGCTCCTGAGGGCCACCCGCCAGGGCGGGGTCCCGGAGGCTCTCCTGGAGCTGGTGCACCTGCGGGCCAGCCAGATCAACGGCTGCGGCTTCTGCGTGGACTACGGCGCGAAGGGCGCCAGGAAGGCGGGGGTGAGCGACGAGAAGCTGTTCGCGGTCGCCGCGTGGCGCGAGGCGCCGTACTTCTCCGACGAGGAGCGGGCCGCCCTGGCGCTCGCCGAGTACGCGACCCGGATCGCCGACACCCCGGACGCGGTGCCGGACGCGGTGTGGGACGCGGCGGCCGACCACTTCGACGAGAAGCAGCTCGCCTCGCTGGTGCTGATGATCGGCCTGACGAACTTCTTCAACCGGATCAACGTCACCGTCCGGCAGCCGGCCGGCACGCCCCTCTGACCGGGCGGGTCTCCCGGCCGGCGGGCCCCGCCGGCCGTGCGGGCCGGGCCGTGCGGGCGCCGTTACGGGCCCGGACGGTCCGCTCCGGGGCGGGGGTCCCGTACCCGTGGGCGGCGGCCGCTCCGTGGACGCGGTCCGGGCAGGTCGTAACCGGACCCGCCTCCTCCGCGTTGGAGCGGTCATGAAGAAGATGCTCACCGCAGTCGTCCTGACCGCCTTCGCCTCCGCCGGTGCGGCGGGCGCCGCCGGAACCGCCGCCGCCGACACCGGCGGGGTGAACCTGCCCTCGGTGGTCCCGCTCAGCGGCGTCCTGACCCCCGGGGCGAAGCCGGCCGGCGCGCCCGGCCTGCCGGACGCCGGCGCGGCGGTGGGGAGCCTGCTGCCCGGACGCTGAGCGTCCCGGTCCTCCCCGGACGGACGCGCGGAGGTGGCGGGCCCCCACGGGCCCGCCACCTCCGCGTTCCGGGAGGCCGGGAACCGGTCAGTCCTCGACCACCAGGGCCGGGGTCTCCCGGGTCAGGACCTCGCCGCGGAAGAAGGCGGGGCTGCGGCGCTGCATGACCAGCATGATCACCACGCCGAGGAGCAGCAGCCCGACGCCGATCACGAAGACCGAGCCCATGCCGAGGACGGCGGAGCCGGAGCCGTAGGCCGGGTCCCACATGTCGTACAGGGTCTTGCCGAAGACGGCGGTGAGCATGAGCCCGCCGAGCAGCGGCAGCAGGCCCTTGAAGGCGAAGTCGCGGAAGGAGCGGAACAGCTCCTTGCGGAAGTACCGGACGCAGGCGAAGGCCGTGAGCGCGTAGTAGAAGCAGATCATCAGGCCGAGGGCGTAGATGGTGTCGACCAGGACGTGCTCGCTGACCAGGGTCATCACGGTGTAGAACGCGCCGGTGGCGGCACCCGCCACGACCGTGGCCCGGCCGGGGGTCTTGAAGACCGGGTGGACCTCGGTGAAGGACTTCGGAAGCGCCTCGTACGTGGCCATCGCGAGGACCGTGCGGGCGACCGGGATGAAGGTCGTCTGGAGGCTCGCGGCGGCGGAGGCCAGGACCGCGACGAAGAGCAGGATGCCGAGGGTGGGGCCCATGACGGGTCCGGCCAGGGCGGCGAAGACGTTGTCGGAGGTCTCCGGGTTGGCGAGGCCGAGGCCGTTCTCCCCGGAGCCGACGGCCATCTGGGCGGCGATGCCGGTGGCCAGGTAGGAGCCGACCAGGACGACCATCGCGATGAGGGCGGCGCGGCCGGGGGTCTTCTCGCTGCCGGTGGTCTCCTCGTTGGTCGCCATGCAGGCGTCCCAGCCCCAGTACATGAAGATCGAGAGCGAGAGCCCGGCCGTGAAGGCGGCGAAGGACTGCACCGCGAAGGGGTTCATCCAGGACCAGGAGAAGTCCATCGAGGTCTCGAACGACCCGGCCTTCGACAGGGCCATGCCGACGAAGACGGCGAGGACGACGAGCTGGAGGCCGACGAGGGCGTACTGCACGCCCTTGGTGGCGGTCATGCCCCGGTAGCTGATCGCGGTGGCGGCGGCGATGAGGGTGAGGCAGGTGACGATGTGGACGGCCTTGTTGCCGTCGAGCGCGGCGACGGACTCGCTGCCGCTGACCTCGCCCGCGAGGAGCCAGAAGTACGAGGTCGCGACGCCGGCCAGGTTGGAGAGCACGATGATCGTCGCGATGACGAGGCCCCAGCCGCACATCCAGCCGATCCTGGGGCCGAAGGCCTTCACGGTCCAGGTGAAGGAGGTGCCGCAGTCCGGCATGGCCTTGTTGAGCTCCCGGTACGCGAAGGCGACGAGGAGCATCGGGAGGAAGCCCGCGAGGAAGACGGCGGGCATCTGGAGCCCGACCTCGCCGGCCGTGGAGCCGAGCGTGGAGGTCAGACAGTAGACGGGGGCGACGGTCGAGACGCCGATGACGGCGCTGCCGAGGAGGCCGACGGAGTTCCCTCCGAGGCCCTTGGCGCGTACACCGTGGGCGTCGCCCGGGGCGTCGACGCCCCTTACCGTGTCTCCGGCCTGCGGCCGAGCTTCCACCTGAGTCATGAACAGGACGTTAAATGCTGCGGTTTCCACATCCGGAAGATCAGAATCCGCCCACTTGATCGAGACGCCCCTTGCATTGCGAGGGTCGTCCGGGCCACTCGCCAAGGATTGAAAGATCGACCCGCCGCACCACCCGACCAAGCGGTAGGTCATTCCGGCGCTGTCCGATATGCGGGAACCGTAGCCCGCCCCCAAATGTCCGTTTACAAATTTTCCCGAGAAATTTTCCGGGCCGTCGCCGGGCCCCTCCCGGGCCGCCCGCGCCCCGGACGCGCCAACGCCCCGGGGCCCTCACCGGAGCGGAGCGCCCACGGAGCGTGTCCGGGCCGGAACCCCGCCCGGAACCCCCGCCTCCCGAATCCGCCGTCCGGCGCCCGCGCCCCCCGTCCGGGGCACCGCCCGTACAACGGTCCCGCAACGGCCCGGCTACGGCCTCGCTACGTCCCGGGCGGCGGCGGCCCGATGCTGACGGACTCCGTCCGGACAAGGCAGACTGTCCCGGGCGAAACCAGCGGTACGGGCAGGGGGAGCTATGCACCGTGAGGACGGGCCGCGCGTTCCGGCACAGCGGGCTCCGGAGGCGGACGGGAACATCCCGGAGGCCTCGGCGGGCGGGAACGCCCCGGCGGACACGGAGACCCCGGTGCCCCCGGGAACTCCGGCGGACACGGACGGCGGCGCGGCCGCGCACGACGACGCGGGCGGGAGCGACGCCGCGCACACGCGCAACGACGCGGGCGCGGGCGACGACGCGGGCGCGGGTGACGACGCGGGCGGGAGCGGCGGGCACGTACACCCGCTGCGCTTCGCCGTGCTCGGCCCCGTGCGGGCCTGGCGGGACGGCGAGGCCGTGCCCACCGGCTCCCCCCAGCAGCGCGCCCTGCTCGCCGCCCTGCTCCTGCGCGGCGGCCGCACCGCCACCGCCTCCGAGCTGATCGACGCGCTCTGGGGCGAGGAGCCGCCCTCCCAGGCCCTCGCGGCCGTCCGCACCTACGCCTCCCGGCTCCGCAAGGCCCTCGGCCCCGACGTCCTCGTCAGCGAGTCCGGCGGCTACGCCCTGCGCGCCTCCGCCGCCGCGCTCGACCTCGCCACCGCCCGGGACCTCGCCGCCGAGGCCGAGAAGCTGCGGTCCGGCGGGGACCGCGCGGCGGCCCGGGAACGGCTCGCCCGCGCCCTCGACCTGTGGGACGGCGAGGTCCTGGCCTCCGTGCCCGGCCCGTACGCCGAGGCCCAGCGCACCCGCCTGGAGGAGTGGCGGCTCACCCTCCTGGAGACCCGGCTCGACATCGACCTGGAGGTCGGCGCGCACGCCGAGGCCGTCTCCGAGCTGACCGCGCTCACCGCCGCGCACCCGCTGCGCGAGCGGCTGCGCGAACTGCTCATGCTGGCCCTCTACCGCAGCGGACGGCAGGCCGAGGCGCTCGCCGTGTACGCCGACACGCGCCGGCTCCTCGCCGACGAACTGGGCGTCGACCCGAACCCCGAACTGTCCCGGCTCCAGCAGCGCATCCTCCGGGCCGACGCCGAACTCGCCCGTCCGGTCGAGGAGCCCGCCCCGGCCGCCGCGCCCGTCGCCCGCCCGGCACAGCTCCCGGCGACCGTGCCGGACTTCACGGGCCGCGCCGCCTTCGTACGGGAGCTGGGGGACCGGCTCGCCACCGCCGAGGGGCACGTCATGGCGGTCTCGGCGCTCGCGGGCATCGGCGGCGTCGGCAAGACCACGCTCGCCGTGCACGTCGCCCACGAGGCCCGCCCGCACTTCCCCGACGGACAGCTGTACGTGGACCTCCAGGGGGCGGGGGCGCGCGCCGCGGCGCCCGAGACCGTGCTCGGCTCCTTCCTGCGGGCGCTCGGCACCCCGGACTCGGCCATCCCCGACTCCCTCGACGACCGGGCCGCGCTCTACCGCTCCACGCTCGACGGCCGCCGGGTCCTCGTCCTCCTGGACAACGCGCGCGACGCCGCCCAGATCCGCCCGCTGCTGCCGGGCACGGCGGGCTGCGCCGCCCTGGTCACCAGCCGCATCCGGATGGTGGACCTGGCGGGCGCGCACCTGGTCGACCTGGACGTGATGTCGCCGGAGGAGGCGCTCCAGCTCTTCACCCGCATCGTGGGCGAGGAGCGGGTCGGGGCCGAGCGGGAGGCCTCGCTCGACGTGGTCGCCGCCTGCGGCTTCCTGCCGCTGGCCATCCGCATCGCCGCCTCCCGGCTCGCGGCCCGCCGCACCTGGACGGTCTCGGTCCTCGCCGCCAAGCTGGCGGACGAACGGCGGCGCCTCGACGAGCTCCAGGCCGGCGACCTCGCGGTCAAGGCCACCTTCGAACTGGGCTACGGCCAGCTCGAACCGGCCCAGGCCCGCGCCTTCCGGCTGCTCGGCCTCGCGGACGGCCCGGACATCTCCCTCGCGGCGGCGGCGGCCGTCCTCGACCTGCCGCCGCGGGAGACCGAGGACCTGCTCGAAGCCCTGGTCGACACGTCCCTGGTGGAATCGGCGGCCCCGGGACGCTACCGCTACCACGACCTGGTCCGCCTCTACGCGCGTGCGTGCGCCGACCGCGACGAGCAGCCCCCGTCGGAGAAGGAGGCCGCGCTCTCCCGGCTCCTCGACTTCTACCTGTCGACGGCGGCCCGGGTGTACGCCATCGAGCGTCCCGGCGACCGGCTCGTGGACCACCTGGAGCCCACCGCGTACGACGGCCTGGTCTTCACCGACCGCCACGAGGCGCAGGACTGGCTGTACGCGGAGGCCGGCTGTCTCCTGGCCACCGTCCGCCGGTCCGCCGCCTCGCCCGCGACCCTGCGCCGGGGCGTGGACCTGCTGTGGGCGTCCCTGGACCTGGGCGAGTCGGGGGCGAACTCCAAGGAGTTCGAGGCCACGGGCGTCGTCGTCCGCGACGCCGCCCGCGCCCACGGGGACGCCCGGACCGAGGGCCGCGCGCTCATGGTCCTGGCGGGCGTCCACCACACGGCGGGCCGCTTCGCGGAGGCGGACCGCGACGCCGAGCTGGCCCTGCCCCACGCGGACCGGGCCGGCGACCCGGTGCCGGCCTGCTGGTCCGCCAACGCGCGGGGGATCATCGCGCTCTACCAGAACCGCTTCGCGGAGGGCGAGCACTACCTCACCGAGGCGATCGAGCGGTTCCGCGGCATCGGGGACGAGCCGGGCGAGGCGAGCGCCCTCTGCAACCTGTCGCGCATCCACCTGGCCACGGGGCGCACGTCGAGCGCCATAGCCCTCGCCAGGCGGGGCACCGAGATCTACGACGCGATGGGGCACGCCCTGCGGGGCGCCAACGGGCGGTACGCCCTCGGCCTCGCCCTCACCCAGGACAACCAGCTCGTCGCGGCGGCCGAACACCTCCGCGAGGCGCTGGCGGTCTTCGCCGACAGCAGGCAGCGGCTGTGGGAGGGCATGACCCTCTTCCGGCTGTCCGAGGTGGACCTGGCCGCCCGCCGGCACGCCCGGGCGGCGTCGAACGCCGAGATGGCCCTCACGGTGCTGCGGGGCATCGGGGGCGAGTGGCGGCGGGGCAACGTCCTCACCGTCCTGGGCCGGGGCCTCTTCGGCATCGGGCAGAGCGGCCGGGCGGTGGTCTGCTGGCGGGAGGCCCTCGCCATCTTCGAGGGCCTCGGCGCCCCGGAGGCCGACGGGGTCCGCGCGCTGCTGGCGCCCGCGACGGCCGTGTAGGCCCCCGCCGTCAGGGCGTTCATCGTTCGTTTATCACCACACGGCATGCTCTTCCCATGACGGTCCGTCGCGTCGGGGGGCAGGCGGACCGCCAGTGAGGACCGCCGCTCCCGGGCAACGGGATGATCGGTCCCGGAGGTCCGTCCGGTCGTCCACGGGGGAACGGCCGGACGGCCCTCCTCACACCACGAACACCACACGCAGGAGTTGACGAGCATGACCGACCCGATCACGCAGGACCCGATCATCACCACCAAGGATATGCACGCCACCTCGGAGCCCGCGGTCGGCGCGATCACCGCGAAGATCACGGCCCCGGCCGGCGAGACCATCGCGACCAAGGACATGCACGCCACCTCGGAGCCCGCGATCGGGGCCATCACCGAGAAGGTCACGGGCGACGAGACCCACACGGCGAAGCCGGTCGACTAGTCCACTCCCGACGGGGGGCGGCCGCGGCGGCGACTTCGGGGGAGTCGCCGGGGCCGGACGGAACCGGTCGACGGGGGAGCGCACGGGACGGGGGACGTCCGGTGGAACCAGGGGGGATCCACCGGGCGCGGCCCGTGCGCGACGCGATCGGACCGTCGCACGAAGAAGGGCCGGGCATCCGCCCGGCCCTTCGCACGTGCCGGGCCCGTGCACATCCCGATCCTCCGCGCGTTCCGGCCCTTCGCACGTTCCGGGCCGCGGACGTCCGCGCCGGCGGGCGCGGGAAGCCGGGCCCGCCCCCGCCGCCGGGCCGCCCTCGCGGCTCTCCGTGCCGGGCCGCCCGTGCCGGCCTACCGCTCGCGGACGTCGTAGACCCAGCAGTTCCTCACCCGGTCGACGGCCTTCGGGTGCGCCATCGCGACCTCGACGGTCTTCTTCTCGTGGCTCCCGACGGTGACGGTGGTCTCGACCGAGTCGACCGCCCTGCCCGTGTCGTCCTTGAACTCCAGGGTGATCGTGTACGTCCCGTCGACGGCGTCGTGCGAGTCGATCTCCAGCGTCGCCGTGGTGTCCGCCCGGCGGGCCGGCCTGCCCTTGCCCTTCCGGCGGGCGGGCTCCACGCAGTCCGTGACCACCACGTCGACCCGGGCCCGGGTCGGGGTCGGGGACGGGCTCGCCGTGGCCGTGGAGCCCCCGCCCGTGCCGTTCTCCGACCCGTAGTCGTCGTTGTCCTTGCCGGAGGTGGAGCAGCCGCCGCCGGAGTCGTCGTCGGAGTGGCTCCTGCTCTTGCCGCTCTTGCTCTTCCCGCTGCCGCCGCCGCTGCCGCCGTGGCTCCCGGTCTGGAAACCGGTCAGCGCGAGCACCACCACCGTGAGCGTCGCCGCGAGCTTCAGACGCGTCCGTACCATCGCCGTTCCCCCGTCGTCCCTGTCGTGTCCGCGCCACACTAGCGCCGCCCCCCGCATCGCGTGGCGGCTCCCCCGGACCCGGCGTAGCGTCGGGAACGAGGGCCGGACCGCGCCGGCGATCCGCGGCGGCACCGGCGCCGGTCCCGTTCCCGCCGGAGCGACGGCCGCCGTCCGGAGCCCCTTCCGTGCCCGGTGCGACGGCCGTCACGGCCGCCCGGGGTGGGTCAGCGGCCCGCCCCCGGGCCCCGGCCCGTGGCCGTGCCCTTCGCCGCGTCGAGCGCGTACACGCAGCGGTCCTTGCTGCACGCGTACACGACCCCGCCCTTCGCCACCGGCGAGCCGGTGATCTCGCCCCCGGTCGCGAGCTTCCAGCGCAGCTGTCCGCCGTTCGCGTCCAGGGTGTACAGGACGTGGTCGGCCGAGCCGAAGTGGATGCGGCCGTCCGCCACGACCGGGGAGCCGACCAGCGCGCCGCCCGCCGCGAACCGCCACCGGGGAGTGCCGGTGACCGCGTCGAGCGTGTAGAGGGCGCTGCCGCTGCCGACGTGCACGTTGCCGTCGGCGACGAGGACCGGTTCGGCCGACTGGCGCTGCTCGGTCGCGATCCGCCAGCGGTCCTGTCCGGTGGTGGCGTCGATCGCGTACACCGTGCCGAGGTGGTCGGCGAGGTAGACGCCGCCGCCGGTGACGGCCGGGCCGGGCGCGAAGGCGGGCGGCGAGAGGAAGACGGCCGGGGCCTCGAAGTGCCAGCGGACGTGCCCGGCGGCGACGTCGATCGACAGGACCCGGGTGCCGGCCGACACGTACACGCAGCCGTCCTCGGCCGGGGCCACCCGTACGGGGACGCCCCCGCAGGAGGCGGCGTCCCCGATCGGGTACGACCAGCGCTCCACGCCGGTCCGCGCGTCGAGGGCCCGGAGCCGGGCGTCCCGCCACACGTACACGGTGCCGTCGTGCACGACGGGCCCCGCCTCCGGGGTCTCGAAGTCGGTCTGGGCGCCGGTGACCTCCCACAGCTTGGCGCCGTTGGAGGCCTCCCAGCCCTGCACCCCGCCGCCGCGCGTCCCGGTGACCACCGTGCCCCGGTCGACCTTGAGCGAGTACACCCAGGCGTCGGTGCGCAGCCGCCAGCGCTCGCCGCCGTCGGTGCCGTCGAGCGCGTAGAGGGTGGGTCCGTCGGAGGCGTGGATGCGGCCCGCGGCGACGGCCATGGACCAGGCCACGTCCCGGGTCTTGAACTGGCGCCGGCCGCTGCCGGTGTCCAGGGCGTGCACCTCGAAGGAGGTGACGTAGAGCAGGTCGCCGTCGACGACCGGGGTGCCCCAGACGTCGTTCGACATGCGGAAGCGCCAGGGCCGCCAGTGGCCGGGCTCCGGCGGGGGCGGAGCCGCGCCCGTGCCGCCGCCCTGGGCGGGGACGTTCAGCGGGCGGGAGCCGGGCGGCGGGCCGGGCTCGGCGCCGTGCGGGCCGCCGCCGGGCGGCCTGATCCAGCCGGTCGCGGGGCCCGCGTCGGCGCCCCGGCCGACGGCGAGCGCCGCCCGGGTGTCGGCGACCCGGGGGCCGGGGCCGATGGGCACGGTCCCGCCGCCGAGGCGCACGGGGCCGCCGGTGCCCTCGCCGGGGCCGGCGTGCCGGCCGCCGGGAGCGGGTGCGGGCGCGGGTGCGGGCAGGGCGCGGCCGGTGCCGGGCGGGCCGTCCGGGAAGCGCGGGTCCCCCGGCGGCGGGCCGGGCGGGGGCGGCGGCACGGGCGGGACGGGCGCGGACCGGCCGCCGCCGCGCCGCCGCTCGATCATGGCGGTGGCGCTCTGCGGCAGCCAGGCCGAGGCCGTGCCGCTGTCGTCGCTGCCGGGCCCGAAGAGGTGCGGGGCGAGCTGGGCCTGCAGGTCGGCCGGGGTGGGCCGCCGGGAGACGTCCTTCTGCATGCAGGAGTCGATGAGGGGCCGCAGCTCGTCGGGCAGGCCCTCCAGGTCGGGTCCCTCGCGGAGCAGCATGAAGACGGTCTCGACCGGGTTGGCGCCGTGGTAGGGCGCGTGTCCGGTGGCGGCGAAGACCAGCATCGAGCCGAGCGAGAAGATGTCGCTGGCGCCGGTGACGCTGCGCGAGTCGCGGGCCTGCTCGGGCGACATGTAGGCGGGGGTGCCGACGGCGACGTTGGTCATGGTCAGGCGCGTGTTGGAGACGCCGGACGCGATGCCGAAGTCGATCACCCGGGGGCCGTCCTCGACCACGAGGACGTTGGAGGGCTTGAGGTCGCGGTGGACCAGGCCCGCCCCGTGGATGGACTGGAGGGCCTCGGCGACGCCGGCGGCGAGCCAGCGCACGGCCTGGGCCGGGAGCGGCCCGCACTCGTTCACTATCTCTTCGAGGGAGGGCGCCGGCACGTAGGCGGTGGCCAGCCAGGGCACGGCGGCCCGGGGGT
Organism: Streptomyces sp. NPDC014907; assembly: GCF_055562975.1. Classification (NCBI taxonomy): domain Bacteria; kingdom Bacillati; phylum Actinomycetota; class Actinomycetes; order Kitasatosporales; family Streptomycetaceae; genus Streptomyces; species Streptomyces sp. NPDC014907. The sequence continues at coordinate 69,421 of NZ_JBVHEG010000006.1, read as the reverse complement.
CGGCGTCGACGACGGCGGCCGTGTAGAAGCCGGAGACGGCCCGCGCGGCCTCCACCTCCCGGGTGAAGCGGACCCGGAACAGCTGGTCCTCCGCGAGCTCCGTGCGCACGGTCTTGATCGCCACGCGCCGGCCCGAGGCCGACCGCGCGAGATAGACCAGGCCCATTCCGCCCGCGCCGAGCCGGCCCAGCACTTCGAAGGGCCCGATGCGTCTCGGGTCGTGCTGCGTCAGCTGCTCCACTTGCCTGCCACCTCCCCGTACGGGCCATGAGGGTACGGCCCCGTGGCCCTGATTCTTCCTGTCCGGCGGCCCGGTGGCGAACCCGGGGGCGGATCGGGGTGTCACGGGTCGTGAGGGGATGGTCCGGTGCGGGCGCGCCGGGCGGTGGGGGAGCGGACCTATCGGGCCGTACCGGCCGGTTCCGGGCCGGTCCTCGCGAGCACCGCGAAGCGGGCGCCCTGGTCGTCGTGGAGGACGGCGGTGCGGCCGTACGGCGTGTCGCGGGCCGGGGAGGCGACCCGGCCGCCGAGCCGGACGGCGGTGGCGCAGGCCTCGTCGCAGTCGTCCACGGCGAAGTGGACGAGGACGTGCCCGGGCATCTCGGCGGGGAAGTCGTCGGTGATGACGGTCCGCCCGCCGAAGGTGCCGTCGCCGGGCCGGGAACCGGGGAGCGACCAGGCGCGGTGGCGGGTGTCCGCCCCGGGCCCGGTGTCCCCGTCCTCCCCCGCCGGGCCGCCCCGGCTGCCGGGGTAGCCGAAGACGGTGGAGTAGAAGGCGTCCACGGCGTCCGGCCGGCGGGTGTACACCTCCATCCGGCAGAAGGAGCCCGGCTCGCCCGTCACCGCGAAGCCGTCGTCGTCGCCCGCCTGGCGGAGGCCGAAGACGGCGCCGCCGGGGTCGGCGGCGAGGGCCAGGACCCCGAAGGGGCCGACGGGGTAGGGGGCCATGACCATCCGCCCGCCGGCGGACTCGATCCGGGCGGCGAGGGTGCCGGCGTTCCCGGTGGCGAGGTAGACGGTCCAGGTGGTGGGCATGCGGCCGTCGCGCTTGGGGAGCAGTCCGGCGACGCGCCGGCCGCCGAGCAGGGCCTCGTCGCGGTCGGGGTCGAAGGTCCAGCCGAAGAGCCCGCCGTAGAAGCGCTTCCCCGCCCGGAGGTCGGGAAGCTGTGCGTCCACCCAGCACGGGGTGCCCTCAGTGCGTACGGCCATGGCTCCACGCTAGGGCGGCGGAACCGGCCCCGCACGCCCCGGCGTGCGGACAGGGGGCGGCCGGCCGGGCCCGGGCCCTTGTGGCGCCCGGGTTGTCCACCGAAGTTGTCCACAGGTTGTTCATAAGCCTGTTCGGGTACGGGGTTCCCCGGAGGCTCCGAAGCCCCCGGAACGCTCGTCATTCTGTCCGAATACCGACCCTCCCTCGCGGCGCCCTCTCTCCCCGGCACCCGCGACGACCTCGCAGAACACGGATGCGCGAGGGGTGCACCCCATTTGCAGTCGGCCGAATCGCGCTCCCGTGGCCCGTCGGTAAGCTGACGGCATGACAGGACAAGTGCGCACCGTCGACGGCCGCGTGGCCGGTCGGCGCGGTCAGGCGACGCGGCAGAAACTGCTCGACTGCCTCGGCGAGATGCTCGGCTCCTCGCCCTACCGGGACGTCAAGGTCATCGACGTGGCCCGGAAGGCGGGCACTTCGCCCGCGACGTTCTACCAGTACTTCCCCGACGTCGAGGGAGCGGTTCTGGAGATCGCGGAGGAAATGGCGAAGGAGGGCGCCGGGCTGGCCGAGCCGGCCTCCGGCCGCTCCTGGGTCGGCAAGGCAGGATGGCAGGCCTCCGAGGAACTCGTCGAGGGCTTCCTGGACTTCTGGCGGAAGCACGACGCCATCCTCCGGGTCGTCGACCTCGGCGCGGCCGAGGGCGACAAGCGGTTCAACAAGATCCGCTCGAAGATCCTCAACTCGGTGACCACCTCCCTCACGGAGGCGGTCAAGGGGCTCCAGGCCAAGGGCAAGGTCGACAAGGACGTCAGCCCCGCGGCGATGGCCGGCTCCCTGGTGACGATGCTGGCCGCGGTCGCGGGTCACCAGAAGGGCTTCCAGGCCTGGGGCGTGAAGCAGAACGAACTCAAGCCGAACCTCGCCCTGTTGGTCCACCTCGGCATCACCGGCAAGAAGCCGGTCAGGTAGCCCCGCCCCCTCCTCCGTCCGTCCTGTCGCCGACGCCGGCGGCGGCCCGTCCCCCCGGGCCGCCGCCGGCGTCGCCGTCTTCCGGGGCGGAACGTCCCGCCGCACCCGGACGGAAGGGACGACCCCCCAAGGATCTATACAGTCGTCATAGACAAGCGTTTAGGACACCCGTACAGTCGACCGTGCGGGCCGGAGGCGGCCCGCTCCGCCCGACGAGGAGTCCCGCCATGAGCGCCACCGCCGCGAAGACCGCCGGAACGGCGAGGAACGCGCACCCCGCCCGGACCGTCCTGATCTCCGGCGCCTCCGTCGCCGGCCCCGCCCTCGCCTTCTGGCTGCACCGCCACGGCTTCGTCCCCACCGTCGTGGAACGCGCCCCCGGACTCCGCGACGGCGGCTACAAGGTGGACATCCGCGGCACCGCGATCGAGGTCTGCCGCCGGATGGGCGTCCTGGACGAGATCCGGGCCCGCTCCACGGACATGCTCGGCGGTTCGTACGTGGACGGCACCGGCCGCACCATCGGGGAACTGCCCGCCGACGTCTTCGGCGGACGCGTCGAGGGGGACGACGAGATCATGCGCGGCGACCTCGCCCGCATCCTGTACGAACGGACCCGCGACGACGTCGAGTACGTCTTCGGCGACTCGGTCACCGCGCTCGCCGAGGACGCGGACGGCGTCACCGTCACCTTCGGGAGCGGGACCGCGCGCCGCTTCGACCTGGTCGTCGGCGCCGACGGGCTGCACTCGCACACCCGGCGCCTGGTCTTCGGCGAGGAGAGCCGCTTCGAGCGGCACCTCGGCGCGTGCGTCTCCCTCTTCACCTCCCCCGGCCACCGGGGTCCGGAGCGCTGGGAGACGTACCACGCCCTGCCCGGCAAACTCGTCTGCGCCTACCGCACGGCGGGCGGGTCCGGCACCAAGAACCTCTTCGTCTTCTCCTCGCCGGCGGAACTCCCCCACCACCGGGACACCGCCGCGCAGAAGCGCCTGCTCGCCGACGTCTTCGCCGGCGACGGCTGGGAGATCCCCCGGCTCCTCGGGGACGCGGCCGACGCCCCCGACTTCTACTTCGACGCGATCGCCCTGATCGAGATGGACCGCTGGTCGAAGGGGCGCGTCGTCCTCCTCGGCGACGCCGCCCACTGCACCTCCCCGGCCTCCGGCCAGGGCACCGGCCTCGCCCTGACCGGCGCCCACGTCCTGGCCGCCGAACTGGCCCGGTCCGGCGGCGACCACACCACGGCCTTCGCCCGCTACGAGGCGCACATGCGGCCCGGCGTCGAGCGCAACCAGCGGATGGCCGAGGCCTTCGTGAAGGAGATGGTCGTCGGTTCGAGACGGCGGATCGCGCTGCGCATGCTCATGGTGCGAATCCTGCCGAGGACCCCCTGGAAGAACCTGATCGCGAAGAAGATCCGCGACGAGATCCAGGCGGCGGCCCACGCGGTCCCGCTCCCGGACGACGTGCCCCCGGTCACGGCCCCCGCGCCCCCGGTCCCGTCCGCCGCCTCCCCCGCCCCGCGGCCTACCGTGGCCCCATGACCGACTTCCACCGCGCCCTGCGCTCCCTGCGGGTCTGGGACACCGAGCTGCCCGCCTTCGACCCCGCGGACGCGCCGGCCGGGCCGCTCGCCCTCTTCCGCGCCTGGTTCACGGAGGCCGTCGCGGCCGGCCAGACCGAACCGCACGCCCTCTCCCTGGCCACGGCGGACGAGGACGGACGGCCCGACGTGCGCACGGTGATGCTGCACGACGCCGACGCGCGCGGCTGGCACTTCGCCTCGCACTCCACCAGCGCCAAGGGCCGCCAGCTCGCCGCCCGCCCGGAGGCGGCGCTCGGCTTCTACTGGCCGGTCCAGGGCCGCCAGGTCCGGGTCAGGGGCCGGGTCGTCACCGGCACTCCCGAGGAGGCGCACGAGGACCTCCACGCCCGCTCCACCGGCGCCCTCGCCTCGGCGCTCACGGGCCGCCAGAGCGAGGTCCTGGACTCCCTCCGCACCCTCGCCGGGGCGAGCGCGGAGGCCTGGCGGCGGGCGGAGGCGGAGCCGGACGCCCCGGCCCCCACCTGGACCCTGTACGTGGTCGAGCCGTCCGAGGTCGAGTTCTTCCAGGGCGACGCCCGCCGCCGCCACGTCCGCCTCCGCTACCGCCGCGACCCGGCGTCCGGCGGCTGGGCCAGGGAGCTGCTCTGGCCCTGAGGGCGCATCATGGAAGAGGAGGTGCGAGGAACATGGGTACGTACATGGACGTGCACCACGGCATGACGGGCATCACCGCGGACCAGCTCCGCGCGGCGCACGAAGCCGATCTCGCCGTCGAGAAGGAGGAGGACGTCCACTTCGAGAAGGCCTGGGCGGACCCCGCGTCGGGCACGGTCTACTGCCTGTCGACCGGACCGTCCGCGGAGGCCGTGCAGCGGGTCCACGAGCGGGCCGGTCACACGGCCGACGAGATCCACGAGGTGCCCCTCGCCGTATGAGGGCGCGCGCGCCGGGACGCCCCTCGCGGGACGGCCGGCGCGCCGTGCGGCCCCCGGCCCCGCGGCGGGACTCAGCGGGGTGACCACCGCTCGCTGCGCATGAGGTTCCCGAGCCCGGCCCAGGCGAAGTTCATCAGGGTCGCGGCCGCCTCCCTCGCCGTCACCCCCGGCGTCTCGTTGGCCCAGCTCGCCAGCGACTCGGCCGAGCCGACGAGGGCCTGCGCGAGCGCGTTCACGTCCCGCTCCGTGATCCCCGCGTTCCCGTGCGCCTCCCGGGCGGCCTCCCCGATGAGGCCCGCCACGAAGGCCACGATCTCCTCCCGCATCCGGGAGGCCTCGGTCGCGAACGGCTCCCCCTGCGTCCGGGCCTGCCGGCTCAGGACCACCCAGGAGTCGGGGTGCTCGGCGGCGTACGTGAAGAAGGCCAGCAGCCCCGCCCACAGCCGCTCGTCGGGCGGCAGCTCCCGGTCCCCCACCCCGGCGGCCACGGCGGCGAGCAGCGCTCCGGCCTCCCGCCGGATGCAGGCGGTGAAGAGCTCCTCCTTGGAGTTGAGGTAGAGGTACACCAGCGGCTTGGAGACCCCCGCCAGCTCCGCGATCTCGTCCATGGAGGCCGTCTGGTACCCGTGCCGCGCGAAGCTCCGCACGGCCGCGTCCAGCATCTGCCGTTCCCGCACGGCACGCGGCAGCCGCCGCGCCCTCGTGGCGTCGGCCATGGCGTCCCACCTCCGCTTCCACGATCCACCGGGTGCCCCGCGAAAGCCTACGTGCCCCCCGCCCGTGCGGGGGCGGGGGGCACGTGGGTGCGGACGGGTCGCCGTCCGGCGGGGATCAGGCGGTGACCAGGACCTTCTCGTCCTCCGTGCGCGCCCCGGCCGGCTCGTCGGTCAGGGACGACGAGGCGTTCTCGTACGCGGTGCGGTCGAGGATCTTCTCGCGGGAGGCGACGATCACCGGGACCAGCGCCTGGCCCGCGACGTTCGTGGCGGTGCGCATCATGTCGATGATCGGGTCGATCGCCATGAGCAGGCCGACGCCCTCCAGGGGGAGGCCCAGGGTGGAGAGGGTCAGGGTCAGCATGACGGTCGCGCCGGTCAGGCCGGCCGTGGCCGCCGAGCCGACCACCGAGACGAAGGCGATCAGCAGGTAGTCCTGGATGCCGAGCTGCACGTCGAAGATCTGCGCGATGAAGATCGCGGCGAGCGCCGGGTAGATCGCGGCGCAGCCGTCCATCTTGGTGGTGGCGCCGAAGGGGACGGCGAAGGAGGCGTACTCCTTCGGGACGCCGAGGCGCTCGGTGACCTTCTGGGTGACCGGCATGGTGCCGACCGAGGAGCGGGAGACGAAGGCCAGCTGGATGGCGGGCCAGGCGCCCTTGAAGAAGTGGAGCGGGCCGACCTTGGCGGCCGTGGCGAGCAGCAGCGGGTAGACGCCGAAGAGGACGATCGCGCAGCCGACGTAGACGTCGGCGGTGAAGGTGGCGTACTTGCCGATCAGGTCCCAGCCGTAGTCGGCGATGGCGAAGCCGATGAGGCCGACGGTGCCGAGCGGGGCGAGGCGGATGACCCACCACAGGGCCTTCTGGAGCAGTTCGAGGACCGACTCGGAGAGGGCGAGGATCGGCTTGGCGCGGTCGCCGAGCTTCAGGGCGGCGATGCCGGCGACGGCGGCCATGAAGACGATCTGGAGGACGTTCAGCTCGGTGAACGGCGTGATGACGTCCGTCGGGACGATGCCGGTGAGGAAGTCGATCCAGGAGCCCTCGCGCTTCGGCAGCTTGCCGTCCTGCGGGGTGAGTCCGGTGCCGGAGCCCGGGTTGGTGATCAGGCCGATCGCGAGGCCGATGGCGACCGCGATCAGCGAGGTGATCATGAACCAGAGCAGGGTGCGGGTGGCGAGCCGGGCGGCGTTGTTCACCTTCCGCAGGTTGGTGATCGACACCAGGATCGCGAAGAAGACGAGCGGGGCGACGGCCAGCTTGAGGAGCTGGACGAAGATGTCGCCGACCTGGCCGAGGGTCTCCTTCAGCCAGGAGACGTCCTGGCTGCGGGCGATCCAGCCGAGCAGGACGCCGAGGGCGAGACCGGCGATGATCTGGGCCCAGAAGGGGACCCGGGGTATCCGGGACGAGGACTTCGGTGCGGGGGCCTCGGAAGCCTTGGAGGCGGAAGCGGGCGCGGACACAGAGACACACTCCACAGGTGCGTACCGGGAGAACCGGGAAGTACGGGGACGGGGGTGCGGCCACGGGAACGCGCTCGGGCGCGGGGCCGCCGCATGGATGCCGGGGAGGTCAGAGCTCGCGGCGACAGACCGCGGACATACAGCGGCACAGATCGACGTGCAGGCGCGCCACGAGCGGGATGCCCGGGGCGTCGGAGGTGCGCGCTGCTGTCTTCATGCCGAACACGTTAACACTTGTACTTTGAGAAGCTCAAAGCTTTTCTTTGGGGGGTGGGATCACCTCCCGGCCTCGGAAACACAAAAACCCCCAGGCCGGAGCCTTGGAAGCTCCGTTCCCGGGGGTGTGCGTGTGAGGAAACTTACGCGTTCTTCACATGAGGAACACGGTCGCCGGACGGTCCGCTAGAGCGCGTCCTCCTGGGTCCGGTTCGCGTCCAGGCGCCCCTTCGCGCGGTCGACCCTCTCCACGATCTCGACGCTCATCTCGTCGCGCTGCCGGCGCAGGAGCACGAAGCTGAGCGGGGCGGAGACGACGATGGCGAGGACCAGGACCCAGAGCAGGTTCGAGTCCCCGAGACCGCGCGGCAGCACGCCGACGGTGACGAGACCCCACAGGGCGAGGAAGCACCCGGCGAAGACGCCGAGCCGCAGCACCGTGTAGCGGAGCATGTCAGTCACTCTTCCGTTCCGAAAAGATCCTCTATGGGACGAGCGTCCCCCCAGTGAAGCACGGGGCGGCGACTCCTTCGGGACCGGCCCTCCCCCACCCCCACCCAGTAATGGTTAGACTCCATCCATGACCCTTACCTTTGAGGTGGACCCGGCCGTCGGTCCCGCCCTGCGCGACGGCGTCCTCTCCCTCTGGGCCGACGTCTCCAACGCGGGCGGGGCCGTCGGCTTCGTCCCGCCCGTGACCACCGGGGAGATCCGCCCCGCCCTGCTCAGGCACCTCGCCGACATGGCCGGCGGCGGCACCCGCCTGCTCGTCGGCCGCGACGGCGGCGGCGAGGTCGCCGCCACCGCGTTCCTCACCTTCAACACCCACCCGCTGATGCGGCACTGGGTGTGGCTCTACACCGTGATGGTCCACCCCCGGCACCAGGGCAGGGGGTACGGCCGCGCCCTCATGGCGGCGGTCGAGCACACCGCCCGCACCGCGCCGGGCTTCGGGGGGATCGAGGCGATCCGGCTGACCTGCCGGGGCGGCACCGGCGTCGACGGCTTCTACGCCGGGTGCGGCTACAAGGAGGTCGGCCGCGTCCCCGGCGCGATCCGGGTCGCGCCCGGGGACGACCGCGACGACGTCGTCATGCTGCTCCCCCTGGCGTGAACGAGCGGGGCACCCGACCGGACCGGGCACGGGATGTCGGGTCCGGCCCCCCGGCCGCTTCCTACGGTGGGCACACGGAAAAGGAAGGACGCGCCACGTGCTGGAGGGACTGAACCGGGCGCTCGACCACATCGAGGAACGCCTGCGCGGCGACCTCGACCCGGCCGAGCTGGCCCGGATCGCGACGACGTCGGAGTACCACTTCCGGCGCCTGTTCTCGGCGCTCGCGGGGATGCCCCTGTCGGAGTACGTGCGGCGCCGGCGGCTCACCGTCGCGGGCGCCGAGGTGCTCGCCGGCGAACGGACGCTCCTGGAGGTCGCGGTGCGCCACGGCTACGGCTCCGGGGAGGCCTTCGCCCGCGCGTTCCGCGCGGTGCACGGGATCGGCCCCGGCGAGGCCCGCCGCACCGGCGCGGCCCTGCGCTCCCAGCCGCGGATGTCCTTCCGCCTCGTCGTCGAAGGGAACAGCACCATGCGGTACAGGATCGTGGAGAAGGACGCCTTCCGGATCATCGGGCGCGGGGCCCGGGTCCCCCTGGTCCACGAGGGGGAGAACCCGGCGATCGCCGCGCACGTCCGCTCCATCGGCCGGGAGGCCCTGGACCGGCTCGCCCTCCTGTCGGACGGGGAGCCCGGGGGCGTCCTGTCGGCGGTCACCCACCTCTCGGACAGCCGCGAGGAGGGCGCCGAACTGGACTACTGGCACGGGGTGGTGAGCGGCGCGGACGTGCCGGAGGAGTTCGGCGCGCTCGACGTGCCCGCCGGGACCTGGGCCGTCTTCGAGAACGAGGGCCCCTACCCGAAGGCGCTCCAGTACCTGTGGCGGGACGTCTTCACCCAGTGGTTCCCGTCCAACCCGTACGCGAGCCGGCCGGGCCCCGAGCTGCTCTCCGTGCACCCCTCGGAGGACGGGACGACGGCGCGGGCCGAGCTGTGGATTCCGGTGGAGCGCGCGGAGGCGTGAGACGCGCGGAAGGGCCGGCGGGGGACGCCCCGCCGGCCCTTCCGCGCGCGCGGGGGCGTCAGACCCGCATCGGCTGCGGCGACTCGCGCCGCTCCGCGTCCGGGCCCGGGTACTCGCGGATGATCTCGTACCGCGTGTTCCGCTCGACCGGCCGGAAGCCGGCGTCCCGGATCAGTTCGAGCAGGTCCTCGCGGCCCAGCTTGTTCGGCGTGCCGTAGTTGTCGGCGTCGTGCGTGATCTTGTACTCGACGACCGAGCCGTCCATGTCGTCGGCGCCGTGCTGGAGCGCGAGCTGCGCGGTCTGGACGCCGTGCATGACCCAGAAGACCTTGACGTGCGGCACGTTGTCGAAGAGCAGCCGGGAGACCGCGAAGGTCTTCAGGGCCTCGGCGCCGGTCGCCATGGTGGTGCGCGCCTGGAGCCTGTTGCGGATCTTGCCGTCCTTCATGTCCACGAAGTCGTGCTGGTAGCGCAGCGGGATGAAGACCTGGAAGCCGCCGGTCTCGTCCTGGAGCTCGCGCAGCCGCAGCACGTGGTCGACGCGGTGCCGGGGCTCCTCGATGTGCCCGTACAGCATGGTCGCCGGGGTCTTGAGCCCCTTCTCGTGGGCGAGCCGGTGGATCCGGGACCAGTCCTCCCAGTGGGTGCGGTGGTCCACGATGTGCTGCCGGACCTCCCAGTCGAAGATCTCGGCGCCGCCGCCGGTCAGCGACTCCAGACCGGCCTCGATCAGTTCGTCGAGGATGTCGGAGGCCGACATCCCGGAGATCGTCTCGAAGTGGTGGATCTCGGTGGCCGTGAACGCCTTGAGGGAGACGTTGGGGAGGGCCTTCTTCAGCTCGGAGAGGGAGCGCGGGTAGTAGCGCCAGGGCAGGTTGGGGTGGAGCCCGTTGACGATGTGCAGCTCGGTGAGGTTCTCGTTCTCCATCGCCTTCGCGAGGCGCACGGCCTCCTCGATGCGCATGGTGTACGCGTCCTTCTCGCCCGGCTTGCGCTGGAAGGAGCAGTAGGCGCAGGAGGCGGTGCAGACGTTGGTCATGTTCAGATGCCGGTTGACGTTGAAGTGGACCACGTCGCCGTTCTTGCGGGTCCGGACCTCGTGGGCCAGACCGCCGAGCCAGGCGAGGTCGTCGGACTCGTACAGGGCGATGCCGTCCTCACGGCTCAGCCGCTCACCGTCCCGGACCTTCTGCTCAAGTTCGCGCTTGAGTCCCGCGTCCATGTGCGGCCGCCTCCCTTAGTTCTCCGAAACCAGACGTCGGTCCCCCGGAACCGAACGTCGTCCACCGTACTCTCAGACCTCTTCGGGCAGCTCTCCGACCCGGTTCTCCCACTTCGTGGAGAGCACGATCGTCGTGCGGGTGCGGGAGACGCCCCGGGTGCCGCTGAGGCGGCGGATCGTCTTCTCCAGGCCGTCGACGTCGTTCGCGCGCACCTTGAGCATGAAGGAGTCGTCGCCGGCGATGAACCAGCAGTCCTCGATCTCGGCGAGGTCCTTGAGCCGGCGGGCCACGTCCTCGTGGTCGGCGGCGTCGGAGAGGGAGATGCCGATGAGGGCGGTGACGCCCAGGCCGAGCGAGGCGGCGTCGACGGTGGCGCGGTAGCCGGTGATGACCCCGGCCGTCTCCAGACGGTTGATGCGGTCGGTGACGGAGGGGCCGGAGAGCCCGACGAGCCGGCCGAGTTCGGCGTACGAGGCACGCCCGTTCTCGCGCAGGGCCTGAATGAGCTGCCTGTCCACGGCGTCCATAGGTATGAGGCCTTCCATTGTCCAGCGATACCGCGAGTATAGGTATAGAATCTAAGGCGCACAGGGGTAAGACCCTGTGAATCTTTCAGCAGATCAAAGACGATCCTTCAGGAGTGGTGTTCAGCGTGTACACGATCGAGATGGCCTACGCCCGCATGCGTGAGCTGCAGGACCTGGCCAACCGCTCGCGTGCCCACCAGCCCGTCCCCGCCTCGAAGCGCGCCCCGCAGAAGCGCGCCCCGAAGCGCTAACCGGACCGGAGGGCCGCACCCAGCTCTCCTTCCCACCGGCGGTACAACCGGTGCGGCACCTTCGCCGCGTCCAGCACCCGCCCGGCGACGAAGTCCACCAGGTCCTGGATGTGCGTCGCCCCCGCGTAGAACGCCGGAGAGGCGGGCAGCACCACCGCGCCCGCCTCGTCCAGCGTCACCATGTGCCGGAGCGTCTGCCCGTTCAGCGGGGTCTCCCGCACCGCGACCACCAGCGGCCGCCGCTCCTTCAGCGTCACGCTCGCGACCCGCTGGAGCAGGTCCTTCGAGAGTCCCAGCGCCACTCCCGCCACCGAGGCGGTCGAGGCCGGCACCACCAGCATCCCCTTCGCCGGGTACGACCCCGAGGACGGCCCCGCGCCGAGGTCCCCGGCGGGCCAGTACCGCACGTCCCCCAGGTCCGCCCCGAAGGCGTCGGGCTTCCCGTCGGCGCCCCGCGCCAGCCAGGCCGCCAGGTCCTCGCGCCAGTGCGCGTCCCGGAAGGAGATCCCGGTCTCGTCGAGCAGCGTCAGCCGCGAGGCCCGCGACACGATCAGGTCGACGCTCTCCCCGGCGGCGAGCAGCCCCCTCAGGACGGCGGCGGCGTACGGCGTGCCGGACGCCCCGGAAACCCCCACGATCCAGGGGGTGCGCTTGCCGTCGTTCATGCCGTCGAGCCTATCCGTGAGGGGTCGGGGGGCTACGGGGCGAGCCCGCGGACCAGCAGGTCGAGGAGCGCGCAGACGAACAGGCTGATCCCGATGAAGCCGTTCGTCGTGAAGAACGCCCGGTTCAGCCGGGACAGGTCGTGCGGCTTCACGATCGTGTGCTCGTAGCAGAACGCCACCACCACGACCGCCAGACCGATCCAGAAGAAGAACCCCGCGCCCGTCGCCAGCGCGTACCAGACGAGCAGGCCGGTCGTCACGACCGCCGAGCCCCGCGCGCCCCACAGGGCGGCCGGGATGCCGAAGCGGGCCGGGACCGACTTCACGCCGTGCGCCCGGTCCGCCCGCACGTCCTGGCAAGCGAAGATCAGGTCGAAGCCGCCGATCCACACGCCCACCGCGAGCCCGAGGATCACCGCGTCCCAGGACCACTCCCCGGTCACCGCGATCCAGGCCCCGATCGGCCCGATCGCCTGGGCGAGCCCCAGGATGGCGTGCGGGAAGTTCGTGAACCGCTTGCCGTACGGGTAGACCACCATCGGCACGACGGCGAGCGGCGCGAGGGCCAGACAGAGCGGGTTCAGCAGGGCGGCGGCCCCCAGGAACACGACGACGGCGATCCCGGCCCCGGTCCACGCCGATCGCACCGACACCGCGCCGGTCACCAGCTCCCGGCCGGCCGTGCGCGGATTGCGCGCGTCGATCTCGCGGTCGATGATCCGGTTGCAGGCCATGGCGAAGGTCCTCAGCCCCACCATGCAGACGGTGACGAGCAGGAGCTTCCACCAGTGGACGTGCCGGTCGAGCTGGAACATCGCGGTGAGCGAGGCGATGTACGCGAAGGGCAGCGCGAAGACCGAGTGCTCGATCATCACCAGCCTGAGGAAGGCCTTCGTGCGCCCCGGCCGGGCACCGGGGACGGCGGCGGTGGTCACAGTCCGTACTCCTTCCAGCGCCGGTCCACCAGGGCGGCCGTCGCCGGGTCCGACTCGACCATCTCCGGCCAGCCCCCGTCGCGGGTGTAGCCCTCCTCGGGCAGCTTCCTCGTGGCGTCGATGCCCGCCTTGCCGCCCCAGAACTGCTGGTAGGAGGCGTGGTCGAGGTGGTCGACCGGCCCCTCGACGACGGTGAGGTCACGGGCGTAGTCGGTGTTCCCGAGGGCCCGCCAGGCGACTTCGTGCAGGTCGTGGACGTCGCAGTCCTTGTCGACCACGACGATCAGCTTGGTCAGCGACATCATGTGCGCGCCCCAGATGGCGTGCATGACCTTCTGCGCGTGCTTCGGGTACTTCTTGTCGATCGAGACGATCGCGCAGTTGTGGAAGCCGCCGGACTCCGGCAGGTGGTAGTCCACGATGTCCGGCACGATGATCTTCAGCAGGGGCAGGAAGAAGCGCTCCGTGGCCCGCCCGAGCGGCCCGTCCTCGGTCGGCGGCCGGCCGACGACGATCGACTGGAGCAGCGGACGCTTCCGCATGGTGACGCAGTCGATCCGCAGGGCGGGGAACGGCTCCTGCGGCGTGTAGAAGCCGGTGTGGTCGCCGAAGGGGCCCTCCGGCAGCATCTCGCCCGGCTCCAGCCAGCCCTCGATCACGACCTCGGCCTGCGCCGGGACCTGGAGCGGCACGGTCTTGCAGTCGACCATCTCGATCCGCCTGCCCTGCACGAAGCCGGCGAACAGGTACTCGTCGATGTCGCCCGGCAGCGGGGCCGTCGAGGCGTACGTCACGGCCGGCGGGCAGCCGAAGGCGATCGCGACCGGCAGCCGCTCGCCCCGCTCGGCCGCCACCGCGTAGTGGTTCCGGCTGTCCTTGTGGATCTGCCAGTGCATGCCGATGGTGCGCCTGTCGTGCCGCTGGAGCCGGTAGAGCCCCAGGTTCCGGACGCCCGTCTCGGGGTGCTTGGTGTGGGTGAGCCCCAGGTTGAAGAACGACCCGCCGTCCTTGGGCCAGGTGAAGAGCGCGGGCAGCTTCTCCAGGTCGACGTCGTCGCCGGTGAGGACGACCTCCTGCACGGGGGCGTCGCCGGACTTCACCTTCTTCGGCGGCACGTGGACCATCGAGCCCAGCTTGCCGAAGGCCTCGCGGACGCCGACGAAGCCCTGCGGCAGCTCGGGCTTGAGCAGGCCGCCGATCTTCTCGCCGATCTCGGCGTACGACTTCAGGCCGAGCGCCTTGAGCAGCCGGCGGTCCGTCCCGAAGACGTTCATCGCGAGCGGCATCGAGGAGCCCTTGACGTTCTCGAAGAGGAGCGCCGGTCCCCCCGCCTTGTTCACGCGGTCGACGATCTCCCCGACCTCCAGGTACGGATCGACTTCGGCCTTGATGCGCTTGAGGTCGCCTTCGCGTTCCAGGGCCCTGAGCAGCGAGCGGAGATCGTCGTAAGCCATAGGGGCAAGTATCGGTCACCGGCTACCCTGGACCTGTCACCGGGGCCGCCGAAGCGCGCCCCCGCCACCGCTTCCGGGGAGCTGTCCCACATGCTCAGGGCGCTGCTGTTCATCCTGCCGCTGGCGCTGATGATCTACGCCTTCATCGACTGCCTGAACACCCCGGAGGAAGAGGTCAAGCACCTTCCGAAGCCGGTGTGGGCCATCGTGGTCCTGCTGTTCTCGATCGTCGGCGCGGTCGGCTGGATCGTCGCGGGCAAGGAGCGGAAGCCGAGGAACCGGGGCGGCGCGGGCGGCTGGGTGGCGCCCGACGACAACCCCGAGTTCCTGGAATCCCTCGGGAACGGCGCGAACGCCCCGAAGGACGACGACGCCCTCCTGAAGGACTGGGAGGCGGACCTGCGCCGCCGCGAGGAGGAGCTGAAGCGGCGCGAGCGCGGCGAGCCGGGGACGGGAACGGAGAACTGACGGGCCGCTCCGGAGGCCCGGGGACGAGGACGGGGAGCCGACGGAGCCCGGAGGTCCGGGGACGAGGACGGAGAACTGATGGAGCTGCGACTCCTGGCCACCTTCGAGAAGGTCGCGGACGTCCTCTCCTTCACCCGGGCCGCCGCCGAGCTGGGCTACGCGCAGTCCAGCGTCACCGGACAGATCAGGTCCCTGGAGACCTCCCTCGGCACGCAACTCTTCGAACGGCTCGGCGGCCGCATCCGGCTCACCGACGCCGGGGAACGGCTCCTGCCGTACGCCCGCCGGCTGACCGGTCTCGCGGAGGAGGCCCGGGCCGCCGTCGCGGACACCGGGGAGCCGGCCGGGACGGTCGCCGTCGGCACCATGGAGTCGCTCACCTCCTACCGGCTGCCGCCGCTCCTGGAGTACTTCCACCACCGCCACCCGAAGGTGCGGATCGCCCTGCGGCCCACGCTCGGCGACGAGACCCGGCGGGCGCTGCGGCAGGGCACGTACGACGTCGGTTTCCTGATGGAGGCCGGGACGGAGCACGAGGGCCTGGAGTCGGAGGTCCTCGCGCCCGAGCCGCTGGTCCTGGTGGCGGGACCGGGCCATCCGCTGGCGGGGCGCACGGGCCTGACGGCGGCGGACGTGGCCGGGGCGCGGCTGGTGGGCCCGGAGCCGGGCTGCGCGTACCGCGACCTGTTCGAGGCGGAGCTGCGGGAGTGGTCGCCGGTCTTCCTGGAGTTCGGCACGGTCGAGGCGACCAAGCGCGCGGTGGCCTCCGGCCTGGGGGCGGCGCTGCTGCCCCGGGTGACGGTCGCGGAGGAGCTGGCGTCCGGTGTCCTGGCCCCGCTGGACTGGGAGGCGCCGTTCACGCTCTTCACACAGCTCGCGTGGCGGCGGGGGAAGCGGCTTCCGGCCCCCGCCCGGCTGTTCGTGGAGCAGGCGCGACGGCTCGTGCGGGAGCAGGCCCCGACAGGGTGACCCGCAGGCTCGCCAGGACGATGAGCGGGACTCCGAGCGCCTGGACGAGCCCGATGTGGTGCCCGTACACGGCCCAGTCGGCACCCAGGGCGACCGCCGGGTAGGCGAAGGCGAGCACGGCGATCTTGGCGGTGGGCAGCTTGGCGTAGGCCGTGTACATCAGCACGTACATGAGTCCGGTGTGGATCAGGCCGAGGCCCGCGAGCCACGCCCACCCGGCGCCGAGCCCGGCCGCCGCCCCGAAGTCCGCGAAGGGCAGCAGCAGCGGCAGCCCGGTGAGCACCTGCACGAGGGCGATCAGATGGGGCCGCACCCCGGCGATCCGCCGGGTGACGAAGGTCGCCAGGGCGTAGAGGACGGCGGCGGCGAGCGCGAACCCGAGCCCCCGGAGGGAGCCGGTGGCGCCCGGCCGCACCCCCGAGACGAGGACGAGCCCGGCGAAGGCGACGGCGAGCCACCCCAGCCTCCCGGCGGAGATCCGCTCCCCCGCGAACAGCGCGCCCAGGAGCACCAGGAAGAACGGCTGCGTGTGGTAGACGACGGTGGCGAGGGAGATCGAGGCGGCCTCGTACGCCTCGAAGAGGAAGACCCAGTTGAGGACGACGAACACCCCGCCGAGCGCGGCGAGCCCCAGCTTCCGGGGGGTGAACCCGTGCCCGGTGAGGAACCCCCGGGCCAGGCTGTACGCCCCGAGCGCGAGGGCTCCGAAGAGGCACCGGAAGAAGACCACTTCGAAGGGCCGGGCCCCCGATTCCACGACGAAGACGCCGAGGGTGCCGGAGAGGACCATGGCGAGGGTGAGTTCGACGGTGCCGCGCGTTTCGCTTCTCATGCCGGCGACGCTACGGAGGGGGACGGGAACGGTCCACGGCCTCGTGGGGCGACCTGCCGATGAGGCCGATCGGCGGAACCGATGGGGCCGGAATACCCTCGGGAGCAGGGGAGTTGGCACCGGGTGACCCCTGGGACGGAGAGCAGACATGAACCTCGGCGCCACGCCCGAAACGGGCTTCTCGAACCGCTCGTTCCTCTTCGTCCTGGGCAGCTCCCGCCCGGACGGCAACTCGGAGATCCTGGCCCGCGAGGCCGCCGCGCACCTGCCGGCCGGCGTCCCGCGGCGCTGGGTGGACCTGAACGGGCTGCCGCTGCCGGACTTCCGGGACGGGCGGCACGAGGTCACGGACCCGCCGGTGAACGAGATCGAGAAGACGCTGCTGGAGGCGACGGTCGCGGCCACGGACGTCGTCATCGTCTCGCCCCTGTACTGGTACAGCCTCTCCGCCCAGACCAAGCGCTACCTCGACTACTGGTCGGGCTGGCTGAACGTCCCCGGCTCCGACTTCAAGGAGCGCATGGAGGGCGGCACCCTCTGGGGGGTGACGGCCCTGGCCCACGACGAACACGTCGTCGCCGAGGGCCTGGTCACCTCCCTGAACCATTCGGCGGCCTACCTCCGGATGCGCTTCGGCGGCGTCCTCATGGGCACGGGCTCCCGGCCCGGCCAGGTCCGCGCGGACACGGAGGCCCTGATCCGCGCGAAGTCCTTCTTCCGGGGGGAGGCGCCGCTCGCGCGGTTCCCGTACGAGGTGGAGGGGGCGGGAGCGTGAGCGGGCGGGCCCGGCGGGTCAGTCGAAGCGGTGGCCCCGGACCAGTGCCGTCCGCTTCCCGTCCGGCAGGACCGGACGGTACTTCTTGACGCCCTCGTAGCGGCGGCCGACCCGGAAGAAGGTCAGCCCGGCGACGAACCCCACGGCGACGAGCGGCACCAGGACGACCAGGGGGTTCATCGAGGGGTCGTCCTCCTCGCGGATCTGGCCCCCGAAGTGGAAGGCCATGGGAAGCGTGACGAGCAGCGAGAGCAACAGCGGCAGGCCGATCGTCACGTAGACCAGACGCTTGCGCCGGGCCCTGGCCACGCTCTCCACGAACGGCTTCCCGCACCGCGGGCACTCGAAGGCGACCGGCGCCTCCTTCCGCGGCGGCCGGCGCGTCTCCGGCGACGACAGCGTGGCGACGCTCCAGGTCACCGTCGTCGCGCCCACGGTGCTCCGCACACCGACCCGGCACGCGACGGTGAGGGCGCAGCGGTGATCCAGCGGCAACTCGCCCACCCCCGTGGTTTCCCGCCCCGGGCCCGGCGGCGAGCACGCGGACCGAGCCGCCCCCACCGGGCGGCCGGGGAGGGGACCCGGCCTCCGGAGCGAGGACACCGGCGACGGGTGAGGTCCCGCCACCGGCCCGCTACGGACTCGCAACAGACTCGAAAAGCCGAACGCTTTACCAACACACCGTCTATATCCTTGAGTTGACTGTGACGGGGGTGGCGGGGCATGGACAGGGAACTGTACGGCCGCGAGGCGGTCCTGGACGACGGCGGTCTGGTCGCGCGGCTCAGCGGACTCACCCGGCACGGGGGTTCCCGGGTGGCGTACGAGCACGGGGACGATCCGCCCGTGACGGTCTTCACCGGCGGGCGCGGAACGGGGAAGACCGCCCTGCTCAAGGAGGTCCGCAACCGCTACAAGGGGTACACGCCGCTCGCCCTGCTCGACTGCGCCCGCATCGAGCCGCCCGACGACCACGGCCACGGCTGGACCCCGCTCATCGGCGCGCTGGCCGAACTGGCCGTGCAGCTCTCCCCCAAGGTCCTCGGGGCGCGGCCCGTGCGGTTCCCCCGGCTCTCGCTCGGCCTGGTCGCCGTCGCCTCGATCTCCTGGTCCCCGGAGGACGACGAGCGGGCCCGGCACGACCTCCAGCGGCTCGGGCCGCTCCTGGCGACCGTCGACGCCACCCGGGGCGCCGCCGCCAACTGGGTCGGCAAGGTCCTCGCCAAGCTCGCCGCCACCTTCGCCGAGGCCACCGCCCCGCTCGCCGGGCTGCTCGCCGAGGCGACCGTGGAGACCGTCCTGGAGGAGGTGTTCGGGCGCCTCCAGCGCACCTCGGAGAGCTGGTACGGCACCTACCGCAACGCGGGCGGGCGCGGGAAGGCCGGGCTCCAGCAGCTCGCCAACGACTTCGAGCAGGGCGGCAGGCGCCGCCAGGAGGCCGAGGCCTTCCTGGTCGGCTGCCTGACCGAGGACCTGCTCCGCGCCTACACCGGGCTCCGGCGCGGCAGCCGCGTCGGCCGGCCGCTGCTCCTCCTCGACAACGCCCACGAGCCGCTGGGCCGGCAGCTGATCGAACCGGTCCTGCGCGCCCGGGCCGAGGGCCGCCGGGACCGGATCGTCGTCCTCGCCACCTCCCGGGTCCGCGACCACGAGGGGCTGCGCCAGGCCACCCGGACCCGGCTGCCGGAGACCGCGCACCGGGCCCCGTGCCCGCGCGGGACGAGCGTCGGCTCCGGCATCCTCGCCGTCGAGCTGACGCCCCTCTCCCCGGCCCAGACCCGCACCGCCTTCGACCACTACGAACCGGCGGGCCGCACCCCCGCCGACCTCGCCCGCGCGGTCCACCGGCTGACCGGCGGACGCCCCCTCGGCGTGGCCCTCCTCGGCCGGGCCGCCGGCGAGGCGCCCGCGCACCTGAGGCCCGGGCTCACCCCGGGCCGGCTGCTCGACCTGACGGTGGAGCTGCGCGAGGACGCCCCGCCGGTGCCGGTCGCCCCCGCGCTCCTCGCCGAGCTCCTCCCGGTGCCCCGGCTCGGCCCGTACGCCGTGCTCGCGGCCGCCCACGACGAGGAGTCCGCCCGGGTGCTGGCCCGCACCCGGCTCCAGGGCGAGTCCCTGGACGGGGACGTGGCCCTGCGCGTCCGCGACCGGCTGCGCGCCGAGGACTGGTCCGCGTCGGCGGCGGGCTCGCGCCACTTCGTCGCCGACCCGCTGCTGCGCGCCCTGCTCCTGCACCGGCTGCGCTTCGAGGACGGCGACCACCCGCACTACGCCGCCTGGCACGCCGTCCACGAAACCCTGCGCCGGCACTACGGGCCCGAGCCCGGTCCGTACCGGCTCCACCACGACCTGGCGCTCGGCCGCACCGAGGAGGCCGTCACCCACCTGCGGGAGACGTTCCCCGGGCCGGACGTCCTCGGCTGGCTCGGGCGGCTGCGGTTCGTCGCCTCCGCCCCGTACCCGCGCGAACGGAACGCGACGGGGCCCGATCCGCGCCGGGCCGTCGCCCTCGGCCGGGCCCCGGCCGGCGACCCGCCGGCCGGGCTCGACGCCGACGGCGTCGAACTGCACCTCTCCCTGCGCCGGCTGCTGCACGCCGTATGGCTGCTCACCGATCCGCTCGCGCTGCCCGACGAGGAGGTGGCCGACCGGCTCGCGCACGAACTGCGCAGGCTGTCCGGCCGCCACCTGTCGGGCAGCGGTTCACTCTGGGACGCTGCCACCCACTGGCCGCGCGACATCCGCGCCTGGCGGGAGCCCTCGCTGCCGCCGGGCCGCGAGGACGGAGTCTGACGCCATGCCCGACCGCCTCTCCGACCGGCTGCGCCGCCGCGTCCGCACCCCCCGCCAGAAGTTCGCCGCCTCCCTCGTCACCGCCGCCGTCGTCCTCGGCCTCGGCGGATACGGCGTCACCCGGCTCACCACCCCGGAGGACCGTTCCTGCGCGGCGGGCGTCGAGCGCCCGGTGGGCAGCGAGGAGTGCGTCGGCGTCAACGGCGACGGCCACGACTTCGGGATCGGCGAACTGAGCGGCATCGCCGGGGCCATCGGCGGCGAGAACGCCGCGCTCAAGCCCGACGAGTACGTGACCGTCGCCCTGCTCCTGCCGCTGACCTCCACCGACGCGGGCATGCGCGTCAAGGTGCTGCACGAGCTGCGGGGCGCCTACGCCTACCAGTACCGCGCCAACCACGACTCCAACGACGAGCTTCCCAAGATCCGGCTCGTCCTCGCCAACACCGGGAAGTCCAACGCCCACTGGCGCCCCACCGTGGACCGGCTCGTCGCCATGAAGGACTCCGCCGACCGGCTGCGGGCCGTCTCCGGCGTCGCCACCTCCTCCGCCGAGGTGCGGGAGGCGGTGACCGCCCTCACCGGGGCCGGGATCGCCGTCGTCGGCACCACCATCACCGCCGACGACATCGCCAACTCCCCCGGCAACGAGCGCTATCCCGGCCTCGCCCGCGTCTCGCCCACCAACGGCGACGAGGCGAGGGCCCTCGCCCACTTCGGGCGCGTGGACGCCACGAAGGCGATCCTCGTCCAGGACACCCGCACCGGCGACCACTACACGGACACCCTCAAGGCGGCCTTCTCCGCCATCCTCAAGGGCATCCCCCACCAGCCGGAACTCTTCACCTCGCCCCCCGACCCCAACGAGGAGGGCACCACCGCCAACACCTTCCGCCAGATCACCCACCTGATCTGCGATGCCCGCCCCGAGACCGTGTTCTTCGCGGGCCGCCACACCCAGCTGCGCCAGTTCATCAACGCGCTGGGGGCGCGCGGCTGCACCGACCGGGCCCTGACCGTCCTGACCGGGGACGAGGGCTCGTACCTGGGCGCCGACAAAAAGCTCGACCGGAACGCCCTCAGGGCGAAGCTGACCGTGCGCTACGCGGCGCTCGCCCACCCGGACACCTGGGTGCCCGCGGAGGGGCACCGGATTCCGGCCACGGGCGGTTCCCCGGAGGCGTACGCGACCTTCCTGAAGGACATCGGCCGCGACCCGAAGCAGCCGGTGGCGCTCGCGGACGGGCAGGCGATCGTGGCCTACGACGCGATGGCGACGGCGGTCCACGCGATCCGCCAGGCCACCCCGCAGGGGTCCCGCCACCCGTCGGCGGAGGACGTGACCCGGCAGTGGCCGCAGGTGAAGGGCTCGCTGCGGGTACGGGGGGCGAGCGGCTGGATCTGCCTGGACAACTACGGCAACCCGTACAACAAGGCGGTGCCGATCGTGGAGCTGGCCCCGGACGGCTCCCAGCGCTTCGTCCAGATCGCCTGGCCGGAGGGGCACGCGCCGGAGGCGTCGTGCCTGCCGCCGAACCGGGGCTGACCGCACGGGGAGGGCCTACGGCTCCCACTTCGGCCAGGGGGCCGTGTCCCGCTCGTACAGGTCCCGCAGGTGGAGCCAGCGCTCGGACGTCCGCTCCCGCCACGCGACGGGGTGGCCGTCCAGGGCGCGGGCGAGGCACTCCAGGTGGTCGTGCCAGGCGGCGAGCCGGTCCAGGAGGTGTTCGCGCGGTCCCCGGAACTCGTTGGTGAGACGCAGCACGGTCGATCCGCCGCCGGGCCCCGGCTCCAGGTGGAACCGGATGCGGCCGTGCGTCGGATCGACCGTGTACTCGGCGACGGACCCGGGGTCCCAGGCGGTCACCCGCCCGGGGTCCTCGGTGTCGCCGCTGGTCAGCCGGTGGAGGACGACCCGGCCGCCGAGCCGGGGCTCCAGCGGGTCGGCCGCGCACAGCCAGTCCGCCAGGCCCCCGGGGGTGGCGACGGCCGTCCACACCGCGGGCGGTGGGTGGGGCAGCTCGACGGCGTACCGCACCAGGTGGGTGCCGTCGTCGCGGGTCTCGCTCCTGCCCCGTGGCATCTCGCTCATCCCTCCAGCGTCACCCCGGGGCGGGGGCGGTGCCAGCCCGGAGGCGGTCAGACTCCGGCGTAGGAGTGCTTGCTGGTCACGAAGATGTTCACGCCGTAGTAGTTGAAGAGGAAACAGGCGAAGGCGATGAGCGCGATGTACGCGGCCTTCCGCCCCTTCCAGCCGGCCGTCGCGCGCGCGTGCAGGTACGCGGCGTACCCCACCCACGTGATGAAGGACCAGACCTCCTTGGCGTCCCAGCCCCAGTAGCGGCCCCACGCGTCACCGGCCCAGATGGCGCCCGCGATGATCGTGAAGGTCCAGAGCGGGAAGATCGCCGCGTTGACCCGGTAGGAGAACTTGTCGAGCGAGGCCGCGGAGGGCAGCCGCTCCAGGACCGAGCGGGCGAAGGAACCGGGGTTCCCGCCGGTCGCGAGCTTGTTCTCGTACGAGTCGCGGAAGAGGTACAGCAGGGTCGCGACCGCGCCGAGGTAGAAGACGGCGCCGCAGAAGATCGCGGTGGAGACGTGGATCCACAGCCAGTACGAGTCGAGCGCCGGCACCAGCTGGTCGCTCGGGGTCTTCAGCCAGGTGGTGGCCACGCCCAGGTCGAGCAGGACGGTGGTGACCAGGGGGAGGCCGATCCAGCGGACGTCCTTCTTCGCGAGGAGGAAGCCGAGGTACGCGCCGACCGCCACCGTGGAGAAGGTGGTGGAGAACTCGTACATGTTGCCCCAGGGGGCCCGCTGCACGGAGAGCGCCCGGGAGACCACGCCCGCCGCCTCGATCAGGAACGCGAGGGCGGTGAGCGAGACGGCGACGCGGCCGTACAGGTCGCCCTTGACCGTGCCGCCGGCCGCGCCGGGGCCGTCCGGCACGTCACGGGCGCCGGCCGCGGAACGCGTGACGACCTTCGGCTTGTCGAGGACGGCGGTGCCCCCGGCCTGCTCGGCCCGGACGGTCACGGCGGGGGCGGGGGCCTTGGCGGTGAGCGCGGCGGCGGTGCGGCCGACCTTGCTGCGGCTGCCGAACACCCACTCGGCGATGTGGGCGAAGAAGGCCAGCGTGTAGACGGCCATCGACGAGTAGACGAGCACGTCGCTCATCCGCGCCAGGCTCTCGTCGGTCGTGGCGGCGAGGATCACTTGTCAGCCTCTCCAGAAGGGGCGGGGTCTTCCGCGGGTACGGCGGGTGCGGCGGGTGCGGCGGTTCCGTCCGCGGTTTCCGGTACGGCCTCCGGGGCGGCTTGCGGCGTCTCCGCCGCGAGCGCGGCCGCGAGGTCGCCCAGTTCCTCCGGCAGCCTGGCGGACTCGCTCCGGCCGAGCCCCGCCGTCTCGACGACGGTCACGCCGTCCTCGCCCCGCACGGCCCGGACCCAGATCCGGCGCCGCTGGATGAAGAGCGAACCGCTCAGGCCGGCGATCGCGGCGATCGCGCCCGCGAGGGCGAGGCCGTTCCCCGGCTGCTGCGAGATCTGGAAGCTCGCCCACTCCTTGATGTCCTTCTCGAAGGTGATCGAGCCGGCGCCGTCGGGGAGCGTCATGGTCTCGCCGGGCAGCATGCGCTGGGCGAGCTTGTTGCCGGACGCGTCCGTGAACTGCTTCATCTTGGACTTGTCGAGCTGGTACACGTTCTGCGGGAGGCCCGAGTTCACGCGCAGGTCGCCGTGGAAGCCGGTGAGCGCCATGACCGGGAAGTCGAGCGCCGGGAACTGCGAGAACATCGTGCCCTTGCCGGCGCCCGCGAAGGTCGGCACGAAGAAGGCCTGGAAGCCCAGCTGCTCCTTCCTGCCGTTCTTGTCGCGGTAGCCGTCCATGACCTTGATCGCGCCGGTCGACGTGATGTTGTTGTCGATCGGCAGCAGGGGCACGGCGCCGTGGAAGACGGTCTTGCCGCGCCCGTCCCTGACGGTGACGACGGGAGCGTAGCCGTGGGCGATCAGATAGACCTTGGAGCCGCCGACCTTCAGCGGCTCGTTGACCCGGATGACCGCCTTCCGGTCCGCGCCGCCCCGCGAGTAGGTGACGGCCGCCTCGAAGGTGCGCGGGGTGCCGCGCTGCGGGCCGCTCTTCTCGTACGTGCCGTCGAACGCGTCCAGCTTGAAGCTGAACGGCTCCAGCTCGTCGGTGCCGAACAGGGAGCCGGACTTGAAGTCGTCGTACTGGGTGAGCGTGTTGGAGAAGCCGTCGCCCTCGATGATCAGCTTGCCGCCCTCGGACTTGAGGAGCTGGCCCCAGGCGAAGGCGACGAGCATCACGATCAGGGCGATGTGGAAGGCCAGGTTGCCGGCCTCGCGCAGGTAGCCCTTCTCGGCGGCGACCGCGTCCCCGGCGGTGTGGGAGCGGAAGCGGCGGCTCCTGAGGAGCGCGAGGGCGGCCTCGCGGACCCGCTCGGGCTCGGCGTCGGTGCGCCAGGTGGCGTACGCGGGGAGCCGGTCGAGGCGGCGGGGGGCGCCCGGCGGCCGGCCGCGGAGCTGGCCGGCGAACTGCAGGCTGCGCGGCACGATGCAGCCGATGAGGGAGACGAAGAGCAGGATGTAGATCGCGGAGAACCACACCGAGCTGTAGACGTCGAAGAACTGGAGCTTCTCGTACAGCGGGGTGAGGGTCTGGTGGGCGTCCTTGAATGCCTGCACCTTCAGCTCGTCCGCGCTGTTCTGCGGGACGAGGGAGCCGGGGACGGCGCCCAGGGAGAGCATGAAGAGGAGGATCAGGGCGACCCGCATGGAGGTCAGCTGCCGCCAGAACCAGCGGACCCAGCCGACGACGCCGAGGACGGGGCCGCCCGCGGGGGCGTCCGGCCGGTCCTCCCGGGGAGCGGTCGACAGCTGCGCCCCGGCCGCCTCGTCGGCGGCCGCGGCGTTCTCCGTGGTGTCGGTCATGTCGGTCGTACCGGCCTTGCTCATGGAACTCAGATCCCCACCGTGAAACCGCTGGACCAGCCCTGCATCGTGGCCACCATGCTGTCCCACACGCCCGTGAGGAGCAGGACCCCGGTGACGACCATCATGCCGCCGCCGATCCGCATGACCCACGCGTAGTGCCTCTTGACCCAGCCGAACGCGCCGAGCGCCTTGCGGAAGGCGATGGCCGCGAGCACGAACGGTACGCCGAGACCGAGGCAGTACGCGAAGGCGAGCACCGCGCCGCGTCCGGCACTGGCCTGCTCCAGGGCGAGCGCGTTGACGGAGGCGAGGGTCGGGCCGATGCACGGGGTCCAGCCGATGCCGAAGAGGGCGCCCAGGAGCGGGGCGCCGACCAGGCCGGCGACGGGCTTCCGGTGGAAGCGGAACTCGCGCTGGGTGAACCAGGGCATCAGGCCGAGGAAGAACGCGCCCATGAGGATCATGAGCACGCCGAGGACCGTGGTGAGCGTCTCCCGGTACTCCTGGAGGGTGGACCCGAAGTAGCCGAAGAGGGCGCCGCCGGAGACGAACACGGCGGTGAAGCCGAGGACGAAGAGGGCGGCGCCGGCGGTCATCCGGCCGCGCCGGCCGTCCGCGAGGTCGGTGCCGGTGACCCCGGTCACGTAGCTGAGGTAGCCGGGGACGAGCGGCAGGACGCACGGCGAGAAGAAGGAGACGAGCCCGCCCAGGACCGCGAGGGGCAGGGCGAGCAGCAGGGCTCCGCTGGTGACCGTCTCGTTCACCGGCTCACTTCTCCTCGAGGAGCGGGTCGATCATCGAGCGGAGCTTCGCCTCGTCGAGGGCCAGGAGGGCGCGGGCGGCGATCCTGCCCTCCTTGTCGAGGACGACGGTGGAGGGGATGCCCTGGAGGCTGAGGGTGCCCTTGGGGAAGCCGAAGAGGAGCAGCTTGCCGTCGGGGTCGTAGAGGCTCGGGTAGGGGACCCGGTAGTCCTCCTCGAAGGTGAGCGCCTGCTGCTTGTTGAAGTCGCGGGTGTTGAGGCCGACGAACTCGACGCCCTTGCCCTTGAGGTCGGCGGCGACCTTCGCGAAGTGGGGGGCCTCGGCGCGGCAGGGGCCGCACCAGGAGCCCCAGGCGTTGAGGACGACGACCTTGCCCTTGAGGTCGGCGACGTCGAGCCGCTTCCCGTCGAGGGTCTCGCCCGCGAGCTTCCCGGTGGCCGCGCGCTCGCCCCTGGCGGCGGTGGAGATGCCGCCCTTGCTGGTGACGAAGTTGGTGTTGCCACCGCCGCCGGTCGTGCCGCCGTCGCCGCCGCAGGCCGAGAGCGCGAGGGCGGCGGTCAGCACTCCGACGGCGAGCAGGGTGCGTCGAGGGGCACGGCTAAGGCTCATGTGAAAAGTTTCGCATGAGCGTTTGGGGGATCTTGGGCACCCCCCTACGTGCCCGTAAAGCCCCTTGTCAAGACCGTCTAAGCGGCGTGTGTCACGACCGTCCGGGCGGCGCGTGCCAGGACCGCCTAGGCGGCGGGCGTGCCCGACGGGTTCCCCCCGGTGCCCGCGGTCTTCGCCGGGGCGGGCCTGAGGAAGGCGTTCCAGCCGCCGGCCGGCTTCTCGCCGACTCCCAGGCCGCGCAGCTTCGCGAGGATCGCGGGGTCCTGGACGTCGAGCCAGTCCACGAACTGCCGGAAGGAGACGAGCCGGACGTCCTTCTTCCCGGCCATCCCCTTGAGCGCCTCCTCGACGGCGTCCATGTAGATGCCGCCGTTCCACTGCTCGAAGTGGTTGCCGATGTAGAAGGGCGCGCGGTTGGTCTCGTACGCGCGCCGGAAGCCGGAGAGGTACGCCTCCGTCGCCTGCCTGCGCCAGCCCGGGTAGCGCGAGGGCATGCCCTTCGTGGAGTTCTTCGACTGGTTGGCGAGCATGTTGTAGTCCATGGAGAGGACCTCGAAGGAGTGCCCGGGGAAGGGCACGGCCTGGAGCGGCAGGTCCCAGATGCCCCGGCGCTTCTCGGGCCAGGTCTGGCGGCCGCCGGGCGAGCTGGCGTCGTAGCGCCAGCCGAGCCGCTTGGCGGTGGGGAGCAGCTTGTCCTGGCCGAGGAGGCAGGGGGTGCGGCCGCCGACGAGTTCCTTGGAGTAGTCGAAGGGGAGCGGGTCGAGGTCGGTCCAGCCGCTGTTCGTCTTCCACTGGGTGACGAACTTCATCGCCTGGTCGATCTCGCTCTGCCACTGGGCCGGGGTCCAGTTCCCGACGGAGCCGGAGCCGCCGCAGAAGTGCCCGTTGAAGTGGGTGCCGATCTCGTGGCCCTCGAGCCAGGCCTGCCGGACGTACTTCAGGGTGTCCTTGATGTGGGCGTCGGTGAGGTAGCCGATGTCGGAGGCGCCGACGCGGTTGTTCGGCGGGCGGTAGAGGTTCTTCTTCGACTCGGGGAGGAGGTAGATCCCGGAGAGGAAGAAGGTCATCGCCGCGCCGTGGTTCCTGGCGAGTTCGAGGAAGCGGGGGAAGAGTCCGTTGCCGACCTCGCCGGCGCCGTCCCAGGAGAAGATCACGAACTGGGGCGGGGTCTGGCCGGGTTCGAGCGGGACGGGGGCGCCGGGCTGGTGGGGCTGCTTGCCGGTGTCGGCGGTGGAGCCGTCGCCGATGAGCCGGACGGCGTCCTTGGACGGGGCGGGGGTGCCCGGACCCGTCGTGGCGTCACCGCCCTTGCCGGGCTTGTTGGGTCCGGAATGACCCGCATTGTCCTTGTTCGAGGTGCTGCACGCCGTGATGCCCATGGCCGCCGCGGCACCCACACCCGCCCCGAGCAGCCCCCTTCGAGAGATCCCACTGATTTCGCGCATGACTTCCCCATTCGCGCTGACGTATGACCTAAACGTCATCCAATCCGACAATCAGTGAGATGCGAGGAGGAACACGGAGGTTCCGGTAATTGACACAAAAATTTCAGGGCGTTCGAATGACATGGACATCATCCGAACGCCCTGAACTGTGGCCTCTTCGCGCGACGCTGTCCAGTGCCGGAGGGAAGCGCCGGGAGAGCCCCGTGGGGTGCGGGGCGCGGGGCGAAAGCGGTCCCGTCCCCCAGGGGCGGCCGGACGGGACCGCCCGGCCTCTCCCGGACGCCGAAGGGCCTTCTCTGGACACCGAAGCCCCTGGGCACCGAAGCCCCCTGGGTGCCGAAGAGTCCCGGGTGCCGAAGGGCTCTCCCTAGGCGCCGAAGGCCTTCGACTTCCCCCGGGCCGGCTTCGCGCCCGCGAGCAGGTGCGCCGGGACGAGGTCCCGGGCCGGCTCGCTGTACCCCACCGAGACGATCCTGTCGCCCCGGTACGTGAACGAGGTCAGCGAGGCCAGCGTGCACTGCCGCCGCCGCGGGTCGTGCCAGAGGCGCCGCTTCTCCACGAAGCTGCGGACGATCCAGATCGGCAGCTGGTGGCTGACGCAGACCGCCTCGTGCCCCCGGGCCGCGTCCTTCGCCGCGTCGAGCGCGCCCATCATGCGGACGACCTGCTCGACGTACGGCTCGCCCCAGGACGGCTGGAACGGGTTGGTCAGGTGCTTCCAGTTCGCCGGCTTGCGCAGCGCCCCGTCGCCGACGCCGAAGGTCTTGCCCTCGAAGACGTTCGCCGCCTCGATGAGACGCGGATCACTCTCCAGGTCCAGGCCGTGGGAGACGGCGATCGGCGTCGCCGTCTCCTGCGCCCGCTCCAGCGGGGAGGCGACGACGTACGTGACGTCCCGGTCGGCCAGGTGCTCCGCGACCCGGTCCGCCATCCGCCGGCCGAGGTCGGAGAGGTGGTAGCCGGCACGGCGCCCGTAGAGGACGCCGTCGGGGTTGTGCACCTCGCCGTGGCGCATCAGGTGGACGACGGTGATGTCGTCGTCGCTCTTCGCCCGCGCCTGGACCCGGTCCTCGGGGGTGGTGGCCGAGCCGGTCGCGACCTCGGTGCCGCTGGGCCGCCCGGTTCCGCTCACGTTCTTCTCCTCGGTGCGCTCGTTCGTCGGGTCGCTCACGCCGTGGCCTCCGCGGCGGCGCGGGCGGCGGCCGGCAGCGCGGCGGCGATCCGCTCGACGGCCCGCTCGTCGTGCGCGGTCGACACGAACCAGGACTCGAAAGCGGACGGCGGCAGGTAGACCCCGTCGGCCAGCATCGAGTGGAAGAAGGCATTGAAGCGGAAGGCCTCCTGCCGCTTCGCCTCGTCGTAGTTCCGCACCTCGTCGGCGGTGAAGAAGACCGAGAACATGTTGGAGGCGGTCTGCAGCCGGTGCGCCACGCCCTCCTTGGCGAGCGCGCCGGTGACCAGGCCCTGGATCTCCTGCGAGACCGCGTCCACCTTCCGGTACGCGGCGTCGTCGAGCAGCCGCAGCTGCGCGAGGCCGGCGACGGTGGCGACCGGGTTCCCGGAGAGGGTGCCCGCCTGGTAGACCGGCCCGGCCGGAGCCAGGTGGCCCATGACGTCGGCGCGGCCGCCGAACGCGGCGGCCGGGAAGCCGCCGCCCATGACCTTGCCGAAGGTCATCAGGTCGGGCCGCACGCCGTCGACGCCGTACCAGCCCGCCCGCGAGGTGCGGAAACCGGTCATCACCTCGTCGGAGACGTACAGCGCGCCGTTCTCCCGGCACAGGTCCGCGAGTCCCTGGTTGAAGCCCTCCGCCGGCGGGACGACGCCCATGTTGCCCGGCGAGGCCTCGGTGATGACGCAGGCGATCTCGCCCGGGTGCGCGGCGAACGCGGCCCGCACCGCCTCCAGGTCGTTGTACGGCAGCACGATCGTGTCGCCGGCCTGCGCGCCGGTCACGCCGGGCGTGTCCGGCAGGCCGAAGGTGGCCACGCCGGAACCGGCCGCGGCGAGCAGCGCGTCCACGTGACCGTGGTAGCAGCCCGCGAACTTGACGACCTTCGCGCGGCCGGTGAACCCGCGCGCGAGCCGGATCGCGGACATCGTCGCCTCGGTGCCGGAGGAGACCAGGCGCACCTGCTCGACCGGCTCGATCCGCGCGACGATCTCCTCGGCGAGGGCGACCTCGCCCTCACCGGGCGTGCCGAACGAGGTGCCGCGCTCCACGGCCTCCCGCACGGCCGCGGTGACCTCGGGGTGCGCGTGGCCGAGGATCATCGGTCCCCACGAGCAGACCAGGTCGACGTACTCCCGCCCGTCCGCGTCGGTGAGGTACGGACCGGAACCGGACACCATGAACCGGGGCGTTCCACCCACCGCCCGGAAGGCACGCACCGGTGAGTTCACGCCGCCGGGCGTCACGAGGGAAGCGCGGTCGAAAAGCGTCTGTGAGACTGGGGCTTCGTATGAATACGGCACTGTGATCCTGACCTGCGAGAACGACGTCGGTCACGACATCGGGAACGGAGGGACTGCGTGGACATCCTGTGCGTTACGCCGGGGCGCCCGCCCTCCGCGTCTGCGAAACTGGGGCGTCATAGGGATGACTCACGGATTCCATGGTGTCAGAGGCCACGGCGTTCTCGCGGACTGGTGTTTCACCGCAGGAGCGTGGGGGAGGTCATTGACACGATGATCGGGTTGCGCGGCGGAGTCGTGCTGCCGAGAAAAAGCAGTCGGGTGGAGATATGCATCGCGGTGGCGGACCGGGCGAGGGGACGGGAGACCTGGGTCCGGAGTCTTCTGCCCGACGGGGAAGGCACCGGCGCCGGCGGACCGAGGACCCGGTCCCGGGAACTCCGGGCAAGCCGGGGAAGGCGGCCCGGCCGGGGGTCCCGGACTCTCCGGACGAACCGGCCGCGGAGAGCGGGAGGAGCCGGTTGGGGGTGACGTACAAGTACTTCGGAGCGCCCGACGGCGCCACGGCGGCCCGCGTCCCCATCTCGATGCGCCCGGAGGAGCTGGGCGGCGACGAGCTGGGCATGGGCGGCATGTTCACCAAGATCAAGCCGGAGACCATAGCGGCCATGGTCCTCACCGGCATCCAGGGCATGCCCCTGCACAGGGTGCCCCCGCTGGAACTGGTCGTGCTGCACCCCGACTACGCGGTCGTGAAGCTGCCCATGACCGTCGTCGACCCGCTGCGCGCGATCGGCGAGGAGTCGGTCGGCGCCGCCGCCTTCATCTGGTCCACCGTCCCGGACCGGGGCGGCCCCCGCGACGCCTTCGACGTCTACCGGCTCCTCCACGAATGGCAGGACTTCAGCCACCGGCTGCACGAGGCGGGGCACCAGCCGTACTGCCTGGTGTGGCCGTGAGACCGGACCGCGCGACCGCGCTCCCCGGCCCGGGGAAGCCCGTCCGCCGTCCCGGGCGGTCCTGAGGCCCCACGGGCCCGGCCGCCCCGATTCCCGTCCCGCCCCCCCGGGGTTCCCCGGCTCCGCGCGGGTCTCCACCGCGTCCGCGTTCCGCCCGTTCTCCGGCGGACGGTCTACGAGCAGGCGTTTCGCCGCACATCCTGTGCTCATAAGTGATGAAGTTAGGACGAATGGGATGTAATGCGCGGACGTCGCGTCCTGCGGGAGGGGCTTGCTCCCCTCGCGGGGGTACCCCCTCACGGGAGTGCTCATCCCCAGGTGGGAGCGCCTTACGCCCTGTGGGAGCCCCGTACGAGGAAGGACCTGACGCGTGAGCGGAGTACGAACGGCCGGCGAGCCCATGCAGATCGCCGAGGTCGCCGCACGGACCGGACTGACCCTGCGCACCATCCGGCAGTACGAGGACAGCGGCCTGGTCGCCCCGTCGGCGGCCTCACCGGGCGGCTTCCCGCTCTACACGGACGAGGACGTGTCCCGGCTCATGGTGGTCCGCCGGATGAAGCCGCTCGGCTTCACGCTCGACGAGTCCCGTGAACTCCTCGGGGCCATGGACCTGCTGGCCGCCGACCGGCCGGGGACGGCCACCGAACTCGACCCGGACGAGCGGGCCGCGCTCGTGTCCCGCGTCCGCCGCTACGAACGGGCCGCCGCCGAGCGGGTCGCGGAACTCCAGACGCAGCTCGCCCGCGCGGAGGAGTTCGCCCAGTCCCTCCGCACCCGCCTCGCGACGGCTCCGGCCTGACGGGGACGGGACCGGGCGGGCGGGGACGGGACCGGACGGGGGGCGGGGCGGGGCGGGGATCAGGGTTGACCGGGGCCGGGATCAGGGTGGCCCCGGGGCCGGGGTCAGGGCGCCAGCACCTCCGCGAGGTCGCGGAGGAAACGGGCGTACGCGGCGGGGCTGGGCGGGATCTCCGGGCTCCAGGGAACGAGCCGCACCCCGGACGGAAGCCCGTACGGCGGCGTGGCGTGGGCCCGGTTGTCGAAGAGGACCAGGTCCGGGCGGAGTCCGGCGGCCCGCTCCCAGTCCGTGGTGAGCCAGTTCGCCCCGGGACCGGGACCGGGGTCGATCATCCGGACGCCGATCCCGGAGAGCCACGCCAGCTCGGGCCAGGCCTTCGGGCGGGCCAGGTGCACCTGGTCGGGCCCCGCTCCGGAGAGGGCGAGCACTCCGAGCCCGGTCCGCACGGCGGCCTCCCGGAGCGCGGCCTCGGCGGACGCGAACTCCGCCAGCGCGGCTCCCCGGCCGAGTCCGGTCGCCGGGCTCGCGGTCACCGGGTACGCGGTCTCCGGGCCGACGGCTTCCGGACCGGAGGCTTGCGGACCGGCGGTTCCCGGGGGCGCGGTCCGGGGCCCGGCGGGCTCCCGTTCCCCCGCGTCCCCGTGCGCGGCGTTCGGTCCCAGGAACGTCAGACCGGCGGCCAGCGCGTCGAACCGGTCGAGGATGGCCCGCAGGCCGGGTTCGCCGCCGACGGAGAGCACGGCGAGCGGCACCCCGATCCGCGCGGCGAGCGCCCCGTCCAGTGCGTAGGGGCTCTTCCCGTCGTACGTCACGTCGACCACGAGGTCCGGTCGCAGCTCCCTCAGGCCCTCCTCGTCGAGGTCCCGGCCCGGTCCGAGGTACGGCACGCCGACCGCCTCCAGGATGCCCGCCTTCGCCGGGTCGGGCGTGTCGCCGTCGTGCCCGGAGCCGTACGCGGCGACCGGTGTCACCCCCAGGTCGTACAGGGCGGCCCCGGCCCGCGCGTACGCGACCACCCGCCTCGGCACGTGGTCCGCCCGCAGCTCCTCGCCCCTGTCGTCCGTGAATTCCCATGCCTGTGCTCCGGACATGCGGCTGTTCCCTCCCCGGCCGGAATCTCCCTCTCCCGTCACCTTGGAACGGTTGTGCGGCCCGCACAAGAGGGCCTGCGGACCCGGGGGCGGCCGTCCGGCCCCGGCCCCGGCCCGGCGGCCCACGGAGCACCACCGGGCGCGCGGGACGCCGGGTCCACGGAGGACCGGGCGTGCGGGTCACCGGGCGCGCGGGTCACGGCCCGTCGTCGCGAGCAGGCGCTCGAAGGCGGTGGCGCCGTCCGGCAGGGCGACGGCCTCCCCGAAGACCTTCCTCTCGCGGGCCATCGGCGCCATCCGCTCCACCTCCCCGGTCAGTCCCGCCACCACGGCGGGGTCCGGCTCGAAGGGCCGGCCGGTGGCGCGGGCCAGGTCCCAGGCGTGCACGGTCAGATCGAGCAGCACCATGGACCCGACCGTCCGCGCGGGCAGCCCCATGGCGCCGGTCGTGCCCTCGTCGGCGCCGGGCGCCGACCACGCCTCGACCAGCTTCCCCGCCTCCGTCTCGAACAGCCCGCGCCAGTCGGCCCCGGAGACCCGGTCCGGGGTCTCCGAGAAGTCGGGCGTCCCCTTGGCGGCGAGGAGCTGGAAGTTCACGACGACGTGGAGGAGGTGGTTGAGCAGGGCGCGCACGTCGTACTCGGCGCAGGGCGTGGGCGCGTCGAGCGACGCGTCGGAGATGCCCCCGACCACGGGGACGGCGTCGGCTGCGGCGGTGCGGAGCAGGTCACCGATGCGGGGCGTGTCGTCATTCGTCATGCGTCCGACGGTAGGCGGGCGCGCCCGGCCCGGTCTTGAAGAAACGCGCCGCCACGTGCCCGGGGGCGGGACGCGCACGGGCCGGACGGGGCTCGCGGACGGGCGGGGGCTCGCGGGCCGGACCGGGGCTCGCGGATGGGTGGGGGCTCGCGGGTTGGGCAGGGGCTCGCGGGCCGGGCGGGGTGTCCGCCCCGCGCCCTAGCATGCGGACCATGCCCGACCCCACCCCCCGCCGGGACACCCGGGGCATCGTCGACCCCGCCGGACTGTTCTCCCGGGTCCGTTTCCGCCGGCACGCCCCGGCGCCGGAACTGCGGCCCTACCTGGAGCACTACTGGCTGATCGACTGGGAGCTGCCGGAGCCGTACGCGGCCCACCTCGTCCCGCACCCGTCGGTGAACGTCGTCTTCCAGCGGTACGGCCGTCCGGGGGCCCCGGCCGGGGAGGCGCGCGCGTCGGCCGAGGTCTCGGGAATCGGGCTCGGCCTGTTCACCCGGAAGCTGGCGGATTCGGGCCGCGTCTGCGGGGTCCAGTTCCGCCCCGGCGGTTTCCGTCCCTTCGCGCCCGCGTGGCCGGTGTCGGCGTGGACGGGCCGCCGGGTCCCGCTGGACGAGGTGTTCCCGGACGCGGGCGCGCACGGGCGCGACGGCACCGGCGGGGGCGCGGCCACGGGCGGGCGCGGGGACGGAGTGGGTGGCGGGGGCGACGGAACGGGCGGCGGGGCCGAGGGAAGCGGCGGGGGTGAAGGGGGCGGCGCGGACCCCGGCGTCCTGGCCGCCGTCCTCTCCCCCGACGAGGACCACGCGCGCGTGGCGGCGCTCGACGCCTTCCTCCTGGCCCACGGCCCCGTCCCCGATCCGGCCGCCGACCGGGCCGTGGAACTGGTCGACCTGATCCGCTCGGACCGCACGGTCCGGAAGGTCTCCCGGCTCGCCGCCGTGTCGGGCCTGTCGCCGCGTTCGCTCCAGCGCCTCTTCGCCGATCACGTCGGAGTCGGCCCGAAGTGGGTGATCCTGCGCTACCGGATCCACGAGGCCCTGGAACGCGCCGGGACCGCCGGAGCGGTGGGCGCCCCGGACTGGGCGGCCCTCGCGGCGGAGCTGGGCTACAGCGACCAGGCCCACCTCGTACGGGACTTCACGGCGACGATCGGGGTGCCGCCGACGGCGTACGCCCGTGGGCTGTCGGACCCCTGACCTACCGTACGGACATGAACGAACCCTCACGCGTACGCCTGGCACCCTGGCCCGAAGAGGACGACGGTCTGCTGCGGGCCCTGAACACCCCGGAGATGACGGAACACTTCGGCGGCCCGGAGACCGAGGAGCAGCTCGCGCGGCGCCACCTGCGGTACGCGGGGATGAACGCCGGTGCCCCGGAAGCGGGGCGCGTGTTCCGGGTCGTGCTGCTCCCGGAGGAGGTCGTGGCGGGCAGCGTCGGCTTCTGGGCCCGGACCTGGGACGACGAGCCGGTGTACGAGACCGGGTGGGCCGTGCTGCCGGGCTTCCAGGGCCGGGGCGTGGCGACGGCCGCCGCGCGCGCGGTGGTCGCGGAGGCGCGGGCGGCGGGCCACCACCGCTTCCTGCACGCGTTCCCGTCGACGGACAACGCCGCCTCGAACGGGGTGTGCCGCAGGGCCGGGTTCGAACTGCGGGGCGAGCGGGACTTCGCCTACCCGCCGGGGCGCCCGATGCGGTGCAACGACTGGCGGTTCGACCTGACGGCCCCGGGCCGGGAGATCTGATCCGGCGCGGGGTCGGCGGCCTTCACACCGGGACGGCACCCCCGGTTTTTTCAGGGTTGACGGGCAACGGGTCACCACGGATAGTCATCTGCGTGACACAGCATATTCGCCACGCAGCCGAGCGGCGGCGCTCCGCCCTCACCGGCGGCGTCTCCTCCCCGTCGGCGCTCCTCCCGGAAGGGCATTCCTCATGACCGTTCTCGTCACCGGCGGCCGCGGCCGCGTCGCCACCGCCCTGCTCGGCCTCCTCGCCTCCGCGGGCGTCGAGGCCAGGGCAGGCTCCAAGGACCCCGCCGGCCTGCGCCCACCCGCCGGAACCGGCACCGTGCGCTGCGACCTCTCCGATCCGGCCACCTTCGACACCGCCCTGAAGGGCGTCGACTCCGTCTTCCTGTACGCCGACGCCACGCACGCCGGCACCTTCGCCGAGCGGGCCCGCGCCGCCGGCGTCGAGCACGTCGTCCTCCTCTCCTCCTCTTCCGTCCTCGCCCCGGACGCCGCCGGGAACGCGATCGCTGCCTCCCACCTGTCGGCCGAGCGGGCCCTGGAGGCCGCCGCCGGGGCCGGGGACTTCGAGGTCACCGTCCTCCGGCCCGGCGCCTTCGCCACCAACGCCCTCCCGTGGGCGCCCGCCCTGCGGAGCGGCCACGGACCGGCCCTGCCGTACCCGCACGCCCACAACGACCCGATCCACGAGCGCGACATCGCCGAGGCCGCCCTCGCCGTCCTCACCGAGCCCCGGCGGCGCGGTTCCTCGTACTGGCTGACGGGCCCCGAATCACTGGACTTCACCGAACAGCTGGCGATCGTCGCCGGGGTGACGGGCCGCCCCGCGCCGCACATCACCGTCACGCCGGAAGAATGGAAGGAATCGGTGACCGCCCACATACCGGAGGCGTTCGCGGACGCCCTCCTCTCCCACTGGGCCTCCCACGACGGCCGGCCGGTCCACCTCACCGACACCGTCGAGGAGCTGACCGGCCGTCCGGCCCGCACCTTCGCCACCTGGGTCACCGACCACGCGGAGGCCTTCCGCCCCTGACCACATCGGCCTCCGGCCCGGCCCGACGCGAGGGCCGGGGCCGAAGGCCGGACCGGACCGAGTCCGGTCGGGCCCGGCCGGAACGGGTGCGCCGGACCGGACCGGGTGCGCCGGAGCGGGCCCGGCAGGATGAGGACGGACCGGCAGGGTCGGGGCGGGGCGGGGCGGACCGGAGCACGGGGAAACCCCCTGGCCGACCGTCCGGTCCCGGTGCCATCCTGTCCCCGTGAACGGACCGGAGATCCAGATCAGTTTCGCCCCCGCCCTGCGGCTCTTCGTCTCGGCGGAACGGCGCTCGGGCCGCACCCCCCTGATCACCGACGGGGCCTCTTCGCTCGGCCACGTCGTGGAATCACTGGGCGTTCCCCTCACCGAAGCCGGGCGGCTCCTGGTCGACGGGCGGCCCGTCGACGCCTCGCACGTCCCCGGCGCGGGCGAGACGGTCGAGGTGGAGAGCGTCGCCCGGCCCCAGCGGGTGCCCGGCGCCCCGCTCCGGTTCCTGCTCGACGTGCACCTCGGCACCCTCGCCCGGCGGCTGCGGCTGCTGGGTGTGGACGCGGCCTACGAGAGCGAGGACATCGGCGACCCGGCCCTGGCCGCGCTCTCCGCGCGGGAGCGGCGCGTCATGCTCTCCCGGGACCGGGGGTTGCTGCGCCGCAGGGAGCTGTGGGCGGGCGCGTACGTCTACAGCGACCGGCCGGAGGAGCAGCTCCGGGACGTCCTGGAACGGTTCGCGCCGCCACTCGCGCCGTGGACCCGCTGCACGGCGTGCAACGGGAAACTGAGCGGCGCCGACAAGGAAGCGGTGCGCGAACGCCTCGAACAGGGCACCGAGAAGACGTACGACGTGTTCGCCCAGTGCGTGGAGTGCGACCGGGTCTACTGGCGTGGCGCCCACCACGCCCGCCTGGAGGCGATCGTCACCGACGCGGTACGGGATTTCGGCGGGGCCGCCGCGCGCTAGGAGGCGTCCGTCCCCGTCCGGGCGGGCTCGTCCCGGGGCGCCCCGCCCGCCGGGCCGCTCCCGGCCGGACGGTCCAGGTCGCCGCCGCGCAGTCGCTCGACCTGCCGGGCGCTCACTTCGACGGTGCGCCGCATGTGGGCGATGAGCAGGGCGACCTCGGCGTCGCTGTAGGCGTCGAACATCGTGCCCCAGGTGCTGTTGAGCTTCCGCCACAGGGCCCCGAGTTCCGCCGTCCGCCGGGGGACGAGCGCCACCAGGACCCGCCGTCGGTCCTGGGCGTCGCGTTCGCGCGTCACGTACCCGGCCCGCTCCAGGCGGTCGACGAGCCGGGTGGCGGAACCCGTGGTGAGCCCGGTCAGCTCGGCCACCCGCCCGATGGTCACCGGCGCCTCCTCCAGACCGAGCAGGCTGAGGCACTGCACATCGGTCGGGTGGAGCCCCAGGTGGTCGGCGACGGCCTGGTTGAACAGGGCGTAGGCGGCCATGTAGCGGCGGGCCTCCCCGTACAACTCGCCCATCAGGGCCTCGCGCCGGGCGGAACTCTTCTGCGTCATGCAGCAATCGTACGGACCGGCCGCCGGGCGGCCGTCACGGGCGGGGAGGAACGCGGGTTCAGAAGACGTAGGGGTCGCCGGTGGCGAGCACCAGGACGTGGTGGCGGTCGTTCGCCGGGTCGCGGTCCACCGCTCCGTCCCGCCAGGCCGTGGTGATCTCCACCGTCATCTCGTCCGGAAGCCCCGCGGTCCACAGGTCGAGCCCCAGCCTCCCGGTCCCGCCGGCCGGGAGCTCCCCCGTACGGCAGGACACCACCCGGTCGCTGCTCCACAGACAGGCCGGCGGCAGTTCCC
This sequence comes from Streptomyces sp. NPDC014907, assembly GCF_055562975.1. Classification (NCBI taxonomy): domain Bacteria; kingdom Bacillati; phylum Actinomycetota; class Actinomycetes; order Kitasatosporales; family Streptomycetaceae; genus Streptomyces; species Streptomyces sp. NPDC014907. The sequence goes on along the minus strand of NZ_JBVHEG010000006.1, from coordinate 30,990 downwards.
GTCCGCCCTCCATCGGGAAGGAGAAGGCGATCCGGACCGTCGCCTGCGCGAGACCGGCGGGCCCGTGGTTCTCGCTGACCAGCCAGACCCCCACCTGCCCGTCCCGGAGGGAGACGTGACCGTGATGGGACAGATCGGCCTCGGGTTCGGGCTCCACGGCACCGGCATCCGGACCCGCGCCCACCGTCACGGCCACCACCGCGGCCGCGAGAACGGCCCCGAACGCAGCCTTCCACAATCCTCGCATGCACACAAAATACCCATGAAACTTCACATCTTCCGACAATCCGACAGTCCGCGTGTCCCTGCCGGTCCGTCCCCCGACCGCCCCCGCCGGTCGCTTCACGCCCCACCTATCCTGACCGGGCGATCGACGACACCGACCACCTGCGCGAGGAGCACGCCATGACCGCCCCCGGTACCCCCATCGCCGTCATCACCGGAGCGAGCAGCGGAATCGGCACCGCCACGGCCAGGCGGCTGGCCGCCGCCGGCTACCGGGTCGTCCTCACCGCCCGCCGCAAGGACCGCATCGAAGCGCTCGCCGCCGAGATCAACGACGCCGGCCACCAGGCCACCGCGTACGCCCTCGACGTCACCGACCGCGCCGCCGTCGACGAGTTCGCCACCGCCTTCCGCACCCTCGCCGTCCTGGTCAACAACGCCGGCGGCGCCCTCGGCGCCGACCCCGTCGCCACCGGTGACCCGGACGACTGGCGCCGGATGTACGAGGTCAACGTCCTCGGTACCCTCCACATGACCCAGGCCCTCCTCCCCGCCCTCACCGCGAGCGGCGACGGCACGGTGGTCGTCCTCTCCTCCACCGCCGGTCACGGCACCTACGAGGGCGGCGCCGGCTACGTCGCCGCCAAGAACGGCGCCCGCGTCCTCGCCGAGACCCTCCGCCTGGAGATCGTCGGCACCCCCGTCCGCGTCATCGAGATCGCCCCCGGCATGGTCAAGACGGAAGAGTTCGCCACCACCCGCTTCCGCGGCGACACCGACAAGGCCGCCAAGGTCTACGCGGGCGTGGCCGAGCCCCTCACCGCCGACGACGTCGCCGACACCGTCACCTGGGCCTGCACCCGCCCCCCGCACGTCAACATCGACCTCCTGGTCGTCCGCCCCCGCGCCCAGGCCTCCAACACCAAGGTCCACCGCGAGTCGTAGAATCGCGAGGGGGCCGGCGCACACGCGCCGGCCCCCTCCCTCCCCGGACCCGAAACCCGGAACGCGAGGCCCGGGCCAGGACGCCCCGGGCCAAGAAGCCTTCCCGGCCTCCCCCGAAGCCCGCCGAAGCGGTTCAGCCCTTCACGCAGACGACCTGCTTCAGCTTCGCGACGACCTCCACCAGGTCCCGCTGCCGGTCGATCACCTCGTCGATCGACTTGTACGCGGCCGGGATCTCGTCCACGACACCGGAGTCCTTGCGGCACTCCACGCCCCGCGTCTGCTCCTCCAGGTCCCGCGCCGAGAAGCGCCGCTTCGCCTCGCTCCGGCTCATCTTCCGGCCCGCGCCGTGCGAGGCCGAGTTGAAGGACGCCGTGTTCCCCAGGCCCTTCACGATGTACGAGCCCGTGCCCATCGAACCCGGGATGATCCCGAACTCCCCGGAGCCGGCCCGGATCGCGCCCTTCCGCGTGACCAGCAGGTCCATGCCCTCGTACCGCTCCTCCGCCACGTAGTTGTGGTGGCAGGAGATCACCGGCTCGAAGGTCACCCGGGCCTTGCGGAACTCCCGGCGGACGACCTCCTGGAAGAGCGCCATCATGATCGCGCGGTTGTACTTCGCGTACTCCTGCGCCCAGAAGAGGTCGTGCCGGTAGGAGGCCATCTGCGGGGTGTCCGCGACGAACACCGCGAGGTCGCGGTCGACCAGGCCCTGGTTGTGTGGCAGCTTCCGCGCCTCGCCGATGTGGTACTCGGCCAGCTCCTTGCCGATGTTCCGCGATCCGGAGTGCAGCATCAGCCAGACCGCACCCGACTCGTCGAGACAGAACTCGATGAAGTGATTTCCGGATCCGAGCGTTCCCATCTGCTTGTGAGCACGTTCATGACGGAACTTGACCGATTCCGCGATCCCGTCGAAGCGCGACCAGAAGTCGTCCCACCCCGCCGCCGGGAACCGGAACAACCGCGAGGGGTCCACCTCGTCCCGGTGCATCCCCCGTCCCACCGGAATCGCCTGCTCGATCTTCGACCGGAGCCGTGAGAGGTCGCCCGGCAGGTCGTTCGCCGTCAGGGAGGTCTTGACCGCCGACATCCCGCAGCCGATGTCCACGCCGACCGCCGCCGGACAGACGGCGCCCTGCATCGCGATCACCGAACCGACCGTCGCCCCCTTGCCGTAGTGCACGTCCGGCATCACGGCCAGGCCCTTGATCCACGGGAGGGTCGCCGTGTTCTGCAGTTGCCGCAGGGCGCCGTCGTCCACGGCGGCGGGATCGGCCCACATCCGGATCGGCACCTTGGCCCCGGACAGCTCTACGTACGACATACTCCCTCGATTCCCCCGAAAAGACCGATAACGCAAAAACCGGAGCCAAAGCCCGTACAGGTGACAGGGAACCGGCATCAACGGCAGCGTGTGCGATAGACATTGTGTCCACCGGCCGGGTTCGCGCGGCAAACAGTTTTCGGGAAAGTCTTCGGGAGAAGGGAGCCTGGGACCGTGCAGCGAAAGACGTACGCCCCCGGCCGCACCGGGCCCACCGCTCGTACCGCCGCCGTCCTCGCACTCGGCCTCGGCCTCGGCGCGGGCCTCACCGGCTGCTCCTCCGGCGGCCCGACGGACGAGGTCACCGTCGACGCCAAGGCGGCCCCGGCCGTCGCCGCCGCGCGCCCGGGCCGTTACCGCACCCTCTTCGACGCCTGTGACGCCGTCCCCCGGGCCACCCTCAAGGACATGCTCCCGGGCGCGGCGGGGCTGCCCGATTCCGAGCGCGACAAGGTGTACCGGGGCAGCCCCGTCGTCACCTACGACAACGACCGGCGCGTCGGCTGCGCGTGGAAGGCCGGCGCCGCCGGCGCCTCGCACCAGCTCACCCTCGACGTCGAGCGGGTGGTCTCGTACGACACCGCCGTCAGCGACGACGACCGGGCGCAGGAGGTGTACGTCCGCAAGCAGCTCGCGGCGGACATCCCCCTGTCCCCCACCGCCCCGCCGACGACCGCCGGCACCCCCGCCGCCCCGGCTTCCGGCACGGTCACGGGTACGCCCTCCGGCACGGCCACGGCTCCCGCGTCCCGGCCGCCGGGGGCGCCCGCCGATCCGGCGGGCGGGCACCCGGCGGGCGGCGGCGCCCCCGCCCCGGGCTCCACCGGCCCGGCCACCGCCACTCCGACCGCCACCGCCCCGGCCGGTTCCGGCACCCCCGGTTCCGGGACCCCCGCCCCCACCGGCCTGGAACCGCGCGTCCTCGAAGGCCTCGGCGACGCCGCGTACCTCGACGACGCGGTCGGCACGCTCGGCGCGAACAGCCACCAGCGGGTCGTCAGCGTGGTGTTCCGCACATCCAACGTGCTCGTGACCGTCTCCTACCGGGCGCAGACGTCCGGTTCCCCCGAGGCTCCGGACAGCGGGGAACTGCAGGAAAGGGCCCGGAACCTGGCCCGGCTGCTCGCCGAGCGCCTGGAGGAGTAGCCGTCCGGTGCCGCTCCGTGAGCGGGTGCCGAACACGTAACGTGTCGGCGTAGCCCGTGGCCGTACCGGTGGTCACGGCCGCCGGGCCGGTGGCCGGACCGTACGACAAGCGACTGAAGGAACCATGCAGCGATCAGCCTCGCGACTCACCCGCACCCTCGCCTGCGCAGCCGTCCCGGTGATGCTCGTCGCAGCCGGATGCTCCTCGGACTCCGGTGACTCCGGCAAGCCGAAGGCGGGGGCGGCTTCGAGCGCGTCGGCGTCCGCCACCCCCTCGCCGGCGCAGGCGACGAAGACGGTCGAGGCGGCGAAGTTCGCGAAGCTGCCCCAGGTCTGCCGGTCGATCTCGGCGAAGACGACGGAGGCGCTGGTTCCTAAGGCGAAGGTCAAGAACGGCACGCCGACCGGTACCGCGGACTCGTCCAGCCGTGGCGGCTGCTCGTGGAACGGCCTCGACGACAAGGGCGTGAAGGGTTCGCAGTACCGGTGGCTGGACGTGTCGTTCTTCCGGTACGCGTCGGACGTCTCGCTCGGCAGCGGCCAGGAGCGCGCGGGGGAGAACTTCGCGAAGGAGCTGGCGAAGGTCGAGGCGACCCCGGACGCCAAGAAGCTGCGCACGGTCGTGACCCCGGGCGTCGGCGACGAGGCGAAGACCGTCACCTACCAGGTGCGCAAGACGAACGCGGACTTCGTCTACGCCTCGGTCGTCGCGCGCACGGGCAACGTGCTGGTCCTGCTGTCGTACAACGGCGCCGGGTACGCGGGCGCGCCGTCCCCGACGGAGAAGACCGTCATGGACGGCGCGGTCGGCGCGGCCAAGGAGGCCGTCGCGGCGGTCGAGGCCGCCAACAAGCAGTAGCGAACCGGCACGAAACAGCACATTCACACGGAGCCCGTCCCTCCCCCGGAGGCCGGGCTTCGCTCACGTGTGCCACTCTGTGCGCGCGGGATGTCGAACGACGGGAGGGATCGCGGGTGGCCGCGATGCAGCTGACACGCACACACCGAATACTCATCGGCCTCGTCGTCGCCGGCGCGCTGGTCATCGCGGGGATCGGTTTCGCGGGTTCGTACGCCGCCGTGCGTGAGCTGGCCGTGCAGAAGGGCTTCGGCACCTTCTCGTACTTCTTCCCGATCGGCATCGACGCGGGCATCTGCGTCCTGCTCGCCCTGGACCTGCTGCTCACGTGGCTGCGGATTCCGTTTCCGCTGCTGCGGCAGACCGCGTGGGTGCTGACGGCGGCCACGATCGCGTTCAACGGCGCGGCGGCCTGGCCGGACCCGCTGGGCGTGGGCATGCACGCGGTGATCCCGGTGCTCTTCGTGGTGGCCGTGGAGGCGGCGCGGCACGCGGTGGGCCGGATCGCGGACATCACCGCCGACAAGCACATGGAGGGCGTCCGGCTCACCCGGTGGCTCCTCTCCCCCGTACCGACGTTCCGGTTGTGGCGGCGGATGAAGCTGTGGGAACTGCGGTCGTACGAGCAGGTCATCAAGCTGGAGCAGGAGCGGATGATCTACCAGGCCCGGCTGCAGGCCCGGTTCGGCCGGAGCTGGCGGCGCAAGGCGCCGGTGGAGGCGCTGATGCCGCTGCGGCTGGCCCGGTACGGGGTGCCGCTGGCGGAGACGGCGCCGGCGGGCCTGGCGGCGGCGGGCATCGAACCGGTCCTGCTGCCGCCGCGGCCGTCCGTGGCGCACGAGCAGCAGGCGCGGGAGCTGACGCAGGACCAGGCGCAGGGGCCCCGGCCCCTCCCCCAGCCGCAGGCCCACGCGCCGCAGGAACTCGCGCCCACCGGGGTCCCGCAGGTCCCCCCGGCCGCTCCGGCGGCGGTGGACCCGGCGGCCCACGTGACCCACGGAAGCCCCTGGTTCGACGCGCAGAGCCTCCTGACGAAGAGGTACACCGGCACGTACGACCCCCTGCGCGTCGTGGAGCCCGAGCCCGTCCCGGCCCCCGCCCCGGGAGGTCCGGAGGGCGCCGCGCCCCCGCCGGAGCGGGACGGGGAGTCCCCGGAGCGCGCGGAGGAGGCCGCGTACGCGGAACGGGACCAGCAGGTCGAGGAGCTTCGCGAGCTCACCCACAAGCTCACCCTGACGTACGCCGTGGAGCACGACCGCTTCCCGGAGTACGCGGAGCTGGAACGGCAGGTGGCCCTGCACTACGGGTTCCAGCGGTTCCCCGAGCCCGATCTGCTCCAGCGGCTGATCCCGGGGATCCAGGAGGAGATCCGGCAGTCGATGGCCGAGCAGCGCACCCCCTGATCCACCCCCGCACGACGTCGTGCGAAAGGGCCGCCGCCCGGAATCCGGGCGGCGGCCCTTTCACGTGCTCACGCTCGCGTCGCGTCGCTCACGCGCCCAGCAGCCTCCGCACCCGCTCCGCCCCCACGGCGAGGAGCAGCGTGGGAAGGCGCGGGCCGGTCTCCCGGCTGACGAGGAGCTTGTAGAGCAGGGCGAAGAAGGCGCGCTGGGCGAGCTTCAGTTCCGGCGTCGGCTTGGCCTCGGGGTCCAGCCCGGCCATGACCTTCGGGACGCCGTAGACGAGGGTGGTGAGCCCGTCGAGCGACCAGTGGGTGTCGAGGCCGTCCAGGAGGAGGCGGAGCGAGGTGCGGTCCTGCTCGTCCAGGGAGCCGAGCAGTTCGGTGTCGGGCTCGTCGCGGACGATGGTGCGCTGGTCGGCCGGGACCTGGTTGGTGATCCAGTTCTCGGCGCGGTCGAGGCGCGGCCGGACCTCGTCGAGGGAGGTGACCGGGTTCTCCGGGTCGAGCTCGGTGAGGATCCGCAGGGTCTGCTCGTCGTGGCCGGCGGTGATGTCCATGACCGAGGCCAGCGTCCGGTACGGGAGCGGGCGGGGGGTCCGGGGCAGCTCGCCGGCGGCGGTGCGGGCGGCACGGGAGTGGGCGGCGGCGTCGGCGGGCAGGGCGGTGCCGTCGGCGACCTTGGCCTCCAGCTTGTCCCACTCGTCGTAGAGCCGCTGGATCTCCTGGTCGAAGGCGATCTTGAAGGACTGGTTGGGCCTGCGGCGGGCGTAGAGCCAGCGCAGCAGGGGCGCCTCCATGATCTTCAGCGCGTCGGCGGGGGTCGGCACGCCGCCGCGCGAGGAGGACATCTTGGCCATGCCGCTGATGCCGACGAAGGCGTACATGGGACCGATGGGCTGGACGCCGCCGAAGATCTCGCGGACGATCTGGCCGCCGACGACGAACGAGGAGCCGGGCGAGGAGTGGTCCACGCCGGACGGCTCGAAGATCACGCCCTCGTAGGCCCAGCGCATGGGCCAGTCGACCTTCCAGACGAGCTTGCCGCGGTTGAACTCGCTGAGCTTGACGGTCTCGCCGAAGCCGCAGGCGGTGCAGGTGTAGGCCAGCTCGGTGGTGTCGTCGTCGTACGAGGTGACGGTGGTGAGGTCCTTCTCGCACCGCCCGCAGTAGGGCTTGTACGGGAAGTAGCCGGAGGTGCCGCCGGAGCCGTCGTCCTCGGCCGCCGCGCCGGAGCCCTCCTCGGCCTCCAGCTCGGCCTCGTCGACGGGCTTCTGCGACTGCTTCTTCGGCGCCTTCTTCGTCCGGTACTGGTCGAGGATGGCGTCGATGTCGGCACGGTGCCTCATGGCGTGCAGGATCTGCTCGCGGTAGGTGCCGGCGGTGTACTGCTCGGTCTGGCTGATCGGGTCGTACTCGACGCCCAGTTCGGCCAGGGACTCGACCATGGCGGCCTTGAAGTGCTCGGCCCAGTTGGGGTGGGGCGAGCCGGCGGGGGCCGGGACGGAGGTGAGGGGCTTGCCGATGTGCTCGGCCCAGGACTCGTCGATGCCCTCGATGCCGTTCGGCACCTTGCGGTAGCGGTCGTAGTCGTCCCAGGAGATGAGGTGCCGGACGGTGTACCCGCGGCGGCGGATCTCGTCGGCGACCAGGTGCGGGGTCATGACCTCGCGGAGGTTGCCGAGGTGGATCGGGCCGGAGGGGGAGAGTCCGGAGGCGACCACGACCGGTTTGCCAGGCGCACGTCGCTCCGACTCGGCGATGACCTCGTCCGCGAAACGGGAGACCCAGTCGGTCTCGGTGCTGCTCTGAGCCACGGTCGGTACGTCCTTCTTCCTTGATCTTTCCTGGATGTTCATGCCGGGCGTTCACGGAGGGGCGGAACCCCTCGCGGTCTCGTGTCGGCCATTCTCCCAGACGGAGCGGGGCACCCGGAGGTTGTCCACAGGGCGGGAGGAACCGGGGGGCGTCCACAGGGCGGAACGGGGCGGACGCGGGGCGGGCGGAGGACGGGAACGGAGTTGTCCACAGGCGGGCGGTCCGGGGAGAAAACGCGTTGCCCTCCCGTGGGACACTTGACGGGCGAAAGAGCCCCGCTCCCGGCGGGGACATCCGACACGACAACAGGAACGGAAGCTCATGGCCTCGGTCCCTTCCCTCGCTTCGACCGTGCAGCAGCGCCTCGCGGACGGACTCTCGGCCGCCCTGCCGGAGGCCGCGTCCGCCGACCCGCTGCTGCGACGAAGCGACCGGGCCGACTTCCAGGCCAACGGCATCCTGGCACTGGCCAAGCGGTTCAAGGGCAATCCGCGCGAGCTGGCGGCGAAGGTCGTCGGGGCGATCCCGGCGAACGACGTCCTGAAGGAGATCGAGGTCTCCGGCCCCGGCTTCCTGAACATCACGGTCACCGACGCGGCGATCGTCGGGACGCTGGCGGCCCGCGCCGCCGACGCGCGGCTCGGCGTGCCGTTCAACGAGTCGGCCGGCACGACGGTGATCGACTACGCCCAGCCGAACGTGGCCAAGGAGATGCACGTCGGCCACCTCCGTTCGGCCGTGATCGGCGCGGCGATGGTCGAGATCCTAGAGTTCACCGGCGAGACGGTGGTCCGGCGCCACCACATCGGCGACTGGGGCACCCAGTTCGGCATGCTCATCCAGTACCTGATCGAGCACCCGCACGAGCTGGACCACTCCTCGGAGGCCGAGGTCTCCGGCGAGGAGGCCATGTCGAACCTCAACCGGCTCTACAAGGCCTCGCGCGCCCTGTTCGACTCCGACGAGGGCTTCAAGACGCGGGCCCGGGCGCGCGTGGTGGACCTCCAGGCCGGCGACGAGGAGACGCTCGCGCTCTGGCAGCGGTTCGTCGACGAGTCGAAGATCTACTTCTACTCGGTCTTCGACAAGCTGGACATGGACATCCGGGACGCCGACGTCGTCGGCGAGTCCGGTTACAACGACATGCTGGCGGAGACCTGCCGCATCCTGGAGGAGTCGGGCGTCGCGGTCCGTTCCGAGGGCGCGCTGTGCGTGTTCTTCGACGACGTGAAGGGCCCGGACGGCAACCCGACCCCGCTGATCGTCCAGAAGTCCGACGGCGGCTTCGGGTACGCGGCGACCGACCTGTCCGCGATCCGGGACCGGGTGGGGAACCTGAAGGCGACCACCCTGCTGTACGTGGTGGACGCGCGGCAGTCGCTGCACTTCAAGATGGTCTTCGAGACGGCCCGCCGGGCGGGCTGGCTGAACGACGAGGTCAAGGCCGTCCAGCTGGCGTTCGGCACGGTCCTGGGCAAGGACGGCAAGCCGTTCAAGACCCGTGAGGGCGAGACGGTCCGGCTGGTGGACCTCCTCGACGAGGCCGTGGAGCGGGCGACGGCGGTCGTCCGCGAGAAGGCCGAGAAGGTGGGCCTGACCGAGACGGAGATCGTCGAGAACGGCCAGTACGTGGGCATCGGCGCGGTGAAGTACGCCGACCTGTCGACGTCGGCCGCGCGGGACTACAAGTTCGACCTGGACCAGATGGTGTCGCTGAACGGCGACACGTCGGTGTACCTCCAGTACGCGTACGCGCGGATCAGGTCCATCTTCGGCAAGGCGGGCGACCGCACCCCGGCCGCCCACCCGGAGCTGGAACTCGCCCCGGCGGAGCGCGCGCTCGGCCTGCACCTGGACGGGTTCGCGGAGACGGTGGCCGAGGCCGCCGCGGAGTACGCGCCGCACAAGCTGACCGCGTACCTCTACCAGCTGGCCTCGCTGTACACGACGTTCTACGACCAGTGCCCGGTCGTGAAGCCGGAGCCGGCGCGGGAGGTCGCGGAGAACCGCCTCTTCCTCTGCGACCTGACCGCCCGCACGCTCCACCAGGGCATGGCCCTCCTGGGCATCCGGACGCCCGAGCGCCTCTGACCTCCGGGCACCGGACACCGGCGGGCGCCGTCCCGCGTACGTGCGCGTACGCGGGACGGCGCCCGTTCCGGGTTCAGCTCCCGTCGGACGGGCGCCATTCGCCCTGTTCGGCCCACCAGATGTACGAGGGACGCCCGGCGGTCGCGCTGGTACGGAACGGACGGCCCTCGTCGTCGACCCGGATCACGCCCTTCCGGTCGCCGCTGCTCCAGGAGACCTCCAGGTACCAGCTCACGTCGTGGGCCTTCGTGGTCAGGTCGAAGCGGAGCACCTGGGGGTCGTCGGACGCGACCTTGTAGGGGAAGTCCTTCGCGGGCACGACCGTGTCACCGTCCTGGCCGGCGACCGGCCGGAGATCGGGCCGGGACCGGTCGAGGTCCACGGCGAACGTCTGCGGGACGACACCGCTGCCGCAGCCCTCGCCCATCGAGTACGCCGACCAGGGCAGCGGGGCGGAGCGCTCCACCACCCGGACGTGGACGTCGTTGATCACCACGGAGTCGGCCGTCCGGCCCGTGGCGGTCAGTTCGAGGCGCATGCCGCCGCCGTCCACCGCGCCGAGCGAACGCGCCCAGCTCCGGTGCTCCTGGGGGGACGGCGGCGGGGGGACCCTGCCGGGCGCGCTGTCGAGCAGGTAGTACTGACCGCAGGGATTCTCCCAGTTGTACGAGCTGACGTTGACGTGCAGCGGAACGCCGGTCGCGGGCGCGTCACCGGGCCGGGGGGCGGTCGGCGCCGGCTTCCGTCCCGGAGCCGGACGCGAGGCCGGGGCCGAGGGTGACGTGGCGCCCGGGGACCCGGTCGGGGTAGCCGGAGCGGACGGGGTCGGGGGCGTGGTCGCGGTCGGAGGGGCCGTCGGGGTCGCGCTCGGGGAGGAACCGGGGCGTACGAAGGCGGCGGCACCGGTCACCGGGCCGGACGGGGTGGAGCCCGCCGCACCGCCCGGACGCCCCCCGCCGTCCCCGCTGGTGGCGAACACGGTGACCGGCACGGCCACCGCGACGACCGCCGCGGCGGCGAGCCCGACGAGCACCCGCCGCCGGCGCGGACCACCGGCCGGGAAACCGGGCCCGGGCTCCTTCCGGGAGAACCCGGGGGACCGGGAGGATCGGGAGGCCCCGGAGGACGCGAGGACATCGGCGGACCCGGCGGCTCCGGCGGGGCCGGCCGACCCGGCGGGACCGGCGGCGTCAGCAGGCCCGGCAGGACCGGTGGGGCTGGTGGGACCGGCAGGCACCTCCGGGGCGCCCGCCGCACCCGGCGCCCGGGCCGCCTTCCCGTCCGGCTCCGGCCCCGGCTCCTCCGCGACCGATTCCGTGGCGGATTCCGGGAGCGGCTCCCCGGCCGGTCCCGGGAGCGGCTCCCCGGCCGGTCCCGGGAGCGGCTCCCCGGCCGGTCCCGGGAGCGGCTCCCCGGCCGGTCCCGCGAGCGGCTCCCCGGCCGGTCCCGCCACCGGTTCAGGGTCCGGCTCCGGCGGCTTCGTTCCCGTCGCCGTACGCCCCCGCGTCCGCGCGTCGTCCGCGACGATCCACCGCCGGTGCAGTTCGATCAGTTCCCCGCGTTCCGCCCCGCACAGCCGCGCGAACCGCTCGACCGCCGCGAACGCGGCCGGTACGGCGTCGCCGTTGCAGTAGCGGTGCAGGGTCGACGTGCTGACGTGCAGCCGTTTGGCGAGCACCCCGTAGCTGTGCCCCGAGCGTTCCTTCAACTGCCGCAGCAGCGTGCCCAGCTCCTGCGCCTCCGGTGTGGTCGCCACCGCGCCCCTCCCCGTCTCCCCGTGTCCGTAGCCCTCGTGTCCGTAGTGCTCGCGTCCCGGAACGGCGTTCCAGGCAGAGGGCGTTCCCGCTGGTCACCGTACCCGTGAACGTTCCGGCGTCCCCGATGGCCCCGTCGGCGTTGCGTCCGGAATCCGCCGCCCCGCAACCTGGGACCACGCCGCGGCGCACCGGTCGAACGGGCAGCGCGGCGGATCGAGACCGACCGAAAAGCACCGACCCAACGGGGAGTTCCACCACCATGCGTGCACACCGCATCCGCGTCGTCACCGCCGCGGCCCTGACCGCCGCCACCCTCTCGCTCACCGCCTGCCAGACCTCGACGGACGGAACGCGGGACGAGGGCCGGGCCCCGGCCGCCGTCCCGTCCGCCTCCGCGTCCTCCTCGTCCTCCGCACCGGAGCCGGCGCCGACGGCGTCCCGGACGACGGAGCCGGCGGGGTCCACGGCGACGCCGGCCGGAAGCACCCCGCGCGGCACCGGCGCCTCCCCGCACGGCTCCACCGCCCCCGGCGGCAAGAACGGCGGGAACAGCGGGAACAGCGGCGGGAACAGCGGCGGGAACAGCGCCGGCAAGGGCGGCAGCGGCGGCGAGGACACCCCGGTCGTGGACCGGTCGTGCACGGCGACGACCGTGCGGGTCGTCTACAGCCCCGTCAGCCGTCCCCTCAACCACGCCCTGCTCACCGTGACCAACACCGGCGGCAAGGCGTGCAACGCCTACCACGCGCCGGTGCTGCGCATCGACGACGGACAGGCGGCGGTCGCGGTGGACCGGAGCAGCAAGCCGCAGGCGGTCGTCACCCTCGCCCCGGGCGAGAGCGCGTACGCGGGGATCACCCTGGCGGCGGCCGACGGCAGCGGATCGCACGGCGGCACGGCGAAGAACCTGACCGTCTGGTTCGCGTCGCGCGACGACGCGGGCTCGGTCGGCGGCTCGAAGGTCCTCGGGCTGCCCGCCGGTACGTACACGGACAGCAGCGCCCGGGTCACCTACTGGCAGAGCTCGATGGACGACGCCCTGAGCTTCTGACCCCGCCCGCCCTCCGGTGTGCCGCGTCCCGCACGGGCCGCGGCACACCGCACGCGCCGGTGCACCGGCGGAACGGCGGACAGGCAGAGGGACGGGCGGAACGGCGGACGGGCCGCCGGATCAGTGGAGGGCGCGGGACGTCCGTCCCGACACGGCGTCGATCTCCGTGTGGGCCTTCCGGAGGAGCTGCGAGGCGAGGTCCATCAGCGCGCGGGCGCCGGCGATCTCCTCCCCCACCCGGAGCTGGTCCGGGTCGGAGGGATGCCGGCGGGCGGTGCCGCGGGCCCGGAACTCGGTGCCGTCCCCGAGCCGGACCATGGCCGCGGCCCGCGTCCGGTCGCCCTCCTCCCGGAACTCCATCTCCACGTGCCATCCGACCAGCGTGTGCGTCATGGGGACCACCTCCGGAGGGGTACCTGTCGGCTACCCCTCCAGGGTGCGCCGCCCGGCGGCCGCCCACCAGCCCGGAGGACCGCCGCCCGGCCGGCCCGCGCCGGCCCCGGCTCAGACCCCGTCGCGGAGCCCGCGCGCGGCCTCGGTGGCCCAGTACGTGAGGATCATCCGCGCGCCGGCCCGCCGGATGCCCGTCAGGGTCTCCATGATCGCCTTGTCGCGGTCGATCCAGCCCCTCTCGGCGGCCGCCTCGACCATCGCGTACTCCCCGCTGATCTGGTACGCGGCGACCGGTACGTCCACCGACGCGGCCACCCGGGCGAGGACGTCGAGGTACGGGCCGGCCGGCTTGACCATCACCATGTCCGCGCCCTCCTCCAGGTCGAGCGCCAGTTCGCGCATCGACTCGCGGAGGTTGGCCGGGTCCTGCTGGTAGGTCTTGCGGTCGCCCCGGAGGGAGGAGCCGACGGCCTCGCGGAAGGGGCCGTAGAAGGCGGAGGAGTACTTCGCGGTGTACGCGAGGATCGCCACGTCCTCCTTGCCGATGGTGTCCAGGGCGTCCCGGACCACGCCGACCTGACCGTCCATCATCCCGGAGGGCCCCACGACGTGGACACCGGCGTCGGCCTGGACCTGGGCCATCTCGGCGTAACGCTCCAGCGTCGCGTCGTTGTCGACCCGGCCGTCCGCGTCGAGGACGCCGCAGTGGCCGTGGTCGGTGTACTCGTCGAGGCACAGGTCCGACATGACGATCAGGTCGTCGCCGACCTCGGCCCGCACGTCCCGGATCGCGACCTGGAGGATGCCCTCGGGGTCCGTGCCCGCCGTACCGGCGGCGTCCTTCTTCTCGTCCTCGGGCACGCCGAAGAGCATGATCCCGGAGACCCCGGCCTCCACCGCCTCCACGGCGGCCTTCCGCAGGGTGTCGCGGGTGTGCTGCACGACCCCGGGCATCGCCTCGATCGGCACGGGTTCGCTGATCCCCTCGCGCACGAACGCGGGCAGGATCAGGTCGGCGGGATGCAGCCGCGTCTCGGCCACCATCCGCCGCATGACGGGCGTCGTCCGCAGCCGCCGCGGCCGCGCCCCGGGAAAGGATCCGTACGAGTTCATACGGTCGAGGCTACGCCCGCGCGTGCCGTGCACTTGCCGACACCGTGTTGCCGCGTCAGTCTCGGGGGGGCATGCGAAAGGTGCGGGCCCCGGAGAGGGACCCGCACCCGTGGAACGCGTACCGCTACGTCGTCCGGCGCCGTCTCGCGCCCGGCCGCCGCTCGCTCGGCCGCGTCACCGGGTCACCGGCCTCCAGGGCCGCCTCCCGGCGCCGCGCGCCGAAGTCCGCGAGGGCCTCCGCCAGCTTGTGGACGGACGGCTCGGGCGACAGGACGTCGACCCGGAGCCCGTGCTCCTCCGCCGTCTTGGCGGTGGCCGGGCCGATGCAGGCGATGACCGTCACGTTGTGCGGCTTGCCGGCGATGCCGACGAGGTTCCGCACGGTCGAGGACGAGGTGAAGAGGACCGCGTCGAAGCCGCCGCCCTTGATCGCCTCGCGGGTGTCCGCCGGCGGCGGCGAGGCCCGGACGGTCCGGTAGGCGGTGACGTCGTCGACCTCCCACCCGAGCTCGATGAGGCCCGCGACCAGGGTCTCGGTCGCGATGTCGGCGCGCGGCAGGAAGACGCGGTCGATCGGGTCGAAGACCGGGTCGTACGGCGGCCAGTCCTCCAGGAGCCCGGCGGCGGACTGCTCGCCGCTCGGCACCAGGTCCGGCTTCACGCCGAAGTCGACCAGCGCGGCGGCCGTCTGCTCGCCCACCGCCGCGACCTTGATCCCGGCGAAGGCGCGCGCGTCGAGCCCGTACTCCTCGAACTTCTCCCGCACCGCCTTCACGGCGTTGACCGAGGTGAAGGCGATCCACTCGTAGCGTCCGGTCACCAGGCCCTTGACGGCCCGCTCCATCTGCTGCGGGGTGCGCGGCGGCTCGACGGCGATCGTCGGGACCTCGTGCGGCACGGCGCCGTACGAACGCAGCTGGTCGGAGAGCGAGGCGGCCTGCTCCTTGGTGCGCGGCACGAGGACCCGCCACCCGAAGAGCGGCTTCGACTCGAACCACGCCAGCCGGTCCCGCTGCGCCGGGGCGCTGCGCTCGCCGACCACGGCTATGACCGGCCGGTGGCCCTCGGGCGAGGGGAGGACCTTCCCCTGCTTGAAGACCTGGGCGATGGTGCCGAGGGTCGCGTTCCAGGTCCGCTGCCGGGTGGTCGTACCGGCGATCGTCACGGTGATCGGGGTGTCCGGCTTGCGGCCGGCCGCCACCAGCTCGCCGGCGGCCGCGGCCACCGAGTCGAGCGTGGTGGAGACGACGACGGTGCCGTCGGAGGCGCCGACCTCGGTCCAGCACCGCTCGTCGGCGGACCGGGCGTCGACGAACCGGACGTCGGTGCCCTGCGCGTCGCGCAGCGGCACACCGGCGTACGCGGGGACGCCGACGGCGTTGGCGACGCCGGGGACGACCTCGAAGGGGATGCCCTCGGCGGCGCAGGCGAGCATCTCCGCTCCCGCGTTGCCGTCGAGGCCGGGGTCGCCGGTCACCGCACGGACGACCCGCCTGCCGCTCCTCGCGGCCTCCATGACAAGATTGGCGGCGTCCCTCAACACGGGGACACCGGCGGCTGTTGACGCCTCGTCGACAACCGCCAGTTCCGGCGTGCTCACCCCCGCGCGCGCATGGCCGCGAACGACGTCGAGGACCTCCGGCTCGGCGATCAGGACGTCCGCTCCCGAGAGGGCCTCGACGGCCCGGAGGGTCAGCAGTCCGGGATCGCCGGGACCCGCGCCGAGGAACGTGACGTGTCCGTGGCCCGCGAAGGCCGGGGACAGGGGGCTGGTGGTCGGGCTGGTGGGGTTCAAAGTGCTCGCTCCCCCATAAGACCGGCCGCACCCTTGGCGAGCATCTCGTCCGCGAGTTCGCGTCCGATCGCCATGGCCTCGTCGTGCGAGGTGGGTACGGGTCCGGTGGTGGACAGCTGCACCAGCGTCGAGCCGTCGGTGGTGCCGACGACGCCGCGCAGGCGCATTTCGGTGACAGCCTGCCCGTGACCGGGGTCGTCGGCCAGCAGGTCGGCCAGCGCACCCACGGGTGCGGAGCAGCCGGCCTCCAGGGCGGCGAGCAGGGATCGCTCGGCGGTCACGGCGGCCCGCGTGCGCGGGTCGTCGAGAGCGGCGAGCGCGGTGGCGAGTTCGGCGTTCGACGCCGGACACTCGACGGCCAGGGCCCCCTGACCGGGGGCGGGCAGCACGACGTCGACCGGCAGGCGGTCGAGCGACAGGGAGCCGGTGAGCTCCTCCGTGCCGCCGATGCGGTTGAGGCCGGCCGCGGCGAGGACCACCGCGTCCAGTTCTCCGCCGCTCACGTAACCGACCCGGGTGTCGATGTTGCCCCGGATCGGGACGCAGGTCAGCTCCAGGCCGTGGCTGCGCGCGTACGCGTGGAGCTGGGCCATCCGCCGCGGCGAGCCGGTGCCGACCCGGGCGCCCTTGGGCAGCCGGTCCAGCGTCACCCCGGCGCGGGCGATCAGGACGTCGCGCGGGTCCTCGCGGCGCGGGACCGCGGCCAGCACCAGGTCGGGGTGCGGGGTGGTCGGCAGGTCCTTCAGCGAGTGGACGGCGAAGTCCACCTCACCGGCGAGCAGCGCGTCGCGCAGGGCGGCGACGAAGACGCCGGTGCCGCCGATCTGCGCGAGGTGCTCCCGGGAGGTGTCCCCGTACGTCGTGATCTCCACGAGCTCGACGGGCCGGCCGGTCACCTGCCGGACGGCGTCGGCCACGTGCCCGGACTGGGCCATGGCGAGCTTGCTGCGCCTGGTCCCGAGCCTCAGTGCCCTCTCGGTCATACTCGCCCTCGGTTCTTGACGTCGGCGTCATTCAGGTCGGCCCGGCTGACGGACGCCACCGTCTCCGGGTCGAGGTCGAAGAGTGTCCGCAGCGCGTCGGCGTACCCGGCGCCGCCGGGCTCGCCCGCGAGCTGCTTGACCCGCACGGTCGGCGCGTGCAGGAGCTTGTCGACCACGCGGCGCACGGTCTGGGTGATCTCGGCGCGCTGCTTGTCGTCGAGGCCGGGCAGCCGGCCCTCGAGCCGGGCGACCTCGCCGGCCACCACGTCGGCGGCCATGGCGCGCAGGGCGACGACGGTCGGGGTGATGTGGGCGGCCCGCTGGGCCGCGCCGAAGGCGGCGACCTCGTCGGAGACGATGGCGCGCACCCGGTCGACGTCGGCGGCCATGGGCGCGTCGGCGGCGGCGTCGGCGAGCGACTCGATGTCGACGAGCCGGACGCCGGGCACGCGGTGGGCCGCGGCGTCGATGTCGCGGGGCATGGCGAGGTCGAGCAGGGCGAGCGGGGCGCGGCGGCCCCGTACGGCGGTCTCGACGTCGCCGCCGGTGAGGACGAGTCCGGTGGCGCCGGTGCAGGAGACGACGATGTCGGCACGGGTGAGTTCGTCGCCGACGGCAACCATCTCGGCCGCGTGCGCGGTCACGCCGGTGCCGCCGGGCTCGTTGAGGATCTCGGCGAGCCGCTCGGCGCGGGCGAGGGTGCGGTTGGCCACGACGATCTCGGAGACGCCGGAGCGCGCGAGGGTGGCGGCGGCGAGCGAGGACATCGAGCCGGCGCCGATGACGAGCGCCCTCTTGCCCTTGGCCCAGGTCCCGACGTCCGTGCCGTCCGTGTCGCCCGTGCCTCCGGCCAGCTGTTCCAGGCCGAAGGTGACGAGCGACTGCCCGGCCCGGTCGATCCCGGTCTCGCTGTGGGCGCGCTTGCCGACCCTCAGGGCCTGCTGGAACAGGTCGTTGAGGAGGCGGCCGGCGGTGTGCAGCTCCTGGCCGAGGGCGAGGGCGTCCTTGATCTGGCCGAGGATCTGGCCCTCGCCGACGACCATGGAGTCGAGGCCGCAGGCCACCGAGAAGAGGTGGTGGACGGCCCGGTCCTCGTAGTGCACGTAGAGGTAGGGGGTGAGCTCGTCCAGGCCGACGCCGCTGTGCTGGGCGAGCAGGGTGGACAGCTCGGCGACACCGGCGTGGAACTTGTCCACGTCGGCGTAGAGCTCGATGCGGTTGCAGGTGGCCAGGACGGCGCCCTCGGTCGCCGGTTCGGCGGCGAGGGCGTCCTGGAGGAGCTTGGCCCGGGCGTCCGGCGACAGCGCGGCCCGCTCCAGGACGGAGACCGGGGCGCTGCGGTGGCTCAGGCCGACGACGAGGAGACTCATGCCGGCATCACCGCGGGGACGTCCCCGTCGGGTCCCTTGCGGCCGTCGTTCCCCGCGGCGCGGGGGGCCGGCGGCACGACGGCCGGCACGGACTCCGCGCCGGTGCCGGTCCCGGACTCCTCGCCGGCCTTGCGCTGCTCGTGGAAGGCGAGGATCTGGAGCTCGATGGAGAGGTCGACCTTGCGCACGTCCACGCCGTCGGGCACGGAGAGCACGGTCGGGGCGAAGTTCAGGATGGAGGTGACCCCGGCGGCCACGAGCCGGTCGCAGACCTGCTGGGCGACGCCGGCCGGGGTGGCGATGACGCCGATGGAGACGCCGTCCTGCTCGATGATCCGCTCGAGGTGGTCGCTGTGCTGGACGGGGATGCCGGCGACGGGCCTGCCGGTCATGGCGGGATCGGCGTCGATCAGCGCGGCGACGCGGAAGCCGCGCGAGGCGAAGCCGCCGTAGCCGGCGAGCGCGGCACCGAGGTTTCCGATGCCGACGATGACGACCGGCCAGTCCTGGGTGAGGCCCAGCTCGCGGGAGATCTGGTAGACGAGGTACTCGACGTCGTAGCCGACCCCGCGGGTGCCGTAGGAGCCGAGGTAGCTGAAGTCCTTGCGCAGCTTCGCGGAGTTGACCCCCGCCGCCGCCGCGAGCTCTTCGGAGGAGACCGTGGGTACGGAACGCTCCGAGAGCGCGGTCAGTGCGCGCAGATACAGCGGAAGCCGGGCGACGGTGGCCTCGGGAATTCCTCGGCTACGGGTCGCCGGTCGGTGAGTTCGGCCAGTTGCCACGGTGCTCCTGCGGGATGAGCGGGGCTGCAGGCGGCCATACGTCCCAAGACCGCCCCGTCGAATGCAGGCTATGTCTTTGTGAACGCGTGCACAAAGATGGTGTCCGTTTTGCCCGGCCAAAGTGACCGGTGTCACGCAACCGGTTGCCCTCGTCACGGAACCGTGAGGGGTCTCGGCGCGTTGGTCTTCCGAAGGGGGCAAAACCGCACACTCTCCTTACGACGTCACCCCCGAGACCCGACAAAACGACCACGATGGTAACCGCGTTCCGGTCAGGCACCCAGTTCGCGCCGGAGCCGGTCGGCGTCCACCCGCCAGAAGGTGTGCTGCTCGCCGTCGACCAGGACCACCGGGATCTGCTCCCAGTACGCCCGGTACAGCTCCTCGTCCCGGGTGATGTCCTTCTCCTCCCAGGCCGCCCCCGTCTCCGCGCACACGGCCTCGACCACCGCCCGCGCGTCGTCGCAGAGGTGGCACCCCGGCCTGCCGATCAGCGTCACGGTCCGCGCCCCGGCGTCCGCCTTCTTCTTCCGTCCGAACATGCCGCCATTCTGTCCCGGCCGGCCGGCGGGACGTCCCGCGCCGTTCACGTCCCCGGCACCGTCACGCGTCGGGAAGTACCGAACAGACTGGCTATGCTCACGGCATGGCCGCTCTGGGATGGCTCTCCCCCCGCAGGCGCTCCGCCACCGCGCGCAGCGTCCTGGCAGGCGAGGCCGCTGCCGAGGCAGCGCGCGAGTCCTCGCTCCAGCTGGAAAGGGAGCGGGAGGCGGCGGCCGGGCCCCCCGCCGAGCCGGACTTCCCGGTCGCCGGGGACGTGCGGGCGGCCGCCTTCTTCGACCTCGACAACACCGTGATGCAGGGCGCCGCGATCTTCCACTTCGGCCGCGGCCTGTACAAGCGGAAGTTCTTCCGCCGCCGCGAGCTCGCCCGCTTCGCCTGGCAGCAGGCCTGGTTCCGGCTCGCCGGCGTCGAGGACCCCGAGCACATGCAGGACGCGCGCGAGAGCGCCCTGTCCATCGTCAAGGGCCACCGCGTCTCCGAGCTGATGAGCATCGGCGAGGAGATCTACGACGAGTACATGGCCGACCGCATCTGGCCCGGCACCCGTGGTCTCGCCCAGGCGCACCTGGACGCGGGCCAGAAGGTCTGGCTGGTCACCGCCGCCCCCGTCGAGACGGCCACGATCATCGCCCGCCGGCTCGGGCTGACCGGCGCGCTCGGGACGGTCGCCGAGTCCGTCGACGGCGTCTACACGGGCCGGCTGGTCGGCGAACCCCTGCACGGGCCGGCCAAGGCCGAGGCGGTGCGGGCGCTCGCCGCCGCCGAGGGCCTCGACCTGGGCCGCTGCGCCGCGTACAGCGACTCGCACAACGACATCCCGATGCTGTCGCTGGTCGGGCATCCGTACGCGATCAACCCGGACGCCAAGCTCCGCAGGTACGCGAAGGACCGGGAGTGGCGGCTGCGCGACTACCGGACCGGCCGCAAGGCCGCCAAGGTCGGCATCCCCGCCGCGGCGGGGCTCGGCGCGCTGGCCGGCGGCACCGCCGCCGCGGTGGCCCTCCACCGCCGCCGCCACTGACGCTTCCGCACTCCCGGGCCCCGCGCTTCCGGCGGGCCCCGCTCCGCCCCTCCGGCGCGTTTCACCTGTGATCACCTGCGACAGTCCCGGACCGGACGCCCTCACCCGTCCGTGGTCGAACACCACCGCACAGGTCGACTCCCCGCCATTCCGGCCCCCTTACCCCGCAGCGGCCCCGATCACTCCTCCTGTCTTCACCCGAGCACAACGCAGCGTCCGCTCAGTCATATTCGAAAGCAGACCGATCAACTGTCGGTCATCAATCGCACCTTGATTCGACTGCAACCAGTAACAGATCATAAGTAACCGGTGATTTGAGCAACTGGGTGTAGCGCCGCCTGTACGAAGCGTTATTCTCCTCAGACGCACAAAGGACCCCTCGCGTCGCCACGACGGGTGAACGGTCCCGCACTGCACGTGATGGAAGCTCTGCCTCTGGGAGTCCCGTGTACCCACACGTCGGGGTTGACGCCTCGGGCCTGGCTACGCTGCGCGCAACGGTCCTCGACCACTTGCGCGGCTTCGTCCCCACCGCGTACGCCGGCCCTGTCCCCGCCTTCGCCTTCGCCACACCGGCACCCGTCGGCCCTTACTACGCCCTGGCCGACGGCAGCGCCGCCGTGGGCAGACGGGGAGCACGGTCCGGAACCCCGACCACCGCCCGCCGCCCCACCGCGGACAGCGACAGCGCCCGCATGATGGACCTCGTCGAGCGCGCCCAGGCGGGCGAGGCCGAGGCCTTCGGCCGGCTGTACGACCAGTACAGCGACACGGTCTACCGCTACATCTACTACCGCGTCGGCGGGAAGGCGACGGCGGAGGACCTCACCAGCGAGACCTTCCTGCGCGCCCTGCGCCGGATCTCCACCTTCACCTGGCAGGGCCGCGACTTCGGTGCCTGGCTCGTCACCATCGCCAGGAACCTGGTCGCGGACCACTTCAAGTCCAGCCGCTTCCGCCTGGAGGTCACCACCGGCGAGATGCTCGACGCCAACGAGGTCGAGCGCAGCCCCGAGGACTCCGTCCTGGAGTCCCTCTCCAACGCCGCCCTCCTCGACGCGGTCCGCCGCCTCAACCCCCAGCAGCAGGAGTGCGTGACCCTGCGCTTCCTCCAGGGCCTCTCGGTCGCCGAGACCGCCCGGGTCATGGGGAAGAACGAGGGCGCGATCAAGACCCTCCAGTACCGGGCCGTCCGCACCCTGGCGCGGCTCCTCCCGGACGACGCCCGCTGACCGGCCCGCGCCCCCCGCGCACGCCCCGGCCGGCCCGCGGGTCCGTCCCCGCCCCGCATCCCCACGACCCCCGTCCAACTCACAGTCGGTGACGCCCCGATGACGCACAGGCCCGATCGTCTCCCGCGCGTAACCCAAGTGCCGCGCCGCTCGTTGTGCGGGATGCAGGCTCCCTGTGGTCACGCCGTGCCCGCAGCCACTCACTCTTTCGTGTGGTCGCGCTCAAGGTGTGCAACCTTCCGGACACCCCAGGGGGTCGACCGTCATGACGAGAGGAGGTGCCGCCAGTGATCGCGAACGTATCGGCGCACCGGCGGGCGAACGCCTTCGCCCAGGCCCTGGAGGACCGGGCGTCCGAGGGCGCCGCGGCCGAGCAGCCCGAGCCCCCGGCCGAACCGGCCGAACCTGCCGAGCAGGGACGGCTTCTGGCCTTGGCGAACGGACTCGGCGAGCTGCCCAAGCCGCAGCTGGACCCCGAGGTCAAAGTGGTGCAGCGGGCCCAGCTGGTCGCCGCCATGGAAGCGATGCTCAAGGAGGGCGGCGCGACCGCGGGCCCTACCGTGCCGGAGCAGCGGGCGTCCGCCGGACGGGGGGCCCACCGGGCGTCCCCGCTCCGGAAGCTGCGTCCCCGTTCCCGCTGGACCAAGGGGCTCGCCGCCGGCGGCCTCACGGTCGGTGTGGCGGCGGGCGCCTTCGGCGGAGTTGCCGCCGCCAGTTCCGACGCCCTTCCCGGTGACTCGCTCTACGGGCTCAAGCGGGGGATGGAGGACATCAAACTGGGCATGGCGGACGACGACGCGGACCGCGGCGGCATCTACCTCGACCAGGCATCCACCCGCCTCAGCGAGGCCCGCAGGCTCATGGAACGCGGCCGCGCGGGCGAGCTCGACCACGAGTCCCTCACCGAGATCCGCCGCGTCCTGGGCGGGATGAAGCACGACGCCAGCGAGGGCCACCGGCTGCTCCGCCAGGCGTACGAGCGGGACGGCGCGATCGCCCCGATGGCCCGGCTCAACTCCTTCGCCCAGGCCCACCGGGACACCTGGAACGGCCTCCGCGACCGGCTCCCCGTCCAGCTCTCGGACGTCGGCAGCGAGGTGACGCACGTCTTCGACGCCATAGACGAAGCCGTCGAGCCGCTCCAGTCGGTGCTCCCCCGCACCCCCGAGAAGGAAGCGGCCGGCACCGAGGGCCCGCGCAGCACGCCCGGCGCCACCGGCGGCCCCCGGGGCACGGACACCCAGCGCCCGCCGTCCGCCCACGAGACGGCGGCCCCGGGCCACTCCTCCGCCACCCCGTCCCACCCCTCGGAGCCCGGCACGGGAACCGGTCCGGACACGGACGACAGCACCACCGCGCCACCGAGGGACGGCGGCCTCATCGGCGGCGGCGGGCTCCTCAAGCCCTCCCCGACCGGCACCCCGACGCCCCCCGCGGCCGGCGAGCCGGCCCCGGACGTGCCGGACGTGACCCTTCCGCCGCTCCTGCCGGGTCTGCTTCCGGACCTCGGCATCGACAGCGAGGACGCCCCCTAGTACGGACGTCCGGCGGTACGACACGGGAGGGGCGCCCCCGCATGGGGGCGCCCCTCCCGCGCGCTCCGGGACCCGGCGCGGGCCTCAGAAGAACACCGACCTCCGCTGCACCAGCAGCTTGTAGAGCGTGTGCTGGATCTGCTCCCGCACCTGGTCCGTCAGGTTGAACATCAGCATCGGGTCCTCCGCCGCCTCCGGCGCGTAGGAGTCCGTCGGGATCGGCTCGCCGAACTGGATCGTCCACTTCGTCGGCAGCGGCACCATCCCGAGCGGCCCCAGCCACGGGAAGGTCGGGGTGAGCGGGAAGTACGGGAGGCCGAGCACCCGCGCCAGCGTCCTGGCGTTCCCGACCATCGGGTATATCTCCTCTGCGCCCACGATCGAGCACGGAACGATCGGCACCCCGGCCCGCAGCGCCGTCGAGACGAACCCGCCCCGGCCGAACCGCTGGAGCTTGTACCGCTCCCCGAAGGGCTTCCCGATGCCCTTGAAGCCCTCCGGCATCACCCCGACGACCTCGCCGGCGCGCAGCAGCCGCTCCGCGTCCTCCGCGCACGCCAGGGTGTTCCCCGCCTTGCGCGCCAGTTCGTTCACGACCGGCAGCACGAAGACCAGGTCCGCGGCGAGCAGCCGCAGGTGCCGCCCGGCCGGATGGCGGTCGTGGACCGCGACCTGCATCATCAGCCCGTCCAGCGGCAGCGTCCCCGAATGGTTGGCGACGACCAGCGCCCCGCCCTTCTCCGGGATGTTCTCGACGCCCTTCACCTCCACCCGGAAGTACTTCTCGTACAGCGGGCGCAGCAACGGCATCAGGACCTGGTCGGTCAGCTCCTCGTCGTAGCCGAACTCGTCGACCTCGTACTCACCGGTGATCCGCCGCCGCAGGAACGCGAGGCCGCCCGCGAGCCGCCTCTCCCAGCCGCCCCCGGCGGCCGGTGCGTCCGGAACGGCGCGCTCCGCCGGGGCGGCCGTCTCCCCCGGGTCCTCCGCCCCCCGGGGAGCGGGGGCCCCGGGCTCCCCGGGCACCTGCTGCGGCCCCGGCAGGGCCCGTACGGCCGCCGCCTCGCCGTCGGTCCGGGCGGGCCGCCTGCGGGCCCGTGAGCGGTCGTCGTCGAAGGGAATGACCTTGGCGTCCGCCATCGCTGTCGGGCCTCCTCAGGCGCCGTCGTGAACTGTGGAAGCCCCGGAAGGGGGAACGGGGGCCAGGTGCCCGGCGAGCCGGTCCACCGCCCCGGCGAGCACGGCGGGAGGCAGCAGCCCCGGCCCCCGGCTCCGCGCGAAGTCCGCGAAGGCCTCCGCCGTCGTGCGGGACGGCGCGAAGCCGAAGACCTCGCGCGTGTGGACCGTCGAGACGACCCGGCCGTGGGTGAGCAGCCGGATCTGCTCGGGCGCGAAGTCGGTGACCCCCACCGCGCGCAGCGCCGTGCCCACCCAGGTGACCGCCGGGAGCAGCACCGGCACCGTCGGCCGGCCGAGCCGCCGCGCGCACTGGGAGAGGAGCAGCACCCCGTCCCCGGCCACGTTGAAGGTGCCGCTGTTCTGGGTGGCCCTGCGGGGTTCGTGCGCCGCCAGGCGCAGGACGTCGATCACGTCGTCCTCGTGGACGAACTGCAGCCGCGGGTCGTAGCCGAGGACGGTCGGCAGGACCGGCAGTGCCAGGTACTCGGTCAGCGGGGAGTCGATCCGGGGGCCGAGGATGTTCGCGAACCGCAGCACGCACACGGCCACGTCCGGCCGTCGCCGGGCGAAGCCCCGGACGTACCCCTCGACCTCGACGGCGTCCTTCGCGAAGCCCCCGCTCGGCAGCGCCTTCGCCGGTGTCGTCTCGGTGAAGACGGCCGGGTCGCGCGGCGCCGAACCGTAGACGCTCGTACTGGACTTCACCACCAGGCGCGCGGTCCGCGGCGACTTCTGGCACGCGCCGAGCAGCTGCATGGTGCCGATGACGTTGGTCTCCTTGACCGACGTCCGCCCGCCGCCGCCGAGGGCCGTCCCGGTGACGTCCAGGTGGACCACCGTGTCGACGTCGTGCTCGACGAGGACCTTCGCGATCTCGGGCCGGCGGATGTCCACCCGTACGAACTCGGCGGTGCCGAGCCGGTGCTCCGGGTCGACCGCGTCCACCGCGATCACCCGCTCCACCTCCGGGTCCCGCTGGATCCTCCGCACGAAACGGCCGCCGAGATGCCGGGCGGCACCGGTGACGAGCACGACCTTGCCCAAGATCAGCGCCTTCCGTCGGTCTTCCGTGGATCGCTTCCGTCGGTCGCCACCGTAGCGCCTCCGGATTCCCCCGGGACAAAAGCGTGGCCCTCCACCACAGGGGTGAAGGGCCACGCCGACGCGCCGAACGCTGCGAAGCAGCTGTCGCCTTACTTCTTGTTGCGACGCTGAACGCGCGTGCGCTTGAGCAGCTTGCGGTGCTTCTTCTTCGCCATCCGCTTGCGCCGCTTCTTGATAACAGAGCCCACGACTACCCTCGCTCACTTCTCGGAACATCCCCGCCGGGGCGGGGATCGGTGCGGGGCGTCTGGGCCCACACGACCTACGTCGGCCTAGCCTACCGTCCCGAGCACCCCGGTCGTAATCCGAGGGCCTCCCGGTCGTCGCCCGAGGGCCTCGTGAAGCTCTCCGGTGCCGCTCCGCGCGCCCGCTACGCGGTCCCCACCCCCACGAAAGACTGCCGCAGGTACTCGTGAACCGCCTGTTCCGGCACCCGGAAGGACCTGCCCACCCGGATCGCCGGCAGATGACCGCTGTGCACCAGGCGGTACACGGTCATCTTCGAGACGCGCATCACCGAGGCGACTTCCGCCACGGTCAGGAACTTGACCTCGTTGAGAGGCCGATCGCCAGCAGCCATGATCCACCTGTACCTTCCGCCGCGACGGCCACCGGCTTCCCCTCCGGTGACTCTTCGTCGTCGAGCGCTCACGCTCCAGACTAGGGGCGGGTGGTACGAGTGGGGAAGAGGAGCTGCGACCGGCCGTTCACCGTGACAGACGCGCGCGTTCGAGCACATAGCGGGACAGGGGGAGGTACGAGACGGAGCGCACGCCGTCGTCGAGCGGGACCACCGCCGACACCTGCCCCTCCGCCTCCCCGACGAACAGCGCCGGATCGTCCGTGTCGGCGAGCCCGATGGCCTCGATGCCCAGCTGACCTGCTCCGCAGACCCAGCCGTGGTCGCCGACCACCAGTTCCGGAAGCGGCCCGCCGGAGTCGGCCGCGCTCTCCAGGGCGGCCCTGACCGGCAGCGGCGAATGGGAGTGCGCCCCCGGCGTGCGCCCGCCCCCGGAGGGTCCCGGTTCCCGTACGAGGGCGACGCCCCGCACGTAGTCCAGGACGTGGGTGCGTACGCCGAACCGGGTCGTCATGTCGACACGTCGCCCCTGCGCCGGGGTGAGCACAGGGCACCCCGCCGCCGACAAGGCGTCTGCGAGAGCGGCGTAGAAACCGATCAGCCGGTGCGGGTGCCCCGTCCCCAGCAGCACCGGAACCCGTTGCTCCGCCGCTGCTCCGAGCCGCGCGGCGAAGGCGTCGAGCCCCCTCAACGTACGCTCCGGGTCGATGACGTCCGGCCCCGACCGGTGCGCGGGGTCCCCCGACACGCCGCACCTGTCGGCCATCAGCCGCAGCAGCTCGGCCTCGTCCCACCCCCGCGCGGGATCGAGCCCGAGCAGCACCCGCGGATCGCGCGCGGCGAAGAGCCGGTAGCTCCGCAGGTTCTCCTCCCGCGGGGTCGCCACCGCGCCGGCCAGCCCCGCCGCCAACAGATGCGCCCGCAACGCCCCGGTACTCCGCACCCGTCCGATGCTGCCCGAACGTTCCCGCCCGGGGGCGCGAACCCTCCGGACACCCCACGGTCGGCGTAACACCCGGCGGCGCGTTCCGGGCGGTTCAGCCGCCGGAGCCGAGGGCGGCCATCCCCTTGTCCAGGTCCTCCCGGTTCATGGCCGGCGAGTAGTGGAGCCGGGCGCCGAGCACCCGGAAGAGGGGCTCGGAGATCTTCGGCATCTGGGACGGGTCCACCATGTCGAAGAACACGTAGGCCGTGCGGCAGCCGTCCTCGGGGGTGAAGTAGACGGCCTCGGGGCGCAGTTCCCGCATCACGCCCTCCATGGTCTCCCGCAGGGTCCCCCGGTCGATGGCCTCGTTGGAGGCCGCGGTGTCCATCTGAATCTTCAGCATCATGCGCATGACGCGCCCTTTCCGACCGGGCAGGCGCTCCGTTCTCCACGCCCTCGACGCCCGGGCGCTCTCCTTCCAGGGTCCTCCCCCACACCGGGCACGGCGACCCGGCGGCCCCGGACCCGGGGCGTGTGCCGGAAGTCCCGCCTGCCCTCCGGGCGGACGACGCCACTTCCGGCACACGCCCTACGCGAGCAGCCCCCGCAGCGGGAAGACGGCCCTGCGGGTCGCGAGCACCGCCTGGTCGAGGCGGTCCGCCGGGTCGTACCCGGCGGCCCAGTCCCGGAAGTCCACCGGCCACCGCCCGTCCGTCATCCGCCGGGGCCCCGGCTGCCGCGTCCGCGCGTACACCTCGTCCCGCCAGGAGGAGGGGATCACCGACGCGGGGTCCACGGGCGCGTGCGCCGCGATCGCCACCAGGTGCGTCCAGGACCGGGGCACGACGTCCACCACCGCGTACCCGCCGCCGCCGAGCGCCAGCCACCTGCCGCCGGCGTGCGCGTGCGCCAGTTCGTGGCAGGCCTCCTGGACCGCCCGCTGGGCGTCGAGGGAGACCGCCAGGTGCGCCAGCGGGTCCTCGAAGTGCGTGTCCGCGCCGTGCTGCGTCACGAGCACCTGCGGCCGGAAGTCCGCGAGCAGTTCCGGCACGACCGCGTGGAAGGCCCGCAGCCATCCCGCGTCCCCGGTCCCGGCCGGAAGGGCCACGTTCACCGCCCCGCCCTCGCCGGGCCCGGGCGCACCGGTCTCCTCCGGCCACCCGGTCTGCGGGAACAGGGTCCGCGGGTGCTCGTGCAGCGAGACCGTCAGGACCCGCGGGTCCTCCCAGAACGCCGCCTGCACCCCGTCCCCGTGGTGCACGTCGACGTCCACGTACGCGACGCGTTCCGCGCCCAGTTCGAGCAGCCGGGCGATCGCGAGGGAGGCGTCGTTGTAGATACAGAAGCCCGCCGCCGCGCCCGGCATCGCGTGGTGCAGGCCTCCGGCGAAGTTCACCGCGTGCGCGGCCTCTCCCCGCCACACGGCCTCCGCCGCCCCCACCGACTGTCCGGCGATCAGCGCCGACGCCTCGTGCATCCCGGCGAACGCCGGGTCGTCCACCGTGCCCAGCCCGTACGCCTGGTCGGCGTGGCGCGGGTCGGCGGAGGCGGCGCGCACGGCCGCCACGTAGTCCTCGCGGTGCACGAGCCGCAGCGTCGAGTCCCCGGCCGGTTTCGCCGCGACCACGTCCACGGCCCGGTCGAGGCCGTGGGCCCGCACCAGCGACATCGTCAGCGCGAGGCGCACCGGGTCCATCGGGTGCCCCGGCCCGAAGTCGTACTGCGTGACAGCTTCATCCCACATCAACAGTGCGCGGCCGCTCATGCCCGTCACCGTATCGGGCCGCCCGCGGGCCGAACGACGTGGCGTACGCCACCGTCACCAGGACGAGCACCATCGGCACCAGCATCGCGCCCCGGTAGCTCCACGCGTCCCCGAGCGCCCCCACGAGCGGCGATCCGACCAGGAACCCGACGTAGTTGAAGACGTTGAGCCGCGCCACGGCCGTGTCGCTGTCGCCGGGGAAGAGCCGTCCGGCGGCGGCGAAGGTCTGCGGGACGAGGACGCTCAGGCCGAGGCCGAGGACGGTGAACCCGGCGATTCCCGCCCAGGCGCCCGGCGCCGCCGCGACGAGGGCGAATCCGAGCGCCGCGAGCACCGACCCGCCGCGCACGACCGCCGCGGCCCCCAGCCGGCGCACCCCGAAGTCCCCGACGGCCCGCCCGAGGAGGGTCGTCACCATGTACGCGTTGTACGGGACGGTCGCCAGCTCCTCCGAGCTGTGCAGCACGTCCTGGAGGTACTTGGCGCTCCAGTTGGAGACGGTGGAGTCCCCGATGTAGGCGAAGGTCATGACGAGGCAGAGCGGCAGCAGCAGCGTGAGGCCGACGCCGCCCGCCCCGTTCTCCGCCGCTTCCCCGGCCTTCGCCTCCCCGGGCGCGTCCCCGCCGGCCGCGTACCACCGGCCGGCGGCGAGGGCGACGGGCAGCAGGACGGCCACGACCGGCAGGTAGGACGCGAACAGCGACAGGTGCCAGTGCGCCCCCGCCCAGGCGAGGGAGGCCCCCGCGATCCCGCCGAGGCTGTACGCGGCGTGGAAGCCGAGCATGATGCTCCGCCCGTACGCCCGCTGGAGGCTGACCCCCAGCATGTTCATGGAGGCGTCGAGGGCGCCCACGGCGAGTCCGAAGAGTCCGAGGGCGACGGCGGCCTGCCACAGCTCGGTACCGGCTCCCGCGGCGAGCAGGGCGAGGAGGACGAAGGGCTGGGCCCACCGCAGCACCACCGCGGGCCCGGTCCGGGCGACGACCTTCTCGGTCGCCACGCTCGCGACTCCGGCGAGGACCGGAACGGCGGCCAGGAAGGCGGGGAGCAGCCCGTCGGATATCCCGTACCGGTCCTGGATCGCCGGTATCCGGGTCACGAGCAGGGCGAAGGTGACCCCCTGCACGAAGAAACCGACCGCCAGGGATCCCCGCCCACGCCGCAACCGCGCATCCGTCATGGCGGCACAGCGTACGGCCGGAAACTACCCCTGGGTAGATGGATCACATGCCCAAAATGGCGGGCAGCTCGTCCATCCTGCGGAAGAACCCCTCGGCCCCGGTGAGCTTCTCCTCGGGGGTCATCGCGGTGAATCCGTAGACGTCCATCCCCGCGGCCAGGGCGGCCCGCACGCCGAGCCCGCTGTCCTCGACGACGACGCACCGCCCGGGTTCGACCCCCATCCGCGCGGCGGCGTGCAGGAAAAGGTCGGGCGCCGGCTTGCCCCGGCCGACGTCCTCGGAACTGAAGACGTTCTCGTCCCGGAACCAGGCGTCGAGCCCGGTCTTCCGGTGCCCGACCCTGATCCGCTCGTGACTCCCCGAGGAGGCCACGCAGTACGGGATTCCGGCCGCGACGAGCCGCTTCAGCACGTCCTCGACCCCGGGCACGGCCTCCAGCCCGGTCCGGAAGGCGGCGAAGACGCGCGCGTGGAAGACGTCGTCGAAGTCCACGGGCAACCGCTGTCCGGTCCGTTCCTCGATCAGGTCGTGGACGCGGTGCAGGGCGGACCCCATGTAGTCGCGCAACGAGTCCTCGTACGAGGTGGGGTGCCCGAGTTCCGTCAGGTAGCCGGCCAACAGGGTGTTGGAGATCGGCTCGCTGTCCACCAGCACACCGTCGTTGTCGAAGATAACCAAGTCGTATCGCATGGACCGAGCTTAGAACGCAAAAATGCCTCAACCCCCGGACAGGGTCCGGGGGTTGAGGCTCAAAAATTGTTCGGCGGTGTCCTACTCTCCCACAGGGTCCCCCCTGCAGTACCATCGGCGCTGAAAGGCTTAGCTTCCGGGTTCGGAATGTAACCGGGCG